>CAVXFP010000012.1:0-14931 GCA_963761065.1 uncultured Alphaproteobacteria bacterium | reverse complement strand
CATTGTGGCGCCCGCTCCCACTCCGGCGTCTGGTTCCTCAGCCAGGTCATCTGGCGCTTGGCGTAGCGGCGGGTCTCCTGCTGGGCGGCGGCGATGGCCTCGGCCAGGCTCAGCTCCCCGCGCAGATGCGCCCCGAGCTCGCGCACGCCCACCGCCTTCATCGCCGGCAGCATGGATCGAGGCCCGCGGGCCAGCAGGGCGCGCGACCTCCTCCAGCGCGCCGACCTCCACCATGGCCGCCACCCTCGCGTCACAACGGGCGTAGAGCTCGGCGCGCGGCGGCTCCAACACCACGGCCAGCGCCACGTCCGGCCGCCAGCGCGCCGGCTCGCGCCGCCTGCCAGCCCGACAGCGACCGGCCGGTGGCCTCGCACCACCTCCCAGCGCCGCACAGCCGCTGCGCGGTCGCCGGGATAGATACGCGCCGCAGCCGCCGGATCGCGGGCGCCCAGCGCGTCGCGGAACGCCGCCTCGCCCATGGCGTCGAAGGCCTCGGCCGCCGCGCGGCGGACTCGCGCGGAACCGGGGGCACGTCCGCCAGGCCCTCGGTCAGCGCCCCGAAATAGAGCCCCGTCCCGCCGACCACGATCGGCGCGCCGCCCGCGCGCGGCGATGCCCGACAGCGCCGCCACGCCGCCGCCAGCCATTTGCCGGTGGAGAAGGCCTCCGCCGCATCGACGGTTCCGTAGAGGTGATGCGGAAGGCGCGCCTCGTCCTCCGGCGACGGGCCGCGCGGAAAGGATGCGCAGGTCGCGGTACACCTGCAAGGCGTCGGCGTTGACGATCTCCCCGCCCAGCGTCTCGGCCAGCCGCAGGGCAAGCGCCGACTTGCCGCTCGCGGTCGGCCCGGCGATCAGGTGGATGGAGGGGTCCTTGCGCAAGCGCTCCTTGTATCCGGTCGCGCTAGACCGGAGAAGCCGTTGATCCCCGCCGCCGCCGCCCTAACTGCCGCCCATGCGTTTCGCCGTCACCCTCGTCAGTCCCGATCTCGGGGCCGTCGACCTGGCCCAGAGCCGCGTCGCTCAGGCCCTCGCCTCGGCGCGGCGCGACGCTGCTCGGCGCCCGCTGTGCTCGGCCCGCCCGCCATCGACATGGCCGTCGAGGCGCCGGACGCCGCCCTGCCCGTGCTGCGCCGCGCGGCGCTGCCGCGGCGCGCACGAACTGCCCGTGGACGTCTGCGTCCAGCCGGCCGAGGCGCGCCGCAAGAATCTGCTCGTCGCCGACATGGATTCCACCATCATCGGCTGCGAGTGCCTGGACGAGCTGGCCGACTTCGCGGGCATCGAAGGCCGAGTCGCGGCCATCACCGAGCGGCGCCATGCGCGGCGAGCTGCCGTTCGAGGACGGCGCTGCGCGAGCGGGTGGCGATGCTCGGCGGCCTCGCCGGACGAATCTGGCAGCGCTGCTACGAGGAACGCATGCATCTGAACCCCGGCGCGCGGACGCTGGTCGCCGACTATGGCCGCGCACGGCGCCCGTTGCGTGCTGGTCTCGGGCGGCTTCCCCATCTTCACCGCTGTGTGTCGCCGCGGCGTCGGCTTCGATGCCGCGCTGCCAACGAGCGCTCGACGACGGCGACGGCGCTCACTGGCGACGTGGCGAGCCGATCCTGGGCCGCGAGGCCAAGCTCGAGCGCTGCACGGCTAGCCGCGGCGCTCGGCCTCGCGCCGGCGGACGCGCTCGCGGTCGGCGACGGCGCCAACGACCTCGGCATGATCGAGGCGGCGGGCCTGGGCGTCGCCTATCGCGCCAAGCCGATCATCGCCGAGAAGGCCGATGCGCGGGTGGATCACGCGGACCTGACCGCGCTCCTATATTTCCAAGGCTATCGCGCAGAGGAGTTCGTATCGTGAGCCTGCCCCGCCCGGTCAAGGCCGTGGTGTTCGACATGGACGGCTTGATCGTCGACACCGAAACCGCCGCGCGGGACTTCTTCTTCGCGGTGGCGGCTGGGCTTGGCCACGACTTTCCCGTCCACGTCTACGCCCAGATGATCGGCGCCCCGAGCCCCCACGGCCGCAACGCCCTGCAGGCCCACGTCGGCCCGCGGGTGGACCTCGATCCCCTGTGGCAGGGCTGGAACGCCCAGTTCGAAGTCATGGTCCAGGCCGGGGTGGCGCTGAAGGCGGGGGTGGTCGACCTGCTCGACCATTTGGACGCCGCCGGCCTGCCGCGCGCCATCGCCACCTCCTCCCCCCGCCGCGACGTGGAGGGGCACCTGGCCCACCACGGCCTGCGCCCGCGTTTCCACGCCCTCATCGCGCGCGGCGACTATGCGCAAGGCAAGCCGCACCCGGACCCCTTCCTGAAGGCCGCGGAGGCCCTGGGCGTCGCGCCGGAGCTGTGCCTCGCCCTGGAGGATTCCCACAACGGCGTGCGCGCCGCCCACGGCGCCGGTATGATGACGGTCATGGTTCCCGACCTGCTCGACCCCACCGAGGAGATGCGCGGCCTTTGCGTGCGCATCGCCGACAGCCTGCACGAGGTGCGCGACCTGCTCGCCGAGCCAGGGGACGGCGTCATGAGCCGATTGCACGATGTGCACCATCCGCACCCCATCCAAGGCGCATCCACATGAGCGCGCCTGAACGCAGCGCCGTCATCAAGGCCCTGAACGCCGTGCGCGATCCCAAGTCCGGCAAGGGTCTGGTGGAGGCCGGCCTGGTCCAGGGCCTGGTGGCCGGCGACGGCAAGGCCGGCTTCATGATGGAGGTCGCCGCCGCCGACGCCGGCCTCTACGCCCCCGTGCGCGACGAAGCCGAGGCGGCGTTGAAGGCCCTGCCCGGCGCCGAGCGGGTGCAGGTGGTGCTGACCGCCGAGGCCGCGCCCGGCGCCTCCGCCCGCCCCGCCGAGGCTCCGGGCCGCACGCCGCCGCACACGCACACCCACGATCCTGTCCCCCCCGGCACGGTGCGCATGCGCCGGGGCGGGGCGCGTCTGTCCCCGGAAGCCCAGGCCCAGGCCGCCCCCCAGGGCGCGACGCCCGCCGGGCTGAAGCCCCCCCACGTCGCCCACGTGATCGCCGTGGCCAGCGGCAAGGGCGGGGTGGGCAAGTCCACCGTGGCGGTGAATCTCGCCTGCGCCCTGGCCGCCATCGGCCGCCGCACGGGCCTGCTGGACGCCGACATCTACGGCCCCTCCGTGCCGCGCATGACCGGCCTGGACGCCGAGCCGGAAGTCACCGCCGACAAGAAGCTGATCCCCCTTCAGGGCTGGGGCCTGAAGGTCATGTCCATCGGCCTGCTGGTGGACGAGGGCTCGCCGATGATCTGGCGCGGGCCTATGGCGTCCTCGGCCGTGAACCAGATGCTCAACGACGTGGCCTGGGCCAGCGAGGCCGAACCGCTGGACGTGCTGGTGGTGGACATGCCGCCCGGCACCGGGGACATCCAGCTCACCCTGTCCCAGCGCGTGGCGTTGTCAGGCGCGGTGGTCGTCTCCACGCCTCAGGAGGTCGCCCTGATCGACGCGCGGCGGGCCGTGGCCATGTTCGAAAAGACCCACGTGCCGATCCTGGGCCTGGTGGAGAACATGGCCTACTTCCCCGATCCCGACCACCGGCGCGCCCATCGAGATCTTCGGGCGCGGCGGGGTGCAGGCGGCGGCCAAGACGCTCGGCGCGCCGTTCCTGGGCGAAATCCCCATCGACCCGGCGCTCCGCGCGGCCTGCGACGACGGCCGGCCCCTGGTCGCGACCGCCCCGGACAGCGCCGCCGCCAAGGCCTTCCTCGCCATCGCCGAGGCCGTGGCCGCGAAGCTCGACGAAGGCGCGGACCTCAAGCCGGCGCCCAAGATCGTGTGGGAAGACTGAGCTGCGTGGTTCGAGACGGGCGCTGGCGCGCCCTCCTCACCATGACGAGCTTTGTTGCGGCCAAACCCCCTTCGTCATCCTGAGGAGCGCCGTCCAGGCGCGTCTCGAAGGACGCAAGGCCGCCCTGCAATTCAGACCAGCCCCTCAATCCCCGCCATCAGCGCCTTCCTGAACACGCTGGGCAGGGACTGGGCGGCCTCCTCGACGGGCAGCCACAGGACGTCCGCCGCCTGGGCCGGCGCCTCGGCGCGGAAGACCTGCAGCGTCAGGGAAAAGTGGGTGAAGACGTGCTCGATCTCGCCCAGCCGGGCGCCAATCGGCGGCCTCCAGCGCGGCGGCCAGGGCGGCGTTGGGCTGGGGCGGCTCCTTGCCCCAGTCGCTGGTCGGCAGGCCCAGCATGCCGCCGAGCAGGCCCTTGGACGGCCGGCGCACCAGGGCCACCGCGCCGCCCGACGTCAGCACGAAGGCCGCGCCGCGCCGCCTCGGCCGCTCGGCCTTCGCCGCCTTCCTCGGATAGGTCTGCGGCGCCCCGCCGGCCCGCGCCGCGCAGCCCTCCGCCAGGGGACAGCGCTCGCACAGCGGCTGGCGCGGCCGGCAGATGGTCGCGCCGAGATCCATCAGCGCCTGGGCCCAGTCGCCGGGGCGCTCGTCCGTCACCAGCTCCGCCGGCCAGCCGCTTCAGCTCGGGCTTGGCGTCCGGCAGGGGCGTCTCGACGGCGAACAGCCGCGCCATCACCCGCTCGACATTGCCGTCCACCACGTTCGCGGGCCGGTCGAAGGCGATGGCGGCGATGGCGGCGGCCGTATAGGGCCCGACCCCCGGCAGGGCGCGCAGGCCCTCCTCCGTGTCGGGGAAGACGCCGCCGTGCTCGCCGGCCACCGCCCGGGCGCAGGCGATCAGATTGCGGGCGCGGGCGTAGTAGCCGAGCCCCGCCCAGGCGGCCATCACCTCGGCCTCCGGCGCGGCGGCCAGAGCCTGACACCGTCGGCCAGCGGCGGGTGAAATCGAGGAAGTAGGGCGTCGCGTGCGGGCCGGTGGTCTGCTGCAGCATGATCTCCGACAGCCACACGCGATAGGGATCGGGCCGCACGCCCGCCGCCCGCTCGGCCGGCCCCACGCGCCAGGGCAAGGCGCGGGCGTTGGCGTCGTACCAGTCGAGCAGGCGGGCGCGGATGTCGGCTGTGGCGGTCATCAGATGGCTATAGAAACCCGCCGCTCCGGCGAAAGCGGGGGCAGGATTTTCCCAGCCTCAGTGTCGCCGTTAATGGAGCGCTAGGACAGCAGGGTGAAATGCACGATCGAGCGATGGAGGTCGTGGGTGTAGACGTCGGGATTGCGCGTGACGGCCATGAGGGCGCTGGCTTCCATGGCGTTCCAGGACAGCAAGCCGGTGATGAGCGAGAAGAGCAGGCGCTCGTCGAGCCGATAGGCAAGGCGATCGCGCTCGCCTTCCGCCTCGCAGAGCCCGCAGTCGTCCGAGTCCAGCGCCAGGCGGAACAGGAACCGGCGCCCGCCCTCGGGCCGCATAGCCTCGATGAAAACGTCCATGGCCGGCGCGAAGTCCATCCGCCGGCGGCGGGCGGCGTAGTTGGCGGCGCACCGCTTCAACGCCCTGGCCCAATCGAAGGCGAGGTCCTGCGGCAGACACAGGGATTCGTAGCTGGGCCGGCGGTCCTGCAGTGTCATCGCGTAGGCGGCGCGCTCGTCGTCGGTGAAGTCGCGGTAGAGCGCATCGGGATCGGGGGTGACCTCCAGGGCGGCGCTGTCCAGCTCGTCGCCGGGGTAGAGCTTGGCGAGCGCGTCGCGCCGGCCGAGCCCGGCGAGCTCGTCGGCCAGTTCGCTTCCCAGCGGCTGGGGCAGGAAGCGCGACAGCGCCGCCGCCGGGCCGCCCAGCACATATTCCCCGCCGGCCGGGATCGCCCGCTTGGGGCCGAGCGCGCGAACCAGCTCGCGGAAATTAGCCCGGGTGCGGGCGCGCACGGCGTCCATCGCCGCCAGCTTTTGCGCGTCGGAGTAGTCGGCCATGGCCATGGGGAACAGCGAGGCCGAGGCGTAAGGCAGCTGGGCGATGTCCGGCGCGCCGTATTCGCTGGCGATCCGCGCGGCGTCGGCGGGCAGGATGGTGTTGTCCACGGCCAGGAAGAGGCGCGTTCCATCGGCGTCGTACAGATAGATCGAGGTGTCGAGGTCGTAGGCGACCTGGGTGTCATCGCCCATGGTGTTGCCGTGGAAATCCTTGAACAGCACGAACTCGGCCCCGGTGTCGCCCAGGGCGGCGCGGGTCTCGAACGGCGTCTCGATCAGCCGGTGAAAGCCGAGGGCGGCGAGGGCGTTTCTCAGGTTCGGCGTGTTCATGGCGCCGACGACCACCGGCGTGGCGCGATCGAAGGGCGCCAAGGTCTCGGCGTGCAGGTGATCGTGGTGAAGGTGGCTGATGTAGAGGAAGTCCGGACGACAGCCGCGAATCTCCTCCGCCAGCCGATCCTGCACCGGCGGAAAGTTCCACCAGGTCTGCTGGCACGGGCCCTGGAACCAGGGATCGGTGAGCAGGCGCGCGCCGTTCGCGAGCGTCATCAGAAAGCAGGCGTTGGCCACATAGCGGATCTTCATGGCCGCGGCGCCGCCAGCACCGTGAGGCTGCGCCCGGCGCCGCAGGCGAACAGGGCCTCGGCAAGGCCGAGATAGGGCTCCAGGCCCTGCTCGGCGAGCAGCAGGTCGATGGCCATGCGCGCCTGGTGCGCGCGCCTTTCCAGTGCTCGGCTCGGCCACATAGTTGGCGCCTGGATTGAACAGGAACCAGTCGATGGGAAAGCTCGCGTAGCCCAGCCGGATGTCGAACCCGAGGCGGCGCAGGAGGCGCGGCAGGGTCTCGGCGTTGAAGTAGTTGAGGTGCTGCGGCGGCGCGACCCAGAAGTCGCGATCGATCAGCCCGGCCTCGCGGGCCGCCAGTTGCAGAGGGCTGAAATCATTGGGCACGGTGATGGCGACCACGCCGCCCGGGGCGATCAGCCGGGGCAGGCGGGCGACGAGGCCCTCGGGGTCCAGCACATGTTCGAGCACGTGTTCCAGAGCCACGACGTCGAACTGGGCGCCTTGGTCGATCAGCCGATCCAGGGCTTCGAAGGCGTCACCGAACGCGGCCGCTTCCAGAAGTTCGGGATGAAAGCGCCTTAGCGCGTGGTCCGAGAAATCGAGCCCGTGCACCTGATAGCCGTCGTCGCGCGCGGCGGCGAGCAGCCAGCCTTCGCCGCACCCTACCTCCAGCCATCGTCCGCCGGCCTGCTGGCGAGCCCGGCTCACCGCCAGCAGCAGCAGACGCGCGAGAAGCCGCCGATGCGCCCGTTCCTGGGTCGAATAGTCCTGGGCGTAGGTCCCGTGCGAGGCCTGGAAATACTCGCCCGCATAGAAGGCCTTCAGAGCCTCGGCGCTGGGCTTCGGCTCGATCGTCCGCCAGCCGTCCGGATGGGTGACCAGGGTGCGGGACTGCGTCATCGGCCAAGAGTGTCCGCGATTCGCGCCTTGGTGCGTTAGCGCTGCTGGCGCTGCCCGCGATGACGGCTAAAGTGGCCCCATGTCCCGCGACCTGCCCACGGCCGCCGAAGCCTCCGCGATCCTCGCGAGCAAGCGCTCGCGCCCGCTGCGCCGGCCGCCGCCCCGGGCGGGCCGGAGCCTGGCGCCGCTGATCAAGGCCCTGGACGCGCGCTTCGGCCAGGGGGCCGAGGGGCTGAAGGCCCGCTGGCGCGAGATCGCCGGCGACATGCTGGCCGCGCGCACCGAGCCCACCAAGCTGGTCAAGGGACGCGGCGGCGCGGGCGGAACGCTGGAGATCAAGGTCGACGGCCCGGCCGCCGCGCTCATTCAACATCAAGCCCCTCAACTGCTTCAGCGGGTCCGGCTGGTTCTCGGCGAAGGGGTGGTGGAGCGGCTGAGGATCGTCCAAGGCCCCGTGCGGCCCTTGCCCGTCAAGGCTTCGGGCGGCGCGGCGACCAAGCCCGCGCGGCTGAAGGCGCCGCTAGACGCCGCCGCCGAGGCCAGGCTCCAGGCCGACCTCGCCGATGCGCCGGACGGCCCGCTGAAGGCCGCCCTGATCAAGCTCGGGCGCGAGGTGTTGCGCCGGGAGGGCTGAACGGCGAAGCGGCCCGCGTTGACAAGTGGCGGCCCCGGCCCCACCCCCTCGCGAACGACCTTGGCCCTATCCTGGCCTCAACCTAGCCCCAACCTGGGCGGCGCGCAGGGAATCGCGCTAATTGGAACGATTGGGAGACCGTCGATGTCCTTCTTCAACCGCCGTCTGATCCTCGCCGCGCTGGCCGCCGTGTCGCTTGCGGCCTGTTCGAAGGGCGGCGGGAGCGCCAGCGCCGACGACATGTCGATGGGCGACCCCAACGCCAAGGTCTCGGTGATCGAGTACGCCTCGGCCTCATGCCCGCACTGCGCGCGCTTCAACAACAACGTGTTTCCCGAGTTCAAGAAGAAGTACATCGACACCGGCAAGGTGCACTACACCTTCCGCGAGTTCCTGACCCCTCCGGTGCAGGTGGCCGCGGCCGGCTTCCTGCTGGCGCGGTGCGCGGGCAAGGACAAGTACTTCCCGGTGCTGGACGCGGTGTTCCGCAGCCAGGATGAGATGTTCGCCAACGGCGACACCTCCAACGTCCGCCCGGTGATGCTGCGCATCGCCCGCTCGGTGGGCATGAGCGAGGACCAGTTCACCGCCTGCATCTCCAACGAGAAGGCGCTGAAGGCCCTGAACGACCGGGTCCAGGGCTACGCGGACAAGGACAAGATCGAAGCCACGCCCACCTTCGTCATCAACGGCAAGAAGTGGAAGGAAGGCGAGGTCACCATGGCCGACCTGGACGGCGCCCTCCAGCCGCTGCTGAAGTAGGCGCGATGGACCTGCCTCGCCCCCTGGCCCCGCGGCGGGTCCTGGCCGTGACCGCGGCGATCGCGGCCCTGCTGGCCGGGCCAGCGCTCGCGGCCTCGCCCTACACGCCCGAGTCCCAGGACATGACCATGGGCGATCAGACGGCGCCGGTGACGGTGGTCGAGTACGCCTCGGCCTCGTGCCCGCACTGCGCGCGGTTCAACAACGACGTCTTTCCGGCGTTCAAGAAGAAGTACATCGACACCGGCAAGGTGCGGTACGTCTTCCGCGAGCTGCTGACCGCCCCCACCAATGTGGCCGCCGCCGGCTTCATCGTGGCCCGCTGCGCCGGCCCGGACCATTATTTCCAGATCCTGGACGCCTTCTTCCACGGCCAGACGAAGATGTATCAGACCGGCGACGTCCTGGCCGCGCTGACCCAGGCCGGCGCCGCGGGGGGCCTCTCCAAGGCCCAGGTGCAGGCCTGCACCTCCGACGTCAACGCCATCGACGCGGCCAACGAGCGCTCGGCGATCAACGGCACCGAGCACGGCGTGAACTGGCACCCCGACCTTCGACATCAACGGCAAACGGATGCCGCCGATGACTCACGAGGTGGGCCTAGCCGACCTGGACGCGGCGATCGGCCCGCTGTTGTCCGCGAGCGGGAGGCGCTAGCCCCCGTGCACTTCCAGCGGCTGCGCATTTCGGGCTTCAAGTCCTTCGTCGACCCGACCGAAGTTCCGCATCGAGCCGGGCGTCACCGGCGTGGTGGGGCCCAACGGCTGCGGCAAGTCCAACATCCTGGAATCCCTGCGCTGGGTGATGGGCGCCAACTCCGCCAAGGCCATGCGCGGCTCGGAGCATGGACGACGTTATCTTCGCCGGCGCCTCGGGCCGGCCGGCGCGCAACCACGCCGAAGTGGTGCTGACCATCGACAACTCCGAGCGCAACGCGCCCGCCGAGTTCAACAGTCACGAACGTGCTCGAGGTCGTCGCGCCGGATCGACCGGGGCTCGGGCTCCGACCTACCGCATCAACGGCCGCGAGACCCGGGCCCGCGACGTGCAGCTGCTGTTCGCCGACGCCTCCACCGGGGCCAACTCCCCGGCCCTGGTGCGCCAGGGCCAGATCTCCGAGCTGATCGCCGCCAAGCCCCAGAACCGCCGCCTGATCCTGGAAGAGGCGGCCGGCGTCTCGGGCCTGCACGGCCGCCGGCACGAGGCGGAGCTGCGCCTGCGCGCGGCCGAGGCCAACCTGCTGCGCATCGACGACCTTGTCCGCGAACTGGAGTCCGCCGCTCGCCCGCCTGCGCCGCGAAGCGCGCCAGGCCGAGGCGTTCAAGACGATCTCCGCCGGAGATCCGCACCCTGCAGTCGGCGGTGCTCTACACCCGCTGGACCGAGGCGCGCGACGCGGTGGAGCACGCCGAGGCGGACACCGCCGAGGCTGTCCGCGCCGTGGAGCTGACCGCCCGCGAGGCCGCCGCCGCCACGGTGGAGGCCCAGCGCGCCGAGGAGGCCATCAAGCCCCTGCGCGACGAGGAGCTGGCGTCGTCCGCCGTGCTGCACCGCCTTGCCGCCGAGCGTGACCGGCTGGAGGAGGAGGCCGAACGCATCGAGGCGGAGACCGCGCGCCTGGCCGAGGCCGTGACCCGCCTTGAGGCCGACCGCGCCCGCGAGGAAGCGATTTCCGAAGACGCCAAGCTCGCCCTCTCCCGCCTGGACGAAGAGATCGCCGCCCTCGCCGCCGAGATCGCCGCCGCCCCCGAGCGCGCGCCGGCGCTGGAGGCCGCGCTGCAAGCCGCCGAGGCCGAACGCGCACGCACCGACGCCGAAGCCATGCGCCTGAACGCCGAGGCCGCCGCCGAGGCCGCGCGGCGCGAGGCGGCCGAGGCGCGTGTCACCGACGCCGGACACCGCGTCTCGCGCGCTGGCCGGGCGATGGACCAGGCCAAGGCGGACCTGGACGCCATCGGCCCGCTGGAGGACCTGACCACCCTGGCCGCCAAGTCGCGGCTTGATGAGGTCGAGGCGGTCCTGGCCGCCGCCCGCCAAGCGCTGGAGGCCGCCGAGGCGACCGTCAGCAGGCGGCGGACGCGGAAAGCTCGGCGCTGACCGCCGCGCGCAAGGCCGACGATCAGCTCGGCCGGCTGAAGGCCGAGGCGCGGGGTCTGGCCCAGCTGCGTCCAGCCCGAACGCAAGTCCGGCTACGCTCCGGCGCTGGACAAGGTCTCCTGCGAGCGCGGCTTCGAGGCGGCCCTGGCCGCGGCGCTCGGCGAAGACCTCAATGCGGCGCTGGATCCCAAGGCCTCGGCCTATTGGGGCGGCGCGGACGCCCGCCCGCCCATGTGGCCGGACGGCGTGACGCCGCTGTCCAAGGCGGTGCGCGCGCCCGCCGAGCTGGCCGCACGTCTGGCGCTGGTCGGCGTGGTCGCCGCCGAGGACGGGGCGCGGCTGGCCAAGACCCTGGCGCCGGGCATGCGGCTGGTGTCGCGCGAGGGCGAGCTGTGGCGCTGGGACGGCTTCGTCGCCCGCGCCGACGCGCCGCGCCCCGCCGCCGCGCGGCTGGAGCAGAAGGTCCGGCTGGAAGAGACCGAGGCCGAGATCGACCGGCTGACGCCCCTGCGCGACGCGGCCGCCAAGACCCTGGCGGAGGCCGGCGCGCGCCTGGCCGCCGCCGAGGCCGCCCTGCGCGAGGCGCGCCAGGCGCCGTGCAGGCCGAGCGCGAGGCCTCCGTGGCGCGCGAGGCCCTGGCGAAGGTTCAGCACGACGTGGCGCGGCGCGACGCGCGGGCCCAGTCGCTGAAGGAGACCATCGCCCGCTTCGAGGCCGAGCGCGCCGAGGCGCAGACCGGCCCTGCAGGCCGCCGAAGCGGAGTTCGAGGCCCTGCCGGCCGAGGGCGGCGGCGGCCCGGCCCTGGAGGCGGCGCGGACGGCGGCGGCGGCGGCGCGCGAGGCGGCCTCCGAGGCCCGCTCGCAGGTGGAGCTGGAGCGGCGCGAACGCGAGGGCCGCGCCCGGCGGCTGGAAGGCCTGGAGCGCGACGGGCGCGACTGGCGCGAACGGGCCGGCAACGCCCAGACGCGCATCGAGGTGCTGGCGCGCGACCGCGAAACGGCCGAGGCGGCGCGGATCGCATCGCTCGACGCGCCTCGGGCGCTGGAAGAGCGCAAGGTCAAGCTGCTGGAAGAGCTCTACGGGGCCGAGGAGCGGCTTTCCAAGGCGTCGGACGCCTTCGCCTCGGCCGACGCGGCGCGGGCGGACGCGGACAAGGCGGCCCGGGCGGCGGACCAGCGCGCCGCCGAGGCGCGGGAACTGCGCGCGGGTCTCACCGCACGGCTGGACGCGGGGCGCGAACGCCTGGCCGAAGTGGCCTCGTCCCTGCGCGAGACCGCCTGCATGGAGCCCGACGCGCTCGGCAAGGCGCTGGCCGACCAGCCTGAGCTGCTGGCGCGAGGGACGGGGGCCGCCGAACAGCGCCTGCAGACCCTCGAGCGCCAGCGCGAGGCCATCGGGGCGGTGAACCTGCGCGCCGAGGAGGAGGCCGCCGAGCACGCCGAGCGGCTGACCGCGCTGAAGAGCGAGCGGGCCGACCTGACCGGCGCCATCGCCAAGCTGCGGCGCGGCATCGAGGAACTGAACGCCGAGGGGCGCGAGCGCCTGCTGGAAGCCTTCGACGTGATCAACGGCCACTTCCAGGCGCTGTTCCTGGCGCTGTTCGACGGCGGCCAGGCCGAGCTTCGCCTGATGGAATCCGACGACCCGCTGGAGGCGGGGCTGGAGATCTTCGCCTGCCCGCCGGGCAAGCGGCTGGCCGTGATGTCGCTGATGTCGGGCGGGGAGCAGGCGCTGACCGCCATGGCCCTGATCTTCGCCGTGTTCCTGGCCCAGCCCGCGCCGGTCTGTGTGCTGGACGAGGTGGACGCGCCGCTGGACGACCACAACGTGCAGCGCTTCTGCAACCTGCTCGGCGAGATGCGCGCGCGCACCGAGACGCGCTTCATCTGCATCACCCACAACCCGGTGACCATGTCGCGCATGGACCGGCTCTACGGCGTGACCATGCCCGAGCGGGGCATCTCGCAGCTGGTGTCGGTGGACCTGCGCCAGGCCGAGGCGCTGGCGGCGGAATAGGAACGGCGGCGCGGGCGCCTACTCCTTGGTGGCCAGCTTCTCGATCTGCCTTTGCATGGCGGCGACCTGGGCCTTCAGTTCATTCAGCGCCTCGTCGGACGACGACGCCGCGGCCGGGACGCTGGGCTCGCCGCCCTCCTCGCCCTGTCCGCGCACATAGCTGAACGGTGAGAACATCTTCATGGCCCGGTCGAACATCTGCAGGTTCTGGCGCACCTGTTCCTGCACCCGCTCCACGGCCTGGGCCCCGCCGAAGACGCCGCTGAACTCCTGCTGCATCCGGTCCCGCTGCTTGGAGAAGCCCTCCAGCGACATTTCCAGATAGCTGGGCAGCAGGGCCTGCATGGAGTTGCCGTAGAAGCCGATGAGCTGACGCAGGAACTGCAGCGGCAACAGGTTCTGCGGGCTGCGGCTCTCCTCGTCGAAGATGATCTGGGTCAGCACGCCGCGGGTCAGATCCTCGCCGGTCTTGGCGTCCTGAACCACGAAGTCCACGCCCTCGCGCACCATGTCGGCCAGGTGATCCAAGGTGACGTAGGAGCTGGACGCGGTGTTGTACAAACGGCGGTTCGCGTACTTCTTGATAATGACGGGTTCGCCGGCGGCCGGTCCGCGCTTACCCCCCGCGGGCTTGTCAGATTGCGACATGTTCGGGCGCGTCCTCTCCCGTCAAATCCGATTGTGCGGCGCACAGTAGCCTCAATATGAGGACGCGGCCAGCCAAGGATCAAGCCGGCTCTGTACGTCGTCTTGGCCTAATCTTTTGGTTTGGGGCGGGTTTCGGCCCCCCGCGGGCAGACGTGACGATCCGCACACGGCCGAACGCGCCTTTGCCGCCTCGTCCAAAAAGCGCCCCAGTCCAGGGGCAAGCGTTAATTCATGCTCGCACAGCGCCCGACGCGTCTGGCCCTTGTCATGGCCGGCATCTGCCTGGCGTCCGTCTTCGCCGGTCGCGCCTTGGCGTTTTCCGATCAGGAAACGCTCGGCGAAGTGCTGTTCCCGCAACAGGAACAGGACGACCGCCGCGCGCCGCCGCCGCCGGTGGCCCGCTACGTCTCCGAAGAAGGCGCGCAGTTCGTGTTCGACCGGTCGTCGTCCACGCCGCTGTTGAAGTTCGACCAGAGCCCCGAAGTGCTGGCGCTCAGCCCCTCGCCCGCCGCGCGCGGGGACGTCATCTACATGAACGACACCGGCGAGCCGGTGCTGCGGGTCACCAAGCTGGGCGGCGTGACCCTGTTCGCCCACGCCCGGCCCGGCGGCGCGCCGGTGGCGATGGAGGGCGAGGCGGCGAGCCTGCGGGTGCTGCAGCCCCTGTCGCCCGGGGCCCTGCTGCAACGCCTGGCCCAGGCGAGCCTTCGGGCCTCGCGCGCGGCCCGCAAGCTGATCGAATTCGAGGCGCAGGAGGTGACGCCCGGCTCGGAGTTCGTGTTCGGCGACGCCGCCAACGTGGCCGCCGACGCGGTGGTGCGCATGACCCACAGGCGCGACGCCGACCGGCTGGTCGCGCGCTTCAACCGCGTGCTGTTCCTGCCGGGACCGACCGGCGCGGGCCTCTCCCAGGGCGCGGTGGTGATCACGGTCGACCCGAACAGGGGATTGGCGGGCCGCCCATCCTCGGAGCGGATCATGAAAGCGGCGCTCAAGAGCAAGTAGGCGTCCGGCCCTAGCGCGCCACGCTCGCTCGCGCCCGCTCCAGCGTCCGCCGGCCGGTCCGCGCGGCGGGCGCTTCGGTCTCGCCGAGCACCGACAGCAGCCGCGCCCTCAGGGCCTGGACCGCGCGCGGCGACAGCTTCTCGTCCGCGTCCTGCAGATAGAACACGTCCACGGCCCGCTCGCCGTAATTGTCGATGTGCGCGGACTGGATCGACAGCTCCTGGTCGGAGATGGCCCGCGCCAGGTCGCCCAGCAGGCCCGGCCGGTCGCGCCCCGAGGCCTCCACCACCGTGCAGTCCGCCGAAGCTTCGTTGTCGACCCCGACCGTGGGGGAGATGGAAAAAGCCGCCGCGCGCCCGAGATCGAAGGGCTTGGGCGTCTCGTCCGACGGCGCGGCCCCCCGCGCGGCCCGCTCCACCGCGCGCGCCAGCCGGTCGAGCCGGGCGGAGTCCTCTCCGCCGTAAG
>CAVXFP010000011.1:0-63312 GCA_963761065.1 uncultured Alphaproteobacteria bacterium | reverse complement strand
CCGGCTGCAACGGGAGGGTTACATGACGCCGGCGTGGAGGAGGTCGTGGATGTGAATGACGCCGACGGGCTTGTCGTCCTGGACCGCGAACAGGACGGTGACGGGGGGCTGGGCCTCGTTCATGCGCTTGAGGGCCTCCGCGGCCAGCAGGCTCGGCGGGACGGTCTTGGGCGAGTGGGTCATCACCTCGCCCGCGGTGTGGCCCATCAGGCCGTCCATGTGGCGGCGCAGGTCGCCGTCGGTGATGATCCCCTGCAGACGATCGTGCTCGTCGCACACCGCTACGCAGCCGAAGCGCTTCTCGGTCATCACCAGCAGGGTCTCCTGCATGGTGGCGTGGGGCAGCACCTTGGGGACCTCCGAGGCGGTGTGCATCAGGTCCGCGACGGTGGTCAGCATGGCGCCGATGCGCCCGCCCGGGTGCAGGGTTCTGAACGCCTGGGCGGTGAAGCCGCGCCGCTCCAACAGGGCTACGGCCAGGGCGTCGCCGAACGCCATCTGCAAGGTGGTCGAGGTGGTCGGCGCGCTGACCTCGGCGGTGGCCTCGGAGGAGTCGGGCATCAACAGCACGATGTCAGCGGCCCGGCCGAGGGTGGACTCCTTGGAGCACGTGATGGCCATCAGCGGGATGGAGAAGCGCTTGGCGTAGGCGAGGGTGTCGGCGAGCTCGCGCACCTCGCCGGACTTGGACAGCAGCAGGATCACGTCGTCGCTGTCGATCATGCCGAGGTCGCCATGGCTGGCCTCGGCCAGGTGCACGAACATGGCCTTGGCGCCGGTGGAGGACAGGGTGGCGGCGATCTTGCGCGCCACGTGGCCGGACTTGCCCACCCCCATGCACACGATCCTGCCCTTGGCGTCGTGCAGCGCCTCCACGGCCTCCACGAAGGTCGGCCCCAGGCTCCCCGAAAGCCGCTCCAGCGCCGACGCCTCAATCGTCAGAACCCGCCGGCCTACCAAAACCGCGTCAAAGTCCGCGCGCGAAGGTTGTTCCAGCGGTGACGCTCCGACTAGCCGGAGCGATTGGGTCGAAGGTTCCAACGACATATTCTCCCGCCTGCTCCTCGTCGACGAGCGACCTGCTCGTCCCAGCGTTGTCGTACATTCTCACCGAGCTGTATATTCGGCACCAGTGCCTGACGAACGAGATGCACCTCCGGAGGCGGCATTCATGCCTAGCAGGAGAAGGCTGGACATGAATGCCCCGCTCAATGCTCGGGCGCCCAAGCCCGCGCCCCCCGACATCGCCATCACGTGTTCGCGCTATCAATTCGTTGAGGCCCGCCGCCACAGGATCGGGCGCCGGCAGAGGGGGGACAAGTGAATGCGCTGTTGCATCAGCAGACAATGTTGTCTGCAAACTGCTCGTCAATTTGAGCATTAGGACGGCAAAAGCGCACAGATTCTGGAGTCCACTGAGCACTTGCGTCAGCGTATTGTCGCGAACGACGCTGGGCAGTCATATGACGCCTGAAGCGGCGGGACGGAACGTGGCGCATATAGACGAGATCCTCGCCGCCGCCGGACCGGCGGAGTTCGCTATCGACGTGCAGTGCCTGGCGGACATGGGGCCGGCGCGGTCGGCTGGTTGAGCAAAGCCCCGCGCTGCACGTCGAGGTGTCGGGACGTCCCGCTACGACGTCATCCGGTCCGTCGCTGACAAGAGCCGTTCGCGCCCATCAGGCAAATCGCCCTCAGGTCGCCGCCGAAGCCGCAGGTCCGGGGTCCGTTCGGGGATGGCTCATGGCCTGCTCGATCAGGCCCGCGATCCGGTGGTCGCCCCGGCCAGGAAGGAGAACCCGTTGCAGGAACGTCTCGTTCCCGCGCACGAACCCATCGGCGTCTTCCGCCAGAAACTCGCGCCAGTCTTCGGCGGACTTAAGGATCGGAAGGGGGGCGTAGAGGGACAGATCCAGTTGATATCCCGCGACCGCGATCGGCCGGCCTGCCCGGGCGGCGTCCATGGCTACTGTCGAGGGCGTGGTGACGAGGGCGTCCATGGAAGCGATCAGCGCCGGCGCCGTATAGGGCTGCCAGGCCGGGTCGGAGGGGTGAAGGATCTTGAGATTAACCGTCTGGGCCAGGGCGTCGGGGTTCTTGCTCAGCCAGCGGCCAGCGTGGTGTGGTTTGACCAGGAAGAGCACGTCCGGGGCCTCGCCGGCGACGGTCTTCAGGTCGCCGAGGAAGTGTCGCCGAAAGTCGTCATCAAACCGATCCCAGTGCAGGTTCTCGAACACCCCCACGGTTCGCCGCCACTCGCGATCGCTCAAGCGAAGGCGACGCGCGGGCGGGGGCGTGGATTTGGGACTTCCGACGGGGAAGAGCCGCCGGCGTGTGTCGGCGCTGAGCCAGTCCGGAAGGGATTCGGTCGGGCCCCAGGTGAAGATCGTGTCAGACGCGAAGGCGACTTCCGGCCCGTAGGCGGCGTCCCGGTAGGTCAGGCCGATGTTCTCGAAGCCATGCTGTAGGGTGAAGGTCGCGAGGCCCCTTGCCGCCGCACGCTTCGCCAGCCGATGAGCGGCCCGATGGGGGCCCGCTGTGGTCTCGCTCGCAGTCAGAACGCCATCGACGCCGGTGAGGTCGGGCAACTCGCCCTGGCGCGAGGCGCGCCTGTCCACCACCTCGAAGTCCAGTCCGTTCGCGGTCAGATCCCGCAAGGTCCGCGGCAACTCCGTCCTGAGCCAATCGGTCACGACGATCCGAAGCCGCAGGACGCCCCGTTCCCTAAGGGCGAGCAAGATCGGAAGCAGGAGCTCGATGTCCTGGCTGAGGTCGATGAGCACCAGCACAACGCGCCGGCCCGCCCCCCGCGAGATCGGCGCCAGCGCCGGAAGGCTGGCAAGGGCGGCGCGCCACTGCTCGGCGATCCTGGAAGGGCGCTGCTCGAGTGCCAGGAAAGTCTGCGCCCGCACCGCCGCTGCTTTCCGTTCGACCGGGTCGCCAGCATAGAGCGCAAGGCCGCGATCCCAGTCGTCGAGCACGCACAGATGCGCCAGCCCGTCGATGGAGGCGTGTGAAGCGGCGACGACGGGAGCGCCGTGAAACAGCGCCGTGCGGACCCAGTTGCCCGGAATCTGGGACATCGGGCAGGCGGTCGGATAGGCGCAGAGGAATATCTGGGCTTGCTCCATCAGCGTGAGCAGGCCAGGCGACCGGCTAGAGACGAGCACCGGGTCGGGCAGATCGAGGGAATCCAAGACCAGTCGATCGGGCCTGTCCGTAGCGATGACGAGCCTCAGCTCCGAACGCTCGACGAACTTGCGGACGGCGGGCGCACATGCCGCCAGCGCCGCGCCGTCTTCCACGGCGAGGACCATGTGTGGTCGTCCGGGTGCGGGCTCAGGATCGTCCGGCGGCGAGGTTGGTTCGAAGCTCAGCAGGGCGTCTTCCGCCGCGCGGGCCGCGCAGCCCGGCACTGGTAATGCGCGCAGACCTGCGGGCTCGGGGAAGGAGGAGGAGAGCGGCCCATCGTCATATGCGGCCGCGACCGCGCATCGGACGCCCGTGAGCGCTTCCAGGGTTGTCTGGGAAATCCCGCCCAGCGGAATCAGAAGCACGGGCGCATCCCGTTCCCGGGCCCGGCGGAGCACGTCGTGGTCTCCAGGGGCAAGGTCGTCTTCGCACACGAGGACGAAGGCGTCCGCCTCGGTCAGGTCCCGGCGCGACAGATTCCGGCGCAGCGCGGTCTTGAAGCCCAGCCCCCGAAGATAGAGCGCTGGATAGAGCGCGGCGCGCTCGGCCAACCCAGGGGCTCGCCAGCGCTCGGGCAGCTTCCAGAGAATCTGTGGCATGGCGGCGTCGTCCAAGGCTGCGGTCAGCCGGGCGGGCGATGCGCGGGGTTGCGTCGCTCGGTCACTCGCCGAGCGCCGTCGCGCCGGCGGCGGCGAGTTCATCGGCCAGCCGCTGCGACAGCAGCTCCGCGGAGCGCACCGCCTCGGCCAATCGTTGGCGGCGCTCTTCGACCTCCCGCCGGGCCTTGATGGCGGATTCGAGCGCCTCCTGGGACGGGTCCGGAGTATCGGAGGGCGTCGCCTGGGGCGCTTTGGCCGCCTTGCCTTCATACGGCGCCATGTCGACGCGCTCGCGGTTTAGCTGAGCGAGCCGTTTTGCGATCTCGGCCCCGTAGCGCTGGTTGATGCGCAGAGTCTGCAGATCCTCATTGTCCCCGGAACGCGAGGAGCCGCGCGCATGGGTCGCGAACACTTGGCCGAGGTGGAGGTGCGTCAGCCCGCTCCGGCCGCATCTGAGCATGAAGTCCACGTCGTTGTACCCGACGGGGAAGTCCTTGGCGTCAAGGCCGCCGATCGCCAGGAACCGGTCCCGCATCATGGCCGCCAGGGCCAGAGTGACGCCCGGGCAGGCGTGGACAAACCGCGCGTAAGTCGGATCCGCGCTCTCTTCCAGGCATGGTCCGAAGGGGTCGTCGCCGAAGGGCCTGAACACGTATCCATAGGACCCGGCGTCTAGCGCCGGACTTTCAAGGCGACAGCCGACCGCGCCGATCCCGTCGCACAGGGCCCAGGCCGACATCTGCTCCAGCGCGGTAGGGTCGTCCAGGACGATGTCGTTGTTGCACAGCACAACAACCTCGCCGCTCGCGGCCTCCACGCCGAGGTTGTTCTGGGCGCTGTGATTGAACGGCGCGTCGTAGGTCAAGGCGGTTACCCGCGTTTCCCCCAGCATGGCCCTCGCGCCTTCCAGGACACGGGCCGCCGCGGACGGGTCGGACCGGTTATCGACAAGGACGAGCTCCAGATCGCCGGTCAGGCGTTGGTGCGCGAGCGAGTGGAGGCATCGAAGCGTGAGTTCCTCGCGATCGCGGAAGCAGACTACGACGCTGGTCTTCGCGGCCCTGCGCGCGGGGAGCAGCACATAGGGGAACGGATGGTCCGGCGGCGTCCGTTCGAGGGAGAAGCGCTGGCCCTCCTCGGCGAGCAGGCCCATGAAGACGTCGAGATCGGCCTCAACCTCCTTGCGACGCACCGTCGGTTCGAATCCGACCGCGACCGTCAGGGCTTCCGGATGCGTCCGCCAACGCAGATCCTGTCCGGCCAGCCAAAAGAACAACGGATCGAGCCGGCCGCCGACCAAGGCCGCCAACACCGCATCGGGGCAGGTTTCAAGCACAGAGCCGCGAACGGCCAGGGTAGAGTCGGTGACGGCGCCGTGCCGCCACGTAACCGGGTCGAACTCTGGTCGCCTAAGCCTCACGCCGGACGATCCCGCCACCGGCTCGTCGGCCCGATAACGGGGCCAGACGGCCGCGTCGCACTCGTCTATCCCCATCACGACGCCGGCGGCCGAGGGGTGCAGGATGTCCTCCGGGCGGGCGAAGAAGACGAAAGCCGAATCCAGGGCGATCTGGCGCAGGGCCGCCGCGTCCTCCGGCGGGGCATGGAGGCTGACGACTGGATACGACTGGCGGGTCCACAGGCCCGCGCCTGGGCCTGTCAGCGCGCCGCCCTTCAGCATGACCAAGGCGGCGGGACTGCTGGCGTCCTTGAAAGCCAGCCTTTCCCTGCGCAACCGGTTGATCAGCCTCGGGACCAGCCGCGGCTTGAACATTCGGCCCGCATCGTAGGCGAAGTGCTCGAACGGCGCCGAAGCCAGCAACTCGCGGGACTCCGCATCATCAAGATAGCCCGGGCAGTCCACGGTCCCGTCCCGAGGGAACGGGCCGACGGTCGCGAAGCCGCCGGCCAGGGGCGTCTGTGCGTCGGCGACTTGGACGCTCACGTCGTGCGGCCCGCTTCGCAGCAGCGGCGCAAGGTCGATCGTGAAACCGTACCCGCCATCGCCGATTCCCTGGCGGGCGATGTCTGGCCGTGTCTGGTCAGCTACGGCGCTGGCGACGCGCGTTAGTCCCAGCCAGACCTCAATGGTCAGGCGGCGGGCCGGCTCAGCCGGCGCCCAGGCCCAGCCTTCAATCCGGCCCTGCGGCGAGACAGACTCGACGCGGCCTTCGACACGCTCAGGACGGTCGTCCAGAATCCGCTCGGGTGAGAGATCGGCCCTGGCCAGCCGGTCGAACAACCCGCCTTCGAAGATTAGCGGACCGCCTTCAAGAACCGAGCCGCCGCCGCGTCTCCTTACGTCGAAGAACCTAATCTTGCCGTCCAAGTAACGCTCGGGGATCGGGATGCTGAACGTGGCGCGTTCGCCATGGGTGTCGTCGGCGACGCCGGAGAAGCCGTCCTCGCCCGCGACCTGCACCTCAAGTACGCGATCCGCCTCGGCGCCATCCGATGCGATCCAGCCGACGATGGCGTTGTCCGTAATGCCCGTAACGGCGCCGTCGCTCACGAACTGCTCCTGACTATCCCGCCGTCGTGTCACCCGCCCCATCCGCGCCGCCGCGACGAGAGTGGGAATTGTGCTTCCCGCGCTCGCCCCAGGTCAATCGCGGGATGCCCCTCGCCCGTCGGCTTCAAGGCTGTTTGCCCAGCTTGCGCCGCCACGCGTTCAGCTGGCGCAGCGGCTTGGTTATGCGCCAGGACGGAGATTCCATGGCGAGGGTCAGCGAGGTCTGCAGGCTCTGGCTCATGGCCTTCTGCTTTTCGAGTGCGGCGCGGAGCGTCTCCACCTCCTCGCCGCGGACCTCGGCGGCCCGCAACGCTTCAACCGTCCTCACGTTCAGGGCCCTCAGCTCGGCGATCTTGGTCTCGCGCTTGGCGACCAAGGTCTGAGCGCCTTTCAGATCACGCGACGCGTCCTCGAGCTGCTCCGCGATCCGTTGCTCGCGCTTGGCGAACGCCTCGTCCTGGCGCCTGAGCCGAACCAGCTCGTCATGCGCGCGGTTGAGCTCCTCTAGCGCAGATTGGCGTTTTGCGGCGAGTTCCCGGGCCTCGGCGCGATCCAGGGCCGTGTTCCTGTCGGCGCGGGCTCGTGCGAGCGATAGCTCCTCGATCTTCCGCTCCGTCTCCGCGATCATGGCCTGCGCTTTGGCGCCAACGTCTTCGGCGACCTTGCGGGCGGCCTCCCGCCACCGCTCGACCTCCGCCTGCAGCGCCTCGGTCTGGACCGCCAATTCCCCACTCGTCCGCTGCACCTCGTCCGAACGCTCGCGTAGGGCGTCCTGCGTCTCGCCCAGCCGCGCCTTCAGCTCGCCGACCTCGCGGTCGAGACGTTCAATTTGGGCGTCCTTCTCGCGAAGCGCCGTCTCGGCGTGCTCGAACGCCTGGTCTCGGAGGCCCTGCGCCTCTTCGTGGTCGCGTTGTGTCTGGGAGGCCTCGGCCAATACCGGCCGGAATGCGTCCGAAGCGACGTCTAGGGCTTGCCGGACGCGGTCCAGCTCGGCTTCAGCCTCTTCGGACGACGGGTCCTGTTCAAGCGCGCGGAGTGCGCCATGGACGGCGACGGCCCAGGGATACGCAGCGGACATCGCGGTGCGCACGCCCTTGCCGGCCTTTCGCTGACGGCTCTGGCCGGCGACCAGGGCGTCGATCTCGTCTTGGGCCATGTCGAGGCCGGGCCAGGCTAACCCCAGCCGCCGCCCGACCGCGTCCAGGCCGGCGCGCCAGTCTTCCACGAAGTCCTCGTAGCCGACCAGACAACGCGGCAGGTCCCTGACGCTAGCCTCTGCAGCCAGACTGTCGCGGAGCCAACAGAAGAGCGCTCCCGGCGATCGGGCGATATCGTCCGTATTCGGAGGATGACAAAAGGGGATCGCCACCCTCGCTTCGGCGCCGGCTCGTTCGAGCGCTCTAGTCCAAAGCGCCAAGCGGCTGGTGCCCTGAACGTTCAGCACAACGAGCGGCCGGTCGGCGAAGCCTTCCTTCAAGGCGGCCGCCAGGTTGCGGATGTGGGCCTTCGCCGCAGGACCGGTCAGCCATGCCGACGACGACAGGGTTGAAATCCCTGATTGTGCGCTCCATCCCTCCGTCAGCGGCTCCTGCAGTGCGGCGATCTTCTCAGCCTCCCGATCGTAGGGAGCGTCGACGGAACCGTCCGTCAGCCCGCACGCTAGATTTAACGCCTTGGCCAGCGTCGTGGCGCCCCGATCGTTTTGGTCCAGCACGATAAGGCCGACCGGCCGCACGGAAACCGCCGCCGCACGGGAAGTTCGCGCCGCCTTCAATGTCTTTGCGCCTCGGGCCATGGCTCCGCTTACAAGAACTTGACGCGCCGGCAAAGCGGCTCGAACGGAGTTCGAGCGCGGCGCCGCCGCCTTGGCGGTCAATTCTCGACAATCATAAGATGTGCCTTCCATTCGCGTGGGCCGGTCGTCTAATATGCGGCCGTAGCGGGGTGTTGATGGCAATCGGGTTCAAGGCGCGGGTGCGCGACGTTTCCGTCGCCAGCTACCGTTATCGCGTGCTCGCGCCGATAGCGGCGTTGAAGGCTCGCGGCCAGGACGTGAATCTGTACGACGAGTCCCGCTTCGACCGGTATGAGGCTGTGCTATTCTCCAAGGCGTTCCTGCCGGAGGACCAGCGTCTGGCCGAAAGGCTGATTGCTGCGAGAAAGCGCGTGTTGCTCGACCTGTGCGACAATATGTTCTTCAATCCTAAGGATATGTTGGAGTATCGTCAGGTTCGCCAAGACCTGCTGAAGATGATCTCGTTAAGCGACCGGGTGATCTGCTCGACGGACGTCCTGGCGAACATTGTCCGGGACGAGGCGGGCCTTGCCTACCAGCCTGCCGTCGCGCCTGATCCCTATGAGCAAGCTGCCGTGGAGTTGGCGCGGCCAACGCCTTTCGGCCAGCCGGCGCGGCTTCTCTGGTTCGGGCGGTTCGGGACGGTCAACGCGCCGTCCGGCATCTCCGACCTGGCGTCGATCCGCCACGTCCTGGCCGACGCCTACGCCAAACGCCCGTTCGAGTTGGTCGTCTGCAGCGACAGCAAGAAGCGCTTTGAAAAGGTCGTCAGGGACTGGCCGGTTCCAGCCCGCTACGTGGAATGGAGCCCGCAGGCCCTGTCCGCTGAGCTCGCCAGGGCCGACGGGGTGGTGATCCCGCTGTCGCAGAACCCTTTCGTCTCGGCCAAGACCCATAACCGCCTGACGCTCGCCCTGTCGGCCGGAGTTCCAGTCATCGCCGACAGCATCGACAGCTATCGGGAGTTCGAGCGGTTCTGCTATCTCGACGACTGGGCCGGCGGGCTGGAGGCCGTCTTGCTGAGGCCGGACGAGGCCCGCGCCAGGGCGCGCGGCGCGCGCCAATACCTTGAGCTCTACTGGTCGATGGAGGCGATCGCTCCCGCGTGGGAGCGTGCGCTGGGCCTTCCCGAGCCGGACTTCTCCGCCGTTTCAACGGGATTGTCGGTCGTCACCGGCGCCGCGGCGCCTGCCCGTGCGCTTGCCTGGCTGGGGCGGGAAGGACGCCATCAGCGTCCCTGGCTGCTGGCGGGGAGCGAGGCCGATCCGGCCGACGTGGCCGGGGCGCGGGCAGAGGGCTTCCTGGTGATGGCGCTGGGTGAAGGGGCCGCCCGGTTCGAGGCGGACGTCGCCTTCGCGTCCGATATCGAAACCGTCGCGCGCCGCGGCGTGGCCCTGGAGGCGAACGCCGGCGTCCTAATTATGCCGACCTATCCGCACGTGGAGGGGTGGGCGTCCAGCCGGCCGCTGGCGGCTTGGACGGGCGAATTTCCAGCGCTGCAACGGCTGGCCGCGGCGGACCGCCTGTTCAGCGTCGATCTATGGACCGGCCGGACCGGGGGGCTAGCGGGCGACATGGGCGAGGAGGCGCCGTTACGGATGCTGGTCGAGGCCGGCGTGCGCATGGCCCGCCATCTCGGCGTGCGGCGCCGCGCGACCGGGCTTTCCGGGTTCGAGGCGGCCGCTCCATTCATGCAGACCGTGACCGGCGGCGTGGCCAGGCTCAGGCGAACCAGCGGCCTGTCCTATGGCCCATATGGCTATCCGGTTCCGGCGCGGATCTTTGTCGGTGCGGACGACGCCCAGCTGCTGGGCGCGCGCGTGCTCGATTACAGCGTGCAGAAGCACTCCACCATGGACGTCAAGGTGGAGGTGCTCGACTTCCGTCACACGCCTGTTCCCAAGGATCCCAAGAACCGCTCCAAGACCGGGTTCTCGTTCTGCCGCTTCGACATCCCGCGCCTGTGCGACTACGAGGGCCGCGCTGTCTATGTCGACGCCGACATGCAGGTGTTCGCCGACATAACCGACCTCTGGACCCTGCCGCTGGATGCGGCGGACATCCTCTACGCGCTCAGCCATCCGCTCGACGGACGCGTGCCGCAGACCAGCGTGATGTTGCTTAACTGTGCGGCGCTGCCCTGGCGGGTGGAGGACGTGGTCGCGGGCCTTGACGAAGGCCGATACGGCTATAAGGCGCTGATGCAGCGGCTGTGCATCCATCCGGCCGACAGGGTGAAACCCTTCTTGCCGCGCTGGTGGAACAGCCTGGAACGCTACGAGCCTGGGCGGACGTGCCTCATCCACTACACCGACATGCCGACGCAGCCTTGGGTTTCCCCCGACAACAAGAACGGCGCCCTCTGGTATGCGGCCTTGGCCGAGGCGGTGCAGGAGGGGTTCATCGCCGAGGCCGAGATTGACGAGGCTGTGGCCAAGGGGCACGTGTCTCCCCAGTTGCGTGCTTGGGCCCGCTTGTCCGGAGATCCGGCGGATCCCGCCGCGATCGACTCCTGGGTTGCGCCGTACCGTCGCTTTACGGGCCAAGGGGTAAAGGATGCGGATGTCGCGGCGGCCGCCCCCGCGATGAGCGGTGCGCGGCAGTGAGTGCGGGACGTGCCAGGGTCTGATCATGCGTAAGGTGCGAGACTTCTACTTCCCGGACTCCGATAGCGGCCCCAGCGTCGCCTATGCCGAGACCGGCGACTGCGATCCCGAGGTCAGGGCGTTCGCTCTGGCCCAATGCCGCCATTTCCGCCGGGCCGTGGACGTGGGCGCGCACGTCGGCCTGCATGCGCGTCCATTGGCTGATGTGTTCAACGCGGTGGAGGCGTTCGAGCCCCAGGCGCAGGCCTTGGAGTGTCTGCAGGCCAATCTGACCCAACCCGGTTGCCGGGCGCACCGCGTCGCCCTCTGGAAGGAACGGGCCATCGGATACATCACCCGCCGCCTGGGGAAGGATAGCGCCGCGGCTGTGATCGAGGTCGATCAACGCACCGGCTTCGGCCCCGTCGCGCTGCGTCCGTTGGACGGTTACGACTGGCCTGACGTCGATCTGATCAAGGTCGACGTCGGCGAAAGAGCAGGCGAGGTTCTGCAAGGGGCGATGAAGACCATCGCGCGCAGCCGGCCTGTGTTGTGGATAGACCGCGCCAACATGCCTTCGGGCCTGATGCTCGAACTCGCCCTCGTCTTTGGCCAGCAGGGTTATCGTCTCCTCGCCACGTCCGGCCATACGGCGATCCTGGCGGCGTCCGACGACCAGGACAGGACCGCCGCGCCGAGCGCCGCGCTCGTTTCGGAGGCCGATGGGGCCCGCTGGCTGACCCTCCGGCGAAAGGCCGCCGGGAGGTCCCCGGAGACCCAGCTGCTGCTCGACGACCAGGCGCTCCGCGTCGAGCAGATCGGTTACCGGACCGACGCGGGAAGGGGCGCGTTGGCCGTCGTCCAGATTCCGGCCGGCTTTGATGCGACTCTGCCGCACGTCGTGCGGCGGCGGGACGGCGAGACGGCTGTCGAGGCCGACGCTCTCGCCGAAGCAGATCTCAGCGCCCTGGTCACGGAACGCCTGGAGAATGCCCGCCTTGCCGACGGGGCCTTTAAGTTTTCCGTGCCGGTGGAATGGCTGGCGGCCGGCGCTGACGCTGTGGTGACCGTTCGGGAGGCCGGCGATAGCCGGGTGATCTTCCGACGCGATCTGCGCGAGATCGAGAACCTCGATGAGATCGAGGTCCGCTGGCCCCTGGAGCTTGTCGATCTGAAGCCCCGCCGGTTGACGGTGCATCTGACGCGCCGCTCAGGGCCGCCCCTGACCGAAGAGTTCGACGGCACGGTGGATCCGGGGCGGCTCGGCCCCGACATGGTCAACTGCTACTTAAACCGCGGCGGAGGCGGGAACTCGGTCATCCGGGCGTTCGCAGGGGCGATCGGCGCGCGGACTTGCTACGCCGAGGACGGGCATCGAGACGGCGTCTCGGTCGTGTGGGGCGTGCTGAGGGGAAGCAAGGACGTCGTTGACCGCACGGCGGAGAAGGACGGCATCTTCTTCTATATCGACCACGCCTACTTCGACCGTGGGCACATGAAGAATTACAGGATCGCCCGCAATAGGTTCGAAGCGGGCCGCGTCCGCCGTTGCCCGCCCGACCGTGTCCAGGCCTTGGGTGTCAAGCTCGAGCCATGGCGCCGGGGCGGCGATTACGTCCTGGTCTGCCCGCCAACCGACTATTTCATCAAGGCCCATGGTTGCGCCTCCTGGCTGCAGGACACCCTGGCCGAACTGAAGCAGTACACCGACCGCCAGATCATCGTGCGTGAGAAGCCCAAGGCCGGAGAGTTGGTTGTTCCTCTGGAAGAAGCGCTGGCGGGCGCCCATGCCCTGGTGACGCACTCATCCAACGTCGCAGTGGAAGCCGTGGTGGCTGGAACGCCTGTCTTCGTCAGCGAGACCAGCGCCGCCGCGCCAGTGGGGCTGACCGATCTCAGCCTGATCGAGACGCCAGAATTTCCGGATCGCGACCCATGGCTGGCTCACCTTGGCTATTCGCAATTCTCATTCAAGGAAATCAAGTATGGCGAGGCGTGGCGATTGCTCTTGGATTGGGAACAACGGGAATATGTCTGAGCGCCATGAACAAGTTATATGACGGCCAGGGCGCTTTATCTGCTGTGTGCGGGCTGTCGACTCTGGGGCCCGGAACCCCCGGCACCGTGAAGGCATTGCGCTGGTGGGAAGCTGTGCAGGGCCGCGGGCCATTGGGAATACGTCCCGCTCAAGGCGGAGGCGCGGTAGGTCATGTCGAAACCTGTTCCCAAGACCTTCGGCGTGGTGACGACCTGTTCCCAGCAGGGGTGGGACGAGTACGGCTCCAAGATGGTGAACGGCTTTCTGAAACATTTTCCCGAAGACGTCCGGCTCTACCTCTACGTAGACTTCAAGAAGCCGATCACGCACGAGCGCGTCATCGTGCGAAGCATCCCGGAACTCTGCACAGACTTGGTCGCTTTCCAGGACGATACGTCCAGGTTCGACTTCGCTCGGGGCGAACGGGTTTGTCACAGCGGGCACGACGCAGCCTATGACGCCGGTCTGATCTGGAACGCCCGAAAGTTCAGCTTCAAGGTCTTCGTCGTGGAGCATTCGGTGCTGAACGCCGCCGAGGACGTGATGATCTGGCTTGACGCGGACTCCGTTGCTTTCGACGATGTCCCGCTCGAACTTCTCGATGCGACGATCCCCGCAGACTGCATGATCGGCTATCTTGGCCGCTCCTGGAAATATTCGGAGTGCGGCTACGTAGCCTACAATACCTCTCATCCGCTGACGCGAAGGTTCGTCTCGGCTGTCGCCGACATGTATCGCACAGGCGCGATCTACTCCCTGAAAGAATGGCACGACAGCTACGTATTCGACGTGGTGCGGCGCGAGTTTGAGACCCGGCGCGGCGTGCGAAACCTCAACATATCCAAGGATGTGGAACACATCGACCACGTCTTCGTCAACTCTGAGATCGGGCGGCACATCGACCACCTGAAGGGTGGGCGTAAGGTCGACGGCCGGAGCCGACCGGGAGACATAATTCGCCATGCCGACGTGGCGTATTGGGCCGCTGTCGCGGCCGCCGCCACTCCCCGCCGCTTCCGAGGAGCGGGACGCAGAACGAGCAACGGGAGCCGAGGGGTAGGGTGGTGTCCTTCGCAAGGGAAGAGATGCGGGAAGGCAAAACGGGGGCGCGTCGGCCGGCGTGGATGGCCGCGTGATCGGACTGGTCGGTTCCCGCCTGATTGGCTGGGCGCACGACCGGCTGAACGCCGACAAGCCTGTCGTAGTCGAGCTCACCATCAACGGCGAGGTCGTGGGACGCGCCGCCGCCAACCGCCCCCCCCAAGAGTTGTCGCCGTCGCAAGACCCGGCCGCCTCGCCGGGAAACTGCTGGTTCGACCTCAAGATCCCCGCCGAATACAGAGCGGGTCAGATTCTGAACCTGGCCGTCCGAACCGAGGGGGGGCAGGCCGAGCTCCAGCCTTCGATTTAGGGCAGGCTGCATGGCGCTTTGACCGGCAAGCTCGTGGATATCAAGGACGAGTACGCGCTTGGCTGGGCGGCGAACACGATCGATCCTGGCCAGCCCGTCGAGCTCGAGCTACGGATCGACGGCGCGCTGTCCGGCGCGTTCCGCGCTGAATTGCGGGCGACGGATCCGAACAAGCGGCGCTTCGCCGTGGCGATGCCGTCGGACATCCGGGACGGCGAGGTCCACCAGGTGTCGGTCTGCTGGGCCGGCGGGGGTGCGCAGCTGCCCGGTTCGCCCATAGCATGGCAAGCTCCCGAGCCGGGTCAAGCGCGGCCGATCGCCCTGAACAAGCTCCCCGACCGCACGCCTTTGCGCGGCCGGCCCAAATTTGTGTCGCCTCGCGCGGAGACCGTGGTCGCCGAGGCGTT
Source organism: uncultured Alphaproteobacteria bacterium (assembly GCA_963761065.1). Classification (GTDB taxonomy): domain Bacteria; phylum Pseudomonadota; class Alphaproteobacteria; order Caulobacterales; family Caulobacteraceae; genus JANWHQ01. The sequence goes on along the minus strand of CAVXFP010000011.1, from coordinate 48,773 downwards.
GATCGCCCACGGCGCCCTGATGGACGTTCTGCCAGAAGTGATGCGCGAGCAGCGCGAGCGCCTGCGCCGCGGACTGTTCCGCTTGCCGGCCCATGCGGCGACCCGCCAGCGGATTCATGTCCTCGTGTCAGCGACTTTGCCGTCGGACCTGGACGGGTGTTTTGGACTGACCCAGCTCCTGGAGTCTCCAGATCTGGACGTCCTCGTACGCTTGGCGATGCCGACCGAGGAAGCGGTGCGCTTCATGAGCGACCGCGCTTGCAAGGACCGTGTCGATCAATTGGCCGCCCCGCTCGTGTTCGGCGACGTCGGGCACCTCCTCAATGGGATGGCCGATGACGATCTGGTGTGTTTCCTGCCGTCGCGGACGGTCTTGCTTGCGGGGTTCTTCCAGGCGCTGGATCAGGTCGTCCTAGGCGATCTCGATGCGGCGGTGGATTATTGCGATGTCATCGGGCTTGGCGTCAAAGGCGCCATACGGGCGGTCCAAACGCCGCCTGCACACGACAAGTCCGATCCTTCGGCAGCGAGCTGGGACGCCGTAGGGGTCGGTAAGGTCTCGGCCATGAGGACCCTGTTCGAACGTAGGGTCGCCGACTTCGAAGGGGTACTACTGAGTGAACTGCGTCTTGGCCTGACCGGCGTGGCCTCTACGCTCGGGACCAAGGTCATCGCGGCGGAACTGCCGCCGGCCAACGCCGTCCTGCGCGCCGGAGCGGGGATCACCGTCCTGGCGCCGGTCGCCGATCTGTCGACGGAGACGCTCGCGGTCCTGCTGCGCCTGAATGCCCGTTGCCGTGAGCTGGGCGCGGGGCTCGTGATCGTCGCCCCCGTTGGCGCGCAGTCAGACGCAGCGTTCGCCGCCCAGCGGCTGAAAGGCGCCGGCATCATCTTCGAGCAAGACCCCCGCGCGCTCAACGCCGAGGCTTGGAACACGCTCGGCGCGCTCGTCGCGCCGGATCGACTGATCCTTGTCGCGCCGGTCGAGTGCGCGGCCGTCTTTGAGCGCACCGATCTGTGGGCCGCAGCGGCGAGCCTGGCGGGCCCCGAGCCGCGCCGTCTGGATTTCCACCCGGACACGGCGCCGGCGACCGCGCTTGATATGTTCCTCGAATTCATCGCCGCGACAGGGGCCGGGAGCAGCGGCGAGCGCGCGATCCTGCTCGCTTCGCGGGTCTGACGCCGGCGTGACGGACCTGTTGGGCCGCATGCGACGGAAAGCGGCAGTATGGCCCTCGACAGTTGTGGAGACTTGCTGCGCTCAACGATATTGCGCTACCCATCAACCCAGAGGCCCCCCTCGTCCCGTATGCAAGGTGCCGCGTGGATGGCCCCGGCGAGATGGATGGGGTGAGCGATATGTATCTTATGGCCCTCACCACAACCCTCGAATGTGTATTATCGATAGCTCTCTTGACGGCAAAACTTCGACCTGATGTGACTATTTCGAGGGGGAGAGCTGTGAACGGTCGGGCGTTGCGAGTTTACGTGGGGTGGGACAGTCGAGAGCCTCGAGGCTTATGACGTCTGCGAGTATTCGCTCTTGGAGCAATCCAGTGTTCCGCTCGAAGTGAGACCGATCCAGCAGTCGGAACTGAGGGTTCAGGGGCTCTACTGGCGTCCGGCGATCCTTTGGCGTCTACGGAGTTCACCTACACGCGGTTTCTGACGCCGAATTGGCGGGCTATAAGGTTGGGCGCTGTTCTGCGATTGCGATTTCCTGTGGCTTGGGGACGTCGCCGAGCTGTTCGCTCAGTGTCAGGATCCCGATATCGCGGTCTATTGCGTTAAGCACGACCATCGGCCGGTCGAGACCTCGAAAATGGATGGAAAGGTGCAGTCCAGCTATCCGCGCAAGAACTGGTCCAGCCTGATGCTGCTGAACTGCGATCATCCTTCGACGCAAAGCCTGACGCTCGAAGTCGTGAGTTCAGCAAACCGGCGCTTACCTGCACCGGATGCAGTGGGCCAAGGACGAAGAGATCGGCGAGGTCGATGTCACTTGGAACTGGCTCGAAGGCTCCTCGCCGGTTCGCGAGACGCCCCCCAATGTCGTGCACTACACGCGCGGCGGTCCGTGGTTCGAAAACTGGAAGCACGTTCAGTACGCAGACCTGTGGACAGCCAAGCTCGAAGAGGTGAGGGCCACACAAGACGCGAAGGGCCGGCGACAAACAAGGTAGGCGGGAAGGGCGTGCGCTCCGCTTCGCTGTGCTCATCGAATTCCCCGGGCCGCCTGAAGGTTCAGCGATAGTCTTCCGCTGGCTAGCGATGATGGGTTGTTGGAAGTCGCCCTGCGAGGCGGGCCCGTCGTCCCATTTTTGCACGGGCGTATTGTCTCCCCCTTGGACCGAATGCCTAGACTGGCGGTCTTTCGAAGTCCGCAATGACGCTTTTCTAACGCACTGAATTCAGGCGACCTGCCGCTGAACTTTCATCCAGCAAGAACCAGAATCTCGGCGGCTGTTACGCCGTTGGGCGCGATGTGAGCAACTGGCCGAGCCGTGGGCTTCCGCGTCGCTCAGTATAGCCGATAGACGCGGTTCTTGCCGGAGGAGCTCGCCCTCCCGACGCAGCAGCGCGAACGGCCGCCGGCAGGGCAAACTAATCGACCTGTGGCGCGAACGGCGCGTCAGGAATTGAAGGGTGCAAGGGTCCGGGTAGACTGTAAGAACTCTGGGCGTCGGCTCTTGGAGTTGGATATGGTCGAGCTTGCTAGCGTGCATGGCTTCTGGGTTCCGGCCGCGGACGTCGGCCGTATCGCCGGCTATCCTACTTATGCAGGGGTGCCGGACCTGGACCTCCGCAAGGCGAGCATAGCCTCCACCCACTGCACGTCTTTCGATCTGGCGCTCGATGATCGGCGCCCACATCGGCGCGGTGACGACATTTCTCTCCGATCGGTTCGACAACGTGGTCGCCTTCGAGGCGGTGCCGGAAATCTTCGCCGCCCTGGAGCGCAACGTCGCCGACCTGCCCAACGCGCGTGCCGTCCACGTCGGAATCTCCGACCAGCCAGGGCAGATCTACTTCGAATACGCGCCCGGACACACTCAACTGTCGCACGCGCATTTTGACGGGGAAGCTCCAACGCTGAAGGGTTCGGTCATGGTCGGGCCGATCCAAACCGTGACCATCAATTCGTTCGAATTCGATCGGGTGTCCTTCATGAAGATCGACGTGGAAGGCTTGGAACTGCCGGTCGTCGAGGGGGCTCGTCAGACCATCGAGCGGTGCCGCCCGGTCATCCTAATCGAACAGTATGGCAATGAAGAGAAACACCACGGCCGTGTCAGGGACGAAGCGTCCCACTTCCTGGAAGTCTGGGAATGCAGCGGATTGATACGGTTCCCTTCTATAAGGACCGCGTGTACCGATTTTGAGTGCGCACACCCTTACCTATTGATGCCGCTAGAGTTGTTCGCCCGCGGGGGGCTTTACGGATGTCTTCGTTGACTGCTTCTGCATCGAGATCCTCCGCGACGGAGACGCCGCTCGACCGCCCCTGGCCAGGACCGGCCAAGGGTGATGCGCTGACCGCCGACATTCAGTTCACGCCGTCTTTTGCGCTGGACGTCGACGACGGTGTGTTCACCATCGGCAGCGAGCTGGCGCGCGCGCTGGAAACACGGCTCGCCGGCGCCGGCATATATACGCCGATGTACTTTCACGACCTCGCCCAGCGGTTGGCGGAACTGGAGCAGCAGCCCTCTTTCACCAACAAATCCAACCCTGCCTCGATACGATCGGAGATCGAGTGGGCGTGCGGCGCGGATCGCCCACCGATGGACTCCATATTGCTCGGCATGGATGGCGAGCGGGCGTTCGACCTTTGCTGGACCCCCGCCTCCACGCATGGTGTTCCAGTCCAGTCGGCGCGTCACGCTCATCGCATTCTCGCACGGCTGATGCGAAGGATAAGAACCAGCCGGGCGGTGTTCATCGCCTTGGGCGAGTTGGAGGTTTGGCGTGATGCCCTGACCGGCCTTCGGCTTAACGCTGTTCCGCCCCAGGCCGCCATGCGCGCCGAACCGGAGCGCTTCTCGGTCGAAGTCATGACCTATGAGGAGGTACGGGAGGATCTGGAGGCGATCCACGCCGCGCTGACCAGTCATGGTTTCCCGGGCGTCAGGATCGTCGTGGCCGTCTGCCCGGCGCCGATAGCCCGCACATTCCGTGACGTTGATCCCAGGAGCGCCAACGCCTATGGCAAGGCCGTACTGCGGACGGCGACCGAAGCGTTCGCCGCAGCCCACGACAATGTGGATTACTTTCCCGCCTACGAAATGGCCACGGCGGATGGTCTGTCTTCGGCGTTCGAGGCAGACGGTAGGCCGTTGCGGCCGGCCGCCGCGGCCCAGATCGCCGAACGGTTTATCGCTGCCTATGGGGCCGGATTGAATAGGGAGGCGGCGAGGAATGAAGTCACCCGCGCCGATCCCCGTGAACTCTACACGATGATCAAGCGCTATTTTGAGGCGGGCAAGTATGACGATGCAGTTGTCTGCATTGAACGTCTTGTCTCGGTGTTTGGTGACCAGCATGAAGCATTCAGTACCAACAAGTTGAGGATGCGCTATGGTGGATCCCTGTCCAAGCTCGGGCGACGCGATGAGGCGGTGGAACAGTTCAAGCTAGCTGCCGGCGCGCACGATGCGTCGGCCGTGAACCTCTTAAAGTGTGCAGACGTCCTGGCCCGGGCCGGTGAAATTGGCGCAGCCGAAGAGGCATTGGAAGCTGCACTGCTTAAAGGCGCTACTCCGGAGGAAGTCCAGAGTCGAAAGGTTTGGGCAAACACATAGATTGTTGGGCGCAAACGCCCCATTGCCGTGGATACGGACGTGCGGCTTCGGGATGGTCAGCCTTACTCCATGCCGAAATCTCTGACAGCGGCAGCACCCAAGCTGTCTACAAGGGCATCAGCAAGCGTTGATTGTGGATGAATATCCCGCCGACAATTTTCGTCGGCAAAGTCAGCCCGCTGACGTGATGAAGCCGGAACAGCCTAGTTGCCGGTCGTCCTGCGTTGGGTATTGGAGCACTTGATAACGTCATCTCACGCGGACCACTGATCAGAATGAGAGTTGGCCGTGGGCCAATTGCACTGATGGCCTCACAACCATCTTTGAAACTTCACTCAAACACGTAGATACGATCGGCACCCACGCGGTCCTTGGCGGTCATCCCTATGTCCTGAAGGAATGTTTGCGCCTGCTGGATATGAGCAACATCTCCAGCAGGGCCTCCGAGAGGCTTCTCTTCGATGAGAATTACTGGCCGGCAGCGTTCAAGAGTGTCCCGCCCGCCCTTCAACACCGCGACTTCACTCCCCTGAACATCCAACTTAATCAGGCCAACCGCTGACAATTCAAGGCTATCAAGAGTAACAAGGTCAACATCAACTAGACAGCTGCTATCAAATTTCACTTCTGGGACAAACACTTCTGGGTCATTAACAATAAACGACCCTCCTACGCTCTTCGGAGAGTTCTGATATATCTGACGACGTCCGATTTCACTCCCCATAGCGAAAGGCTTTATTACAACGTTTCCGGAAACGTTGAGGCGCAGGCACTCGATCGCGTCCGGCACAGGTTCGACAGCCCACACTTCATCGAATCGTTCGGCGAAGTGGCGCGCAAAGATGCCAACGTTCGCACCAATATCCACAGCAAGCCGCCAATCAGTCACAAATTCGAACGCTCGATCACGTTGAGGGCGCTGATAATCTGCAATGGCATCGCCAAAGACTTGAAAGTGCCGCTCTCCGTCTGGAAAGTACAGGCCACCGATCAATATCATGGAGCCTCATCATACCCGATCTAAAGATGTCGCTGCCGCCCAGCTAGCAACATCAGAAATATCAACGCACACCGTAAACGTTAGCTATTTCGCTGAGAACGCGCTTGTCCTCAAGGCGGCGCAACAGAAAATAGAGCGGAAACGGACATGATGGAAGGGGCCTATATGGAAGAATTGGCTGTGCCGCACGGCGACGACGTTCTGCTGGAAAGCCATCCAGATTCGATGTCGGCTTCTAGATACGCACGTGGCTGTTCGACGTGGCCGATGTCGCACCTTTGGCGGGGGACGCGCGACGGCATATGGCTAGGGTGCAGCGGCTGTGCGAGTGGCGTATGTTCTACGCCAAGGGTAGGGCTACATGTCTACGCCGTCCGAGGCCTTCGCCCGATTGACGCGCTTGCGTACGGTGTGGGATGATTTGAACTGGAGAATTCTTTGGGGCGGCAATCAAGCGCCGAGCCTTTGTCGCGCCGTAAACGCCCAATGGCGGGATGGGAATTATGGATTTGGCATTCTCTAACGCAACGGAGTTCTACTCGGTCGTGCGCAAATGACGTTCCCAATTGAACCTACGAAATTTGATGAAAATCCCTATCGTCCGGAGTGGTATGATAGTGATTTCATGTACAGCCAGGATGGGATTAAGGAATTTCCAGATCATCACTGTAAGGGGACGTTCCTTATTTCCTTACCATTCGTGAATACATTTCGGAATGCTATAGATGTTGGGTGCCGTGATGGCGAGTACTCTAGATACCTTCAGAAGTATTTTTCGCACGTCTATTGCTTCGACCCCCGCGCCCGAAAATATTTCCCGTTTAATGTCGATCTGTCGAAAGTCACCCATTTTACGTGCGCACTTGGTGCTGAAGATGGCAAGATCGAAATGTCCGGCGGGATTCACAAAGTAGTTCCTGGGAAGATGGTGGATTATCCATGCTTCAAGCTAGACGAATTTAGCATCGTGGATGTTGATTACTTAAAGATTGATGTGGAGGGCTTCGAAAAGAATGTCCTTATTGGTGCCGAGGAGACTATTTTTCGCTATCGACCCACGATAATCATCGAGCAAAATGATGTCTGTCTCCCGGGGGAGGACCGCTTTGCGGCGAAGGCGTGGCTGGAGGAACGCGGATACCAAACCGCGGCGACCTGTGCGAGGGGCTGGGACTACGTCATGGTCCCAGTTGGCAAGTAGCGCTAATAGCCCCCCTACCCAGCCGACCGACGAACTCTGCTCAGATCGATATCTACGCTTCTGGCTGCCCCGAGACCGCCGTCGTTTGAGGTCGGGCCGGAGGTATATCTGGCGACCGGCGGCGTATAGTAGCGCATAAGCTCGTCCCCGAGACCCAGTGCGGGCGGCTGGGCCCAGTGGAGAACTCGTAATGACGTTCCCAATCGAGCCGACAAAGTTTGAGGAAAACCCATACCAGCCGGAATGGTTCGATCGGGATTTCATGTACAGCCAGGATGGCATCAAGGAATTTCCGACCCACCACTGTAAGGATACGTTTTATATCTCTTTGCCGTTCGTGAAGCGGTTTGGAAATGCGATAGATGTCGGCTGCAGGGACGGGGAGTACGCGCGGTACCTGCAGAATTACTTCTCTCACGTTTATTGTTTTGACCCGCGCTTCCGGAAGTTCTTCCCGTTCAATGTCGATCTTTCCAAGGTGACGCACTTCACATGCGCCCTGGGCGACGAAGACTGCGTGATCGAAATGTCCGGAGGTACGCACAAGTATGTCGAAGACCGCATGGTGAAGATGCCTTGTTTCCGACTGGACGAGTTTGAGTTCGACGATGTCACCTACATCAAGATCAACGTCGAGGGGTTCGAAAAAAAGGTGCTGATCGGGCGGAGAAGCTCATCGAGACGTTCAGGCCGCTGATCGTCATTGAGCAGAACGACGTGCGCCTGCCAGACGAAGACCCGTTCGCGGCCAAGGCTTGGCTCGAACAGCGCGGCTATCGCAGCGTGGCCACCTGCAAGCGCGGCTGGGACCATGTCATGGCGCCCAACGACTGACTGACTGCTGGTCGCGGGAATATGGGACACAATTGGCCGAGGGCCTGTTCCTTGCGCTGGGGCGTTCGGCCGTCAAACCGCCGCGGCGAGGCCTAGAACGGTTATCCGCGCCGGACGACCTTTTCTGGACGCCAGGCCAACCCGTGTAACCTGATGGCCCTACCCGCACCGGATGCAGCCGGCTAAGAACGTTGGCTCGACTTGCGTCCGAACGCCTGTCGCCAACTAGGCTTGCGTGCGCCGCGGCCACCCGTCACATGAGGACCATGGAGAGCACCGCCGATCGGCAGCGCCAAGTTCAGGTCGTCTGCTGCGATTCGCCCGCAGCGGTTCGACGCTACTGTACAACATGCTGCGCCACGCCGTGTCAGGGGTCCACATGCCTGAGATGGAGAGCAGCGGCAGAAACGCTCTCGCAATCGATCAGCCGGCGCTCACCAAACGGCCCCTGGACGTGTTTGCAGTCGATGCCTTGGTCGCGGGAAACAGTCTCGGGAAGGACCTTAGGTTCATACTTACCGTCCGCGATCCGCGGGCTCTCGTTTCCTCGCGCCATGGGAGCGCGCCGCTGCAGGCGTTTCCGGGATTCGACTATTCATTCTTGGTCACCTCGGACACACTCAGCTTCTGCAACCCGGGAGTGGTGGCGACCCACGAAGCCGCTAGGCGGCTGCACCGTGGCGAACTGCCCACGATGGTCTGCCGATTCGAGGAACTCGTCGCGCGACCGGACCGCGTCCAGGCGGAAATCGCCGGGTTCACCGGGTTTGAGATCAAGGGCCAGTTCGCTGACTTTCACCGGGGTGATATCCCCAGACCCTGCAGCGACAGCTCAACGGGGTGCGCCCGAACGATGCCAGTCGCCTGGGCCATGGGACCATGACAGGAGCGTTGCGGCGCGGGTCGTCCGCCAGTTCCGCTTGGAGCCACGCCTATTCGAGGTGCTCCAGGACTGGGGCTACGAAACCGATGCGGCGTGGGTTGACCGGCTGGCGGAAGCCACGCCTGAAGGCCTCGACGACCGGCCGGGGTGGATTGTTTCGGAAACGGCGGATGCCGCCGGCGGCGAGGGGCGCACCGCCACGAGCGCGAACGTCATCGGCCTTCCATTCCAGGGGGTCCAACCGCCCAAACGGGCTCAGAGCGCCGCGATTAGGCCGCGTATGCTGTTCGAATTGAGGGCCCGCATACAGAGCCCATGCTCTGGCTAGATCCAGGCGCGATCATCCATTCCGATCCGTGGCCGTATCTGCGCGGCTACGACGGCGACATCGGCGTTATGTCCCATGCGCCGCATCCGCTTTCGTCCGCGACCTTGCTTATCAATGACACGGCGGGCGCCAAGCTTCCTCGCCCTGGGCTGATCGGGCGGAACGCTTCGAAACTGGAGATGCGGCGCTCGCGGCGTTGGCCATGGAGCACAAGCTGGCCGGAGCGGAGGCGCAGCATGTGCTGCAGTATGTCCTCCCGTCACTGGCACACGTCGACGGGAGAACCATCCCATACGCGACAGTGATCGTGCATGCTCATGCAGACGCGAAGCCCGGCATGGCGCCAATGGCTGTTTCAAGGGACCGGTAGCTGGCTGGCTCCCCGGCGCTGACACGAATGTCGGAAAAAGGCGCCTATGAAGCCAACATACGCCGACACCGCGAATAACCGCAGGCGGCGGCGATCGAAGCGACGTCACACACGGCTGTCGGCACGACGTTCGAGTACTCCGCGCGCCCGAAATGACGACCGGCTTGCCGTGGAGGATAGCCTCAAAGCCGACGCCGGAATTCACCATGAAGACCCGCTCGGCCCCGGCCAGGCAGTCGTGGATCGAGACGTCTTCCACCCATTCGGCGCCCGCCTCTTGGGTCAGCTGCTTCAACGGGATCATCGACCTGGGGTTCTGTGGATGACCCTTGACCAGGAGTCGCCGGCCCGCGAACCGAGCGTAGTCCAGCACCGCCCTGAGCGCGTCCATGACCGATACGTCGGAGTGATAGCGCACGATCTCGTCGTGAGGGATTTGACACACGGGAGGTCAAATCCCGGTTCGATCGGCCGCTTGGCTAGCGGCGGCTGTGGGAACTTCGACTCGTTCCCTGGCGATTCGCTCCTTCAGCTGAGCGTAGAGAGTCTCCGAGAGTTCGTCTTCTATTGGGCGCACGGGCTCCAAAACATTGCCGGGCCCGGACCCCGCCAATCGACCGTAAAAACACCAGGAAATACAGTATGTTTATAGTAAATACGACGTATTTCCAAAATCAAACTCATGTTTAGCCCTGTGAGGCATATAGGCGACATCTTTATCAGCCGTCGCCTCGATCATATATTCGAGCGTGAATTGCCATAGCGGCCGTACTTCGATTTCGACGTCGTCTCCAATACGGCGATGGTATTCGATCAGACGGTCCAAGAACGCTTGCCACTCGGAGCCGAATGGGACCGATAGGCGGCTTGATCTCCGCGGGGACCGCGCCTGGTTTAAACGAGCAGTCCAAACGGGGGTAAGCGAGAAAGATGTGGCGCGGCATGAGTCCTCGCATCAGACATCAGTAGGCTAGGCGGTGCGGGCCAGCCTGGAAAGGCCTCGCCGGCCCGCCTGTCCAGCAATCGCGCCCGTCAACGTATGCCGCCGATCCGGGACTTGGTCGCGGCCCCCAGCGCGTGTATTATATTCTTGCTATTTCAGATGGTAATGCCCGCGGGGGCTCGGCCTCAGGAGAACGTGGGCGTCGCGGCTGATCAGGTCTCGTTGGTCTAGCTGCCCGAGATGGGAGGGATCTCCAGATCTCGCCAATGGTTGGTCTCCGCGACGTATTCGTCGCGCAGATACTTACGCTGCCCCTTACCGCTCCAGATTTGGCTGGTCTCGCTGAACAGGTGGAAATCGAACAGTTCCGGCAAGCGTGAGAGGTCCGCGATCTCGAAATCGTCGCCGAACTCATCGGCCGTCTCCGCCAAGGCCACTTGATCGGCGAGCCAAACGGAAGGGAGGTCGCGCAGCCTGGTGGCGACGTGTTGGGCGAAGGCCACGGCGCTGCGGTGATAGAAGACACAGCCGGCGGCGACCCGGCTGCCCCGACTAATCCATTCGTCAAAACGAGCGTTGGGTTCGCGAAAGTATAACCCAATCTGGGCTTTAGGAAATTCGATCGGCCGGCGAACGATGGAGTCAATATCAAGAATTAATAAAGAATCTACTTGAACGTTTTGAGTCTAGAATAAATTCTTCTGCCATGAAAAATCGTCTACTTGCATAATATTCTCGGGTGTCTGGTGCATTTTCCTCAAAACTATAAGATATTAGAGGGTGATGAATTCGTTCAACCGTCCCTCCGGAGTTCATAACATGAATATGAACCTTATGGCCGTGGAACGCGGCGGATTTTAAGAAGCTCGATCCGAACGCCTCGAAATAAGATCTGTCACATGCGGCGAAAATCAAGTCGTTCATGCGCTTCACGTCCCAAGCCGGGGGTGAACCGCCGGTCGATCCGTCGATGCAATTTCGGCGCGGCCTAGGGCCTGCACCCAGATTTGGTCGCGCCCATCAGGGGGGGGCATCAGATCGGTGATCATTCGGTGATCATGAAGACTCTGCAGCCCTGTCAGTGGAACCGTTGTGGTTAGATGGCCATAGTCCCCGCCGGCCCTATAGTCATTGTGAGGGGCCCTGCGTTTCGCCCGTTCCGGGGCCGCCGATGGACAGGCCTACAGAGCCCCGGCCGCCTCTTCAAGCCAAAGCCGAGCGGCCCGGCGACGTGCAGCTGGCGAGCGCCCAGCCCTTGGGCGCCAGAATTCTGGAGGCGAGTGCGCCCGGAACCCCCTAGCGGCCAAAGAGTGGCGCATTCGAACCAGCGCATTTGGTTGGCCGAGGTGAAACTCCGAATCGCTTCGGGTATTCGGTCCGCCGCCTAGCCGAGTGGTGCGGACTCTTAGCTGCTTCCGGGCTGAGGCTCCCAGACGTGCGCGACTGCGATCCTGGCTCCCTAACGACTGAGCTCCACAGATCCTGAGCGCCCTCGTCAGGGAGGCGCCCGCCTGCCGGCCTCGCACTTCGGCCATCATCGGGCGCGATATCCGGATCTCACCGGCGGCTCACGACGTGGTTCTGGGGTTTCGGAAAGCTCGGGCGGTATCGCCGCGTCAGGCCTTGGGGCCCGTCCGGCGGGGCTTGGCCGGCGCGCGGGGGGCGGGGGAGGCCAGGCGTGGGCCGCCGCGGCCAGCTCGCCCGCTTCGAACGCCCCGAGCGCCGATCCGTCCGTATGCGTCGCCGTCAGGCCCGCGCCGGCGTGTGCGCCCAGGTCGCCGAGCAGCACCCCCGCGCATCCCATCCGCCGCAGCCGCAGGGCGAGGTCCAGGTCCGCGCCGCCGTCCGGGAACCGCTCCGCGTCGATCCCGCCGACCGCCGCCAGCTTGGCCCGCGCCACCGCCAGGAACGCCGCCGGCGCGCCCAGCACGGGCCGCGCCTGGCCGGCCCTGGCCGCGTCGAAGGCCGAGCCCGCGCTGAAGCCCGTTCTCGACTCCGCGAGTCCCAGCCCCGCCAGCGTCACGCCGCGCCCGCCGGCGAGCGGAACGGTCACTGTTCCGACCACGGACGAAAGCGCCCAGGCGGCGATGTCGGCCAGCGCTTCGGGCGCGGGATCGAGGCTCACGCCCGCCCGGCAGAGCACCACCACCTCGCCGATCGCCGCCTCGCTGAACGCGCGCAGTTGTGCGCCCGCGCCGGCGCCTGTCGGGAACGTCCACGGGCCGAACCGTCGCCCGCGCCCCGGCGTGCGCCTGAACCTTGGCGAGGCTCGCGGCCGGGGCCAGCACCTCGATCTGCATGTCCGCCGATTGGGCGAGCAGGGCGTCCAGCGACGCGGCCGCGGCCCGGCCCCAGCCGCCCCATATCCCGACGCTCAGCCGCCGCGCGGTCGAGGGCGGGGCGCAGGCGCTCGGGCCGGCCGTCCTTGGCCGGGCGCCAGTCGTAGCCGGCCAGACCCTCCGCCAGGGCGCGGCTCGACCGGGCTCCAGCCGGCGACAGGGCCCGTCCGGCGGGTCAGGGCGGCCGGCGCGTGGGCCCAGCGCAGCGCCGGGTTTGACGCCAGCCACAGCTCCAGCGCCCGCGGCTCGCCCCGGCCCAGCGCGGTCAGCACGCTCGCCGGGCAGGCGTCGAACACATGACCGCGCACCGCGAAGGCGCCGCCCAGGGTCTCGCCCAGGAGCACGCCGAGCGACGCGGGCCTCGGGCCGCCGCCCGCCGCCGCCGTCGACGTCCCCGCCCTGACCCAGGTGACCACGTCCGCCAGGGGCCGGCCCTGGACCAGCAGCCTTGCCGCGAAGGGCGCCGCCGCGTCCTCCGTCTCGGCCAGCACCACGGTGTGGGCCGCGCGCAGGAAGGCACGCAGGGCCTCCGCGTCCTCGGCGCCGAAGCTCTCGCCCTCGCGGGTCTTGGTCCGCGCGCCAAGGCGGGCGAACGCGGTATCCGGCCAGTCCTGCGCGGCCCAGCTCTGCGCGGTGTGCCTGCAAAGCTGGACGGCCGCTCGGGGCCCCAGACCAGCAGCGCCGCGCGGGTCTGGACTGCGCGGGCGGGCGCGGGCGGCGCGGCGGCCGTCCGGTCCTCGCGGCGGCGCGATTTGGGCGGGGAGGCGTGCGGCTCCAGCTGCGATCGAGCCGCCCACCAGGCGCGTGCGCCACAGCCCCGCGACGGCCTCCAGCCGCACCTTGCACGGCGCGGCCTCCAGCACGTGGCGCGGCAGCCTCAGCAGCGAAGCCATGCCGGCCGTCGCCCTTGCCGTCCTGCTTCAGGTCGCGGCGCAGCTGGTCGGCGAAGGCCTCGGCGACCACCTTGCCGTCGTGGCTGGCGACGACGCGCACGCGCCGGCCGGGGGCGTTGGGATCGAAGGCCCAGCCGCGAACCTCGCCGCCGTGCGGCCTGGTCCACGAAGCCTTCCAGAGGGCGGCGGCCGATCAGCATGGGCGCCAGCCGCCCGGCGCGGCGCAGCGCCGCACCGCAGCCGCCGCTGCGCGGTCGCGGCCTCGCCGGTTCGCACGGTCCCGGGGGTCAGGCGCGCGCCGTCAGCCATTCGCCTCTCCGGTCATGCCCGCGCGTCTCACCTCGAACGGCTCCCGGCCCATCTAGGCCGCCATCGTCGGAATGCGCCCGCCGGCCCGGCCGAGCAGACCGATCAGGCGGGCCTCCATCCGCTCCCAGCCGAAGCGCGCGCGCAGCAGCGTGTCGGCGTTACGCACCAGGGTCTCGCGCAGGGCCGGCGAGGCGGCAAGGCGTCTCAGCGCCGCGGTCCACTGCTCGGGCGCGGGGCCGGCCGGCGCGGCGGCGTCCGCCGTCGATCATCGGCCGATAGACGGGCATGTCAGAGACCAGGGCGGCGATCCCCGCTTCGGCGTATTCGGTCCACTTCGTGGGGGTCTTGCACAGGTTGTAGGGCGTGGCGTGCAGGGGGGCGAGGCCGATGTCCCACTCCAGCTCGCCCAGGGCGTCGCGGAAGGACCGGTAGTCGCCGGCCACCGGGTTGCGCAGCATCGTGCCCTTGGGCAGCAGGTCCGGGTCCGCCGCGCGGGCGATGGAGCCGAACAGCTCGATGCGAACGTTGGGAACCTCCGCCGCCACCGCGTTCAGGGCCGGAAGCACCAGCTCCAGGTCCGGACCGTGGGAGGCCGAGCCCATGTAGCCGATCACCACCGGCGCGCCGACGGGCTTGGCCCGGCGCGGACGCGGCTCGCCCGCCGCGCCATGGTCCAGCCAGCCGATGCGGCCGTGTCCGGCCCGCCGCGACAGCTGGTCGGCGAGGGTCCGGCGTGGTGGCGATCACCAGGTCCGCCTCGGTCAGCGCCCGGTGAAGCGTGTGGGTGCGGCGCGGATGGCGCACGGTGCGATAGCGGTCGATGCCGGTGGTCACCGGCAGCTCGAACTGGTCGTCGTCGATGTGCATGACCACCGGAATGCCTCGGGTCCGCGCGGCCGCGACAATCCCCTGATAGGCCGCCGAGTGGCCGAAGCGCGACAGCACCACGGCGGTCGGGTCGGTGCGCTCCACGTGCGCCTCGGCCACCACGCGCGCCAGGTCCGCGCCGCGCGCGCCTGAGTCCTCGCCGAAGGCCAGCTCCTCCACGATGCGTACGGCGGCCTGTCCTGCGGCTCGCGCCCGCGCCAGGCCCTCGATGAAGCTGATCGCCTGGGTGGGGCCGAAGCTGTCCGCGAACACCAGCAGGCGCAGGGGCGCGGCGGCCGGAAACGGGTCCGAAAAGGCCGCGCCGGTGTGCTCGCCGTCCACCATGAGGTCCCCTGAATCGCCGCTCTCGACCGGCCTCGGCGGCTCTACCACAGCGGCAGCGACGCCTCCATTGGCGGGGCGCATTGCCGTGGGCCCGTCTCGTCGCTAGTTTGCCCGGCTTTCGCGCGACCCGCCATGACCCTCGCCTACGAACAGATACAAGCCGCGGCCGACAGGCTGAAGGGCCACGTCGAGCTGACGCCGCAGCGCCTGTCACGCACGCTGTCGTCGATCACCGGCGCCGAGGTGTGGGTGAAATTCGAGAACCTTCAGTTCACCGCCTCGTTCAAGGAGCGCGGCGCGCTGAACAAGCTGCTCACGCTCACCGACGCGCAGCGCGAGCGCGGGGTGATCGCCGCCTCGGCCGGCAACCACGCCCAGGGCCTGGCCTACCACGGCCAGCGGCTGGGGGTTCCGGTGGTGATCGTGGTGCCGCGCGGCACGCCCATGGTGAAGGTGGAGCACACCCGCGGCTTCGGCGCCGAGGTGATCATCGACGGCGACGCCTATGACGAGGCCGGCGAACACGCGCTGAAGGTCTGCGACGAGCGCGGCCTGACGCTGGTGCATCCGTTCAACGACCTGGACGTGATGGCCGGCCAGGGCACGGTGGCCAAGGAGATGCTGGAACAGCAGCCGGACCTGGACGCCATCGTGGTGCCCATCGGCGGCGGCGGGCTGATCGCCGGCTCGGCCACGGCGGCCAAGGCGATGAAGCCGTCGGTCAAGGTGATCGGGGTGGAGGCGGCCATGTACCCCTCCTTCGCCGCGCGCATGCGGGGGCTGAACGCGACCATCGGCGGCCAGACCATCGCCGAGGGCATCGCGGTCAAGCAGGTGGGCGATCTGGCCTATTCGGTGGCCCGGCCGCTGGTGGACGACGTGCTGATGGTCGAGGAGTCCGACCTGGAGCACGCGGTGGCGCTCTACGCCAATATCGAAAAGACCATCGCCGAGGGGGCGGGCGCGGCCTCGCTGGCGGTGCTGCTGGCCCAGCCCAAGCGGTTCCGCGGCAAGAAGGTCGGCGTGATGCTGACCGGCGGCAACATCGACTCGCGCCTCCTGGCCTCGGTGCTGACGCGCGAGCTGGTGCGCGAGCAGCGGCTGGTGTCGCTGCGGATCATCGGCGACGACCGGCCGGGGCTCCTGGCCACGGTCTCGGCAGTGATCGGCCAGGCCGGCGGCAACATCGTCGAGGTGGCGCACAACCGCCTGGCGCTGGACGTGCCGGCCAAGGGCGCGGAGTTCGACATCATGATCGAGGCCCGCGACGCCCAGCACGCGCGGGAGATCAAGGACGCCCTGACCGCCAGCGGCTATCCGCCCCGAGGCGTCTGAGCCCGGCGGTGTCCGCGCCCGCCGCCGCCGCGCTGATCTTCGCCGCGAGCCTGGCCGGGCAGGCGCCGTCCGCCGCGCCCCCCTCCGTCACGCCTGATACCGACGCCGCGAGGATCGAGGGGCGGGTGCTTGAGCTCTCCAACGACTTCCGCCGCAAGAACGGGCTCTCCGCCCTGCGCGCGGACCCGGCCCTGACCGCCGCCGCGCGCGCCTTCGCCGCCTATCTGGCGCGCACCGGCCGCTTCGCCCACGACGCGGACGGGGGCGGCCCCGGCGAGCGGGCCGAGGCGGCCGGCTACGCCTATTGCGAGGTGGCCGAGAACCTCTCCACCGAGACCTCGGTCCTCGCCCTGACGCCCGAGCGGCGGGCGCAGGACGCCATGCAGGGCTGGACGACCTCGCCCGGCCACCGCCGCAACCTGCTGCTGGCCAGGGCGGCGGACACCGGCGTCGGCGCGTCGTCGTCCGCGGGCGCGACGCCGGGCTCTCCCCAGGTGGTGGTGCAGCTGTTCGGCCAGCCCCGCTCGACCCGCTACAGCTTCCAGGTGCTCAACGACTCCGACTGGCGGGTCAGCTACGCCATGGGCCCCACGGTGTTCCGCAGCGAGCCGCACACCCGCACCACGCACACCAGCTGCGATCCCAAGACCATCGTCTTCAATCTGGGCGGAGACGCCTTGCCGCGCCGCCAGGCCCAGGCGGGGGCCGTCTATCGCGTGGCGCCGGATGCGGCCGGGGCCCTGACGCTGGAGGTCCGGGCGGATGGCGCCGCGCCGCCGCCGTGAACGCTTCGCCTTGCGCCCGCCACACGGCCGGGGCATGGAGCGGGTCGTCGTCGAGCAGGAGTTTCCATGCGCAACCTTCCCCTAGCCGCCGTCGCCGCCGCGGTCGTGGCCTTCGCCGCCGCCGGATGCGGCGCGCCGCCGGCCCGGGCGCAGAACGCCGTCGCCTTCCTGGCCCAGAACGCCCTGGAGCCTGGGGTGTAAGACCCTGCCGTCGGGCGTTCAGTACAAGATCCTGAAGTCCGGACCCGCGAGCGGCCGCCATCCCTCCCCCGAGAGCACGGTCACGGTCAATTATGAGGGCAAGCTGACGTCCGGGGAGGTGTTCGACAGCTCCTACAAGCGCGGCATGCCGACCAGCTTCCAGGTGAACGAGGTGATCAGCGGCTGGACCGAGGCGCTCCAGCTCATGCGGCCGGGCGACGAGTGGATGCTCTACATCCCGCCGGGCCAGGCCTACGGCGACGAACAGAAGGGCCCCATCCCGGCGGGCAGCGTGCTGATCTTCCGCGTGGAGCTGCTGTCCATCGACAACTGAACCTGGTCTCGGGGGCTCACGCCTCCTGAGGGCGCTTCCGATAGACGGTGGAGTGCGCCTCTCCGCCCGCGGGCGCGGCGGTGTAGTAGTACAGCGCCAGCGACTTGCGCGTGCGGCCTTCCGGGCAGGTCAGCGGGTCCGGGTGGCCGTGGAACGACGCGTCGCCGGTCTCGATCACCACGCAGCGGCCGGCGACGGGCGCGATGGACTGCACGCAGGTCTGCATGTCCGGGGACCACAGCTCCAGCGCCCCGCCGTAGGACTTGCGCCAGTTCCGGTTCAGATAGATCAGCACGTTCAGCCGCCGCTCCAGCCCCGTCAGCGGGTGGCGATTGAAGTCGGCGTGGATCTTCAGATAGCCGCCGCGCGGGATCTGATGGACGCCGCCGCCCTCCAGATAAGGGTCCGACACCAGGCCTTCGATCCCGGTCAGCTCGGTGAGGAACAGCAAGAACGCCGAGGAGTTCAGCTCCCACAGCAGCCGCCGCAGGTACGGGGGCAGCAGCAGCTCCTTGTCCACGCGGCGGGAGTCCTGCTTGAAGGCCTTGGGCTTCTTCTTGGTGTCCCAGTAGGGATCGTCCTCGGCGGGGAACACGGCCAGCGCCTCGTCCACCACCGCCTCGGGCAGGAAGTCGTCGAACACCGCGTGAGGGAAGGGCTGGGCGGTGCGATAGGCCTCGGCCCGCTCGCGCCCGAGCGCCGTCAGCCGGTCGGGCGGCAGGATGTAGCCCCAGTCCGGCGCGGCCTCGGCCCGTCTCAGTTCCAGATCGAACGGCAGCTTCAGCCGCAACGCATCCCCCGTCGCGGACAGGCCTCAACCATGGGCCGCCGCCGGGCGGATAGATGGCACAGGCGCGGGGGCGCGCGCCACCGCCTTGTGTCCGCGCGCGGCGATTGGGCTCAGATGTAGCGGCGCAGGGAGCGGGCCAGCTCGGTGGCGCCGCCGCGCTTGCCCTTCTGCTGGGGCTGGTAGGCGACGCGGGCGTGCTCCTGGCAGTAGGAGCCCTCGCCGATCCGCCGGCCGCAGAAGGTGAAGCCGTCGCTGGACGGATCGCCGATCGGCCACTTGCACATGTGGGCGCCCAGGGTCAGCACCGTGGCCGAGCCCGGCTCCTCCGGATAGCGCACGGCCACCGGCTCGGGCATGGGGGCGGCGACGCGGCGCGGCGCGGCCGGCGTGCTGACCGCCGGACGGGCGGGCCGCGGCGTCTTGAAGGCCGGGCGCGAGGGCTGCGAGGGCGTGGCGCGGCCCGAGAGCCCCAGCCGGTGCACCTTGCCGATCACGGCGTTGCGGGTCACCCCGCCCAGCTGTTTGGCGATCTGACTGGCCGAAAGCCCGTCAAGCCAAAGCTTCTTGAGGATCGCGACCCGTTCTTCGGTCCAGCCCATGACCGTCTCTCCCACCCGCAAGGGGCGCCGGCGGCGCGGCCGGCGCCAGATATAGCGCCTGACAGAGGTTCTGTGCTTCGGCGACTACCAGATATCGTAAACCAGTCGTTAAGGACCACAACACCTAGCGGACGTATTGTCCACAGAAACTATATGTTGTGGCGTTTCGCCCGCCGCGTGATCGCCGCTTGCGCGTCCGGCGGCGCCGGGGGCACATCAAGGCGCATGAGAGACATGGCGATCGAAGGCGTGCTTCCGCCCCAGCCCCGCGACTATGCCGGGGTGAACTGGCTGGGCTTCTACACCCTGTACATGAAGGAGGTCCGTCGGTTCGCGAAGATCCCGATGCAGACCGTCCTCGCGCCGGTGATGTCGAGCCTGCTCTACATCCTGATCTTCTCCGTCGCGACCAAGGGCGCCCGCCCGCCGGTGCACGGGGTGCAGTTCACCGAATTCGTGGCGCCGGGTCTGGTGATGATGGGCGTGCTGAACAACGGCTTCGCCAACACGTCGTCCTCGCTGCTGCAGGCGAAGATGATGGGGCTGTCGGCGGACTTCCTCACCCCGCCGCTCACCTCCGTGGAGCAGACCCTGGCGTTCGTGCTGGGCGGCGCGACGCGCGGGATCGTGGTGGGGCTGGTGACGGTCGCCACCGTCTGGCCCTTCGCCCACGCCCACCTGGCCCACGCCTGGGCGGCGATCTGGTTCATGTTCGCCGCCTCGATGATCATGTCGGAGCTGGGGGTGCTGGCCGGCCTGTGGGCCGACAAGTTCGATCACATGGCGATGATCCAGAACTTCGTGATCATGCCGCTGACGTTCCTGTCCGGCACCTTCTACACCGCCAACGCCCTGCCCGAGCCGTTCCGGACCATCTCGCACTACAACCCGATGTTCTATCTGATCGACGGCTTCCGCTACGGCTTCATCGGGGTGGCGGACGCCAACGTCTGGATCGGGGTGACCGGCAGCTTCGCCCTCACCATCGCCCTTCTGGCCTGGTGCTGGTGGCTGTTCTGGACGGGTTACCGCCTGAAGACCTGAGCCGCGGGCCCCTCTGGTCAAATTCATGTTGACCAGACCATATTCATGTAATACGTCCTTTCATCATGAAAGAGACGCGATCCTATAATTCGTCGCTGCGACAGGCCCAGGCCGACGCCACGCGCGAGCGCATTCTGGAGGCCATGGCGGCGATCCTCGAGGAGGACGGCCGCATCGAGGCCGCCACCAACCGCGCCGTGGCCGAGCGCGCGGGCGTGCGCGAGATCACCGTCTACCGCCACTTCCCCAGCCGCGAGATCCTGCTGCGCGGCCTGTGGGAGTGGATGAACCGCCGCGCCGGCGCGGTCGTCGGCATGCCGGAGACCGAGGCTGATCTGACCGCCAACCTCGGCCCCCTGTTCAAGACCTTCGACGCTTCGCCCGCCCACATCACCGCCGCCATCCTGACCGCCCAGGGCCGTCAGATGCGCGAGAGCCTGAATCCCGAGCGCCAGGCCGCCTTCCTCGCGGCGATCTCCGAAGCCTCCGCTAGCCTGGACGCGGCGGGCAAGGCCAAGGCGGCGGGCGTCATCCAGCTTCTGCACTCGGCCTACGCCTGGATATCCCTGCGCGAGCAGTGGGGCCTGGGCGGCGAGGACGCGGCGGACGCCGCCCGCTGGGCCATCGACACCCTGCTCGCCGAGCTGAGGCGCGGCGGCGGACCCAAGCCTTCAACCCCAACCGTCACCTCCAAGACCGTGGAGCCAGCATCATGATCGCTCACATTTCCATTCCCGCCCGCGACCCGCGCCGCGCGGCGGAGCTGTTCGGCCGCCTGATCGACGGCGCCGTCATGCCGTTTCCGGTGGTCCCGGGCGCCTGGGTCGCCATGGCCCGCGACGGCTCGGGGCTCGGGATCGAGGTGATGCCCTGGACGTCCGCCTTCCATCCTGGCGAAGGCCAGCCGGACGGTCGCGTCGCCGACGGCCCGGTGACCATGCCCTGGGAGACGGACGTCAGGCAGGACGGCGACGCCGCCCCCGCCGGCTTCCACGCCGCGATCACCACCAACCTCTCGGTGGAGGAGGTGACGGCCCTGGCGGACGAGATGGGCTGGCGCGCCGTGCCGTGTGAGCGGGGCGGGGTGTTCGACCTGGTGGAGCTGTGGGTCGACAACCGCTTCCTGGTCGAGCTGCTGCCCCCGGGCGGAACCCGCCGCTATCTGGGGTTCTACACCCCCGACGTGGCGAGCCGGATGTTCGGAGAGGTCGTGGCGGCCTAGCGCCTCACCCAAGGCGACGGTCAGGGACTGTGGTCGCCGGCTGTCGAGCACCGCCGGTGACGTGGATGTGCGGGCTCGCGATCATGGATTCGCCCTTCCACCGCAAGGCGCGGCGGATTGACAGTCCGGCCCCGCGAGACGATAACCCCCCGCCTTCCAGTCCCCGTCGCTTACGCGCCGGGGACGTTTCGCTTTTGGGGAGGCCAGAAGTGTCCACGCCCGTCAAAGCCAAGCCCGCATCCGACGCCCAGATCATGGGCGTCTATCAACGCGCGCCGCTGGCTTTCGAGCGAGGCGAGGGCGTGCGTCTCTTCGGCGACGACGGCAAGGCGTACCTCGACTGCGTGGCCGGCATCGCGGTCAACGGCTTGGGGCACTGCCATCCCAAGCTGGTGCAGGCGCTGAAGGACCAGGGCGAGAAGCTCTGGCACGTGTCCAACATCTATCGCATCCCCGAGCAGGAGCGGCTGGCCGCGCGTCTGTGCGCCAGTTCGTTCGCCGAGGAGTGCTTCTTCACCAACTCGGGAACCGAGGCGGTGGAGTTGGCCCTGAAGCTCGCCCGGCGTTTCCAGTACGCGAAGGGCCAGCCCGAGCGCATCGACGTCATCACCTTCGAGGGCGCCTTCCACGGGCGCACCTACGCGGCCGTCACCGCCGGCGGCAATCCCAGCTACCTGGAGGGCTTCGGCCCCAAGCTGCCGGGCTACGTCACCGTGCCGTTCGGCGACATGGACGCGCTGAAGGCCGCCATCGGCCCCACCACCGCCGCGGTGCTGCTTGAGCCGGTGCAGGGCGAGGGCGGGGCGCGCTCCTTCTCCGACGCTCAGCTGCGGGCCATCCGCGAGCTGTGCGACGAGCAGGGCGCCTTGCTGATGTACGACGAGATCCAGTGCGGCATGGGGCGCACCGGCAAGCTGTGGGCCTATGAGTGGTCCGGCGTCGCGCCCGACGTGATGTGCGTGGCCAAGGCGCTCGGCGGCGGCTTTCCCGTGGGCGCGGTGCTGTGCACCCACGCGGCCGGCGCGGCCATGACCGTGGGCAGCCACGGCTCCACCTGGGGCGGCAATCCGCTGGCCATGGCGGTGGCCGGCGTCGCCTTCGACGAGATCGCCAAGCCCGAGCTGCTTGAGCACGTGCGCCAGATCGCGGGCTACTTCACCCAGCAGCTCGAAGGGCTGAAGGACCGCTTTCCGGACGTGATCGAGGAGATCCGCGGCAAGGGCCTGCTCATCGGCCTGAAGCTGAAGGGGCCGAAGAACCGCGACTTCATGGTCATGGCCCGCGACGCGCAGCTGCTGATCGCCGGCGGCGGCGACAACTGCGTGCGCCTGCTCCCGGCCCTGATCATTACGCAAGATGAGGCCCATGAGGCGGTCGAGAAGCTCGAGCGCGCCTGCGAGGCCGCCCGACGACAGGCGGCGGCCTAGCCGTGCGTGGTTCGAGACGCGATCCTGCCGGATCGCTCCTCACCATGACGACGTTCATGCAGCCCCATCCCCCTTCGTCATCCTGAGGAGCCCGCGCGGCGGGCGTCTCGAAGGACGCAAAGCGGGCGCGCAGCCCACTTCGGAGATCTGATCATGATCCCCCAACCCAGACACTTCCTCGACCTGTGGCTCCACGACGCGCAGACGCTGCGCGCCATGATCGACGACGCCAAGGCCCGCAAGGCCGCCCGCCAGGGCTGGCCCAAGGGCGAGCCCGACGCGGACGCTCCCGCGCGCGGCCGCACCCTGGCGATGATCTTCGAGAAGAACTCCACGCGCACCCGCTTCTCGTTCGATGCGGCCATGCGCCAACTCGGCGGCGCCTCGATCATCGCCACGGCGTCGGACATGCAGCTGGGCCGGGGCGAGACGGTGGAGGACACCGCCAAGGTGCTCTCGCGCATGGTCGACGCGGTGATGATCCGCTCCAACGCCCACGACACCATCGCGCGGTTCGCCCAGACGGCCAGCGTGCCGGTGATCAACGGCCTGTCGGACAAGAGCCACCCCTGTCAGATCATGGCCGACATCCAGACCTATGAGGAGCATCGCGGCCCCATCGCCGGGCGCACGCTCGCCTGGGTGGGCGACGGCAACAACGTCTGCTCGACCTTCATCCACGCGTCCGCGCCCTTCGGCTTCAAGCTGCGCATCGCCTGCCCGCTGGACTACCACCCGGACCGCAAGGACCTGGCCCGCGCCGCCGCGGCCGGGGCGGAGGTCGCCGTGACCGACGATCCGCGCGCGGCGGTCGAGGGGGCCGATGCGGTGATCACCGACACCTGGGTCTCCATGGGCGACACCGACGTGGACGCGCGCATGGCCGCCCTGACGCCCTACCGGGTGGACGCGGAGTTGATGGCGCTGGCCGCCAAGGACGCGGTGTTCCTGCACGACCTGCCCGCCCACCGCGGCGACGAAGTCACCGAGGAGGTGATCGACGGGCCCCAGTCGCTGGTCTGGGACGAGGCGGAAAACCGCATCCACGCCCAGAAGGCCGTACTCGCCTGGTGCCTGGGCGCGACAGGGGTGAGGGCTGCGCGTGCGCGCCCTGGCCGCCCTCATATCCCCGCCCAGTGACCTCGCCTCCCATAGCCGCCCCGCACCGACGACTTCGTCGCGCCCTTCCAGATCGAGGGCGCGCCGGTGCGCGGGCGCGTGGCGCGGCTGGGCCCGGTGGTGGACGAGGTGCTGACCCGCCACGCCTATCCCGAGCCGGTCGCCAACCTGCTGGGCGAGGCCTGCGCCCTGGCGGCGCTGGTGGGCGCCAGCCTGAAGTTCGACGGCCGCCTGATCGTCCAGGCCCAGGGCGACGGGCCGGTGAGCCTGGCGGTGGCGGACTACGACACCTCCGGCGGCCTTCGCGGCTACTGCAACTTCGACCCCGAGCGGGTCGAGGCGGCCTCGGCCGGTTTCGCGCGGCCGGGCGCCCGCTCGCTGCTGGGCGAGGGGGTGTTCATCATGACCATCGACCAGGGTCCGGACATGGACCGCTATCAGGGCGTCACCCCCATCGAGGGCGAGACCCTGGCCCTGTGCGCGGAGACCTATTTCGGCCAGTCCGAGCAGACCCCCACGCGCGTGCGCCTGGCCGTCGGTCATGTCACGGACGCGCAGGGCGACCGCATGGCGCGCGGGCGGCGTGCTGATCCAGAACATCGCCGGGACTCCGTGGCGCGCGAGGAGGCCGAGGAGCCCTGGGCGCGCTCCCAGGCCCTGTTCGAAACCCTGGGCGAGGACGAGCTGGTCGACCCGACCCTCGCCTCCGAGAAGCTGCTCTATCGCCTGTTCCACGAGGACGGCGTGCGCCTGTTCGAGGCCAAGCCGCTGGAAGCCGTCTGCCGCTGCTCGCGCGAGCGCATCCTGACGGTCCTGCAGTCCTTCCCCGCCGAGGAGCGGGCCGAGATGGTGGAAGAGGACGGCGTGATCCGCGTCACCTGCCAGTACTGCTCGCGGGTCTACGACGTGGCCCCCGACGCCGTGGAGGGGTGAGGGTGCGTGGTTCGAGACGCGCCTTGCGGGCGCTCCTCACCATGACGAACATCTGTGCGATCCAATCCCCTTCGTCATCCTGAGGAGCCCGCGCCAGCGGGCGTCTCGAAGGACGCAAAGCGCCGATGCAAGCCTCTCCATCCCTTCACGCCCTGCTCGCCGACATCAGCGCCTGCCGCGCCTGCGCGCCCGAGCTGCCGCACGAGCCCCGGCCGGTGGTCAGGGTCTCGCCCGAAACCCGCCTGCTGATCTGCGGCCAGGCGCCCGGCCGGCGGGTGCATGAGAGCGGCCTGCCCTTCGACGACCCCTCCGGTGATCGCCTGCGCGGCTGGATGGGCGTGGACCGCGAGACCTTCTATGGCGACCCGCGCATCGGGGTGGCGGCCATGGCCTTCTGCTATCCGGGCACCGATCCCAAGGGCGGCGACTATCCCCCGCCGGCCCGCTGCGCGACCCTGTGGCGCGAGCGGCTGATCGCGAGCCTTGCCGAAGGTGGAGCTGACCCTGCTGGTCGGCTGGCCGGCCATGACCTGGAAGCTGAAGGACCGCGCCCGCGCCTCCATGACCGAAACCGTCGCGGCCTGGCGCGATTATCTGCCGGAAGACCTCGTCCTGCCGCACCCCTCCTGGCGCAACACCGGCTGGTTGAAGCGCCACGGATGGTTCGAGGAGAACGTTGTTCCTTCTTTACGAGGTCGCGTGGCAGACTTGCTCTCGGCATGAAGCACACGCTCCTTTCGCTTATCGGCGCCGTGGCGGTTCTGCTCAGCGCGTGCGCGACGCCCTTGGTCCAACAGGCCGCCGTGCCCGACGCGTCCTTCCAGGGCCCCCAGATGAAGGGCGACACCTTCGTCAGCTTCGACGGGACGCGGCTGCCACTCGAACGCTGGGACACGCCCGGCAAGCCCTGGGCGGTGATGGTCGGCCTGCACGGCATGAACGAGTACGCCCACGACTTCTACATGGCCGCGCCGAAGTGGGCCGCTCAGGGGATCGAGGTCTACGCCTTCGACCAGCGCGGTTACGGCCGCGCGCCGCATCGCGGAATCTGGGGCGGCCGCGATCTGATGGACGAGGACCTGCGCGCCCTCACGGCCCTGGTCCGCGCCAAATATCCGCACGCGATTGTCGCCGTGGCCGGGATCAGCATCGGCGGGGCGATCGCCATCGAGACCTTCGCCTCTGACCGTCCGCCCGAGGCCGACCGGCTGGTGCTGCTCGCGCCCGCCGTATGGGGCTGGGACAGCCAGCCTGCGCCGCGAAAGGTTCTGCTGTGGGTCGCGGCGCACTCGATTTTCCGCGGCACGGTCCTGCAGTTCCCCCGGTCCTGGTCGAGGAGCCACAGGGCCAGCGACAATCTGCCCGAGCTGCGCCGCATGGCTCACGATCCCCTGGTGATCCAGGGCGCGCGGCCTGACGCCCTCTATGGCGCCATGAACGCCATGCAGCGCGGCTGGTGGAGCGTGGGCCTGCTGGCGACCCCCACCCTGTTCGCCTATGGCGCCAAGGACCAGATCGTGCCCAAGCGCCCGTCGTTCCAGGCGGCGTCGCGCCTGCGCTACGACTTCCGCAGCGCCTACTATCCAGAAGGCCATCACCTGCTGCTGATCGACCGGCATCGCGACCAGGTGATCGAGGACGTCGCCGCCTTCATCCGTGATCCGGCCGGCCCGCTGCCGTCCGGCGCGCCGCCGATCCCCACGCCGCTACCCTCTGGCGCGCCTCCGGTCCCCAAGACGCCGGCCGCCGCGCCTTAAGTGAAGGCGACGCCCTACCTGCACGCCCGCGTGGCCGATATGCTCGGCGCATGAAGCGGATTTTCCTGTCGGTCCTGGCGGCCGTCGCCCTGGGCCTGGCCAGTTGCGCGCCCGTGACTCAGCACGCCGCCATGCCCGGGGCGGCGTTCCAGGGCCCGCGCCTGGAAAGCACGGACTTCGTCAGCTTCGACGGCACGCGCCTGCCGCTGGAGCGGTGGGAGCCCAAGGGCGAGCCCTGGGCGGTGATCGTCGGCCTGCACGGCATGAACGACTACGCCAACGCCTTCCATCTGGCCGCGCCCGAATGGGCCAAGCAGGGGATCGCCACCTACGCCTACGACCAGCGCGGCTTCGGCCGCACCGCCCAGCGCGGGATCTGGGCGGGCTCAAAGCTGATGGAGGAGGACCTGCGCACCCTCACCGCCCTGGTGCGCGCCAAATATCCCCACGCGATTATCGCCGTGGCCGGGATCAGCATCGGCGGGGCGGTCGCCATCGAGGCCTTCGCGTCGGACCGTCCGCCGGCGGCCGACCGGCTGGTGCTGCTGGCGCCTGCGGTGTGGGGCTGGCAGAGCCAGCCGGCGCCCCAGCAGCTCGTGCTGTGGCTGGCGGCGCATTCGATCTTCCGCGGCGTGGAGTTGACCCTGCCGAGGTCCTGGATCGCCAAGTACCTGGCCACCGACAACCTGCCGGAGCTGCGCCGCATGAGCGAGGATCCCAACATCATCTTCGGCGCGCGGCCCGACGCCCTCTACGGCGCCACCAACGCCATGCAGCGCGCCTGGTGGAGCACGGGCAGGATCACCGTTCCCACCCTCTACGCCTACGGCTTCAAGGACCGCATCGTGCCCAAGCGGCCGTCCGCCGAGGCCGCCTCGCGCCTGCGCGCCGATTTCCGCAGCGCCTACTACAAGAACGGCCACCACCTGCTGCTGGTGGACCTGGAGCGCGACAAGGTGATCGAGGACGTCGCCGCCTTCATCCGCGATCCGCACGCGCGCTTGCCCTCCGGCGCCCCGCCGATCCCGCCGCCGCCCGGCGCCAAACGGACCCATCCATGACCCTGTTCGACTCGCCCGCGTTCGAGGGCCACGAAGCCGTCCACGTCTTCAACGATCCGGCCTCGGGCCTGAAATGCGTGATCGCCGTCCACTCCACCGCGCGAGGTCCGGCCGGCGGCGGCTGTCGCATGTGGCCCTATCCCACGGCGGAGGCGGCGCTGGAGGATGCGCTGAGGCTGTCGCGCGCCATGTCCTACAAGAACGCGGTGGCGGGCCTGGATCTCGGCGGCGGCAAGGCGGTGATCATCGGCGATCCGCGCAAGGACAAGACCCCCGCCCTGTTCGAGGCCCTCGGCCGGGCGATCGAGCAGGTCGGCGGGCGCTACTGGGCCGCCGAGGACGTGGGGATCAGCCCCGACGATCTCGCCCACGCGCGCAAACACACTCGCTACGTCGCGGGGCTGGACGGCCACCCCGCCGCCTCGCGGCGATCCCAGCCCGGTGACCGCCGAGGGGGTGCTGCGGGGCATAAGGCTCGCCGTGCGCCGCGCCTATGGCTCTGACCTCGACGGGATGACCGTGGCGATCCAGGGGGTCGGCCACGTGGGCGGTTTCCTGGCCGACAAGCTGGCCGCCGCCGGCGCGCGGCTGGTGCTGACCGACATCAACGCCGAGCTGCTGAGCGAGGTCGCGGCCCGCACGGGCGGCCAGGCCGTGGCGCCCGAGGCGATCTTCGATGCGAAGCCGAAGTGTTCGCCCCCTGCGCCCTCGGCGCCGTGCTGACCGACCAGACCGCTCTCGCGGCTGAAGGCCAAGGTCATCGCCGGCGGCGCCAACAACCCGCTCGCCTCGCCCGAGGTCGGCCGCGCGGTGTTCGAACGCGGGATCGTCTATGCGCCGGACTACGTCATCAACGGCGGCGGGATCACCAATGTCGCGGCCGAGATCCGCGCGCTGCAGGCCGGCGAGGCCTATGACCCGGCCTGGGTGGAGATGAAGCTGTCGCGCCTGATGACCACCCTGGAAGACGTGCTGGACCGCTCCGTCGCCGAGGGGCGGCCCACGCAGGACATCGCCGCCGAAATCGCCCGCGCCCGCATCGCCGAGGCGAGGGGATAGGCGCGGCGCGTCTTGCCAAACTCGCCCCGCTGAACGACTGTCGCCGGCCCATGACCGAGCCCCCCGCAGCCCCTTCGGGCGTCCTGCCCTGCCAGAGCATCGAGGCCCTGATCGCGGCCGGCGCGATCTCGGCCGCCACGCCCTTCGCCGCCGGCCAGGTGCAGCCGGCGAGTCTGGACCTGCGCCTGGGCGCCCGCTGCTGGCGGGTGCGCGCCTCGTTCCTGCCGGGGCCGGGGCGCACGGTGGCCGAGCGGCTGAAGGCCGTGGCCATGCATGAGCTGGACCTGTCCGGCGCCGGCGCGGTGCTGGAGCGCGGCTGCGTCTATATCGCCGAACTTCAGGAGCGCCTGGCCCTGCCGGCGGGCGTCGCGGCCCGCGCCAATCCCAAGAGCTCCACCGGGCGGCTGGACATCTTCACCCGCCTGCTCACCGACCATGGCGCGGGCTTCGACGACGTGGCCGAGGGCTATGCGGGGCCGCTCTATGTGGAGATCGCGCCCCAGACCTTCTCGGTGCTGGCGCGCGCGGGCGTGCGGCTGAACCAGCTTCGCCTGAAGCGCGGCGCCGGGTCCCGGCTGGCGGAACTCGTGGTGGGGGTGGACCTGTCAGGCGCCCTGGCCGGCTTTCGCGCCCGCCGCCACGCCGGCGTTATCGACCTGGACCAGGAAGCCGCCTGCGACCCGCGCGACTTCTTCGAGCCGCTGGAGGCGCGCCACGGCGAGCTGCTGCTGGATCCGGGCGAATTCTACATCCTGGCGTCAAAGCAGGCGGTGGAGATTCCCATCCTTCAGTTTGCGGAGATGTCGCCCATCGACCCGGCGGTCGGGGAATTCCGCGCCCACTACGCCGGCTTCTTCGATCCCGGCTTCGGTCTGGCGGAGACCGGCGGCCAGGGCAGCCGCGCGGTGCTGGAGGTGCGCAGCCGCGAGGCGCCGTTCCTGCTGGAAGACGGCCAGAGCGTCGCGCGCCTGGTGTTCGAGGCGATGGCCGAGCGCCCGACCCGCGCCTATGGCGAGACCGGCTCGCACTACCAGCGCCAGGGCCTGAAACTCTCCAAGCACTTCAAGGCGTGGGGGTAGGGACGAGCGAACTCACATTCACTTCGTCATGGCCCGGCTTGTCCGGGCCACCCATGAACACCGCCCTATCCGGCAAGATCTGTGTGCATGGGTCCCCGGGACGAGCCCGGGGATGACGGATTGTTTGGCCGTGCCATGACGAAATAGATGCTTACGCCGCCACCAGAGAGCACTGCATCATCCAGCGGCTGCCCTCGCGCACGAAGCCGCCGCGGTGCACGCCGTTGTAGTCGAACAGGATCAGGTCGTCCGCGCCGCAGATCGCCTTCTCCTTGGCCAGCAGCGCTCGCGCTTCGGGACTGTCGGGGTCCACGTAATTGCCGACGTCCGTATACAGACGAAACGCCGGCGGCAGGGCCAGGAAGTCGCGCCAGGAAATAGCAAGCTTGTCGTTGGTCTTGCGCACGATCAGCTCGAATTCGTCGCAGACCCGGTGCGAGCCGACCACGAAGCGGAACGGCCCCTGGTCCATGCCGGGCACGTCGCTGAGGTAGATCAGCGCCTTGGTCCAGGGCCAGCCGCCGCTGTCCAGGTGCAGATAGCGGGTGGCCAAGGGGGCAGGCCGGCCGCATCGATCTCGCCATAGCGCTGGCGGGTGGCGCGGGCGGTGTTCACCTGCACGGCCAGGCCCCCGAGCTTCACCGGCGCGGACGCGTAGGCGCCCGCCGCCGCGAACACGTGGGCGGCGTCCAGCACGGCGCGCGCGTGCTCGAAGATCTCCGCGTGCGCCTTGGGGTCGAGCTTCATCTGCGCGGTCTTCACGCTGGGCTCGTCGGCCGCGTCCATCCGCGCCTGGACCTCCTGGGCCAGCGGCGTCGGCCAGCTCCAGCAGCCGGGCCTTGTCCGCCGCGCCGATGGCCGCGGTGGCGCAGCCCTCCTCCTGCAGCGTCCGCAGCAGGTCGTCGCCCGCCCCGATGCGCGCGTCGAAGTCGATGGGCGGGTCGATGAAGGTGCGCCGATAGCGCTTCTGGAACGGCGCCAGGAACATCGACAGCGCCTCGGCCCGCGCCGTGACGTCGAGGTCCTTCATGATCTCCGCGAAGCGCGGGATCGTCTCATAATCCGGAACGGGCAGGGCGGGCATGGGCGGCGGACGCTCGCGAGCGATTGCGGTCGTTCCTTGATTAGCCCGGCGCCGAGCGGACTTGAAGCGGTTGGCGCGCGCCGCGCGAGCGGCGTTTGATGGCGATGTAATGGGTCCTTGACACTCTCGCATCGAGATGTCATGTTACCTTGACAATTCGACAAGGACACTCGTCATGACCGATCCCATCACCGAGGACACCCGCGACCGCACCGGCCGGGGCGTGGCGATCAGCCTGCTGATCGTACTCGTCGGCTGCGGGGCCGCCGTGGCGGTGTTCCGCGTCGCCATGCGCTACATGTACGCGCACCACTGGGGCTTCTGGTGGGGCATGGGCGCCGCTCTCGTCTACGGCGCGATCGTGGTGGCCGTCAGCTATCTCGGCGCGCGCGTCGGCTGCCGGATCAGCCGGAACAAACCCACAGCGGCGGCCAGGCGCTATCAGCGCCGGGTGATGGTCGCGGTGTCGATCTATGTCGTCGGCCTGGTCGCGGCCATCGGCGCGCACGTCCAACTCCACCCGACCGGGGGCCTGGCCTATGCGATCGCGCTCGCCCCGGCCCTGCCGGTGGTGGCGGTGATCGCGATCATGGGCCTTTACATGCGCGAGGAGACCGACGAGTTCCAGCGGACCATCCATGCGGAGGGCGCACTGTGGGCCACCGGCGGCCTGCTGTCGGCGGCGACTGTGTGGGGGTTCCTTGAGATGTTCGGCCTGGCGCCGCACCTTGAGGTGTGGTGGGCGTTTCCGGTGTGGGCCGTGATGTTCGGCGTCGGCCAGATCATCGCTCGGCGGAGGTACCATTGAACAACCGCCTGCGCGTGCTGCGCGCCGAACGGGGCTGGAGCCAGGCGGACCTGGCCGAGCGGCTCGAGGTCTCCCGCCAGAGCGTCAACGCCATCGAGACGGGCAAGTACGACCCGTCCCTGCCGCTGGCGTTCAGGATCGCCCGGCTGTTCGACCAGCCCATCGAGGCGATCTTCACCGATGCGGAGGGCGCCTAGACCTTGGCGTCCGCCGCCAGAGGCTCGCCGAGCTGGCCTTCCCACTTGCCCACCGCGACTGAGGCCACCGAGTTGCCGATCACGTTTGTGGCGCTGCGCCCCATGTCGAGCAGGTGGTCCACGGTGAGGATCAGCAGCAGCCCCGCCTCGGGCAGCTTGAAGAAGGCCAGCGCCGCGGCGATCACGACCAGCGAGGCCCGGGGCACCCCCGCCATGCCCTTGGAGGTGATCATGAACAGGAACAGCATCAGCACGATCTGCGCCGGGCTCATCACGATCCCATAGGCCTGGGCGATGAACAGGGTCGCGAAGGTGCAGTACATCATCGAGCCGTCCAGATTGAACGAATAGCCCAGCGGCAGCACGAAGCTGACGATCTTGCGCGATACGCCGAACCGCTGAAGCACCTCCATGGTGCGCGGATAGGCGGCCTCGGAGCTGGCGGTGGAGAAGGCCAGGATCACCGGCTCGCGCAGGGCCCAGGGCAGGGCGCGCGCCCGCCCGCCGATCACCGCGAAGGCGGCCAGGATCAGCACCCCCCACAGGATCAGCAGCGACAGATAGAACCCGCCCACGAACTCCGCGAAGGTGACCAGCACCCCCAGCCCCTGGGTCGTCACCGTCGCCGCCAGCGCCGCGAACACGGCGGGCGGGGCGAACCACATCACATAGCCGGTGACCTTCAGCATCACCGCGGCGATCTGCTCGGCGATGGTCAGGATGATGGGGGCCTTGTCGTCCAGCGCCGCCACCGCCGTGCCCACGAACAGCGAGAACACCACGATCTGCAGGATCTCGTTGTTGGCCATGGATTCCACGATCGAGCGCGGGAACACGTGGGTGATGAAGTCCTTCAGGGTGAAGGTGGAGGCGTCCACGATCTGGCCGGCCGCGGCGGTGGGCAGGTCCAGATGCAGCGCCGAGCCGGGGTGCAGCAGGGTCACCATGCCCAGGCCGAGCAGCAGCGAGACGATCCCCGCCAGCACGAACCAGCCCACCGTCTTCAGCCCCACCCGCCCGACGGCGGCGGTGTCTTCCATGTGGGCGATGCCGACCACCAGGGTGGAGAACACCAGCGGCGCGATGATCATCTTGATCAGCCGCAGGAAGATGTCCGTCAGCAATGAGAAGCCGTCGGCCCAGCTCTTGGCCGCCTCGGGGCTTGGCAGCACGGCATGGCAGATCGCGCCGGTCACGATCCCCAGGATCATGGCGGCCATCACGATCAGGGTGAAACGTCGGTTCATGCGGCAAGCCCCCCAAAGCCCGCGCTCATGCTTAGAGACGCCGGTGGCGGTGCGGCAACCGAAGCCGGCGCTCGGCGCTAGCGCGGCCTTCGCGCCCTGTGCTATGCCCGCCGCCCGGTGCGGCCGTAGTTCAGAGGTAGAACGTCAGCTTCCCAAGCTGAATGTCGCGGGTTCGATTCCCGCCGGCCGCTCCAGGCGTTACAAGGCGAGTTATCGTTTCGGCGCAGGGAGGCGCGGAGGATGGCCAGCACGCTCAGCATCAAGGTGAACGGCCGTATGCGGACGGTGGACGCCGATCCGTCGACGCCCTTGCTCTATGTCCTGACCGGGGAGCTGGACCTGAAGGGTCCGCGCTTCGGCTGCGGCCTGGCCCAATGCGGCTCCTGCTCGGTGCTGGCGGACGGGGTGGAGATCCGCTCGTGCGTCACCCCGATCTCGGCGGTGAAGGGCAAGGCGATCACCACGCTGGAGGGCCTGCCGGCCTCGCCCGGAAAGCTGCACCCGGTGCAGCAGGCGATGATCGACGAGCAGGCGATCCAGTGCGGCTATTGCTACAACGGCATGATCATCAAGGCCGTCGAGCTGCTGTCCAAGACCCCCGATCCTACCGAAGCGCAGATCAAGACGGCCATGAACGGCCACCTTTGCCGCTGCGGCACCTATCCCCGGATCGTCAAGGCGATCCAGCGGGCGGCCAAGGTCATGTCGGGAGTTCCGGCATGAGCCCGCGTGACGCCATCCCCCTGCCGCGCCGCGACATCCTGAAGGCCGGCGGCGCGCTGATCGTGGGCTTCAGCCTGATGGGACCGGCCGGCGCCGAGGCCGCCGGTCCGAAGGCGGCCATGCGCGGCTCCGTCGCCGGTCCGCCCGATCCCAAGCAGGTGGACACCTGGCTGGCGATCCACGCGGACAACACCGCCACCCTCTACATCGGCTTCGTGGAGCTGGGGCAGGGGACCACCACGGCGCTGCCGCAGGTGGCCGCCGAGGAGCTGGACTTCGATCTGGACCAGATCTCCACCGTTCCGCACGACACCAACGTCACCCCCAACCAGGGCGGCACCTATTCCAGCGCCTCGATCTTCCGCGGCTCGCCCCCGGTGCGCGCCGCCGCCGCCGAGGCCCGTCGGGCGTTGCTGGCCATGGCCGCGACGCGTCTCGGCGCGCCGGTCGACCAGCTTGAGGTCTCGCGCGGCGTGGTGTCGGTGAAGGGCGCGCCGGGCCGCAAGGTCGCCTACGGCGCCCTGGTGGGCGACAAGCCGTTCGGCATCCCGGTCTCGGGAACCGCGCCGGTCAAATCGCCGTCCGACTACAAGCTCGTGGGCACGCCCGCGCCGCGCAAGGACATCCCGGCCAAGGCGGCGGGAACCTACGACTACATCCAGCACATCAAGCTGCCCGGCATGGTCCACGCCCGCGTGGTGCGCCCGCGCGGCCAGCGGGCCTATGGCGCCGGCGCCAAGGTGCTGAGCGTGGACGCCGCCTCCATCGCCGACATCCCGGGCGCGCGGGTGGTGCGCAAGGGCGACTTCCTCGCCGTCGCCGCCGAGAAGGAATGGGACGCCATCCGCGCCGCGCGCCAGCTGAAGGTCGCGTGGGACGATACGCCCACCCTGCCGCCCCAGGCCGAGCTCTACGCGCGCATGCGGGCCGACAAGACCGACGACACCATCGTGCTGGACAAGGGCGACGCGGCCGCCGCGCTGAAGGGCGCCGCCAAGACGGTCTCCATGACCTGCAAGGGGCCGTATCAGGCCCACGCCCCCTTCGCGCCCAACTGCGCGCTTGCGGACGTGAAGCCGGACTCCGCGCTGGTCATCTGCACCAGCCAGGACATCTACGGCGCCCGCAAGATGCTCGCCGCTCTGCTGGGCCTGAAGGAGCCCCAGGTGCGGGTGCGCTATCTGCGACGCCTCCGGCACCTACGGCCACAGCTGCTACGACGACGTGGCCCAGGCCGCCGCCCTCGTTTCGCAGGCCTTGGGCCGGCCGGCGCGGGTGCAGTTCATGCGCTGGGACGAGCACGGCTGGGACACCTACGGCCCCGCGCACCTGGGCGAGGTGACGGTGGGCGCCAGCGCCGACGGCAAGATCACCGGCTACTTCTACGAAGGCTGGCAGCACAATTGGAGCCTGGTGGATGTGTCCCAGCAGCTCGCCCTGGGCTCGCCGGCCGCCGAGTGGCCGACCTTCCCCTCCCAGCAGGTGGCCACGGGAACCTGCGGCGGCATGTACGCCATCGCCGACCGCAAGCTGGTGAACCACCACGTGCCCGGCGGCGGATACCTGCGCGGCGCCTGGCTGCGCTCGCCGCTGGACCTGTCCTTCGCCTTCACCTCCGAACAGGCGATCGACCAGCTGGCCTACCTGCTGGGGCTCGACCCCTACCAGTTCCGCCGCGCCAACATCGCCGACGAGCGCTGGCTGGGCGTGCTGGACGGCGCGGCCAAGGCGGCGGGCTGGACCTCCCCGCGCAAGGCCGCCGCGAACCTGTCGAGCGCCGAGGTCGTCACCGGCCGGGGCATCGGCCTTGGCACCCACCTGCAGTCCTGGGGCGGGGCGGTGGCGGACGTCGAGGTGAACAAGACCACCGGCAAGGTGCGCATCACGCACCTTTACGGCGCCATCGACGCGGGCTGCGTGGTCAACACCGGCAACGTCGAGGCCCAGATCACCGGCCAGCTCGTCCAGGCCGCCAGCCGCATGCTGTTCGAGGAGGTGAGCTTCAACGAGGGCGGGGTCACCAGCCTGGACTGGAACAGCTACCCGGTGATGCGCTTCGAGGACTGCCCGCAGATCACGCCGGTGATCGTCCAGCGCCTGGACCAGCCCTCCCAGGGCGCGGGCGAAGAGACCATGGCCGCCGCCGCCGCCGCCGTCGCCAACGCTTTCTTCGACGCGACCGGCGTGCGCATGGCCGAGTACCCCCTCACGCCCGAGCGCGTGCTGGCGGCGCTCGGCAAGGCGTAGAGGGCAACGCCGCCGAGCGGCGTTCGCGCGTCATCGCGCTTCCGAAACGGACAGCGCGACGCCTGCTCGGTTAACAAGGCGGACGCGTTCGCCCATGGTCGCCTGGCGATCCAGCGAGGCATCGGGCGCGATGCAGGACACCGCCGTGAAGGCGAAGCCGTCGCTTCTGCCGTACCTTTGGATTGTGCTCGCGGTGGGGGCGTTCGCGGCCGTGTCCTACGGGGCGGGCGATCAGATTCTCCATCACCTGTCGACGCTGGAGGAGTCCGGTCCGACCGCGCCGATCCTCGCGGCGCTGCTGCTGTTCGCCGTGTGCAGCTTTCTCAGCTTCTATGTGACGCGCGGCGCGGCGCTGCCGTCGTTCGTGGTGGCCATCGCGCTCGGCATCGCGGGGCACAAGCTGTTCGCGCCCATCGTGCAGGACCGGGGGGTTCTGGCCACGCTGGTGACGGGCTGCGCGGCGATGATCCTGTTCAGCGGCGGCCTGGAGATGCCGTTCCGCGACTTCATGCGGCTGTTCATCAAGATCGCCCTGCTGGCCTTTCCGGGCGTGCTGATCACAGGCTTCGCCTTCTCCTGGCTGCTCGGCGCCGCGCACGCCAGCCTCGGATTCGCGCTTGGCCCCGGGATCGCGATCCTGCTGGGCGCCATCCTCGCCTCCACCGACCCGGCGGCGATCATCCCGGTGCTGGAGCACGTCCGCTTCAAGCGGCGCGACACCAAGGACATCGTGGTGGCCGAAAGCGCCCTGAACGACGTGGTGGGCACGCTGCTGACCTCCGCGTTCCTGAAGCTGCCGATCGGCGCCATGACCGTCGCGGCCGCCTATCAGGCGCTGGCCGACGCCCGCGACCTATCGGTTCCTGGGCGAACAGGTCGGATACGGCGTGCTGTTCGGGCTGGGCAGCTACCTGCTCCTGCGGTTTCTCACCCATCTGAAGAGCGGCCATTCGGCGCGCTATGGCGCCGACCAGGTCTATTTCCTCGCCACGCCGATCCTGGCCTTCGTGGGGGCCGCCGCGTTCGGCGGCAGCGGCTTTCTGGCGGCGTTCGTCGCGGGGCTGCTGTTCCACATCGAGGATCACCTGAAGGAGGTGGAGCACTTCTTCTTCCAGGTGATCGACGGCGTGGCCAAGCCGGTGATCTTCCTGCTGGTCGGGGCGCTGGTCGACATCCACGCCCTGCTCGCCTACGCGCCGGTGGGCATCGCGGTGGCCCTGATCTTCATGTTCGTGATCCGCCCGGCGGTGGTGTTCATCACGCTCGGGATCTTCGGGGCCCTGCCCAAGAAACTGGGCGGCCTGAGCATCCAGGAGCTGCTGTTCATCTGCTTCGTGCGCGAGACCGGCGCGATCCCGGCCGTGCTCCTGGTCTCGGTGGTGTCGGGCCTGGCGACGCGGGTCGACGGGCTGGTCGAGATCGGGATGTGGGTGATCCTGCTCACCCTGATCATCTCGCCGCCGCTGACCCCCTACGTCGCGCGCAAGCTCGGCGTCGCGGAGTAGACCTCTACCGCCGCCGGGGCCGCAGCAGCCGCGAGATGAGGCCCCGCCGCCGCGCGGGAGGCGGTGGCGCCGACAGGGCCGTCTCGGCGTGTTCGGTCTTCACCTTGCGGGCCAGGTCGGCCTGTGCGGTGGTCTTGTGCTTGCGCTGTTTGCGCAGGATCGAGTCGGTCTTCACGAACACCGCGTCGAACATGTACAGCGCCCCGTCGATGGGCCGGAACGAGGGCTCCACGAACTCGTAGAACACGAAGCCGCGCTCGTTCATGAACACGAACAGCTCGATCAGGCTCGGCCGGCCCAGGGTGTTGTCCTCCGCCCAGGTGCTGACCTCCAGGATCACCATCTCCGCGTCCTTCAAGGCGGCCTCGGCGCCCCTCAGCACGTGCAGTTCGTGGCCCTCCACGTCGAGCTTGATCAGATAGGGCTTGGGCGGCTTGCGCTCGGCCACGATCGCGTCGAGCGTGATCGCGGGGATGTCGCGCCACTCGCCGTCGGCCGCCTTCTTGACGTGGATGCTGGAGCCGGAGACCCCCTCGCGAGCCAGGATCCTGACCGTCCCCGGCGCGTCGCTGGCGGCGGCGACGTAGTAGGTCGAGCCCGGATGCGCCTCGCAGAAGGCCTTCATCGCCGGCTCGGCCTCGGCCACCGGGTCGATCAGGATGCAGGGGACGTCCTCGAAGGCCTCGTACAGGCCCTCGGTGCCATAGGCGAAGCCCACGTCGATGATGGTTCCGGGGGTGAAACCGATGCGCTTGGCGTTCTGCAGAACCGCCTTCTTGCGCAGCCGATTGACCCCCAGTCTTCCAGACGCGCCCACCAGGCCCCCCGCCTCTGTCCTCGGCCCAGCCGATCGCTGCGCCGATGTCTACGCCCGGCGCGGCGCGGGCGCAAAGAGGCGCGCCGCCGGGCGATGGTGGCCGCCGGCGGCGCTTGGGGCGATCAGTAGGACGACGCCTCGAGCCTGGCGTCGAACTGCTTCTGGGCTTCCAGCACGTCTTCGATGTGCGCCTCGGACCACACGCGGATCGCGTCCACCGTGGCCGCCAGGGTGCGCCCCAGCGGCGTGATCGCGTACTCCACCGCCACGGGGGTGGTGGGGATCACCGTGCGCAGCACCAGGCCGTCGCGCTCCAGCTTACGAAGCGTCTGGGACAGCACCTTCTGGGAGACGCCCTCGATCTCGCGTCGCAGCTGGTTAAATCGCGTCGGCTCGTCCTGCAGCACCCCGAGAATCAGCACGGCCCACTTGTCGGAGATGCGAGTGAGCACCATCCGGGTCGGGCAGTTCTGCTGATAGGGGTCCCACTCGATCTTGAGCCGGTTCACGGTCCTTCTCCCTGCGCGCAAAGGTGCGCCTTGTCATCGACGTCATGTCGCCTCGCCTCAAAGACACCAGGCGGCAGCACGCAACGCAGGGGGCGGACGGATCCCTCCCGGGAACTCTTCGAGGCTTCAGAGGGCGGCTCCCTCTATCATGGGTCGCACGTTCGGTCAGGCCCGCCTGCGCCCGCTTTTCGCGCCGAGGCTGCCCAATAGATGCGCAATTGCGTCACCTGTGGCCGGCCGGACACGGATGAGTTCCCGGCGCCGGCCGCATCAACGGAAGCTGGTGCTCAAGGTCGCGCGCACCGAGCGCGGCGCCTTCCAGTACAGGATGCCGGACTGCGACACGTCCCACGCGCGGCTGTCGGTCAGGTTCGATCCGTACACCCGCAACACCATGTCATGCCCGCCGGCCTTGAAGCTGTAGCGGCCGCCGAGATTCACCGTCCAATAGCCCGGCGCGTAGAGATCGCCGGAGTCGTGGACCAGCCGCCCGCCGGTGTAGCCGACGCCGCCGTCGATGGAGATCCCCTTCAGGCCCTTGGGCTCCCAGCTCAGGTTGGCCAGGGCGAGCACCTTGGACACCCCCACCGGCTCGTCCGACCGCTGGCCGGAGGTCACCAGGGGTCCCGAGACCGCGCGGCTGCAGCGCCACCGCCCCCAGCACCGCCGTCAGGCGCGGGGCGACCTGGCCGGTCAGCGACAGCTCCAGCCCCCGGTGCCGTTCCTGATACAGCAGCAGGTAGACATTGGCCGCGTCGAAGCCCGGCGTCGGCTTGGAGATCTGGAAGGCCGAGCCGATCAGCGACAGCTTGGGCGTGATCTGCACCCGCGCGCCCAGTTCGTACTGCTTGGAGATGGCCGCCGGCAGGATCGCGCCGACGTTGGCGGCGCTGGCGGGCCCCTTGCCGGTCTCCTCCAGCCCGCGCGAGGCGGTGGCGAACAGCGTCCAGGTCCGCGACAGGGCGAACACCGCCGAGGCGTCGTAGAGCCACGGCGTGATCACGCTCCGGGCCGCAGGGCTCGCCGGGCGGCGTGACGGTCTTCTCATAGCGCGTGCGCTGCACCGCGGCGCGAAGCTGCAACCGGTCCCACAGCCGGGTCTCGACGCCGAAGCCGGCGGTGATCTGGGCGGCCTCGTCCAGCGTCCGCACCGCCGGTCCCGCGACGGGCGCCGGCGTGGCGGGGGTCGGATAGCGGATGTCGATGGGCCCCACGTCGAACAGGTCGGCGGTGGGGATGTCGGCGGTATGCAGCCGTCCGCGCACCATGGCGAACACCCGGCTGTGGTCGCCCAGGCTGCGGCTGGCCTTCACCTCGCCCGACCAGGAGTGGCCCGGGCCGTTGTGGCTGTAGACGCCGGTCGCCCGGCCCAGACCCTGGCCGTCCACCGCCAGCACGGTGAAGTCCACCGGGTGCAGATAGTAGTCCGACAGGAAGACCGAGGCCTGCAGGTCCCACCCGCTTCGTCCGTGTGCGGCCGATCAGCCCCGGCGTTGAGTTCGCTCGCGCAGGCCCAGCGCGACCACGACGCCGGATAGCGTTGCGGGAACACCGGCGGGGCGGCAGCGCGGGCGCCGTGGCGCCACGAAGCCATAGTCGCCGGGAAAGGCCTCGTAGCTGACGCTGGCGAAGGCCTTCACGGAGTGTCGCGCGTTCGGCCGCCACTCCGGCACGACGCCGACGGCGTAGTCGCGCTCGTCTGGCCGTCGCCCCAGTCGCCGTCAGGGCCTGGACCTCCAAGCCGCCGCTGACGCCCCAGCGGCCGTCGCCGGTCGCCGCCGACCCGGCCACGCTGAGATAGGGGCTGGCGAACTCCAGCACGCCGCCTTCCACGTCCAGGCGCGTGCCGGACGGGGCGGACTTCAGGT
This sequence comes from uncultured Alphaproteobacteria bacterium, assembly GCA_963761065.1. Taxonomy (GTDB): domain Bacteria; phylum Pseudomonadota; class Alphaproteobacteria; order Caulobacterales; family Caulobacteraceae; genus JANWHQ01. Next base: position 7,909 of record CAVXFP010000011.1, on the reverse strand, counting down.
GATATTCCACGATGCCCGAGGGCGCCGCGAAGTCCGCCGACAGGGCGTTCCAGCCCACCCGCGTGGTCACCCCGCCGATCACCGGGTTCGCCAGGCCGATCTCCTTGGCGAAGTAGGCGCCGTCGATGCGGTAGTTGCCGGCGGTGGACAGGGAAAAGCCGCGCACCTGCGAATTCGCTGTAGAGCCCGATGCGCTCCAGGCCGACGCGCTCGCCGAAGGCGTCCTGCGCCTTGGTCACCACATCGACCGAACTCTGCGCCATCGCCGCCGCCGGCCACACACCGCAGCCGCCAGCGCCAGAACCGCACTCCGAGACATTCCCCCGCCCCCACGCTTCCACTGGCCGCCTCCGCCGCTGCTCGGCGAAGACCCGGCCAAGGGCGGCCGGGGACGTTCATTGCGCGAATTCTGCCACGGTCCGCAAGAAGTGTCCTGATAGACCCTCAGTATCCAACAGGTTACCTAGCGTCGAAATTCACGAAATTTCGACAGATTTAAGCAATGATATTTCAAGTCAAGGCGGCGATTTAGTATTCATATTCCGGGGCCGGAAGTGATGCGCCGTTATCGCCACGGAGGAATCGCGTTCAAATCCGTCCCAGACCTGCTACCGGACGGTAATGTCGCGGGGTTCTCGATGCTGATCGCGCGCGGGCGCTTGGGCTTGTCGGACGAGCGGATGGTCGGCGTCGATGCGGTCGCGCCCAGCCGGCTGCGGGCGCGCGGCGCATGACCCCGCGCGACCTCGCCGGCGACGAGGATTCCCCGCCGTCCCCCAGTCTGCCTCGGGCTCGATCTGGCGGTGCTGGTCTATGATCTGCGCGGCAGCGGCGCGGTGCTCAACGCCGTACGCATCGCCGAGCGGGCCGCCGCCGCCGGCCTGAACACCGAGCTGTGGGTTATGCGCCGCCAGGGCCAGCTCGAAGGCGAAACGCCCACGGGGCTGCGGGTCGTGGCCCTGGCGCCCGGACGCGGAGGGCCGGGCCCCCGCGTGCATCGACAGCGCCCGGCTGATCGGAACCTTGGCCCAGGCCATCAAGACGCGACGGCCCGCCGGTGCTGTTCTCCGCCGCCAATCACATCCACGCCTTCGCCGCCCTGGCGCACCGGCGCGCGCGGCCGCCGCCGGGACCCGCCTGGTCGGCCGGGCCAGCAACGCGGTGCTGCATGAGCGGCTGGGCCCCTGGGCCCATCCCCTGGCGCCGGCCGGTGGCGATGGTCGCCAAGGCGCTGCAGCGGGTGCAGTTCTCGGCCATGGACCGGATCATCGCCGTGGCGCCGGACCTGGCCGACGATCTGGCCTCGGGCCTTGGGATCGAGCCTGACACGATCACGGTCATCCCCAACGGCATCGACGCAGCCGATGTCGCCCGCCGCTCCAGCCAGCCGCTGGAGGATCCCTGGTTCGCGCCGGGCGAGCCGCCGGTGGTGCTGGGCGTGGGGCGCCTGTCGTTCCAGAAGAACTTCCCGCTGCTGATCCGCGCCTTCGCCCGCGCCCGCCAGCGGCGGCCGATGCGCCTGATCATCCTGGGCTACGGCCCGCCGTCCAAGGCGCGCTCGCTGCTGGATCTCGCCCAGAGGCTGGGCGTGGGCGGGGACGTGAAGCTGCCGGGCTTCGAGCCCAGCCCCTGCCGCTACATGGCCCGCTCGGACCTGTTCGTCGCTGTCCTCGCGGTGGGAGGGGGCGAGCAATGTGCTGCTGGAAGCCCTGGCCTGCGGCTGCCCGGTGGCGGCCGCCGACTGCCCCACGGGCGTCGCCGACGTGCTGGATGGCGGCCGGCTGGGGCCGCTGGTTCCGCCCGGAGACGCCGCCGCCCTGGCCGCCGCCATGCTGGCGCGCCTGGACGCCCCGCGCGACGCCGAAGCCCTGCGCGCCCGGGCGCGCGAAGTACGACCTCTCGGCCTCGCTGGACCGCTACGTGGAGGTGTTGCGCCAGGAATTGGCCAAGATCAAAGTCACCGAGGCAGGCGCTGGCCAGACTCCGGCCGAGCCGGTAGACCCGGCGGCTTGAACGAACGTTCTACAATCCGCCAAGGCGCGGGAAACAACGGAGGAGCAGTGGTGCGCACCCAGGTGGCGATTATCGGCGCGGGGCCGGCGGGCATGATGCTGGCGCATATGCTGCGCGGCGAAGGCGTGGACTGCGTGGTGCTGGAGCGCCGCAGCCGCGACTACGTCGAGGGCAGGGTCCGCGCCGGCCTGCTGGAGCAGGTCACGGTCGAGATGATGGAGCGGCTCGGCCTCGCCGATCGGCTGCATCGAGAGAGCCTGTCCCACGCCGGCGTGAACATCGCCCATGAGGGCTCCACCCTCCATATCGACTTCAACGAACTGACCGGGGGCACCAACCTCACCGTCTACGGCCAGCAGGAGGTGATGAAGGACCTGTTCGACGCCGCCCCCGAGCGCGGGATCGAGGTGCTGTTCGAGGCCGAGGACGTCACCCCGTCGGGCATCGAGACCGATCGTCCCACCGTCTCCTACGTCCACGGGGGCGAGGCGCACACGCTGGAGTGCGACATCGTGGCCGGCTGCGACGGATTCCACGGTGTCAGCCGCGGCTGCATCCCCGCCTCGGTGCTGCGGTCCTTCGAGAAGGTCTATCCGTTCGGCTGGCTGGGCATTCTGGCCGACGTGCCGCCGTGCAGCGAGGAGCTGATCTACTGCAACCATCCGCGCGGCTTCGCCCTGGCCTCCATGCGCTCGCACACCCGCAGCCGCTGCTACATCCAGTGCTCGCTCGACGACGATATCGCCGACTGGTCCGACGATCGGTTCTGGGACGAGTTCGCCCTGCGCATCGGGCCGGAGGCGGCCTCGCGCCTGGTGCGCGGCCCCTCGATCGAGAAAAGCATCGCGCCGCTGCGCAGCTTCGTGGCCGAGCCCATGCGCCACGGCCGGCTGTTCCTGGCCGGCGACGCCGCCCACATCGTGCCGCCGACGGGCGCCAAGGGGCTGAACCTGGCGGCCACCGACGTCTTGATGCTGTCCGAGTTCGATCTGCGCCTTCTATTCCACCGGCCGGGCCGAGGCGCTGGACGGCTATTCGGCGCGGGCCCTGGCGCGGGTGTGGAAGGCCGAGCGGTTCTCCTGGTGGCTGACCAACCTGACCCACCGCTTCCCCGAGACCGGGCCCATGGAGCGCCGCTTCCAGGTGGCGGAGCTGGACTACATCAAGGACTCCCGCGCCGCCCAGATGTCCTTCGCCGAGAACTACGTCGGCCTGTCGGTGAACTGAGCGGGCGGTTGGGCGAGGGGCGGGGTCGGTCTGCATGGCCGGGCCAGTATCGGGCAGGAATTTCGGGACGGGGATAAGTTCCCCTCCCCCTGGATGGGGGAGGGGTCAGGGGTGGGGGTGGCGCCCTGTCCAAAAGGGGCGCGGACGGCGCTGACCTAGGCCCTTCCGGAAGCTCTCCCACCCCCATCCCCGACCCTTCCCCCCTCCAGGGGGAAGGGGGCCGACATGCGCCCACGCCCATCACGCCCGCGCGCACCCTCGCGCCTCCCCGCCCGCGCCTCTCCGCCCGCGCCTCTCCGCACGCGCGCCCCCGCGTGAGAGCTTCCAGCCTATCCCCCCATCCGCCAATCGATTGTCCCCGCTTTGCGTTGGCGCGATTGCGCGTCATGAAGGAGGAACCGGTCCCCAGCGAGAGGATCGGATCAGGGAAGCGTCAGGAAGGATTTCGCCATGGCCGTAGCCGAGACCGCAAGCAGGACCGCCGTCCTGCCCCAGCCCGAGCCGGGGCTCACCGCCGAGACCCTGATCGAACGCGCCGCCGCCCTGCGCCCCCTGCTGCGCGAACAGCAGGCGGAGAACGACCTGCGCGGCTATTATTCGGACGAGCTGCACGCGGCGTTCCGCAAGGCCGGCTTCTACCGGATCCTCCAGCCGAAGATGTTCGGCGGCTACCAGTTCCAGCCGGAGGTGTTCCTGAAGGTGGTGATGGAGATCGCCCGGGGCCATCCGGCGTCCGGCTGGTGCTTCACCCTGGCCGCCTCGCACGGCTACTTCGTCTCCTCCCACTGGCCGCTGGACGTGCAGCGCGAGCTGTTCGGCGAGAGCGGAGAATTCGCCGCTCCCCATGTGTTCGGCCCGGCCGGAAGCCTCACCCCGGCCGAGGGCGGCTACATCGCCGACGGCGTGTGGCCCTTCGCTTCGGGGGTTCCGGTGTCCACCCATTTCATCGGCGGGGCCCTGGCGCCCAGCCGGACGGAAGCCTGAAGCACGTGTTCTTCGTGCTGCCGCGAGAGCAGATCACCATCCTGCCCGACTGGGGCCAGGGCAGGTTCATGGGCATGCAGGGCTCCGGCTCCAACAGCGTCAAGCTGGACAAGGTGTTCGTGCCCGACCGGCTGATTATCGACGTCAACATGATGCTGTCGTCCCAGGCGTTCCCCAAGGGCTCGCTCGGCGTGAAGATCCACGGCGACCCCATGTACCTGGCGGTGCTGATGGGCTGGTTCCACTGCGAGTTCGGCGCGATCATGACCGGCGCCGCGCGCGCCGCGCTGGACGAGTTCGAACAGCAGGCCCGCACCAAGACGGTGTTCGGCGACCCGACCAAATTGCGCATGGAGGACCCGTTCGTCCAGAACCTCTACGCCCAGGCCGTGGGGATGGCCGACGCCGCCGAGGCCCTGACGCTTGCGGGCGTGGCGCTGTACGGCGAGCAGTGCCGCAAGGCGGTGCGCGACGGAGTTCCGATCACCGCGCGCGACTCCTTCAAGGTCTGGGGCATGGCGCGTGAGGCGTGCAAGCTCGGCTGCCAGGCGGTGGATACGCTGTTTCACGCCGCCGGCGCCTCGGGCGGCCGCACCGACCAGCGCCTGCAGCGCTACTACCGCGACATCGAAATGTACCGCCTGCACATCCAGTCGCAGCCGCACATCCCCATCGCCCGCGGCCAGGCGGAGTTCGGCCTGCCGCCCCCCTGTTCAGCTGAGCCGGTCTCAGCCCCGCTCGAACAGGCCCTTCCAGCCGCCGCTGGTGAGCAGGGCCACGTCCATCAGGGCGAAGGGGGTCATCACGCCGGGCCGCGCGGCGAGGTACAGCGGACGCCAGTCCGGGTCGAACTTGTCCTTGTAGGCGCGCAGGCCGCGGAAGCCGTAGACCGCCTCGCCCTCGGCGAACACCGCCGCCCCGAGGCGCGACAGGATCGGCGCCATGCGGTGCGCGTCCAGCCCCGCCAGGGGCGCCATGCCCAGGTCCAGCGTCTCGCACCCGTTCGCCTTGCCCCACTCGATCAGCTGGACCACCAGATAGTCCATCACCCCCGGCGGGCCGTCCGTTCCATAGCGCATCAGATCGACGCTCAGCTCCTTGCCGTCCGGCGTGGTCCAGACGTTGGCGAACGCGACGATCCGCCCCTCCGCGCGCACCACGGCGATGGGCGCGCGGTCCAGGTAGTGAAGGTCGAAACGGCCGAGCGAGAAGGCCTTCTCTGCGCCCGAGCGAACCTTCAGCCAGGCGTCCGACACCGCGCGCAGCTCCGCCGCATGGGCGTCGGCCGATCCCGCCGGCAGCAGCTCGAAGCTCGCCCCCTCCCGTTCGGCGCGGTTGCAGGTGTTGCGCAGATTGTTGCGCGCGCGCCCCTGCAGGCTGAAGCCCTGGATCGGCACCATGGCCGTCTCGCCGATCTTGCGGATCGCCAGGCCCAGCTCAGCCAGCTCCGGCAGCATGGCGTCGGTCACCGAATAGAACACCGGCGAGGCGCCCGCCTCGTCCGCCATCTCCACGAACCGCCACAGCAGCGCCCGCCGCTCGCACTTTTGACCGCACGGCTCGCTCATGGCGATCCAGTGCCCGCCCCGGGCCCGGAACATGATGAAGCTGTCGCCGGAGGGGGAGAACATCAGGTCCTTGTCGGCCAGCAGGGCCAGGTGCGCCGCCCCGCGCATGTCCTCCGCGTGGGCCATGGCGGCGGCCGCCCGCTCGACGTCCGCGGGGCTCGGCCGGCCTCGCCAGCGGATCCTGCCCGGCGCCAGCAGCGACCAGGCCGAGACCAGGGCCACCACCAGGCCCGCGCCGGCCGCGCCGCGCAGGAACCGCGAGGCCTGGGCGTCGCGCAGGAAGGTCCACCACAGGTCGTTGGAGTAGTCGACCCGGCGATAGGCGAACAGGCCCAGCCACGCCGCCGCGATCGCCGCGCCCAGCACCGCCGCCAGCCACGGCCCGCTCAGGGGCTCGCTCAGAAGACGCGACTTGCGGGTGAAGGCCCGCCGGCAGGGCGCCAGCGCCAGGGCCACGAAGCCCAGGATCGCCGTCTCCTCCACGTCCAGACCCTTGAGCAGGGCGAACAGGGCGCCCAGGCCCAGCAACGCCAGGGCGGCGACATAGGCCCCCTCCAGCTTGCGCCACAGCGCCGCGGCCACCACCAGCAGCAGCACGGCGATGATGCTCGCCATGAAGTGCGAGATCTCCACCACGAACAGCGGCGTCAGTTCGGTCAGGAACCGAAGCCGCGCGTGCAGCGAGGGCATGGCGCTGGACAGCATCAGGATCACGCCGCTGGCGAAGGCCAGGGCGGCGAACACCGGCGGCGCCAGCTCCACGGCCGCGTCGCCCAGCCGCCTGGCCGCCCGCGCCGCCGGATGTTCCGCCGCGTCGATGATGTCCGCGCCGAGCAGGACGCCCGCCACGGTAAGCGGCGCCAGGGTGTAGAGCAGCCGATAGGCCACGAGCGCCGCCACGGTCTCGGCCACGGGCGCGGCGGTGGGCGACAGCACCAGGATCGCAGCTTCGAACACCCCCAGCCCCGCCGGCGAGCCGGACACGGCCCCGAGCAGGCTGGCGCAGGCGTACACCGCCAGGAACGCCGGATATGACCAGCCGCCGTGTTCGGGCAGCAGCAGGTAGAGCAGGCCCGCCGCCGCCGCCCAGTCCCCCACGCCGCTGAGAATCTGCAACGCCGCGCCGCCCGCGCCGGGCGTGCGGGCCTCGACCCCGCCGACCTGGGCCTTCACCGGCCGCATGGCCGAAAGGGCCAGCCACGCCAGGGCGGGCGCCAGCAGCGCCAGCCCCGCCATCCGCCAGAGCAGCGGCGGGCCCAGGCTTCGGGCGGCCAGCTCCGGCCCGGCGATCAACAGGCCCGCGCCCGCCGCGGCCAGGGCCATGGCCGTCACCGAGACGTCGGTGATCGCCGAGACCGCCGCCACCTCGGCGGGGTTCAGGGTCTGGCGGTAAAGGCGCGCGCGCACCGCCGGCGCCGCGCCGAAGGAGAACCGCACGGAATTGGCGAAGGCGTTGGCGATCAGGGCCGGCCGCCAGACCTGTCCGAGCGGGAGGCGCTTGCCCAGCATGGACAGCGCCATGGCCTCGGTCGCGATCATCAGGGCGTAGGACGACGGCGGCGAGCAGGGCGGCCAGGGCCAGGGCGCCGCCCGGCAGGGCCTCGAAGCTGCGGCGAACCTCGCCGAAGTGATGCAGCGACAGCTTCTGATGGATGACCGCGATGGCGCCGCCGAACAGCAGCAGGGCGAGTACAGGCGAGCGCCAAGGCGGTCGGCGGGCCAGCCATTGAATGGGCGGCTCGGCGGAGGGGCCCCCAGCACGGGGCGCCGCATTCGTCCGGTTTGGTTCCGTCACCCAGCGCTTCCCGAAGGCTCCTCACCCTGGCGTGCTCGTAGCACCCATCGTTCGGGCGAGCCATGGCGGAGGGACCGGCGGTCTGAGCCCGACCGGCGTCTAGCCGCTGGCGGCGAGCCCGGCCTTGGAGCCGTCGTCCGCCGCGCTCGCCGCCGCGCTCCATTGAGCGATCTTGGATAGCAGTTCTTCAGGGGCGATGGGCTTGGCGATCAGGTCGTCCATGCCGGCCGCCCGACAGGCGTCGAAGTTCTCGGGCTGCACGTCCGCGGTCAGCGCCAGGATCGGCGTGGAGGCGTTCGGACCGCCGCCGGCCAGCCGATGA
>CAVXFP010000010.1:0-51606 GCA_963761065.1 uncultured Alphaproteobacteria bacterium | reverse complement strand
TTGAATGTGCCAATCGCCTACCAGGGTTGAACCAGGCAAGAGAATGCCACACCCGTTCCACGTTCTCAAGAGCAGGAACCAGACAAACCCTGACCTCAAATGAAGTCGTCCAGATGTCTTTCCAGCCATGAAGCCCTTACTGGCTTTCGTGCAAGATCGGGGGTTGGCGCCCGTGAATTACTTGTTCATTCCGACACTGCTTCTGGCGCTGGCTTTCTTCAGGGCTGGCGCTCTGGCCGGGCGGCGAGTGCTAAACAGCGTGAAGCTCTGCTTCTTGGTTGGCGTCGGTCTCCTGGCATCCGTTCCGGCGGTTATGTTCGCAGTCTGTTACCTGGGGGCCTTCAACGAGCTGATATGGCTAACCTCCCGCCCCACGTACCACTTGTGGCTGGCGTGGCCGCGGGGGTGGGATTAAGCTGTGACGATGCGTTCGCTCGGAAGGCCCGAAGTCCTCAAGTCGGCGATCATCGCCGGGCTGTGTTCCGCGCTGGCCTGTTAGCGACGGATCGCCACGGCGCCGCACCAGCGCTACCCGGTGTGGTATCTCGAAGCGGTGGCATTCCTGGGAAGCGTCGTCCTCTGGGGTTTCGTGTTCGCATGGCACACGCAGTACACCCGGACGAACCGTGTTCGCCTTGAAGGTCGCTATTGGGCCCTTGACCCTGGCCACCATTGCCGGGCTGGCCGCCGCGCTGTTCTGGCACTTTGCGCTCGACCCGAGGCTGCGCGTCAGAGTTCCCCGAGGATTATCCCGCTACCCTAGGCCAATGGTTCGCGATGACCCTCTTCAGCCTTGGCCTGAAGCAACTCTTTGTGGTCTTCGCGCCCTTTGCCTGGCTCGTACGGCTTTTTGGCAGGAAGGGGCCGGCGTTCATACTCACTGTCATCTTCGGTCTGGCGGTCATGCTCATCCGGGAATACCGCTCCTCGTCTCCCTTAGTGGTGGAGCCGTTGTTTCTTGGGCTCCTGGTGCTCCGGGGCGCCGCCCTCGCCCTATCGGTCTATCTCTACCTGCGTGGAGGGGTGCTTCTGGTCTGGTGGTGGGATTTGCTGCTCCAGAGCCAGGGACCTGCTGACTATCCTTGGTCAATGACAAGGAGGGATGACATTACTGCCAACCTCAGGCCGGCGATCAAACGCAACCGAAATCATTTGTCCGGCGTGAGAATCGCCGCCCAACCGCCTCCGGGCGCGAGTTGATCTTGAGTGTTTCACCTTTCGACACTGAACGGCTTACCGCAGTTAATCGGTGGCAAAGTGATCGGCATTGATACCGTCCTGGATGATTTCCGCCGTGTAATGCCCCCGTCTAAGAACGACAGATCGAGGTTCAGTTCGCGCGCCTTTTCATTCGTCATCGCTCCGATGTACCAAGTCTTACCGTGCTTGCGCGCCACAGCAATTTCTTCTCCGATGCTGGCTTGCAAAGGAATGGTGGCATCCCACGTGGTTGGAATCCGTGAAATGAATTTGGCGCACTCCGATTCTTTCAAGTATTGCGAGGGGCTGTCGGCCAGCATTTGGAGCGGACTCAAGTAAACGACATACATCGCCACCTGATGCGCACGGGTGCCCATGCTCATTGGTCGATCAAAGATCGCGCGGAAGTTTTTTGGCTGGGCATTGTTCATCGCGCCGGGTGTGTAATCCATCGGTCCCACGGCATTGCGAATGAATGGCAAAATCAAATCATATCCCGGTGTCACATCGGCGCTCCACTTGTCATGCTCCAGACCCATCACGCCTTCGCGAGTAATGACATTCGGATAAGCTCGCCGCAGACCGGCTGGCTTGTATGCTCCGTGAAAATCCACCAGCAGTTTGCGTTTCGCCGCTTCTGCCGCAATCTTCCAATAATAGTTCACCATCCATTGATCGCTGCGCTGCATGAAATCCACTTTGATGCCAGCCACGCCCCATTTTTCGAACTGGTCCAGCGCCGGTTGGAGTTGGTCATCCAACGTCTTCCAGACCACCCACAAGATAATCCCCACGTTTTTCTGGCGGCCGTATTCGACCAACTCCGGCACATTCACATCGGGCGCAACCGACATAAGGTCGCCCAGCTTGTACCAGCCTTCGTCGAGAATTATGTAGTCGAGCCCCATCTTGGCGGCGAAATCGATGTAATACTTGTAAGTCTGGGTGTTGATGCCCGCACGAAAATCGACGCCGTAAAGGTTGTTTGCATTCCACCAATCCCACGCGACTTTTCCCGGATGAATCCATGATGTATCCGCGAGTTGCTGCGGTTCGGCCAACTGATAAACCAATTGGTTGGTCAGCAGGTCCGCATCCGTTTTGGCCAGCACCAGGATTCTCCAGGGAAAACTGCGGGTGCCGCTGGTCTTCGCGATGAAGTCGGCGCTTTTTGTAACCGGCATGTTCCGATCCGAGCCGGGCTTCAGCTTGCTCTCCAAGGGATAGTGCGGAAAGACGGCGACCAGTACGTTGCCTCCGCCGGTTCGCATCCACATGCCGGGATAATCGCGCAAACCGCTCTCAGCGATGAGCACCTTCGGGCGCCGAGGCAATCAGGATAGGCAAACTCGCCAGACGCCCTTCGGGAAGCGAGTCCAGTTGCGCCTGGAGATAGCTCCGTTCGTTGTGTGAGAAGAAGCTGCTCTTCGGGAAAATAGACCTGGGCGGGCCCGGCAAAATGAAACTCCGCCTCTTCGGACTTCACCGTGATTTCCCCGTCCAGCGCGGTCTCGAAATGATAGGCCACAGCGTTGTCGTATGCCCGGAACACGACGGAATACCCGCCTTCACTCAGCGTCAGTTCGTTGCAGCGGTCATGAATAACAGCGGTTTTCTCCCGGACCACCGGCTGGAGGTCCTGGTCAATGGCGCGGGTCTCTACCCCCGTGACTTGCGCGTTTCGGCCAGCCACGAGGTCCGGAGCAATGGTCAGGGATATGGCTGAAGGTTCGATTACCTGCACTTGATCCATCGTCACGGCGTAAGTGATGGTATTCGAGACGGTGATGGCTACCCGGACGTTGTTGTCGGGCGAGTGCACAGAGTAGTCTTTCGCCGTCCCGCGAGTCGCCAGTCCGACCCATAAAAGCGCCAGGGCCGTCATCTCCATAAACCGAATCGCGCGTGTTGCCCCCTGTTTGGTGAAGGCTGCGTCTGTCTTTATTGCTTGGGTCCCGAGAAGGCCGGGCTGGAGCCGCTGGGCCGGCTGGCGGGCTTCGCCGTGGCCGGCTGCGCGCCGGACGAGATGGGCATCGGGCCGGTGCTGGCGGTGCCGCGCCTGCTGGAGCGCCAGGGCGTGAAGATCGCCGACATCGACCTGTGGGAGCTGAACGAGGCCTTCGCCAGCCAGTGCCTGTATTGCCGCGACACGCTGGGGATCGACGACGCCATCTACAACGTCAACGGCGGCTCCATCTCCATCGGCCACCCCTACGGCATGACCGGCGCGCGGATGGCCGGCCACGTGCTGCTGGAAGGCCGCCGGCGCAAGGCCAAGAAGGCGGTGGTGAGCATGTGCATCGGCGGCGGCATGGGCGCGGCCGGACTGCTGGAAGTCTTCTGAGGCGCTTCAGCCGGCCGGTTCGGCGCACCCGGTCAGGGTTTCGCCCCTGACCTGGACGGTCGCCCGATAGGGATAGGCCGAGTTCGACGGGCCGTCCGAGCATTTGGCCTGGCTGAGCGTCACCTTGACGAGTTCGCCCGTGGCGGCGGTCTGGGCCTCCCACATGGCGCTGGAGCCGGCGCGGCTGACGCCGGCGCTGACGGCGATCACGGTCTTGCGGTCCGGCCGGTTGAGCTGGAGCGTGTCGTGGCGGATCTTCAGGGTCCAGGACGGATCGGCGCCGCGCGCGTCGATGGGGCCGGAGAAATCCTCCGGCTCGGCGACGACCGGGGCGCTGGCGGGCTCGGACGGATGCGGCGGCGTGTCGGCCTGCGGGATCGCCGCGGAGCCCTCGTCCTTCTCGCCGCGCCCGCACCCGGCGAGCGTCAGCACCGCCGCCCCGACGGCGAGCACGAGGACAAGGTTGCGGCCGATCGCGGTCTTGGTCTGCACGCCCATGAGGTCACTCTACTCCAGAGCCGACTCGAACGGAAGCTGACAGGCGCCGCCAAATCGCGCCACCATCGTTCGCCATGAGTCGCTCCGCCCCCCTGACGGTCTACGAGTTCTTCGCCGGCGGCGGCATGGCGCGGATCGGCCTGGGCGACCGCTGGCGGTGCCTTTTCGCCAACGATTTCGACAAGGTGAAGGCGGCCGCCTATCGCGCCAACTTCCCGGACGCGGCCGACCACCTGCACGAAGGCGACGTCTGGGACCTGACGGCCGCCGATCTGCCGGGCCAGGCCGACCTGGCCTGGGCCTCCTCGCCCTGCCAGGACTTCAGCCTGGCGGGCGGACGGCGCGGGCTGGGCCGAGGCCCGACGGCGGCCGCTCCTCGGCCTTCTGGGGCTTCTGGCGGCTGATCGACGGCCCTGATCGCCGAGGACCGGGCGCCGCGCGCCATCGTGATCGAGAACGTCACCGGCCTTCTGACCTCCCACGGCGGCGCGGACTTCGCCGCCTCTGTGCGAGGCCCTGGCCGGGGGCGGATACCGCTTCGGCGCGCTGCAGATCGACGCGGCCGCGGTTCCTGCCCCAGTCGCGCCCGCGCCTGTTCGTGCTGGCCGTGCGCGAGGCGCCGGCGGCGGACCTGGTCGGCCCCTCGCCCGCGTTCCACACCGCCGCCGTGCGCCGCGCCCATGAGGCCCTGCCCGAGACGCTGAAGGCCGCGCTGGATCTGGTGGCGGCTGGCCGAGCCCGCTCCGGCGCAACACCGACCCTCGCGGACGTCCTGGAGCCGGACGCGACCGTTGGCTGGCTGCGCCGGAGAAGACCCAGGCGCTGCTGGACCAGATGCATCCGCTGCATCGGGCCCGGGTCGAGGCGGCCCTGGCCAGCGGCGAGCGGCGGGTCGGGGACGGTGTTTCGCCGGGTGCGCGTCGAGCACGGCCGCAAGGTGCAGCGGGCCGAGGCGCGCTTCGACGGGCTGGCCGGGTGCCTGCGCACGCCCGCGGGCGGCTCCTCGCGGCAGTTCGTGCTGATCCTGGAGACGGCGAGGCCCGCGCGCGGCTGCTGACCGGCGCGGGAAGGCGCGCGGCTGATGGGCCTGCCGGAGGACTACCGCCTGCCGGCCTCGGCCACCGGGGCCCTGCATCTGGTCGGGGACGGCGTGGCCGCGCCGGTGGTGCGCCATCTGGCCGCCGGGCTGATCGAGCCGCTGCTGGACGCCGGCCAGCGCATCGCCGCCGCCTGAATCTCCCGGATTCCTCGCGCCTCGGGCGAAGACAAAGCCCGCCGGCCGTCCTATAACGCCCGCAACGGGCCGCTATTCGAGGAAGACACCGCCATGGAAGGCACCCCTGCACCCCGCCTACGACGCCGCGCGCTATCGCCGGGCCGGTCGCGGCAAGATTTTCGACTCCATCACCGACACCATCGGCGACACGCCCCTGGTGCGCCTGCCGCGCCTGACCGCCGGCTGAAGCCCAAGGGCGAGGTCGTGGCCAAGCTGGAGTTCTTCAACCCGCATCGGCAGCGTGAAGGACCGCATCGGCGTCGCCATGATCGAGGCGCCGGAGACAGGCCGGCAAGCTGAAGCCCGGCGCCACCATCATCGAGCCCACCAGCGGCAACACCGGCATCGCGCTGGCCTTCGTGGCCGCCGCCAAGGGCTATCCGCTGATCCTGGTCATGCCCGACAGCATGTCCATGGAGCGGCGCAAGATGCTGGCGCTGCTGGGCGCCCGGCTGGTGCTGACCCCGGCCGAGAAGGGCATGAAGGGCGCCATCGCGCGCGCCGAGGAGCTGCTGGCGGAGATCCCCGGCGCGGTCATGCCCCAGCAGTTCGAGAACCCGGCCAACCCGACGATCCACCGGCGTCTCCACCGCCGAGGAGATCTGGAACGACACCGGCGGCAAGGTCGACGCGGTGATCTCCGGCGTCGGCACCGGCGGCACGATCACCGGCGTGGGCCAGGCGCTGAAGGCCAAGAAGCCCTCGGTCAAGATGGTCGCCGTCGAGCCGGAGGCCTCGCCCGTGCTGTCGGGCGGCCAGCCCGGCCCGCACAAGATCCAGGGCATCGGCGCGGGCTTCGTGCCGGCGATCCTGGACCGCGGCGTGATCGACGACGTGATCACCGTCTCCAACGACGACAGCTTCGAGATGGCCCGCAAGGCCGCCGCGGCTGGAGGGCATCCCGGTGGGCATCTCCTCGGGCGCGGCCCTGTCGGCGGCCTTCCGCTGCGCCAGCCGCGACGACCAGGCCGGCAAGCTGATCGTCGCCATCATCCCCAGCTTCGCCGAGCGCTACCTCTCCACGGCCCTGTTCGACGGGCTGTAGGCGCCCCGCCCGCGGCACCCCGCCTACTTCGGCGCCGTTGACATCCTAGCTTGCTAGCATTCTACTCATTTGGCAGTGAATGGGGGACCACGAATCGCCGGAGAGCGGTGGTGGGCTCGATGCAGGAAGCGCCGAATTCCGTCTGAAGCTTTGCATCCGTGATCCAACACGGTGGCTTCGGCGTGTGCGGCCCAAGGGAGGATGAAATGCGTACCAATCTATCGAGGCTCTTCAGATCCGGGGGAGTGGCGGCCCTGTTGCTCGGCGGCGCGCTCGCCGCGAGTCCGGCTGTTTCAACGTCCGCGCTCGCCGCGAGCTCGCGCGCCAGCGGCGGGAACACGGTGGGCGAAGTCGTCGTCACCGCGGAATTCCGTGAGACCAAGCTGCAGAAGACGCCGCTGGCGATCAGCGCCGTCACCGGCGAGCAGTTGCTGAACCAGGGCGGCACGAACGTGATGGACGTCTCCCACACCGTGCCGAACACGGTGATCGGCCCGCTCGGCGCGGGCTGGGGCTCCACCATGGCCGCATTCATCCGCGGCATCGGCCTGGGCGACAACATCCTGTCGTTCGAGCCGGGCGTGCCGATCTACATGGACGGCGTCTATAACGGCCGTCCGCAAGGCTCGATCTTCGACCTTCTGGACATCGACCGAGTGGAAGTGCTGCGCGGCCCGCAAGGCACGCTGTTCGGCAAGAACGCCATCGGCGGCGCCGTGCAGCATGATCTCCAAGAAGCCCGAAGGCTCCAACACCGGCTATCTGGAAGGCCGGCTACGGCAGCTATAACCGGATCAACATCCGCGGCGCCTGGGACGGCGTGATCGTCCCCGACAAGCTGTTCATGCGCGTCGTCCGTGTCGAGCAAGAACGCCGACGGCTACATGAAGCTGCTCGACTATGTCTGCGTCCACGGCGCGGGGAGCCTGGGCAACATCCAGTCGGCCGCCTCGCCAGAACAGGGCTGCGTGACGGACCACCTGGGCAGCGAAGGCGTGAACGCCGGCCGCATCGCCCTGCGCTGGCTGCCCAGCGACAAGCTCGAAGTCAACCTGATCGCCGACTACACCCGCCAGCGCCAGGAAGCGCCGACGGACAAGTACACCTACATCGCCGATCCGAAGGGCAACCCCTTCGGCCCCGACGGGATTCTGCCGCAATTCTGGGTCAACACGCCGCAACAGGTGTTCGGAGCCGGCGTCCTCTACGACCAGCGCTTCGTGACCAACAATCCGTACACGAGCTACGCGAGGTACGGCACGTCCCCGGTCGACGGGCGCTTCGTCCCCAACGAGAACAATCTCGATCACTGGGGCGTTTCAGGCACGGTCGACTACGACCTGACGCCGAACATGCACCTGAAGATCGATCACGGCGTATCGCAAATGGTGGAACACCTTCGGCCGCGGCGACGCCTCGCCGCTCGGCAACAGCCCCACCTACGACGACACCCGGCACAACCAGTTCACTGAAGAAGCTCACGCTGACGGGCACGTGTTCGAGCCGGCTCGATTACGCCTTCGGCGGCTTCTACTATCATGCCTTCGACCGGAACACCGGCTTCGACGCCCTGTGGCCCACGCCTCCCGGACTGCCGCCGCTGCCCGCCGGTGCGTTCCAGAACCCTATCCTGGCGGGGGCCGGTCTGGGTTTCCTCAACGGCAATGGCCTGTATGACCACGATCTGGACGACCATCAGACCACGACGACTACGCCTTCTTCGTCCATGGCGTTTACCACCTCACCGACAAGCTGAACCTGACGGCGGGCGTGCGCTACACCAACGACACGAAGAACGCGGTCGTCGGCGTCACCAACCGCTACACCACCGTGGGCGACTTCAGCGTGCCGGTGAATGTGCACGCCACGCGCTGGAACCCGATGGCGGAGCTGTCCTATCAGGTGACGCCCGACCTCATGGCCTATGCCCTGTACTCCACCGGCTTCCGGGGCGGCGGCTTCAGCCCCCGGCCGGCGAACGCGCTGCAGCCGGTTCCGTTCGGTCCCGAGGACGTCACCAACTACGAGCTTGGCGCTCAAGAGCGAGTGGTTCGATCACCGCCTGCGCTTGAACGCCGACGTGTTCTACATGCAAGACAACGGCCAGCAGAACTACAAGACCGACGTCGACTCCAGCGGCGCCACTTGGTTCCACGAACTCAACGCCGGCAATTCGATCAACGAAGGCTTCGAGATCGAGATGCAGGCGCGGCCCATCGAGGGCCTGCAGATCGACAGCTCGCTGGGCTACCTCCACTACGAGCTTAAGGACGACGCGCAGTCGGCGGCGACCGGGCATCTGCACCCACTTCACCGACGGCTCGCTCTGTCCGCAGACGCGCGCGCCGAAGTGGACCTTCTCGGCCGGCGTCCAGTACTCGATCGACTGGGCGAGCCACGGCTCGCTCACGCCGCGCCTCGACACCCAGTGTATCTCGCGGGTCTACTACATTCCGCTGGCCGGCGACTGCACGGCGCCGATGGGCACGTGGCCTGCCCGTTCGACAGGGCGAAGCTCGCTCTCGACCGCCGCCTCGGGCGTGGCCGGGGGCCTGGACTATCAGCCGGGCTACACCCTGCTGAACGGCCGGCTCACCTGGGACGTCGCCTGACGGCAAGTGGTCCGTGTCGGGCTCGGTCACCAACCTGACCAACAAGGTCTACTTCTACGGCAAGCTGGCCCTGGCGGTGGACTCGCTGGGTCGCGAACAGGGCAACATCGCCCCGCCGCGCCAGTGGCTCCTGACGGTCCGCCACAACTTCTGACGGACCTGAACGAGACCGTCACTTAACTTGGTCTCCTTGATTGAAGGGGCGCCTTCCCCTGGCGCCCCTTCTTTTTTTATGTCCGATCCGGCCCCGCGCGCCCTTCGCGCCTCCGCGGGGCCGTGCGACGCCCGCCCGTCAGGGGTAGACCTATAAGCCTCAGGTTATTAGTACCGAACCTCCACCCCGCCTCGACGCTGGGTGGCGGCGGTCGGGGTTTGGACGCGGCCGTTCGGAGTCGACACAAGGGAGACCGCCGCATGTCTGATCGATCCACGTCCCGCCGCACGCTGATGGGCGGCGCGGCGGCGCTGGCGGGGCTGGCCCTGTCGCCAGCCGCCGCGTGCGCCAAGGCGGCAAGCCCCGGCCAAGAAGCCGAACATCCTGTTCATCATGGCCGACGACCTCGGCTATGCCGACGTGAGCTGCTACGGCCGGCCGGACTACAAGACCCCCAACATCGACCGCCTGGCCGCCGAGGGCCTGCGGTTCATGCAGGCCTACGCCAATTCGGCGGTCTGCTCGGCCACGCGCACGGGGCTGATCACCGGGCGCTATCAGAACCGCCTGCCCATCGGGCTGGAGGAGCCGCTGGCCGGCCGCGATGTCGGCCTGCCGCCGGAGGTTCCGACCCTGCCGTCGATCCTGAGGAAGGCCGGCTACGGCACGGCGCTGGTCGGCAAGTGGCACCTGGGCCGCTGCCCAAGTACGGCCCGCTGAAGAGCGGCTACGACCACTTCTGGGGCTTCCGCAACGGCGGGCTCGACTATTTCAACCACGTCGCCAGCGACCAGCGACCTGTGGGACGACGACACCCGGGCGCCGACGCCGGGCTACCTCACCGACCTGCTGGGCGAGCACGCCATCGGCATGATCAACCACTACGCCGACGCCGACCGGCCGTTCTTCATCAGCCTGCACTTCAACGCGCCGCACTGGCCGTGGGAGGGGCCGGACGACGAGGCGGAAGCCAAGCGGCTGGCCGGCAAACCCGGCGGCATCTTCGACTTCGACGGCGGCTCGCAGAAGACCTACGCCGCCATGGTCACCCGCATGGACTACCAGATCGGCCGGGTGCTCCAGGCGCTGGAGGATCGGGGCCTGGCCGACGACACCATCGTGGTCTTCACCAGCGACAACGGCGGCGAACGCTATGCGGACACCTGGCCGTTCCTGGGCCGCAAGACCGAGCTTCTGGAAGGCGGCCTGCGCATCCCCGCCATCATCCGCTGGCCCGGCCACGCGCCGGCCGGGGCGTCGAGCGAGCAGGTGATGATCTCCATGGACTGGATGCCCACCCTCCTGGCAGATCGCCGGGACCAAGCCGGACCCGGCCTATCCCATGGACGGGATGAGCCTGACGGCGCCGATCTTCGATCACGCCGAACCGGTGAACCGCGTCCTGTGCTGGCGCTATCATGAACCTGGACCAGCAGGCCTGCCGCGACGGCGACTTCAAGTACCTGAAAATCCTCGACAACACCTTCCTGTTCAACGTGGTCGAGGACCCCATGGAGCGGGCGAACCTGAAGGACCGCATGCCCGAGGTCTACGCCAAGCTGGTCGCCGAATACCAAGCCTGGGACGCCAAGATGCTCCCCCTGGACCCCAAGGCCGACACCTGGGGCTTCTCCGGCAAGGACGCGGCCGACCACTTCGGGGTGAAGTCCAACCGCACGGTCATGCTCGACGACTGAGGCGCGCGCGCGTCCGTCCTAAGGCTTCAGCCACTTGGTCTGATACAGGTCGAAGCGCCGGTCGCGCAGGTTGCGCACCGTGCCCTGGGCCGCGCGCCCACGACAGGTCCGCCAGATCGAGGTCGGCGACGGTGACCGTCTCGACGTTCTCGGTCGCCTCGGCGGCGATGCCGTCGCGGGCGAAGGGGAAGTCGCAGGGCGTCAGGATGCAGGACTGGGCGTAGTGGATGTCCATGTTCTCGACATTGGGCAGGTTGCCGACATTGCCGGACATGACGACGTAGCACTGGTTCTCGATCGCGCGCGCCTGGCAGCAATAGCGCACGCGCAGATAGCCCTGGCGATTGTCGGTGCAGAACGGGGACGAACAGGATCCGCGCGCCTTCGTCGGCCAGCTCGCGGGCCAGCTCCGGGAACTCGCAGTCGTAGCAGATCAGCACGCCGATCGGCCCGCAGTCGGTCGGGATGGCGTTCGAGCGCGTCGCCGCCCTTGATGTTCCACCAGTAGCGTCTCGCTGGGCGTGGGGTGGAGCTTCTCCTGCGCGTGCACCGCGCCGTCGCGCAGGAAGACATAGGCGACGTTGTGGATGTCGCCGTCTCGACTGCGCGTCGGGTGCGAGCCGCCGATGATGTTGATGTTGTAGCTGATCGCCATCTTGCTGCAGCGCGTCGACGAAGCGGCGGCGTGTACTCGGTCAGCGCCTCGATCGATTCCGCCGGGGACAGCTTCGCTTCTCCATGCGCCAGCAGCTGCAGCGTGAACAGCTCCGGAAACACCACGAAATCGGAGCGGTAGTCGGCGACACACATCGACGAAATATTCGATGTTGGCGATGAACTCCTCGAAGGATTCGATCACCCGCTGCTGGTACTGCACCGTCGCGACGCGCACGCCCTCCTGTCGGCCTTGGCAGGCGCTTGGCGGAGCTCTCCTCGGTCGGCATAGGGATTGCGCCAGACCATGTGGGCCGCGTATCCGCCTGGACGGGCTCTGTCGGACGGCAGATAGCCTTCAGGATGCCGATCGGCTCGAAGCCCGGCGTCGGATCTGGAATTCGATGCCACCTGGATCGCTGGACCTCGCTTGTCGCTTGCACCGCGTCGAGATAGTCCTTGCGGATCGGGGAATCGGCCTTGCGCCGCTCGGCCAGCCAGGCATGCGGCCGCCGAAGACGATGCCCTTCAGCTCCAGCTGCTCGCACAGCCGCTTGCGCGCGTCATAGAGCCGCTGGCCGATCCGCAGCCGGCGGAACTTCGGGATCGACGCAGACGTCCATGCCGTAGAGCCAGTCGCCGTCGGGATCGTGCCGCGAGCCGTAGCCGCCGCCGGTGATCTCCCCCCAGGTGTGCGGCGCCAACGCCGTCGCCTCGTCGATGATGAAGGTCGAGGCGAAGCCGACGATCTCGCCGTCGTACTCCATCACGAACTGGCCTTCGGGAAAGGCGGCGATCTGGCCCTTCATCATGCCGGCCGTATAGCCGCCGACGTCCACATAGGACCGGTCGATGAGGGCCAGCAGGGCGTCGACATCGCCAGGGCGAGCCGTGCGCAGCTTCAGTTTCGCCTTCGCGTCGCGAACGGTCATGGGCATTTGATTTCGGGGGCTGATCGGCCTGACGGCATGTCGCGCGCAGTCTATCGCGCAGGCGTCCCCAAGTTAACCGGCGAGGCGCGAAACCCGGCTAAGGGCGCCTAGCCCGCCGCGCTTCCCTGGCCCACACTGGCCCGGTCGAATTCGAGGAGCGGTCGCATGGCTTACAAGGCTCCGGTACGCGAGCATCTGTTCATTCTGGACGAGGTGCTGGGCCTCGACGGCTATTCCAACCTGCCTGGGTTCGCCGACGCGCCGGCCGATCTGCGCGCCCAACTGCTCGAAGAGGCCGCGCGGTTTTGCGAGGAGGCGCTGGGGCCGCTGAACGCCACGGGCGACAAGGAGGGCTGTCGCTACGACACCGCCACCGCCGCCGTGGCCACGCCCACGGGCTTCAAGGCGGCTTATGAGACGATGGTGCAGGCCGGCTGGTCGGCGCTTTCGGTGCCCCCGGACTTCGGCGGCCAGGGCCTGCCCATGGTGCTGAACGTCGCCTTCAACGAGATGGCGTCCTCGGCCAACATGGCCTTCGCCATGTATCCGGGCCTGACCCACGGCGCCCTGTCGGCGATCCTGGCGGCGGGTACGGACGAGCAGAAGGCGCTCTATGCGCCCAAGCTGGCGACCGGCGAATGGTCCGGCGCCATGAACCTGACCGAGCCGCAGTGCGGCACGGATCTGGGCCTGATCCGCACCAAGGCCGCCCGCGCCGAGGACGGAACCTTCCGCCTCACCGGCGAGAAGATCTGGATCTCCGGCGGCGAGCAGGACCTGTCGGACAACGTCATCCACCTGGTGCTGGCGCGGATCGAGGGGGCGGAGGCCGGCGTACGGGGGCTTTCGCTGTTCATCGCGCCGAAATTCCTTCCGAAGGCGGACGGAACGCCGGGCGAGCGCAACGGCTTCAAGTGCGCCGGGCTCGAAGAGAAGATGGGCATCCACGGCAACGCCACCTGCGTGATGGCCTATGAGGGCGCCACGGGCTGGCTCTTGGGCGGCGAAGGCAAGGGCCTGCGCCAGATGTTCGTGATGATGAACGAGGCGCGGCTGGGCGTCGGCCGTCCAGGGCCTGGCCCAGGCCGAGGCCGCCTATCAGGCCGCGGTGATCTTCGCCAAGGACCGGCTGCAGGGCCGCGCGCTCACGGGCCCGAAGAACCCGGACGGTCCCGCCGACCCGATCCTGGTGCATCCGGACGTTCGGCGGATGCTGATGGACTCCAAGGCGGTGATCGAGGCGGGCCGGGCGCTGCTGTTCTGGACGATCCTGCATGAAGACGTCGCGCTGGTGTCCCCCGACGAGGCGGATCGTCAGAAGGCGGACGATGTGGTGGCGCTGATGACGCCGGTGCTGAAATCCTTCCTCACCGACCGGGGCTTCAAGATCTGCTCTGACGCGATGCAGGTGCATGGCGGGTCGGGCTACACCACCCACTTCCCGGCGGCCCAGTACCTGCGCGATTCCCGCATCGCCATGATCTATGAGGGCACCAACGGCGTGCAGGCGCTCGACCTCGTCGGCCGCAAGATCGGCCTGAACGGCGGGCGGGCGCTGATGGCGTTCATGGCGGAACTTGATGCGTATCGCGGCCGAGCCTGCGGACGAGGCCGTCGCGCCCTTCGTGGAGGCGTTGAAGGGCGCCAAGGCCCAGTTGCAGGACGCCAGCCTGTGGCTGATGCAGCACGCGGCCGAGCCGGACGCGGCCATCGCCGGCTCGCACGACTATCTGAACCTCATGGCCCTGACCGCGCTGACCTACATGTGGACGCGGATCGCCAAGGCCGCCGCGCCCAAGGCGGACGATCCCTTCTACGCCGCCAAGCTGGTCACCGGCCGCTATTTCCTGGAGCGCGTGCTGCCCGAGGCCGGCGCCCACCTGGCCAAGGCGAAGGCCGGCGCCGGGACGGTGATGGCGTTGGAGGCCGAGGCGTTCTGAGGAACGGCTGGCGGAAGCCCCTTGCGTCCTTCGAGCAGGCGCGATGCAGCGACTTCTCAGGATCGACGAGGCGACGCGTAGGCCACACAAAGCTGTCGATGGATGAGGAGCGGATCCCAGTGCGCGAGATCGCCCCGTCAGCCGAACGTCGATTGGCACTAAGCCTTGTTGACGAAATTGACCTTCACCTGGGCCGAGCCGTCGGCGGCGAGGTCTGTGCGGGTGGCGGTCAGGCTCAGCGGGCCTTCCAGCGTCGCGTTCACCACGTCCATCCCGGCCTTCACGCCCGGGGCCTTGGCGAACAGATAGCGCAGCGAGATGCGCTCGCGGTCCGCCGCGTCCGGCTGGGTGCCGTGAAGGGTGCAGGCGTGCCACATGCCGACGAAGCCCGCCCCTCCTGTGAGCATGATCTGCCGTGTACGGACAGACTGTCCGCGCCCGTCGCCATAGGTCCAAGTCGCCCTCGCCCGCGCGCTCCAGCGCGTGGGGGAAGATCGTCGCTCCCAGCCGATGGCTGTCCTCCAACAGGAACAGCGGCGCGTCGTGCGGCCCTACCTCGTGCAGATAGACGTACAGGGTCAGGAAGTCGGCTTCCCGCGCCTTGTGGTCGATCAGGTCCTGGTGGAAGTCGATGCCGTAGAAATAGGTGACGTCCCGGAACTCCGGCCGGACGTAGGCGCCGAGGTTGTTGACCGGATTGCCGGCGATCCGCCGCTTCAGCCACTCGGGCACGGACTGCGCCGGCACGCCGCACACCAGCTTGCGGTCCAGCGTCTCATAGCCGGGGCCCAAAAGGTCGGTGAGCGCCGCCACGATGCCGGGGTCACGCTCCACAAAGTCCAGGCGACCCTCGAAGCGCTCCAGCAGATTGCGGCCCGGGCGGGGGTTCACGCCGACGTACTGGGGATCGGCGTCGAAGGCCGCTTCGTCCAGGAACAGGGCGCCATCGAAGGCGCGCTGGGCGCGGATGTCTTGCAGCAGGGCGCCGGCCGCGGCCGGGTCCACGGGCCTCGGCGCCAGGTGATAGCCGCCGCGCGGCGAAGTCCTCCACCGCCGTGCTGGTCTCCACGACGCTCCCGAAGTCCATCGCCTCATCCTCGTTCCGTTCGGGCAGGAACAGTGTCCGCGCTTCGCCGTAGGAAGGGTTAACGCGGGCCGCGCTGGGCGCCGGCCTCATCGGGATGGTCGATGGCCGCCCGGATGCGCGCCTCCAAGCTCGGCGGCGTCCTTCATCTCGCATTCCCACAGGATCAGCGGCCGCCAGCCCAGGGCCTGAAGCTCGGCCTCGGTCTTGATATCCCTGGCGCGGTTGCGGCCGATCTTGGCGGTCCAGTAGTCGCGGTTCTGCTTCGGGACCCGGGCGCCGCGCGCGCAGTCGTGGCCATGCCAGAAGCAGCCATGCACGAACACCGCCACCTTGGCGCGCGGCAGGACGATGTCCGGCGCGCCGGGCAGGTCCTTGCGATGCAGCCGATAGCTCAGGCCCATGGCCCGCAACAGCCGGCGCGCCTTCAGCTCCGGCGCGGTGTCGCGGCTCTTCACGCGCGCCATCACCGCCGACCGCTTTTCGGGCGAGAACACGTCGGTCATCGCCGCTCTATAGCAGGCCGGGCCCGCCGGCGCCCCGCCCGCTGGCGGCGGCTTCGTCCAGGACGACGCTGGCGGGATTATGTCCAATATACCAGTCTAGATCGTGTCCGGGGACTGGGTGATACGTCGATGTTCGAGGCATGGGGGAGCCTGCCGCTGGCGGGGGTCGTCTTGGCCGCCTGCCTTGTGGCGTTCGTCCGCGGCGGCCCGGTCGAGCGCCGGGGCGCGGCCGTCTATACCCTGGCCCTGTTGGCGGTGACCGCGACGCGCCTGGCGGTCCCGGCGCCCGCGAAGGCGGCGCAGCTCGGCTTGGACGGAGCGCTGTTCGTCGCCCTGTTCGTCCTCTCGTGGAAATCGGCGCGGGTATGGCCGATCTGGACCGCCATGCTCCAGGCCGTGGCGGTCGGCGTCGACCTCGCCGCGATCACCCGCCCGGAGCTGTCGGCGCACGTGCGGGCCTCGGCGCTGTGGATGGTCGGCCTGGCGCAGGCGAGCGCATTCGGCTGGGGAACAATTCCCGCTATCACGTGTGTTTACTCAATAAACTCTACGTTGAATATTGTTGTTTCGACTCTTTGGTATAGATTCCCCCACCGATGCTGGGGCTCTTGCATTCCGCGATCTGGACGGCGATCGACGCGCTGGCGGCGCGTTTGAGGCTGACGCCGTCCGGCTCTGGCGCGCCTGGCGGGGCTGGACCCGACCAGCTTCAACCCCTCCAAGCGGGTCTCCGCCAGCCGCCGGCCGCGCTGGCCGTCCACCGAGAGTCTGGCCAAGGTGCTGCACGCCACGGGAACCAGCTTCGGCGACTTCGCCGCCCTGGTGGAGGCGTCCCGGCCGCAGCGAGGCCGCACAGCGCCGATGATCGGCCTGCCCGAGGCGGGGGCCGCGAGCTGCTTCGACGAGGCCGGCTTCCCGGCGGGCGGCGGCTGGGAGGAGATCGACTTTCCCGGCTCGGCCGAGGCGCCCGCCTATGCCCTGAAGATCGCGGGCGACGCCTTCGCGCCAGCCTACCGGAACGGAGACCGCATCCTGGTCAGTCCCGCAACGCCGCCGCGCAAGGCCGACCGCGTGGTGGTCAGGACCGCCGACGGCGCCCTGGCGGTCCGCGAGCTGGTGCGGATGACCGCCACCCGGGTCGAGCTGAAACCCATCGCCGCCGACGCGCCGCGACAGACGCTGGCGATGAAGGACGTCGCCTGGATCGCCCGGATCCTGTGGGCGAGCCAGTAGGGGCTCAGTCCGCCAGCGCCAGGTTCTCGCCGGCCAGGGCGCGCTCGATCAGGCGGATGGTCTCGGCCAGGCCGAAGATCGCCACGAAGGAGCCGAAGCGGGGCCCCTGGCTCTGGCCGAGCAGCACTTCGTACAGGGCGGTGAACCAGCCGCGCAGGGGCTCGAAGCCCGCGTCCTTGCCGGCGGCATAGACCTCGTCCTGGATGGTCCCGGCGTCCTGGCAGCCTTCGGGCAGGGCCTTCAAGCGGGCCAACAGATCCTGCATCGCCGCCCGCTCGCGCGCGTCCGGCGCCCGGAAGCGCTTCGCCGGCAGGACGAAGTCCTCGTAGTAATGGATGGCGTAGCCGGTCAGCCGGTCGAGCATCGGCTCGGACTGCGGCGTCGCGCCCGGCAGGTAGCGCGACAGGAAGCCCCACAGGATCTCCTTGGAGTGGGCGTTGGCCGCCGACACCAGATTCAGCAACAGCGAGAAGGACACCGGCGAGCCCGCCGTCGGCGGCGCGCCCGAATGCACGTGCCAGGCGGGGTTCTCCAGATTGGGACCGTTCGTTCCCTCGACAATCCCGCGATTGTAGGCGTCCAGCTGCTGCAGATACTCGTCCGTCGCCTTGGGAATCACGTCGAAATACAGACGCTTGGCCGACTTGGGCGACTGGTACATGTAGTAGGCCAGACTCTCGGGCGCGCCGTAGCGCAGCCACTCTTCCATGGTCAGGCCGTTGCCCTTGGACTTGGAGATCTTCTGGTTGTTCTCGTCCATGAACAGTTCGAACTGGAAGCCCTCCGGCGGCTCGCCGCCCAGGACCGCGCAGATCCGGTTGGAGATCCGCACCGAGTCCACCAGGTCCTTGCCGGACATCTCGTAGTCGACGCCCAGCGCCGACCAGCGCATGGCCCAGTCCGGCCGCCACTGCATCTTCACCGCCCCGCCGGTGACCGGAACCTCGGTCAGGGTCCCGTCCTCGTCGGGGAAGACGATGGTCCCCCGGTCCAGATGGCGCTCAAGCGTCGGGGCCTGCAGCACCTTGCCGGTCTTCGGGCTGATCGGCAGGAAGGGCGAATAGGTGGCGCGCCGCTCTTCGCCCAGCGTAGGCAGCATCACCTTCTGGATGTCGTCGAACCGCTCCAGCGCCAGCAGCAGCTTCTCGTCGAACCGGCCGGAGCGGTAGCAGTCGGTGGACGACATGAACTCGTAGTCGAAGCCGAAGCCGTCCAGGAAGGCGCGCAGGCGGGCGTTGTTGTGGGCGCCGAAGCTCTCGTACTCGCCGAACGGGTCGCGCACGCTGGTCACCGGCTTGTCGCGGTCCTCCAGCAGCATGGCGTGGTTGGGCACGTTGTCGGGGATCTTCCGCAGCCCGTCCATGTCGTCGGAGAAGACGATCAGGCGCGTGGGGATCGCGTCCTCGGTCAGGGCGCGGAAGGCGCCGCGCACCATGGTCGGCCGCGCCGCCTCGCCGAAGGTGCCCATGTGCGGCAGGCCCGAGGCGCCGAAGCCGCACTGAAACACCACCGGGTTCCGCAGCGCCGGCAGGGCGTCGACGGCCTCAGCCGCCTTGCCCTCGCCGATCAGGCTGGCCGCCAGGTCCCGCTCGGCGTCGGTCAGGCGCAGGCGCAGAACGCGGGCCAGGATCGAGCGGGCCTGTTCGAACGGCCACGCCTTGGCCTCGCGCGCCTGATGGGAGAGCCCTTGCAACATGGACGAGGGCCTACAGGAGCCGGACCCGCCCCGCAACGGCCGGATTCCATGCAAAAAAGAGGGCCGGCCGCCACGAGGACGACCGGCCCGAGTGGCGCGGAGCGCTGGGGACGCCCCGCCCGACAGGATCAGCGGCTGGCGACGGCCACGGGCGCGGCCGTGGCCAACTTGTCCATCGCCTCGGCGCGCACGGCCCGCTTGCAGACGTTCCGGTCGGCCAGAGCCACGTAGGACGAGCACATGCGGTCGGCGGCGCGGTCGACGCGTTGTTCGAAGATCCGCACGTCGGCCGGACGCGACATGTTCAGGTCGCCGATCCGGATCGTGGCTTGCGCCGGCGCGGCGTGAGCGAAGCCGAGCGCCACGAAGGGCAGAGCGGCGAGAGCCAGACCGGCGACGGCGGCGGTTTTGTTGATCAGAGCGATCATGATGAAATCTCCTCCTCCAAGGGGTTCGGTGAACTCGGTGTGATTTGGAGATACAGAAACCGTTCAGCGAATACAGCTTAAGTCTGTGTCATGACGTGGAATTAAATAAATGAATATTTAGACATGTTGTTACGGCCAGTTCATCTTCGCGGAAGCTCTTGCGCGGCAAGGCTTCCGGGCCGAAGAAAGCCGTATGACCGCTGTTCCGCCCCCGCCGCTGAACCCCACGCCGCTGGAGCCGGGGCTCTATGTGGTCTCCACGCCCATCGGGAACCTGCGCGACATCACCTTGCGGGCGCTGGACGTGCTGGCCGGGGCGGACATCATCCTGGCCGAGGACACGCGCATGGCCGCGCGGCTGCTGGGCGCCTACGGCCTGAAGCGGCCGGTGAAGCGCTACGACGACCATTCCGGCGAGCGGGTGCGGCCCGAGGTGCTGGCGGCCCTGGCTGGCGGGGCGCGGGTGGCTCTGACCACCGACGCGGGCACGCCTCTGGTGTCGGACCCCGGCTATCGGCTCGTCGCGGAAGCGGTCGCGCAAGGGAGCACGGTGTTCCCGGTCCCCGGCGCCTCGGCGGCCCTGGCGGCCCTGGCGGCGGCGGGCCTGCCGACCGACCGGTTCACCTTCGCGGGTTTCCCGCCCACCAGGCGCGCGGCGCGCAAGACCTTCCTGGCCGAGTTCGCCGGCGCGCGCTCGACGCTGGTGTTCTTCGAGGGCGCGTCACGTTTGGGCGAGAGCCTGGCGGACATGGCCGAGGTGCTGGGCCCCCGCCCCGCCGCCGTGGCGCGCGAGCTGACCAAGTTGCACGAGACCATCCTGCGCGGCCCGCTGGACGTGCTGGCCGCCGACCCACGCCTGCAGGCGCCCAAGGGCGAAGTGGTGGTGGTCGTCGGGCCGGGCGAGGCGGAGGCCGCCACCCCCGCCGACGCCGACGCGGCGCTCGCCGAAGCCTTGAAACGCCTGGGCCCCGCCGACGCCGCCTCGGAGGTCGCCAAGGCGCTCGGCCTGCCCCGTCGAGACCTCTATCGCCGCGCCGTCGAAATGAAGGGCAAGGGGTGAAGGCGGGGCCCAAGCTCCTGGCCGCCCGCAAGGCCCGGGGCGCGGCCGCCCGCCGCGACGGACACGGCGCGAGTGGCTGGCGGCCGTCTGGCTGATGCTGAAGGGCTATCGCATCCTCGGCTTCCGGCTGAAGACCCGCCAGGGGGAGATCGACCTGCTCGCCAAGCGCGGCCGGGTGCTGGCGGTGGTGGAGGTGAAGAGCCGCACCACGCCCATCGCCGCCCTGGAGGCCGTGAGTTCCGACCAGCGGACGCGCCTGTTGCGGGCGGGCCGCGCGGTGATGGCTGGCCGACCGGCGCTGAAGGGGCTGGAGCTGCGGCTCGACCTGATCGCCATGGCCCCGCGCGCCCTGCCCCGCCATATCCCCGGCGCCTGGGCGGATGACGCCCTCTAGGTTGGAGCGAGTTTCGGACACAGGGACCGAAATCCTCGTGCTTCGACAAGCTCACCATGAGGATTTCTACTGGGCCCTCATTCGCCCTCATCCTGAGCTCGTCGAAGGACGAGGGCGGCGCCTCAGACCCGGATCAGGTCCATCCCCGCCTGGCCGATCAGGAACAGGCCCAGCACGAACATCAGCGCATAGACGATGCGGTAGAAGACGACCTGGTCGATCACCTTCACCAGCCGCACCCCGCCCAGCGCGCAGATCACCGACAGGGGCGCGAGCGCCGCCGCGGCCTCCAGGTGCGCCGGGGTGAACTGGCCCAGGAAGTAATAGGGGATCAGCTTGGTGGCGTTGATGGTGGCGAAGAAGATCACCGAGGTGCCGGCGAACACCTGGGACGGCAGGCGCAGCGGCAGGGCGTACATCTGGAACGGCGGCCCGCCCGAGTGGCTGACGAAGCTGGTGAAGCCGGCCAGCGCGCCCCAGACGCCGCCCCTGACCACGTTGGGCTTGGCCGGATCGGTCTTGCGGCCCCCGCGAAGCCAGTAGTTCAGGGCGAACAGCACCGAGATCGCGCCGACGATGACCCGCACCGCGTCCTCGTTCACCCAGGCCGCCGTCAGCCCGCCGACCGCGACGCCCGCCAGCGCCGCCGGCAGCATGATCTTCAGCGTGCCCAGGTCGAACTGGCGCCGGTAGGAGATCACCGCCACCACGTCCGACATCACGAAGATCGGCAAGGTGAGCCCCGCCGCCTCCACCGGCGAGATCGCCAGCGACAGGATCGGCACGGCCAACGTCCCCAGCGGCCCGAGCCCGCCCTTGGACAGCCCGACCATCACCACCGCCGGGATCGCCGCGGCCCAGAAGAAGGGGTTGCTCAGCATGCAGAGGGATATGGCCGCGCTTCGGGCCGGGCGATCAAGGGCTCGGGTTGGTCGTTCTGGATCGAGTCAGATCTCGTCCCATGGCGGACGTTGGGAAGGTCCGCTCCTGGGCAGCGGCTGATGGGCGGCGCTCGTGAAGAGGACATGGCTCGTCCAGCGTGAAGCCTGACAACACCGGCAAACCTGCCCCAACTCAAAAGCGTTGGATGTGGAACTGCCCGTCGGTGTCGCCTTCCAGCAGCGGGTCCAGGTGACAGACTGGGGGCTCGACAATCTCGTTGTTTTTCTCCAGCCGCATGATCACCGTCGGCTTGACCCAGGGCTTCTTCAGGACACCGGGGTCAGACACCGTGACGTCGTACCGGATGGTGTCACCCACGCGGGTGAGCTTCTCCGTCACCTCCATCTTGTCGGAATGGATGTAGCCGAATTCGCCCAGCCAAGTGTCTTCGTTGAAGTTCGTCGTGTGCACGACGAGGCTGTCGCCTTCCCAATGAGCCTCGGAGTTGCCGTAGTAGGAAGGATCGTTGCCAGTCGGCATCTTGCCGCCGATCGGGATCAGTCGCCAAACCATGCCGGCCAGGTCGGCATACAGGAATACCATTTCCTTGCTGTTCTCGACGATCCGCTGCGGAGCCCCCACACGGGGCAACCCCGGCTGACCGCAGTTGTAGACCTTGTCGGTCTTGTTATCGTGAAAGAACAGGTCCTTCGTCTTCTGCTTCAGTTCGTCCTTGTAGTCGGGCTGGCTGCCCGCGTTCGGACCGGACGCCCTGGGCGGTCCGCTCGGGTCGCGAACCGTCTTCACCTCGATGTCGCCCTTCGCATCACGAGTTGTGTCGTACTGCATTGGCGGGATGGATCCCGTGCCGGAGAACCAGTAGCCCTCCAGCGAGGGGTGGCCTCTGACGCGCGGCGTGGGCCTCTGGGCAAGGGCGGCGTTCGACACGCGCGGGCTCGCAGCCGCCGATTGCGCGCTGGCGGGAAGGGGAGCCAGGAGCGAAAGCGCGGCCAGGGGCGCGGCGCACAGTCGGATGTGTTTCATCATTCTCTCCCTGCAGGAGCGGCTAGAGCTTCCAGGAGGCCCCATCCTCAAATTTCATGCCCTCCAGCGATCCGCCGGTGCGGCCGTCCTTCAGGGGATGGAACGTGACCGTGACCTTCGACCCGATCCGACCGGACAGGTCGTCACGTTTGATGCCGGCCCGCAACATGAATGCCGGAGGCCCGCCTTGGAGGTGCCACTCAGCGATCTGGCCGTCGTCGCCGGGAACCACCACGATCATGGCTATGTGAGGGTTGTTCCAATTCACGTCCTTCAAGGTGCCGGTGAGCTGGGTCGTCTTGTTCAGATCGAACATGGCGAAGGAATGATGGGCGTAGCCGGGCAGGACGCCGGTCGTCAGCGTCAGGGCCGCGGCGAGCACCGCAACGGCGCCGAATTGGATCTTCATTTTTCCTCCCCCCACCAGCGGTTGGCGCTGCAGACGATGATCGAGTACTTGCCGCCCGCATTCCAGACGTGCTGTCAGACTACGCAAGCCACCCTATGGAGGGCCGCCGATCAATAGCCAGAGGGTCTGGAAATCGGTCCAAGGTCAACGTCCATTTTTCACCCATTGCGGACCTTCCAACCCACGCCTCTGGCGCCCGGCCGCCGCGCGGGCTAAGCCGCTGGCGGGCCGCGTTACAACAGCCACAGCCAGGCTCGGGAGGTCCCATGTCCCTCAAGGTCGCCATCCAGATGGATCCCGTCGAGGGGATCAACATCGAGACCGACACCACCTTCCTGATGATGCTGGAGGCCCAGACGCGCGGCCACGGCCTGTGGTGCTACACGCCCGAGCGCCTGTCGCTGGAGGACGGCCGCGTGCTGGCGCGGGGCCGGCCGCTGAACCTGCGCGCCGTGAAGGGCGACCACCATTCCCTCGGCGGGCTGGAGGTGCGCGACCTTTCCGAATTCGACGTCGTCCTGATGCGCCAGGACCCGCCCTTCGACATGGCCTACATCACCGCCACCTACTTCCTGGAGCGCATCCACCCGGCGACCCTGGTGGTGAACGATCCGGCCGAGGTGAGGAATGCGCCGGAGAAGGTGTTCGTCACCGACTTTCCCGGCCTGCAGCCGCCGACCCTGATCACGTCTGACCCCGAGGCCATCTACGACTTTCGCGAGCGGCACGGCGACATGGTGCTGAAGCCGCTGTACGGCGGCGGCGGCTCGGGCGTGGTGCGGCTGGCGCCTGGCGATCCCAACCTCGACGCCCTTCTGGAGCTTCACGCCATGATCGGCCGCGACGCGGTGATCGCTCAGAAGTTCATCCCCGCCGTCAGCAAGGGCGACAAGCGCATCCTGCTGGTGGACGGCGAGCCCGTCGGCGCCATCAACCGCATTCCCGCCGAGGGCCAGGTGCGCTCCAATCTCGCGCGCGGCGGCCGGGCCGCGGCGGTGGAGCTGACCGCTCGCGACAAGGAAATCTGCACCGCCATCGGGCCGGAGCTGAGGCGGCGGGGCCTGCTGTTCTGCGGCATCGACGTGATCGGCGACTACCTGACGGAGATCAACGTCACCTCCCCCACCGGCGCCCAGCAGCTGAAGCGCTTTTCCGGCGTCGATGCGGCCGCCGCCCTGTGGGACGTGATCGAGGCCAAGCGGGCCGCTCGTTAACTGATTTCCCCGTTTCGTTCCGTTTTGTTAACCATAATTTTCGCGACCTAGTTCCGTTTTTGTTCTTGACGCGATCTAATCGCTCATTCACCCTACGGTAGCGTTTCGAGGGGGCGAGAATGGTCGCGCGCGTGGTCACCGTGGCGTTCGAGGGGGTGGAGGCCCGCCGGGTGGAGGTGGAGGTCCAGCTCACCGACGGCACGCCCTATTTCGCCGTGGTGGGCCTGGGCGACAAGGCGGTGTCCGAAAGCCGAGAGCGGGTGCGCGGGGCCTTCGCGGGCCTGGGGCTGGCCCTGCCGGCCAAGCACATCACCGTCAACCTCGCCCCCGCCGACGTGCCCAAGGAGGGCAGCCACTACGACCTGCCTATCGCGCTGGGGATCATGGGCGCCATGGGGGTGCTGCCGCTCGACGCGCTGGACGGTTGGGCGGCGATCGGCGAGCTGTCGCTGGACGGCCAGATCGCGCCCGTGGCCGGCGCCCTGCCCGCCGCCGTGGCCGCCAGCGCCATGAACCTCGGCTTGATCTGCCCGGAGGCCAACGGGCCCGAGGCGGCCTGGGCGGGGGACGCGGCCATCCTCGCCCCGCGCTCGCTGATCTCGGTGGTGAACCATTTCCGCGGAACCCAGGTGATGAGCGCCCCGCGCCCCGGCCCGGTGCTGGAGCCGCCCGGCGTGGCCGACCTGCGCGACGTCAAGGGCCAGGAGGGCGCCAAGCGGGCGTTGGAGATCGCCGCCGCCGGGGGTCACAACCTGCTGTTCATCGGCCCGCCGGGCTCGGGCAAGTCGATGCTCGCCGCGCGGCTGCCCGGGCTGTTGCCGCCGCTGTCGGCCTCGGAGCTGCTCGAGACCTCCATGGTGCATTCCATGGCCGGGCTGATCGCGCGCGGCGCCCTGACCCGCGCGAGGCCGTTCCGCAGCCCCCACCACTCGGCCAGCATGGCCGCGCTCACCGGCGGCGGCCTGCGCGCAAAGCCGGGGGAGGTGTCCCTTGCGCACAACGGTGTCCTCTTCCTCGACGAACTCCCCGAGTTTGCGACCCAGGCCCTGGACTCGTTGCGCCAGCCGCTGGAGACCGGCGAGGTGACGGTGGCGCGGGCGAATTTCCACATCCGCTATCCGGCCCGATTCCAGCTGGTCGCCGCCATGAACCCCTGCCGCTGCGGCCACGGCGGCGCGGGCAAGGGGGCGTGCGGACGGGCGCCGCGCTGCCAGGTCTCCTACCAGAGCCGCATCTCCGGCCCGATGCTGGACCGTATCGACCTGCAGGTGGAGGTCCCGCCCGTCACCGCCGCCGATCTGGCGCTCGCCCCGCCCGCCGAGGGCACCGCCGAGGCCGCCGCCCGCGTCGCCACCGCCCGCGCGGCGCAGGAGGCGCGGGCCGGTGAGCTCGGCGAGGGCGCCGAGGCGCTCAACGCGCGGCTGGAGGGCGGCCCGCTGGAACGGTTCGCCACGCCGGACGACGCGGGCCGGGCGCTCTTGTCCCGCGCGGCGGAGGCGGCCGGCCTCACCGCCCGAGGCTGGACGCGCACGCTGCGGCTCGCGCGCACCATCGCGGACTTGGACGGCTCCACGGGCGTGCGCCGCATCCATGTGGCCGAGGCGTTGATCTATCGCCGGGCGGGCTTCGATCAGGCGCCGGGCGAGGCGCCCGCCGCCCGCTTCGGCGCCGGCGCGGCGGCCTGACGCCGGCGTCAGTCGCCCACCGCGTCCCAGTCCAGCGGCTCGCCGCGCGCCAGCGCCCGCGTCGCCCGCCGGCCCAGCACGCGCGCCAGGTGCTTGGGCGCGAGGCCGTTTCCCGGCCGGATGGAGCGGACGTTCGCCTCCGTGAACGCCTCGCCCGCCGCGATCGGGGCCACCACGAAGAGCGAGCGGCGATAGGCGATATTGCCCCGCTCGCTGCCGGCCGGCTCGTCGCTGACTTCGCCCAGGGCCTCCCACGCCGCGCGGCAGTCCTGCGACCAGCCGCGCCAGCTCCTCCGGCTCCAGCGAGAAGGCCGCGTCCGGCCCGCCGTCGGCGCGGGCTGAGCGTGAAGTGCTTCTCGATCATCACCGCGCCCAGCGCGATGGCGGCCACCGAGGCGGCCGTGCCCAGGGTGTGGTCCGACAGGCCCGTGGCCACGCCGAACGCCTCGGCGAGGTCGGGGATGGTGCGCAGGTTCGCCTCGCCCATGGGGGTGGGATAGCCGCTGGTGCAGTGGAGCAGCACCAGGCCCGAGGCGCCCGCGTCCCGCGCCGCCTGCACCGCCTCCTCGATCTCCGCCCGGCTGGCCATGCCGGTGGACATGATCATCGGCTTGCCGGTGCGCGCCACCGCGGCGATCAGCGGCAGGTCCACCACCTCGAACGACGCGATCTTGTAGGCGGGGGCGTTCAGGCCTTCGAGCAGGTCGATGGCCGTCTGGTCGAAGGGCGAGGAGAAACAGATGATCCCCGCCTCCCGCGCCGCCGCGAACAGCCGCTCGTGCCAATCGTAGGGCGTGTAGGCGTCCGCGTAGAGGTCATGGAGCGTGCGGCCGTCCCACAGGCCGCCGGTGATGCGGAACTCCGGCCGGTCCGACTCGAGGGTGATGGTGTCGGGCGTATAGGTCTGCAGCTTGACCGCATCGGCCCCGGCCTCGGCGGCGGCGTGGATCGTGCGCACCGCCCGCTCGATATCTCCCAGGTGATTGGCCGACAGCTCCGCGACGATGAACGGCGGCTCGCCCGGCCCGACGCGTCGGCCGGCGATGTCGATCCCGCGCGCGTCCACGTCGCTCTTGCCCTCCCGCTCGGCTCGACGGTCGATCCGAACTCCTGTCTTAACAATGGCCGTCTCAAGGACAAAGCCGATAGCCGCCAAGTCGCCACGACCGTTCCTGCCCTATGGCCGGCAGTTCATCGACGCGGACGACGTCGCCGCGGTCGTCCGTGTGCTGCAAAGCGACTACCTGACCACGGGCCCGGAGGGTCCCGCCTTCGAGGCGGCCTTCGCGGACTATGTGGGCGCGCCCCATGCGGTCGCCTGCGCCAACGGCACCGCGGCGCTGCATCTGGCCGCCCTGGCCAGCGGGCTGGGGCCGGGCGACCAGGCGATCGTTCCGGCCATCTCCTTCGTCGCCACCGCCAACGCGGCCCGCTACGCCGGAGCGGATGTCGTGTTCGCCGACGTGGACCCGGACAACGGCTGCATGACCGCCGAGACGCTCGCCGAGGCCATGGCGCGGGCCGATCCCGCGCGGCTGAAGGCGGTGTTCGTGGTGCACCTCGGCGGTCAGCCGGCGGACCTCGCGGCCATCGCCGCCCTGACCAAGGATCGCGGCCTGACCCTTATTGAAGACGCAGCGCATGCGGTGGGCTCGACCTACCGGCTCGGGAACGGCCCGGCGGGGCGGATCGGCGACGCCCAGCTCTCGAACTTCGTCTGCTTCTCCCTGCACCCGGTGAAGACCATCACCTCCGGCGAAGGCGGCGTGGTGACCACCCGCGATCCGGAGGCGGCCCTTCGCCTCGAACGCCTGCGCAGCCACGGCATCGTGCGCGAGCCGGCAGAACTGGACCGACCCCTCCATCGGCCGCGATCCGGAGACCGGCGCGCCCAATCCCTGGGCCTATGAGCAGCAGATGCTGGGCTTCAACTATCGGCTGACGGACATCCAGGCCGCCCTGGGCCGAAGCCAGCTTTCCAAGATGGACGCGTTCGCGGCCCGGCGGCGGCGGCTCGCGGCGCTCTACGCCGAGCACCTGGCGGACCTCGCCCCGCGGGTGCGGCTGGCGAGCCCGGCGGCGGCGGGGTCGGACCCCGTGCTGCACCTGATGATCGCCCTGATCGACTTCCAGGCGGCGGGCGTCTCGCGCGCGGCGGTGATGAAGCGGCTCGCGGACCAGGGCGTGGGCTCTCAGGTCCACTACATCCCGATCCATCGCCAGCCCTACTACCAGGCGCTCGGCCCGCAGCCCGAGCTGCCGGGGGCGGACGCTTACTACGCCCGCTGCCTGTCGCTGCCGCTGTTCAATGGCATGGCGGACGAGGACGTGGACCGCGTGGCCGGGGCTCTGAAGCGCGCGCTGGGCTGACGAGCGGGACCTCAGCGGTCGCGGCTGACCTTGATGGCCGACTGGCCGTCGACCTTCATGAAGAAGCCGTCGAACGCGCCCTTGCGGATCTCGACCGTGGATCCGGGATGCGGCGCCCTGAAGAGCGTCCGATCGTCGACCTGGCTCCAGACCGCGCCGCTCTTCAGCTCCAGCCTCCACCGGCCGAAGGGCAGCTTGGAGACGGACGCCACCGTTTCGGTGATCCTGTCCTCGTCGGCCGCATCCGCCTTGTCGCCCGCGGCGTGGCCGAACAGGTCGAGGCTCGGCAGCTTCAAGCCGAAGGTCTCGCGACGGACCTCGCGCGCCTG
Source organism: uncultured Alphaproteobacteria bacterium (assembly GCA_963761065.1). Classification (GTDB taxonomy): domain Bacteria; phylum Pseudomonadota; class Alphaproteobacteria; order Caulobacterales; family Caulobacteraceae; genus JANWHQ01. Next base: position 22,920 of record CAVXFP010000010.1, on the reverse strand, counting down.
GGCCCGATCCACCACCACCACGTCGCCGGCGGCCTCGGCCCGGTCGAGCTTGTCCACGGCCGCGTCGTAGCAGGCGACGCGCTGGGCGGCGTCCTGCACCTTGCGGCAATCCACCACCGCCTGCAGAACGGCCGCGCGCTGCCTGGCGGCGGCGCCCCCCGCCCAGGCGCCCGCCGGCAAGGCGGCGGAGGCTATGATCAGGCCCAGAACGATGCCGGCCTTTGCGCTGGCGTCCATGCGTGGCATCCGTGCGACTTCTCGAAATCACGCGCGCATAGAAGAAGGCCTTGGCGTGATCCGCAATCGGTTCTTCCTGATCCTGCCCCTGATCGTGCTGGCGCTGGCGGGCTGCGGCCCGGAAAAGCCCGCGCGGCCGCCCTGCCCCGACGGCGAGGTCTGCCTGCACCTGGGCAACGGCTCGCCCAGCCCCTGACGCTGGACCCGGCCAAGGCCACCGGCACCTGGGAGAGCCGGGTGATCGGCGACATGATCATGGGGCTCACCCAGGAGGCGCCGGACGGAAGCCCGGTTCCGGGCATGGCCACGTCCTGGGAGACCTCGCCGGACGGCCTGGTCTGGACCTTCCATCTGAGGAAGGCGGAGTGGTCGGACGGGGAGCCGGTGACGGCGGGCGATTTCGTGTTCGGCCTGCGCCGCGCGCTCGATCCCAAGACCGCCTCCGAATACGCCTCGCTGCTCTATTTCCTGAAGAACGCCCAGCCGGTGAACGAGGGCAAGGCGCCGCTCACGGCGCTGGGCGCCAAGGCCCTGGACGCGCGCACCCTGCAGCTCACCCTGGAGCACCCCGCGCCCTATCTGCTCGAGCTCGCCAAGCACCAGACCATGTATCCGGAGCCCCGCCATGTGGTGGAGCGCTGGGGCGACGACTGGGTGAAGCCGGGCCACTACGTCTCAAACGGGCCCTATGTGCTGAAGGAATGGAAGCTGGGCGACCACATCGAGGTGGTGAAGAACCCGCGCTTCTATGACGCGGACAAGGTCTGCATCGACCGCATCTACTACTACCCCACCGTCGACGCCGTCTCGGCCGAGCGGCGCGTACGGCGCGGCGAGCTGGACGTCAGCACGGACATCCAGTCCAACCGCATCGCCTATCTGCGCCAGCCGGACCAGATTCCGGACTACGTGCGCCTGCACACCTATCTCGGGGTGTCCTACCTGGCCTTCAACGAGGGGCCCAAGGGCGTGCCGGCCCTGCGCGATCGGCGCGTGCGCGTGGCGCTCGACATGGCGATCGACCGCAAGTTCATCGCCGACAAGCTGCTGCGCGGCGGCCAGGTTCCGGCCTACACCTTCGTGCCGCCGGGCGTGGCCGGCTACACGGGCGCCAAGCCGCCAGTGTGGTCGACCTGGTCCCTGGCGAGGCGGCAGGCGGCGGCGCGGGTGCTGCTGGCCCAGGCCGGCTACGGGCCGGACCATCCGCTGAAGCTGGAGATCAAGCACCGCAACTCGCCGGACCCCAGCCTGATCATGCCGGCCATCCAGGCCGACTGGAGGACCATCGGGGTGCAGGCGACCCTGGTCCAGAACGAGGTCCAGATCGCCTACGACGCCTATCGCAACCGCGACTTCCAGGTGGCCGACGCGGGCTGGATCGCGGACTACGACGACCCCATGAGCTTCCTGTATCTGCAGCAGTCCGACACCGGGCCGCAGAACTACGGCGACTACAAGAACCCCGAGTACGACGCCCTGCTGAACCTCGCCGACCACGAGCGCGACGCCAAACGGCGGGCCGGTTATCTGTCGCGGGCCGAGTCGATCATGCTGGCGGACGCCCCGGTGGTCCCGCTCTACTTCGCTGTGAACAAGAACCTGGTGAATCCGCGCGTCACCGGCTGGGTGGACAATATCGTCGACATCCACCGGGCCCGGTACCTGTGCTTCCGAGACGCCGCGGCGCGTCGGCGGGGAAGTGTGGCGCCGGCGCCATAGTTCGCCCGCGCCGCCTCTGGCTGCGAGACCCGCCCCGCACTAAATCCGGGCAATTCATGGGCCTTGCGTGACGCATACCTGACCATCCGAGCCTGATCAGGTTCCGGCGCGGGGCCCCAAGTTGACCCTGTCGGATTCATGAATTTATGTTAATGTACAACCGAGGGTGGTCCAATGACTAAACCTCGGGATGCATCCATCAACATGCGCGCGCGGACCTCCAATGTGACGCTCCGCCGCTGATTTTGGAGGTCCGGAGTTGAATATTCAAAGCAAACGCGTGCGCCTTCTGGCGTCATCAATCCTCTGCGGCGCCTTGGCGTTCGCCGTCGCGGGCCAGGCGTCCGCTGAAGACACGACCGTCAATGAGATCGTCGTCACCGGCTCGCGGATCGTGCGCTCCGACGTCGAGTCGGTCTCGCCGATCACGGTCATCACCTCGGAGCAGATCCAGAACTCCGGGTCGATCGACCTGGGCGACATCCTGCGGCGCGACCCGGCCATCGGCTCGGGCGGCGTCGGCAAGTCGCAGAACCTGTTCGGCGGCGGGGCCGAGGAGGTCGACCTGCGCAATCTCGGGTCGACGCGCACCTTGGTGCTGATCGACGGCCACCGTTATTCGCTGTTCACCGACGCCCTGCAGAACGAGGGGCAGGACCTCAGCTTCATCCCGATCGCCATGATCGACCGGCTTGAAGTGCTGCGGGACGGCGCCTCCACCGCCTATGGGGCGGACGCGGTGTCCGGCGTGGTCAACTTCATCCTCCGCAAGGACTTCGAAGGCGCCGACATCGGCGGTCAGTATGGCGTGTCCGGACAGGGCGACGCCAATTCCTACCGCATCTCCGGCGTGGTGGGCGCGGGCAACGACCGTGGCCACGTGATGATGGGCGTCGACGTCCAGAAGCAGAACGAGCTGTTCCAGCGCCAACGCGGGCTGACGGCTTATGTCGGCTTCACCGGCGCCGGCGACCCGATCATCGGCTCCTCCGCCGCGCCGGGCGGCGAACTCTACGACAACAACACCGGCGACCTGGTCCAATGCTTCACCAACACCGGCGGCGACGCCGGCGGCGTCTGCCCGCGCTGGGACTACAGCAACAACCAGTCGATCATCACCGGCAGCAAGATCTACGACATCTCGGCCTCGGGCCACTACGCCATCACCGACAACGTCGAGATCTATGGCACGGCGATCTACGGCAACCGCAGCTCGGTGAATGACCTGGCCGCCCAGCCGCTGTTCGCCTTCTCCACCGTCGGTCCCTACCTCGGCGGCCTGGTCATCCCGGCGACCAGCACCAACAACCCCTACGGAACCGATGTCGCGGTGCAGTGGCGGCCCAACCAGTACGCCCTGCGCCACAGCACCGACGTGGGCCAGCAGCTGTGGGCCACGGTCGGGCTGAAGGGCGATATCCCCAACAGCAAGTTCCACTGGGATATCGGCACCACCTACTCGCGCACGACCTCGGACAACTTCACCGCGTCCGTGCCCAACGCCGTGCACCTGCAGCGCCTGCTCGACACCACCCAGTGCGCCGTGGACGCCATCTGCGCCGCGGCCGGCCCGATCGCCAACGTGCGGAACTTCTTCGCCGGCACGGAGACGCTCAGCGCGGCGCAACAGGCCTACGCCTTCTACAAGCAGTCGGAGTACTCAAGCTTCACCACGTCGCAGACCGTGGCCACCATCTCCGGCCCGATCTTCAAGCTGCCGGCGGGCGACCTGTCCGTGGCGGTGGGCGGCGAGTACCGGCGTGAAACCGGCCAGGCCACGTCCGATCCGGTGACGGCCTCGGGCGAAAGCACCGCCAACGCCGTGTTCGACACCAGCGGCCAGTTCAACGTGAAGGAAGCCTTCGCCGAAATCGAGGCGCCCCTGATCAAGGACATGCCGTTCATCCAGAAGGCGACCCTCAACGTCCAGGGCCGCTATTCGGACTTCTCCAACTTCGGCAGCACCTGGAACTACAAGCTGGGGCTGGATTGGTCGGTGAACTCGTCCCTGCGCTTCCGGGCCACCCTGGGCACCTCGTTCCGGGCGCCCAACGTGGTCGAGCTCTATGGCGGCGGCGTGCAGTCCTACGACTACATCATCGACCCGTGCGACACGTCCACGGCGCCGGTCACCGGCCAGACCGCGGCGAACTGCGCGGCCACGGGCGCCTCGCCCACCTTCACCCAGCTGGCGCCGCAACTGCTCGATCTTTCGGGCGGCAACCCGGCGCTGAGGCCTGAAAAGGGTCGCAGCTGGACCGTCGGCGCGGCGTTGACGCCCACCTTCCTGCCGAACTTCCAGGCGACGGTGGACTACTACCACATCACCCTCAGCGACACGATCGCCCGCCCGGACCTGACCGGAATCCTGGCGGGCTGCTACGCCGACCCGAACCTGGCCGCCCGCGCCGCCGACGTGGCGGACGAGTGCTACCAGTCCAACATCCGAACCTCGGGCGGCAACCTGGTCTATCTGAACGACCGTTGGCAGAACCTGGGCGACACCCTCACCGACGGCATCGACTTCACCTTGCGCTACACCTTCAACAGCCTGGGCCCGATCCCCGGGAGCCTGGACGTGCAGTCGCGCAACACCTGGCTGCACCGCTTCATTCAGGATGGCTTCGACTGGGCCGGCTACATCGAGTCGGACACCCAGCAGGCCTTCCCCAAGTTCCGCAGCGTGCTGAACCTCGACTACCGCATCAACGACGCGTGGTCGATCAACTGGACGACCTACTACACCGGCGCCATGACCGACATCTACGGCTCGGCCAACGCCGACACCTACGGCGTCGTGCCGCTCGATACGGCGGTTCTCGGCCACTACACGGGCCCTGGCTACTACGTCACCCACGACGTGGTCGTGCACTGGCGCAACGACACGATGGACATCGGCGTGGGCATCAACAACGTGTTCGACCACTCGATCCCGTACGTGTTCAACTCCGGCGACAACACCTCGCCTGAGGCCTACGACGTGGTCGGCCGGTACTTCTATGTGACCGCCAGAGCGCGGTTCTAGACCTCAAGCTCTACGCGAGAGATCGGGGCGGCGGGCGCGGGCTCGCCGCCCCATTTCTTGGGCGAAGGTCGCGGCGGGCGGCCTCGGCGACAGTCTGGATCAGCGGAAGTCCGGCGTCGGCGCCAGCACGTCCGCGCCGGCGGCGACCAGTTCGGCGCGGCGCAGCTCGCTGGTCGCCCGTTCCACGGGCCGCGAGGACAGCAGACCCGCCATGGTGACCAGGGCGTGGGCGGAGTCGCTGCTCACGCCGATCGCATCGCCGAACGCGCCCAGCGGCGAACGGCCGGACTCGAAGGTCTTCAGCCGCGCGGGACCCTTGACCCCCGCCAGGGCCTTGGCCTTGGCCACCGCCTCGTAGAAGCCGCCGATCCCGTCCACCAGGCCGAGCGAGCGCGCCTGGGCGCCGGTCCACACCCGGCCCTTGGCGATCTCGCGCACGCGGTCGATGGGCAGCTTGCGGCCTTCGGACACCCGCTGGATGAAGCCGTCGTAGACCGCGTCGATGGAGCTGGAGAAGGCCGCGCGCTGCTCGGGCGTGAAGGCGTCGCCCATGGAATAGGCGCTGGTGAAGGGCCCGCCGACCTGGGTGTGGCGCACGTCCACGCCGTAGCGCGCCAGGGCCTGGCCCAGCGCCAGCTTGCCGCCGTAGACGCCGATCGAGCCGGTCAGGGTCGAGGGCTCGGCCACGATCGCCGACGCCTCCGAGGATATCCAGTAGCCGCCCGAGGCGCCGTATTCGCCCATGGACACCACCACCGGCTTGCCCGCCGCCTTGGCCGCGCGCACGGCCGCCAGGATCTGCTCGGACGCCGTGTCCTGGCCGCCGGGGGAGGAGACGCGGAAGACGATGGCCTTCACCTCCCGGTCCTTGGCCGCGTCATAAAGGGCGTCGGACACGTCGTCCGAATAGATGGTCTGGTTGGAGGAGAAGGCCTGCCCGCCCTCCGACGTGCCGGTGACGATCGGCCCTTCGGCATAGACCACCGCGATCTCCGGCGCGTTGCGGGGACCGTCCAGCCGCTTCACGGCCGAGGCGTAGTCGGCGAAGTCCATCAGCTGCGCGCCGCGCCCGGCGAGCTTCAGCGCCGCGTCCTGGGCGTCCTTCACCTGGCCGAGCTTGTCGATCAGGCCGAGCGCCAGTGCCTTGTCGGCGGGATAGGGCCCCGCCTCCACCACCTTGACCAGGGCGGCCGGATCGCGATGGCGGTCCACCGCCGCCGACAGCAGGGCCGTGTGGTAGATCGAGCCCATCCACGACAGCTGCGCCTCGCGGTGCGCGGGGGTGTAGTCGTCATAGAGCAGCGGATTGATGGCGTTCTTGTACTGCTCGCGCTGCTGATAGTCGGCCTTGACGCCATAGTGGTCGAACAGGCGTTTGAAGAAGATGTCCTCCTGCGCCATCCCCGTGGCCTGGAACGAGGCGCCGGGCTGCATCCACAGCTGGTTCGCGGCCGCGCCCAGCATGTAGGTCGAGACCGCCGCGCCGGTGGGATAGAGGCCCTGGCTGTGGGCGATCACCGTCTTGCCGGCGGCCTCGAAGCGGCGGATCGCCAGGCGCAGCTCGTCGGCCGAGCCCGGCGCGATCCCGCCCTCGGGCAGGCGGATCAGCATCCCCCGCACGCGCGGATCGCGCTCGGCGCGGTTCAGGGTCTGCACCACGGACATCACCGAGACCGACCGGCCGGTGAACGCCGCGAAGGGGCTCTTGACGTCCTGGTCGTGCAGGGAGCGGCGCAGGTCGAGATTGAGCACGGTCGCCGACGGGATCGGCCGCTGCGCCGACAGCGCCATGATCACGAACAGCACCGGCAGGCCGATGAAAAAGACCACCATGCCGGCGAACACGCCCGCCAGGGTCAGGAAAAACTGCTTCATCGGCTCGACCTCGAAATGCGGCCGAGAACCCTAACGCGGCGGGCGTTTCGGTCAAATGAACGTATGGACAGGTTCGGGGGCGGGACGATGGTCGGAGTAGCAGGATTTGAACCTGCGACCCCCGCCTCCCGAAGACGGTGCTCTACCAGGCTGAGCTATACTCCGACGAGGCGCGCCTTATAGGCAGGCGCGCGGGCGCCCGCAAGCGAAGTGAGAAGAAGGCCGCATACGCCCCGCATCGCGTTGCAAAGCCCGGGGGCTTGGTCTATCTCGGCGACCTCTTCGCGCCCGAGGCATGGCGCTGGCCCGATCGGGCCGGCCAAGGCCCGCATCGGGGGCCCGCGTTGGGGGATGGTGTAATGGTAGCACTACGGTTTTTGGTACCGTCAGTCTAGGTTCGAGCCCTAGTCCCCCAGCCAGAGATAGCCGGCATTAGGTAGGAGATGGGACAAATCTCCAAGCCCTCTCTTCGGGGGGCCGGGGGTAGTTTCGACCCATGGCCGAACCGCTCGCCGTCACGATGCCTCAAGCGAAGCGGGACCGGAATCGCGATACCATCGCGGCCTATGAGGCGAGGCTGAACCAAGCCCAGGCCGATCTAGCTCACGTCAATGCCACGCTGCGGCTACCCTCCATTCGCCTGTAGGCGTCAAGGCGTCCAGAGAGTTTGGCAATCGCGGCAATTGAGGGCCTCGACTTTCTTGGATAGTTGCGCCGCATCGATGCCTGGCATGGCGATTTTCAGCTCTTCGGAGTGCATCGCTATCAGGGAACGCATTTCTGCTGCCGCAGCCGCGATTTCGGCCACCTTTTGAGCGACGTCTCGGGTCTCTTCGAAGAGCTTTGCCGACGGACCGTCTTCATCGGACCGTCAGCTTTTGAACGACTTCGAAGCGTGCGCGGCCATCCGCACACAAATCCTCGAACTCACACAGACACACCTGCTTGCGCCGCTTGAGCCTGAGCGCAGCATTTGGCGCATTGCTATGGCTGTTGGGCAGAAGCTCTTCTTCCCAACAGCGCAACTGGAGCCGGCCCGCCTCGACCAGCACAACGACTTGTTCGAACAGCTCTTCTTTCGTTGGCTGGACGGGCTTCATGGCCTCCAACCAACGCTTTGTCAGTCGCGCGGCTGCCGTTAGCTCATCGACCGGATTGGGGGAAACGGAGCCGAGTATCAGCTAGCGCGTCAGTCACTTACCAACGATGTGGGCTGCTTTCTCTTCGGCCATGCGGGCGATCTGCTCTTGCGGATTCCTGCGCCTGCTGTTCCGCACCGCTGGACTGGAAGTGCTCGTCCACCCCAAGACGGAATCAGCTTTGATCGCCGCGCCGCCGGCCGATACGAAACTTCGCTTCTTGTCCACGCTAGCCCCCCTCCTCTGCGCTTGCCCCGACTAAGGCAACCGCCCCGGTCTACAACCAGAGCAACAATTTTGGCCTTTGGTTGCAGTTCCACGTTCAAAGACCTTTCCGCGAAGTATTGGAGCCCTACGCTCATGGAGTCTAGAACCTCTAAGACCGACCGTGAAGCGGACCTGAACACCCTGATGGGCTTCAGATAGGAAGAGCCTTGGCCGCGCCGCCAGTGCCACTTGTTTCGCCCGGGAAGTGATTCCGATGGCTTTGTGCATTTCACAATTTCTAGCCCTCCAGCTAGCAGCATGGCGAGCAGTCCGTCGTTGCGTTCGATCAAGCGGCCGAATATTGACCAGGTTGGGGCGCGCCTGGGCGATTTCTCATAGACGATGCCCAAATTGAAGTTATTCGCCCTGAGGGGGTGGCGCGCCGCGTTCTAGAGCGGTCAAGCCGCCGCCCGCTGCCAATATCCCTTCCACTGGCGACTGACGGGATGCGCCAGGGCCGCACGGGTCGCGGCCAGGATATTGCTCGCCGTTGGAGACGCGGCGGCGATCCTCGCGCCACGCCATCTCGCCCGCGTAGGCGTCCAGGTAGCGGCCCGCGATCTTGTGGTGCGTGCCCTGCTCGGCTCTGCGAAGGCGCGAGAAGAATCGACTCAGCCATATTTGTGCAGGCGTAGTCGCCGCCTTCCATCGCGGAACGGACGCTGGCAGGTTCAGCCGGCTTAGCAGCGCGGGTGATACGGCGGCTTATGGGGTGAGGGACGCGGAGGCAGTTGCTTTCGCTTCCGCCTCTCCTTCGGAGGTTTTTGAACGTGCAGCATCGGCCCGATCCTGGGCCGGAGGGTTGCGTTTTGGATCGGAAACTGCGATTCTCGCACGGCTAGAGAGAGATCGCGGCTCCGGCCCGACTTTTCGCGATGGGGCGCCCCTGCAAGGGCGCCCTATTTGATTTTACATCACATGATCGGCCGCCCCGATGCTTCAGCGCCCTGTTCGAGTGCACCCGTATCATTCACTAAAACCCAGCCGACCGACCGTCCCAATGAGCGGAACTTGCCAGAGTTGGACATCAGGGCGCTCAAATTCGACTTAGGATCTTTGCCCCCGATCACGACGCCACGACCGCCGATGTAGTCGTAGATATCCCGATCTTCGCGGCACCGTGTCGCTGCGCTAAGAACTCGCCAGCAAGCTCTAGCGCGCGCTCCCGCACAGATCGCTTGGTTACATGCGGCCTTACGACCACGAACCGGTCATGCGTATGAGCGCCTGGTTTAACCGGCGTTCCCACGTCGTACGTTGCCCGTAGCGCCACGAGCAGTTCCAATTTCCCGACACGGGGATCGGGATTTTGTCGGATTTCTTCGCGAACCGACGCAATTTCCCGGTCCAGGTCGTCTGCGGTGATGGCCATAGCGAACTCATTTCTGGCGTTAACCAGGAACCGGATACGCTCATTTTTTCCCAATGGGAAGGGCTCGTGGGAAAAAATTGGAGTGTTCCCCCTACGTTTCTGGGCCCTGAGCCATGTATGTTGCGGCCAGCCGTTTCAGATGGTGGCGTGGGACGCGCATTGGACCGTCGCGGACGCCTAGGCGGCGCCACGCTACCAATAACCTTTCCAGGTCCGCGACACTGGATGGGCCGGGGCCGAGCCCACGGCCATAAGGCATTGCTCGCCGTTGGGGACCCGGCGGCCCCGCGCCGAGCGTGACGGTGATGGGGTGATAGAGCGGGACTTATCCCCCTCGCCGGCGGGGGCGCACACTGGCGCCATGACCCGGTCCTCGAAATCCATCCGCCCCGCCCGCCGAACCCTCACGCGCGCGCACCCGCGCACCCGCGCGCCCCTCCGCGTCCGCGCGCCCCTCCGCGCACCCCCGCGCACCCGCGCGCGCGTGGGAGGGGGATGACGGCGCTTCGGGCCTTTCCGGGCTCGCGGCCCCCAACCGCTCTTGACACCGCCCCCGTCTGTCTGACCATCGCGGCCATGACCCATACGGCTGAAGACATCGCCGCGGACGGGCGCCGCTACGCCGCCGTGGCCATCGGATTGCACTGGCTGATCGCCGCGCTGATCCTCACCAACATCTGGCTGGCCTGGGGGTTTGACGACCTGAAGGGCCTGGCCCTGTTCAACCAGACTCAGCTGCACAAGTCGGTGGGGATCACGGTGCTGATCCTGTCGCTGGGGCGGCTGGGCTGGCGGCTGACGCACCGGCCCCCGCCCATGCCCGCGCACATGGCGCGCTGGGAGAAGCTCGCCGCCCACGCCGCGCACTGGGGCTTCTATGTGATCATGATCGGCATGCCGATCACCGGCTGGATCATGGTGTCGGCCAGCACCACCAACATCCCGACCGTCCTGTTCAAGACCATCCCCTGGCCGCACGTCGGCTTCGTCCACGCCCTGCCGATGGGCGAGCGCAAGGGGATCGAGGACGCCATGGCCGAGACGCACGAGTTGCTGGCCTGGATGGCCTATGCGCTGATCGTGCTGCATGTGGCGGCGGCGCTGAAGCATCAGCTGTGGAACAAGGACGGCCTGATCTGGCGCATGGCGCCCTTCGCGGCCCTGAAGACCAAGTCACCATCCACCGAGGAGTCGTGATGCGTATCGATCGTTTCGTCGCCCTGGCCGCCGTATTCGCGGCCTGCATCGGCCTGTCCGCCCCGGCCGCCCGCGCCGCGCCCGCCGGCCCGGCCGCCTGGACGGTGGACAAGGCCGCCTCGCGCCTGAGCTTCAAGAGCAACTTCTCGGGCATGGACTTCACCGGGACCTTCCGCCGCTGGGACGCGCAGATCGCGTTCGATCCCAAGGCGCTGGCCGCGTCCAAGGCGTCGGTGTCCATCGATGTCGCCTCGGCCTCCACCGGGGAGTCCGAACGCGACGACGCCATGCCCACCGCCGACTGGTTCAACGTGGCGAGCTTCCCCCGCGCCACCTTCGTGACCAAGAGCATCAAGAGCCTGGGCGGGAACAAGTATCAGGCGGCCGGCGTGCTCACCCTGCGCGGCGTCAGCCAGCCGTTGACCCTGCCCTTCACCCTCGCGATCAACGGGGACGTGGCGACGATGAACGGCCAGGTCGCGGTCAACCGCTCGGCCTTTGGCGTCGGCCAGGGCCAGTGGTCCTCGGCCGAGACCGTGCCCCTGGACGTGATGGTCACCGTCGCCATCACCGCGCACCGGGCGAAGTAGGCCGCGGGACCGAAATCCTCGCCCTTCGAGACGCCGCTGCGCGGCTCCTCAGGATGAGGATTTCTACAGCGTTTCAATAGCCCTCATCCTGCGCCTGTCGGAGCCCTCATCCTGAGCTTGTCGAAGGACGAGGGCGGCCCCGCCGGCTGCATCGCCGGTGACTACGCCCCCAGTTCGCGCCGCACCTGCGCGTAGGTGTGCGGGCTGTCGCAGGCGCAGCCGCGCATGACGCCGTCCTTGGTCCACCAGATCAGGGTGGGATAGGCGAAGCGGATCCCGTTGTCCTTCAGCAGGGGCGCCAGCTTTTCCACCAGGGCGCGGCTCAGCTCCACCACCCCCGCGCGGGCCATGTCGTCGTCGGCGGAGGGGATGCCGGCGGCGGTCCAGGCGGCGGCGGGCTTCGCCTTGGTCCAGGCCTCCAGCAGCGGCCAGCTGCGGTTCACCCACAGCTCCGCCACCGTGGCGCGCTCGGCGGGCGTGGACTTGGAGATGCCGTTGTAGTCGCGCCGGGCGATCATGATCACGCGGGTGTCGACCTTGGCCTTGGCGAGCTTGGGGAACTCCCACGCCTCATAGCGGATGCAGTCCTCGCAGCTGCGGTACGAGATCATGTAGAGCACCGGGCCCGTGCGCCCGGGCGACACCCAGCCGGAGGTCTTCAGCAGCTGGGCGATCTCGGCCTGATGGCGCTTGATGGTGTGGGGCCGCCAGCGCAGGTCCAGCGCCCACCAGCCGCCAAGCCCGCCGGCCACGACCAGCACGGCCAGCACAAGGCCCGCCCACAGCTTCAGCTTGCTCATCATCCTCGCCTCGACGACGCGCCGAGCATAGACGCCCGACGCCCGCCGCGCGAGCCGTCGCCTATTTGGCCGGCGCGTCCCAGCTCGCGCGCACCAGCGCCTTCACGCTCGCCGGCAGCGGCACATAGTCGAGACGGTCCGCGTCGCGATCGCCCTGGTCATAGGCCCAGCCGAAGAACTTGTGCACCGCCGCCACCCGCTCGGGGGCCGCGTCCTGGCGGGTGAGGATGAAGGTGGCGCCGGTGATCGGCCAGGACTTGTCGCCCGGCTGGTCGAGCAGCAGCAGATAGAAGCCCGGCGCCTTGGACCAGTCCGCACCGGCCGCCGCGGCGGCGAAACCGGCGGCGTCGGGGGCCACGAAGGCGCCGGAGTGGTTCTTCAGCAGCAGGTAGGACAGCTTGTTCTGCTTGGCGTAGGCGTATTCGACGTAGCCGATCGAGCCCGCCGTCTGGCGCACGAAGGCGGCGACGCCGTCATTGCCCTTGCCGCCCAGGCCCGCCGGCCACTGCACCGAGTCGCTGGCCCCGACCTTGGCCTTCCACTCGGGGCTGACGTCGGACAGATAGGTGGTGAACAGGAAGCTGGTGCCTGATCCGTCCGAGCGGTGGACGATGGTGATCGGCAGGTTCGGCAGGCTGACGCCCGGGTTCATCGCGGCGATGCGCGCATCGTTCCACTTGCCGACCTTGCCCAGGAAGATGTCGGCCAGCAGCGGCCCGTCCAGCCGCACCTGCCCCGGCGCGATCCCCGGCGCATTGACCACCGGCACCACCCCGCCCAGCACGGTGGGGAACTGGTCCAGGCCCGAGGCGGCCAGCTCTGCGGCCTCCAGGGGCTTGTCGGTGCCGCCGAAGTCCACGGTGGCGTCCTTGATCTGCTTGATGCCGCCGCCCGAGCCGATGGCCTGATAGTTCACGTGCGCGCCGTCCGCGCTCGCGTAGCCGCTGGCCCAGGCGGAATACAGCGGCGCCGGGAAGGTGGCGCCCGCGCCGGAAAGCTGGCTCTGGTCGCCGGACGCGCCCGCCTTCGGCGCGGGAGCCTTGCCGCAGGCGCTGAGCAGCGCCGCCATCGCCATCACCGCGATCAGCCGCTTCATCCGACATCTCCTCAGGTCCGCCGCCCGGCCCGGGGGGCGGGCGCAGGTTTAGCCGCGCGGGCGACGAGTTGCCAGAGCGGTGGTCCGAGGACGGACGATGGCCGCCGCAGCGTCCGCGCCCGCCTTGCCGCCGCCGGTCCGGCGAAGGATGATCCGCCCATGGCCGTCGCCGTCGACATCCCCGCCTCGAGAACGCTCGCCGAGCCCGCTGCGCCGCACATCGTGGACGTGCTGATCGCCGAGCGGGCGCCCCGCCTCGTCGCCTCGCCCGCCTGGCCCCTGCTGCGCCCCGCCCTCTACGCCTTGCTCGACTACGCCAAGGCCCGCGCCATGGCCGACGCCGTGGCTCCCATGGGCGGACGCGAGGCGCTGGACTACGCCGCCCGGCTGCTGGACCTGAAGATCGAGGTGCGGGGGCTGGAGCACGTGCCGCCCGAAGGCCGGCTGATCGTGATCGCCAACCACCCCACGGGCCTGGCCGACGGCCTGGCGGCGCGGCAGGCCCTGGCGTCCGTGCGGCCGGACCTGATGTTCTTCGCCAACGCCGACGCCCACCGGGTCAATCCCCGCCTGGACGAGGTGTTCATCCCCGTGGAGTGGGTCCCGGCCAAGCGCACCCGCGAGCGCGCCCGCCTGGCGCTGGAGCGCTCCACCCAGGTGCTGGAGTCCGAGCGGGCCCTGATCATCTTCCCGGCCGGCCGCATCGCCCGCACCGGAGCCCACGGCGCCACCGTCGATCCGCCCTGGGCGTCGAGCCCCATTTCCCTGGCGCGGCGCAGCGGCGCGCCGATCCTGCCCATGCACGTGAAGGGTCCGTCGCCGACGTTGTTTCGGCTGTTCAACAAGGTCTCGGCGGAGCTGCGCGACATCACCCTGTTCCACGAGCTGCTCAACAAACAGGGCCGCCGCTTCGAGTTGACCATCGGCGCGCCGATCCCCGCCAAGGCCCTGGGCGCCGACGCGGCGGCGGCGACCTTGCGCCTGAAGCACTACGTGGAGCGCGAGCTGCCCGCCCGGCCGGACGCCCCATTCGCATGATCCCGGCCGCGCTTGGTTCGAGACGCGGCGGCGATGCGCCGCTCCTCACCATGACGAAAGTTGTTGCAACCTGCCCGCCCCCGTCATCCTGAGGAGGCGCGCAGCGCCGTCTCGAAGGACGCATTGAGAGACATGCACCCCACCACCATCCCGCTTGGAACTCACGAAGCCACCTCGGCCCTCGGCGCGGCGGTGGCGCGGGCGCTCCAGTCCCGGCGAGGCGGTGTGCCTGTGGGGACCGCTGGGCGCGGGCAAGACCACCCTGGCGCGGGGGCTGATCCGCGCCCTGACCTCCGCCGGACGAGGAGGTGCCGAGCCCCACCTTCACCCTCGCCCAGCCCTACGAGGGCGCCTTGCCCCTCGTCCACTTCGACCTCTATCGCCTGGAACGGCCCGAGGAGGCCGAGGAGCTGGGGATCTGGGAGGCGCTGGACGATGGCGTCGCGATCATCGAATGGCCCGAGCGCCTCGGCGGTCGCCTGCCGCCGGACCGAACTCGATATAGTGCTGTCCCTGGAGGGCGAAGGCCGCCGCGCGCGGATGACCGCCCATGGCGCTTTCGAAGGTCGCGCGCTTGAGCTCTGATCGTGAGGCCCAAAAGGCCGAGTTCCTGGCCCGCGCGGGCCTTGGCGACGCGCGCCGCGAGCCCCTGGCCGGGGACGCCTCCACGCGGATGTACGAGCGGCTGCACCGGACCGGGCGCGCCCAGCCTGATCTTCATGGACCAGCCGCCCTCGGCCGAGACCCAGCCCTGCCCGCCGAACGCCACGCCCGCCGAGCGGATGGCGCTGGGCTACAACGCCGCCTCGCGCCTGGCGGCCGGGCGGGTGGAGGCCTTCGTGGCGGCGGCCGGCTGGCTGCGCGCCCAGGGCCTGTCCGCGCCGGCCATCGAGGCGGCCGATCCCGCGCAGGGCCTGGCGGTGCTGGAGGACCTGGGCGACGACCTCTACGCCACGCCTGATCGCAGCTGGCGCCGACCCCTGCCGCTCTACCAAGCCGCCGTGGACGCCCAGGCGCGGATGCACGCGGCGAGCCCGCCGGAGGTGCTGGAGGCCGGCGGCGCGACCTGGCCGCTGCTGACCTACGACCGGCTGGCCTTGAAGGTCGGGACCGACACCTTCCTGGAATGGTGGCCCAAGCTCGCGGGCCTGCCGCCCTTCCCTGCCGAGGCGGTCAGCGAATGGGACGCCCTGTGGGAGCCGGTGTGGGCGCGCGGCGAGGCGGGCGCCTCGGTGTTCACCCACCGCGACTACCACGCCCAGAACCTGCTCTGGCTGCCCGGACGCGCCAAGGCGTGGCGCGGGTGGGGATGCTGGACTTCCAGGACGCGCTGCGCGCCCATCCGGCCTGGGACCTGCTGCATCTGCTTGCAGGACGCTCGCATCGACGTTCCGGCCGAGCTGGAGCGGGCCATGCTGGACCGGTATCTGGACGCCCGGCCGGACCTGGACCGCGAGGCG
Organism: uncultured Alphaproteobacteria bacterium; assembly: GCA_963761065.1. Classification (GTDB taxonomy): domain Bacteria; phylum Pseudomonadota; class Alphaproteobacteria; order Caulobacterales; family Caulobacteraceae; genus JANWHQ01. Next base: position 7,105 of record CAVXFP010000010.1, on the reverse strand, counting down.
TTCCTGGCCGACTACCGCGCCCTGGCGGCGTCCAACGCCGCGCGCATCCTGGGCCGGGTGTTCGCGCGCCAGACCCTGCTCGGCCGGCCGCAATACCGCGCCTTCATGCCGCGCACCTGGCGCTATCTGGAGCGCAACCTGCAGGCGCCGGAGCTCGCGGGCCTGAAGGCCTGGTTCGACCGCCACGTGCCGCCGGAGGCGCGGGCGTGAACGCCGCGCCAAGACGGCCATGGTGCTGGCCGCCGGGATCGGCACGCGGATGCGCCCGCTCACCGACGACCGGCCCAAGGCCCTGGTCGAGGTCGCCGGCAAGCCGCTGATCGACCACACGCTCGACCGCCTGGCCGAAGCCGGGGTCGAGCGGGCGGTGGTCAACGTCCACCACTTCGCGGACATGATGCAGGCCCATCTGGCGCGTCGATCCGGCCCGCCGGCGATCCTGATCTCCGACGAGCGGGCGGGCCTGCTCGAACTCGGGCGGCGGCATCGCCCACGCGGCGGCCCTGCTCGGCGACGACCCGATCTTCGTCGCCAATATCGACAGCCTCTGGATCGAGGGCGCGACGCCGGCGCTCCAGACCCTGGCTGACGCCTGGGACCCGGCGCGGATGGACATCTGCATCCTGCTCGCCCCGCGTGACGCCACGCTCGGCTACGACCGGCCAGAAGGGTTCGAGCGCGATGCGGCCGGAAGGCTGACCCACTCCAACGCCGTCGATCCCCTGCCGAGCTATGTGAACATCGGCGTGCAGATCATCAAGCCCGGCGTGCTGCAGCCCGCGCCGGACGGCCCCTTCTCCATCGTGCCGATCTGGAAGCGGCTGGCCGGCGAAGGGCGGCTGCACGGCGCGGTGATGGACGGCTTCGCCATGCACGTGAGCGACCCGGCGTGCCGCGACGCCACCGAGGCAAGGCTGCGCGCCGAGACGGGGCGGTGAGCGCGGCCGGCCTCCTTCGGCGGCGCCGGGACCGCGCTGGTTCAACATCGCGGCGCACCGGCCGTTCCTGGACGACCTGGCGCGGGGCCTGCTGGACGCCCTGCCCGGCGAGCGCCTGGCGGACGCGGTTGTGCTGCTGCCGTCGCGCCGCGCGGTGCGGGCGCTGGGCGAATCCTTCGTCAAGGCCACCGACGGCAAGGCCCTGCTGCTGCCGCAGATCCGCGCGCTCGGCGATCTGGAGGAGGGCGAGCCGCCGTTCGAGGCCGGCGATCTGGCGCTGGACCTGCCCGCCGCCATCAGCCCCCACCGCCGCCGCTTCGAGCTGGCGCGGCTGATCGCCGAGAACTCCGGCGTGCTCGGCCGCGACCTGGACGCCGCCGGGGCGCTGGAGCTGGCCGACGCCCTGGCCGGGTTCCTCGACTCCGCCGAGCTGGAGGAAGCGCCGCTGGACGGCCGCGCCGAGCGCATCCGCCGCCTGGCGCCGGAGGAGATGGCCGAGCACTGGCGCGTGTCCGCCGACTTCCTGAACCTCGCGGTGGAGGCTTGGCCGCGTCGCCTGGAGGACCTGGGCCTGGCCGATGTGGCCGCGCGGCGGGTGCGGCTGCTGACCGCCCTGGCCGAGGCCTGGACGTCGAAGCCCCCCGCCGGACCGGTGGTGGCCGCCGGCTCCACCGGCGCGGTTCCGGCCACCGCCCGGCTGCTGGAGGCCGTGGCCGGCCTGCCCCAGGGCGCGACCGTGCTGCCGGGGCTGGATCTCGAACTGGCCGAGGACGCCTGGGTCGAGATCGAGGAGCAGCATCCCCAGGGCGCCATGAAGCGGCTTCTCGACGGCGCCGGGATCGCGCGGGACGCCGTGCGCCCCTGGCCCGGCGGCCAGGAGGCCAGTCCCAATCGCTGGCGCCGGCGGATCGTCAACGAGGCCCTGCGGCCCGCCAAGGCCACCGCCGACTGGCTGAGCCAGATCGGCAAGCTGGCTGATGAGGGCGCGAAGGCCGGCGTCGAACCCATGGCCGAGGGGCTGAAGGGCCTGACCGTGCTGGCCGCCCGCGACGAGGAGGAGGCGGCCGCCCTGGCCGCCCTGTTGTTGCGCGAAACGCTACAGACGCCGAGCAAGACCTGCGCCCTGATCACGCCCGACCTGGCCCTGGCGCGGCGGGTCTCCGCGCGGCTGGAGCGTTGGGGGGTGGAGGCGGACTCCTCGGCCGGCGCGCCGCTGGCCGGAACGCCCGTGGGCGTGCTGATGGCGCTCGTCGCCCAGGCGGTCCAGGACCCCGGCGGGCCGGTGGGCCTGCTGGCGATCCTGAAGCACCCGCTGGTGAGGCTGGGGATGACGGCCGAGGCGCTCGGCGCCGCCCGCCGGGCCCTGGAGCGCCACGCCCTGCGCGGCCCGCGCGGACGCGCAGCGGACTGGATCGAGGCCAATCTCCACAAGGCGACCCAACCCCGTGACGACGGCAAGCCGATCCCGCCGACGCGGCTGGACGACGTCGCCGCGGCGCGCGGCCTGCTCGCGGCCCTGCGACGCCGCGCTCGGCCTCGCCGCCGCGCCCTTCGCCGAGGGCCGCGCCGAGCCCGCCGCCGGCGGCCCGCGCCCTGGCCGAGGCGCTGGAGGCCCTGGCGGCCGGGCCCGAGGGCGATGCGGGGCGCCTGTGGGCGGGACCGGACGGCGAGGCGGCGGCGAACCTGCTGTCGGCCCTGATCGAGGACGGCGGCGGCCTGCCCCCGGCGAGCCCGGCGGGCTTCGCGGCGCTGCTGAGCCGGCTGCTGGACGGCGAGACCGTGCGCGCCGGCGCGGCCGGCCCATCCGCGCATCCTCATCCTCGGCGCCATCGAGTCCCGCCTGATCGCGGCGGACCGGCTGATCCTGGCGGGGCTGGAGGAAGGCGTCTGGCCCCAGGCGGCGCCCACCGATCCGTTCCTGTCGCGGCCCATGCGCGCGGCCTTCGGCCTGCCCCCGCCCGAGCGGCGCATCGGCCTTTCAGCCCACGACTTCGCCCAGGCCGCCTGCGCGCCCGAGGTGATCCTGCTGCACGCCCGCCGCCGCGAGGGCGCTCCGGCGGTGGAGTCCCGCTGGCTGTGGCGCCTCGGCGCCCTGGCCCGGGGCGCGGGCGTGGAGCTGCCCGTCCCGCCCCGAGCTTTCCGCCTGGGCCGAGGCGCTGGATGCGCCGGAGGACTATGCGCCCATCGCGCCGCCCCGCCCGACGCCGCCCGTGGAGGCGCGCCCGCGCAAGCTCGCCGTCACCCGGGTGGAGACCTGGGTGCGCGATCCCTACGCCGTCTACGCCCGCCATGTGCTCGGCTGCGCCCCCTGGACCGGCCGGACGAGCCGGTCGAGGCCGCGCGCCCGGGGCACGGCGATGCACGAGGCCTTCGCACGCTTCGCCCAGAGCCTGGCCGGACGCCCTGCCCCCGATCCGGCCGCCGAGTTCGAGCGGATGCTCTCATGGACGAGCTGGACGAGGCCGGCGCCCCGAGCCGCCCTGGCGCGCGAGGCGGCCCTGGCCGCCGAGGCCGCCCGCCTGGATGGCCGAGTTGGAGCTGCCGCCGCCGGGCGGGCGGCCGCGCCTGCTGGTCGAGCAGGAGGGCGCGATGAGCTTTCGCGCCCCCGGCGGCGAGTTCACCGTCACCGCCCGCGCCGACCGCATCGAGGTGCGCCCGACGGCGTTCGCCCACGTCTCGACTACAAGACCGGCGCGGCGCCGACGGCCAAGAGAGGTGCGAGCACGGGCTTCTCGCCCCAGCTCACCCTGACCGCCGCGATCATCGAAGCCGGCGGCTTTGCGCGACGCGGGCCCAATGCGGCGCCCGGCGATCTGCTCTATGTGCGCGTGACCGGCGGGCGAAGCCGGGCGAAGAGATCGTGCGGGCCGCGGCCGGGCGAGAGCGCCGCCATGGCCGACGGGCGCGCTGGAGGGCCTGGAACGGCGCGGTCGCGCGCTTCGACGATGCCGGAGCACGCCCTATCGTCTCGCGGGCCGCCCCGCAGTTCGTGCGCGATCGCGGCGGCGACTACGACCACCTGGCGCGGGTGTGGCGAGTGGCCGTCGACCGGCGAGGACGGCGACGCGCGGCGGAGGCGAGCGAATGAACGCCGCCCGATCCCCAGCGTCCAGGCCGCCGACCCGGACGCCTCGGCCTTCGTCACCGCCAACGCCGGCTCGGGCAAGACCAACACCCTGGTGAACCGGGTGGCGCGCCTGCTGCTGCGCGGGGCGCGGCCCGAGGCGATCCTGTGCGTCACCTACACCAAGGCGGCGGCCGCGGAGATGCAGCGGCGGCTGTTCCAGACCCTGGGCGGCTGGGCCGTGGCGTCGGACGAGGCCCTGGCCGCGCGCTGGACGCCGATCGACGAGCGGCCGGGGGACCTCGGCCTGTCGCGCCGCGCCCTGTTCGCCCGCGCCCTGGAAACGCCCGGCGGGCTGAAGATCCAGACGATCCACGCCTTCTGCGAGGAGCTGCTGCGCCGCTTTCCGCTGGAGGCGGGCGTCTCGCCGGGGTTCCGGGTGATGGAGGACGCCGGCCGCCGCCGAGGTGGTCCGCGCGGCGCGCGAGGCGTGGCCCGCGCACGCGCTGGACCGGGCCGGGCGCCGTGGCCGACGCCTATCGCGGCGCTTCTCCGTGGCGCTGGACTTCGCGGCCTTCGACGTCGATGTTCGCCGCCTTCGAGACCAGCGCGCAGCCATCGCCGCCTATGTGCGAGCGCTGCGGCGAGGCGGACGGCGTGGGCGCCGACGTCTGGCGCCGCGTGCGGGTTCCCGACGGCCCGGTCGCGCCGGAGGCCATCGGGCGGAGGCGCTCGCCGGGCATCGACCGCCGGCCTGTGGCGCGCGCGCGGCGAGGCCTTGCTCCAAGGCACGGCGAAGCCGACCAGCCGCTCGGCCGAGCGCCTGCTCGCGCTGGCCGACGGCCGAAGCTCGCCGACGTGGCGTTCCAGGACCTCTGCGGCCCTGTTCTCCACCAAGGACGGCGAGGGCCGCCGGCGACGCTGGGTGGCCAAGACCGCCGCGCTCGAGACCGCGCGCGAGCTGCGCGAGGCCCTGCTGCCGAACAGGAGCGGCTTGCGAGGCCGCGCGGGCGGCCGATGCGCCGCCCGCGTGGCCGAGGACAGCGCTGACGCCCTGACCCTGGCCGCCGCCTACGCCGCCGCCTACGCGCCGGCCAAGGCCGAACGCGGCGGGCTCGATTTCGCCGACCTGATCGACCGGGTGCGCCAGCTGCTGACGGCGCGCGCCGACGCGGCCTTGGTGCTCTACAAGCTCGACGGCGGGGTCGACCACATCCTGGTGGACGAGGCGCAGGACACCGCCCCCGAGCCAGTGGGACATCGTGCGCGCCCTGACCTCCGAGTTCTTCGCCGGCGCCGGCGCGCGGCCGGGACGCGCACGGTGTTCGCCGTGGGCGACGAGAAGCAGTCGATCTTCTCGTTCCAGGGCGCGGCGCCCGACGTTTGCTGGTCGAGACAGCAGGCGCATCAGGGCGCTGGTGCGAGGGCGGCGGCGGAGTCTATCGCAGCCCGGACCTGCGGGAATCCTGGCGCTCGACCGCCGCAGGTGCTGAAGCTTGTGGACGCGGCGTTCAGGACCCGCGAGACCTGCCGCGCCCTGCAGCCGCGCGAGGGGCCGAGGCGGGCCCGCCGGGGAGTCATCAGCCACGTCGCCATGCGCGCGGACCACCCCGGCTGCGTGGACCTGTGGCCCCTGTTCCAGACGAGAAGGGCGAGGACCGCCGACGCCTGGGACGCGCCGCTGGACGCGCGAGGCGAGGCCACCGCCAACAAGGCGCCTGGCCGAGGCGGTCGCCGGCGAGATCAAGGCCCTGATCGCGCGCGGCGACGCGGTGTTCGACAAGGAGCCAACGGCGGCAAGGGCGCTGGCGGCCGGCGCGGGCCGGCGACGTGCTGATCCTGGTGCGCCAGCGCAAGGCGCTGTTCGAGGAGATCCTCCGCGCCCTGAAGCGCGAAGCGACGTGCCCGCGGGCGGCGCCGACCGCCTGCGCCTGGCCGAACACATGCTGTTCGCAGGACATGATCGCGCTGGCGCGCTTCTGCCTCTATCCCCGGCGACGACCTGACCCTGGCGGCCCTGCTGCAAGCAGCCCCCTGTTCGACGGCTTCGAGGACCGCCGAGGAGGCCCTGCAGGCCCTGGCCACAGGCGCGCGAAGGCCGGTCCCTGTGGCGGGTGCTGCGCGAGCGGGCGGGCGAGCGGCCCGAGTGGGCGGCGGCGGTGGAGCTGCTGAGCCTGGGCGCGGGGCCAGGCGGCGCCAGCGCACGCCCGTTCGATTTCTACGCCCGCGCGCTCGGCCGGCTGGACGGCCAGGGCCGCTCCATGCGCCGCGCGGATCGCCCGCCGCCTGGGCCCGAAGCGCGCGACGTGCTGGACGCCTTCCTGGCCGAGGCGCTGAAGGCCGAGCGGCGCGGGGTGCGCGACCTGGAAAGCTTCGTCGCCGACATGGCCGCCAGCGACCGCGGAGGTGAAGCGCGAGCAGGACGAGGGCGCGGGCGCGGTGCGGGTGATGACCGTCCACGGCGCCAAGGGGCTGGAGGCGCCCATCGTCTTCCTGCCCGAGACGGTCTCGCGCGGCGGCGGGCGCTCCCCTCGCTGCTGCAGACCGAGGCGGGCGGCTTCCTGTGGTGCGCGTCGGGCAAGGCGGACGGCCCGGCCTCGGCCGCGGCCCGCCGGCGCTATGGCGAACGGCGCGACGCGGAGGCCCTGCGGCTGCTCTATGTCGGCCTCACCCGCGCGCGCGACCGGCTGGTGGTCGTGCGGCGCGCATCGCCCGGACGCCAAGCCCGAGAACGTCGGCGGCTGGTACGCGGCGGTGCGTGACGCCTTCGCCCTGCCCGGCGTCGGCGGAGGAGGTGCGGACCGTGCGCCTCGGCGAGATGGAGGGCCAGCGCTATGGCCCCGACCCCGCGCGCCTGGCGCGGCCTGCGGCGGCGGCCGCGCCTGCCCTCGCCCCGCCCGCATGGCTGTTCGACCCCGCGCCCCGCCGACCGCCGGGCCGGGTGTTCGCCTCGCCCTCGCGGCTGTTGGAGGCGGAGACGGCCGCCGCGCCCTCGCCGCTGGCGGCGGCGGGCGGGCTGGGGCGGTTCCGGCGCGGGGACCTGATCCACCGGCTGCTGCAGCTATTGCCGGACCTGGAGCCCGCGCGGCGGCGGGCGGGGGCC
>CAVXFP010000009.1:0-80454 GCA_963761065.1 uncultured Alphaproteobacteria bacterium | reverse complement strand
AAGAAAATAAGTAAATTGACGTGGCGGGTAAAAGAAGGATCGCGATAATCCAGTGAGACAGAATCGTACTTTCCCGGAATTATTCCGGTAAATCAATCCGGTAAGGGATTTACGGGACATGGTTGACTAATGTGACAAACTGTGGTGGCTGCCTTTACTTCGGATTAACCTCGAAACCCAACTTCTTTAGTGTCCCCATCGGGGATGGTTGAAACCCCTCGCCTTCAGGCGAAGTTAAGGGTTGGCGAAATGACCGAAGGTTATGAGCCTTTAAAAATGGAAAACCTTCCTTTAACCTTTAGTCGGCTTCAGCCGATCAACGAACCCACCGTCTTATAGACGGTGGTCGTTCAGTGCCCTGATGAGGCGTTCGCCGCTTATCGCAGGAAGCTCACTCACGAATTGACCGCCACACGCTGGACCCCAACGAACTCTGTGGGCGCCGGTTCTTCCACTTCAAGACAAAGTTCAATCGCTTCCTTGACTCTCTCCATAAGTGCGTCAAGCGACTTTGCTTGCGTGTGGCATCCTCGTAGCGTTGGTACAGGGGCAACAAAATACCCATCTTCGTCCTTTTCGATAACCACGCTGAACTCTCTATTCATCTCATTTACCCTTCACCGTCATAAGTATATCACAGAAGCGGATAGCTTCATCTTCCTTTTGAAGTGAATTATCCAAACTCGGGGACACATTCCAGTTCTCGTGTGAAACTTCAATTCGATTGAACCGCGAAGGCGCAAAGGTCGCAAGGCATTTTTCTAATCGGAACGTGACTGATTCGAAAAAACAACCATCGTTCTTCCGGTGTGATTCTCAAGGCGATATGATGTAGCCACTATCCAAGATGCCCGCAGGGCTGATTGGCTTTATCGAATCGTCCGTTCCGATTCGGTAAAAAAACTAAATCTTAGCGTTCTTAGCGTCTTGAGCGTAGCGGGCGGTAAATATTCGTTTGTGAAGTTTCCGCCTCGATTTGACTGATCTCTTTCCGGTCAGAGGCCCCGTTCATGTGAAACTTCAATTGGATTGAACCGCAAGGCGCAAAGGTCGGCTAACTGGGGAACATCCCTAAATAATCAAATAATTTGACAACATGCTATTGGAAAGTAAAAAAAGGAGAGGAAATAACGAGAGATGGTGGTTATTTATTGAACAGTTAAGTAGGATGATCCGGATAACAGACAGGAGCTTAGACTATGAAAATGAAAACTTTTGTTATTGCCGTTTTTATCATTCCATTTACGTTTTTCGGTTTTTTGGGGAACGGCAGTCGTCTGCCCAGACTGTTGTTCAAAAGGCGCCTTACCGCGTGGGGCAATGGCTGCCGTTGGACCAGCAGTTCCTGAATGAATGGATCGCCGATCTGATTTCCGAAACGGAAAAATCCGGCGGATCTTTACTGCCTGTGATTCAGGAATTCAAGCTCTTAATCGAAAGCGATCCCGACATATACATGTTGTTCAGCCAGATGTTTCAACAGGTCCCGAAAAAGGCGCCTTTTAACCAGGATCCAACGGGCAAACCACAGATAAGAGATTACCGCCAGATGCTTCGGCTAATGAACCGGATCATGACCAAGGCCCCGGAATTCAATAAAACCGGACTGGTCGGATTTCCCATCAATGCCATCCTCGACTGGCCGATGGGAACACAGGCCGGCACAGCCGCATTTCTGAACGACAAGGTGAACCGCCAGTTAAAAAAAATTCTGAATGAATGGGCCGTTTTTCTTAAATCCGCGGATTCCCGCTATGTTCTGGGCGATGATCCCAAATCCGGTTGGTTCGGCCGGGATGCACGGGAAGCGATGCCCGATTTTGCGCGGGATTTCCAATGCAATCCGGACCTGCCTTATTACGGATTCAAGTCATGGGATGATTTTTTAACCAGAGTTTTCCGGGAGGGCCGTCGTCCGTGGCGAGTCCGGACGACAACGCCGTTATTGCCAATGCGTGTGAATCCGCACCTTACAGAATAGCGAAAAACGTTAAGCTGATGGATCGGTTCTGGATCAAATCGCAGCCCTATTCCCGTCGCTTCAGCCGGCTTGGTTCGCCGTGCGCAGCTTCGGGGTTCCGAACGGGGTCCTCGTCATGTCGGCTCTGATGCTGGCGTTCGTGGTCCTGGCCGGACTGTTCGCGGGGTTCCGCGACGTGCGCACGGTGCATGAAGACGGGGACGCCAAATGATCTCCACCGCCGTCGTCTGCTTCATCGGCACCGTCGCCCTGACGCTGGTCATCACCGCCTGGGCCGCCCGCCGAGGCCAGGACCGCGCATCCATGTACGCCGCGTCATCCAGCATCTCCGGCGGCCAGAACGGCCTGGCCATCGCGGGGGACTTCATGTCCGCGACCACGGTGCTGGGGGTCGTGGGCCTCTATTTCGTCGGCGGCGCGGACACGATGATCTACTTCCTCGCGCCGCTGGTCTCGCTGTGCCTGCTGCTCTTGTGGATCGCGGGCCCGCTGCGCCGGGTCGGGCGGTTCACCCTCGGCGACGTGCTGGTCGCCCGCCTGAACGACCCCCGGATGCGGGTGTTCTCCGGCATCGCCACGATCGCGATCTCGCTCATCTACCTCGTCGCCCAGCTCGTCGGGGCCGGGGCGCTGATCTCGGTGCTGTTCGGCCTGACCTTCAACCACGCGGTGGTCATCGTCGGCGCGCTGATGGCGATCTACATCGTGTTCGGCGGCATGCTGGCGGCGACCTGGGTGCAGATCATCAAGGCCGTGCTGCTGCTGCTCGGCATCGCGACCCTGGCCGGGCTCAGCGTGGCCCACTCCGGCGGCGGCATGGCGGGCCTGTACGACCAGGCCGCGGCCGTGCACGCGCTCGGCGCCCAGCTGTTCCAGTTCGGCGGGCTGAAGCTGGGTCTGTTCTCCTCGATCTCCCTGGCGGCCGGCCTGACGCTGGGCATCCTGGGCCTGCCGCACCTGCTGATCCGCTTCTTCACCGTGCCGGACGAGCGGGCCGCGCGCACCTCGATCGTGGCGGCGTGCCTGGCCATCGGCTTCGTGTTCATCCTGACCTACGTGGTGATCGGCCCGGCGGGCGTCGCCTTCGTCACCGCCAATCCGGCCTTCCACACGCCCTCGGGCGGGATCGTGGGCGGCAACAACATGGTGGCCATCCACCTGGCCGAGGCCGTGGGCGGAGACGTGCTGCTCGGCGTATTCTCGGCCATCGCCTTCGCCACCATCCTGGCCGTGGTGGCCGGGCTGACCATCGCCATCGCCTCGGCGACCTCGCACGACGTGTTCCACCCGGGCCACACAGATAACCAGCGCAGCGAGTCCGGCGAACTGTGGCTGTTCCGCCTGGCGGCGGTCGTGGCGGCGGTCGTGGCCGTGTTGCTGGCCATCGTCTTCCAGAAGGAGAACGTCGCCTATCTGGTGGCGCTGGCGATGACCGTGGCGGCCTCCACCAACTTCCCGGTGGTGATCCTGTCGCTCTACTGGCGCGGACTGACCGTGGCGGGCGCCCTGTCGGGCGGGCTGGTCGGGCTGGTGGCGTCGGTCGGCCTGATCGTCCTGAGCCCCGGGGTCTGGGTGAAGGTGCTGGACCATCCGACGGCGATCTTCCCGTCGGACTACCCGGCCCTGGTGTCCGCGCCCCTGGCGTTCCTGGTGTGCTGGCTGGTCTCCAGGGCCACCCAGCCGCGCGCGGCCGCCGCCAACGCTTGACGGGACGGGCGCAAGCGCGCCTATCCGCGCCTTCAGTCAGCGGATCCGAACACCTTGATCATCGTCACCGGCGCGGCCGGCTTCATCGGGCGACACGTCGCCCTGCGCCTGTTGGAGCGGGGCGAGGAGGTCGTCGGCGTCGATAACTTCACGCCCTACTACGATCCGGCCCTGAAGGCGGCGCGCGCGGCCGAGCTTGAGGCCCGGCCCGGGTTCCGCATGGAGCGGCTGGACGTGGCGGACGCGGCGGGTTTCGCCGCCCTGGTGCGCCAGACCGGCGCGAAGCGGATCGTGCACCTGGCCGCCCAGGCGGGGGTGCGCTACTCGCTGGAGAACCCCTTGGCCTACGAGCACGCCAACGTCGCCGGCCACCTGTCGGTGCTGGAGGCGTGCCGCCACGCGCCGGGCTTCGAGCACCTGGTCTATGCCTCCTCCAGCTCGGTCTACGGCGACCGGCCGGCGGGCGGCGGCGGTTTCCGGGAGGACGAGCCCCTCGGCCCGCCCGCCTCGCTCTACGCCGCGACCAAGCGCGCCGACGAGCTGATGAGCGCGACCTATGGCGGGCTCTTCGGCCTCGCGCAGACGGGCCTGCGCTTCTTCACCGTCTATGGCCCGTGGGGCCGGCCGGACATGGCCTATTTCATGTTCACCCGGAAGATCCTGGCCGGCGAGCCCATCGACGTGTTCGGCGAGGGTCAGATGGCGCGTGACTTCACCTTCATCGACGACATCGTGGACGGCGTCCTGGGCGCCCTGGACCGTCCGCCCGCGCGCCGGGGAAAACCGCATCCTCAACATCGGCGGCGACCATCCGGAGGGCCTGATGCGGATGATCGAGGTTCTGGAAGGCGCGCTGGGCCGCAAGGCCGAGACGATCATGAAGCCCATGCAGCCCGGCGACGTGACCTCCACCTGGGCGGATATCTCCAAGCTGAAGGCGCTCACCGGCTATGCGCCCAAGGTGCGCATCGAGGAGGGCCTGCCCCGGTTCGTGGAGTGGTATCGGAGCTTCTACGGCGCCTAGCCGAGCAGGCCTTCGATCGCCGCGCGGGCGGCGTCCTTAGGTCCGGACGTTTCAGCGCCAAGGCCACATTGGCGCGCAGCAGGCCGATCTTGTCGCCGCAGTCGTAGGTCGTTCCTTCGTATTCGAAAGCGTAGAACGCCTGGGTCTGCATCAGCCGCGCCATGGCGTCGGTGAGCTGGATCTCCCCGCCGGCGCCCTCGCCTTGCGAGGCCAGCACCTCGAAGATCTCCGGCTGCAGGATGTAGCGGCCGTTGATGAACAGGTTCGACGGCTCGGTTCCCGGCGCGGGCTTTTCGACCATGTGGGTCATCCGGTTCAGCCGCCCGGTGTGGCCCTCCAGGGCCACGACGCCGTATTTGTGCGCCTCGCCCTCCGGCGCCGGCTCGACCATCACCATATTGCCGCCCACCTCGCCGTAGGCCGCCACCGCCTGGGCCAGGGCCGCCGGCGTCGCGTCCATCAGCATGTCCGGCAGCATCACCGCGAAGGGCTCGTCGCCGATCACGTCGCGGGCGCACCACACGGCGTGGCCGAGGCCGAGCGGCGACATCTGGCGGATGAAGCTCATCTCTCCCGGGCTCGGGCCAGCTCGGCGTTCAGATCCGCGAGGATGTCGGTCTTGCCCTTGGCCTCGAGCTGCGCCTCGAGCTCGGGATGGTGGTCGAAATAGTCCTCGATGGCGGCCTGGCCGCGCCCGACGATGAAGACGAAGTGCTCGATGCCGGCCGCGCGCGCCCTCCGCCACGATGTAGGACAGGATCGGCCGGTCCACGACGTTGAGCAGGTTCTTGGACGTGGTCTTGCCGACCGGCAGCACGCGGGTGCCCAGACCCGCCACGGGCAGCACGGCTTTGCGAACTGGCTTCATCTCGGCCCCTGGGATGAACGTCGTCCCCAGAGGCTTACTCGACCGTCACCGACTTGGCGAGGTTGCGCGGCTGGTCCACGTCCGCGCCCTTCTGGACGGCCACATGATAGGCGAGCAGCTGGATCGGCGCCGCAAACACCAGCGGCGCCACCAGCGGATCGCAGGCGGGCGCGGTGACGACCACCTTGGCGCCGTCCGGCGCATTGGCCTGCGCCCTCGGGGTCGGTGATGAAGATCACCTGGCCGCCGCGGGCGATGACCTCGTTCATGTTGGACGCCGACTTGTCGAAATAGCTGTCGGACGGCGCGAGCATGCACGATCGGCGTCTGCTCGTCCACCAGGGCGATGGGGCCGTGCTTCAGTTCGCCGGCCGCATAGCCCTCGGCGTGAATATAGCTGATCTCCTTGAGCTTCAGCGCGCCCTCAAGGCGAGCGCCGACATGACGCCGCGGCCGAGGTAGAGGACGTCGCGGGCCTTGGCCACGTCGATGGCGATGGCGCGGATGGCGTCCTCCAGCTCGATCGACTTCGGCCACCAGCCGGGGCGCGGCGATCAGCACGCCGACCAGCCGCCGCTCCTCCTTCGCCGTCGATGCGCGCCCCGCGCCCGGGCCGCGGCCAGGGCGATGGCGATCAGCACGCAGATCTGGGCGGTGAAGGCCTTGGTGGAGGCGACGCCGATCTCGGGTCCGCAATGGATCGGCCAGACCACGTCCACCTCGCGGGCCATGGTCGATTCGGTGGCGTTGACGATGGCCGCGCTATGCATCCCCGCGGTCCTGGCAGTAGCGCAAGCGCCGCCAGGGTGTCGGCCGTCTCGCCCGATTGGGAGATGGCGAGCGCCAGCGTTCGCGGGGCGCAGCGCCGGCTCGCGGTACCGGAACTCCGAGGCGACCTCGACGTCCACCGGCAGATCGGCGAGCCGCTCGATCAGGTATTTGCCGATCGAGCCGGCGATATAGGCGGTGCCGCAGGCCACGATCTGGATGCGCTCCAGCTTGGCGAAATCGACGCCGCCCGGCATGGCCGCGGTCAGGCCGATCGGGTCGACATAGGCCGCGATGGTCCGCTGACACGCCTTCGGGCTGGTCGTGGATCTCCTTTTCCATGAAGTGGCGGTAGTTGCCCTTCTCGACCAGGGCGGCCGAGGCGGGCACCGCCACGACGGGCCGCTCCACCGGCTTGCCCGTCCGGTCGAAGATGAAGGCGTTGTCGTGGTCGATGGCGACGTAATCGCCTTCTTCCAGATAGGTCACGCGGTTGGTGAAGGGCCCGACGGCCAGGGCGTCCGACCCCAGGAACATCTCCCCGTCGCCGTAACCGACCACCAGCGGGCTGCCGTGGCGCGCGCCCAGGACGAGCTCGTCCTCGCCCTCGATCAGGATGGCCAGGGCGTAGGCGCCGCGGATCTGGTCGAGCGCCGCCTTCAGGGCGACGAGCGGCGCAGCGCCCCCGCTCAAGGCCTCGTCGATCAGATGGGCGATCACCTCGGTGTCGGTTTCGCTCTCGAACACCCGACCCTTCGCCTTCAGGCGCTTCGCGCAGCTCGGCGTAGTTCTCGATGATGCCGTTGTGGACCACGGCCACGCGGCCGGCCCTCTGAGGGTGTGCGTTGGCTTCGGACGGCTTGCCGTGGGTGGCCCAGCGGGTGTGGCCGACGCCGACGGTCGCGATCAGGGGATCGGCCGTCGAGCACCGCCTCCAGCGCCTTGATCTTGCCCAGCGCCCGGCGCCGTTCGAGCTTGTGGCCGACGATGCCCGCGACGCCGGCAGAGTCATAGCCGCGGTATTCGAGCCGCTTCAGGCTCTCCACCAGCCGGCCCGCGACCGGGCTCTTGCCGACGATGCCGATGATTCCGCACATGGGCGCTCGCCCCACCGCTTCCGAAGTTGATTTCCGCGCAAGGATGAACGGCGAGCCTTTAGCATTCATAATGACGAAGCGTGATAAAACCGCGTTTCGGACCTTTTCGCCTTCACCTCGATCCGGCGGGACCATGACCAGACGCAGCTACTTCGGCACCGACGGCATTCGCGGCCGCGCCAACACCCACCCGATGACCGCCGAGGTCGCGCTTCGCGTCGGCCTGGCCGCCGGCAAGCTGTTCCGCACCGACGGCGACCGGCGCCACCTGGTGGTGATCGGCAAGGATACGCGCCTTTCCGGCTACATGATCGAGCCGGCGCTGGTGGCGGGCTTCGCCTCGGTGGGCATGGACGTGCGCCTGTTCGGGCCGCTGCCGACGCCGGCGGTGGCGATGATGACCCGCTCCATGCGCGCGGACCTGGGCGTGATGATCTCCGCCTCGCACAACAGCTTCCAGGACAACGGCATCAAGCTGTTCGGCCCTGACGGCTACAAGCTTTCCGACCAGCGCGAGAGCGAGATCGAGGCCTTCATGGAAGAGGGCCTGCAGGAGGGCCTGGCCGAGCCGCGCGACCTTGGCCGGGTGGTGCGCGTGGACGACGCCCAGGCTCGCTATATGGAGATCGTCAAGGCCACCTTCCCGCGCCATCTCAGCCTGGCGGGCATGCGGGTGGTGATCGATTGCGCCAACGGGGCCGCCTACAAGGTGGCGCCCACCGCCCTGTATGAACTGGGCGCGGAGGTGGTCTCCATCGGCGTGGAGCCCAACGGCCTGAACATCAACGACGAATGCGGCTCCACCTACCCCAAGGCCATCGCCAGCGCGGTGAAGGAGTATCGCGCCGACATCGGCATCGCGCTGGACGGCGACGCGGACCGGCTGGTGATCTGCGACGAGCGCGGCGAGGTGGTGGACGGCGACCAGATCATGGCCCTGATCGCCGCGCGCTGGGCCGAGGCGGGCCGGCTGACCGGCGGCGGCGTGGTGGCCACCGTGATGTCGAATCTCGGCCTGGAGCGGTTCCTGGGCTCGCGCGGCCTGACGCTGGAGCGCACCAAGGTCGGCGACCGCTATGTGATGGAACGCATGCGCGAAGGGGGCTTCAACCTCGGCGGCGAGCAGTCCGGCCACATCATCCTGTCGGACGTGTCCACCACCGGCGACGGCCTGATCTCGGCCCTGCAGGTGCTGGCCGCCCTGGCCGAGACCGACAAGCCGATGAGCGCGCTGGGCCGCCAGTTCGAGCCCGCGCCCCAGGTGCTGAGGAACGTCCGCTTCGCCAAGGGCAAACCGCTGGAGGACGAGGCGGTCAAGGCCGCCATCACAGCGGCGGAGGCGGGACTGAACGGCAAGGGGCGGATCGTGGTGCGCGCCTCGGGCACCGAACCCTTGATCCGGATCATGGCCGAGGGCGACGACGAGCGCACGGTCTCCCGGGCGGTGGACGCCATCGCCGAGGCGGTGGAAGCCGCCAAGTAGGACCCCAAGGGCCGCCGCCACGCCCTTGCCATACCCGTCCCCGCGACGGATGGTCCGGAAAAAGGGAGAGCGCCATGTCAGATGCGTCCGTGCAGGATCGGCCCGCCGTCCGCACCGTGGAAGGCGTCGTCAGCTACAATGGCCAGATGGCCGAGCGGCCACGCTACTACGCCAACGACCACAGCCGCGACGTCCTGAACCTCGACCCCCGCACGGTGGTCATCGAGGACGCCCGCACCATGGCCGATCCGCCGCGGCTGGATCGGGAGGGCTTCGTCCTGGTTCCCCACAAGAGCGCGGTCGTGGACTTCCGCGATGCGGACGAGGTGTCTCGGGTGCATGTGGACGAGATCGAACGGCTCCTACAGGAGGTGACCGGCGCGGACCGGGTGGTGATGGCGGGTCGGGGCGGCATTCTGCGCTTCGGCGAGAGCGCGCCAGAGTCCGGCAAGCTCAACAACTCCTACCCGGCCCGGTTCATCCACATCGACTGCAGCGACCCGACCGCCGTCGCCAACGCCGAGCGCTCCGCGCCCAAGGACGACGCCGGTAAGCCGATCCCCTATCGCCGGTTCTGCCACTACAACGTCTGGCGCGTGCTCTCGCCGCCGCCGCAGGACATTCCGCTGACCATCTGCGACGCGCGCACCCTGGCGCCGGAGGACTTGCAGTTCGCCGATGCGATCTTCGACCCGCCGGCAGGCAGCGGCGCGCCGGAATGGTCGTTCGAGGGGCTGCTGGTGCACCACAACCCCCGCCACCGCTGGATCTATTATTCGAACATGAGCCGCGACGAGGCGCTGGTGTTCAAGACCAACGACTCCGATCCGGCCAGAGCGCACCACGTGCCGCACTCGGCCTTCGACGATCCGAGCTGCCCGAAGGGCGTGCCGACCCGCGTTTCGATAGAGATCCGCGCCTGCTGCTACTGGTTCGCCTGAACCGAGCGCGGAAGGTGCGTCAGGCCTTCTCGGCCAGGACGATGGAGACGTAGGTCCGGTCGTCGCGCTTGGTGGTGAACTTCACCGCGCCTTCGGCCTTGGCGAACAGGGTGTGGTCGCGGCCGATTCCGACGTTGTCGCCCGGATGGAACTTGGTGCCGCGCTGGCGCACGATGATCGCGCCGCCGTTCACCTGTTCGCCGCCGTAGCGCTTGACGCCCAGCCGCTGACCCGCGGAGTCGCGGCCGTTGCGGGACGATCCGCCTGATTTCTTGTGAGCCATGTGCAGTCTACCTCGGCGAGGGTCAGCCCTTGCCCTTGGGGCGGGAGGTCTTGGGCGCCGGAGCCTTGGGCGCCGCGCGAGGGGCGGCCTTGGCTTTGGCGTCGGTGCGGGAGGGCGCCTTGGGCGCGGCGGCCTTGGCCGGCTTGGCCTTGGCCTTCGGCGCGGCTTCGCTGGTCTCAGCTTCCGGCGCCGGCTCCGCGGCGGCCTTGGCGGGCTTCGCGGCAGGCTTGGGAGCCTTAGGCGCGGCCTTGGCCGGCTTGGCCTTGGCTTCGACGGCGGTCTCCGCGACCACCTTCAGGCCACGGGCGCGGGCGTTCAGCACCAACAGCGGCGTCAGGTCGACCGTGCCGTCCCAGGTCTCGGACTTGCCCTTGGCGGCGATGGCGGTCACCCGCAGCACGGATTCGAATTGGCGATGGCCCTGGGTGCGGCGATAGCCCTGGCGGCGGATCTTCTTGAAGACCTTGATCTTCCGCCCTTGCGGGTCTCCACCAGCGTGGCCTTGACCACCGCGCCGGCGATCAGCGGCGCGCCGACCTCGCGCGGAGTCCCCCTCGCCCAGCATCAGCACCTGGTCGAAGGCGACTTCAGCGCCGGCCTCGCCGGGCAGCTTTTCGACGACCAGAAGGTCGCCCGGGCTGACCCGGTATTGCTTCCCGCCGGTCTTGATCACCGCGTACATCGGTCAAAGTCCTTGAAATCCGGCGCGCCGGGGCCCGGGGCCCTGGCCGCGATCCAGAAAAGCTTACGCCCGTGAGCGGGCCCACGGGCGGGAGCGAGCGTTTATACGGACGGCCCCGCCCGAGTCAACGAACAAGGCCGTGTCCGAACCGGCCCGAAGGCCGGCCGTCGTCTAGCGCTTACAGAGGCTTCAGATTGACCGCCGCAGCGCGGCCGCCACGATCGGCTTCCAGCTCGTAGCTGACCTTCTGGCCTTCATCGAGGCCCCGCAGGCCGGCGCGCTCAACGGCGCTGACGTGGACGAAGACGTCCTTGCCGCCGTCTTCGGGTTGGATGAAGCCAAATCCCTTGGCCGAATTGAACCACTTCACCGTGCCGTTCGCCATCGTGATGTCTCTCTAATTACCGAGCCGTTCCTGGGGCGAGGCCACATGGGCGACCTCAACAATCTCAAGCCCGGGATCGCTCGTTCGCCGGCGGGGCGAGCGCCCGAGACCGGAATCCAGCAGTCCAAGTCGAGTTGCCCGGCCTGAATGCCTTCGGCGGAAAAGAGGTCAACTGCAAAGGCGTTAGCCATGCATAGCCAGAAGCTGGTCGATAACTTTCTTCGCGTCCGCGCCCGACCAGTCCGCGCCGCCGGCCAGGCGGGCGCGTTCGTGGCCCTCGGCGTCATAGAGAATCGTGACCGGAAAGCCTTCCACGGCGGGCTTCAGGGCGAAGGCCATGTCGTAGTCGCCGTGGTAGAAGCCCAGCGGCGCCTTGCCGGCGATAAACGCGCGGGCCTTGGCGATGTCTTTGGTTCCCCGGTCCAAGCTGATCGCCACCACCTTCACCGGTTTGCCCGCGTATTCGGCCTGCAGCTTGGCCAGGGTGGGCATCTCCTTCACGCAGGGCGCGCACCAGGTGGCCCACAGATTGACCACCACCACCTGGCCCTTGAAATCCGCCAGGGTGACCGGCTTGCCGCCAGGGCTTCGGCCTTGATCGGGTCGAGGGCCGTGGACGGCTTGGATACCTCCAGCTTGGCCATCTCGCCCGATCGCAAGATCCTTCAGCTTGGCCTCATCGCTGGATTGGACGCCGCAGCCCGCGGCGCCGTATAGAGCGACCATCATCAACGCTAGGCCGATGCGGGCCCGCCGCCCTCGCGCCCACGCCCCCGCCACGCCCGCTCGGACCTTGTCCATATGACCGACGACGCCTCCCACTTGCCCAAGGCCCAGAAGGGTCCGGCGCGCGGCCAGGCCATCTGGGGCGGGCGTTTCTCCGACAAGCCGGACGCGCTGATGAACGCCATCAACGTGTCCATCGGCTTCGACCGCCGGCTGGCGGCGCAGGACCTTGCCGGCTCCCGCGCGCACGCCGCGATGTTGGCCAAGACCGGCCTGATTTCAAGCCAGGACGCGGCGGCCATAAAGGACGGCCTTGACCGCATTGAGGCGGAAATCGCCGACGGAACCTTCCCGTTTCGCGAGGCCTTCGAGGACATCCACATGAACGTGGAGGCGCGGCTTTCCGAGCTGATCGGACCCGCCGCCGGCCGCCTGCACACCGCCCGCTCGCGCAACGACCAGGTGGCGCTGGATCTGCGCCTGTGGGTGCGCGAGGCGTGCGACCGCACGGTGCCCAGCTTCAGGCGCTTCAGAAGGCCCTGCTAGCCCAGGCCGAGGCCAACGCCGACGCCCTGATGCCCGGCTTCACCCATCTGCAGCCGGCCCAGCCGGTGACCTTCGGCCACCACCTGATGGCCTATGTGGAGATGTTCGGCCGGGACGCGGACCGGTTCGCCGACGCCCGGACGGCGGATGAACGAGTTCCCGCTGGGCGCCGCGGCCCTGGCCGGCACCGCCTTTCCCATCGACCGGCGGATGACCGCCGAAGGCGCTGGGGTTCGACCGGCCCACCGCCAATTCCCTGGACAGCGTCTCGGCGCGGGACTTCGCGCTGGAGGCCCTGTCGGACGCCGCCATCTGCGCCGTGCACCTGTCGCGGCTGGCCGAGGAGATGGTGCTGTGGACCACGCCGCAGTTCGGCTTCGTGAAGCTGTCGGACGCCTTTTCCACCGGCTCGTCGATCATGCCGCAGAAGCGCAATCCGGACGCCGCCGAGCTGGTGCGCGCCAAGGCCGGGTCATGCTGGGCGCCTTCACCGACCCTGACGGTGGTGATGAAGGGTCTGCCGCTGGCCTATTGCAAGGACATGCAGGAAGACAAGGTCCAGACCTTCGAGGCCTTCGACGCGCTGGAGCTGTGCCTGAAGGCCATGGCCGGGATGATCGCTGATCTTGCAGCCCAACCGCCGAGTATGGAGCAAGCCGCCGGCTCGGGCTTCTCCACCGCCACGGACCTGGCGGACTGGGTGGTGCGGAGTGCTGGGCCTGCCGTTCCGCGACGCTCACCACATCGCCGGCGCGGCCGTGAAGCGGGCCGAGGAACTGGGCGTGGACCTGCCGGACCTGCCGCTGGCCGAACTGCAGACAATCGAGCCGCGCGATCACCGAAGACGTCTATCTCGTGCTCTCCCCGCAGCCTCGGCGGCCAGCCGCACCAGCTACGGCGGAACCGCGCCCGAGCAGGTGCGCCGCCAGATCGCCGCCTGGAAGGAGACGTCTGGGATGACCCGCGCCCTCGCCGTCCACGCGGCCCTGGCCGCCCTCGCCGCCCTGGCGCTCGCCGGCTGCGGCAAGCAGGGCGAGTTGGAGCCCCCGCGCGCCATCGCCGGCCAGCCGGCCCCCGCGCCGACCGGCTGGGTGGCCGATCGGGACGCCGCCGCCGCGCGCGCCCGCGCCGACGCCGCGCCAACCGTCGGACCCCAAGCGCCCCAGTCGGTGGAGGAGGTTGGCGCGATCAGATCCCTGCCGGCGCCGCGCGACCCGCCCCTGGTTCCGCCGGACGGCCCGTCCACGGCGACGCCCGCGCCCACGTCCGCGCCATGAACCACTTCGAGACGCGTGGCGGGGAGCTCGCATTGCGAGGACGTCCCGCTGGCCCGCATCGCCGAGGCCGTGGGCACGCCGGTCTATGTCTATTCCACCGCCACCCTTGAGCGGCACCTGAGCGTCTACCGCGACGCCTTCGCCGCGTCATGCGAACGTGCTGGGCGAGCCGCAGATCGCCTATGCGCTGAAGGCCAACTCCAACCTCTCGGTGCTGGCCACCCTCGCCGCCCTGGGCGCGGGGGCGGACACTGTCTCCGAAGGCGAGATCCGCCGGGCGCTGAAGGTCGGGATCGCGCCCGAGGCGCATCGTCTTCTCCGGCGCGGGCAAGACGCGCCAGGAGCTCGCCTTCGCCATCGAGGCTGGCGTCGGCCGAGATCAATGTGGAGTCCGAGCCGGAACTGGACCTGCTCGCCGAGGTCGCGACGGCGGCCGGCGCGCGGCCCGCCGTGACCGATTCGGGTGAACCCGGACGTGGGCGCCGGCGGCCACGCCAAGATCACCACCGGCGGGGCCGAGAACAAGTTCGGCGTGTCCCTTGGCGAGGCCGAGCGCCTCTACGCCAAGGCCGCCGCCGACATCCGGCCCTGAACGCCGTGGGCCTGGCCTGCCACATCGGCAGCCAGATCAGCGACCTGTCGCCCCTGCGCGCCGCCTTCGCCACGCATGCGGGGCCTGGTGGAGCGGCTGCGCGGCCGGTGGCCTTGCCGTGCACGCGGCTGGACATCGGCGGCGGCCTCGCCGCGCCCTACTTCAACCATCCCGAGCCGCCCTCGCCGGACGACCTGGCGGACATGGTCGCCGAGGTGCTGGGCGGGCTTGCCGTCGAGCTGTCCCTGGAGCCGGGCCGCTCCATCGCCGCCAACGCGGGCGTGCTGCTCTCGCGGGTGATCCATGTCCACGCCCGGCCGGACGGGCCGAGCTTCCTGGTGCTGGACGCGGCCATGAACGATCTGGTTCGCCCGGCCATGTACGACGCCTATCACGACATCCGCCCGGTGCATCTCGCCGCCCGACGGCGCGCCGCTGGCGCCCTACGACGTGGTCGGGCCCATCTGCGAGACCGGCGACACCTTCGCCCGCGCCCGGCCGCTCCCGCCGCTGGCACGCCGGCGACCTGGTGGCCTTCATGACCGCCGGCGCCTATGGCGCGGTGATGTCCAGCGAATACAACACCCGCCCGCTCGTTCCCGAGGTGCTGGTGAAGGGGCGACAAGTTCGCCGTGGTCCGTCCGCGCCCGACCTATGACGAGATGCTGGCGCGCGAGCCCCTGGCGCCCTGGCTGGCGGGCGGTTGACCGCTTCCCCGGCCCAGCGTACCGCCCGGCCGTGAGCGACGCGAAATCCTCCAAGACCAAGAGCTCCGGCGGAGCCGGCCTGATCCGCTCGTCCATGGTCTATTCGAGCCTGACCATGGTCAGCCGGGTGATGGGCTTCGCGCGGGACCTGGCGGTCTCCTACACCATGGGGGCCAGCGCCACCTTCGCGGCTGACGCCTTCAACGCCGCCTTCGCCTTCCCCAACCTGTTCCGCCGCATCTTCGCCGAGGGCGCCTTCTCCGCCGCCTTCGTGCCCGCCTATTCGCGCGCGCTGGAACAGGACGGCGAGGAGAAGGCCGACATCCTGGCCGCCGACGCCATGGCGGCCCTGGCGGCGATCACGCTTGCCCTGTCTGTGGTCGCTGGCGCTGGCCATGCCCTGGCTGATGTACGCCTATGCGCCGGGCTTCGCGTCCAATCCGGCCAAGTTCAAGCTGGCCGTCGTCCTGACCCAGATCACCATGTGGTACCTGCCCTGCATGGCGATCTACGCGCACCTGTCGGGGGTGCTGAACGCCAGGAACCGCTTCATCCTGTCGGCGGGCGCGCCGATCCTGCTGAACCTGTGGACCCTGGCGACCGTTCTGCCGGCCGGATCGCCCGTGGCGGCGGCCGAATTCGCCTCCTGGGGCGTGCTGGCGGCGGGCGTCTCCCAGGCGCTGGTGCTGATGTGGGGGGTGCGGCGCTCCGGCGCCCAGGTGCATTGGCGCTGGCCCCGGATGACCCCGGAGATCTGGGCCCTGATCAAGCGCGCCGTGCCGGGCGCCGTTGCCGCCAGCGCCACCCAGGTGAACATCTTCGTCTCCGGCATGCTGGTCTCCGGCGTGAACGGCGGACGCTCCTGGCTGGCGGTGTGCGACCGGCTCTATCAGCTGCCGCTGGGCCTGGTGGGCGTGGCGGTGGGGGTGGCGCTGTTGCCGCGCCTGTCGCGGGCGGTGCACGGCAAGGACAGGCCCGGCGCCCAGACGGCGCTGGACCAGGCGATCACCTTCTCCCTGGCCCTGACCCTGCCGGCCGCCGTGGCCCTGACGGTCATGCCGTACTTCCTGATCGACGCGCTCTACACCCGCGGCGCCTTCACCACCGCGGACGCCCTGCAGACCGGCCGCGCTCTGCAGCACTACGGCTGGGGCGTGCCGGCCTTCGTGCTGGCCCAGCTCGCCTCGCGCGCCTTCTTCGCCCACCAGGACACCAAGACGCCCATGCGCTTCGCCCTGATCTCGGTGGCGGTGAACATCGTCGCGGGGGTGGCCCTGTTCCGGCTGGTGGGCGTGTGGGGGATCGCGGCGGCGACCAGCCTGGCGGCCTGGATCAACGTCATCCAGATGCTGGTGACTCTGTGGCGGCGGGACATGTATCGGCCGAGCGCCCAGACCTGGTCGCGCCTCGCCCGCATCGCCCTGGCCAATGTCGCGCTGGGCCTGATGCTGGGCGCGGCGGCCTATTTCCGGCCCCTGCTCGAGGCGCCCTTCGCGGCGGTGCATCTGGGCCATGCGCTTGGGCGCCAAGGAGATCGCCGTGGTGCTGACGGTGATGGCGGGCGCGGCGGTCTATCCGCCTCTGCTATTCGCCTTCGGCGGCCTGACGTGGACGGACATCAAGACCGCCCTGCGCCGCCCGCCGAACGCGCTGACCCTGGACGAAGAGATCGAGCAGGACCTGGGCAAGACCCCCGCCGGGCCCGGCTTGCTCTAGCCCCCGGCCGGGAGTAACCGAGGCGCCATGCACCGGCCCGGACCCCGACTGACCTGGCGATGGCGCGCCGCCTCGCGTCCGCTGAACCGCCGCGCGGCGTCCGCCCGCGGCCGCCGTCCCTCTATCCGAGCCGCTCATCCATGACCGACCAACCCGCCCCCGCCTACACCGGCCCCAAGCGCGTCGTTTCCGGCGTGCAGTCCTCCGGCGCCCTGCACCTGGGCAACTATCTCGGCGCCCTGGTGAAGTTCACCCGCCTGCAGCACGAGATCGAGACCTTCATCTTCGTGGCCGACCTGCACGCGATCACCGTCTGGCAGGACCCCAAGCTGCTGGCGGCCCAGACGCGCGAGATCGTCGCGGCCTACATCGCCGCCGGGCTGGACCCGAAGAGTCGCGACCATCTTCCCGCAGTCGGCGGTGCGCGAGCACGCCGAGCTCGCCTGGATCTTCAACTGCGTGGCGCGGCTGGGATGGCTCGACCGCATGACCCAGTTCAAGGAGAAATCGGGCAAGCACAAGGAGCGGGCCTCGGTGGGGCTCTACACCTACCCCGTGCTCCAGGCCGCCGACATCCTGGCCTACAAGGCCACCCACGTGCCCGTGGGCGAGGACCAGAAGCAGCACCTGGAGCTGACCCGCGACATCGCCGGCAAGTTCAACAACGACTTCGAGGCGCCGGGCTTCTTCCCCCTGACCGAGCCCCTGATCGAGGGGCCGGGCGCGCGGGTGATGAGCCTGCGGGATGGCTCCGCCAAGATGTCCAAGTCCGACCCGTCGGACCTGTCGCGCATCAACCTGCTGGACGACGCGGACACGATCGCTGCCAAGATCCGCAAGGCCAAGACCGATCCTGAGCCCCTGCCCGGGACGGTGGAGGAGTCTGGCCGGCCGCCCGGAAGCCGACAACCTGGTCGGCATCTACGGCGCGCTGGCGGGCGAGACCAAGGCCCAGGTGCTGCAACGCTTCGGCGGCCAGGGCTTCGGGGCCTTCAAGCCGGCCCTGGCGGAGCTGGCGGTGGAGACCCTGGGGCCGGTCGGTGATCGGATGCGCGCGCTGATGGCCGATCCGGCGGAGATCGACCGCGTGCTTCGCGCCGGCGGCGAACGGGCCCACGCCGTAGCCGAACCGGTCCTGGCGGAAGTGAAGCGGCTGGTGGGCTTTTGGGGGAGCTGAGTTGCGCCGCCGCATGGTCGGCGCCATCTATGGCCCATGTTCATCCAGACCGAGCAGACCCCGAACCCCGAGGTCCTGAAGTTCCTCCCCGGCCGCGAGGTCATGGGCGAGGGCACCCGCGAGTTCGCCACCGCCGAAGACGCCGCCGGGTCGCCGCTGGCGACGCCGACCTGTTCGCGCTGGACGGCGTGTCCCGCGTGTTCTTCGGCCCGGACTTCCTCACCGTCACCAAGGCCGGTCCCGCCGTGGACTGGGGCCACCTGAAGGCCGCCGGTGCTGGCCGCGATCATGGACCACTTCACCTCCGGCGCCCGCTCCTGGCTGACGACGACGTCGCGGCGGCGCACGACCGCCGGCGACTATGAGGGCGAGACCGCCCAGATCGTCGCGGAGATCAAGGAGCTGCTGGACACCCGCATCCGCCCGGCCGTGGCCCAGGACGGCGGCGACATCCTGTTCAGCCGCTTCGAGGCGGACAGCGGCGTGGTCTATCTGCACATGCGCGGCGCCTGCTCGGGCTGCCCGTCCTCCTCGGCCACGCTGAAGGCCGGGGTGGAGAACATGCTCAAGCACTACGTGCCCGAAGTGACCCGGGTCGAGCAGACGCTCTAGGTTTGACGGTCAGGAACCGCCCTCGTCCTTCGACAAGCTCAGGATGAGGGCTACCCAGATTCGATAGAAGTCCTCATGCTGAGCCTGTCGAAGCACGAGGACTTCGGTCCCGCCAGGAGATCCACCGTCATGCTCCAGCCCTTGGACGATCACGCCCTGGACCAGCTCCTGCGCGAGGCCCGCTCGCACGGCGCCTGGACCGGCGAGCCGGTCAGCGAGACCGAGATGCGGGCGATCTACGAACTGACCAAGATGGGGCCCACCTCCGCCAACTCCTCGCCGGCCCGCTTCGTCTGGGTGGCGAGCGCCGAGGGCAAGGCCCGGCTGAAGCTCACATCGAGCGCCGTCAACGCCGACAAGGTGATGACCGCGCCGGTGACGGTGATCATTGGCTACGACCTCGATTTCGCCGCCAAGCTCCCCCAGCTGTTCCCCAAGTCGCCCGACGCGAAGAATTGGTTCGCCGAACCCCGCCGTCGCCGAGATCACCGCCTTTCGCAACGGCACGCTGCAGGGCGCCTATCTGATCATGGCCGCCCGCGCGCTGGGTCTCGACTGCGGGCCGATGTCCGGCTTCGACAACGCCGGGGTGGACGCCGAGTTCTTCGCGGGAACCAACATCAAGTCGAACTTCATCTGCTCCATCGGCCGCGGCGACCCGTCCGCGCTCGGCCCGCGCCCGCCGCGCCTCGTCTTCGAGGAAGCGGGCTGGATCGCCTGACGGTGATCGTCCTCGCCATCGACACGGCGCTGGACGCCTGCCAGGCGGCGGTGCTCGCCGACGGACGCACGCTCGCGCGAGCTCACCGAGCCCATGCGCCGGGCCACCAGGAGCGGCTGGCGACTCTCACCGGCGAGGTCATGGCGGCGGCGGGGCTCGATTTCGGCGCCCTGGACCGCATCGCCGTGACCGCCGGACCCGGCTCCTTCACCGGCCTTCGCGTGGGGCTGGCCTTCGCCAAGGGTCTGGCCCTGGCGCTGGGGATTCCCTGCGTGGGCGTCGGAACCCTGGAGGCCCTGGCCGCCAGCGCGCCGCCACCGGATGCGGACGAGGTCGTCGCGGTCGCCGTGGACGGCGGGCGCGGCCAGGTCTGGCTGCAGACCTTCGGGGCCGGCGGCGCCCTGTCCGACCCGGAGGGCCTCGAGCCCCAGGCGGCGGGCGAGCGGCTGGCGGACCTCGCCGCGCCGGCCCTGCGCCTGATCGGCTCGGGCGCGCTATCTTGTCGCCGACCGTCTGCCGGCCGCGCGGATCATTCCGCTGGAAGCGCCCGACCCGGTCGCCATCGCTGCGCTGGGAGCCGAGGCGAGCGAGCCCCTGGCCCCGCCGCGTCCGACTCTATCTGCGCGCGCCCGACGCGCGGCTGCCGGCATGAAGCTGCGGCTCGCCTGCGCCGACGACGCGCCGATCCTGGCCGAGGTCCACGCCCGCGCTTTCGACGCCTCCTGGACCGCGCCGGACATCGCCCGGCTGATGGACATCATGGGCGGCTTCGCCTTCGTGGCCGAGGCACGAGGGCGGCCGATCGGCTTCCTGCTGGCGCGGGCCATCGGCGGAGAGGCGGAGATACTGACCCTGGCCGTGGCGCCCTGGGCGCGGCGGCGCGGCGTGGGCGCGGCCCTGGTGGAGGCGGCGGCCGAGGCGGCGCTGCAACGCGAGGCGGGCGCCGTGTTTCTGGAGGTCGCCGCCGACAATCCCGCCGCCCTCGGCGCTGTATGAAAAGCTGGGCTTCGAGCGCGCCGGTCTGCGCAAGGCCTACTACGGGCGGGGCGACCGTCCGGCCGAAGACGCCCTGATCTTGCGTCGCACGCTTAACAGGCCGCCGGCTTGACACTATGTTGCCTGGATCGGCCCTTCGCCACGGAGCGCGTCTTGGACCGCATCGAGCTTCTCTGCGTCGAAAAAGGTATGCGGATGACCGACCAGCGCCGCGTGGTCGCGCGCGTGCTGTCGTCCTCGCAGGACCACCCGGACGTGGAGGAGCTGCTATCGCCGCGCCCACGCCCTGGACCCGCACATCTCCATCGCCACCGTCTATCGCACCGTGCGCCTGTTCGAGGAGGCGGGGATCATCGCCCGCCACGACTTCCGCGACGGCCGCTCGCGCTATGAAGAGGTCGCCGGAGACCCACCACGACCACCTGATCGACATGAAGACCGGCCAGGTGATCGAGTTCGTGGACGAGGAGATCGAGGCCCTGCAGGAGGCCATCGCCCGCCGGCTCGGCTACAAGCTGGTGGACCACCGGCTGGAGCTCTACGGCGTGCCCTCGTCCGGCGACGCCGAAAGCTAGCCGTCCAGCTCCGGATAGCGCCGGAAGATTCCCTGCTCGTTGAACGGAATGCGGCGGCCCGACGCCAGATAGGCGGCGACCTTGGGCAATGCGGCCACCGCGTCGTGCAGGACCAGCACCTTGGGCGCGTCCCGCTCCAGCCGCTCCATCGCCCTGGGGAAGGCGTAGCGCAGGCCCTCGACCATCTGGAACAGCGACAGGTCCGCCGTGGTCATGGCCTCGCCGGTCAGCCAGTCGCCGCCGCCGTCGCGCGCCAGCACGCGTTCGAAATAGCCGAGGTATTTGGGCGGCGCTCGGCGACGAAGGCGCCGGCGCGCCGCTTCGCCTCGGGCTTCTGGTCTTCGTAGTAGAGGCTTCCGGCGATGGGATGGTGCGTGTCGTGCGCCTCGTCCATCCAGTCGGCGAGGGTGAGCTGGAGCTGATGCACCCACAGGCGCCCCGCCTCGTCCTCCGGCGCCAGGCCAAGGCGCGGGCCCAGAAATTGGAGGATGTTCGCCGTCTGGCCGATAAGCAGCCCGTCCGCCCTCAGGAAGGGCGGGGCGAAGGGCGGACGCTCGGCGCCGTCCATCAGCGCGAGCATCCGGTCCATGCCGCCCGGCTCGCGCGGCGACATCGGCGTAGTCCGCGCCGGCCGCCTCCAGCGCCAGGCGCACGAACTCGCCGCGCCCCTGGATGCCCGGCCAGTAGTAGAGCTCGTAGGTCATGCAGCGGCTCCTTCCCTTGCGCGGGCGGGGCGCCGCGCCCATAACCCGCCGGATGGTCCAAACTCCGCAAAAGCGGCTCTACATCAAGACCTACGGCTGTCAGATGAACGTCTATGACAGCGAGCGCATGGCCGACGTCCTGCGCCCGCTCGGCTACGCACTGGCCGACGAGGCCGAGGACGCCGACCTGGTGGTGCTCAACACCTGCCACATCCGCGAGAAGGCCGCCGAGAAGGTCTATTCGGAGCTCGGCAAGATCCGCCTGATGAAAGAGCGCCAGGCCGAGGCCGGCGGGACCATGACCATCGCCGTCGCCGGCTGCGTCGCCCAGGCCGAGGGCGAGGAGATCATCCGCCGCCAGCCGGCCGTCGATCTGGTCGTCGGGCCCGCAGGCCTATCACCGCCTGCCCGAGCTGATCGCGCGCGCCCACCGCGCGTCTGGCGAGCGGCTGGCCGCCGACTTCGCCGCCGAGAGAAGTTCGACGCCCTGCCGGCGCGCGCGCGCGCCGACGGGCCCCGACCGCGTTCCTGACCGTGCAGGAGGGCTGCGACAAGTTCTGCAGCTTCTGCGTGGTGCCCTATACGCGCGGCGCCGAATATTCGCGGCCCGCCGAGGCGATCGAGGCCGAAGCGCGCGACCTGGCCGAGCAGGGCGTGCGCGAGATCACCCTGCTCGGCCAGAACGTCAACGCCTATGAAGGCGGCCTGGCGGCGCTGATCCGCCGGCTGGCGAAGATCGACGGGCTGGATCGCATCCGCTACACCACCAGCCATCCGCGCGACATGGACGACGATCTGATCGCCGCCCATCGCCGAGGTGCCCGAGCTGATGCCCTATCTGCACCTGCCGGTGCAGGCCGGCTCGGACCGGGTGCTGAAGGCCATGAACCGCAGCCATACCGCCGAGCACTACCTGGGCCTGGTCGAGTCGCATCCGCGCCGCCCGGCCGGACATCGCCCTTTCGCGGCGACTTCATCGTCGGCTTTCCCGGGCGAGAGCGAAGCGGACTTCGAGGCGACCCTCGATCTGGTGCGCGAGGCCCGCTACGCCTCGGCCTTCTCGTTCAAATATTCCCGCCGGCCCGGCACGCCGGCCTCGGCCATGCCCGGCCAGGTGGCCGAAGAGGTCAAGGAAGAGCGGCTGGCGCGCCTTCAGGCCCTGCTCGACGATCAGCAGATCGCCTTCAACGAAAGCCAGGTGGGCCGCGCCCTGCCGGTGCTGTTCGAGAAGCCAGGCCGCCACCCCGGCCAGGCCATCGGCCGCAGCCCCTATCTGCAGGCCGTCCATGCCGAGGGCGCCGAGGGCCTGATCGGCCGGATCGTCGACGGCGCGGATCGCGCAGGCGGCGCGCAACAGCCTTGCCGCCGAGCTGGAGCTGGAGACCGCTTGAGCCCCGCGCCGCGAGGAATTCCTGCCGCTGTCGGACGTCGCGGCCCGCGCCGTCGCCGGCCCGCAGAGCCGTCACGCGGCGATCCTGTGAGGACGCCTTCCACATCCTGCTGGAAACCCCCGGCGGCGGCGTGTCGATCCGGGGCGACGCCAAGGCGCGCGCGGCGGCGGTCAAGGCCGTGCGGCTGATCGCCGAGCGGGCCGACGCGGGCGCGCTACATCGGCGAAGCCGACGTGCGCGTCGCGATCGCAGCCGCCCGGACGGACGGCGCGGCCCGGGCGCGGCGGGCGCGCTGCCGGTGGGCCGGCGCGGCGCCATCGCCCCCAAGACCGTCGCCCAGGCCAACTATCTGCAGATGCTGCAGTCCTGCGAGCTGGTGCTCGGCCACCGGCCCGGCCGGCACCGGCAAGACCTTCCTGGCCGTCGCCCATGGCGCGGCGCCTGCTGCTGCGCGGCGAGGTCGACCGGCTGATCGTCACCCGCCCGGCGGTCGAGGCGGGCGAGAGGCTCGGCTTTCTGCCCGGCGACCTGACCGAGAAGGTCGACCCCTACATGGCGCCGGTATGGGAGGCGCTGACCGACATCATGGGCGCCGACCAGTTGCGCCGCCGCCGCGACAAGGGCGAGATCGAGGTCGCGCCCGTGGCCTTCATGCGCGGGCGCACCCTGGCCCACGCCTATGTCATCGTCGACGAGGCGCAGAACGCCTCGCGGCTGCAGATGAAGATGGTGCTGACCCGCCTGGGCGAGGGCGCGCGAATGGCGGTCACCGGCGATCCGTCCCAGGTGGACCTGCTCGAACTCGGCGGACTCGGGCCTGGCCCACGCGCGTGCTCCATTCTGGAGGGCGTCGAAGGCGTGGCGTGGCGCGCTTCACCGCCGAGGACGTCGTGCGCCACCCGCTGGTCGAACGCATCGTGCGCGCCTACGACGACGACGCCGCGAAGCGGCTTTCCTCGCGCCCGCCCGGCGCGCGCTCATCTGGTCGAAACCGATGATCGAGGTCGAGGTCGAGGCGCGGCCTGGCGCGCGGCCCTGCCGGACGCCGAGCAGATCGCGCCGCCGCGCGGCCGAGGCGGCGCTCGCCGGAGCAATCGAGCACAAGGGCCGATGTCGTGGTCCTGCTCACCGGCGACGACGCGGTGGCGCGAGCTGAACGCCCGGTTCCGGGGCAAGACAAGGCCCGACCAATGTGCTGTCGTTCCCCGCCCCGCCGGCCGCCAGCCCGCACCTGGGCGACATCGCCCTGGCTTTCGGCGTCTGCGCGCGCGAGGCGGCCGAGCAGGGCAAGCGCTCGCGCATCACCTGCACGCATCTTGTGGCGCATGGCGTGCTGCATCTTCTAGGGTACGACCACGCGCGCGACGATGAGGCGGAATCATGGAGGCGCCGGAGCGCCAAATCCTGGAGGGTCTGGGCGTGCCCGACCCCTATGCCTCGCCGCCTTCCACCCATGACGGCGCCCATGACGGCCGACGATCCATCAAGTCCCAAGCCGGCGCCAAGACCCTGGACCGCGCGGGTCGGGGCCGTGCTGATCCGCCTGGGCCGCCGGATCGGCGGGCGGGTGAGAGGACGCCGACGCGGCCGCAGTCGATCGCCCGGGCCGCTGGACATCGTCGGCCAGGCCCAGGCCTTCAAGTCCCTGCGCGTCGCACGACGTGATGACGCCGCGCGCCGACATCGTGGCGCTGGAGCTCGCCACCCCGTTCGAGGAGGTGCTGCCGCATTTCGCCGAGGCCGAACATTCGCGCATGCCGATCTATCGCGAGACGCTCGACGAGCCTATCGGCCTGGTGAACATCAACGACGTGTTCAAGCTGCTCCGCCCGCCGGCCGAGGCGCGCCGGCCGGTTGGAAGGAGCCGGTGCTGCGCAAGCTCAAGCGCGAGATCCTCTATGTGCCCGCCTCCATGCGCGCGGCGGACCTGCTGGTCAAGATGCAGGCCTCGCGCATCCACATGGCGGTGGTGATCGACGAGTTCGGCGGCACCGACGGCCTGGTCACGCTGGAAGACGTGATCGAGGCGGTGGTCGGCGATATCGACGACGAATACGACGAGGAGCGCCGCCAAGATCGCCGCGCGGCCGGGCGGGTTCTATGAGGCCGACGGCCGCGCGCCGCTCGAAGCTCTGGAGGCGGTGCTGGGCGTCGGCCCGTCGCCGGCGGACCTCGAAGAGGAGATCGAGACCGTCGCCGGCCTGGTCAGCGCCCTGGCCGGCCGCCTGCCGCAGCGGGGCGAAGTGATCGCCCACCCGGCGGGCTTCGAGTTCGAGGTGACCGACGCCGACCCCCGGCGGGTCAAGCGCGTGCGCATCCGCCCGGCCCGGGCCGCCCTTCCGCCGCAGCCCAAGGCGAGCGAGGCGGGAGATTCGCCGCCTGGTCCGAAGGCGGCCGCGGGTCTCTGCGCTGGCGGCCGGCGCCGCCGCGGCCCTGGCCTTCCCGCCGTTCGGCTTTCTGCCCGGCCTGCTCGGCTACGGCCTGATGATGCTGCTGGCGGACGCGGCGCCCGAGGCCCGTCCGCTGCGCGCCGCGTTCTGGCGCGGCTGGCTGGCGGCCTTCGCCTACTTCCTGATCAGCTGCTGGTGGGTGGCCGAAGCCTTCATGGTGGACGCCGGGGCCAGGGCTGGATGGCGCCCTTCGCGGTGACCCTGCTGCCCGCCGGAATGGGCCTGTTCTGGGGCGCGGGCCTGATGCTCTACCGCGCGCTAGGCGCGACGCGGCCCGTGGCGGTTCCTGGGCTTCGCCGGGGTGCCTGTCGATCGCCGAATGGCTGCGCGGGCAATGTGCTGACCGGCTTTCCCTGGAACCTGCCGGGCGAGACCTGGCGGGCGGGCTCGGCGCCCTCGCAGGCGGCCTCGCTTGATCGGCGCCTACGGCCTGACCTTCGTGACCATCGCCATCTGCGGCGGCTCGCAGCGTGGGTCGGGCAGGAACGCCGCCGCTCGCGGTTCGCGCCGGCGGCCTGGCCGTGCTGACGCTCGCGGCGCTGTACGGCTTCGGGGCCTGGCGGCTGGGCAGGACGCTTCGCGCCCGACCCCCACGCGCCGGTGGTGCGCGTCGTTCAGGCCGACGTGAAGCAGGAGGCCAAGTACGACGAGGCGAGCTTCCAATCGATCTTCGGCCGCTATCTGGAGCTGACCGCGCAGCCCCGCCGCCCGCGTCCCGGACATTATCGTCTGGCCCGAAGGCGCCGTGCCGGCCGAGGCCGGCGCCCTGCTGCGGCCCGGCTCGCTGGACCGCCGAGGCGATCCGCGCGGCCATGCGTCCGGGCCAGACCCTGCTGATGGGGACCTATCGCGCGGACCAGCGTGACGGCAAGGAGGTCTACTTCAACAGCTTGGTCTCCGCGCGCGCCAGGCCGGCCGGATTGGAGATAACCGGTGTTTACGACAAGTATCAGGTTGGTCCCATTTGGAGAATACCTGCCGGCGGAATCGATCCTTCAGCCGCTGGGTTTCAAGGACCTGACCCACATCGGCGACAGCTTCACCGCCGGCCCGCGCCCCGCGCCGATCACGCCCATCGGCGTGCCGGCCGTGCAGCCGCTGATCTGCTACGAGGCGCTTTACCCCGGCTTCACCCGCAGCGGGCGCGAAGCGTTCCGGGATCCGCGCGCGCTGGATTGTCAACGTTTCCAACGACGCCTGGTTCGGTCCCACCTCCGGACCGCTGCAACACCTGAACCTGGCCGCGTACCGAGCGATCGAGTCAGGGACTGCCAATCGTGCGCTCCACGCCCACCGGCGTTTCGGCGATTATCGACGCCTATGGACGCGTTGTTCCCGGCGCCCGCCTGGGTCTGGGGCGTTCGGCGTGATCGACGCGCCGCTGCCTCCCGCCCTCAGTAATACTACCTACAGTCGTCTTGGCGAAACCGCATTCGGCCTTATGGTGTTATTCTCATTATTGGCCAGGGGCCCGAACGCCGCGCATCGGTTGTACAAATTCGTTTGGACAAGAACGTCGATATGGCGGAAAGACTGGGGCTCTCTTCGGGGTCGAAAGCACGAGACTGATGACGGACACGACTGACAATTCTCCGCGTTCGCCAAACCCTGTCGATGTGCACGTCGGGGGGCGCGTCCGCATGCGCCGCCGCGTGCTCGGCGTCAGTCAGGAACGGCTGGCCGAGGCCCTTGGGCTCACCTTCCAGCAGATCCAGAAGTACGAACGCGGCGCGAACCGCGTCAGCGCCTCCAAGCTCTATGAGATCGCCCGGTTCCTGACCGCCCCCGTCGCCTACTTCTTCGAAGGGCCTGTCCGACCCGGCCAGCGCGGGAGCCGCCGGCGTGGCCGAGGGCGGCGGGCAGGAGCGCTTCGTGCACGACTTCCTGATGACCCAGGAAGGCCTGGAACTGGCCGCCGCCTTTCCGAAGATCGCGCGCCCCCGGGTTCGCCGGCGCGTGCTGGAGCTGGTGCGCACCCTCGCCGAAGACGAAGACGCGACTGATCGATCACGCCGCGCCGTAGGCGATCCGCCCCAAGGGACCGCACATGTCCCTTGAGCCGCATAAAGATATCCTTATACGTGTGCCTCCACCCGCCGCCGGGTGTCGCCGGCGGCCTAGTCATATGTGGAGGTCCAGGTGGCGCGTAGTCCTATCTGTTCACGAGCGAGAGCGTTTCCGAAGGCCATCCCGACAAGGTGGCCGACCGGGTCTCCGACACCGTGGTGGACGCCTTCCTGGCCGCCGATCCCTAGGCGCGCGTGGCCTGCGAGACCATGGTCACCACCCAGCGGATCATCATCGCCGGCGAGGTGCGCGGGTCCGGCCGGGGTGGTCGAGAGCCTGGAGGACAAGATCCGGGCGGCCATCAAGGACATCGGCTACGAGCAGGAGGGCTTCCACTGGAAGACCGCCGACTACGCCTGCTACCTGCACAGCCAGTCCGCCGACATCGCCATGGGCGTGGACGCTCGGGCAACAAGGACGAGGGCGCCGGCGACCAGGGCATCATGTTCGGCTACGCCACGAACGAGACGCCGGAGCTGATGCCGGCGACCCTGCAGTACAGCCACAACATCCTGAAGGTCCTGGCCGACGCCCGCCACGCGGACCGCAACATGGGCCTGGAGCCCGACGCCAAGAGCCAGGTCACCCTGCGTCTATGAGAACGGCAAGCCGGTGCGCGCCGACCTCCATCGTGCTCTCCACCCAGCACAAGCGACGGCCTCGACGCCGGCGCGACATCCGCGTGATCGTGGAGCCCTATATCCGCAAGGTCCTGCCCGAGAGCTTCATCACCGACGAGACCGAGTGGCACGTCAACCCCACCGGCAACTTCGTGATCGGCGGGCCGGACGGCGACTGCGGCCTGACCGGGCGCAAGATCATCGTGGACACCTACGGCGGCGCGGCCCCGCACGGCGGCGGCGCCTTCTCGGGCAAGGACCCCACCAAGGTGGACCGCTCGGCCGCCTACATCTCCCGCTATCTGGCCAAGAACGTCGTGGCCGCGGGCCTGGCCGACAAGTGCACCATCCAGCTCGGCTACGCCATCGGCGTCGCCAAGCCGCTGAGCTTCTACGTGGACCTGCACGAGACCGGCCGCATCGACCCGGCCAAGCTGGAAAAGGCCCTGCCCGAGATGGTCGGCGGCGCCACCCCGCGCGCCATCCGCGAGCACCTGGGCCTCAACAAGCCCATCTACGCCCGCACCGCCGCCTACGGCCACTTCGGCCGCACCCCCGAGGCCGACGGCGGCTTCTCCTGGGAGAAGACCGACCTCGTCGGCGAGCTCAAGGGACTGGCGTAGGCCTTTCGGCTGACGGATAGGATCACGTTTCGACGTCTGCCCTCGCGCGCGGGGGCGGGCGCCGGGGCGCGCGGGGGTGCGCGCGGGCGCACGCGCGAGGGCCGGGGCTGAATTGGCGAGGCGTTGGGGTTTGGCGGCGACGGGCATGGCCGGAGTCTGCGCCCACGGGCCCCGGCGGGGATAAGTTGAGGCTATCCCCGCAATTTCGCGCCGCCGGTCCCCGCAATCGGAGTCAGTCGTCGATCGCCTGGTAGGCCAGGGTCCAGAAGTCGCCGTGGATGCCGGCCGGGGACGGGCCGAAGCCCATGTGCTGCTGCATCAGCACGCAGGTCATATCCTCGGCGGGATCGGCCGCCCAGGAGGTGCCGAAGGCGCCGTCCCAGCCGAAGCGGCCCGGCCGCTTGTGGATCGCCGAGCGCCAGGTGTCGACCGAGACGCCGAAGCCCCAGCCGGTCGAATCCCAGAACCCCGGGAAGAACGGCGAAGCGGCCTTCTGCTCGGGGGTGAGCTGATCCGTGGACATGAGTCTCCACCGTGACCCGCGACAGGATGCGCGTCCCGTCGAGCTCGCCCCTGTTCAGCATCATCCTGCCGAACGCGAGGTAGTCGTCCGCCGTCGAGACCATGCCGCCGCCGCCCATGGGGAAGGCCGGCGGGGACGCCCACTGGCTGTCCGCCCCGTCGTCGTAGATCTCCATCTTCCCCGAGCGCGGATCGATGGCGTAGCAGGTCGCCAGCCGGTCGATCTTCTTGGCCGGCACGTGGAAGCCGGTGTCCTTCATCCCCAGCGGGCCGAAGATGCGCTCTTTCAGGAAGGTCTCGAACGGCATGTCGGCCGCCCGGGCGATCAGCACGCCCAGGACGTCCGAGCCAGTGTGGTACATCCACCGCTCGCCCGGCTGATGCATCAGCGGCAGCGAACCCAGGCGCTTGATCCATTCGTCGGGCGCATGCGGGGTCCAGGGCTTCAGGCCCATGATCTGGTGCTCGGCCATGGCCTTGGAGATCGGCGTCTCCACCGGGCCGAGCGCCATTCCCCAGCCGAGGCGGAAGGTCAGCAGGTCGCGCAACGTCAAGGGCCGGTTGGCCGGCACGGTGTCGGTCGAGCGCGGAGTCCAAGCTCTTGCAGCACCTGACGGCCGGCGAGTTCCGGCAGCAGCCGGTCCACGGGCTCGTCGAGCCTGAGCTTGCCCTCCTCCACCAGGATCATCGCCGCCACGGCGGTGATCGGCTTGGACATGGAGGCGATGCGGAAGATGGAATCCCGCTTCAGGCGCCTTGCCCCGCGCCTGGTCGGCCAGACCGGCGACGTGGACGTCGGTCTCGCCCCGGCGGTGGACGACGGTGATCGCCCCCACCACCTGGCCGGAGGCGACGTAGCCGTCGGCCATCTTGTGAAGGCGCTGCAAGCGCGCCTTGGACAGTCCGCTCTTGGACATGGCGGTTCTCTTCCCTTCGACTTCGGTCCGTCGCTGGCGGTCGGGCGCTAGCCGCCCAGCTCCGCCGCGCACGATCTTCGCGCCCTCGACCATCGCCCGCATCTTGCCGTCGGCGACCTCGCGCGAGAGGTACTTCAGCCCGCAGTCCGGCGCGATGATGGCCTTCTTGGCGTCGATGTGCGGCAGGGCGCTGCGGATGCGCTCGGCCACCGTCTTGGCGCTCTCCACGTTAGGATCGGCCAGGTCCAGCACGCCAAGGATGATCGCCTTGTCGCGCAGGGGCTCCAGGATGGTGGTGTCCAGGTGCGACTGGGCCGTCTCGATCGAGATCTGGCAGACGTGGGAGTGGGCGAACTCCGGCAGGAAGGTGTAGCCCACCGGCCGCTCGTGGATGATGGCGGCGTAGCCGAAGCAGATGTGGACCGCCGTGGTCCCCTTCACGCCGTCGAGCGCCCGGTTCAGCGCCTCCAGGCCGTACTCGCGCGCCTTCTCGGGGCGGGCCTGCATATAGGGCTCGTCGATCTGCACCACGTCGGCGCCGGCGACGAACAGGTCCTCGATCTCCTCCTTCACCGCGTCGGCGTAGGCCATCGCGAGCTCCGCGTCGGTGGGATAGAAGGCGTTCTGGGCCTGCTGCTGCATCGTGAAGGGGCCGGGCACGGTGATCTTCACCGCCCGATCGGTGTTGGCCTTGAGGAACTTCAGGGCCTCGACCTCCACCGGACGCATGCGGCTGATCGCGCCGGTGACGCGGGGCGCGGAGACCGGGTGGCCGGAGCGGTCCAGCGCCTCGCCGGGATGCTCCAGGTCGATGCCGGCCAGGGCGTTGGCGAAGCGGTTGGAGTAGCTCTCGCGCCGGATTTCACCGTCGGTGATGATGTCCAGTCCCGCCCGCTCCTGCGCGCGGATGGCGAGGATCACCGCGTCGTTCTGCGCCTCCTCGAGAAACTCCGGCGCCACGCGCCAAAGGCTGGGGGTCGGCGTGCGCGGCGGGAAGCGGCTGGCGAGCGCCTTGCGGTCGATCAGCCAGTCCGGCTGCGGGTAGGAGCCTACGAAACTCGTCGGCAGAAGCTTCATACGGACTTGCCCTCCCTGTCCGGCCTCGTCACAAATTGGGCCGCTGGGAACCTGATAACCCGGCGGGGCGGAAAAGAGGAGAGGCTATGCGAACCCGAAGCCTTGCGATCGGCCTGTTGTGGGCCGCGACGAGCCTGTTCGGCGCCGTCGCCGGCGCCCAGGCCGCCGACACCTGCGACCGCGCGTGTCTGGAGGGCGAGGTCGGCCAGTACCTGACCGCCCTGGCCGCGCGCGACCCCAAGCAGCTGCCCGGCTATCAGCGCATCCGCTTCGTGGAGAACGACCAGCTCCTGAAGATCGGCGAGGGGACCTGGGGCACGATCGACGGCCTGGGGACCTATCGGCACATCTTCTCCGATCCACAAACCGGCCACGTGGCGGCCATCACCACGGTGAAGGAGAACGGCGTCCCGGCGATCCTGGACCTGGTCCTGGCGGTGAAGGGCGGCAGGATCGTCGAGGCCGAGCAGATGATCATCCGCGACCCCAGGGGCGCGGCCAAGTACGACGCCATGGGCAAGCCGGCCCCTGAATGGCTGCAACCCGTCCCCGTGGCGAACCGCGTGCCGCGCGAGACCTTGATCGCGGTCTCCGACAAGTACCTGCAGGGGATGGAGCGCAATGATCCGAACGGCGACTATTCGTTCTTCGACCCGGACTGCAACCGCATCGAACACGGCGAGCAGACCACCAATCTGAAGACGCCCGAGGCCTATGGCCACTCCAGCGACGTGGCCTTCTCCTCCCTGAGCTGCGAGGCGCAGTTCAAGACCGGCTTCCTCGGCTTCGTCACCCGGATCAGGGACCGACGCTTCGTGGTGGTGGACGAGGAGCGACAGTCGGTGTTCGCCTTCGCGGACCTGGACCACAACGGCACGGTGCGCACCCTGCCGTCGGTGAACGGCACGTCCTCTCCGATTCCGCCCTATTTCAAC
The DNA here is from genome assembly GCA_963761065.1 of uncultured Alphaproteobacteria bacterium. GTDB lineage: Bacteria > Pseudomonadota > Alphaproteobacteria > Caulobacterales > Caulobacteraceae > JANWHQ01. The sequence continues at coordinate 48,284 of CAVXFP010000009.1, read as the reverse complement.
GTGCCGCGCTCCTTGCAGGCCGGCGAGGCCTATCGGATGCGGGGCGACAAGCTCTGGCGCATCGAGATGACGCTGACCGAGATTCCCTACGGCATGCACCCGGCCGAGACCCAGCCGGCGCCGGTGTCATCACAAGGCAAGCCCTCGCGCCACGCCGGCGACTGCGACAAGGCCTGCCTGCAGGACCTGATGAAGGGCCTGTTGCAGGCGATGATCGACCATGATCCCAGCGAAGCGCCGCTGGCGCCGGGCGCGCGCTACACCGAGAACGGCCAGGTGCTGAAGGTCGGCGACGGGTTCTGGAACACGGCCAGCGCCATCGCCGTGCCCGGCGACGGCCTCTTGGCCCTGGGGCCCAAGAGCTCGGCCTACAAGGTGATGTTCTCCGATCCCGCGACCGAGCAGGCGGCCTATCTGGGCGCGGTCAACGAACAGGGCACGCCCGGCATGATGGCCCTGCGCATCAAGGCGGACGCCGGCAAGATCAGCCAGATCGAGGCGATGATCGTGCGTGAGGAGTATGTCGGACCGCGCAGCGGCACCATGTCGCTGTTCCGGCCCAAGCTGCTGACCGAGTTCACGCCCAAGGGCTTCGAGACGGCCGACACCGCCCTGGCCGCGCCGGACGGCGGAACCCCGCGCGAGGCGCTGCAACAGGCGGCGGACCGCTACTTCGACGCCATCAAGCGCGGCCAGTCGAGCCGCGCGCCGTTGGCGGCGGACTGCGAGCGGCGCGACAACGGCGTGCGGACCACCGGAAACGCCGACGCCCCGCCGCTGGACATCGCCCAGCCCGCCTTCAAGCCCTTCGCGCTGGGCTGCGCGGCGCAGATCGACAGCGGCTTCTTCGGCTATCTGACCGGAGTGCGCGCCCGCGAGAACGTGGTGGCGGACGACGGCGACGGCCTGGTGCTGGCCATGGCCATGCTCGACCACGCGGGACCGTGAAGACCCTGACCACGCCCGCCGGGCCGGTCGCGGTTCCGAGCGAGCTGTCGACCCCGTCCACCAACATGGTCGCGGCGGTGTTCAAGGTGAAGGACGGCAAGATCGAGCGGATCGAAACCCTGAAGCGGCCGATGCCCTATGGCGCCGGCACGGGCTGGACGGACTAGCGGCCGTGCGCGCGCTGGGACTGCTGGCCCTTGCGGCCGTGGCCGTCGCTGGCGCCGCCGCGCCGGGGGCGGCGAGCGCCCAGGCGGACTCCGCCCTGGAGGCGCGGGTCCAGCGCCTGGAGGACGTGGCGGCGATCGGGCGGCTGCTGACCGACTATGGCCGCTTCGTGGACGCGCGCGACTGGAAGGCCTTCGCGAACCTGTACGCGCAGGACGGCGGAACCTGGTCCGGCGGCTTCGGCACGGCGGTTGGCCGCAAGGCCATCTACGACATGATGATGAAGGCCATGGGGCCGACGCCCGGCCCCAACTATCACGTGATGTCCAACTTCGAGATCGACGTGAAGGGCGATACGGCCACGGCCTGGTCGCGGTGGACCTTCGTGTCGGGCAACCCGGACGGCAAGCCGGCGGTGCTCTATGGCGGCCGCTACCAGGACACGCTGGTGCGCGAGAACGGCGCCTGGAAGTTCAAGCGCCGCGACGTGGTCTCCGACGTGACCGGCCCACCGCCGGCCGCCGCATCGAGCACCGCCGCCGAGAAATGACCGAAGCCGTGAAGGCGGGGACGCCGATCTCGTGACAGAGGATCCGCCGCGGAATGCCTGGCCAGACGTACGGCGGGCGGCTGCGAGCGTCGGACGGCTGGCCAACGCGCCCTGGGCCCGGGGTCTGCTGGCCCTCGTGGCCCTGGCGGCGGCGGCGGCGGTGCTGGTGCGCGCGGTGCAACCGGCCGAGCTTGCCGCCATCGGCGCGGCGATCGCCGCCACGCCCGAGCGCGCCATCGCCGCCTCATTGGTGTTCACGGCGCGCCAGCTACGCCTGCCTGACCTTCCAGGAGTGGGCAGCGCTGCGATATGTCGGCCGCCCGATGCCGCTGCGGCGGATGCTGCTGCCCTCGCTCGGCTCCAACGCCATCGCCGCCTGCCTGGGCGTCGGCCTGGCCAGCGGCACGGCCCTGCGGCTGAAGCTCTATCCGCCGCGGGCGCTGTCGGCGCGCAGGACCACCGCCCTGGTCGTGGTGTTCTCCTCCGCGACGATCCTGTGCGCGGTGATCACGGGAGGCTTGGCTCTGCTCGCGGCGCCGCAAAGCGCCCTGGCGGCGGTGCGGGCGCCCTGGTGGATCAAGACCCTGGCCGAACTGGCCTTGCTGGCGCCCGTCGCCCTTTGGTTCCTGCCCGTGCGCCGCCTGTTGAGGATGCGCGAGACCCCGCTGGATGCGCGAACCCGGGCAGGCGCTCTGGCTGCGGGGATCGGCGACTGGATCTTCTCCTGCGCGGCGCTGTTCGTGCTGACCGACCAGAGTTTGCTGGCGTTTCCCGGCGTCCTGGCTGTCTTCGTTCTCGGCTCGGTGATGGGCTCGCTCGTCGGCCTGCCGGGGGGGCTGGGCGTGTTCGACGCGGTGATCATCGGCCTCGCGCCGCCCTCCATACGGCCATACGAGGCGGCCGCGGCCTTGCTGCTGTTTCGCAGCATCTACTTCCTGGGACCGCTCGCCTTGGCGCTGGCGGCCATAGCCGCGCGCCAGGGATTGAAGCTGCTGCCCCGTCGAGCTGAGGGCTCCGAACAACCCTAGCCGCTCTTGCGGACGGGAAAGTGCGGCCTATTCGGCGGCCTGGATCGCCGGTGCGCTCTTCGCGATCGCGCTCAGGGTCTCGTCCGTGGTCAGCACGTCGGCGAACAGCATGGCCATGTTGTCCAGCGTGGCGTTGTGGGCGGCGTCGGTGAGGGCGGCGTTGGCGTCGGCCACGAAGATCAGCTTGTAGTTCATCTGCATGGCGTCGCGCGCGGTGGACTTGCAGCAGCAGTTGGACAGGGTTCCGGTGACGATCAGGGTGTCGATCCCGCGCGCCTGAAGCACCGCGTGCAGCTCGCTGGCGCCGGGCACGAAGGCGCCGAAGCGGGTCTTGTCGACCTTCAGGTCCGCCGGCTGGACGTCGAGGTCCGGCCACAGAGTCCAATAGTGGCTGCCCCGGCCAAAGGAGTCCTGGAAGCTGCTGGTCGTGGCCGGCGTGTGGAAGTGGCGGAACCAGTTGGACCAGCTGGCCATGGACTCGTCGTCCACGGTCATGCGCAGGAAGACCACCGCGCCCTCCGCCGGCGCGCACCGCCCGGCTGATGGCGTTGACGCCAGCCACGATGTCGCGGGCGGCGGGGACCTCCACCGGCGCGCCGGGCTCCATGAAGCCGTTCTGCAGGTCGATGACCACGTGGGCCGTCTTGCCGAGGTCGAGGGTCTCGAAACGCCCGTTCCCGCCCGCCGCGCTGGGCGACGCCGAACGCGCGCGCCTCGGGGGAAATGCGAATTTCGTGCATGGCTGGCCTCCAACGCTGCGCCTCAGCATGACCCCTCCTTCGCGCCCCGCACAAGCCGTTTGACGGGTCCGGGCCCCGGCTGTCTGATGGGCCAAACATCGAGGAGACGGTCATGGCGGACGCGGCGGAGGCGGGGCTGAAGGCCCTGCAGGCGAGGATCGAGGCGCTGGAGACGGAGGTCGGCCGGCTCCAGGACGCGGCCGCCATCCGCAAGCTGCAGTACAGCTACGGCTACTTCATGGACAAGGGCCTGTACGACGAGGTGGTGGACCTGTTCGCCGAGGACGGCGAGCTGCGGTTCATGGGCGGGATCTTCAAGGGCAAGGAAGGCGTGCGGCGGCTCTATTGCGGCCGGCTGCGCCCCGCCTTCACCGGAAAGAACGGCCCGGCGTTCGGCCTGCTGGCCGACCATCTGCAGCTTCAGGACGTCATCGACGTGGCGCCGGACCGCAAGACCGCCAAGGCGCGCGCGCGCGGGTTCCTGCAAGGCGGCAGCCATGACCTGAAGACCGACAGGAATCCCCACCTGCCCCGCCAATGGTGGGAGTTCGGCGTCTATGAGAACCAGTACGTGCGCGAGGACGGCGTCTGGAAGGTCAAGGTGATGAACTACAACCTCGCCTGGCAGGGGGACTTCGAGACCGGCTGGGCCCACCAGACCCCCTACGAGGGCTCGTTCTGGCCCAAGCTCTATCCCGAGGACCCGATGGGCCCGGACGCGGTGACCGGCGAGCAGACGCCGTTCTGGCCGGACACGGGCGTGCTGCCCTTCCACTATCCGCACCCGGTGACCGGCAAGCCGATCAAGCCGGCTGGAAGATTAGTTCAGGAAATCGGCAAATATCTCGGATTTCGTGAAGCGGCCGTATCCGTGAAGACCCGGTCGCCGGCTGCGATTAGGCGTTCGTCTTCTGGTCCGTCGAGCGGGTGAACATGTCGCCGCGGTCCTTGGCCCAGGCCTTCAGGGCTTCGGTGCGCTGCTTCACGCCTTCCGGATCGGCTTCCTCGGGCAGCACGGAGTCCAGGATCATCTGGAAGTGCTCCTCCAGCATCGGCTTCGCTTCGGGATAGGGGATGATGTAGAGCTGCTCGTCCTCCATCCCCTTCTTGATCCAGTTGGCCAGGTCCATCGGCTCCATGCCCTGGGAGTGGATGCTGCGCAGGGAATCGACGGTCCTGTCGTCCACCACATAGCCGGTTTTCTTCAGGTGCTCGGGCCGGGTGAAGGTGGCCTCGGCGATGTTGGACTTGATGTTGGCCGGCGTGCAGACCGAGACCCCGATGCCGTACTTCTTCAGGGAGGCGTTGTAGCTTTCGGACAGATTGTTCACCGCCGCCTTGGCCGCGCAGTAGATCGCCGCGCCGTCCGAGCCGGCGAAGCCGCCGATGGACGAGGTGTTGACGATGTAGCCCGGCTGGCCGGACGCCAGCATCCTGGGCAGGAAGGTCTGGATGCCGTTGACCACGCCGCCGAACAGCACGCCAGTCAGCCAGTCCCAGTCCTCGTAGGTGGATTTTTCCGTAGGCCCGAAGGTGTTGACCCCGGCGTTGTTGAACAGCAGCTGCGGCGGCCCGCCGAACACCTTCTCCACCTCGTCAGCTGCGGCCGCGTAGGCCTTGCGGTCGGTGATGTCGAGCTTGATGGCGTGGACCGGGACGTTCTTGGTCTTGAAGTAGGCCATGGCCTCGTCGAGGTGGTCCTGGCGGATGTCCGCGATCACCACCTTGCAGCCGGCTTCGGAGAACACCTTGGCCAGGCCGAAGCCCAGGCCCGAACCGCCGCCGGTGATGAACGCGATCTTGCCTGCGAAGTCCTTCATGGTCGTCTCCGATTGACTTTGACAACTGAATTAGCCGAGCGCGGCGATGGAGTTGAATTCATAGCGCGGCGCCGCGTCTGTCCCTAGCCCTGCGCGGCGCGGCGCATGTCGCGCTCGACGAACCAGCCGGCCGCCGCGAAGCACAGGCCGCCCAGGATCGAGCACAGGATCACCACGCTCATGGAATAGCGGATGGCCATGTCGCCGAAGCGCGGCGCGAGCGCGTCGTTCAGCCGCCCGATCAGGCTCGGCCCAAACACCTGGCCCGCCACCGTGGCGAACAGCAGGTTGATCGACACCGACAGGGCGCGCATCCGCGGCTTGGCGACGGCCATCAGGGCCGCATAGACCGCCGGCTGGCTCATGATGCCGAACAGGCTGGAGCCGACCAGGCCGGTGACCCACAGCCATGTCGGGTCGGCGAACAGGAACACCGCCTCGAACGCCGCCAGCGTCAGGCAGGCGAGCCCCGGAATCCAGCCGCGCCAGCGCTCGTCATGGCGGCTGAGCCAATTGGCGATCAGCCCGCCCAGGATGATGCCCACGGCGCCGACCACGCCGCGCACGGGACCGAACACCGCGCCGATCTCGGTGATGCTGAGGTGGTGCACCCGCACCAGGAAGGTCGTGCCCCAGGCGCCGGTGCCATAGAGGTAAGCCCCCATGAACCCGCCGCCCAGAACCATCAGCACGAAGGTCCGCGAGGCGATCAGGAACTTCATCGCCGGACCGAAGGCGGGTCTTTTCCTCCGTCACCGAGGCCGTCTCGCCGGACGTGGCGCCCCGGCGAGGCTCGCGCACCGTGAAGAAGAAGATCGGGGCCAGGCAGAGGCCGATCGCCCCGCCGAGGTAGAACACCGGCCGCCAGCCGTAGTGGTCGGCGATGTATCCGGCCGCCGGCGAATAGACGATGGCGGCGATGGAGCTGGCGCAGGTGAACACGGCCAGGGCCAGGGGCAGCCGGGCCTTGGTGAACATGTCCGACATCATGGAGTTGGACGGCGCCACGCCGCAGGCCTCGCCCACCGCCATCAGCAGGCGGGCGCCGGCCAGATGCCAGGCGCCGGTCGAGAAGCCCGTAAGCGCGGTCATGGCGCTCCAGAACGCGAAGCCGATGGCCACCACGTTGCGCCGGCTCCAGCGGTCCGCCAGCGACGCCACCGGAACGCCCGACCAGGGCGTAGACGGCCACCAGGCTGGAGATGTCGCCCAGCGTGGTGTCCGACAGCCCCATGTCCTTCTTGATCAGCGGCAGCACGAGCGACATCACCGACCGGTCGAAATAGTTCAGGGTCGAGATCAGCGTCAGGAACACCAGGGCGTAGATCGCCGTCCCGGATCCGTCGGCGGCCGACGACCGGGCGCTCAAGCGAGGAACTCCGGCGGCGACGCAGCAGCCACGCCGCGTTCGGGCGGCCTCGGTCGCGAACGTTGATGCGGCAGCCGTCGAAGCTGCCGATAAGCCGGTCCGTCATGACGTTTCCCTTGTACCCTTGAAACTTGCCGGCGCTGTCAGTCCGCGCCTGGATCGCCGACGAGGTCCGACCGCCGCGACGCCCGCGAGCGCCGCCGCCTCGTCATTGTCGGAAATATCTCCGGATATGCCCACCGCGCCGAGGATCGCGCCCGCCGCGTCGCGCACCAGCACGCCGCCGGGCGCGGGCGCGAGGCCGCCCTGGATCACCCCGGCCAGGGCGCCGATGAACGCCGGCGCCGCCTTGGCCCGCGCGGCCAGGGTGCGAGAGCCCATGCCCATGGCCAGGGCGCCGTTCGCCTTGGCCAGGGCGATGTCGGCGCGGCGGAAGCTGGTCCCGTCCTCGGACGCATAGGCGATCAGGGCGCCGCGGGCGTCCAGCACCCCCACGCCCAGCGGCAGATAGCCCTGCGCCCGGGCGTGGGCGAGCGCCGCCGCGATCAGCGCCTGGGCCGTGCTCAGATCGAGCTTGGTCATCGATCAGAACCTCTCGCTTGCCACCATTTCAGAAGCCGCCGCCGGCGCCAATCGCCCGCGGCGCCTGGGCGTCGTTGAGGGCCGCCCGGCCCGCTCGCGTATTGGTGGCAAGGAACCCTCCGCTGGAATGTGCTATGAGGCTTTCGGGGATTCGATGATGACCGACCGTCTTGACGCTCTGTTGAATGCGCTTCCGGCGCCCGCGGGCGGCGCCGACCTCGATGGGCTCGAACTCTCAGGTGTGGCGGCGCATTCGCGATCGCCAGACGGCGGACGCGGGCGTGCGCACCCAGGTGGTTGCGGCCTGCATGGCGCTGGGCATCGGCCTGGCGCTCGGCTGGACCATGACCAACGTCCGGGCCGAGCACCGCCGCGAGGCGCAGCTGTTCGCCGGCTACGCCGAGGTCGGGCCCTTGGGCCGCCTGGAAGGCCCGCTGTGATCCGGTCCTGGCGCTGGTGGCTGCTGACGGCGCTGATCGCGGCGACCTTCGGCTTTCTGGGGGCGTGGGTCGGGATGCGGCAGACGCCGGGTCCGCGGCTGGGGCAAGGCACCGTCCGCGCATCCGTGGAAAGCCTGCTGCAGCGGGATTTCAAGCTCTCCTCGGCTCAGCGTCAGTCCATCGACCAGATCGACCGGAAATTCACCCGGACGCACAATCTGATCTGGGCCGACATCCGCATGTCCAACGCGCAACTGGCGGCCGCGGTGGCCAACGACATGTCGCTGAATCCGCAGGCCAAGGCGGCTATTCAGGGAATTCAGGACAGCGTCGGGCGCCTGCACACCGAGTTCCATCCTCTATGTGCTGGAGGTGCGCCAGGTGCTCACCCCCGAGCAGCGCGTGGTGTTCGACGAGCACATCATCATGGCGCTGATGCGCGATCCGGCGTGACGACGACGTCGGCGACCGACGCGGAGCTTGTCGCGGCGGTGCTGAAGGGCGACCAGCCCGCTTTCACTGAACTGATGGGACGCCACAAGGGCTGGCTGTACGGTTTCATCCGCCGCCACGTGCCCTCCTCGGACGACGCCTACGACATCCTGCAGGAGACCTTCACCTCCGCCTGGCTGGCGCTGAAGCGCTATGATCCCACCCGGCCGCTGGACGCCTGGCTGCGCCGCATCGCCCTGAACAAGTGCCGCGACCGCGCCCGGCGCGAGGCGGTGCGCAGGCGGGTGTTCGGCTTCGCGGGCGCGAACGCCGACGCGGCCGAGGCGGTGGCCGACACCGCCGCCCAGGCCGACGACATGCAGATCGCGAGCGAGACCCTGAAACGGCTGAACGAGGGCCTCTCGCGCCTGCCCGGCAAGCTGCGCGAGGCGCTGGTGCTCACGGCCCTGCAGGGCCTGTCCCAGCGCGAGGCGGCCGAGGCCATCGGCGCCACCGTCAAGGTGGTGGAGATGCGGGTCTACCGGGCGCGCAAACAGCTCGCGGAATTCCTGGAACGGTCTGACGCGCAGGACCTCGGCCGGCTCAGCTAGTTGTCGATGGCGTCCGCGGCCAGACGCTGCTCCTCGGTCATCTTGGCGCGGCGATCCTCCGCCGCCCGGCGATCCGGATCGATGTCCTGTTCGCCGGGGAAGGCGTCCAGCATGCGCTGGAAGTAGGCGGCGACCTCCTCTTTGAACTCGCCGTGCGGGAAGATGTAGAGCTCGTTGTCATGGATGCCCTTGAGCACCCGCTCGCCCACTTCCAGCGGCGACATCCCGCCGGTGATCGGCGGCGGCGTGTCTTCGGCCTGTTCGTGAGAAGCGTGGGTCTGGCGATAGATCTTGCCGCCGGTGACCGCGCGCGTGGCGACCATGCCCGGGCACAGCACCGAAACGCCGATCCTGTCGGGCGCGAGGGTCAGGCGCAGGGAGTCGCTCATCCCGCGGATGGCGAACTTGGCGGTGGAGTAGCTGCCCACGAACCCCGGCACCGGGATCATGCCGGCCATGGACGAGGTGTTGACGATGTGGCCGCCCTCGCCGTGCTTCTTGATCCGCGGCAGGAAGTTCACCAGGCCGTTGATCGTCCCGCCGACGTTGACGTTCATGACATAGTCCCAGTCCTCGTAGCTGTGCTGGTCAACCTGGCCGCCGGCGGCGACGCCGACGTTGTTGCAGAGCACGTGGACCTTGCCGAACACCTTCTCGGTCTCCTCGGCGGCGCGTTCGAAGGCGGGCCGATCGGTGACGTCGAGCTTGATCAGATGCAGGTTGTTGGCGCCGGGATGGGCGGCGGCCACCTCGTCCAGGTGCTGCTGCAGCATGTCGGCGACCACCACCTTCATGCCCGCGTTCAAGAACGCTTGCGCCATGCCGTAGCCGATGCCGCTGGCGCCGCCGGTGATAAAGGCGACCTTGCCCTCCACGTCCTTCATGCCGTCCTCCCAAGCCGCGCCGCAGCAAGGGACGCGATGTTGACCATGTCAAATTAGTAGCGGCGAAACGGGACCAGCGCCAGGGCGGCCGAGGCCCGAAAAGAAAAGAGCCGCCCCCGAAGGGGCGGCTCCAAAGTCGTGCTCCCAGAGCGGCGTGTCAGAAACTACGCCGAAGGGTGACCGTGAACTCGCGCGGCTCGCCCACGGTGCCATAGGCCGTGCCAAAGCCGGTCCGGCCGTCCACCTTCTGAGAGTAGTAGAGCTTGTTGCCGAGGTTCGTGATCGCGCCGGACACCGTCCAGCGCGTGTCGAGCGGCCGCCAGGTGAGGCGGGCGTTGACGAGCGTGTAGCCCGGCTGGTTGGCCAGGGGGTTCGTGGGGTTCGTCGCGCTGAAGTGCGTGGTGGAGCGATAGTTGGCGTCCACCCGCGGGATCAACGCGCCCAGGGCTCCCATGTTCACGGCGTACTGGACGCCGACGGAGGCGTTCCAGTCGGGCACCAGCACCTGCGGGCTATCCAGGCTGAGGGACACGCCCGGATCGATCTTGGCGTACTTGAAGTTGGTGTAGCCGAGCGAGGCGTTGATCAGCAGGCCGTCGACGGGATGCGCCTCGGCCTCCAGTTCGAAGCCCTTGATGTGGGCCTGGCCGCCGTTGGCGGTGAAGAACACCGTGGTCGGGTGGCCGTTCGCGGCGCTGCCGAGTTCGGTCACCTGGATGTTGGTGTAGTCGGTGTAGAAGACGTCGCCGTTCAAACGCAGCCGGTGCTGGAACAGTTCGGTCTTCAGGCCAACCTCGTAGGCCGTCACGTCTTCCGGACCGTAGGGGAAGATGTCGGTCGAGGTGTTGAACGGCCGCCCGTTGATGCCGCCCGCCGTGAAGCCGGTGGAATAGGAGGCATAGGCCGAGGATGTCGGGCGTGACCTGGTAGTTCACCGCCACCCGGGGCGTCCACTTGCTCTCGCTATCGGTGGTGCCCTTCAAGGTGACGTTCAGCGTCGTGGGATCAGCCAGGCCCTGATAGAAGGTGTAGTGGCGGGTGAAGGCGTAGGTCTTGGTCTCGTGCGAATAGCGGATGCCGCCGTCGATGCTCAGCTTGTCGGTGACGTGCAGGTTCAGGTCCGCGAAGCCCGAGCGGTTCCTCAAGAGTTGCCGGGTCGTCGATCTGGAAGTCCTGCACATAAGGACCGCCGAAGAAGGCGAAGCCTTCGAAGTCCACCCGCCCGGTGTTGCGCTCGCCGGTGTTCAGGAAGAAGCCGCCGATCGTGTAGTCCACCCGCTTGTTGAACAGGTCACCCGTAAGAATGGCCTCTTCGCTGAACTGGTGGTGCGAGACCCCCTGGTAGGCTTCCTGGATCGGCACGGCGATGGCCGCCTGGCTGGAGCCGAACACGCCGCTGTAGCCGCGGAAGGCCGTGATCGACTTCAAGTGAATGTGCGGCGTGAAGTCGATGTCCAGGGTGTTGGACAGACCCCATTGCTTCAGATTGTTGACGTTGGGGTCCAGGAAATTGGAGTTCTTGTCGAGGTAGTTCGGCGATGCCCGCCGGCAGATTCTCTTTCGCCGGGAACTGGCCTGAAAGACCCGGATTGCCGAAGCTCGCGTAGCTCACGAACGGATTGTTCGGATACAGCGCCGCCGCCAGGGCCGCGCTCGGCGGACAGTAGGTGCGCGGGGCCGCGGAGATCGGGTCAAAGCCGAACTGGTTCTGGCCCGTCAGGCAGCACGCGCCCGTCGCCTGCGCAAGGCCGTAGTCCGGCCCGCCGATGTTGCCGAACCATGTGGCCAGGCCATTGGGCAAAGGCACGTTGTTGGGGAAGTTCACGGGGGTCAGCGACGTGGCCGCCGTGCGGTCCAGGGTGTCGAACTGCAAGGGCGCTGTCAGGACATCCGGCGAGGCGGTGTTGTGCGAGCGGGTGTAGTCCGCCGCGAGATTGTCCTCGATCTTGTCGTTGATCACCCAGCGCAACTGGCCGCGCACGGCCCAGGTGTTCTCCGCCCCCAGGGTGCCGACCTGGCAGCCTTCCTTGGTGTTGGTTCCCTTGTTGGGCAGCAGGCCCCCCATCCCCGGATTCGCGCAGGCGAAATTCTCCAGCTTCACCCAGCCGTCGTGCTGAGTGTGCATGGCCGAAATCCGGGCCATCAGCTTGTCCTGGACGATCGGCACGTCCATGACGCCCTTGATGTCGAAGCGGTTGAGCGAGCCGCCCGTGGCCTCGAGGTAGCCGCCGCCATCGCCGGTGGGCTTCTTGGAGATGATCCTGATCGCGCCGCCGGTTGCGTTGCGGCCCGACAGCACGCCCTGCGGGCCGCGCAGGACCTCGATCCGGTCGATATCCAGCAGATCGAAGGTCGAGCCGTAGACGGTCGAGTAGTAGACGCCGTCCACATAGAAGGCGATGCGCGGCGAGTAGGCGAACAGGAAGTCGCCCTGGCCGATGCCCCGGATGAACGCCTGGTTCGACATCCCCGAACCTGAGCCGCCCATCCGCATGCTCACGTTCGGCACGGCCGAGGCGACGTCCATCACATTGGTGATGCCACGCTGCTCGAGCATCTGGGAATTCACGGCCGAGATCGAAATCGGCGTCTTCTGAAGGTTGGTCGCGCGGTACTCGGCGGTGACCACCACTTCGGAGACCGTGCCGTCGGACTTCTTGCTGTCGGCGGCGAGCGCATGCGACGGCGCCAGGCTGACCGCCGCAGCGGCGGCTAGGCTTATGAACGAAACACCGGCTGCGAACCGGCGAAGACGAACAGCACGCGCATGGCGCGCCAAATTGGCGTGACGAGACATTTTTAGCCCTCCCATAGGCCCCTTCTTGTGCATGGCCTTTGTCGACAAACTTTGGACTCAAACTTGACCTTGTCAACCGCGCGCGTGGCGTGTGTCGGCCGACCTTGACGCGGCGCGGATCACCCCCAGCGGCTGCCTTCGGGGCCGGGGGCGAACATGGTTTCGGGTTTCGGTGAACGGCCCATCGCCAGCGCCGCCTTGACCGCCGGCCGGGCGCGCATCCGCTCCAGCCAGGCGATGATTCGCGGGGTCGCCTGCGCGCTCACCAGATCGGGGACGAGGGCCGGCAGGGCGTTGGCGGTCGGGAACACGACAATGTCGGCCAGGGAATAGTCGGGGCCCGCCAGCCAGTCGGACGTCTGGAGGGCTGTCTCCATCCGCTCCAGGCGCACGGGCAGCAGGCCCTTCGCGGCCTCCAGTTCATCGTCCGAAAAGTCATCGGCCAGCGCCCTGGCCCAGGCCTGCTGGCGCTCCAGCGGGGCTTTCTTCAGCGCTTCGCGCGCGGCGTTCAGATCGCGGCCCGTCATCTGCGCGGCGAAGCGCTGGCGCACGCCGAGCTTCCAGGCGGCCGGGGCCATGTACTCCTGCACGTACTTGATCCAGACATTGACCCAGTAACGGTCCTGCACGCCCTTCGGCGTCAGCGACGGCCCAGGCAGCACCGCGTCCAGGTATTGCAGGATGAAGCCGGTCTCGGTGAGCACGCGCCCGTCGTGGACCAGCACGGGAACCTGGGCGGCGGGGTTCAGCTTCAGGAAGTCGGGCGACAGGTGCTCGAAGCCGAGCACGTCCACGTAGCGACCGGTGAAGTCCGCGCCCCGCTCCTTCAGCAGGATCAGCGGCTCGCCGGAGTTCGACGTGGGCTCCCAGTGATAAAGCTCGATCATGTCCCGTGTTTTCCCCTAGGCTTCCAAGCCGAGCTTCTCGCGAACCTCGCCCATGCGCGTTCCGATGAACCGGCCCATGGCGAAGGCCTCCTTGATCCCCGGGCGGGCGTGGCAGCGCCGGAACCAGGCCCACAGGTTGGGCGTCTGCGCCTCGTTGATCTCCGGCCGGTTCAGGGGCCAGGAGTGCAGGGTGGTCATGGCGTCCACATCGGCCAGGGAATAGGTCGGGCCCGCCAGATAGGGCCGTTCGCCCAGGGCGGCCTCGAACGCGGCGATGGCGACATTCACCCGGCGCTTGGACTCCTCGATGTCGGCGTCCGAAGCCCCCTGCTTACTCATGATCAGCGACCAGACCTTGCGCCGTTCGGGCAGCGGGATGCGGTCCACGGCGGCCTTGAAGTCTTCCTCGCTCAGGTCCGGCTGGGCGTGGCGGAACGCGGTGCCCGCCTGCATGGCCAGGCAGGGGTTCAGGTACTCGTCGACGTAGCGCATCCACCAGCGCATCCGCCATTGCTGATAGGGATCGGCGGGGATCAGGCTCTCGCCGCCGCAGACCTCGTCGAGGTACTCCATCGCCGGCGTGGACTCGAACATCTTGAAGCCGTCGTGGATCACCGTCGGCACGGTGCCGTTGGGGTTGATCTTCACGTACTCGGGCGAGTGCTGCTCGCGCTCGCCCATGTTGATGTAGTGGAACTCGAAGGGCGCGCCCTTCTCCTTCAGGGTCAGCAGGGGCTTGCCTGAGTTAGCGTTCGGCTCCCAGGTATAGACCTCGATCATCGTCGGTCTCCGGTACTTGCAGGGCTGTGTCTTTGTCGGCGGTCCTCGGCGGCGCCCAAGGCCTCGAGGCGCGCCACCTCGCGGGCGTAGGGCTTCATCCCCAGCCACCACACGAACAGCGACGCGGGCCCGAACAGGATCGCGGTCGTCAGCATGGCGTAGCGAAGCTGGCCCTCGTCGCGGAACACGAAGTCGGTGATCAGGGCGATGATCGAGGGCGACAGGCCCGAGCCCACCACGCTGAACAGGAACATGTTGATCGCCGTCATCTGTCCGCGCATGGCGTTGGGGGTGACGATCTGCAGGGCGGCGTTCTGGGACGAGCCGCCAAAGCCCAGGGCGATCCCGCCCACCGCGCCGCACCCCAGCGCCAGCCACGGGTTGGGCATCAGAGGCATCATGATGGCCGAAGGGCAGGGCGAGCAGGCGGCCCAAGATCACCACCCGCAAGGGCGCATCGATGTAGCCCTTCTTGACGAAGCGCTCGTAGAGCCACACCCCGCCGAACAGGCCGATGGGCGTGGTGATCAGGTTCATCAGACCCAGCGTCATGCCGATCTGCGCCGGCTGCCAGCCATAGGTGCGCTGATAGAAGGCCGGCCCCCAGGACAGCGCGCCCATGCCCAGCGCCGCGATCGCCATCGAGCCGAACTGCGGGCCGAACACCTTCCAGTGCTGGCCCATGTAGGCGAGCACATGGCGCATGCCGATCGCATTCTGCTCGGCGACCGTGATGACGCCGCGCCGGGCGGGCTCCTTGACCGTGAAGCGGAGCACCGCCACCACCAGCAGGCCCGGAAGGCCGATCACCATGAACACCAGCTGCCACCAGCGGATCACCAGGCCAGCCACGTGGATGTCGGGCACGTTCACCAGCATGTTGATGACGATCGCGCCCATGATCATCGAGAAGGCCGCGCCGCCCATGACGCCCAACTGCATGATGGCGATGGCGCGCGGCAGCCGCTCCTTGGGGAAGCTGTCGGAGATGATCGAGAAGATCGACGGGCCGTTCACCGATTCCCCGGCGCCCAGGAACAGCCGCGCCAGGAACAGCTGGACGAAATTCTGCGCCAGGCCGCAGAACACCGTCGCCACGCTCCACACGGCCAGAGCCCAGGCCAGCAGGTTGCGGCGGTTATTGCGGTCGATGAAGCGCGACATCGGCAGGCCGAACGCCGCGTAGAACAGGGCGAAGGCGACCCCCAGAAGCAGGCCGATGGAGGTGTCAGACAGCCCCATGTCCTGTTTGATCGGCTGCACCAGCAGCGACATGACGCCCCGGTCGACCTCGGCGAACATCACCACCAGGGCCAGGATGACGACGGTGTAGTAGGCGCGGCTCGGAGACGGCCATGGCTGTTGAGCGCCGGAAACCTGTGTCGCACTGGGCGTGCCGGAGGACTTGGCCTCAACGGTTGTTACGGTGCTAGTCATTTTCCTGGATGTTTCCCGTTTCCCTGCTCTGACGTTTCGCCATCGGCGGGGCCTCTGTCAACGTGGTTGACTTCGTCAAGCTAGCGCGGCCAAAGTTTGATCCGGCGCCGACGCATCACGATCGGCGATCGGGAGGACCAAGTCTATGAAGCTTAATCTCGTCGCGCTCAGCGCCGTGACCGCGGCGCTGGCTTGTGGCGCGCTCGTCGGGCCCAGCGCCGCCCAGACCGAGAAGCCCTGGTACAAACAGGCGTGGGACGCCTCGCGCGTGCAGCCCTGCGACCGGACTTGCCTGGTCGGGTTCATGGACAGCTACCTGAACGCCCTGGAAAGCAAGGACAGGTCCGGCCTGTCGCTGGCCGAGCAGGTCTGGTTCACCGAGGACACGGCGCGCCTGGAGCTGGGCGAAGGCATTCTCTGGCGGGCCGCGATCAAGCCCACCAACTTCAAGATCATCGTCGCCGACCCGACCAGCGGCCAGGTCGCCGCCCAGCTGGTGCTGGACGTGGAAGGCAAGCCCGCGATGGTCGCCATCCGCCTTCGCGTCGAGCGCCGGATGATCACCGAGGTCGAACAGCTGCTTGACCGCAACGTCGCGCCCCAGGCCATGGAGCTTCTGACCACGCCCCGGCCCGGCCTGCTGAACGACGTTCCCGCCAAGCAGAAGAATTCGCGCGAGTACATGATCTACGCCGCCAACGCCTATTTCGACGCGCTCACCGGCGAGAGCGGCGCGATCGCGCCCTTCGCCGACGACTGCGTGCGCCACGAGCAGGGCTATCAGACGGTCAACAACAAGACGCCCGGCCGCGCCATGCCGTCGCCGAACATCCCCGATCCGTCGACGCCGATGGGCAAGCAGATGGCCGGCGCTCAGCACCATGACCTGCTCCCAGCAGATCGACACCAAGATCTTCGCCGGCGTGAAGCGGATCTGGCCGCGCCGGGTGGTGGTGGACGAGCAGAAGGGCCTGGTGGCGGTGTTCCCGCTGTTCGTGCATGACGGCACGCGCAGGCCGGTGGAAGGCGCGCCGCCCCAGCAGGGGCTTGGCATGGTCATCAATCTGGTCACCATGGAGACCTTCGGAATCCGCGGCGGACAGATCCATGAAGTCGAGGCGTTTCCCTTCGTCACCATCCCCTATGGGCTTGGCGACGGCTGGACTCCCGCCAAGGCTCGGTGAATCTGTCCGCGTTCGGCCGTTCGCGAAGAATTGTGTAAGGCCTTGATTGTGCGGTGCGCCCGGTCTTGGGGCGCCGCAGGAATTGTGTATTGATCGCCAAACGGAAGGGGAGGCCGGGTGGTGAAAATGGAGATGGGCGCAGCCCCTAAGGTTCGCGGCGAGGAGCCGCCCCACATCCGCAAGGAAGCTCCGCGCCTGTTCAATATCCTGGGCATGCTGGCCCGCGTCGCCGGACCCCAGGCGCGGCGCGAGCTCGGGCTGTCCGACTTCGAGTGGCGGGTCATGGCCCAGGTGGGCTACCGGGCGCCCATGTCGCTCAACGAGCTGGCCGGCATCACCCGCCACGACAAGGGCCAGCTCAGCCGCGGGGTGAAGCGGCTGGTGGAAGCCGGCCTTCTGGTGCGCGAGAGCCGGCGGGGCTCGCGCGGCGTGTTCATCTCCCCCACCCCGGCGGGCGCGGTGGTGTTCGACCGGATCGTCGATCTGGCCATCCGCCAGAACGAGATGCTGATCGCCGGGCTCACCCCCGAGGAGCTGAAGGTCTTCACCCGCGTTTTGGACCAGATGGAGGCCAATGTGCGCCGGGCCATGGCCGACGAGCACGCGAACTACGCTCCCAGCCCTACGGCGTGAGCTGACGCCGGCGGCGGCCCGCCGTCATTCGCCGCATAAAATCAGCCGTTCTCGCCCCTGAAACGCACGACCCGGTTCCATCGGGCCGGCCGAGGCTCTAGTAAGCCCCGACCCGCTGGCGCGGCGCCCGGCCGGCGCGCGGGAGCAATTAGGGAGCACGCCATGGCGGACAGCCTCAAAGACAAGCTGAAGTCCGGTCAATTCGTGATGACCGCCGAGGTCACCCCGCCGCTTTCGGCCGACCCGGCCGATCTGCTGGAAAAGGCCCTGCCGCTGAAGGGCTACGCCGACGCGGTCAACGTCACCGACGGCGCCAGCGCCAAGACCCACCTGGACGCCCTGGTCTCGGCGATCATCCTGAAGGAGAACGGCATCGAGCCGATCCTTCAGCTCACCTGCCGCGACCGCAACCGCATCGCCCTGCAAAGCGAGCTGATCGGCGCCGCGGCCATGGGCATCCGCAACATCCTGGTGCTCACCGGCGATGATCCCAAGCAGGGTGACCAGCCGGACGCCAAGCCGGTGTTCGACCTGGACTTCGGCGCCCTGATCTCCACCGCCGCCCACATCCGCGACAAGGGCGAGCTGCCGCACGGCCGCAAGGTCGGCGGCAAGGTCGACTTCATCATCGGCGCCGCCGACGCGCCCATCGACCCGCCCGAGGGCTGGACGCCCAAGAGCCTGCAGAAGAAGGTCGATGCCGGCGCGGACTTCGCCCAGACCCAGTTCTGCATGGATCCGGGCGTGGTGCGCCGCTACATGCAGCGCCTTTCGGACTGCGGCCTGGGCGGCAAGCTGCACTTCCTGATCGGCGTGGCGCCCCTGGCCTCGGCCAAGTCGGCCCGCTGGATGAAGGAAAAGCTGTTCGGCGTGGTGATCCCGGACTCCATCGTCGATCGCATGGAGGCCGCCGCCGATCCCAAGGCCGAGGGCAAGAAGATCGCCGCCGAACTGATCGTCGAGCTGTCCACCATCCCCGGCGTCTCGGGCGTGCACCTCATGGCGCCCCTGAACGAGAGCGCGATTCCCGAGGTGGTCGAGACCGCCCGCAAGGGCCTGTCCCGGTAGGCATGAAGCTCGCCGCGCCCCAGCACGTCCGCCAGGCGCTGGAGGGGCGTCTGCCGGCGGACGTCCAGGCCGTCTGGTACACGGACGGCCAGACGGCGGTTGAGGCCGTGCGCGACGCCGAGATCGCCTGGCTGGACATCTTCACGCCTCCGGGCGTCGGCGCGGTGATCGAGGCGGCGCCGAAGCTGCGCTGGGTGACCACCCTGCTGGCGGGCCTGAACGGCTGGCCCCTGGACCGACTGGCCGAGCGGGGCCTGCCGCTGACCAACGGCGTGGGGATCAACGCCATCCCCGTGGCCGAGTTCGCGGTGATGGGGGTGATGGCCATGGCCAAGGGCCTGCCCCAGCTGATCCGCTGGCAGGACCAGAAGACCTGGACGCCGCACCCCGCCGGGACGACGGAGCTGACCGGGTCCAAGGCGCTGGTCATCGGCTACGGCGCCATCGGCCGGGAGATCGGCACGCGCCTGGAGGGCCTGGGCGTGGAGGTCGCGGGCGTTCGCCGCAGCCCCTCTGGAGAGCCCGGCGTGCTCGGCCCGGACGATTGGCGCGCGCGGCTGGGCGAGTTCGACTGGGTGATCCTCGCCGCGCCGGCGGTGGCCGACACCCACCACCTGATCGGCGCGGCGGAGCTTGCGGCCATGAAGCCCTCGGCCGTGCTGGTGAACATCGCGCGCGGCGACCTGATCGACCAGCCGGCGCTGATCGCAGGCCGTGACGGGCGGCCAGATCGCCGGCGCCTTTCTGGACGTGACCACGCCCGAACCCCTGCCAGCGGACAGCCCGCTGTGGACCACGCCGGGGATCGTAGTGACCGGCCACGCCTCGGGCCGCTCCCAGACCCGGGCCGGGGAACGCGCCACGGACCTGTTCCTGGACAACCTGGCGCGGTTCCGCGAGGGAAGGCCCCTGCGCAATCTCGTCGACTACACACGCGGCTATTGAGGAGCGACGGCTGATGAGCACGGTCGTGATCACCGACTACGCCTGGCCCGACCTGGATATCGAGCAGGAAGTGCTGGGCGGCGCGGGCCTGGACATCGCCGCCGGCGCCCCCGAGCCCGGTTCCGCCGCCGAGATCGAGGCCCTGGTGGAACGCGCCAAGCCCGTCGCGATCATGACCAACTGGGCGCTGGTGTCGGCCAAGGCGGTGAACAGTCCGCCGGACCTGAAGATCGTCCAGCGGCTGGGCGTGGGCCTGGACAACATCGCCGTGGACGCCGCCACCGCCCGGGGCGCCTGGGTGACCAATGTGCCGGACTACTGCGTGGAGGAGGTTTCCGACCACGCCGTGGGCCTGCTGCTCGCCTGGGCGCGGGGGATCGTGGACTTCGACCGGGCGGTGAAACGCGGCGAGTGGAAGCCGGCCACCGCGCGCCTGCATCGCGTGCGGGACATGACCGTGGGCCTGCTCGGCTTCGGCCGCATCGGCCGGCGCACCGCCGAGAAGCTGCAGCCCTTCGGCGTGCGCCTGCTGGCCGTCACCCGCAGCCCGTTCGACGCGGGGGCCTTGCCGGTGGAACGCGTGCCCCTGGACGAGATGCTGGCCGCGTCCGACGTGGTGATCGTCAACGCGCCCCTGAACGCGGACAACCACCACCTGCTGAACGCCGAGCGGCTGGGGCGGATGAAGCCGGGCGGCTTCCTGATCAACATCAGCCGGGGCCCCATCGTCGACACCGCGGCCCTGATCGGCGCGCTGGAAAGCGGACACCTCGCCGGCGCGGGCATCGACGTGGTGGAGGGCGAGCCAGACCCGCCGCGCGCCCTGGCCGGACCGGCCCGATGTGATCATCACCCCGCACATCGCCTTCACCTCGGGCGCCTCGCTGGCGGAGCTGCGCCGGCGGTCCTGCGAGGAGGTGGTGCGGGTGCTGAAGGGCGAGCGGCCGCTTCAGCCCTGCAACCAGCCGGTCTGATGGCGGACGATCCGGAGCTTTCCGCCTTCCTGGTGGACCACGACCTGGCCCTGCCGGGCGAGCCCCAGATCTGGACGCCGCTGTCCGGCGGCGTGTCGTCGGACATCTGGCGGGTGGAGCTGCCGGGCCGGGCGCTGTGCGTGAAGCGCGCCCTGGCCCAGCTGCGCGTCAAGGCCGACTGGCGCGCGCCGGAGGGCAGGAACCTCGCCGAGGCCCGCTGGTTCGCCGCCGCGCGACGGTTCGTTCCAGGCTCGGCGCCCGAGGTGCTGGCGCTGGACGAAGAGCGCCGCCTGCTCGCCACCGCCTTCCTCGACTCCAAGACCCACCGTCTGTGGAAGGACGAGCTTTTGGCCGGCCGGGTCGATGCGGACTTCGCGGCGGCGGTCGGCGACCGGCTCGGCGCCATCCATGCCGCCAGCGCCAGGGAGCCCGCCCTGGCGGCGGACTTCGCCACGGACGAGACCTTCCACGCCCTGCGCATCGACGCCTATCTGCTGCACGCCGCGCGCAACCAGCCCACGGTCGCCGCGCCGTTGCAGGCCCTGGCCGAACGCACGGCCGCCACGCACCTGGCCCTGGTCCACGGCGACGTGAGCCCCAAGAACATCATGACCGGCCCGCGAGGCCCGGTGTTCCTGGACGCGGAGACCGCCTGGTGGGGGGACCCCGCCTTCGACTTGGCCTTCTGCCTCAACCACCTGCTGCTCAAGCGCCTGGTGGTGAAGGGGGCGGACGCGGCCCTGAACGCCAGCTTCACCGCCCTGGCCGCCGCCTATCTGGAGCGCGTGGACTGGGAGCCGCCTCAGGCGCTGGAGGCGCGCGCCGCGTCCCTCCTGCCCGGGCTGCTGCTGGCGCGCGTGGACGGCAAGTCGCCGGTGGAATACGTCACCGAGGACGCCCAGCGCGATCTGGTGCGGCGCACGGCCTTCGCCCTGCTCGCCGATCCGCCCGCCCTCCTTGAAGACGTGCGCCAGACGTGGGATCGGACTCTCAACGCATAAAAACATCTGGGAGGCGAATGATGGCTGACGACAAGCAGCACTTCGACGCGGGCATGGATGTCCGACGCGACATGTTCGGCAAGGCCGGGGCGGAGGACCGCTGGGACGCGGCGACGGACTTCAACCGGCCGCTGGAGGACTTCGTCACCCGCTACTGCTTCGGCGAAGTGTGGACCGGCCCGCAGCTGGACCGCAAGACCCGCAGCCTGCTGACCCTGGCGATCCTCGGGGTGCTGGCCAAGCCGAACCAGCTGAAGACCCACGTGCGCGGGGCCATCGCCAATGGCGCGACGCCGCAAGACATCCGCGAAGTGCTGCTGCACGTGATGATCTATGGCGGCGTGCCGGCCGCCGTCGACAGCTTCGGCCACGCCGCCGAGGTGCTCACGGAAATGGGGCTCGTCTGACCATGCGCGTCGGATTCATCGGCATCGGCACCATGGGCTGGCCCATGGCGTCCAACATCCTCAAGGGCGGCCACGATCTCACCGTGTTCGACGCCACCCCCGGCCGGGCGGCCGAGTTCGCCAAGGACGTCGGCGGCAAGGCGGCCTCCAGCATCGGCCAGATCGCCGACAACGACGTCGTGGTCACCATGCTGCCCACCGGCCCGATCGTGCGTCAGGCCCTGACCCAGGACGAGAGCGGCGCCTTCATCGAGGCCGCCAAGCCCGGCCTTATCGTGGTGGACATGAGCTCCTCGGAGCCCGGCGGCACGCGCGAGCTGGGCAAGATCCTGGCCGAGAAGGGGGTCGTGCTGGTCGACGCCCCGGTCTCCGGCGCCCGGCCCCGGGCGATCGACGGCACCTTGGCCATCATGATCGGCGGCGAGGACGAGACCGCCATCGCCAAGGCCACGCCCGTGCTGGAATGCATGGGCGCCAAGCTGTTCCGCACCGGCTCGCTCGGCACCGGCCACGCCATGAAGGCGCTGAACAACTACATCGCCGCCGCCGGCTCGGCCGCCGTGAGCGAGGCGCTGCTGATCGCGCGGCGCTTCGGCCTGGACGGCGAGGTGATGACCGACATCCTGAACGTCTCCACGGGCAGAAACTTCACCACCGAGATGCTGCTGAAGCAGCACATTCTGCCGGGAACCTTCTCCGGCGGCTTCACGCGTGGCGCTGCTGGCCAAGGACGTGAAGATCGCCGCGGACCTGGCCAAGCAGGTCGGGCTCGACGCGCCCGTCGCGCAGCTGGTGAACGCGCGCTACGCCCTGGCCCGCGACGAGCTCGGCGCGAACCGCGACAGCTCCGCCGCCATCCTGGCCTGGGACAAGGACCTGGGTTAGCAGGCGTCCGCGTTTTCGACTGACCTGTCCTCCCCCATGCAATGGGGGAGGGGGACCACACGCAGTGTGGTGGAGGGGGCCAGCCCCAGGCTCAGTGCGCGCCGCTTGCCCCCACCACCGCCGTTCGGCGGTCCCCCTCCCCCGCAGGCGGGGGAGGACAAGGAGCTACAGCACCCCCTCGGCCTCCAACGTCGTGATCTCCGCGTCCTCGAAGCCCCAGTCGGACAGGGCCTCGCGGGTGTCGGCGCCGGCCGCCGCCGGGGGACCCTGGACCTGGCCGGGGGTGACGGAGAAGCGCGGCGCGGGAGCGGGCTGGGTGACGCCGTCGACCTGCACGAAGGTTCCGCGCTCGACGTTGTAGGGATGCTTCGGCGCCTCGGTCATGCCCAGCACCGGGGCGAAGCAGGCGTCCGAGCCTTCGAAGGCCGCCTCCCATTCCGCGCGGGTCCTGGTCGCGATCACGGCGGCGACCTTGTCCTTCAGCTCCGGCCAGCGGGCCTGGTCGAACTGATGATCGAAGGCGGGGTCGGTGAGGCCCGCGACCTCGCGCAGGGCGGCGTAGAAGGGCGGCTCGATGGCGGCCAGGGCGATCCACTGGCCGTCCTTGCACCGATAGGCGCCATAGAAGGGCGCGCCGCCGTCGATGATGTTCACGCCCCGCTCGTCGCGCCAGGAGCCGGCCTGCTGCACGCCGTAGATCTGGGCCATCAGGGAGGCGGCGCCGTCGGCCATGGCGCAGTCCACCACCTGGCCCTGGCCCGTGCCGTGGGCGTGGCGCAGGGCCGCCAGCAGGCCGAACGCCAGATACAGCGCCCCGCCGCCGTAGTCGCCGACCAGGTTCAGCGGCGGGACCGGGCGCTCCTCCGTCCCGATGGCGTGAAGCGCGCCGGTGACGGCGATGTAGTTGATGTCGTGCCCGGCCGCCTTGGCCCAGGCGCCGGTCTGGCCCCAGCCGGTCATGCGGCCGTAGACCAGCGCCGCGTTGCGGGCCAGCGCGACCTCGGGGCCGAGGCCCAGACGCTCCATCACGCCAGGCCGGAAGCCCTCGATCAAGGCGTCGGCGCGTTCGACCAGCCTCAAGCACGGCCTCGGCGGCGATGGGACTCTTCAAGTCCAGGCCGATGGCGCGTCGGCCCCGGAAGGTGACGTCGTGCTTGGAGACCTTCGCGCCCTTGCGGTCGATGCGCAGCACGTCCGCGCCCAGGTCCGACAGCAGCATGGCGCAGAAGGGCACCGGGCCGATGGCCCCCATCTCGATCACCTTCAGCCCGACCAGGGGTCCGGATCGTCCGCTCATCCGTCGCTCCTCGCGCCCAGCTTCTCGCGCGACACCTTGATCCCGGCGGCCTCCCGATCCCAGGCGTCGTCGGTGAGGCCCTGGGCCTTCAGCTCGACCTTCAGCACCTTCTGGGTCGGGGTCTTGGGCAGCTCGTCCATCGTGCGCACGTAGCGCGGGATCATGAACGGCGCGAGGCGGGGGCGCAGGAATTCGATCAGCTCGGCCGGATCCACCGTGCGGCCCGGCGCGGGGGCGATCACGGCCATCACCTCCTCTTCGCCCAGCGGACTGGGCACGCCGATCACCGCCGCCTCGCGCACGTCCGGATGGGCGGCGACGGCGCTCTCGACCTCGAAGGATGAGATGTTCTCGCCGCGCCGGCGCACCGCGTCCTTCAGCCGGTCCACGAAGAAGTAGTTCCCCTCCGCGTCGCGCCGGAACAGGTCGCCGGTGTGGAACCAGCCGTTGCGCCAGACGCGCGCGGTGGCCTCCGGATCGCCGAGATAGCCCGAGCAGATCATCCAGGGCGCGTCCGTGCGCACGATCAGCTCGCCGGCCTCGCCCTCGGGAACCTCGAAGTCGTGCGCGTCCACGAGGCGGACCTCATAGCCCTCGCGCACCCGGCCGCAGATGCCCGGCTGGTCCGGGTTGGGCCCGGCGAACAGGGGCACGGAGATCTCGGTCATGTTGAAGATGGTGAAGACCTGCACCCCGAACCGCTCGGCGAAGCGCGGGGTGTCCGGATCGATGGGCACCACCAGGCAGGTCTTCAGGCTGTGGGCGCGGTCGGCGGGGCTCTCGGGCTGCTTCAGGAGGAACTGCGCCATCACCCCGAGCAGCCCGACGGTGGTGATCTGAAACCGGTCCATCGTCTCCCAGAACCGGGCGGTGTCGAAGCCGTCCACCAGGGCGATCGAGCCGCCGTGCGCCAGGGCGTAATAGGTGGTGCCCGCGCCCGTGGTGTGGAACAGGGGCAGGGGGACCAGGTGCCGGTCGCCCGGGCCGTGATGGCGGAAGCCGGTCTTGGTCGACCAGCTCTGCAGGTACGAGCACAGCACGCCCTTGGACGGGCCGGTGGCGCCGGAGGTGTAGAGCACCAGGTGCGTGTCCCAGGGCTCGATGGGGCGTTCGGGCGGCGCCGGCGGGCCTTCCGCCTCGCTGCAGGGCCTTCTCGGAGATCAGGGTCAGGCCGGCGCGAACCGAGGCGGGCTTGCCGAGGCTGACGACGGCGGACAGGGCGCCCAGCTCGATCCCCTTCAGCCGGTCCAGCAGCCGGCCGTCCGCCACCATCAGCCGGGCGCCGGACTTGGCGATGACGTGCTCCAGCACCTGGCCGCGATAGGCGGTGTTGATCGCCACGCACACGGCGCCAAGGTAGTTGAGGCCCAGATAGGTGAGCAGCGCCTCGGGGCTGTTGGGCTGCCAGGACAGCACGAAGTCGCCCTGGCGCACGCCGGCTTCTGGAGCCCGGCCGCCCAGCCCTGCACCCGCGCCTGCAGCTCGGCGTAGGTCCAGACGGCGCCGTCCTCGAACAGCACGAAGGGCTGGTCCGGCCGCTCGGCCGCGCGCCGGTCGATCAGATCGCGGACGACGCAGTCCTGCGGCGAGGGAGTGTGAACGCTCATCGGTCCAGCCTAGGGCCTGCGGGCCGCAAGGGAAGCGCCCTAGACGTCCGCCCGGGGCAGGCTCTTGCCGCGGATCAGGTCGGCGGCCTTTTCGGCGATCATGATGGTGGGGGCGTTGGTGTTGCCGCCCGGCACATTGGGCATCACCGAGGCGTCGATCACCCGCAGGCCCTGAACGCCGCGCACGCGCAGCTGGTCGTCGACCACCGCCATGGGATCGGACTCCAGGCCCATCTTGCAGGTGCCGACCGGGTGCAAGGTGATGGCGCCGGTCTCGCGGACGAACTTTTCCAGCTCCGCATCGGATTGCAGCGCCTCGCCGGGCATCATCTCCGGTCCGTGCATCTGACTGATCGGCGGCTGGCTGTAGATCTTCCGCGCCGCGCGGATGCCGCGGACCATGCGGTCCACGTCCGACTGCTCCTTGAACAGGTTCAGCTGGATCTTCGGCGGAGCGAACGGGTCCTTCGAATGCAGGGTCACTTCGCCGCGGCTGTCCTGCTTGATCATCGAGACGCCGATGCCGAGCGAATACTGCGGGCGTCTTGTTGAGGAACGGGAACCAGACGTTCCGGGCGGAGACCTCGATGGTCATGCAGGTGAGCTGCATGTCCGGCCGATCGGCGTTGGGGTCGGTGCGGATGAAGATGTTGCCCGCCGCGCCGTTGGAGATGAAGTCGCCGCGCCCGGTGAAGAACCAGCGCAGCACCGAGATCGCCGCCCGGTCGAAGCGCAGGATGTCCTTGAATTTCCCCAGCTTGGCCGGCCAGCCCATGTAGGCGAAGGGGTGCTCGACCAGGTTCTTGCCGACGCCGGGCAGGTCCACCAGGGGCTCGATCCCCACCTCGCGCAGGTGCTCGGCCGGGCCGATGCCCGGACAGCATCAGGGTCTGGGGCGAGCCGAAGGCGCCGCCGGCGAGCAGCACTTCCTTGTTGGCGCGGACCTGCTTGGTCACGCCGTCCTGCACGAACTCCACGCCCGTGGCCTTCTTCCCCTCGAACAGCACGCGGGTGATGTGGGCGCCGCTCTCCAGGGTGAGGTTCGGGCGCTTCAGGGCGGGGTCGAGATAGACGCGCGCGGTGTGGCCGCGCCGGCCGCCCGCCACCGTGACCTCGCAGCGCTGGGCGCCCTCGTTTTCGTCGCCGTGATAGTCGCTGGTCTTCGGATAGCCCGCCGCGAGGGTCGAGGCCTCCAGCTCGGCGAACATCTGGTCGTTGTCCGGCCGGCTCACGTGCAGCGGGCCGGAGCCGCCGTGGTACTTGCCTTCACCCAGCCAGCTGGTCTCGGACTTCTTGAAGTAGGGCAGCACGTCGGCGTAGCCCCAGCCCTTCAGCCCCTTCTGCGCCCAGTCGTCGTAGTCCAGCTTGTGGCCGCGTGCGTAGACCATGCCGTTGATGCGCGAGGAGCCGCCCAGCACCTTGCCGCGCGGCACGTCGATCACCCGCCCGTTCGCGCCGGGCTCGGGCTCGGATTTGAAGTTCCAGTTCAGCCGGGGCAGGCGGTCGTAGCGGAAGAAGGCCATGGGCATCTCGAGCCACATTTCCTTCGGCTTGCCCCCGGCCTCCAGCACCAGGACCGACGTATTGGCGTCCTCGGTCAGGCGGTTGGCCAGCACGCAGCCGGCCGAACCGGCGCCCACGACATGTAGTCGAAGCTCTTCATTGCAGCGGCCATCGGTCCCGAACTTGAAGGCGTCATCCCGGACGGCCCGCGGGTCGATCCGGGAATGCGGCGCCTCAGCTTGGGTCCCGGCTCTGCGCCGCTCGCGCGGCTCCGGCCGGGATGACGGACGGAGCGAGGCCCTAGAGCTCCAGCACGATCTCGTCGATCTGCACCTGGGGCATCTGCTTGGTGAAGTGGGGCAGCTGGTCGATCATCTCCTGCTGGCGGACGGCCACGCGCTCTTCGTACTTGGCCCAGTCGGCGACCCAGATGGTGATGGTGGCGATATATTGAGGCGCCACGCCGGTCTGGATGTCGGTGCCGCGGCGCAGCTCGATCTTGTGGCAGCTATCGCCCATGATCTCCTTGATCAGGGGCGCGTGCACGTCTTTGTAGTAGTCGAAGCTGAAGCCCTCGTTATCCTTGGCCGGATAGAGAATGGTGATGCACCGCATGGGCTTCGGCCCTCCCTTGAATGTTTGACGCGTTAAACGCTGGGGCCTTGACCCTGTCAACGACCGCGCCCGGGCCGCATGACCGAGCGTTGGCCGCTGGGGGTTGGCGGCCGGCGCCGCAGATGGTTGATCGCGGATCATGACCCAAAGCCTCGACCTCGCCCCCATCGGCAACTGCTCGGTCTCCAGCCTCATCGACCGGCGCGGCCGGCACGTCTGGGCCTGCGTGCCGCGCGTGGACGGCGACCCGATGTTCTGCGCCCTGCTCGGCGGAAAGACCGCCGACGATCCGACGGTTCAGGGCCAGTGGTCGGTGGAGCTGGAAGGCTTCGTCGAGGCCAAGCAGGACTATCTTCGCAACACTCCGATCCTGCGCACCGAACTGATCGACGCCTCCGGCGCGGCGCTGGAGATCATCGACTTCGCGCCCCGCTTCCACCGCTCCGGACGGATATACCGGCCGGTCTCGCTGATCCGGCTGATCCGCCCCCTGCGGGGGTCGCCCAGGATCTCCATCCGGCTGCGGCCGATGACCGAATGGGGCGCGCGGGCCTGCGAGCGCACCTCGGGCTCCAACCACATCCGCTATCTGGGCGAGGACTTCTCCTTGCGCCTGACCACCGACTGTCCGGTGTCGCACATCCTGACCGAGCGGACCTTCCGGCTGGAGGAGCCGCTGGCCCTGTTCCTGGGCCCGGACGAGCCGTTCACCGGCGAGGTCGGCTTCACCTGCCAGTCGATGCTGGCGGAGACCACGACCTACTGGATGAACTGGGTGCGCACCCTGTCGGTGCCGCTGGACTGGCAGGAGGTGGTGATCCGCTCGGCGATCACCCTGAAGCTCTGCGCCTATGACGAGACCGGGGCCATCGTCGCCGCCCTGACCACCTCCATCCCCGAGCACGGGGATTCGGGGCGCAACTGGGACTACCGCTACTGCTGGGTGCGCGACGCCTATTACGTGGTCCAGGCCCTGAACCGGCTGGGCGCGGCGGCCATGCTGGAGAACTATCTGGGCTTCCTGCGCAACCTGGTCGACGCGGCCAAGAGCGGGCGCGTGCAGCCGGTCTATGGCGTGGGGCTGGAGCCGGCGCTCGACGAACATATCGTCGAGACCCTGCCCGGCTATCGCGGCATGGGGCCGGTGCGGCGCGGCAACCAGGCGCATGAGCACAATCAGCACGACGTCTATGGCCAGATCGTGCTTTCGGGGGTTCAGGCCTTCTTCGACAAGCGGCTGGTGCGCGAGGCCAATGTTGAGGACTTCGAGGCGCTCGAATCCGTGGGCGAGCGCGCCTTCGCCATGCACGACCAGCCGGACGCCAGTCTGTGGGAGTTCCGCGGCCGGGCGGAGGTTCACACCTATTCGGCGGTGATGTGCTGGGCCGCCTGCGACCGGCTGGCCAACGCCGCCGAGGCCCTGGGGCTGGAGGACCGGCGCGCCTATTGGACCGGGCGGGCCCAGACCGTGCGCGCCGCCATCGAGTCCGGCGCCTACAACGAGGAGCTCGGCCGCTACGCCTCGGCCTTCGGCGGCGCCAAGACGGACGCCAGCCTGCTGCAGCTGGTGGACCTGCGGTTCCTGGCGCCGGACGATCCGCGCTACCGCGCCACCCTGGCGGCCATCGAGTTCGAGCTGAGGCGCGGGCCCTATCTGCTGCGCTACGCCGACGCCGACGACTTCGGCGCGCCCCAGACGGCGTTCAACGTCTGCACCTTCTGGTTCATCGAGGCCCTGCACCTGGCCGGCCGGACCGAGGAGGCCCGCGTCCTGTTCGAGGAGATGCTGGCGCGCCGCACCCACGCGGGCCTCTTGTCCGAAGACATCAGCATCGAGGACGGGGAGCTGTGGGGCAACTACCCCCAGACCTATTCCCTGGTGGGCCTGATCAACTGCGCCATGCTGCTGAGCCGGCCCTGGGCCGAGGTCAGGTAGCCAGCGTCGAGGCGGCCCGCGCCAGGGCCTCGATCCGCGCCACATCGCCGGACCGCACCGCGTCCGCCGGCGCCACCCACGAGCCGCCGACGCACAGCACATTGGGCAGGGCCAGGAACTCAGGCGCGTTGTCGGCCCCGATCCCGCCTGTGGGGCAGAAGCGCGCATCGGCGAACACCGGGGCGAAGGCCTTCAGCACCGGAACGCCCCCGGCCGGGACCGCCGGAAAGAACTTGAACAGCCGAAAGCCGGCCTCCAGCCCGCGCATCAGCTCGCTGGCCGTGGCGATCCCCGGCAGCAGGGGAACGGGCCCGACGCTCTGGGCGTCCCCGGCAAGGCCCGGGCTGACGGCGAAGCGGGCGCCGGCCTTTGCCGCCCGCGCGAGGTCCGCGGCGGTCAGCACCGTGCCCGCGCCGACCACCGCGCCTTCCACCTCTCCGGCGATGCGTTCGATGGCGCCCAGGGCGGCGGGGGTGCGCAGCGTCACCTCCAGCGCCGGTAGGCCGCCGGCCACCAGGGCGCGGGCCAGCGGAACGGCGTGGGCCTCCTCCTCGATCGTCAGCACCGGGACCACGGGGCCGAGCTTCAGGATGTCTTCGAGGGTCATGCCGCCGTCTCCAGCTCGTCCAGCAGGCTCGCCGCGCCGATCAGGGCGGCGTAGGGCTCGGTGATCAGGAAGGTGGGGATGGCGCGCATGTAGCCGGCGAAACGCCCCTTGTCCTCGAACCGCGCGCGGAACCCGCCCTTGGCGATCCAGCCGGCCAGCTTCTGGGCCACCCCGCCGGTGATGTAGACCCCGCCGCGCGCGCCCATCACCAGGGCGATGTCGCCGGCCGTGGCGCCCAGGATCATGCAGAAGCGCTCCACCGCCCGCGCGGCGAGGGGATCGCCCGCCTCGGCCGCCTTCTGGACCTCACGTTCGTCCGGCAAGGACGCGGGTGCGTCGTCGATGGCCGCCAGGGTGCGGTAGAGGTCGTGCAGACCGGGGCCGGACAATAGCCGCTCCACCGACACGCGGCCGTGCTCGTGCACCATCCGGCGCAGGATCTCGACCTCCAGCTCGTCGCAGGGCGCGAAGGTGATGTGGCCGCCTTCCCCGGCGATGGCGGCCGAGCGGCCCCCCTCGCGGATCAGCCCGCCGACGCCGAAGCCGGTGCCTGGACCCAGCACGGCGATCGAGGCCCCGTCCTGGCCCTCGACCTCAGGGCCGATGCGCGTCAGTCCCTCCGGCGACAGGCGCGGCGCGCCATGGGCCTGGGCGGTGAAGTCGTTGATCAATCGCGCTGACGCGAAGCCGGCCTCGGCCTTCAGCTCGGCCTCCGACAAGGTCCAGCGGGCGTTGGTGAAGGCCACCGCCCCGTCAGTCACCGGCCCGGCCACCGCCAGCACCGCCTCGCGAGGTCGCTCGCCGCCTGCTTCGCCGAGATAGGCCTTCACCGCCGCCAGCAGCGAGGGATGGTCGCGGTCCTCATAGGTGCGCGGTTCGATCAGCTTGACGCGGCCGCCCTTGACCTCGGCGATGGCGAAGCGCGCGTGGGTTCCGCCGATGTCGCCCACCAGGCCGCGCATCAGCGCCCTGCGTCCTTCGAGACGCCCGCTGGCGCGGGCTCCTCAGGATGACGGAGTTTGTTGGCCGCAACACAGCTCGTCATGGTGAGGAGCGATCCCTCAGGATCGCGTCTCGAACCACGCGCCGATGTCGTCCGACCTATCGTCATGCGAACAGCGCCGAGGCGCCGCGGTCGGCGGGTCCGGCCGCCGCGCGCATGTTGGCGAACAGCTCGCGCCCATAGCCGAAGCCGGCGGGCGGCGCGGCGGCCAGGGGGCGGGCCATCAGCTCGGCGGGCTCGACCAGGGCTTCCAGAATCCCGCGCTCGGCGTCCATGCGGATGATGTCGCCGTCCTTCAGTCGCGCCAGCGGGCCGCCGCATTCGGCCTCGGGCGTGACGTGGAGAGCGGTCGCCACCTTGCCCGAGGCGCCGGACATGCGCCCGTCGGTGACCAGGGCCACCTTGTGTCCGCGCTCCTGAAGCACGGCCAGGGTCGGTTGCAGGTTATGCAGCTCCGGCATGCCGTTGGCGCGGGGGCCCTGGAAGCGCACCACCGCCACGAAGTCCCGCTCCAGCTCGCCGCGCTTGAAGGCGGCGATCAGGGCGTCCTGGCTCTCGAACACCACCGCCGGCGCCTCGATGGACAGGCGCTCGGGCTTGACCGCCGAGGTCTTGATCACCCCGCGCCCGAGGTTGCCGGTGAGCAGGCGAATGCCGCCCTCGGCCTGGAAGGGATCGTCCACCGGGCGCAGGATGTCGCGGTCCAGCGAGGCCGCCCGGCCCTCGCGCCAGACGATTTCGTCGCCGTCGAGGAAGGGTTCGGTCTGCTGGCGGCGCAGGCCGAGGCCGGAGACGGTCAGCACGTCCTCGTGCGCCAGGCCGGCGTCCAGCAGCTGGCGCACCACGTAGGCCATGCCGCCGGCGGCGTGGAAGGCGTTCACGTCCTGGTCGCCGTTGGGATAGACGTGCGCGATCAGAGGCGTGACCTCGGAGATCGCCTCGAAGTCCTCCCAGGTCAGCGCGATCCCCGCCGTGCGGGCCATGGCGATCAGATGCAGGGTGTGGTTGGTCGAGCCGCCGGTGGCCATCAGCCCGACGATGGCGTTGACCACGCTCTTCTCGTCCACCACCCGGGCCATGGGCGTGTAGTCGTTGCCGTTCCAGCCGATTTCGACCACCCGGCGGGCGGCGGCGGCGGTCAGCGCGTCGCGCAGCGGCGTGTTGGGATGCACGAAGGCCGCGCCCGGCAGGTGCAGGCCCATCATCTCCATGATCATCTGGTTGGAGTTGGCCGTGCCGTAGAAGGTGCAGGTGCCCGGCCCGTGATAGGACTTGCTCTCGAACTCAAGCAGCTCCTCGCGGGTGGCCTTGCCCTCGGCGTAGAGCATCCGGGTCTTGGCCTTCTCGGCGTTGGACAGGCCCGTGGTCATCGGCCCGGCGGGGGAGAAGATCACCGGCAGGTGCCCGAAGGCGCAGCGCGCCGATGGTCAGCCCCGGCACGATCTTGTCGCACACCCCCAGGCACAGGGCGCCGTCGAAGGCGTCGTGGGTGAGGGCGACTGCGGTCGCCATGGCGATCACGTCGCGGCTGAACAGCGACAGCTCCATGCCCGGACGGCCCTGGGTGACGCCGTCGCACATGGCCGGAACCCCGCCGGCGAACTGGGCCGTGGCCCCGACGCTGCGCGCCGCTTCCTTGATGATTTCGGGAAAGCGCTCCAGCGGCTGGTGGGCCGAGAGCATGTCGTTATAGGCCGAGACGATGCCGATATTGGGCGCGGTGGGGCTGCGCATGGTCGCCTTGTCGCCGTCGGGCGAGGCGGCGAAGGCGTGGGCCCAGTTGGCGCAGGACAGCTTGGCCCGGCCGGGGCCGTCGCGGTGGGCGGCGTCCATACGCTCGAGGTAGTCGGCGCGGCCCTCGCGGCTGCGCTCAACAATGCGTTCGGTGACGTCGAGGATGGCGGACTGCATCAAACCTTCTCCTACGGCCCCCAAAGCACGCGGACGGGAACCCGGTCCTGCGCCAGGACTGAGCGAACCGGAAACGCCGCGCCGTCCGAGCGCCTCCTCCAGCGTCCGGCGCTTGGCCGCCCCTGTCGTCAGCACCACGATCAGCCGCGAGCGCAACAGGGCGGCCAGCGTCAGGCTGATCCGCGCCTGGGGCGGAGCCGGCTCGCCGGGGGGCGCGGCGAGGACGAGCCGCGCGCCGTCCGGGTCCAGTCCGTCCTCCAATATAGGGCTTCCCGGGAACAAGGACGCCACATGGCCGTCTTCGCCCATGCCCAGGAGCACGGCGTCGAAGGGCAGACAGGGCTCGGACCTTGGGCTCGGCCGCCCGCGCGGCGGCGTCTGGGTGGGCGGCGTCAGACCACAGGGAGACCAGCTTCGCCGAGCGCCGCGCGGCCGGTCAGCAGGGTGCGGCGGAACATCCCCTCATTGCTGTCGGGCGAGGCGGGATCGACCCAGCGCTCGTCGGTGGGGACCACGGCGATCCCGCCCCAATCCAGCCGGGCGGCGGCGAGACGGCGATAGACCGGAGCAGGCGTGGTTCCGCCAGCGGCGGCCAGCGCGGCGCGGCCCGTGCGCGCCAGGCCGCTTCCCAGGGCGGCGGCGAGGACGCTGGCGGCGGCCAGGGTCAGGCTGTCGCGGTCTGCGAAGACCTCGATGGACGCGCGCGCGACGGGGCCGCCGTCACTCATGCCACCAGACCCGGCCGATGCGCTCGGTCAGCTCGGCCGCGCCCGGCGGTCCCCAGGTTCCCGCGGCGTAGGGCTCGGGCGTCATGGCGGCGCCGTCCCAGGAATCGGCGATGCCGTCGATCCACGACCAGGCCCGCTCCACCTCGTCGCGGCGGACGAACAGGGTGGTGACCCCGTTCAGCACCTCCAGCAGCAGGGGCTCATAGGCGATGCGGCGGCGCGCGTTCGGTCCGGCGTAGCTGCGCGCCAGGCTGAGCGACAGGGGCAGCGACTGCAGCCGCATGCCCTTGTTCTGCGTCAGGCCCGGCGCCTTGTTCATCAGCAGGAGTTCGATGTCCTCGTCCGGCTGCAGGTCGATGATCAGCCGGTTGGGGATCATGTCCTTGATCGAGCCCTCGCCGAAGATCGAGTGGGGCACGTCCTTGAACTGGATGACGATCTGGGTGCGCCGCTCGGGCAGGCGCTTGCCGGTGCGCAGGAAGAACGGCACGCCGGCCCAGCGCCAGTTGTCGATGTCGGCCCGGATCGCCACGAAGGTCTCGGTGTCGCTGGGTCCGCCCCGCTCGGTCTCATAGGCCTTGACCGCCCGGCTTTCGGCGACGCCCGCGCCGTACTGGCCGCGCACGGTCCATTCCTTGGCCGACTTCGGGGTGAAGGGCCGCAGCGCCCGCAGCACCTTGACCTTCTCGTTGCGCACGGAGTCCGGATCGAGGTCCGACGGCGGCTCCATGGCCACCAGGCACAGCAGCTGGAGCACGTGGTTCTGCACCATGTCCCGCAGCGCGCCGTACTCGTCGTAGTAGGGCCAGCGCTCGCCCACCCCGGCGGTCTCGGCCACGGTGATCTGCACGTGATCGACCGACAGGCGGTTCCACATGGGCTCGAACAGGGTGTTGGCGAAGCGCACCGCGATCAGGTTCTGCACCGTCTCCTTGCCGAGATAGTGGTCGATGCGGAACACCCGGTCCTCGCTGAAGGTCTGGGCGATGGCGTCGTTCAGCGCGCGCGAGCTGGCCAGATCGTGGCCGACGGGCTTTTCCAGCACCACGCGGCTGGTCCGCCCCGCCGCGCCGGCCGCCTTCAGCGCCGCGCAGGCCGGGGCGAACAGGCTGGGCGAGACGGCCAGGTAGAAGACCGGCAGCGTCGCCTCGCCCATGGCCGCCTTCAGGGCCGCCGCGCCCTCGGCCGTCGTGGCGTCCGCCGGGCAGTAGTCCACCCGCGCGGAGAACCGCTCCCAGGCGCCGGGATCCAGGCCCTGGGGACTTGCGCGCTCGGCGATGGTCTCGCGAAGGACCAGCAGGAACGCCTCGCGGTCCATCTGCGCCCGGGCCGAGCCCAACAGGCGCAGCCCCGGCGGCAGGAAGCCGTCCGCGTCCAGGAAATACAGCGCCGGGAAACAGCATCCGCCGCGCCAGATCGCCGGAGGCGCCGAGGATGACAAACAGGTCGGCCTTGCCGATGGCGTCGTTCATGGGATCGACCGGCCGCGGCTGGGCGGCGTGAAAGACAGGGGGGTTGTGAGATCAAACCTCTGAATTGGGGGCCATGTCACTCGATTGTGGTGGCCGATGACGTTTAGCGCAGCTAAATTGCCTAATTCAGGAGTCTCGGGGCGACGGGCCGGACGCCCCCTGGCGCTCAACCTCCCATGCGGAGATCCGGAACACACCATGGCTTACACCATCAAGGTCAACGGCAAGGCCCGCACGGTCGATGTCGAAGGCGACACCCCATTGCTGTGGGTGCTGCGCGACGATCTCGACATCAAGGGCCCCAAGTTCGGATGCGGCGTGGGCCTGTGCGGCGCCTGCACGGTCCATCTGGACGGCAACCCGGTGCGGTCCTGCTCGACCCCGGTCTCGGCGGTCGGCGACAAGGACGTGCTGACCATCGAGGCGATGAGCGCCCACCCCGTCGGCGCCAAGGTGCAGGCCGCCTGGATGGAGCTGGACGTGCCCCAGTGCGGCTACTGCCAGGCCGGCCAGATCATGTCGGCCACGGCGCTGCTGACCCGGACGCCCAAGCCCACCGACGCGGACATCGACGCGGCCATGGCCGGCAACGCCTGCCGCTGCGCCACCTACATCCGCATTCGCGAGGCCATCAAACAGGCGGCGGGCCTTCCCGTCGCCGACACGCGGGAGGTCTGAACATGGCCGACGGACATCAACTCCCGCAGGACGCGGCCCCAGAAGCTCCTAAGGACGTCTCGCGCCGGCTGTTCCTGAAGATCGGCGCGGCGGCCGGCGGCGGCATGCTGATGAGCTTCAGCCTGCACGGCTTGGCCATGGCCCAGTTCGGCCCGCCCGTAGAGCTCAAGTTCGACGCCTTCGCCACGGTCGCGAAGGACGGGATCGTCACCATCGTCGCCAAGAACCCGGAGATCGGCCAGGGCATCAAGACCATGCTGCCCATGCTGATC
Source organism: uncultured Alphaproteobacteria bacterium (assembly GCA_963761065.1). Taxonomy (GTDB): domain Bacteria; phylum Pseudomonadota; class Alphaproteobacteria; order Caulobacterales; family Caulobacteraceae; genus JANWHQ01. The sequence goes on along the minus strand of CAVXFP010000009.1, from coordinate 12,088 downwards.
GCCGAGGAGCTGGACGTGGACTGGAAGAATGTCCGCATCGAGCAGGCCGACAGCGAGCCGGCCAAGTACGGCGCCCAGTTCGCCGGCGGCAGCTTCGCCACGCCCTTCAACTATGACCCGCTGCGCCGCGTCGGCGCCGCCGGCCGGGTGCTGATGATCCGCGGCCGCCGCCATGACCTGGGGTTCCCGAGTCCGAGTGCGCCACCGCCTCGGGCGTGGTCACCCACACCCCCACCGGCCGCAAGCTCGGCTATGGCGCCCTGGCCGCTCTGGCGGCGACCATGCCGGCGCCGGACCTGAAGACCGTGCCGCTGAAGGACCCCAAGGACTACAAGATCATCGGCCAGCCCCTGCCGGGGGTGGACATCCCAAGGTGGTCACCGGCCAGCCGCTGTTCGGCATCGACGTGACGCGGCCGGGCATGCTCTACGCCGTGTTCCAGAAGTGCCCCGTGTTCGGCGGCAAGGTGAAGAGCGCCAACCTCGACGAGATCAAGGCCAAGCCCGGCGTGCGCCACGCCTTCGTGGTGGAGGGCGGAACCGACCTCGAACGGCCTGCTCGGCGGGGTCGCCATCGTGGCGGACCGCTGGCATCAGGCCGACAAGGCCCGCCAGGCGCTGAAGGTGGAGTGGGACGAGGGCCCGCACGCGGGCGACTCCACCGCCGGGTTCGACGCCCAGGCCGCCGTCCTGGCCCAACAGCCGGGCCAATCGGTGATCCGCAAGGACGGCGACGTGGAGGCGGCCATGAAGGGCGCGGCCAAGGTGGTGGAGGCGCTCCTACGCCTATCCGTCTCCTCGCCCACGCGCCGCTGGAGCCGATGAACTGCACCGCCGATGTGAAGGGCGCCAAGGTGGAGATCTGGGCGCCGACCCAGAACCCGGACTCCGGCCGCCAGCTGGTGGCCAAGACGCTGGGCGTGCAGCCCGGGGACATCACCATGCACATGACCCGCTGCGGCGGCGGCTTCGGACGGCGGCTGTCGAGCGACTTCATGGTCGAGGCGGCCTTTATCTCCCGCCAGGTCGGCGCGCCGGTCAAGCTGCTGTGGAACCGCCAGGACGACGTGCAGCACGACTTCTATCGCCCGGCCGGCTACCACAACTTCCGCGGCGGCCTGAGCCAGGACGGCGAGTTGGTCGCCCTGCACGACCGCTTCGTCAGCTTCAGCCGGGACGGCCAGGTCACCAACAGCGGCGACTTGACCGACGCGGAGTTTCCCGCGCGGATCACGCCCAACCTGCTCTACGAGCGCTCGCTGATCCCGTTCGGCGTGCCCACCGGGCCGCTGCGGGCGCCGCAGTCCAACGCCCTGGCCTACGCGTTCGAGTCGTTCCTGGACGAACTGTCCCACGCCGCCGGCAAGGACCCGCTGCAGTTCCGCCTGGACCTCCTGGGCGCGCCGCGCGAGCTGCCCAAGCCGCCGGGGCCCAGCCCCTTCGGCCCGATGCCCCAGTACCACACCGGCCGTATGCGCGGCGTGCTGGAGAAGGTCGCCCAGATGTCCGGCTGGTCCGGTCGCGGGAGCCTTGCCGCGCGCACCGGCATGGGCTTGGCCTGCTACTTCAGCCACATGGGCTATTTCGCGGAGGTGGCGAAGGTGGAGGTGGCGGCCAATGGCGCCGTCCATATCCGCAAGCTGTGGATCGCGGCGGACTGTGGGTCGCCGGTGATCAATCCCTCCGGCGCCACGACCCAGGTGCAGGGCGCGGCCATCGACGGCCTGAGCGCCGCGCTCGGCCAGGGGATCACCATCAAGGACGGCAAGGTGATGCAGCGCAATTTCGACACCGTGCGCCTGCTCCGCATCAACCAGGCGCCGCAGGTCGAGGTCGAGTTCATGAGGACCGCCTATCCGCCCACCGGCCTGGGCGAGCCGGCCCTGCCGCCGGCGATCCCGGCCCTGTGCAACGCCATCTTCGCGGCCACCGGCAAGCGCGTGCGCAAGCTGCCCATCGACCCGGCCGAGCTGAAGGCGGTCTAGGGACGGGGCCAATGACGGGGCGAGACCTGTGAACCTCGCCGACGTGGACTGGCCGGACTTCGGGCTCGCCGACGACGTCCGCCCGGCGCTGGACGCCCTTGTCCAGGCCGGCTTGCCCGCCGTGATCGCCACCCTGGCCGCCGCCGACGGCGGATCTCCCCGGGGCGTGGGAACCCAGATGCTGATCGGCGAGGACGCGGCCTCCGGCTACCTCTCCGGCGGCTGCGTGGAGGCCGACGTCGCCCTGCACGCCGCCGAGGTGCTGGCCACGGGCGCGCCGCGCCGGCTGGTCTATGGCGAGGGCGGGCCGCCGGACGTGCGCCTGCCCTGCGGCGGTCGCATCGAGGTGCTGCTGGAGCGGGTCGGCCCTGAAGACCCCGCCGCCCACGCCCTGCTGAAGCTGTGGCGCGCGCGCCGCCCGGCCCTGTGGCTGACGGACGGGACGCACCGCGCCTGCCTCGCGCCTGGTCAGGGCGCCTCCGACCTGCCCGCGCCCCTGAAGGCGGCCCTGGCGCTGGCGGAGACTGGCGGCGTGTGCGGCGAGGCGGGCTCGGCCCTGTTCCGTCGGTTCGATCCGCCCGGCAAGCTGATCGTCATCGGGGCCGACCCGCCGGCCCTGGCCATGACCGCCATGGGCGCCCAGGTGGGGCTCGACGCCACCCTGATCCGCCCCAAGGGACCTGTCGCCCGGCCGCCGCTGCCCGGCGTCGCCTATCGCCGCGAAGCGCCCGCCGAGGCCCTGCGCGCCATCGGTTTGGACCCCTGGACGGCGCTTGCCGTCGCGACCCATGAGGCGGAGCTGGACTGCGAGGCCTTGGCCGAGGCCCTGCCCTCATCCGCCGGCTATGTCGGCGTGCTGGGCAGCCGCCGGCGCCTGCCCGAGCGGCTGGAGCGGCTGCGCGCGCTGGGCCTGTCAGACGCGGACATCGACCGCCTGCACGCCCCGATCGGCCTGCCCCTTGGCCGGCAAGTCACCCTGGGAGATCGCCGCCTCGGTGATCGCCGAAATCGTCCAGGCCCGCCGCGCCGCCGAGGCCGCCCAGACCTGGCCGGCGAAAGACCCCGCCCAGCGCCTGCACGCCGTGGTCCTGGCCGCCGGCGCCGCCCGCCGCTATGGCGCGCCCAAGCTGCTGGAGCCCTTCAAGGGCGGACGGGTGATCGACGGGGCGCTGGACGCCGCCTTCGCCGCCCCGGCCGCGACCATCACCCTGGTGACCGGCGCCAATGCCGAGGATGTCGCCGCCGCCGCCCGCGCCTTCGCCGCGCGCCGGCCGGACGGGGAGCGCCTGAGGATCGTCCACGCGAAGGACCACGCCCAGGGCCTGTCCGCCTCGCTGAAGGCCGGGATCGCCGCCCTGCCAGCGGACGCGGAGGCCGCGTACCTGTTCCTGGGCGACATGCCCCGCATCTGCAAGGCCGTGCTCGCCCCCCTGGCCGAGACCGTGGGCCAAGGCGCCCCCGCCGCCGCCCCGGCCTTCGAGGGCCGCCGGGGACATCCCGTGCTGATCGCCCGCGCCCTGTTCGCGGACCTGATGGCGCTGGACGGCGACGCCGGCGCCGCGCCCCTGCTCAAGGCCCTGGGCGCGGACCTCGCCCTGATCCCCGCCCCCGACGACGGCGTCCTGTTCGACGTGGACGCCCCCGCCGACCTCGAACGCGCCTGAATTCCGGCGCCCCTCGCGCGGGGGTGCGCGCATGGGTGCGCGGAGGCGCGCGCGGGGCGCGCGGGCGCACGCGCGTAGGGCGGGGCTGACGGCTTGGCGGAGGGCGATCCGGCGGCGAGGCATGGCCGGAGTGTGCGCCCGCCGGCGGCGGAGGGGATAGATGCGCGGCTATCCCCGCTTCTCGCGCGGTCCCGACGCCAAAACCACACCGCGTCATGGAGGTGTCGCGCAAGATCGGCTATAGGCGGGGTGCGCCGGCCGCCGCCCGGGCGATCAGGCGCGAAGAAGGAGTCTCGCCTTCAGTCGTCTCGTGTTCGTTTCCGCAGCGCTCTCGCCTCAGCCCGCATCCCGGCCCGCGCCGTGGAGCCCTGGCCATGCAGGCGCTTAGTCGAGCCCCCGCCGTGCTCAGCCGGCCGCCTTCGGGCTGCCCGGCGCTGGTGCTGAACGCCGACTATCGGCCGCTGTCCTACTATCCCCTGTCGCTGTGGCCCTGGCAGGAGGTGGTCAAGGCCGTGTTCCTGGACCGGGTGGAGGTGGTCTCCACCTACGACACCCTGGTGCACTCGCCCGTCCTTCGAGATGAAGCTGCCCAGCGTGGTGTCGCTGAAGCAGTACGTGGCCCAGGACCGGCCGCCGGCCTTCACGCGGTTCAACCTGTTCCTGCGGGACGCCTTCAGCTGCCAGTACTGCGGGGCGGGCGAGGACCTGACCTTCGACCACATCATCCCCCGCTCGCGCGGCGGGCGCACGACCTGGGAGAACATCGTCACCGCCTGCGCGCGCTGCAACCTGACCAAGGGCGGGCGCACCCCGCGCGAGGCCGCCATGCACCCGCGCCATCATCCGCACCGGCCGTCCACCTACGAGCTGCAGGAGCACGGCCGGCGGTTTCCGCCGAACCACCTGCACGAAAGCTGGCTCGACTACCTGTACTGGGACATCGAGCTGGAGGCGTAGGGGCGCACTTTTTCAATTGCGCAGTCAGTTGTAATGCCTAAATTCATCCTAGTGAGGTTGTGATCCATGAGCGCGAAAACATATGTCGTCGGCGCGACGCGGGATGAAAAAGGCTTGGCCCGCCAAGTGTTTCGCAACTCCAAAAGCGGGCTCTTCGTCACAGAGTTCATGTCTGACAAGACCTTCGTCACGGCATCGGGAAGCGCAAATTCCGCAATCCGAGAGGCCCTAAAGAATTCGCCGACCGGGATCGGAACACCGAAAAAATGACGCACAACACCATGTACGAGCGCCTTGTCGATCAGGGCAGAAACCTCGTTCAAGGTTATATTGCGTACGGTCTGTACAAGAATGCGAAGCGAGAGTGGATCCGGCAGTTCGAAGCCGACCACGGGCGACGGCCAACGTCCACTCAAGTCGGAAATTACGTCAGCGCATTTACGCCGCAGACAATCACCACCTATGAGACACAAGCTGCTGGAATCCTCGTAAAGTTTGCGGATGAAGCGGTTGACGCTGCAAAGCCGGGTATTGTGGAAGGAGCTCTCCGCGGCTCGACTTTCCGATCGGTCTGGCAATCCATACTGGCAAATTTCGTCTACACACTGATCTTAATCGGCATTGTGCTCTGCTGCGTTGGGCAGGCGTCGACTTACTCGGAATGATGAACGTAGCCGGTCATTCCTGATCGACGAAAATTCATGGCGTAACCGTTGCAAGGTTCGCCTAAGCCACGTTCGGGCCGTTCTAGGGACCGCGCCCCAGAACTGTGTTCTAGCCACGCCCGAGCAGTTTCGCGAGCCAGCCGCCGCCCGCGCCCTCCTCGCCGAGCAGCACGGCCGCCTGGGCGGATAGCGCGGCGATCTCGCTTTTCAGGCGTTGCTTCTGGCGTTCGCTCAGGCGCTCGGGCTGGGCGTCGCGCAGGGCGTGGCTGAGCTTCTCCACCAGCTTCAGCACCCGCATGGGCGAGGCGAGGTCCTGCTGCTCGGCGCGCAGGCGCTCCATCAGGTTCGACAGGGCCGGCGCCAGCTCCTCGGAGCGGGAGGCGTCGGAGAACACCGCCTCCAGCGCCTGCTGGGCGTCGCGGTCCAGCTTCTCGTCGTCGTCCGCGCCGCCCTGGTCGAGGATCTCGCGCTCCTCGGCGAAGCGGCGAAGCGCCAGGGCGGACATGTGGGCGGGAACGGCCGGCGCGAAGGGGAAGTGGCGCTCCAGCGGCCCGCTCACGGCGGCGCGGCCATGGATCAGGGTGAAGCCCGCCAGCCGCCACAGCCGGCGCAGGCTCGCCGGCAGGCCCTCCAGCCGCTCGCGCAGGCCCACGAACAGCGGCTCGGCGTTGGCGATCAGGGAATAGCGGCCGGGCTCGTGGCAGAACGAGTCCAGATAATCCTCGGCCAGGGCCAGCTCGGCGAGCTCCCGCTCGAGATCGGCCGGACCGCCCACGCGATAGGCGGCCAGCAGGGCGTCGAGCGGCAGGCCCAGCTCGTCCTTCTGGCGGCGCATCTTCAGGCGGCGGTTGACCCAGCCGTAGGCGAGCTTGGTGTCCGGCGCGAGCTGCAGGGCGGTCTCCACCGCCTCCAGGTCGGCCAGATCCGCTTCGGGGGGCAGGACGGCGGCGGACACCGCCTGGAAGCCCGCATAGCGCGCCGGCTCGGAGGCCAGCAGGGCGCGCATGGCGGCCAGGCGCCGGTTGCCGTTCACCAGCACCCCGTCGGCGGTGACCAGCAGGGGCTCGGTCTGCTGGGCCAGGCGCTGCAGCTCCTGGAACACCGGGCCGCGGGCGTCGCGGGCCTTGTCGAGCAGGAAGCCGTGCAGCAGCGCCTGGACGGGCGGGGCGTCCTGGGCCTCGCCGAGGGTCTTGAGGTCCTGGCCGTGGGCGCGGGCGTGCTCGGCCAGCTCGGCGATCAGGCGGCCGTTCTCCACGCGATAGACCAGCAGCTGGTGCGGCAGCTCCACCACCGGCGCGCGCAGGAACCCGCCGCGATAGGGCACGAAGTGCGTGGGCGCCCCCGCCTCGGCCAGATCCGCGATCCGCCGCAGGCGCTCGTCGCGCCCGGGAAGCTGTTCGGCCGGCAGACCGTTCGCGCCGTCCATGCGCCGCTCCTGTCTTGTGTCTCAGTCTTGCGTCTGAGCGCTGCATATAGCCAACAAGGGCCGTGACCTCGACCCTTACCACCCGTTTTGCGCCCTCGCCGACCGGTTATCCGCACCGGGGCCACGCCTTTTCGGCCCTGACGGCGTTCCAGGCCGCGCAGGAGGTAGGCGGACGCTTCCTGCTGCGCATCGAGGACATCGACGCCGAGCGGTGCCGGCCGCAGTTCGAGGCGGCGATCTACGAGGACCTGGCGTGGCTGGGCCTGGAGTGGGAGACGCCGGTGCGCCGCCAGTCCGAGCACCTGGACGACTACCGCGCGGCCCTGGAGCAGCTGAGGGCGCGGGGCCTTCTCTACCGCTGTTTTCGCACCCGCGCGGAGGTGGCCGCCGAGATCGGCGCGCGCGCCGCACGGGGACGAGCCCGCGCCGTTCCGGGGGGCGGCCCTGCCAGAGGCCGAGGAAGCGGCGCGAATGGCGCGAGGCGAGACCTATGCCTGGCGGCTCTCGCTGGACGCGGCTCAGGCGGCGCTGGGACCGGCGTGGGACGATCTCGGCTTCGTCGAGGAGGGCGCGGGGCCGAACGGCGAGACCGGCCGCATCAAGGCCGGGCCGGAGCGCGCGGGCGACGTGATCCTGGCGCGCAAGGACCTGGGGGTGGCCTATCATTTGGCCGTCGTCGTGGACGACGCGGCGCAGGGCGTCACCCACGTGATCCGGGGCTGCGACCTGTTCGAGGCGGCGCACGTGCAGCGGCTGATCCAGGCGCTTCTCGGCCTGCCCGCGCCGGTCTATCGCCACCATCGCCTGCTGCTGCGCCCCGACGGCAAGCGCTTCGCCAAGCGGGACACGGCCGAGACCCTGCGAGATATCCGCGCCCGGGGCGTCGACCCCGCCGAGCTGCGCCGGCAGCTGGGCTTCGGCTAAGCCAGGGCTCGCCCGTTACATTGTAACGCGCTATAGGCCGGTCATGACCGAGCCTCTGTTCCTCTCGATCCTGCTCACGGGCTTCACCGTGGCCTTCCTTCACGGCGCCTTGCCGACCCACTGGCTGCCCTTTGTGCTGGTGGGCCGCCGGCAGGGTTGGACGACAGGGGAAAACCCTGCTGGTGACCGCCCTGGCCGGCTTCGGGCACGTGACCATGACGGTGGTTCTGGGCGTGCTGCTGGTGGCCACCGGCCTGGCGGCGAACGACAAGCTGGGCCGCTTCGCCCCCTGGATCGCCGGGGGCCTGCTGATGGCGCTCGGCCTGTACTACCTGGCCAACCACACCTTCGCGGCGGCGAAGCACAATCACCACCTGCCCCTGTTCAAGCGCTTTCACATCCCCGACGAGCCAGGCGAGGCGGCGGGGCCGGCCATGTCGGACCGCTCGGCGATCATGGGGCTGGTGATGGTGCTGACCCTGTCGCCCTGCGAGGCGTTCCTGCCGGTGTATCTGTCGGGCGCGCCCTATGGCTGGGAGGCGTTCGGCCTGCTGAGCGTGGTGCTGACCTGCGCGGCGGTGGCCAGCATGATCGGGCTTCGCCAGCCTGTCCATGGCGGGCGCGCGGTGGCTGGGGATGAAGGTGGTGGAACGCTCCGAGGGCCTGGTGCTGGGCGCGGCCCTGTTCGGGCTGGGCGTGCTGGTGATCGTGCTGGAGCACTGACGTATTGGCTCGGGGCGCATTGGCGCGGCCCGGGCGGGGACTATCTAGCGATCATGGCAGACCAGACCCCCGTTACCGTGCTGACCGGCTATCTCGGCGCCGGCAAGACCACCCTGCTGAACCGCATCCTCACCGAGGATCACGGGCGAGCGCTACGCCGTCATCGTCAACGAATTCGGCGAGATCGGCATCGACAACGACCTGATCGTCGATTCCGACGAAGAAGTGTTCGAGATGAACAACGGCTGCGTCTGCTGCACGGTGCGCGGCGACCTGATCCGCATCGTGCAGGGGCTGATGAAACGCCAGAGCGCGGCGGCAAGGGCTTCGACGCCATCGTCATCGAGACCACGGGCCTGGCCGACCCCGCGCCCGGTGGCCCAGACCTTCTTCGTCGACGACGACGTGCGCGCGCGCAACCAGAGCTGGATTCGGTCACCACGGTGGTCGACGCCAAGCACGTGCTGCTGCGGCTGGACGACAGCCAGCGAAGCGCGCCGAGCAGATCGCCTTCGCCGACCAGATCGTGCTCAACAAGACCGATCTGGTCTCCGAAGACGAACTGCAGGCGGTCGAAGCGCGGATGCGCCGGCTCAATCCCCTGGCCCCGATCCACCGGGCCCAGCGCTCGAACGTGCCGCTGGACGCCATCCTGGGACGCGGCGGCTTCGACCTTGACCGGATCACTCGAGCCTGGAGCCGGAATTCCTCAACCCAGCCGCATGGCGAAGCGGGCCATGTGCATGACGAGCACTGCGATCACGATCACGACCACGATCATGGTCACGACCATCACGATCACGCCTCGGACATCCACGACGACGACATCAAGGGCGTGTCGCTTCGGCTCGACACGCCGGTGGACGGCGACAAGGTCACCCGCTGGCTGAACGACCTGTTGCAGGCGCAGGGGCCGGACATCCTGCGCGCCAAGGGCATCTTGGACGTGGCGGGCGAGGACCGCCGGCTGGTGTTCCAGGCCGTGCACATGATTGCTGGAAGGCGACCTGCAACGGCCCTGGCGCCACGGCGAGGAGCGCTACAGCCGCATGGTGTTCATCGGCCGCAATCTCGACGAGGCCGCCTTGACGCGCGGCTTCGAAGCCTGCGCGGCCTAGACCAACACGGGAAGGACCTATCCATGGCCGAAAAGACCGCCCTGATCGTCGGCGCCTCGCGGGGCCTGGGCCTTGGGCTCGCAAAGGAGCTTTACGGCCGCGGCTGGCGGGTGATCGGCACGCGCCGCTCGCCGGCCTCGGACAAGGGGCTCGCCGCCCTGGCCGACGCCAGCGGCGGCAAGGTGAGCGTCGAGACCCTGGACATGAAGGACGTCGCTCGCGTCAACGCCTTCGCCGAGCGGATGAAGGACCAGTCGTTCGACCTGGTGTTCGTCAATGCCGGGATCTCCGGCCCGCACAAGGGCCTGGCGGACGTGACGACCGAAGAGGTGGCGGACCTGTTCGTCACCAACGTGCTCGCGCCCGTCCACCTGGCCCAGAAGCTGGCGGACCGTGTGCGCGACGGCGACGGCGTGATCGCCTTCATGACCTCCGGGCTCGGCAGCGTGAGCTCCGATTTCAGCTTCGGCATGATCCTCTATCCGTCGAGCAAGGCGGCGCTCAACCGGCTGACGCGCGACTTCATCCATACCCTGGGCGAGCGCAAGCTGACGGTGCTGTCCATGCACCCGGGCTGGGTGCGCACCGACATGGGCGGCGCCGAAGCGCCGCTGTCGATCGAGGAGAGCTGCAAGGGCATGGTCGACGTGGTCGAAGCCAAGGCCGGCTCCGGCCAGCACGGCTTCTATGGCCACGACGGCAAGGTCATGTCCTGGTGACGACGGCTATGCGAAGCGTCGCGGACCGCTTACGCGCCCCGGTCGCGGCCGTTTCGTCTTTGAAGGCTAGCTTTCGCCCGCCCGGGCGTCTTCGGCGATCAGGGCGACCTTGTAGTAGCCGTCGGCCTGGAGCTGGTTCACCACCGACATGAAGTCGCTGTAGCGCACCTGACGGTCGGCGCGGATCAGGATCGCCTGGTTGGGCGCGTCGGGGCCGAGGTTGGAGACCAGGTCGGCCGACAGCCGTTGCAGGCTGGTCTGCTGCTGGCCGCGCGCGTCGCTGACCACCAGGATCCGACCGTCCTGCAGGATCGAGATGAAGGTCGGCGGCTTGGGCTTGGTCTTGAACTCCTTGGCCGGGGGCAGGTCGACCTTGATGGCCAGGGTCGCCACGGGCACCGCAACCATCATCACGATCAGCAGCACCAGCATGATGTCCACGAAGGGCGTCACGTTGATGTCCGCGTTCTGGCCGAGCGAATACCTTCCGCCGCCGCCGCCGCCGACTTTTCCCGCCATGAACTCGTCCTCGCGCGCGCCCGGGACCCGGGCCGAAAATGCCTCTGTGGCGGCAAATAAGCCGTCAGCACACCCGAAGTAAAGCCGGAGATTCGCATGAAGCCGCTATCGGGCCCCTCAGGGGGGAACTTTGAGGGCCCGCCTCGCGCGGCGCGCGAATTCGGGAGGCCGGCCGCGGGCCCCTGGGCAGGACGCCCGCGGCCGGCTATGGCCCTGGATCATGTCTCAAAGCTTCGCCTTCGACGCCTATGTCACCGACGCGCGGTTCGACCGCGCAGGCCGGGCGGTGTTCGCCCTGGGGGACGGCCGCGTGTGCTTCGAGGACGGCGCGGCGATCCAGGCGCACGAGGGCGCCGTGCTGTGCGCGGCGGCCCACCCCTCCGGCGAGGGCGTGCTGACCGGAGGCGACGACGGGCGTTTGGCCTGGACGCGGGCCCAGGGCGCCGAAGTGCTGGCCGAGCTGCCGGAGCGCTGGATCGACGCGGTCGCCTCAAGCCCGGCCTCGGGGCTGATCGCCTTCGCCGTGGGGCGCGACGCGCATGTGCGCGACGCGGCCGATCCGAAATTCTCGGCGGTCTTCGCCCACGAGCGCTCGGTGGCCGCCCTGGCCTTCGAGCCCAAGGGCCGGCGGCTGGCCTGCGCCACCTATGGCGGGGCGAGCTGTGGTACGCCCGCATCGCCGAACAGAAGCCCCACTGGCTGAAGTGGGCGGGCAGCCACATCGCCGTGCTGTTCAGCCCCGATGGCAAGTTCCTGATGTCCGCCATGCAGGAGAACGCCCTGCACGGCTGGCGGCTTTCGGACGGCAAGGCCATGCGCATGGGCGGCTATCCGGCCAAGGTGAAATCCATGGCCTTCGTGGACGGCGGCCGGCTGTTGGCCACCGCCGGGGCGTCAGGGGCGGTGATCTGGCCCTTCGGCGGGACGGACGGGCCCATGGGCAAGGAGGCCGCCGAGATCGGCTATGAGGAGGGCGCCCTGATCGTCCGCGTGGCCGGCGCGCCCAAGGGCTCGCGCATCGCGGTCGGACTGGCGGACGGGCGGGTTTGGACCTGCGATCTGGGCGGCGGCGCCCGGGAGTTTCTGAAGGCGGAGACCGGCGCGCCCATCTCGGCGTTGGCGGTCTCGCCGGACGGCGCGCGCGCCGTCTGGGGCGACGAGGCCGGCGGCGCGGGAATCACGGAACTCGCCTGAGGCGTGGTGGTAGCTGGGGGCGGGATCGAACCGCCGACCTGTGGGTTATGAATCCACCGCTCTAACCATCTGAGCTACCCAGCCGCATCACCGGGCGAGGGGTATAGGCATGCGGACGCGGCGGTTCAAGGCGCTGGGTTCGGGGCCCCGAGGTCGGGCCCTGAGTTTGGGGCTCTGCGTCCAGGGCGCCCCGGC
>CAVXFP010000008.1:0-244467 GCA_963761065.1 uncultured Alphaproteobacteria bacterium | reverse complement strand
GACGGCAGGCCGGCCAGCACCGCGGGCGCGGCGCCCAAAATTATCGCGAGGAGCGCTCCTAAGGATCGCACGATCGCCTCCCTGTGAATCGGACGCAGGTCGAGCCGCGCCTTCTGTTGGGTCATCGGTAGCACGCCGCCGCCGGGTGTCAAAAAGGCGCCGGGCCGGCGCCGTCCCGGCGTCCGCGCCGATTCAACTGGCGCCAAGAATTTTCCCTTTATTAACCATGATTTCCGAGCTTGATGCCCGCCCTCGGATCATCCGCCATGTTCGCCAAGAGACCTTCGTCAGAACCGGCCGCGCCGATCGCCGCCGCAGGCTTCACGATACCGCTCGGCCCATTCGCCAATCCGGCGGTGGGCGTGGCGACGGCGGGGGCGCTGTTCGTCATGGCGGTGTTCGGCCTGATCCAGGCCACGGGCGATCCCGGGGCCGGCGCGCCCAGGGTGAAGATCCCGCTGGGTCAGGCGCTGAAGGTCCAACCCAAAGCCCCGCTCGTGGCGACGCCCGACGTCGACGCCGCGGCCCCGGCGGATGACGCCAGCGAGACGGCGGCGCTTACGCCCGCGCCGATCGCCGGTCTCTATGCGCCCGGTCCCGGAGGGCTGCTGCCGGTCATCGCGCCGGACGGCCGCACGCCGGCTCAGGCCTACGCGCGCCCCTTCCACGACACGGGAATCCCGAAGGTGGCGCTGGTCATCGGCGGGCTGGGGCTCAACGCCAAGACCACCCGTGACGCGATAGAGCAACTCCCGCCCGAGGTGACCCTGTCTTTTGTGCCGTATGCTGAAGGGCTACAAGGCTGGATAGACCTCGCCCGCGCCCACGGACACGAGGCGCTTCTGGAGGCGCCGATGGAGCCTGTGGATTATCCGCAGAACGATCCGGGCCCCTACACCCTGATGGCCAAGGATCCCCCCGCCGAGACGACCAAGCGTCTGGAGCAGCTTCTGGCGCGCGCCACGGGCTATTTCGGCGTGACCAACTATCTGGGCGGCCGGTTCCTGAGTTCGGACTCGGCCATGAGCACCTTCTCGACGGCGTTGCGCCGGCGCGGGCTGGCCTTCGTGGACGACGGCTCGGCCGCCGGCCGGGGCTCGGGCCCGCCGCGCGCCTCCGCGGACCGGGTGATCGACGAGACCCTGGACGACCAGTCCATCAACCAGGAGTTGGGGGCGCTGGAGGATCTGGCGGGCCAGCGGGGCCAGGCGCTGGGCTCCGGCTTCGCCTATCCGGTCACCCTGCAGGCCGTGCAGACCTGGGCGGCGGGGCTTTCCGCGCGGGGCTTGGCCCTGGCGCCGGCCTCGGCGCTGACGGCCCAGAGGAGCCGATGAACGCCCCGCTCAATCCCCTCAGGATCGAGGACGCCGACATGGCGGACGAGACGCTGGCCTTCTATCGCCCCAATGTCGGGGTCGTGCTGTTCCATCCGGACGGGCGGGTGTGGCTCGGCCGGCGCGTTCGCACGCCCGGGCCGTTCAACTGGCAGTTTCCGCAGGGCGGCGTGGACGAGGGCGAGGAGCTGTTGACGGCGGCCCGGCGCGAGCTGGCCGAGGAGACCGGCGTGGTCTCCACCGAATACCTCGGCGCCACCGAGGGCTGGTTCACCTATGACTTCCCGGTGGAGCACACCGGCTCCAAGGTCGCCAAGGGCTGGCGCGGTCAGCGGCAGGCGTGGTTCGCCCTGCGGTTCCTGGGTCCGGAGTCGGAGATCAACCTCTTCGCCCACAAGCAGGTGGAGTTCGACGACTGGCGCTGGGCGGACCTGGAGGAGGCGGTCGACCTCGTGGTCCCCTTCAAGCGCGAGACTTACGAGAAGGTGGTCCAGGCCTTCCGGACCTTCACCCGCGCAGCCGGCTGAGCGCCGTCCGGACCAGGCCGTAGAGCGCCAAGAGCGCCCACGCCCCCTCCATCAGGAAGGCGGCCAGGTTGAACCGGTAGGCCAAGGACCACAGGATCAGGCTCGCCCCGATCAGGTTCAGCAGCAGGGCCGGCGTCTTTCGGGGCGGCAGCTTGTCGAACTGCGCGCCGCCGTAGGCGATCAGGATCAGCAGCACGCCCGCGACGCCGGCCGGCTCGGCGATTTCGGCCAGGGTCATGGGCGTGCGGGTCTGAGCCTACTGCGGCCGGTCGCTGTAGAGCACCGTCGCCTCGTCCTCGCCGTGCCTCCCGCCGCCTTGGACCACGCTGAGCGCCAAGCCTTGGTGGCGCGTCGCCGTATCGTAGGTCCACGACCAGGAGGTGATTCCGCCGGACTGATAGGCGTTATCGAAGACCTTCATCGGCGGCGCGCGGGTGCCCGCCCACCAGGCGAGGCCGTCGGCCAGCGCCTTGGCCTCGCCCGGCTGGATGTCGATGACCTGGACGCAGGCGTGCGGATTGGCCTCGGTGGGCGCCGTCAAGGTGACGTTCGGCTGCCCCTTGACCTTGAGCACCCAGTTGCCCTGGGACTTGCGCAGGCCGGCGGACTTGGCGACGGCTTTCTCGGTCTGGCCGCCCGCGATCAGCGGCTGGCAGACGGTCTCGACCAAGCTCACCACCGAAGCGGGGGTGGTGCCCGCGGCGGGCTGAGGCGGCAGGGGCGGCGGCGTGGCCGGAGCGGGCGCCAGCGGCGCGGAGGCGACCGGGGCCGTGGGCGCGGCCTGCGGCGCGGGGCCGTCGTCGGTCGTCGATGTCTGCGCCAGAACGGCGCCGGACGCGGCGCTCGCCGCCAGCACTATCGACCAAAGGGCGGCCTTCCGCTTCATCGCGTTTCTCCCAGGGCGTTTGGTTATGCGCCCATGACAGCGCCCGCGGCCCCGCGGCGCAACCCCCTTCGCGCAAAAAGGGGCCCGCCTGGGCGGACGTGAAGCCCTAGACCGGTTCGACGGCGTGTTCGGCCAGGATGGTCAGGCCCTCGGGGGTGACCTCCGCGAAGCCGCCGCGCACCTGGTAGACCCGTGTCTGGCCGCCGTCGCGCACCGTGACCGGCCCCTCCTTGAGGGCGGTCATGAACGGCGCGTGGCCGGCGAAGACGCCGAAGTCGCCTTCCACGCCCGAGGCGTCGACCTGATCCACCGGGCCGGAGAACAGCTCCCGCTCGGGCGCCACCAGGGAGAAATGCAGCTTTTCGGCCATGCCCTAGGCTTCCGCCGCCATCTTCTCGGCCTTGGCCACGGCCTCTTCGATGGGGCCGACCATGTAGAAGGCGGCTTCCGGCAGGTGGTCGTACTCGCCGTTGCAGATCGCCTTGAACGACCGGATGGTGTCTTCCAGCTGGCAGAACACGCCGGGCTGGTTGGTGAAGGCCTCGGCCACGTGCAGCGGCTGGGACAGGAAGCGCTGGATCTTGCGCGCGCGCGCCACGGTCAGCTTGTCCTCTTCCGACAGCTCGTCCATGCCCAGGATGGCGATGATGTCGCTTCAGCGCCCGATACGCCTGCAGGATTTCCTGGGTCTGGCGGGCGACGGTGTAGTGCTCGTCGCCGATCACCAGCGGGTCGAGGATCCGCGAGGTGGAGTCCAGCGGGTCCACCGCCGGGAAGATGCCCTGGGCGGCGATGTCGCGGTTCAGCACCGTGGTGGCGTCCAGGTGGGCGAAGGAGGTGGCCGGCGCCGGGTCGGTCAGGTCGTCGGCGGGCACGTAGATGGCCTGGACCGAGGTGATCGAGCCCTTGCTGGTGGAGGTGATCCGCTCCTGCAGATTGCCCATCTCGGTGGCGAGCGTCGGCTGATAGCCCACGGCCGAGGGGATCCGGCCAAGCAGGGCCGACACTTCCGAGCCCGCCTGGGTGAAGCGGAAGATGTTGTCGATGAAGAGCAGCACGTCCTTGCCCTCTTCGTCGCGGAAGTACTCGGCCTGGGCCAGACCCGTCAGGGCGACGCGGGCGCGGGCGCCCGGAGGCTCGTTCATCTGGCCGTAGACCAGGGTGCAGCGCGAACCCTCGCCGCCGCCGGCCTTGTTCACGCCGGACTCGATCATCTCGTGATAGAGGTCGTTGCCCTCGCGGGTGCGTTCGCCGACGCCGGCCAGCACCGAATAACCGCCGTACGCCTTGGCGATGTTGTTGATCAGCTCCTGCATGGTCACGGTCTTGCCGACGCCGGCGCCGCCGAACAGGCCGATCTTGCCGCCCTTGGTGTAGGGGCACAGCAGGTCGATCACCTTGATCCCGGTGACCAGCACTTCCGCCTGGGTGGATTGCTCGGCGAAGGAGGGGGCCTCGGCGTGGATGCCGCGGTGGAATTTGCGAGTTGATCGGCCCGGCTTCGTCCATCGGCTCGCCGATGACGTTCATGATCCGCCCGAGCGTGGCCGGACCCACCGGCACCGGTGATCGGAGCGCCCGTGTCGGTCACCGGCTGGCCGCGCACCAGGCCCTCGGTGGCGTCCATGGCGATGGCGCGCACGGTGTTCTCGCCCAGGTGCTGGGCGACCTCGAACACCAGGCGGAACGGCTCGCCGGTGCGCTGGTCGCGGTTGGTGGTCTCCAGCGCGTTGAGAATCGCGGGCAGGTCGCCTTCGAACTCCACGTCGACGACCGCGCCGATGATCTGAACGATCCGGCCGGTGGCCACAGGCGCGGAGGCCTTGGCGGGCGGTCTTGGGCTTGGCTGGCGGTCTTGGTGGCCATTGACGGTTTCTCGTCTCGTCAAAGGGCTTCAGCGCCGGAGATGATCTCGATCAGCTCCTTGGTGATCTGCGCCTGGCGGGTGCGGTTATAGATGAGCGTCATGCCGTCGATCATCTCGCCGGCGTTGCGGGTCGCGGAGTCCATGGCGGCCATCTGGGAGGCGTAGAAGCCGGCCTGGTTCTCGAACAGGGCCGACAGGATCTGGACGGTGACGTTGCGCGGCAGGAGGGTCGCCAGAATGCTCCTCCTCGTCCGGCTCGTAGTCATAGGCCGCGCCCTTCTGGTCCAGCGGCGGCGCGTCCGGATCGATCTCGGCGGGGATGAGCTGCTTCAGGGTCGGGGTCTGGCTGACCACCGACTTGAAGCGGCTGTAGATCAGGGTGACCACGTCGGCCTGGTTCTCGGCGAACAGGGCCAGGATCGATCTGCGACACCGGCTCGGCGGCGGCGATGCTCAAGGTCTTGTGCGCCGGACAGGTCGAAGGTCTGGACGATGCGCGTCGCCGTACAGGCGCCTGAGCTGGTCGCGCGCCTTCTTGCCCACGCAGATGATCTTCACGTCCTTGCCGTGGTCGATCAGGCGACTTGATGTGCTCGCGCGCGGCGCGGGCGATGGAGCCGTTGAAGCCGCCGGCCAGGCCCCGGTCGGCGGCCGCGACCACCACCAGGTGCTTGTCCTTGCGTCCCGAACCGACCAGCAGCTCGGGCGCGCCCGGCTGACCGGCGACGCCGGCGGCCAGATTGGCGATCACCGTGGCCATGCGCGTGGCGTAGGGCCGCGCGCTCTCCGCCGCGTCCTGGGCGCGACGCAGCTTCGCCGCGGCCACCATCTGCATCGCCTTGGTGATCTTCTGCGTCGCTTTCACCGAGGCGATCCGATTCCGCATGTCCTTGAGGCTGGCCATCGCGGTCTAGTCTCTTCGTTCAGGCGTCGGGCGTTCAAGAGCTGGGCGGGGCGGGTCAGGCGAAGGTCTCGGCGAAGGCTGTCGAGAGCGGCCTTCAGCTTGCCCTCCAGCGCATCGTCAGGATCTTCTTGGTGCGGATGGCGTCCAGGATGTCGGCGTGCTTGCTGTGCATGCGGCTCAGCAGGTCCGTCTCGAACCGGCCCGACCGCGTTGGTCGGGATCGGGTCCAGATAGCCGCGGGTGCCGGCGTAGATCACCACCACCTGCTCCTCCACCTGACAGCGGCGAGTACTGCGGCTGCTTGAGCAGCTCGGTCAGGCGCTCGCCGCGCGCCAGCAGGCGCTGGGTGGAGACGTCCAGGTCCGAGCCGAACTTGGCGAAGGCGGCCATTTCCCGGTACTGGGCCAGCTCGCCCTTCAGCGGGCCGGCGGCCTGGCTTCATGGCGCTTGGATCTGGGCCGAGCCGCCCACGCGGCTGACGCTGATGCCGACGTTCACGGCCGGGCGGATGCCCTGGAAGAACAGGTCCGTCTCCAGGAAGATCTGGCCGTCGGTGATCGAGATCACGTTGGTCGGGATATAGGCCGACACGTCGTTGGCCTGGGTCTCGATGAGCGGCAGGGCGGTCAGCGAGCCGGAGCCGTTGTCCTCGTTCAGCTTGGCCGCGCGCTCCAGCAGGCGCGAGTGCAGATAGAAGACGTCGCCCGGATAGGCTTCGCGGCCCGGCGGGCGGCGCAGCAGCAGCGACATCTGACGATAGGCGACGGCCTGCTTGGACAAGGTCGTCATAGATGATCAGGGCGTGCATGCCGTTGTCGCGGAACCACTCGCCCATGGCGCAGCCGGAGAACGGCGCCAGGAACTGCAGCGGGGCCGGCTCGGACGCGGTGGCGGCGACGACGATGGTGTAGTCCAGCGCGCCGCGCTCCTCGAGCGTCTTGACGATCTGGGCCACGGTCGAGCGCTTCTGGCCGATGGCGACATAGACGCAGAACAGCTTGGCCGCTCGTCGTCCGTGCCGGCGTTGATCTGGCGCTGGTTCAGGATGGCGTCGATGGCCACGGCGGTCTTGCCGGTCTGACGGTCGCCGATGATCAGCTCGCGCTGGCCGCGGCCGACCGGGATCAGGGAGTCGATGGCCTTCAGGCCGGTCTGCACCGGCTCGTGCACCGACTTGCGCGGGATGATGCCGGGCGCCTTCACGTCCACGCGGCGGCGTTCGGCGACGTCGGTGATCGGGCCCTTGCCGTCGATCGGCTCGCCCAGCGGATTGACCACCCGGCCGAGCAGGCCCCGGCCCACCGGCACGTCCACGATCTCGCCCAGGCGGCGGACTTCGTCGCCTTCGCCGATCGCGCGGTCTTCGCCGAAGATCACGATGCCGACGTTGTCGCGCTCCAGGTTCAGGGCCATGCCCTTCACCCCGGCCTTGGGGAATTCGACCATCTCGCCGGCCTGAACCTTGTCCAGGCCGTAGACGCGGGCGATGCCGTCGCCGACGGACAGCACCTGGCCGACGTCCGAAACGTCGGCCTCTTCGCCGAAGCCTTGCGATCTGGGACTTGAGGATGGCCGAGATTTCGGCGGCGCGGATATCCATGGTGTTTGCTTAGGCTCTCTTGAGGGCGAAACGCAGGGAGTCGAGCTTGGTGCGCAGCGACGAGTCGTAAAGGCGCGAACCGACACGCACCTTCAGGCCGCCGAGGATGGCGGGGTCGACCCGGGCTTCGATTTCCGGGTCCTTGCCGAGCGCCTGGCGAAGGGCGGCTTGCAGCCCCTTCTGCTGGGCGGCGCTGAGCGGCAGGGCGGTGGTCACTTGCGCGGCCACGGCGCCGCGGTCCTTGGCGGCCATGGCCAAAAACTCGGTGATCGCCGAGGTGATCGCGGCGGCGCGGCGGTTGGCGGCCATCAGGCCGAGGAACTTGCGGGTCGAGAGGCTTGAAGCCGGCCTTGTCGGCGAGCGCCGTCAGGCCCTTGGCCTTGTCCTCGGCGGAAAATGCCGGCGAGCCGATCAGTCGGCGCAGATCGGCGCTGTCGGCGTGCATCGCCTTGAAGGACCGAACGTCGGCTTCCACAGACGCCACGGCGCCTCCGGCCTTGGCCAGGCCGAATAGCGCCAGGGCGTAGCGCCCGCCTACGTCCGCGGAATTGGAATCGTCAGCCACCGGTCCGTCCGATACATTTGTACAAGCGTCGGCGGAGGTTGGCCCGCCGCGGCGTCAAGGGCTTGGATGCGCTTGGAAAAGCACCCGGGCGGCGAGATCCCAAGTCCCGCCCCCCAAAGCCGGGCGCCAGATAGCATGCGCCCTGACGCGCCGCAACAGAGCGGGCGACAGCTTCGACGCGGGCGGCTCAGTTCATGGGATCGGGCGGCGGCGGCGCGGGCCTGACCACATTGCCCGCCCCGTTGACGGTCGCGCGCGGAACCGGCGGCGGCGGGGTGGCCAGATCGGGCGAGCCCTGGCTCAGGAACTCGGGCGTCAGAGTGATCGGATCGGGTTCCTGGCCGTAGGGCCGGTGCACCGAATAGAAGCGCGGCCGCAGATAGTCAGACCCGACCGGCTCGGCCTGGGCCAGGGCCCTCACGCCCTGGGCCGGACGCGGCGCGGCGGCGGGCTGGGGGGCGGCGCGCGCCTGGACCTGCGGCGACGGCGCATAGGTCTGTGTCCGCGGCGGCGGCGGCGCATAGATGCTGGTCGGCGGCGCGGGCGGCGCCAGGGGCCGGGACTGGACGGCCTCGGTCGGCGCGGCGCGCACGGCGGGGGCCGGGGATTGGGTCGGCGACGGCGCCGGTTGATAGATCCGTCGAGGCGCCTCGACGGGCAGGGGCCGGTAGTCGGTGAATCGCGGCGTCTGGGCGGACCAGCTCCTGGGCTGGTCCGGCGCCTGATCGGCGGGATGTTCGACCTTGCCGGGCCAACTCAACAGCCTCAGGCCGGCGGCCTGGGCGGTGGAGGGGGCCGGGTTGAACGGGCCGTCCATCGGCCTGTTCGAGGCGCTGAAGCGCTGGGCGGGGTCCGCCGATCCACGGGCAGGCTGGCCATAGGCGGGCTGGCCATAGGCGGCTTGGTTCGCGCCGGCTTGGCCATAGCCATAGTCGACGGCCTGACCGGCCGCATGGGCGCCGGGGGCGGCCAGCGCGGCGATAGAGGCGATGAGGGCGATGGTGCGCATCGGCGCCGCTCCTTCGGCGACCGACGCTAGGGCGCGCGTCTTAACCTGCTGTTAACGACGATTCCGACTAGCGGCGACGGCCGCTCCAGCGGGCCAGAATCTCGCGCTCGGCCAGCTGGAAGGCGGCGTGCAGACCCGCCCCCATCAGCGCCAGGACGAAGACCGCGGCGAACATCTTGGCGGTCTGCAGCCGGTTGGCCGCCTCCAGGATGCGCCAGGCCAGGCCCTGGGCGCCGCCCGATCCGGCCACGAACTCCGCCACCACCGCCCCCACGATGGCCAGGCCGGCCGCCACCTTGTGACCTTCCAGCAGGAACGGCGCGGCCGAGGGCAGGCGCAGGCGCGAGAGCCTCTGCAGCCGGGTCGCGCCGTAGAGATCGAACAGGCGCTCCAGGTCCGGGTCGGCGGCGCGCAGGCCGGTCAGGGCGCCGGAGAAGATCGGGAAGAAGGCCACCACGGCCGCCAGGCCCACGATGGCCCGCTCGGGATGGTCCAGCCCCGCCCAGATCACCGCCAGGGGCGCGATGGCCACCACCGGCGTCACCTGCAGGGCCACCGCGATGGGCCGCACCGCCTCTTCAAACAGCGGGCTCAAGGAGACGACCAGGGCCAGGGAGCAGGCGATCAGGCTGGCGGTCAGCAGGGCCGCTAGCGCCATGGACAGGGTGTTCCACGCCGAGGCCAGCAGCAGCGGGGCGGTGTTCACGGCCGCCAGGGCCACCGCGCTCGGCGCCGGCAGGAAGTAGGCGGGCACGGCCAAGGCGCGACAGGCCCATTCCCAGATCGCCAGCAGCACCGCGATCAGCACCACCGGCGCGGCGATGGCCAGGGCCCGGTTCACGCCGCCGTCGCCATGGCGCTGGCCAGCGCGGCGGAAACGCGCTCGGTGGTTTCTCGGAATGGCGCGGTGGTGCGAAATCCCGCCGGGCGCGGCATGGGCGCCTCCACGGCGGCCTCGATCGCGGTGCGGCCGGGGCCGGGGGTCATCACCACCAGGCGGCCGGCCATGTAGACCGCCTCCTCCACATTATGAGTCACGAAGACGATGGCCGGCTTCAGGTCCGCCCACAGGGTCTGGATGTCGTCGGCCAGCGCCCGGCGGGTGATCTCGTCGAGCGCCGCGAAGGGCTCGTCGAGCAAAAGGAGCTTCGGCCGTGTAACCAGAGCCCGCGCCAGCGACACCCGCATGGCCATGCCGCCGGAAAGCTGGGCGGGCTTGGCGGCCTCCGCGCCGTCCAGCCGCACCGCCTTCAGGGCTTCGCGGGCCCGGGCCCTGGCCTCGGCCTTCGGAACGCCGGCCAGCTCCAGCGGCAGGGCGACATTGGCCTCAGCAGACGCCCACGGCATCAGGGTCGGCGCCTGGAACACCAGGGAGGTCTCGCCCCGCCCCTGGGCGAGGACGGCCCGGCCCCGCGTCGGCGCCTCCAGCCCGGCCAGCAGACGCAAGGCGGTGGACTTGCCGCAGCCGGACGGCCCGATCAGCGCCAGGGTCTCGCCGGCGTTCAGGGTAAGGCTGAACGGCCCCAGCGCCTTGCCCCGGCCGGCATAGTCGACCTCGACCTCCTCCAGGGCGGCGACGGGCGAAGTCACTTCTGCGGCTTGCCCACGAAGTCCAGGGTGTAGGCGCGCTTGTAGTCGAGCGTCGTGGGGTAGATTCCCTGGCTGGAGGCGACCTTGAAGAACGCCGCCCAGCGGGCGTCGGTCATGGCGCCGATTCCGAGGGTTTTGGCGTCGCCGGAGTCCACCAGGCCGTAGGACCGCATCTTGTCGCGGGCCTGGGCCAGGATGTCGGGGGTCATCTCCGGATTGTCGTTCAGGATGAGGGCGTCGCCGGGCGCCGGATCGCCGTGCAGATAAGACTGCCAGCCCGCCGCCGAGGCTTCAACGAAGGCGCGCACGGCCGCCGGGTTGTTCTTGATCATCTTGTCGCCGAACAGGGCCATGGCCGCGTAGCCGGGGTAGCCCTCGTCGGCGAGCAGGAAGACCTCGGGCTTGATGTGGCCCTGCTTCTCGATGGTGTAGGGCTCCGACGTCACATAGCCCTGCTGGATGGCCCGCTTGTCGGCCAGGAACGGGCCGTTGTTGAAGGTGTATTTGCGCACCTGGGCGTCGGTGAAGCCGTACTTGGCCTTCAGCCAGACCCAGAACGCGGTGATCGAGGCGTCCGCCAGCAGGATCGGGCGGCCCTTCATGTCCGCGATGCTCTTGATGCCCTGGCCGGGGTGGGCGATCAGCACCTGCGGGTCCTTCTGCATGAAGGCCGCGACCGCCTTCACCGGCGCGTTCTCCTGGGCGAGGTTCAGCGCGATGAAGCTGTTGGAGCCCATGCCCGCCTCCACCGCGCCGGAGGCGACCAGCTGGGGCACGTTCACGCTCGGGCCGCCCTGGATGATGGTGACCTTGAGGCCGCGCTTGCTGTACTCGCCGGTGGCCAGGGCCTGATAGAAGCCGCCTTGCTCGGCCTGGGCGTGCCAGTCGGTGGCGAAGCGGATGGCGGTGACTCCCGCCGGCGTGGCGGCGGCCGGCGTGGCTTTCTTCGCCGGCGAACAGGCTGCGAGCGCCAGGGCGGCGGCGAGCGCGATCAGGCGCAAGGTTTTCAAGGCGAGGCCCCTCCTGAATGACGGCGAGACGTTAGGGCGGAAGCCGGCGGCCGCCAAGCAGGGTCAGACGTTCAGCGTCTCGCGCTTTTCCTCAAGGGCCAGCCACTCGTCCTCGGCGGCGGCCAGCGCCTCGCGGGCGGTCTCCAGGGCCTTGGTCGTCTTCTGGAAGCCCGCCGGATCGCGGGCGTAGAGGCCGGGGTCGTGCAGAGCCTTCTCATGGGCGGCGATCTCGGCGGTGAGGCGAGGCATCAGGGCGTCCAGCTCCTTCAGGCGATGGGCGTCCTTGAAGGAGAGCTTCTTGCCGTCTCCCCTTGCGGGAGACGGCGCCCGTGAAACGGCCGGATGAGGGGTTTCGCCGCGATCGCCGCGCGACCCCTCACCCGATCCCCTTCGGGGGCCACCCTCTCCCGCAGGGGGAGAGGGCGAAAAGAACCCCGGGTTCTGGCTTTCGAAGTCGGTCCAGCCGCCGGGGGTCTCCACCACCCGGCCGTGGCCGTCGAGCGCGATGGTGGAGGTGGCCAGCCGCTCGATGAAATCCCGGTCGTGGCTGACCAGGATCAGGGTGCCCTCGTAGTCGGCCAGCACGTCTTCCAAGAGATCGAGGGTGTCCATGTCCAGGTCGTTGGTGGGCTCGTCGAGCACCAGCAGGTTGGCGGGCCGGGCCAGGATCTTGGCCAGCAGCAGGCGGTTGCGCTCACCGCCCGACAGGCTTTCCACCGGCTGGCGCAGCTGCTTGTCGGCGAACAGGAAGTCCTTGGCGTAGCCCGCCACGTGCCGGGGCTGGCCGCGCACCATGATGAAGTCCGAGCCGGTGTCGGACAGGGCGTCCACCAGCATGGTCCCCGGCTTGAGCGACGCGCGGGCCTGGTCGAGGTAGGCGGGCTGCAGCCCCTTGCCGAGGCGCACGGTTCCCTCGTCCGGCTCCAGCTCGCCCAGCATGATCTTGACCAGAGTGGTCTTGCCCGCCCCGTTCGGTCCGACGATGGCGATGCGATCGCCGCGCAGGACGCGGGTGGACAGGCCCTTGAAGATGTCGCGCTCGCCGAAGCGCTTGGCGACCTTGCGCAGCTCGATGACGATCTTGCCGGACATGCGCGCCCTCGCCGGCGCCGAGCTGGGCCTGACGCGGCTGGCCGGCCAGCACCTGGGCGCGTTCCTCGCGCATCTTCACCAGTTCGCGGGCCCGGCCCTCGTTGCGGGTGCGCCGGGCGGTGATCGAGCGGCCCATCCACTCGCTCTCGCGCTCGATGGCCTTGTCCAGCCGCCGTCCGACCTCGGCCTCGGCGTCAAGGATCGACTCCGACCAGTGGGGGAAGGCGGTAAAGCCCTTGTCCAGGCGGCGCACCTTGCGGCCCTCCAGCCAGAAGCAGGCGCGTGTCACCCGCTGGAGGAAGGCGCGGTCGTGGCTGACCATCAAGACGGCGGCGCGGCAGCCGGCGATCTTCCGCTCCAGCCGCTCGATGGCCAGGATGTCCAGGTGGTTGGTGGGCTCGTCCAGCAGCAGCACGTCCGGGTCTTCGGCGAAGGCGCGGGCGAGAGCCGTGCGGCGGATCTCGCCGCCGGACAGGCCCGTCGTCGGGCGGGCGGGATCGAGACCGAAGGACTCCAGCTGCGCTTCGGCCTCGTGACGGGCCGCCCCGCCGGAGGACGCCCAGTCGGCGAGGCTGTCGCCCTGGATCACCGGCTCCTGATCGACGCGGACGATCCTGACGCCGGGGGTGACGGTGCGTTCGCCCTCGTCAGTCAGGATGTCGCCGGTCAGGATGCGCAGCAGGGTCGACTTGCCCGCGCCGTTGCGGCCGACCAGGCAGGCGCGGGCCCTGGGCTCGATCGCCAGATCCGCCTCGCGCAGCAGCCAGCCGGGCCCGTCGCGCAGGCCGACGCCCTTCAGGGCCAGGATCGGCGGACGGCTCATTGGGCGGGCTCCGACGGTTGGGCCAGTTCATGGAAGGTCGCGGCCAGGTCGCGATAGAAGCCCGCGCGGTCTTCGAACGGGGTCTGGGCGGCTTCGGACGCCGCGACGCCGCTGAAGGCGCGGGGCGGCAGGCCCTGGTGGGCGACCACCATGAAGCGGCGCCAGATGTCGGCGGGCAGATCGCCGCCGACCACCTTGTCCATGGGCGTCCCGTCGTCATTGCCGACCCACACGCCGCAGACCCAGTCGGGGGTGAAGCCCACGAACCAGGCGTCGCGCCAGGACTGGCTGGTGCCGGTCTTGCCGGCGGCCGGACGGTCGAGCGCCGCGCGCTTGCCGGTGCCGTGGTCGATCACACCCTTGAGCATGGCGGTCATCTGCCCGGCCAGGCCCGGATCGTAAACCTGTTGCGGAGGGTCGGCCGGCCGCAGGTAGAGCACCGCGCCGGACGAGGAGGTGATGCTGGAGATCAGATAGGGCTCCACGCGCCGGCCCGCGTCCTGGAACACCTGCATGGCCGAGGTCATCTCCAGCAGGGTCTCTTCATAGGCGCCCAGGGCCACCGACAGGCCCGGCTTGCCCGGAACGCCGGTG
Source organism: uncultured Alphaproteobacteria bacterium (assembly GCA_963761065.1). GTDB lineage: Bacteria > Pseudomonadota > Alphaproteobacteria > Caulobacterales > Caulobacteraceae > JANWHQ01. The sequence goes on along the minus strand of CAVXFP010000008.1, from coordinate 230,666 downwards.
AGGCCGAAGCGCGCGGCCAGGTCGCCGATCCGCTCGGTCCCCGCCTCCTTGGCAAGGCGGACGGCGACGGTGTTGATCGAGCGGGCCAGGGCGGCCTTCACCGTGACGTCGCCCGCATAGCCGCCGCCATAGTTGGTCGGGCGCCAGCCGCCGATGTCCAGCGGGGCGTCGCGGCGGATGTCGTCGGGGCGCACGCCGGCTTCAAGGGCGGCCGCATAGACGAAGGGCTTGAAGGCCGAGCCCGGCTGGCGACGGGCCTGGATCGCCCGGTCGAAGGACGAGAAGCGGTGGTCCACGCCGCCGACCAGGGCGCGGATGGCGCCGTCCGGGGCCAGGGCGACCAGGGCCGCCTCGCTGGCGCCCGCCTTCAGCCCCTGGTCCTGGATCACCCGGCGCACCACGGCCGAGGCGGTGGTCTGCAGCTCCGGGTCGACGGTCAGGCGGACCACCAGGTCCGGCGCCTTGCCGTCCGTCAGCCGCGTCGCCTCGGCCTGGGCGTAGTCCAGCACATAGCCGAAGTCCTCGTCCTCGGGCGGTTCGGCCACCAGGGCCGGCGGCGAGGCGATGGCCGCCTTCTCCTGCGCCGGCGTGATCCAGCCGGCGGACGCCATGCGCCTCAGCACGGTGCGCGAACGGGCCAGGGCGGCGGGCATGTCGCTGGCCGGCGACAGGCGCGACGGCGCCCTGGGCAGGGCGGCCAGCAGCGCCGCCTCGGCCAGGGTCAGCGCCGTGGCCGGCTTGCCGAAATAGGTCCGCGCCGCCGCGTCGATCCCATAGGCGTTGGCGCCGAAGAACACGCGGTTCAGGTACAGCTCCAGGATCTGGTCCTTGGTCAGCTTGCCGGCGAGGCGATAGGCGAGCACCGCCTCCTGCACCTTCCTCTTGAGCGTCTGCTCGGGGCTGAGGAACAGGGTCTTGGCCAGCTGCTGGGTGAGGGTGGAGCCGCCCTGCACCACCTCTCCGGCGCGCAGGTCCGCCCACGCCGCGCGCGCCACCCCGCGCCAATCGACGGGTCCGTGCTGGTAGAAGCGCCGGTCCTCCGCGGCCAGGAAGGCCTTGGGCACATAGGCCGGAAGCTGGGCGAGCCGCGCGCCCTGGCCATGGCGGGGGCCCCGGGCGGCGAGCCGGTGGCCGTTGCGGTCCAGGAACAGGATGCCCGGCGCCCGGTTCAGCGACCACAGGGCGTCCGCCCCTGGAACCTTGGGCAGGCCGGACAGATAGGCGACCCGCACGAAGACGAAGCCCCCGCCCAGGACCAGGGCCAGGCTCGCCACGGCCATGGCGACGACCTTCAACGCGCCGAGAACCCGGCTGGGCTCGCGCGGCTGGTCGGCGCGGAAGGTGCCCGTGTTGAAGTCCGGCTCGAAATCCGGAAAGCGGTCGGTCATGCCTCGCGAGGGGGCTGGTGGTTGGCGGCGGACCTCGCGGGGTTTAGGACGGCGCGGCCATGACCCCAAAGCCCTTTTGGGAAACCAAGACCCTGGACGCCATGACTCCCTCGGAGTGGGAGAGCCTGTGCGACGGCTGCGCCCTGTGCTGCCTGGTGCGCTTCGAGGAGGAGGTCACCGGCGAGGTGATCCCCGCCCGCGTCCACTGCCGCCTGCTGGACGCCGAACTGTGCCGCTGCAAGGACTATGAGGGCCGCAAGGCCCAGGTGCCCGACTGCATCAAGCTGACGCCAGGCAATGTGGCGGAGCTCGCCTGGATGCCCAAGAGCTGCGCCTATCGCCGCATCCACGAAGGCCGGGGCCTGGCCTGGTGGCACCCGCTGATCTCCGGCGATCCGGAGACCGTGCACACCGCCGGCGTCTCGGTGCGCGGCCAGACGATCTCGGAGGCCGACCTGCCCGATCCAGACGACGCCCTGACCCTGCTGGCGCCCGACCTGAACGAGGAGCGGGGCGGGGATTAGCGGGCGGTTATCCCCCTAAACCCCTCGCGCGGGGGTGCGCGTGGGGGCGCGGAGGTGCGGGTGCGCACGTGCGTGGTTCGAGACGCGACCCTTACGGGCCGCTCCTCACCATGACGAGCTTTGTTGGATCCCATCACCTTCGTCATCCTGAGGAGCTCGCGCAGCGCGCGTCTCGAAGGACGCACGGCCGATAAACGCTGGGCGTGTTTCCATCCCTCCAGCATCGCCGATCCCGGCGACGCGGGGACAGATTTCGCCGTATCCCCCGCGACGGCGAAAAAACGTCTCGCCAGATCAACCGCTTGTGAGATTTCCGCCGCGATCAATCCGCGTGGCTCGCTGGTCGGCTAGGTTTGGGCATGTTCGCAGAGGACGGCCAAGCGGCCCCGGCAGACAGGACCCCAGGCTCTGACGGCCGGGTCGGCGAGACGCTGCTCGCGATGCTGATGATCCAGATCGACAAGCTCGACACGGCCTCGGACGCCAAGGCCGTCTCCGGCATCGAGGGGCGGCTTCGCGCCATCGGCTCCGGGGCGCGGGCGGCCGTCGCCCTGGCGAGCCTGATGACGGCGGAGACCAACATGGACACGGTGAATGGAGCGGGGACTGGCCAAGGCGCAGTCGACCATACGCAGGAGCTACGGGCCGAACTGGAGCGTCGACTCGATCGCATCCGGGCCGCGATGGAAGCAAAGCAGGCTGATCGCGAGGCTGGAGTCCCAGGCGCTGACGGCCCTGCTGGGCGACCCGAAAGCCTGGGCCGGCGTCGGCCAAAGGCCTCCTGACGGCGACTGGGCCACCTGGCTGTTCCTGGGCGGGCGCGGCGCGGGCAAGACCTTCGCCGGGGCCATGTGGCTGACCGCCCGGGCGCGCCATGCAGAGCGGCTGGCCCTGATCGGGCCAAGTCTGCACGACGTGCGCGAAGTGATGGTCGAGGGCCCCTCGGGCCTGAAGGCCGTGGCCCCGCCCGGCGAGCGGCCCCGCTACGAGCAGTCGCGGCGGCGGCTGGTGTGGTCCTCGGGCTGTACCGCCTACGCCTTCTCGGCGGAGGACCCGGAGAGCCTGCGCGGGCCGCAGTTCGAGGCGGCCTGGGCGGACGAATTCTGCGCCTGGCCCAAGCCGGAGGAGACCCTGGCGCTGCTGCGCATGGGCCTGCGGCTCGGCAAGGCGCCGCAGCTGGTGGTGACGACGACGCCCAAGCCGATCGCGGCGCTGCGCCGGCTGATCGCCGAGCCGGGCCTGGCCCGCAGCGGCGCCACGACGGCCGACAATGCGCGCTTCCTCGCCCCGACCTTCCTGGAGGGGCTGATGCGGCTTTACGGCGGCACGCGTCTCGCGGTCCAGGAGTTGGACGGCGTCCTGGTGGAGGATGACGAAGGCGCCCTGTGGCGGGCGGCGGACCTGGCGCGTTGCCGGGGCGCGCGGCCGCCGAAATTGGAGCGGATCGTCGTGGCGGTGGACCCGCCGGCCAGTTCGCGCGGCGACGCCTGCGGCATCGTGGTCGCCGGCCGCGCGGAGGGCCGCGCCTATGTGCTGGAAGACGCCTCCATCGGCCGCCAGTCGCCCTTCGGCTGGGCCGCGCGGGCGGTGGACGCCGCCCGGCGCTGGGAGGCCGACGCCCTGGTGGCCGAAGCCAACCAGGGCGGGGAGATGGTGCGCTCGACGCTCGGCGTGAGCGATCCGCCCTGCCCGATCAAGTTGGTGCACGCCTCCACTGGCAAGCGGGTGCGGGCCGAGCCGGTGGCGGCGCTCTACGAACAGGGCCGGGTGATCCACTGCGGCGCCTTTCCGGCGCTGGAGGAGGAGATGATGGCCCTGGGCTCTGGCGACCTGAAATCCAGCCCCGACCGGGCCGACGCCCTGGTCTGGGCCCTGACCGACCTGATGCTGACCGGGCCGGGGCGCAAGCCGCGGCTGCGGCGGTTGTGAGGCTGGCAGGGGCTCTATGCGTCCTTCGAGACGCGGCCTTTCGGCCGCTCCTCAGGATGACGAAGGTGGTTGGTTGCAGCAGAGTGTGATCGCAACAAAGGTCGTCATGGTGAGGAGCGCTCCGCAGGAGTGCGTCTCGAACCACGTACGGTTTCAGAGCGGCTTCTGGAACTGAGCGCCCGCAGACGGGTCCAATCGCCCGCGATGAAGGCCTCCTTCTTGGCCCTCGACCACCGCTTGAGACGCCGTTCATGCGCGATGGCGTCGTCGATGTGTTGAAACTCGTCCGTCCAGACGCATTCGACCGGACGACGGGCGGCGGTGTAGCCGCCGAGCGCGCCCGCCGAGTGCTGGGCGAGGCGCAGTTCGAGATTGGTGGTGCAGCCGACGTAGTACGACCCGTCCACGCATCTGAGCATGTAGACCCACGCGGCCATTGCAGACCTCGATTGTGCGTCCTTCGAGACGCGCCCTGTGGGCGCGCCTCAGGATGACGGGAGAGATTGGGCCGCGCAACCGTTGGAGTTGTGAATGCCCCCCTGGAACGGCTGGTTCAGCCGGCGCCCGCGTGCGCCCTCGGCTCCCGAAGAGGTCAAGGACAGTCGCGCCAAGCGGCTGATCGCCCTGACCACCGGCGGTCGCCCGCAATGGACGCCCAAGGACTACGAGGCCATGGCGCGCGAAGGCTTTGCGACCAACGCCGTGGCCTATCGCTGCGTGCGGATGATCGCGGAGGCGGCCGCCGCCACGCCGCTGGCGGTGTTCCAGGACGGGGCGCTGGTCCATGACCACCCGCTGCGCACCCTGCTGGATCGCCCGAACCCCGAGCAGGGCGGGCCGGACCTGCTGGAGGCCTTCTTCGGCGCCCTGCAGACCGCCGGCAACGCCTATCTGGAGGCGGCGGGGCCGTCGCCGGAGGAGGTGGGCGAGCTCTATGCGCTGAGGCCGGACCGCATGACCGTGGTCCCCGGCGCGCGCGGCTGGCCGGACGCCTATGAGTACCGCGTGGGCGGCCGCAGCGTGCGGCTGACGCGCCAGGCGGACGGCTTTCTGCCGGTGCTGCACCTGAAGCTCTACAATCCGCTGGACGACTACTACGGCTTCTCGCCGCTGCAGGCGGCGGCGTTTTCGGTGGACGTGCACAATTCGTCGGGCGCCTGGAACAAGGCCCTGCTCGACAACGCCGCGCGGCCCTCCGGCGCCCTGGTCTTCACCTCCGCGGAGGGGTCGGACCGCATGAGCGAGGAGCAGTTCGACCGGCTGAAGGCCGAGCTGAACGAGGCGCACACCGGAACCGGCTCGGCGGGACGGCCGCTGCTGCTGGAAGGCGGGCTGGACTGGAAGCCCATGTCGCTGAGCCCGGCGGACATGGACTTCATCCAGGGCAAGAACGCCGCCGCGCGGGACATCGCCCTGGCCTTCGGCGTGCCGCCGCAGCTGCTCGGCATCCCGGGCGACAACACCTATTCCAACTTCCGCGAGGCCAACGCCGCCTTCTGGCGCCAGACGGTGATCCCCCTGGCCGAGCGCACGGCGCGGGCGATGACCGCCTGGCTCGGCTCACGCTTCCCCGGCGCGCGGATCGCCTGCGACCTGGACGCCGTGCCGGCCCTGGCGCCCGAGCGGGACTCCCTGTGGGCCCGGCTGGAGGCTGCGACCTTCCTCACCCCCGCCGAGCGGCGACGGATGGCCGGGTTGGGCGAGGCGCCGCCGGCCAATGGCTGAGCCGCTGAGGCTGTCCTCGCCGGCAAGCCGGGCGGGGCGGGCCGAAAAGGACGCGCCGCCCGACCGCTTCCGCCTGGACCGGCACATCACCCTGGCCCTGGTCCTGGCGCTCACGCTGCAGGCGGGCGGGGTGCTGGTGTGGGTCGGACGCACCGCCGCGCGGATCGAGGAGCTGGAGCAGCGCATCGACCGCCAGGGCCCCATCGCCGAGCGCCTGGCGCGGCTGGAGGAACAGGCGTCCGCCGCGCGCGACGCCCTGGGCCGCATCGAACTGAAGCTCGACAGTCTGGAGGGCCGCCGTGGCCGATGAACTGACCATCGAGGGCTATGCGTCGCTGTTCTGGGCGCGCGACCTGAACGACGACGTGGCCCAGCCGGGGTGCTTTTCCGCCTCGCTCGCCAGGACCGGGCCGGGCGCGGTGCGCATGCTCTACCAGCACGAGGCCAAGACCCCGATCGGCGTCTGGGACGTGGAGCCGCCGCTGTCCGAAGAGCGCGAAACCTATCTCGTGGAGGTCCTGAGCGGAGCCGTGACGGTGCGTCAGGCCGAGGTTTCGATGCCCAGCTTCCTCTATGACGCGGCCATGCAGGCCGCGGACTTTCCCTCAGGTACACCCGATCCCCTGAGCGTGCGGGCACGCCAGGGCTCGGCGGCGGAGGCGGCCCTGTTGTATTAATGCAACAACGGCCCTTGTCATGAGGGCGAAATGATCTAACTCAGAGAACGGCGAACCTCCGTCCTTTAAGGCCGTTTCTCGCGATGCAGGACCCCTATCAGGAGCTTGGCGTTTCGCGCTCCGCGAGCGCGGCGGAGGTGCGGCGCGCGTTCCACAAGCTCGCCAAACAGCACCACCCGGACAAGAACCCCGGCGACAAGGCCGCCGAGGAGCGGTTCAAGCGCGTCTCGGCCGCCTTCGATCTGTTGGGCGACGAGGACAAGCGCAAGAAGTTCGACCGCGGCGAGATCGACGCCCAGGGGCGCGAGACCATGCGCGGCTTCGGCGGCGGCGGCGCCCAGGGCGGCGGACCCTTCCAGCAGAATGGGTTTCAGGGCGGCTCCTTCGAGGGCGTCGACCTGGAGGATATCCTGGGCGACATCTTCGGCGCGCGCGGCGGCCGGGCGGGCGGCGCGGGCGCGGGTCCGGGGCGCGGCTTCGGCGGCTTCGAGCGCAAAGGCGCGGACGTGCGCGCCCGCCTGGAGATCGACCTGGAAGACGCCGTCAAGGGCGCGAAGAAGCGCATAAGCTTCTCGGACGGGCGCACCATCGACGTGACCATCCCCAAGGGCGCGGCCGACGGCCAGGTGATGCGGCTGAAGGGACAGGGCGCCCCCGGCCGCGCGGGCCCCGGCGACGCCCTGATCGAGATCGCGCTTCGGCCCCACCCGGTGTTCCACCGCGAAGGCGACGCCCTGGTGATGGACCTGCCGGTGAGCGTGCCGGACGCGGTGCTGGGCGCCAAGGTCGAGGCCCCCACGCCCGAAGGCCCGGTCACCCTCACCGTGCCCAAGGGCTCCAACTCCGGCGCGGTGCTGCGGCTGAAGGGGCGCGGCCTGACCGACGCGCGCACCGGCAAGCGCGGCGACCTGAAGGCGCGGATCGTGGTCACCCTGCCCGACGCCCCCGACACAGAGCTCGAACGCTTCGCCGAAACCTGGCGCAAGGAGCGGCCGTACACGCCTCGGCGCAAGCGGTGATGCTCTGACGCCGCCGCGATATGTTCAGCGCCCGTTCAGCCGTGGGGCCTCAGAGTCCTTGCCATGCTAACTAAATCCGCCCTGGCTTTGGCCGCCGTCCTGGCCGCCCTGACCTGCGCCGCGCCGTCCCTGGCCGCCGCGCAGGATACGGGGCGCTATGGGCGCGACGGCGGTCGCTGGCGGGGGCAGGAGGCGCAGCAGCGCTACGGACAGGGCGGCTATGGCGGCGGCGACGCCGACCGATACGGCCGGCCGGGCGGCTATCGCAACGATGATCCGAGCAATAGCCGGCGCTACGATCAGGGGCGCTACGCGCGCGATCAATCCGACGACGATGGCGGCCGCCAGCCCAACTCCCTCGGCCGCGACTGGGGCCAGCAGCAGCGCGAAGCCCGTGAAGGCCGCATGCAGGGCCGCTTCGTGCCCCTGGCCCAGGTTCTCTCCGACCTCGGCCGCCGTATCCGGGCCGCCAGCTCGATGCGGGGCTGGAGCAGCGCGGCGGGGGCCAAACGGTCTATCGCGTGCGGTGGTCCGGCCGCGACGGTCGGCGTATAGATTTCATCGTCGACGCGCGCACGGGCGCGATCATTGGACAGGAAGGGCGCTAGGCATGCGGATCCTGCTGGTGGAAGACGATCCGGATCTGTCCCGCCAACTCAAGCTGGCGCTGGGCGACGCCGGGCTACGCCGTGGATCATGCCGCCGACGGCGAAGAAGCGCATTCCTCGGCGACACCGAGCCCTATGACGCGATGGTGCTGGACCTGGGCCTGCCCAAGGTCGACGGGGTCTCGGTGCTGGAGCGCTGGCGCAAGAGGCGGCGTCGCGATCGCCCGTGCTGATCCTCACCGCCCGCGGCAATTGGAGCGAAAAGGTCTCCGGCTTCGACGCCGGCGCTGACGACTATCTGACCAAGCCCTTCCACACCGAGGAGCTTCTGGCCCGTCTGCGGGCGCTGCTGCGCCGTTCGGCAGGCCATCGGCGCCGGCCCTGGCCTGCGGCGCGCTGAGGCTCGACCCCAGCGCGGCGCGCGCCTCGGTCGAGCGGCGAGCCATTGCGGCTCACCTGCCTGGAATACCGCCTGCTACACTATCTGATGATGCACCAGGACCGGGTGATCAGCCGCACCGAGCTGATCGAGCACCTGTACGACCAGGACTTCGACCGCGATTCCAACACCATCGAGGTGTTTGTCGGCCGCCTTCGCAAGAAGATTGGGCCCGACCGGATCGAGACCGTGCGGGGCCTGGGCTACCGCCTGACCCCGCCTGCCAGGCGAAGCGGCCTAAGCGTGAAGTTTCCGGACCTCAGCCGGCGCTCGCTGGTTGGGCGGCTGATCCTGGCTGGCGGCCGGCTGGTCCTGGTCGGTCTGGCCATGACCGGCATTCGCTCTCGAGCGTTCTTCCATTCAGGCCGCGCTCAGCTATCGCGCCTCGATCAGGGCGTGGCCGAGCTGATCGACGAACTCTGTTCGCCGGCGCCTCCATGGACGATCAGGGGACGATGATCGTCGTGGCCCCGCTCAATGACGACGCTCGAGCCGCGCGGGCGCTATTCGGGCAAGTACTGGTCGATCGACGAGGTTCGGGCGGGCGGCTGGTCGGGCCCGGGTCCGCTCCCGCTCACTTTTCGACGCCGACCTCTGGCTGGGCCGCCGGGCGGGGCCGCCACGCTCGAGCAACAGGCCGGTCAAGCCATCGCCTATGACGCCACCGGCCCGGCCGGCCAGCCGCTGCGCGCTGGCGCGATGCTGGCCGCTCCTGCCCGGACACCCGACGCCAGTGGTGTTTATGGCCGCCGAGGACCGCTCGCCCCTCGAGCGCGACACACGCGCGTTTCGCCACAAATGACCGCCCTGGCCCTGGTGCTGCTTGGCGCCGTTCATCATGGCCGGGTGTTCGTACAGGTTCGGGTCGGCCTGCACCCGCTGTTCCGCCTGAGCCGCCAGGTCGCGCACCTGCGCAGCGGCCGCGCCGACAGCGTTGGCGGGCGACTATCCCACTGAGCTGGAGCCCCTGGCCGAAGAGCTGAACGCCCTGGTCGCCCACAATCAGGAGGTCGTCGAGCGCCAGCGCACCCACGTGGGCAACCTCGCCCACGCGCTGAAGACGCCCCTGTCGGTGATGCTCTCCGAGGCCGGCGGGCGCCAAGACCGCCCTGGCCGAGACCGTCCGCCGCCAGGCGAGGCCATGCGCACCCAGGTGGACCACCACCTGCGCCGCGCCCGCGCCGCCGCCCGCGCCCAGGGCATCGCGCGATCGCCCCGACGTCGCCGGCGACCCGGAGGAGCTGGCGCGCACGCTGGAGCGGATCTTCCGCGAGCAACAGGTGGATATCGCCTGGCGCGCGCCCGAGGGCCTGGCCTTTCAGGGCGAACGGCAGGACTTCCTGGAGATCGCCGGCAACGTGATGGAGAACGCCTGCAAATGGTGCGCCCACGAGGTGTGGATGCGCGCGGAGCCGATCTCGCCCACGCGCCTGCGCCTGACGGTGGAGGACGATGGGCCCGGACTGCCGCCCGAGCGCCTGCAGGAGGTGCTGCGGCGGGGCGCCAGGCTGGACGAAAGCGCGCCCGGCTCGGGGCTGGGCCTGTCGATCGTGGACGAGCTGGCGCGCGCCTATGGCGGCGCGATCGTTTTAAGCGCCTCGACCCACGGCGGCCTGAAGGCGGCCATCGAATTGCCGAGGGGCTGAGGCCCCTGCGGAACCGTCCGTAAACTTCGGAAAACCTTAACCCGCGTTCAGCATAGTGCGCGATGCGACTTCCCGGGGGAGGGCGAGGACCGCATGGGCGTTGTGAACGAATCCAAGTTGGGCACGGTGCGCACCCTGATCCAGGCTGCGCCGGACAGCGCCATCCGAAGCCTGGCGCAATCGCTGTCCGGAAGCATGGACGGCCAGGAAGCCATGCGCCTGATCCGCGGCATCGTCACCGACGAGGCGGGCGATCGGCGTGGGCGCGACGCCGTGTTCGCTCCCATCGTTCCCCTGTTCGGGCCGGTGCTCCAGACCGGCCGCACCGTGTGCTTCCCCTCCGCGGCGCTGAAGCGCATCTGGCTCGGCCTGAAACTGGAAGCGCCGGACGAAACCCACCAGGCGATCGAGCGCGCGCACGAGGACATGCTCGACACGCCCTCCGCCATCCAGCTGCTCGACGGCCTGTGCCGGAAGGCCGCCGCGGGTCTGCGCGCCCAGGCGAACCCGGAATACGCGGCGGCCGCCGCGATCCTGACGAACGTGTCGCCCGAGGGCTTGGACGCCCTGGCGGCCTATGTGGAGCTGACGCCCGTCGCCCGGGCGGCCCTTGAACGGCTGCCCGAATGGCTTGGCCGGCTCAACGACGAGCGATCCGCCGCCGCGCGGGTGGCCTTCAAGGACGCGGTGGACGTGTCCGAGGACTCCGGGCCTCGCCTGCTGGAGATTCTCTACGCCCATCTGCCCGAGCCGCGGCTGATCCTGCGCCTGATCAACGCCGTGATGCACCGGCCGGTCGACCGGTACGTGGCCACGTCCGAGCTGGCGAGCTTCGGCGAACGACTGATGGACGACATCGACCGGCGCATCGAGGGCGTCACCGCCTTCTCGCCCAACCAGGGGGTGGAGGGCGCCCAGGCCGCGGCCAATGAAGCGCGGCAGGCCGCCTTGCTGGTCGCCGAGTTCGACGAGCAGGTGGATCTGTCCCGCGAAGGACCCTGGGGCCGGCGCCTCGCGGCCCAGAAATCCGCCCTCTCCCTAGCCGCCGAGACCTGGTTGAAGCGCGTGGAGGCCGAGACCGTGGCGGCCCTGCCGCTGCACACGGCCGCCAAGCGGCGCGGCGTCGCCCGGGGTCTTCCGCGACTCACCCACGAGCCGAACCTGGAGCAGGTGGCCCGCGCCCAGGCGCTGCTCGCCTACATGCAGGCCATGCGCCCCAGCGCCGAGCGCCTGGGGTTCGCCTCGGTCTGGACCAGGACCGCCGAGAGCGTCGAAGCCAATCTGGACTCCTACGCCGAGCACCTGCTGGAGATCATCCACGCCCGCGACCCGGAGATCGATGAGGACCGGGCGCGCCGCTATCTGGAGATCGCCGCCGAGTTCCTGGCCCTGGCCAGCGACGAGAATGCCGCCCAGATCGTGCGGCGGCGCGCGGCGGCGGCCTGACCGTCAGCTGATCGCGACGCGGCGCCCCTCGCCGGACGGCCGCGTTTGGGCTAACTGGCCCCGATGATCCTGTTCTGGCTGATTGCGGCCCTGCTTTCGGGCGGGGCGACCGTGTTGATCCTGGCGCGCGCGGCGGGCCGCCGAGAGGCCGCCGCCGACCCGTCGCTGGAAGTCTACCGCCGCCAGCTAACCGAGATCGACGACCTCGCCGAGCGCGGCCTGCTGGGGCACGAGGAGCAGCGCTCCGCCCACGCCGAGGCGGGCCGCAGGCTGTTGAGCGCGGCCGAACAGGCGCCCGAGACGCCCGCTCCGCCCAATCCCGCCGGCCGACGCATGGCCCTGATCGCGGCGGTGCTCGCGCCCCTGCTGGCGCTGGGCGGCTATCTGGCGCTCGGCTCGCCCGGGACTCCGGACCAGCCCTTCGCCGCGCGGCTGAAGGCGTGGCGCGCGGAGGACCCGTCGCGGCTGAACCTGCCTGAGCTGGCCGCCGTGCTGCAGTCCATCGCCGCCGAGCGGCCGACCGATCCCCAGCCGCTGCAGTATCTGGCCCGGGTGCAGGGCGCCGAGGGAGACCTGAACGCCGCCGCTCGCACACTGGAGCGGGCCACGGCGCTCGCGCCCCGCAACGCCGAGGCCTGGGGCGCGCTGGGCGAGGTGCTGACCGAACAGGGCCAGGGCGAGGTGACCTCTGACGCCCGCACGGCCTTCGAGCGGGCGCAGGCGCTCGATCCGGCCGAGCCCGCCGCGCGCTACTACCTCGCCCGCGCCGACATCGCGGCCGGGGACGTGAAGGGCGGGCTGGCGCGCTGGCGCGAGCTCCTGGCCGCCCTGCCGCCGTCCGATCCCCGCCGCGCGGCGCTCCAGGCCGAGATCGCCGCCGTGGAGCGCGCGGGTCGCCTACCCGCCGCCGGCGCCCAGGCCGCCGCCTCGGCGCCCGCCGAGCGCGGGCAGGAGGCGGCCTTCATCCAGTCCATGGTCGACCGCCTGGCCGACCGGCTGAAGACCCAGCCCGACGATCCGGCCGGCTGGGCGCGGCTGATCCGCGCCTACGGGGTGCTGGGCCAGACGGCCAAGCGCGATGCGGCCATCGCCCAGGCTCGGACGCTGTTCAAGGACCGGCCCGCCGACCTGAAGACCGCCCTGGCCGCCGACGGTCCCGCCCCGCCGCTCTAGCGTTCGCGCCCCAGCATCAGACGCAGGATCTTGCGCGGCTCGACCCGGCCGCTGGACAGGGCCCCGAGCGCGAAGGCGCGGGTCGATATCCACAGCGACGCCCCGGCGACGATGAGCATGAACACCGCCGAGCCGGCCAGCTGCCAGGCGGGGGGATGGGCGGCGGCGCGCGCCGGCATCAGGAACGGCGTGAACGGCGGGAACCAGGACAGGACCGCCAGCACGGCTGCGTCGGGCCGCACGATGGCCTGGGTCATGAACACCATGGGCACGGTGAGCAGCAGCATGATCGGCGTGACCAGGGTCTGGGCCTCGCGGGTGGTCTCGCAGAACGAGCCGATGGCCGTGAACACCGAGGCGTACATCAGATAGCCGCCGACCAGATAGATCAGCAGATAGACGACCAGTCCCTGGTCGAACAGGACGGCGGCCACGTCGCCCGCGATCCCCGGCGCGGTGCTGTACAGAGCCACCGCGCCCAGGCCGATCCAGGTCCCAGCACCGTCACGGTCACGCAGGCCACGCCCAGGATCTTGCCGAGCATGATCTCGCTGGGCGCGGCCGAGGCCAGCAGCACCTCCAGCACGCGGCTGGATTTCTCCTCCACCACGCTGGACAGCAAGATCCCCGCGCCGGAGATGGCGGCCATCCACAGCAGCATGCCGAAGGCCAGGCCGACGATCCCCGGGATGCGGTCCTTCAGGCCGGTGCGGGCCGCGGCGCGGGCGGAGTAGTCGGCGATGGACGGCGCGACGGACTTCAGGGCCTCCACGGCGGCGGGGGCCACGCCCTCGGCCTCCAGCCGGCGCGCGCGCATCCGCTCGGCCACGGCCTGACGCACCACGCCGTGCAGGATCGGGTCGGGAAGATTGCGGCTCCAGAAGTCCACCTGCACGGCGCCGGCCTCATCGTGGATCACCGCCGCGCCGTCGAGCTGGGCGGGATGGCCTCGCCCGGCGCCGAGCAGCAGGGGACGCACGAGCCGGCCCGCCTCCGCCGCGTCGCGGACCGGACCGATGGCGGCGGGGACGATCACCGCGAGCCTGCGAGGCGGCGCGCCGGGCGCGCTGGGACCGGGGACCGCCAAGGCCCTGCCGATGTCGGCGGCGTAGCCGGCCCCGGTCAGGTCCACGACGGCCAGGCGCTGGGGCGGCGCGGTCATGAGCATCAGCATCGGCGCCCCGCCCAGCACCGCCACCATCAGGGGCAGCATGGCGATCGACAGCCAGAATCCCACGGTGCGGACGTAGGCGAGGTATTCGCGCCGGGCGATCTTCAGCAGGCGGATCATCGGGCGGCCTCCTCGCCGGCCAGCACCAGGAAGGCGTCGTGCAGGCTGGGCTCCTTCAGCTCGAAGCGGACGACGTCCAGCCCCTGGGCGAAGGCGGCCTGCAGGGGCGCCTGGCCGTTGCAGTCCGCCGCCAGGGCGGCCGAGATGCGCCGTCGCCCGCCGTCCAGCGTCCTCGACGGACACGTCCGCCACGCCCGGCAAGGCGCGCACCGCGTCCGGGGCGATGTCGCCTTCCAGCACCAGGGTGCGCGGCGCGGCGGCGCGCGCGGCGTCCACCGTGCCGTCGAAGGCTTTGCGGCCGCGCGCGATCAGCACCACCTGGTCGCACAGCCGCTCGGCGTGCTGCATCACGTGGGTGGAGAACACCACCGTCGCGCCGCGCGCCGCCAGAGCCCGCACCATCGCCTCGATCGCCTGCTGGTTCACCGGGTCCAGGCCCGAGAAGGGCTCGTCCAGCAGCACCAGGTCCGGCTCGTGGATCAGGGCGGCGATGAGCTGGACCTTCTGGCCCATGCCCTTGGACAGATTGCGCACCTGGCGCCGCGCGGCCGGGCCGAGGCCCTGCTCCTCCAGCAGCTTCAGCGCCCGCGGCCGCGCCGTGCGCTGCGGCACGCCCTTTCAGACCAGCGAAGAAGACGATGGCGTCCAGCGCCGTCATGCGCCGATAAAGCCCGCGCTCCTCGGGCAGGAAGCCCACGCGGTCGCGCGCCCGGCTCGGATCGTCTCGCCCAGCACGGTGATCTTGCCGGCGTCCGGCTCGATCAGGCCGAGGGTCATGCGAAGGTGGTGGTCTTGCCCGCGCCGTTGGGGCCGAGGAAGCCCAGGATGCGCCCGGCCTCGGCGCGGAAGCTGAGATCGTCCACCGCCGCGAAAGCGCCGTAGCGCTTGGTCACCCTCTCCAGGGCCAGAGCTTCGGCCATGATCCTCCCCCGTCGTGGTCCCAGCCCGGCGCCTCAGTCCGCCGGTTTGGCGGCGACGCGCTTCCAGCACGTGCTCGATCGCGACGACCATCTCGTCGGCGAAGGCCTCGCCGAGCAAGCTCGCGTGGTTCGGCGCCCCCGACCACGCGCTTGTAGACCGGCCCCCCGGCGGACGCATCCCTAGATTGCATATCGGACCAGGCGTCCGGCGCCATGGCCGGCGACGACCACCGCCAGCGGCAAGGACGGGTCCAGCGGGCCGGCCGCCCGCGCCTGTTCGGCGATGCGCGTCCACTCGCCCGCCTCGGCGGCGGCGGCGCGGTTGTGGGGGCCGTGGGCGAAGGCCCAGCGCTTCTCCTCGGCCGCCGCGCCCTTCAGGCCGATGGCGTCGCCGGCGAAGGCGAAGGGCTTGAGCAGGCCGCCGAGGCGCCGATCCCGGCCAGGGTGGAGATCGCCCCGAAAGCCTCGACCATGCCGCGGAAGCGCCCGTCCTGGCTGGCTTCGGGCGTGGCGGCGTCGACCAGCACCACGCCCTTCACCTGATCGGGGTGGCGGGCGGCGAACAGGCGCACGTGCAGCCCCGCCATGGAGTGGCCGACCAGCACATAGGGGCCCGGCTCATGGGCGGCGGCCAGCAGCCGGGTGAGGTCCTGCTCGATGGCGAAGCCGTCGCGGGGCGAAGGGCCGGGGTCCGAACGGCCCAGGCCCGCCCGGTCGTAGGCGATGGAATGCACGCCCTTGGCCTCCAGCCGCGCCTGCACCGAGGCCCAGTCGGCCGAGAAGCCGAAGGCGCCGGCCTCCAGGATCACGGTCGGACGGCCGGGCGTGCGCGCGCCTTCGCAGACGATGCGCAGTCGCCGGCCGCCGATGTCGACGAGGCGTCCGCGAAGGGGTCCGGCCGGGCTCAGGCTTTGGGCTCGAAGGGCTTGGGGACGCGCGAGCCTCCCTGCATGGCGGTCATCCAGCCGGGGTATTCGGCGGGCAGGGCGGAGACCTCGTCGAGCGCCGCGACCTCTTCGTCGGTGAGCCGCAATTCCACGGCGCCGAGGTTGTCCTTGAGCTGATCGGTGGTCTTGGCGCCGATGATGATGCTGGTGACGTGCGGCTTGGCCAGCAGCCAGGCCAGCGCCACCCGCGCCACGGAGGAGTCCCGCGCCTCGGCGATCTTTCGCATGGCCGCCACGCAGGCCCAGGCGCGATCCTTGTCGACCGGCGGGAAGTCGAAGGCCGTGCGGCGCGCGCCGTCCGGCCCCGTGGGGGCGTCCGGCCCGTACTTGCCCGAGAGCAGGCCGCCGGCCAGGGGCGACCAGACCATCAGGCCGAGCTTCTCGTCGTTCAGCAGCGGGAACGATCTCGCGCTCCAGGTCGCGCCCGGCGATGGTGTAATAGGCCTGGACGCGTCTCGAAGCGGGCGTAGTTATGCCGCTCGGAAATCCCCAGCGCCTTGGCGATCCGCCAGGCCGCCCAGTTGGACACGCCGACGTAGCGGACCATCCCCTGGCGCACCAGGTCGTCCAGCGCCCGCAGGGTCTCGTCGATGGGGGTGACCGGGTCGGTGGCGTGGATCTGGTAGAGGTCGATGTGGTCGGTCTGCAGCCGCTCCAGGGACTGGGCCACCTGGTCCATGATGTGCCCGCGCGAGGCGCCCTGGTCGTTGGGGCCCGGGCCCATGGCGCCGTAGACCTTGGTGGCCAGCACCACGTCCGAGCGCTTGACGCCGAGGTTCTTGATCGCCTGGCCGACCAGCTGCTCGGAGCGGCCGGCGTGATAGACGTTCGCCGTGTCGATGAAGTTGATCCCGGCGGCCAACGACAGGCCGATGATCTCGTCGACCTGCTTCTGGGTCAGCGAGCCGACCGCGGCCCACATGCCCTGGGTCTCGCCGCCGCCGAAGGTCATGGCCCCCAGGCAGCAGTTCGGAGACGTAGAGGCCGGTTCGGCCGAGCTGGTTGTAGCGCATGTGGATGCTCCCGAGTCTTGGCCCTTGGACCGTGCATATGGAACCAAGGACGGCCGAGGTCGAGACCGCGTTGGCGATTTCCAGCCAGGGGCCTAGATTACGGCGGGGGTATTGGGCCTATTCGTGTCGCGGCGGGCGTAAGTGCAGATCGTATTTGTCCATATCCCCAAGACCGGCGGCACCGCGGTGCGCGAGGCGCTGATCCGCGCGCGCCCGGACGCGCCGGTCCTGTTGGACTACGGCCCCAGGCATCGAAGCACCAGCGAGCTGGTCAAGGCGCTCCGCTACGGCCCGGACGGCGACGTCGCCAAGCTGTGCGAGCGGTTGCGCGACATGCCCGACTTCACCTTCAGCGGGCACATCAAGGCCAAGCACTACTATCGCCATCTGGGCCTCGGCCCGTTCGTCACCGTGCTGCGCCATCCCGTCGATCGGGTGATCTCGCACTATCTTCACGCGCGGCACCGGCAGGGCTTCGCGGGCTCGCTTATCGACTTCGCGAGCGCGCCGCAGAACCGGGACGTGCAGCCCCGGTTCGTTGGGGGCGACCGATTGGCCGGCTGGTCCTTCGTGGCCCGCTATGAACGGCTGGAGACCGACATGCGCCGCCTGTCGGACCTGATCGAGGCGCCGGTGGAGGTTGAACCCGCCAATGTGACGCCGGATGACTGGCGCCTGAAGGTCAGCGTCGCGGAGCGGGAGCGCATCGCGTCGCTGAATCCGCGCGGCATGCGGCTCTATGAGAGCATCGCGGCGGGCTCTACAGCGCCTTGACGATCCCCTCGACCATCTTCTTGGCGTCGGAGAACAGCATCATGGTGTTGTCGCGGAAGAACAGCTCGTTCTCCACCCCCGCATAGCCCGAGCCCATGCCGCGTTTGACGAACAGCACCGTGCGGGCCTTGTCCACGTCCAGGATCGGCATGCCGTAGATCGGGCGAGGACGGGTCGGTCTTGGCGGCGGGGTTGGTGACGTCGTTGGCGCCGATGACGAAGGCCACGTCGGCGGTGGGGAACTCGGAATTGATGTCCTCCAGCTCGAACACCTCGTCGTAGGGCACGTTGGCCTCGGCCAGCAGCACGTTCATGTGGCCGGGCATGCGGCCGGCCACGGGGTGGATGGCGTACTTCACCTCCACGCCCTCCTCCTTCAGCACGTCGGCCATTTCGCTCAGCGCGTGCTGGGCCTGGGCCACCGCCATGCCGTAGCCGGGCACGATGATCACCTTGGAGGCGTTCTTCATGATGAAGGCCGCGTCGTCGGCCGAGCCCTGCTTGACCGGGCGGGTCTCCACCTTCGCCGCCGGCCGCCGCCGTCTCGCCGCCGAAGCCGCCCAGGATCACCGAGACGAAGCTGCGGTTCATCCCCTTGCACATGATGTAGCTGAGGATCGCGCCCGAGGAGCCGACCAGCGCCCCGGTGATGATCAGGGTGGTGTTCTCCAGCGTGAAGCCCAGCGCGGCGGCCGCCCAGCCCGAGTAGCTGTTCAGCATCGAGACCACGACCGGCATGTCGGCCCCGCCGATGGGGATGATCAGGGTCATGCCGATCACCAGCGACAGGGCCATGATGCCCCAGAAGGCCCACTTGGCCTGGCCGCCGGTCACCACCAGCAGCACCGTCAGGGCGACGATGGCCAGGGCGATCAGGATGTTCAGCAGGTGCCGCGCGGGCAGCAGGATCGAGCGCGCCGGACATGTTGCCGTTCAGCTTGGCGAAGGCGATCAGCGAGCCGGTGAAGGTCACCGCCCCGATGGCCAGGCCCACCGACAGCTCGATCAGCGACTGCAGCTTCACCCCGCCCCGGCCGCGGCGATGCCGTAGGCGGCGGGGGTGTAGAGGGCGGCGGTGGCGACGAGGCACGCCGACAGGCCCACCAGCGAGTGGAAGGCCGCCACCAGCTGCGGCATGGCGGTCATGGGAATGCGCCGGGCGATCACCGCGCCGATCGTGCCGCCGATCAGCACGCCGCCCGCGATCATGGCCGAGGGTGACGCGGATCGAGCACGCCCTGGCCCCACAGGGTCAGCAGCGCCGTGCCCACGGCGATGGCCATGCCGGCCATGCCGTATGCGTTGCCGCGCCGGCTGGTCTCCGGGCTGGACAGCCCGCGCAGCGCCAGGATGAACAGCACGCCGGAGACCAGATAGGCGATGGCGGCGAGGTTCGGGTTCATGGCGCCGCCGGGGGTTGCGTGGCGGCGGGCAGGTCCGCGTCGCGGCGCGGGCGCAGGGCCAGGACCGCCTGCAGCGCGGCTGCGGCGTCGAGGCAGGCGGTGACGATGGCGGCGGTGCGCAGGCCCTTGGCGTCATAGGCGCCCTGGAACAGGAACGGCGTCTGGCTCAGCGCGATGGAGGTGAAGAACAGGCCCGCCGCGTTCCACGGGCGCTTCCATCCGTGGCCGCCGAGGACCGGAATCACCAGGGCGGCGATGGCCCCCGCCGCCCCCGCGTAGCAGGCCCAGCCCAGCCAGACGATGAGCGCGGAGCCGTTCACTTGCCGCCCCCCGGTCCCCGGTCCTTCTTGCGGTACATGGCCAGCATCCGCTGGGTGACCAGGAAGCCGCCGAAGATGTTGACCGCCGCCAGGGCCACGGCGATCGCGCCCGCGCCCTTGGAGACCCACAGGCCGGCCGAGCCCTCGCCGCGTGTGGGCGGCCGCCGCGAGCAGGGCGCCGACGATGATCACCGAGGAGATGGCGTTGGTGACGCTCATCAGCGGCGTGTGCAGGGCGGGCGTCACGCTCCACACCACGTAGTAGCCGACGAAGATCGCCAGGACGAAGATCGCCAGGCGGAACACGATGGGATCGACCGCTTCCATGTCCGGTTCCTTCCCTCAGCCCTTCAGCGACGGATGCACCACCGCCCCGTCCTTGGTGACCAGGGCGGCTTTCAGGATCTCGTCCTCGAAGTCGGGGGCGAGCTGGCCTTCGGCGTCCAGCAGCAGGCCCGCGAAGGCCATCAGGTTGCGGGCGTAAAGCGCCGAGGCGTCCGCCGCGATGCGGCCGGGCAGGTTGGGGTAGCCGACGATCTTCACCCCGCCGACCTCGGCGATCTGACCGAGCTTGACGCCTTCGACGTTGCCGCCCTGCTCCACCGCGATGTCCACGATCACCGAGCCCGGACGCATGGAGGCCACGTGCGCGGCGCTGACCAGGCGCGGGGCGGCCCGGCCGGGAATCAGCGCGGTGGTGATGACGATGTCCTGCTTCTTGATGTGCTCGGCCGACCAGGGCGGCCTGCTTGGCCTGGTATTCCGCGCTCATGGGCTTGGCGTAGCCGGTGGCGGTCTCGGCGGCCTTGAACTCCTCGTCCTCGACCGCGACGAACTTGGCGCCCGAGGCTCTCCACCTGCTCCTTGGCGGCGGGGCGCACGTCGGTGGCGGTGACCACCGCGCCCATGCGCCGGGCGGTGGCGATGGCCTGCAGGCCCGCGACCCCCGCGCCCATGATGAACGCCTTGGCGGGCGCCACCGTGCCGGCCGCGGTCATCATCATCGGCATGCCGCGGCCATAGACGTAGGCCGCCTCGATCACCGCGCGGTAGCCGGCCAGGTTCGCCTGGCTGGACAGGGCGTCCATGGACTGGGCGCGGCTGATGCGCGGCACGAACTCCATGGCGAAGGCGACGGCGCCCTTCTTGGCCAGGGCGTCCAGCGTCGGCTTCTGCTGGTGCGGGTCGAGCAGGCCCACGACAATGGCGCCGCGGCTGAGGGCGGCGATCTCTTCGGCGGAGGGCGGGCCGACCTTGAACAGGATCCGCGCGCCCTTCAGGGCCGCCGCGGCGGTCTTGGCGAGGCTCGCGCCGGCCGCTTCGTAGTCGGCGTCGGGAATGGAGGCGCCCGCGCCGGCGCCCGCTTCGACCGTGACCGAGAACCCCAGGCCGACGAGTTTCTTGACGGTCTCGGGCGTCGCCGCGACCCGGGTTTCGCCCGCCCGCCGTTCCTCGAGTCACGGCGATAGGCGCCGCCATGGCATCCACCTCGAATCGGCCCGTGCCAGGGCAGTAGAAAAGCAGCGGGCCGGGCTGTCCACCCCGCTCGTCCGGAAGCTCTGGCGCGCCGCGGTCGGGCCGCGGCCGGTCAGTGGCCGATCAGTGTCCTGAGCCGGGCTTGCTGCGCAGGGCGAAGATGCCCAGGGCCAGCACCACCACGGCCGGGATCAACCCGCCCAGGAAGCCGGCCGGGGTGCAGAACCACAGGGTCGCGGTCAGGACGATCACCGCCACCGCCAGCGAGCCCCACTTGGCCATATTCACGAATATGGCGTAGCTCGCCTGGTTCTGATGAACGTCCATCTCTCCGAAGACGTAGCTGGATCCATGCTCAGCCATGGCTGGGGCGACTCCTGAAGCCTGCGGGCGATGCGCGGACCTATCACGGCGATCCGCCATCGCTCAAGACCCGGTCGCATGTTCGGCGCGCCGATTGCGCGAGAGGGCGGGCTCGTCTATCCGAACGGACTCTTCGGCCGCATCGCGAGGCGACAATCCATGCACGGGCTGGTCACGGTGTTCGGCGGTTCCGGCTTCATCGGCCGCCATACGGTGCGGGCGTTGACCGCGCGCGGGATGAGGGTGCGCGTCGCCTGCCGCCAGACGGGCCGTGCGCCCGAATTCCGGATGCTCGGCGATGTCGGTCAGGTGGAAGTGGTGCAGGCGAACCTGCGCGTTCCCTCCTCCGTCGGCCGGGCGCTGGAGGGGGCGGAGGCCTGCGTCAATCTCGTGGGCGTGCTCCACGAAAGCGGCCGCCAGCGCTTCCAGAGCCTGCACGCCCAGGGCGCGCGCACGGTGGCCGAGGCGGCGGCGCTGCGCGGGATCACCCGGCTGGTCCAGGTTTCGGCCATCGGCGCGGACCCCGACTCCCGGTCCAAGTATGCGCGGACCAAGGCGCTGGGCGAGGCGGCGGCGCGCGAGGCGATCGCCAAGGCTGTGGTCGTGCGTCCCTCGGTGGTGTTCGGGGCCGAGGACGACTTCTTCAACCGCTTCGCCGAGATGGCGACCATCTCGCCCGTGCTGCCCCTGCCGGGCGGCGGGCAGACGCGCTTCCAGCCGGTGTTCGTGGGCGACGTGGCCGAGGCCGTCGCGACGGCCGTGGCCGACCCGGCCTGCGCCGGCAAGACCTATGAGCTGGGCGGGCCCGGCGTATTCACCTTCCGCGAGCTGATGGAGCTGGTGCTGGAGCAGACGCACCGGCGCCGCCTGCTGGTTCCGCTGCCCTGGCCCGATCGCGCGGTTGGTGGGCGTGCTGGGCGACCTCGGCGCGTCGGTGCTGCCCATCGCGCCGCCCCTGACCTCCGACCAGGTGGAGCTGCTGAAGACCGACAACGTCGCGAACCCCGGTCCTGCCCGGGCTTGCGGCGCTCGGCGTCACGCCCACGGCGGTGGAGGCGATCGTTCCGTCCTACCTCTACCGCTATCGCCGCGGCGGCCAGTTCGCCGAGGCCGCGGCGGCCGTCTCCTAGCCGCGCTCGGCTTGACAATACGCCTGCCGCGCGCAGGAAGAGCACGCTTCGCGCTCGCATCGGCGTGAGGGCGCCGGCCGTCGTCGGCGTATCCATACAAAAGAGTTCCGAGGAAACCCCATGGCAATGTCGGTGCAAGCCTTCTCCGATTGGCTGGCGGCTACGCCGTTCAGCCTGCTGATTCAGAACGTGTCGTGGATCATCCCGACCGT
The DNA here is from genome assembly GCA_963761065.1 of uncultured Alphaproteobacteria bacterium. Classification (GTDB taxonomy): domain Bacteria; phylum Pseudomonadota; class Alphaproteobacteria; order Caulobacterales; family Caulobacteraceae; genus JANWHQ01. The sequence goes on along the minus strand of CAVXFP010000008.1, from coordinate 208,243 downwards.
GCAGTCGATCCACATCATGGCGATCACTGTGGTCATCGGGGCGGCGGTGATGACCAATCTGAAGATGATCGGGGTGATCGGCCATGGGCAGCCGACGGCCACCTACGTGGAGCGGTTCCTGCCGTGGATATGGCCGACGCTGGTGGTGCTGCTGCTGTCCGGGTCGATCCTGATCATCGCCGAGCCGGGACGGTCTCTGCAGAATCCGTCGTTCATCAAGAAGATGATCATGCTGGTGCTGGCCATGGCCGCCACCGCCGCCACCCAGATTCCGGTCGGCAAGGACGCGGGATTCTGGGAGGCGAACGGCGGCAGGAAGCTCGCGGGCAAGGCGCTGGGCGTGCTGGCGCTGTGCCTGTGGACGGGGATCGTCTTCGCTGGCCGCTGGATCGCCTACACGAACGCCGCGAACAGCTAGGCCGTCCGAAAACACGCGCGCGCCCGGGACAGGGCGACGCCGGGGAGTGAACATGGATCCGTTGCTACAGCAGCTTTACGACACGCCCCTCGCCACCGCGATCCGCGAGAGCGGGACGTTGTTTCCGTGGATCGAGAGCATCCACGTGCTGGCGATCACCACGGTGGTGGGCACAATCACGGTCTGGGACCTGAGGCTCTTGGGCGTGGCCTGGCGCCACCGCCCCATCGCCCAGCTGCGGCGCGAGGTGGTGCCGATCACCTGGATCGCTTTCGCGCTCGCCGCGATCACCGGCACGCTGCTGTTCACGTCCAACGCGGTCAAATACAGCCACAACGGCTTCTTCATTTGGAAGATGTGCTTGCTGGTGCTGGCGCTGGTCAATGTGGTCGTGTTCGACTTCATCACCGCCAAGGGCATGGCCCGCTGGAACGACGCGCCCCGGCCCCCGGCTCCGGCCGCCATCTCCGGCGCCGTTTCGCTGGCGGTGTGGGCGGCGGTGATCGTCTGCGGCCGCTGGATCGGCTTCACCATGAGCATTTTCTAGCCGCGCGGCGGCGTTTGGAGCCCGCGGCCAGTGGAGCGCTTCGGGAAAAGGTGGAAGTTGTGGACCGCGCTCGGCGCGGCCGCCCTCGTGCTGATCGTGCTGGGGACGGTGAAGGTCCACGACGCCGAGTTGGACGCGCGGATGGTCCAGCTCTCTGCCCGAGGACACGCTCGAACACCCTGAGATGATCGCCCGCGCCGAAGTTCTGGCGCGCCCGGCCTTCGCGCATCACTGCGCCAGCTGCCACGGCGCGCGAATGCAGGGCGAGCCGGCCAAGGGCGCGGTCAATCTGTCCGACGATATCTGGCTCTACGGCTCGGGCCGGGTGACCGACATCGAGCGCACCATCCTCTACGGAATCCGCTCCGGCGACGGCAAGGCGCGCAACATCACCGACATGCCCGCCATGGGCCGCAGCCAGCAGATCTCCGCGGCCGATACGCGGGACGTAGAGGCCTACATCCTGTCCCTGACCCGCCCGCAGCCGGACCAGGCGTCCGTGGCGCGCGGCTCGATCATCTATCAGCGCAAAGGCAACTGCTACGACTGCCACTCCGCCGACGCCAAGGGCAATCCGGACTACGGCACGCCGGCCTTCACCGACACCGATTGGATCTGGGGCGGCGATCCCGGCGACCATCTACAAGTCGATCTACGACGGCCGCCGCGGAATTTGCCCAGCCTGGATCCACAAGCTGCGACCGGCGGTAATCCGGGCCCTGGCCATCTATCTGCACGAAACCTCCGAGAAGGCGCGGGCCGCCGCGAACAAGGCGCATGGCTGATCAGCATGACCCCATCGACGACTGGCTGGGCCAGCGCCTGTCGCTGTTGAAGGTCGGGCGCGCGGCGCTCGCTGCTGATCTACGCGCTCGGCGCGGTCATCGGCCTGGGGCTGGCGGGCTTCGCGCTGTTCACCGCCAGGGGGTCGGAGATCCGGACATTCCCGCCGGAAGACGTCGCCATGGTCAACGGCCGGCACGTGCTGCGCAGCGACTTCATCACCCAGGCCGAGATCACCGCCGGGGTGCCGTTCGCCCAGACGACCCGCGCCCAGCGCGACCAGGTGCTGAACGACATGATCAACGAGGAGCTGATGGTGCAGCGAGGGCCTGGAGGTCGATCTGGCGGCCTCCGACCCTGACGTGCGCGTGGCCCTGGTGAACGGCGTCAACCTGCAGGTGGACGCCGACGTGGTGGCCCAGAGGCCCACCGAGGCCGAGCTTCGCCACTACTTCGATACCCACCTGGAGAAGTACTCCAGCGACGGGGTCATGCGGCTGCGCGACCTGATCGTGCCGGCGGACATGTCCAAGCCTGCCGAGGCCGCCGCCAAGGCCAAGCAGGCGGTCGAAGAGCTGCGGCGCGGAACCCCGTCGATCTGGTCAAGACCGGGTTCGCCATGAAGGACACCGACAAGATCGACCAGGCCGACAACTTCGACTTCGCCGTGAAGGCCAAGCTGGGCGAGGCCCTCTACAAGGAGGCCGCCAAGCTCAAGACCGGCGAGGTGTCCGATCCGTTCCCGCAGCCGGACGGGACGCACGTCATCGTCATGGTCAAGCGCGTCAACTCCGCCAAGCTCGACTTCAAGAAGGCCGAGGACAACGTCTGGGAGGACTACAAGAACGCCGAACGCGCCCGCGTGGACGCGGCCAATCTGAAATACCTCCGCTCGCGCGCCGACATCACCATCGCGCCGGACTACCGCGAGGACCTTGCGCCGACTTACGGCGAGCCGAAGGTCTTCAAATGAGCGGCTTGCTCCGCCTCGTCCTGGGCGCGGCCCTGGCTGTGTTCGCCTGCGCCGGCGTCGCCAGCGCCCACACCAAGAGCGAGACCCACTCGGTGTGGCGCCTCGCGGGGCCGGTCGTCCACGTGGTCTTCACCGTGCCGGACGTGGAGGCCAAGCGGCTGGAGGGGCCCGACCACGTCCTGCCGTCGGACGCGAAGATCGAGGCATTATCTGGTCAGCAAGCTGTCGGTGGCCGACCACGGCAAGCCCTGCCCGATCGTCGGCCCGGTGCAGGCCGAGGCCGCCGCCCAGACATTCCACCGCTACGAGATGAAGTTCGAGTGTCCCGACGCCAAGGCAATGACCCTGCACTCGGACGCATTCTTCGAGCTGGTTCCCTCGCACGTCACCTTCGCCCAGATCGTCGACGACAAGGGCAATTTCTCCACCGCCCTGTTCACCAAGGATGATCGCACCCAGCCGGCCTCCGCCACCGGCGGCCGGCAAGCTGCAGCGGGCCGGGTTCTTCGATTTCGTGAAGATGGGGATGTTCCACATCTTCACCGGCATCGACCACATGTCCTTCATTCTGGGCTTCATCATCATCGCCCGGAACCTGCGCGACCTGCTGTTCGTCGTCACCGGCTTCACCATCGGCCACAGCCTGACGCTCGCCCTGGCGGTCACCGGCCTGATCCGGCCCCACGCTCAGTACATCGACGCCCTGATCGGCCTGACCATCGCCCTGGTGGGAGCCGAGAACATCTCCGTCGCCAGCCGAAGACCGACCATCGTGGCCGCCAGCGTGATCGGGTTGCTGGGCCTGATGGCCTTGGGCTCGTTCGTGGGCCTGGGGGGCTTGCCGGCCCTGCTGTTGCTCGGAGCGGGGATATTCAGCGCCAACTACCTGATGGTCTCGGGCCACTTGCGCGACGCTGCGCGGGTGCGGCTGGTGGTGACCCTGGCGTTCGGCCTGATCCACGGCTTCGGCTTCGCCGCCGGCCTCCTGGACGAACGATTGCCGAAAACCCGCCTGGCGGAGCTGCTGGTCGGCTTCAACGTCGGGGTGGAGATCGGCCAGATGTGCGTGGTGTTCGTGGTTCTGGGCCTGGTCTTCCTGCTGACCCGACTGAAACTCACCCTGCCCCGGCCGCTGGTGATCGACGTGGTGTCCTCCGGACTGGTAGGCTTCGGCCTGTTCCTGTTCGTGACCCGAGGCTACTCGTGAAGCCCGAGCGCCGCGCCGCGACCTTCGCCCTCATCGCCTTGGCGGCTGCGCTGGCGGCCGTCCCGGCTCTGGCCCACGGCATCGGCGGCAAGGACGCGGCCTATGTCACCCAGGCGGGCGGGCTGCACCTGGTCCCGTTCTTCTATCTGGGCGCCAAGCACATGGCGACGGGCTACGACCACCTGCTGTTCGTGCTGGCGGTGATCTTCTACCTGCGCCGGCTGACCCACGTGGCGCTGTATGTGACCATGTTCTCGATCGGCCACTCCATCACCCTCTTGGCTGGGGTGCTGATGGGGATCCGGGTCGATCCGTTCCTGGTGGACGCGGTGATCGGCCTGTCGGTGGCCTATCAGGCCTTCGACAACCTGGGCGGCCTGAAGGCCCTGACCGGCTTTCGGCCCGACACGCGGCTGATGGTTCTTGGCTTCGGCCTGGTCCACGGCTTCGGCCTGGCCGCCAAGGTGCAGGAGCTCAGCCCCTCCGGCCGGGGCCTGGTCGGCAACATGATCGCCTTCAACGTGGGGATCGAGGCCGGCCAGCTTCTGGTGCTCGCCGTGTGGCTGACGTTCATGCTCTGGTGGCGGCGCGCGCCGCGGTTCGCCGGACAGGCCGTCGCCGCCAATCTGGCCATCCTGACCGCCGGCTTCGTGCTCGCCGGCTATCAGGTCGCCGGTTACCTCCTGCAAGGAAGCGTCTGACATGGCCGACGAGACCCCCACGCCGCCGCCCTCGCGCCAGCGGGCCTTGATCCAGCTCGGCGGCGCGGCCCTGGCCGCCGCCGTGATCGTGGTGCTGTTCGTGCTGCCCGCCGAGTTCGGCAAGGACCTCACCGGCTTCGGCAAGCTGACCGGGCTCGACCGCCTGGCCGCGCCCAAGCCGGGCAAGCCGGCGGCCTCCGCGACGCCCGGCGCCCAGGCCGCCGGCGCGCCCCTGTGGCGGGCCTATTCCACGCCCTGGCGCACCGATCAGATCGACATCCCCCTGACCTCGGGCGACGACCTCGGCGGCGAGATCGAAACCAAGGTGAAGATGAAGAAGGGCGCGACCCTGATCTATTCCTGGACCGTCTCGGGACTGAAGAACCCCGAGGAGTTCTATTTCGACATGCACAGCCAGTCGGACCCCATGCCCAAGGTGGTGGTGGTCAGCCACGAGGCGAGGATCGGCACGGGCGGGAACGGCGCCCTGGTCGCGCCCTTCGACGGCATCCATGGCTGGTACCTGCAGAACCAGTCGGCGGGGCCGGTGGTGGTTCACCTGACGCTCGCGGGCTTCTACGAGCGGATGACGCCGGCGGACATTCGGCGCTACAACGAACAGGCGGCGACCCTGGAAGCGCCCTTCGGCCCGCCGTCCTAAGGGCCTAGACCGCCATGGTCTTTTTTGTCCTCAAGGCGATGCTGTCGGGGCTGATCGTCGCGGCGGCGGCAGAGATCGCCCGGCGCAGTCCCAGCGTCGGCGCCCTCGTGGCGTCCCTGCCGCTGGTCTCGATCCTGGCGATGATCTGGCTTTGGCGCGACACCCACGACGCCGGGCGAATGGCGGACTACGCCGGGGCCACTTTCTGGCTGGTTCTGCCGTCGTTGCCGATGTTTCTCGTGATCCCCGCCCTGCTGCGGCGGGGCGCATCGTTCTGGCCGGCGCTCGCGGCGGGCTGCGCCCTGACCATCGGCCTTTATCTTCTGATGACCTGGATCGGCCCGAGGTTCGGCCTGAAGCTCTGACGCCGGCCCGGCTTCAGGCGCGCTCGAACAGGCTGCGGGTCAGGCAGGAGAACACCAGCCGGCCGGCCTCATCGAGCAGGTCGTGCTGGGCGATGACGATGCCCTTGGACTCGCCCACCTCGTCCTTGGCCATCACCGTCATGCGGCCGCGCAGCAGCTCGCCCACCGGGGGATTGCGCGCCCATCGGAGGGCGTCCACGCCCAGGCGCTTGCGTTGAGGCCAGTCGACGCTGGCCGTGGCGTCCAGCTTTGACCACAGGGCGTAGACCAGCGCGTCCGGCGCGCCTTCGCCCAGGTCCCATCCGGGCGTGTACGCCGCCACGAAGACCGCCGCCGCGTTCGGGTCCACCGCCGTCACGCCGAGGGAGACCACCGTCCCCACCTCAATGTCGTCGAAATAGGCTGGCATCGGAGCCCTCCGGCAGGTTTGCCCCGCCGCCTGAAGCGCCTATAGCGTTCGGGCCATTCCGCCAAGGGAAGACGCAGCGCTTGAAGAGCCATCGCATCGGCGTGCTCGCGGCCTTGCTGGTCGCCGCTCTGGTTGTGGGCGTAGGTCACGCGCGGGCGCAGGCCCTGGGCGCGGGTCACGTGCGCGCCGCCCTGGTCGCCGAGGGCGAGGCCCCGCCCGGGCGGGGTCGTCCACGTGGCCCTGCGCCAGCAGATCGAGCGCGGCTGGCACACCTATTGGCGCAATCCCGGCGACGCGGGCGAGGCCACCCAGATCAAATGGACCCTGCCGGCCGGTTGGCGCGCCGGCGACATCCAGTGGCCCGCCCCCCAGCGCCTGCCGAACCCGCCCCTGATGGACTACGGCTATGAGGGCGAGGTGCTGCTGCCCGTGGCGCTCTCGGTTCCGAAGGACGCGCGTCCAGGCTCGGTGGCGCATCTGAAGGCCGACGTGGCCATGCTGGTGTGCAAGACCATCTGCGTGCCGGCGGACGCGACCCTGACGCTGGACCTGACCGTGGCCAAGGGCGCGCCGGCGACGAGCGCGCTGCTGGGCCGGCCCGATCGCCAAGACCCTGGCCGCGCTGCCCAAGCCCGGCGTGCTGACCGCCGCCTTCACCCATGAGGGCGACACTTTGGCGCTCTCCGTCGCGGGCGCGCCGATCGCTGGCGGCGTGACGGAGGCCTATTTCTACCCCTACGGCGCAACCGACATCGACAACGCAGCCGTCCAGGCCCTGGACCGGGGGCCCAAGGGCCTCACCCTGACGCTGACGCCCGGCGCGGCCTTCAAGGACATCGTCTCCACCCTCGGCGCCCTGAATGGCGTGCTGGAGGTCGGCGGCGGCCGCCTATGAGATCGACGCCAAGCCAGGCCAACCCCTCGCGGGGACCTTCGGGCTAGGTCCGCCGGCCAAGGCCGCCGAAGGGTCCGGCGCTAGGCCTGATGGGCGCGGTGGGGCTGGCGCTGCTGGGCGGGCTGATCCTGAACCTGATGCCCTGCGTCTTCCCGGTGCTGGCCATGAAGGCCGCCGCGCTCGCCCGCCACGCCCACACGCCCGCCCAGGCGCGCATCCAGGGCGCGGCCTATGCGGCGGGGGTGATGGGCGCGCTTCGTGGGGCTGGCGGGCGTGTTGATCGCGGCCAAGGCGGGCGGAGCGGCCATCGGCTGGGGCTACCAGCTGCAGTCGCCGCCGGTGGTGGCGGCTCTGGCGCTGATCATGCTGCTTGTGGGCCTGAACCTGTCCGGCGTGTTCGAGGTCGGCCTGTCGCTGCAGAGCGCGGGCGGCGAGATCGGGACCAAGGGCGGAGCTGAAGGCGCCTTCCTCACCGGCGTTCTGGCGGTGGTGGTGGCCGCGCCCTGCACCGCGCCCTTCATGGCGGCGGCCATCGGCTTCGCCCTGACCCAGAGCCCGGCGGCGTCGCTGCTCGTGTTTGCGGCCCTGGGGGCGGGACTGGCCGCGCCCTTCGTGGCGGTCTCCTTCGCCCCGCCGCTTGCTCGCCTTGATGCCCAAGCCCGGGGCGTGGATGGACGTCCTTCGCAAGGCCCTGGCCTTTCCCATGTATGGCGCGGCGGCGTGGCTGGTCTGGGTGTTCGCCGCCCAGGCCGGGGACGTGGGTCTTGCGGCCATGCTGGCGGCGGCGGTGTGCGCGAGCCTCGCCGCCTGGCTGTTCGGCCTCAGCCAGAAGGATGGCCCCAGGCTTCGCAGGATCGGCCTGCGCGCGGCGTCGATCGCGGTGCTGGTCGGGGCGGGCGCCCTGGTGTGGGGCGCGCGCACCGCCCCCCATACTCAGGCCGCGCCCTCGGCCGTGGCGGCCGGCTGCAAAGCGTGCCCTATTCGCCCGCGCGCCTCGCCGAGCTGCGCGGGCAGGGCAAGGTGGTGTTCGTGGACTTCACCGCCGACTGGTGCGTCACCTGCAAGGTCAATGAGCGGATCGCGCTGCCACCCCCGAGGCCGCCGCCGCCTTCGCCCGCACCGGGGCGGTTTACATGGTGGGCGACTGGACCAACCGCGACGCGGACATCGCCCGAACCCTGGCCGAGCACGGCCGCGCGGGGGTGCCGCTGTATCTGGTCTACGGCAAGGACGGCGGCGCGCCCAAGGTGCTGCCGCAGCTACTGACGCCGGGCACGGTGGTCTCGGCGCTCGAGGCGGCGGCCGAGCCGAGCGCCTAGGGCTTCCGGCTCGCCTTCTCGTCGAGGCCCGAGCGGCCTTCGCGGGCGGCGAGCTTCTCGGCCACCGCATCCAGCGACACCCTGCTGGCGGCCAGCAGCACCAGCCAGTGATAGATCAGGTCCGCGCTCTCGGCGGCGATGGCGTCCTTGTCGCCCGAGGCGGCGGCGATGACCGTCTCCACCGCCTCCTCCCCCAGCTTCTTGGCCGCGCGGGAGGGGTCCGCCAGCAGCTGGGCGGTGTAGGAGGCCGACGGGTCCGCGCCCTTGCGCGCCGCGATGGTCGCGGCGAGGCGGTTCAAGGTCTCCGCGATATTCGACATGGTCGCTCTGTCCGGCTCATTAGGCGTCGTTGCGTGGTTCGAGACGCGATGCTCGTGCATCGCTCCTCACCATGACGAACATCTTTGCGGACCGCCACACTTCGTCATCCTGAGGAGCCCTCCGAAGCTCCGGCGCAGGAGGGCGTCTCGAAGGACGCAGGGCCGTCGTGCGGGCTATCCCAACCTTACCGGCAGGCCGGCGTCGGCCAGGGCGTGCTTGGCCTCGCCGACGCTGATCTCGCCGAAGTGGAAGATCGAGGCGGCCAGCACCGCGTCTGCGCCGCCGTCGCGCACGGCTTCCACCAGATGGTCGGTGCGTTCCCGCGCCGCCCGAGGCGATCACCGGCACGCCCACGGCCGAGGTGACGGCCTTCAGAAGCGCGATGTCATAGCCGGTCTTGGCGCCGTCGCTGGTCCATGGAGGTGAGCAGGATCTCGCCCGCGCCGCGCTCGCACGGCGCGCACGGCGTGCTCCACCACATCCAGGCCCGTGGGCCGCCGGCCGCCGTGGGTGAACACCTCCCAGCGGCCCGCGTCGGCCGCGCGTCTTGGCGTCGATGGCCAGCACCACGCACTGGGCGCCGAAGGCGTCCGCGCACCGGGCCACCACGTCGATGTCGTCCACCGCCGCGGTGTTGACCGCCACCTTGTCCGCCCCCGCGCGCAGCAGCCTGCGGGCGTCCCCGACCGTGCGCACGCCGCCGCCCACCGACACGGGCATGAAGCAGACGTCGGCGGTGCGGGCCACCACTTCGACCATGGTGTCGCGCCCCTCGTGGCTGGCGGTGATGTCCAGGAACATCAGCTCGTCCGCGCCGGCCGCGTCATAGGCGGCGGCCTGCTCGACCGGATCGCCCGCGTCGCGCAGGGCGAGGAACTGCACGCCCTTGACCACCCGGCCGTCGCGCACGTCCAGGCAGGGGATCACTCTGATCTTAAGCATCGGGACTCTTACACACGGGCGGGCTCGGCGCCGTCCGCCGCGCGCAGGGCCTCGGCGGGCTTGATCGAACCGGCGTAGAGCGAGCGGCCCAGCACCGCCCCGGCGATGGGGGTTCCCTTGCGGGCCTTCAGGGCAACGATGTCCGCCACGCTCGCCAGGCCGCCCGCCGCGATCACCGGGATCGAGACGGCGTCGGCGATGGTTCCGAACACCTCGACGTTCGCCCCGGAAAGGGCTCCGTCGCGGTCGATGTCGGTGACGATCAGGCAGGCGACGCCCGCGTCCTCGAACCGGCGGGCCACGGTGACGGCGTCGAGGTCGGATTCTTCGGTCCAGCCCTGCACGGCGACCTTGCCGGCGCGCACGTCCACGCCCACGGCGATCTGCTCGGGCCACTCGCGCGCGGCGGCGACCACCAGCTCCGGCTCGCGCACCGCCACGGTGCCGAGGATCACGCGGCTGACGCCGGCCTCGATCCATGCCTCCACGGCCTCCAAGGTGCGAACGCCGCCGCCGAGCTGCACCGGGATGGAGGTCGCCTCCAGGATCGCTTCGACGGCGTCAGAATTGACCGAGCGGCCCTCGATGGCGCCGTTCAGGTCCACAACGTGCAGCCACTCGAAGCCGTCGGCGGCGAACCGGCGCGCCTGATCGACGGGCGAGGCGTTGAACACCGTGGCCTTGTCCATGTCGCCGCGCAGCAGGCGCACGCACTGGCCGTCCTTCAGGTCGATCGCGGGATAAAGGATCATGGCCGCCACTCCAGGAACTGGCCGAGGAGCTGCAATCCCAGGGCCTGGGACATCTCCGGGTGGAACTGTACGCCCGCCATGTTGTCCTTCGCCACGGCCGAGGCGAAGCGCTCGCCGTGGGTGGTCCAGGCGGCGGCGTCGGCCGGATCGGCCGGGTGGAAGGCGAACGAGTGGGTGAAATAGACGTCCTGGCCGGACAGTCCCTCGAATACGGGGTGAGGGGCGACGTCCTCGAGGGTGTTCCAGCCCATGTGCGGCACCTTCAGATGCGGACCGCCGGGCTCCAGATGACGCACCTCGCCCTCGATCCAGCCGAAGCCCGGCGTCCGGCCGAACTCCAGGCCCACGGTGGCCATCAGCTGCATTCCCACACACACTCCCAGGAACGGTCGCCCACGCTCCCGAACGGCCTCTTCCAGCGCCTCCAGCAGGCCGTCGCGCGCCTTGATGGCGTCCAGGCATGCGGCGAAGGCGCCCACGCCGGGCAGCACCAGCCGGTCGGCCGCCGCGACCGCCTTGGGATCGCCCGTGGTCAGCACCTCCTCGGCGCGGCCAAGCGACCTGGCCACGTGGTTCAGCGCGTTTTCGGCCGAGCGGAGATTGCCCGACCCGTAGTCGATCAAGACCGTGCTCATGAAGCGGGATTCCTAGAGCACGCCCTTGGTGGACGGGGCGCGGCCTTGGGTCTTGGGATCGAGCTCCACGGCCGTGCGCAGAGCCCGGGCCAGGGCCTTGAAGCCGCTCTCGGCGATGTGGTGCGAGTTGTCGCCATAGAGGGTTTCCAGGTGCACGCAGGCGCCCGCGTTCATGGCGAAGGCGTGGTGGAACTCCTTGAACAGCTCGGTGTCCATCTCCCCGACCTTGGGCCGCGCGAAGGCCACCTTCCAGATCAGATAGGGCCGGTTGGACAGGTCCAGGGCGCAGCGCGTCAGGGTCTCGTCCATGGGGATGTAGGCGGCCCCGAAGCGACGGATCCCCTTGAAGCCGTCCAGCGCCTTGTTCACCGCCTGGCCGAGCACGATGCCGGTGTCCTCGACGGTGTGGTGCATGTCGATGTGCAGGTCGCCCTTAGTCTCGATCTCAAGGTCGAAGCCCGCGTGCCGGCCGAAGGAGTCCAGCATGTGGTCGAAGAATCCCACGCCGGTGGAGATCGACGTGGACCCCGTCCCGTCGAGGTCCAGGCGGACGCGGATCTGCGTCTCCTTGGTCTCGCGTGTGATCTCGGCGGTGCGGGGGGCCATGGGCGCGGTCCTACAGCCCCGCCTTGATGGCGAGGTCACGCAGCGACACGGTCGGCCGCGCGCCGTAGTGGGAGATGACTTCGGCCGCCGCGATGGAGCCCAGCTTGCCGCACAGATTCAGCGGCCGCCCGTGCGACAGGCCGTACAGGAACCCCGCCGCATAGGCGTCGCCAGCGCCGGTGGTGTCTTGCAGCTTCACCGGCTCGGCCGCGACCTTGTGGATCTCGCCCCCGCCGATGATCACCGAGCCCTGGGCCCCGCAGGTGAGGGCGGCGATCTTCACGTGCGGCCGCGTCAGGCTCACCGCCTCGTCGAAGTCCGGCGTCTGGAACAGGGCGGCGATCTCTTCCTCGTTGGCGAACAGGATGTCGACCTGCTGCTCGATGAAGTCGATCAGCACCTCGCGGAAGCTCTCCACCACGAAGGTCGCCGACAGCGTCAGGGCGATCAGCCGGTCGTTGGTGCGGGCGAGCGCGGCGGCCTTGGCGAAGGCCTTGCGGGCTTCGTCGGGCGTGAACAGGTAGCCCTCCAGGAAGGTGATCTTGGAGGACTCGATGACGCGGGCGTCCACGTCGTCGGGACCCAGCTGGTTGGCGGCGCCCAGATAGGTCGCCATGGTCCGCTCGCTGTCGGGCGTGACGTTGATCAGGCAGCGGCCGGTGGCCGGCCCGCCCTTCAGCGGCGGGGTGTCGAAGTGGGCGCCCAGCGCGCGCATGTCGTGGCCGAACACTTCGCCCAGCTGGTCGTCGGCGACCTTGCCCAGGAAGGCCGCGCGTCCGCCGAAGCTGGCGATGCCCGCCACGGTGTTGGCCGCCGAGCCGCCCGACGTCTCCACGCCCGGCGCCATGGCCCCATAGAGCTCGTTCGCCCGCGCTTCGTCGATCAAGGTCATCCCGCCCTTGGGCAGGTCCTGCTCCGCGAGGAAGTCGTCGGAGGAGGGCGTGATCACGTCAACGATGGCGTTGCCGATGGCGGCGACGTCGTAAAGGTCCGGCATGGAGAGGAAATCCTGTACTGAAGAGGCGGCGGACTATAACGGCCGATCCTTGCCAAGCAATGCAGAGCCTTGCAATCGCCACGGACGGACGGTCTTAAGCGTCCATGGCCCGTAACGTCCTCGCGATCCTTCTGACCCTGGCCGCCGCGGCGGCGGCCCCGGCGCCCGGCCGCGCCAGCGCCGCACGGACGGAGGCGTCCGATCCTGCTCCACACAAGTCAGCTCCGCCCAGGCCGGCCCCCTCCAAGCCCGCCGCACCGAAGGCCGGCGAGACGCCGCGCGCGGCGCCGCCCAAGACAACGGCCGCCAGCCTTGTGGGCCTGACCGAGGCCGAGGCGAGGACCAAGCTCGGCGCGCCAGACGCCGTCAACGCTGAAGGCCGGGGCGCCATGTGGACCTATCGGCTGGACGACTGCGCCCTGTTCGTTTTCTTCAAGGCGGAGGACGACAAGCCCCTGAAAGTCTCCGGAACCGCGTCCGGCGCGCGCCGCCGGGGCGAGGCGACGCTGTCGGTCGACCGCTGCCTCGCTGAGGCGCTCGTCCGCGCCAAGCCGATATATTAGCCGGCTTGACCGCCGCGCGCGCGGCGCGCGAGCTCCACCGCCCAGACCAGCAGGAACATCACGACGGGGATGGGGGCCTTGACCACAGGGATCAGCACGTCCCGCACGACGTTGGGATCGGCAAAGGTGAAGGTCTGGCGGGTCAGCTCGGCGTGGCCAGGGATCAGGGGCTCCACCGCCAAGGCCAGCAACCGCAATACGACGACCGCGCCGAACAGCGGATAGGCGCCGCCCACGCCGCGCGCCAGCTTCCAGGCGGCGAACAGGCTGAGCAAGCCGGCCAGGGCCCACAGCACGAACAGCCAGGCGGGTGTCGCGGTCATAAGCGGGATGAAGCGATGGTAGTCGTCGCCGGGCGTCATGCCGCCCAGGGCCGCCGTCGCGCCGAGCCAGCCCTGCCGGTAGGTCAAGGTCATGATCGGCGCGAACAGGTCAGACAGGCCCACGCCGACCAACGGCAGGATCAGCAGCCAGCGCAGGATCGGGCTCCTGAACACCGCCATGGCGCCGACCCGCTCGGCCGCACAGGTCAGCGCGCATCCCGCCGCCCAGCGCAGGGCGCGGCCGTCACCTTCCACGGCGTCGAGCTCAGCGTCCATGGCCCGGGCCCAGTCCTGGCGCGAGGACGGCGCGATCCGTCCGCCGAGCTGGATCAGGGCGCGCGCCAGCCGCCGCCAGGATGAACGATCGCCGCTCACGCCCGCGCGCTCGCAGGCCCTGGTCGCAGCGCCGGGCTGGCCGTCGCCTCGGCCTCCGCCGCAAGCTCCCGCGCCAGGGCGGCGCCCGAGGCGGTAAGGCGATAGCCGTGGCGCGGCGGCCGGCCGGGACGGTCGGCCTCCTGCCAGGACGATTCCAACAGGCCCTGGTCCGACAGTCGGATCAGCAGCGGATAGAGTGTGCCGGACTTGAGCCCGGTTTCGCGCGACAGGTCATAGCCGTGCCGCCATGTCGCCGGCCGGCTCAGCAGGGCGGCGAGCAGGGCGCGGGTCTGGGACGAGGTGTTCGGTCGGCGGGCCATACGATAACTCTACATATGTAGAGTTATCCGTCAATCCCCTGCGATGGCGACGGTCCTAGAGCTTGAACGCCCGCTCCGCGTTGGTCTGGAAGAAGGCTTTCTTGGCGTCGGGCGCCATCTGCATCTCGTCGAGCGCCACGACCTCCTCGGCCAGGAACTGGTAGGGGTAGTCCATGGCGTAGAGCACCCGGTCGACACCCAGCACCTCCTGCATGAAGCGGATCGGCGGCGCCCAGCCCACGCCGGAGTTGGTGCAGTAGATGTTGTCGCGGAAATAGTCCGAGGGCTTGCGCTTCAGCGGCTTCATCGCCTCGTAGCGGCCGCCCTTCACCGACTGGCCGTGCATGTAGTCGATCCGGTACAGCGTGAACGGCAGGCTCTCGCCGACGTGGCCGATCATGATCTGCAGCTTGGGGAAGCGGTCGAACACCCCGGCGATGATCAGCCGCAGCACGTGCATGCCCACCTCGATGGAAAAGCCGTAGATCGCCCCATCCAGGCCCTTGTCCAGCAACAGGTCCACCGTCGGGCGCGGCAGGGTCTGGGGGTGGATGTAGACCGGAACGTCCAGCGCCTCGGCGGCCTCGAAGATCGGCCAGAACTTCGGATCGTCCAGATATTCGCCGTGGGTGCGCGAGTTGATGATCACGCCCTTCATGCCGAGCTTGGTCACCCCGCGCTCGATCTCCTTGGCGGCGGCGACCGGGTCCTGCGGCGCGCAGGCGGCCAGCGCCGCGAAGCGCGTGGGGTTGGCGGCCACCTTCTCGGCGATCCAGTCGTTGGCGAAGGCGGAGAATCCCACCGCTTCGTCGCGGTTCATCGCCTGCACGCCCGGCGCGGTCAGCGACAGGATCTGCATGTCGATCCCGCTCTCGTCCATGTGGGCCAGGCGCTTGGCCCCCACGTCGCTCATGTGGTCGCGGATGAAGGTCGTCCGCGCCGAGGGGCTGGAGAGATAGAAGCCCCACATGGTGTTGAAGCCCGGATCGTCGAGGCGGTTCTCGGCGAGAATCTTGCGGTAGATGTCGAACATCTCCGGAGGGCAGAAGGCCTCCTCCGTGGCGATGCGCTTGTAGGGGGCCTTGCCGGGCTTGGTCCCGGGGGTGATTCCGATCGGCTCCAGGGCCATGGGCGCGCCTCCTGTTGTTTGAAGGCGCACTAGCCGTATCGCGAAGGCCGGTTCAAGCCTCGGCCATCTCGCGCACGATAGCCTCTGCGGCAGCCTGCGGATCGTTAGCGGCGGTGATCGGGCGGCCGACCACCAGGTGCGTGGCGCCGGCGCCCAGGGCCTCGGCGGGCGTGGCGGCGCGGGCCTGGTCGTTCATCGCGGCCCATGAGGGGCGCACACCGGGGGTCACGATCAGCATGTCGTCGCCGACCAGGGCGCGGGCCATGCTGGCTTCCTGGGGGCTGCACACCAGGCCGTCGACGCCGCAGTCGCGCGCCTGGCGGATGCGCCGGGCCACGAGGTCCTTGGCGTTGAAGCCATAGCCCAGCTCTTCCAGGTCCGCGTCGGTCAGGCTGGTCAGCACGGTGACGGCCAGGATCTTCAGGCTGGAGCCCGCCCGGCCCCGTACCGCGGCGGCCATTACCTGCGGCTCGGCATGCACGGTGAGCAGGTCGCCGGAAGCGTCGCCGGCCAGGGCGGCGGTCGCCTTCTCCACCGTCGCGCCGATGTCGTGCAGCTTCCAATCCAGGAACACCTGCTTGCCCTCGGCCTTCAGCTCGCGGGCGAAGGCCATGCCGTCGGTGGCCAGCAGCTGCAGTCCCACCTTGTAGAAGGACACAGCCTCGCCGACCCGGTCCACCAGGGCGCGGGCGTCCGAAGCTTTGGGTACGTCCAGGGCGACGATCAGGCGGGGATCGGCGGTCATCATGCTCTCCTGGGGCGAGCTTAGCGCAGTCGCAGCGGTCATGGCGCATCCTCTCCGGTGTGGCCGGCGCGCGCGCGGCGGCGTACACGAGGGGCCGCGCGTCGAGCGATTCAATTTGAGCTAAGGCCCCTGAATGACCCCGGCCGAGTTCGCCGTCAACGTCTTCGTCGCCATGTTCGCCCTGATCGATCCGATCGGGAACGTACCGGTGTTCGCCGCCGCCACCGCCGGCGCCAGCCCGAACGGACGGCGGCTGGTGGCGCTCTACATCTCCCTGTTTGTCCTGGGGTTCCTGGCCTTCTTCTATTTCACCGGCGTGGCCCTGCTGCAGTTCTTCGGCATCTCCCTGCCGGCCTTCCGCATCGCCGGCGGCATATTGCTGCTGCTGCTGGGCCTGGACATGACCCGCCACGACATCACCGCCGCCTTCGCGGGCGGCGCGGCCGGGCCGGAGGGCGAGACCGCCGGCGGCTACGCCATGCGCCGGTTCGAGGGGATGGTGGTGCCCTTCGCCATGCCGCTGCTGATCGGCCCCGGCGCGATCTCAGCCGTGGTGATTTACGCCGCCCAGGCCAGGAAACTCGGCATGGAGTGGACGGCGGCAGGCCTGGCCGCCATCGCGGCGGTGTCGGTGCTGACCCTGCTGATCCTGCTCTTGACCCCCCTGATCTCCAAGATGCTGGGCCGCGTGGGCCTGATCATCACCGTGCGGGTGGCCGGACTGATCCTTTGCGCCATGGCGGTGCAGTTCATCATCGTGGGCGTCAACGACGCCACCCGCGGCCTGGTGCGCCAGAGCGTCGCGGCCCCCTACGCCCAGAGCCACCGCTAGCGGGACGACATCCGCGTGCCGACAGACAAGCCCCAGGTCGCCATCGTCGGCGCCGGCCCCGCCGGCCTGGCGGGCGCGCGGTTCCTCCAGGCGCATGGCTTCGACCCGGTGCTGTTCGAGGCCGCCGAAGGGCTGGGCGGTCAGTGGCGGTGCGACAACCCCCTGAGCGGCGTCTGGCCGGACATGCACACCAACACCAGCCGGGTGGTGACGCGGTTCAGCGATCTGGACTTCCCCTCGGGCGCCCGAATGTTTCCGCACAACCGGCAGGTCCTCGCCTATCTCGACCGCTATGCGCGGACGTTCGGGCTCCACGACAAGATCCGCGTCTCGACGCCCGTTCGCAGGATCGAACGCGCGCCGAGCGGCGGCTGGAGCGTGCATTGGACCGAGCCCGGCGGAGCGGATCGCTCGCAGACCTTCGCGCGCGTCGTGCTGGCGTCGGGGCGGTTCAACGTCCCCTTCCGGCCCGACGTGCCGGGGCTGGACGGGTTCACCGGCGCCCGGGGCGTGGTCCACACCTTCGACTACAAGCAGCCGGACCGCTATCGGGGCCAGCGGGTGTTGGTGGCGGGCGCGGCGATCAGCGCGCTCGAAGTGGCCAGCGACCTGGCCATGCTGGGCGCAGCCCGCGTGGTCGTCTGCTCGCGCCGGCAGCGCTACGTGATGCCCAAGGTCATCGCCGGCGTGCCGGCCGACAGCCGTTTCAGCCGCTACGGCGCCTGGGCGGCGGCGACCTTGCCGGCCCAGATCAACGACGCGCGTCTCAAGGCCTGGCTGCTCGCCGTGGGCGGCGATCCGTCCCGCTACGGCGCCTGCGCGCCCGCCGAGGACGTCCGCCAGGCCCGCGCCGCCCTCAGCCAGTATTTCCTGCCGCTGGTGGCGGAGGGGCGCATCGTCACGCGGCCATGGATGGCCGAGGTGGCGGGCCAAACCGTACGCTTCACCGACGGTTCGGAGGAAGACTTCGACGCCGTGATCCTGGGCACGGGCTTCCGGCTCGACCCGCCGTGCCTGGCGCCGGACATCCGCGAGGTGCTGCGGCTGGACGGCGAGCACATGGACCTGTCGGATTTCACCTTCCATCCGGACCTCGAGGGCCTGGCGTTCCTGGGGTTCATCGCCCAGACCGGCCCCTACTTCCCGGTGATCGAGCTGCAGGCCCGATACCTCGCCCACGTCTGGGGCGGCGTCGTTCCCGCGCCGACCCGCGACGCGTTGCAGGCGGGCGTTGAGGCCTATCGCGCGAGCTTCGGCGGCCCGCCGCTGCGTTCCATGCACGCCGTCGCGCTCCAGTTCGCGCGGCTCGCGGGGGTGGAGCCGGACGTCGCGGCCTGGCCGGCGCTGGCCCGCGCCCTGCTGTTCGGGCCGCTGTCGGCGACGTCCTTCCGCCTGAGCGGGCCGGACAGCCTGCCCGATGCGCCCGAGCAGATCCTGAAGGACGCGGTCCTGCACGGGACCGCGCCGACCAGCGGCGTTCTCGCCCCAGGAACGCGCCCTGATCGCCGAACTGGCCGAGACCAGCGCCGATCCGGACGTGAAGGGTTGGGCCCGCCTCGCGGAGGGGTCCGCGAGCTAGGCCCTCAGCGCCCGGCGCGCGGCCAGGGCGTATTCGATCCCGGTCCAGACGGTGATCGCCGCCGCCAGCCACAGCAGGCCGAGCGCGCCCGCGCCGACCTTCGCGGTCAGTTCCGGGCCGCACGGCAGGCCCCACTCAGGCCAGCTGGGTACGAACAGCATCAGGCCCAGCGCCACGAGCTGAAGGGTGGTCTTCCATTTGGCCAGAAGGGTGACGGGCAGGGTGATCCCGCGCGGCGCCAGGGTCTCGCGAAGCGCGCTGACGGCGAACTCACGCACCAGGATCAGCCCGCCCGGCAGGGCCGCGCCCGCGCCGCCCGCAGCCACGAGGCCGACGATGGCGACCGCGACCAGGGCCTTGTCGGCGATGGGGTCGAGGATGGCGCCCGAGCGTGCTCTGGGCGTTCAGCAGCCGCGCCAGCCAGCCGTCGAAGAAGTCCGTCACCGCCGCGACCACGAAGCCGATGAAGGCCCAGGTTTGCAGCGCAAGCCGCAGCTCGTCGTCGCGCGTCCCCGCCGCCCAGGCCAGGGCGATCAGCACGCCGAGCGCCAGGATCAGTCGCGCGCCGGTCAGGAGGTTGGGAAGGGACTTCAACATCTGGTCTCCTGGCCGCCGCCGGCTAGGATAGGCCGATGACCGCCCCCGCCCAACCCGTCATCCACCTCGTCGCCGGCGCCACCGGCGCGGGCAAGACCACCTACGCCCTGGCCCTGGCCGAGCGGACGGGGAGCTTGAGGTTCTCCATCGACGACTGGATGACCGGCCTGTTCTGGGCCGACTCGCCCCAGCCGATCGAGTACGCCTGGGCGATCGAGCGGGTGGGCCGCTGCGAGGCCTTGATCTGGAAGACCGCCCTGGACGCCGCGCGCCGGGGCATGGGCTCTGTTCTGGACCTGGGCTTCACCCGCGCCGAGCATCGCGCCCGCGTCGCCGATCTGGCGGGGGAGGCCGGCCTGCCGGTCGTGCTTCACTTCGTGGATGTGCCCGCTGACGAGCGCTGGGCGCGGGTGGAGGGCCGCAACGCCGAGCGCGGCGAGACCTTCGCCATGAACGTGAGCCGCGCCATGTTCGACTTCATGGAGGGCATCTGGGAGCCGCCGGGCGAGGACGAGATGACGGCCCTGAACGGCGTGCGCGCAGGCTAGGGGGCGGCGTTCCCCGTCAGAGGTCGATCTTCAGCGCCGATCCTTGCATCTGATTGGCCGTCTGGATCACCCGCAGATTGGCTTCGTACTGGCGTCGCGCCTCGATCTGGTTGACCGCCTCGGCGCCGGGATCCACGTCGGGCATCGCCTCCATGCCGTCCTTGTCCGCGTCCGGCGAGGACGGCGCATAGGCCATGAAGTAGCCGGGCTGGACCATGCGCAGGTCCACCTTGACCCCGCCGCCCGCCAGACTGGTCTGATCGGCGGTCACGGGCCGGAAGGTGGTTCGCGGCCGCCCGGGCGCAGCCGCTCCCTGGGCCTGGCCGGGCGCCGCGCCGCCGGACTGGGCGTTGGCGACATTCGTGGCGGAGGCTTCGAGCCGCATCTGCGCTGCGCTCAGGGCGCTGGCGGCGATCGAACTGACGGCGGAAATGGAAGTCATCGGAATCCGGGCTGGCTCGGGACTGGCCGCGAGCATGCCAGGGCAGGTTTAAGGGTCCGCTTTCAAACAGGCTTAAAGGTTTGCTGGCGAACAACCTTAACCCCGCGCTGTCCACGACGGCGGGTCTGGGGCGTCGCGGCGAGGCGCTTCAGCTCTTGTGGAAGTGGGCGTGGATGCGCTGGGCCAGGGCCTCGGAGACGCCCTCCACCCGCGCGAGGTCGGTGGCGGCGGCCTTGGAGACCGCCTTGGCCGAGCCGAAGGCGTGCAGCAGCGCCTTCTTCTTCGCCGCGCCCACGCCCTCGATCTCGTCCAGCGGATTGGCCAGCATCTGGGCGGCGCGGCGGGTGCGGTGCGCGCCGATGGCGAAGCGGTGCGCCTCGTCCCTCAGGCGCTGCAGGTAATAGAGAACCGGGCTCTTGGGATCGAGCATGAAGGGCGTCTTGCCCGGCATGAAGAACCGCTCCAGCCCCGCGTCGCGGTCCGGCCCCTTGGCGACGCCGACCACGGGGATGTCGTCCAGGCCCAGGTCGGCCATGACGGCAAGCACAGCGGCGAGCTGGCCCGCCCCGCCGTCGATCAGCACCAGGTCCGGCCGCGGCGGGCTCTCGCCAGCCTCCTCCTCCTTCACCAGCCGGCCGAAGCGGCGGGCCAGCACCTCGGCCATCATGGCGTAGTCGTCGCCCGGGGTGAGCTCGGTCGAGCGGATGTTGAACTTGCGGTACTGGCTCTTCTGGAAGCCCTCCGGCCCCGCGACGATCATGCCGCCGACCTGGTTGGTGCCCGAGACGTGGGAGTTGTCGTAGACCTCGATCCGCTCGGGGCTGGCCTCCAGGCCGAAGGTCTCGCACACGCCGGCCAGCAGCCGCCCCTGGGCCGAGCTTTCCGCCATCTTGCGGCCCAGCGCCTCGCGGGCGTTGAGCAGGGCGTGCTCCACCAGCTTGCGCCGCTCGCCGCGCTGGGGCCGCGACAGCTCCACCTTGCGCCCGGCCTTGATCGCGAAGGCCTCGGCGAGCAGGGCGCGGTTGGGGACCTCGTGCGAGACCAGGATCAGGCGCGGAACCGGCTTGTCCTCGTAGAATTGGCCCAGAAAGGCGTCGAGGATGTCGCCGTCGGTGTCGGTCTTGTCGATGCGGGGGAAATAGGCGCGGTTGCCCCAGTTCTGGCCGGCGCGGAAGAAGAAGGTCTGCACGCACGCCTGGCCGCCCTCGGCGTGCAGGGCGATGACGTCGGCCTCCACGATGGTCTCGGGATTGACCCCCTGCTCCATGGAGATGGTCGACAGGGCGCGCAGCCGGTCGCGCAGCCGCGCGGCGGTCTCGAACTCCATGGCGTCGGAGGCGGCCTGCATCTCGGCCGACAGGGCGTCCATCACCGCGCGGCTCTTGCCTGACATGAAGTCGTGGGCCTGGCTCACCAACGCCCCGTAGTCCTCCGGCGACACGAACCCCACGCAGGGCGCCGAGCAGCGCTTGATCTGGTGCAGCATGCACGGCCGGGTGCGGCTCTCCAGCACGCTGTCCGAGCAGGAGCGCAGCAAAAACGCCTTCTGCAGGATGTTGACCGTGCGGTTCACCGCCCAGGTGGAGGCGAAGGGGCCGAAATAGTCGCCCGGCTGGGTGTGGGCGCCGCGGTGCTTCTTGATCTGGGGAATGGGGTGGTCGCGCCGGATGACGATCTCGGCGAAGGACTTGTCGTCGCGCAGGATGACGTTGAAGCGCGGCTTCAGCCGCTTGATCAGATTGGCTTCCAGCAGCAGCGCCTCGGTCTCGGCGCCGGTGACGGTGAACTCCATGGCCCGGGTCAGCGACACCATCAGGCCGATGCGCTGGGTGTGGAAGCGCCCCTGGGCGTACTGGACGACGCGCTTTTTCAGGCTGCGCGCCTTGCCGACGTAGAGGACCTCGCCCCCCTCGCCCAGCATGCGATAGACCCCCGGCTTGTCCGGCAGGCGGCGCGCTTCTTCCTTGATCAGCGCCATGCCCGTGGGGGCGGCGTCAGGCGCAGGGGTCACGACCTCGGTCATGGCCTCGATATAGGACAGAATTCGCTCAGCCCGCCGCAGCGGGTCGCGCGCTACTGCTTGGCGGCGGTGAAGTCTGTCGCGCCCTGGCCGGCGACCGTCCACTTGCCGGTCATGGCCGTATCGGAGGTGATGTCGGCGGCATAGTCCACCTCCATCTTCTGGCCGTTGAAGTCGATGGAGTAGCTCCACTTCGCCGCCGTGCCGGTGACGGTCCCGGTCGCCGGGGCAGCCGGATCGCCCGCCCGGTTGCAGGTTCCGGACAAAGCGTCGCCGCTCTGGGTGAAGGTGCAGTCGATCTGCGACGGCGCGTCCTGGATCTTCGTATCGAGCTTCCAGGTCCCGGTCAGATCCGCGGCGGCGGCGAAGGACGGAACGGCCAGCGCGAGCGCGCCGACGATGAGCATGGATTTGGTTTTCATGAGCCTCCCTCCCAAGGATTGGCGACAGCCTAGAGCCGGGCCGCGCGGACGGCAATCGGGAGTTGCGAGAGCGACTGAGAGGGGGAAGGTCGCCGACGGCGACAGGGGGGGCTTTGTCGCCGCCGGCCCGCAGAAACTACGCACCGTTAAATGAACGGCGGATGACTGATTTGGCTATTTCTTGCGCGCCAAGCGGCGTCTTTCGGCGCAGGCCCGGGCGGACCTTTCCTCTTCGCCTTGTCGGAGATTTCCTTGAGTTTCACCGTTTGCAGGGTGGATAGCGCCTGGCCCGGCGCGCCCTTTTCGGGATCGGCGAAGGCGCGGCCGTAGGCGCCCACGCGGCCCTCCACCGAGCCCAGGAATTCGCCTTCCCAATCGGACAGCTCCACGCCGGTGCGTTCGGCCAGCCGCTTGGCGCGGCGCAGCGCATTGAGGGCCGACCGCTTGGCCGCGGCCTGGGCCTTCGCGCGAGCCTCGGCGCGAAGATCGTCGTTGGAGGCTGGCGGGCGTCTCTTCAAAGCTCGCCGATGGCCGAAAGATAGAGGTCGAGCAGGGCCTCCTCCTCCTGGCGCTTGGCGCGGTCCTGCTTGCGGATGCGGACCACCTTGCGCAGGGTCTTGACGTCGAAGCCGTTGCCCTTGGCCTCGGCGAAGACCTCCTTCAGGTCGGCCATGACCGCGGCCTTGTCCTCCTCCAGCCGTTCGATGCGCTCGACGATGGCCTTGAGCTGGCCCTGGGCCTGGCCGGCGAGGACATCGGAGGCGGCGGCGTCGGACATGCGGAACTCTTTCCTGAAGCGGGGGGAGGGGAATCTGAAAACGGCAGACTAGAGCATTCGGCCGCCTCAGCCGAGCCTTGCGGCGAGGTCTTTCAAGGCGTCGGCGGGAACCTCGCCGCCCCAGGCCCGGGCGGCGTTCGTCAGGGCCTCGGCCGAGATCGCCGGCGGCGACCTCGGAGGCGGGCGCGAGGCCCTCCAGCGTCTCCATCAACAGGCGCTCGGCGGCGAACTCGGCCTTGCGGACCTGTTCGCGCAGGGCGAGGCGGGCGTCGTCGTCGATGGGCGGGGCGAGGGACTTCAGTTTGCGGCGGGCCAGGC
Organism: uncultured Alphaproteobacteria bacterium; assembly: GCA_963761065.1. GTDB lineage: Bacteria > Pseudomonadota > Alphaproteobacteria > Caulobacterales > Caulobacteraceae > JANWHQ01. Next base: position 184,721 of record CAVXFP010000008.1, on the reverse strand, counting down.
GCAGCGGGCCGGTCGCCGCCGCCTCCCAATGGCGGGCCAGGGCCGCGCCCTGGGCGAGCAGGGTCCGGTCCAGCGGCCGGCCCTCCACCGCCGTCCAGGCCGCCCACAGCAGATAGGCGACGCACTGTCCGTGGCTGTCCTGCAGGTCCATCAGCGCCTGATCGACGCCGTCCCGCCCATGGACGGCCACCGCCCAGTCCCAATAGCGCGTCATGCATCCCCTCCAGCGATCGGCCCGACATCGACGCCCCAGCGGCGCACGGGGCTCCAGGACAGGCCGAACAGGTCCAGCGCCCGGCCCACCGACTGGTCGATCAGTTCGGCGACGCTCTGGGGCTCGGCGTAGAAGGCCGGCAGGGGCGGGGCGATGGTCGCGCCCATCTCCGCCAGCCGCACCATGGTGCGAAGATGGCCCAGGTGGAACGGCGTCTCGCGCACCATCAGCACCAGCGGCCGGCGCTCCTTCAGCGTGACGTCGGCGGCGCGGGTGAGCAGCGTCGAGGTGGCGCCGGTGGCGATCTCGGACATGGTCCGCACCGAACAGGGCGCCACGATCATGCCCAGCGTCTTGAACGAGCCCGAGGCGATGGCCGCGCCGATGTCGCCGGGCCGGTAGACCACCGAGGCCCGGGCCTCCAGATCGGCGGGCGAAAGGGCCGTCTCCTGCTTCAGGGTGAGGGCCGCGGCGCGGCTGACCACCAGGTGGGTCTCGACACCCAGCTCTTTGAGGGCGTCCAGGGCCCGCACGCCGTAGAGGATTCCCGAGGCGCCGGAGATTCCCACCACCATCCTGGGCGCCTGCGAATTCGCCACTTTCACGCTCCCGCCGTCCACAATCGATTGTGACATGACCGCTTAACCGGCCGGTGCTTAACTTCGAGGGTCAATCGCATGGAGTCGCCGTCATGGCCTTGCAAGCTCACATTCGTGAACTGGACGCCCGTCATCAAAGCCTCGAACGCCTGATCGACGAAGAGATGCACCATCCAGCCCACGACGAATTGCGAGTGACCGAGCTGAAGCGAAAGAAACTGAAACTCAAGGAGGAGCTGGAAGCCCTGCGCGCCGAGGCGCACTAGGCTCCAGCCTATCGGGGGCGCGGCGCGGCCGCACCCCGTCTGGCGCGACGCGCCGTCAGGCCTCCGTCGTCTCGTCTTCCACCATCTCGGCCGGGGCTTCCTCGGGCGCAGCTTCAGCGACGGTGTCCGACGCTGGGGCGAGCGTGGGGCCGTCTTCAGCGGATTTGCCGCGCTTGGCGTCCTCGCGGGCGCGCTTTTCGGCGGCCTTCTTCACCACCGCGTCGAGCTCCAGCTGGGTCGAGAGGCCGAGCGTCACCGGGTCCACGGGCTTGATGGCGTTGATGTTCCAGTGGGTGCGGTCGCGCACCTGGTCGATGGTGGCCTTGGTGGTGCCGAGCAGGCGCGCCAGCTGGCTGTCGGGCACCTCGGGGTGGTTGCGCAGGAACCAGGCGATGGCGTCCGGCCGGTCCTGGCGGCGCGACACGGGCGTGTAGCGCGGGGCCTTCTTGGCGGGCTTCAGCAGCTCGGCGTGGCGGCTCTTTTGCGCCTTCATCCGGTACTTGGGGCTGTTGGCCGCGGCGTCCAGCTCCTCGCGGGTGAGCTGGCCGTTGGCGATGGGGTCGGCGCCGCGGATGTCGCGCGCCACTTCGCCGTCGGCGATGCCCCGCACTTCCAGCGGGTGCAGGCCGCAGAAATCGGCGATCTGTTCGAAGGTGAGCGAGGTGTTGTCCACCAGCCAGACGGCCGTGGCCTTGGGCATGAGGATCTGATCGGCCATGGGATTCTTGCGCTCCAGAAACGACGGCGCCCGGCCTTGCGGCCGGGCGGGGTGTGCGGAGCATATAGGGCTAATCGCCGCGAAAGGGAACGGTTGAGTTAGGCTCAACCGGAGCGAGGGCGGCCCAAAGCCGACCAGTTCAGACGGCGGGCTCGGAGGGGGGAAGCCGGGCGTGCAGGGCGTCCAGGTCGGCCGCATCCAGATCAAGGCCGAAGTCGCGCGCCAGCGACGCGCCAAGCGCCGCCGCGTCGGCGAGGACGTCGCGCTCGGTCCGCCCGTCCGGCCAGTGCGTCGTGCGCTCGCGGTTGAACAGGTTGATGCGCGCCTCTCCCACCACGCGCGAGGCGATCAGGTTGTGGGTGAAGCGCGACTCGGGATGGGTGGAGGTGCGCCAGTTGTAGGTCTCGTAGTCCTCCGGTCCCTGCGGCTCCAGCGTGAAGCGGTGCATGGCCTGCCAGTCGTCCAGAGCTCGGCCGGGCAGGCGCGTCTGCAACTCCATCACCCCGTCCCCCGCGGGTATGAGGCGGTAGTCGCCGTGCGAGGTCGGCTGCTCCAGGCCCGGCTCCAGCCGCAGGGGCGCGGTGGCGCTCATGCCGCCGAAGCCAACATCGGCGATGTAGGCGCCCTCGGGCAGATCGACCTTCAGCAGCATGTGGGTCAGCGGCGTGCGCGGCGCGTCCTCGGGGAGCATCCAGCGCACCCGCGCGGCCAGCGGCGTCACCTGGAAGCCCAGCGCCTCAAGGACGAGACGGAACAGGCCGTTCTGCTCGAAGCAATACCCGCCACGCCGGCCCGCCACGAGCTTGGCCTGGATCGAGGCGGGATCGAGCCGCACGGGCCGCCCGAGGAAGGGGTCCACGTCCTCGAAGGGGATCGACGACGGGTGCGCCAGATGCAGGGCGTTCAGCGTCGTAAGGTTCGCTGCGACCGGCCCGCCATGGCCGACGCGGGCGAGATAGGCGTCAAGGTCCAGACTGGAGTCCGTGACGTCGTCCACGCCTATTCCTCGATGGCCGCGCGGTTCTCGGGGTCCTGCTCCAGGTCGCGCGCCAGCAGCGCCTGGGCGAGCAGGATGCCGATCCCCGCCGCATAGGCCGAGAAGATGCCGGCCGGATAGCGTCCGCCGTGGGTCGCGCCCCGGATCTGCAGGAAGATCAAGACGGCCAGGATCGCCGGCAGGGCCAGGCCCGACAGCACCGACAGCGGCGTCTGGCCGAAGCCGGCCTGGAAGCTCGTCCACACGTAACGCCGCATGGGCTGGCGCAGGGGTCGGAGGAACAGCGGCAGCAGGGCGCAGAGCGCTCCGAACGCCGCGGGGACCGCCAGGGTGAGAGTCACCTTCAGGCCCATGGCGCCAGGCAGCACCCTGAAGGCATGGAGCACCGCGGCCAGATAGATCAAGCCGGCGAACAGGCAGACGGAATCCTCCATCCGCTTGAAGTTCTTCCAGGCTCGGCTGTGGGTCATGGTCGTCTCCTACCCCGGTCAGGATAGGGCGTGTGCGTGGCGGCCGATAGCCGGCTCAATGCCCGCCGAACGCCACCAGGGAGGAGACCGGAACCCCCGCCGCGCGCACCAGGTCCGCGCCGCCCAGGTCCGGCAGGTCCACCACGAAGCCGGCGGCCACGATCTCGGCGTCAGCCTGGCGCAGCAGCTTGATGGCCGCCAGCGCCGTGCCGCCGGTGGCGATCAGGTCGTCGATCAGCATCACCTTCTCGCCCGCCGCGCAGGCGTCCAGGTGCATCTCGATGGTGTCGGTGCCGTATTCCAGGGCGTATTCCACCCCGACGGTCTTGTGAGGCAGCTTACCCTTCTTGCGCAGGGGGATGAATCCAGCCGACAGCTGGTGCGCCACCGCGCCGCCCAGGATGAAGCCGCGCGCCTCGATCCCGGCCACCTTGTCGATCTTCTTACCGGCGAAGGGCTGCACCAGCTCGTCCACCGCCTGGCGAAAGGCGCTGGCGTCGCCCAGCAGCGTGGTGATGTCGCGGAACATGATCCCGGCCTTGGGATAGTCCGGGATGGTGCGGATGGCGTCGGTCAGGTTCATGGCGGGGTCCCCCTCGGTTCGACGTTTCATGGACAAGGCGGGCCCGAAGGGCAAGCGCGCTAGGGCCTCGCGGACGCCTAAAGCCCCAGATCGCTCAGCCCCGGATGGTCGGCGGGGCGGGGGCCGGGCGCGTTCCACAGGAACTTGCGGTCCCCGGCCGCGATAGGAACGTCGTTGATGCTGGCGTGCCGCTCGCGCATCAGGCCGTGGGCGTCGAAGGCCCAGTTCTCGTTGCCATAGGACCGGAACCAGGCGCCGCCGTCGTCGCGCCACTCATAGGCGAAGCGCACGGCGATGCGGTCGTCGGTGAACGCCCACAGCTCCTTGATCAGCCGATAGTCCTGTTCGCTCGCCCATTTGCGGGTCAGGAACTCGATGATGGCGGGGCGGCCGGTCAGGAATTCGCTGCGGTTCCGCCAGCGGCTGTCCGGCGTATAGGCGAGGGCGACGGCTTGCGGGTCGCGGCCGTTCCAGGCGTCCTCGGCCTTGCGCACCTTCACGATGGCGCTCTCGCGGGTGAACGGCGGCAGGGGCGGGCGGGGCTCTACGGGGCTGGTCATGCCCGCTGCTGTACGCCGCCGGCCGCGGGTCGCAACAGCGCTTTCGCACCGCCGTGACTTGACTTCGCACCTGCAAAAGACGATGTGCAGCGTGCGCTTACGGGCGCTATCGGCGCTCCAGCCGCGTGATGGGTGCAAGAACCGCACCCTGGACTGTTTGAGCGCACCGAAGCTTTCATCGATCGCCGGGCACGCGCGGCGCTTCCCCAGATATCCTCCGCGATGGCGGCGCGACCGATGCGTTCGGCGCCCGCGCGCGGCTGTTCGAAAGACATTATCCTTTGACTCAATTCACCGACCTCGGCCTCGCCCAGCCGCTGCTGAAGGCGCTCGCCGCCCAAGGCTATGACGACCCCCACCCCGATCCAGGCCCAGGCCATTCCCTCGGTCATGCAGGGCCGCGACCTTCTGGGCATCGCCCAGACCGGCACCGGCAAGACCGCCGCCTTCGCCCTGCCCATCCTGCACCGCCTGGCCGAGAACCGCCGGCCCGCGCCGCGCCGCGGCTGCCGCGTGCTGGTGCTCAGCCCCACCCGCGAGCTGGCCAGCCAGATCGCCGAGAGCTTCCGCACCTACGGCGCGCACATGGGCGTCGAGCGTCGCGGTGGTGTTCGGCGGCGTCAAGTACGGCGCCGCAGATCAAGGCCCTGGCGCCGGGCGTCGACGTGCTGGTGGCCACGCCCGGCCGCCTGATCGACCACCTGGGCGAAAAGAGTGCCAGCTCGGCGAGACCGAGATCCTGGTGCTGGACGAGGCCGACCAGATGCTGGACCTCGGCTTCCTGCAGCCGATCCGCCGGATCGTCTCCTACATGACGCCAAGTCGCCAGAACCTGTTCTTCTCCGCCACCATGCCGACCGAGATCGGCAAGCTCGGCCAGCGAGCTGCTGCAGGACCCGGTGAAGGTGGCCGTCACGCCGCAGGCCACCACGGTCGACCGGGTCGACCAGCAGGTGATCTTCGTCGAGACCGCCCGCAAGCGCGCCCTGCTGGCGGACCTGTTCGCCGAGCCCAAGTTCAGCCGCGTGCTGGTCTTCACCCGCACCAAGCGCGGCGCCGACCGCGTGGCCAAGAGCCTGGAGCCGCCGGCGTCTCGGCCGCCGCCATCCACGGCGACAAGAGCCAGCCCCAGCGCGAGCGCGCCCTGGCGGCGTTCAAGGCCGGCGCCTGCCGCGCCCTGGTCGCCACCGACATCGCCGCGCGCGGCATCGACGTGGACGGGGTCAGCCACGTGATCAACTTCGAGCTGCCCAACGTGCCGGAAGCCTATGTCCACCGCATCGGCCGCACCGCGCGCGCCGGCGCCACGGGCTCGGCCATCAGCCTGGTGTCGGACGACGAGCGCGGCCTGCTGCGCGACATCCAGAAGGTGACGCGCCAGACCGTCCCCGCCTTCGACCGGCGCAACGACCGCGCGCTGGGCGCCATGGCGGCGGTGGAGGCCAAGCTCGCCCCCGAACCCGCACGGTCCCGTGAGTTCAACCACAAGGCCGGGTCCGGCCAACCGTCCCGCAACGGGCGCGGTCGGGGCCGTGGCGGCCAGAACGGAGGCGGAGGCGGCGGTCAGAACCGAGGCCATAACCGCGGCCAGGCTCCCACGCCGAACCGTGGTCGGACCGAAGGGCATGGCGTCTCATCCGCGCCGACCCGTGGAAGCTGGAGTCCGGCTGAGGCCTAGGCCTCGCTATTCGGGCCTGAGGGGCGTCAGCCCCTCAGCGCCCGGCCAGCCACGGCGTCGAGCTTGGTCACGAGGTCCGGATCGCGGGCCGCGGGCGGGGTGATGATCGCCGTGTCCAGGCAGGTGTCGATCGGCGAGGGCGTGCGAGGTTTCTTCAGCATGCCCGCGAGGCCCCGCACCAACGCCTGGGCCTTGTGGGCGTTCTCGGAGAGCACGCGCAGGATGTCGGTCACCTCCACGGCGGCGACCTCCTCGTGCCAGCAGTCGTAGTCGGTGACCATGGCCACGCTGGCGTAGGGCAGCTCCGCCTCGCGGGCGAGCTTGGCCTCGGGCATGTTGGTCATGCCGATCACGTCGCAGCCCCAGGACCGGTAGAGCTTGCTCTCGGCCAGGGTGGAGAACTGCGGCCCCTCCATGCACAGATAGGTTCCGCCCTGCACCACGCGCGCCCCGGCGGCGCGGCCAGCCTCGGCGGCCATCAGGGCCAGCCTGGAGCAAACCGGATGCGCCATGGAGACGTGGGCGGTGACGCCGTCGCCGAAGAAGCTCTTATCGCGGGCGAAGGTGCGGTCGATGTACTGGTCCACGATCGACGAAGTCGCCGGGCGCCAGCCCCTCGCGCAGCGAACCCACGGCCGACAGCGACAGGATGTCCGTGCAGCCGACGCGCTTCAGGGCGTCGATGTTGGCGCGGCCGTTGATGTGGGTGGGCGAGACGCGGTGCCCGCGCCCATGCCGGGGCAGGAACACCAGCTGGACGCCGTCCATCTCGCCGAACGCCAGCTCGTCGGACGGTTCGCCCCAGGGGGTGTGAACCTGTTCGAAGCGCAGGCCGGTCAGGCCCGGCATCTCATACAGGCCTGACCCGCCGATGACGCCGAGCACCCAATCGGACATGCGCTAGCCCCCTGCGGACAGCCGCCGGAGCGACAGCCCTAGTGCTCCACCTTGCGCCACAGGCGCCGATAGCTGGCGTAGACGATGCCCGCGAGCAGGAAGAGGTAGATCAGCACCTCGAAGCCCATCTGCTTGCGCTGCATCTGGTGCGGGTCGGACGCCCAGGTCAGGAAGGCGGCCACGGCCTTGGCTTCGTTCTCGGGGGTGGACTTGGTGCCGTCGTCGAAGCTGACCCGGTCGGGGGTAAGCTGCAGGGGCATGGCGATGAAGCCGCCCAGCGGCACCTTCTTCGGATCGCCGGACCAGTAGCTGGTCACGTCGCCGGCCATGTAGGGGTTGTAGCTCTTGCCCGCGGGCACGGTCAGGCCGACGGGGGGCGGGGCGTAGCCGGTCAGGATCGAATAGACGTAGCGCGCGCCGCCCTCGCGGGCCTTGACGATCACCGACAGGTCCGGCGGCGTGGCGCCGCCGTTGGACGCGGCCGCGGCGACATCGTTGGGGAAGGGCGACTTGAAGGTGTCCGCGGGCGTGGCCGGGCGGGTGATGGCGTCGCCGGTGTCCGGGTCGATGTCCGGCACCTGGAACTGGGCGGCGAAGGCCTTCACATAGGGATTGTCGTTGGGGTTCGGATACTTGGCGCTCCAGAACGGTCCGCCGGGCTGGCCAAGGTTGCGGTAGGACATCTCCCGCATGGCGTGGCAGGCGGAGCAGACCTCGGCGTAGACCTTCAGGCCCCGCTGCAGCTCGGCCTGATCGAACTTTCCGAACGGGCCCTCGAAGCTCCAGTGGACGTCCTTGGGCTCCATCGCCGTGGTGGCGGCGGAGGCAGGCGCGGCCAGCCCCAATGCCGAGGCGCCGAGAACCGTAGCGAGGACCAGGGCTTTACGCAGCATGGGGATCAACCCTTCTTGGCCTCGCCGGCGAGCACCGGCGTCGAGATGGAGTCGGGGACGGGCAGGGTCTTCTCGGTCCAGCCCATGATCGGCACGATCAGCAAAAAGTAGCTGAAGTAGTAGAGTTCCAGCACCCGCGAGAACCAGGTGACGCTGTTGATGTTGTAGTCCGCGAGCTGGAAGCCGACGTTGGCGGGGATCAGCTGGGCGCTGGGCTCCTGGGCGCCGCACCAGCCGAGGGCCAGGCACACCGCGATGAAGATGAAGAAGAACCAGCGCATGGACGGCCGGTAGCGCATCGAGCGCACCTTGGCGGTATCCAGCCAGGGCAGCAGGAACAGCAGGCCCAGCGAGCCGAACATGACCAGCACGCCCGCCAGCTTGTTCGGCACGGCCCGCAGCATCGCGTAGAACGGCAGCAGGTACCACTCGGGCACGATGTGCGCGGGCGTGTGCAGCGGATTGGCCGGGATGTAGTTGTCCGCGTGGCCCGAGCGCGTCGGGCATGAAGAACACGAACACGGCGTACAGGATCAGGAACAGCACGATCGCGAAGCCGTCCTTCACCGTGTAGTACGGGTGGAAGGGCAGGGTGTCGTTCTTGCTCTTCACGTCCACGCCGGTCGGGTTGTTGTTGCCCGGCACGTGCAGGGCCCAGATGTGCAGCACCACCGCGCCCGCGATCACGAAGGGCAGCAGGTAGTGCAGCGAGAAGAAGCGGTTCAGCGTCGGCAGGTCCACCGCATAGCCGCCCCACAGCCAGGTGGTGATCGGCTTACCGATCAAGGGCAGGGCGCCAAGCAGGTTGGTGATCACCACCGCGCCGTGGAAGCTCATCTGACCCCAGGGCAGCACGTAGCCCATGAAGGCCGTGGCCATCATCAGCAGGTAGATGACCATGCCGAGCATCCAGATCACCTCGCGCGGGGCCTTGTAGGAGCCGTAGTAGATGCCGCGCATGATGTGGATGTAGACCGCCAGGAAGAACATCGAGGCGCCGTTGGCGTGCATGTAGCGCATCAGCCAGCCATAGTTCACGTCGCGCATGATGTGCTCGACGGAGTCGAAGGCGTTGCCGACGTTGTAGTGCATGGCCAGCACGACGCCGGTGGCGATCTGGATACCCAGGCACAGGGCCAGGATGCCGCCGAAGGTCCACCAGTAGTTCAGGTTCTTCGGCGTCGGATAATCCATCAGCTCCGCATTGAGGCTGAGGATCGGAAGCCGCGAATCAAGCCAGCGCGCAAAAGCCGACTTCGGCGTGTAGGTCGAATGTCCGCTCATGATGTCAGCCGATCTTGACCTTGGTGTCGGAGAGGAAGGTGTAATCAGGCAGGTACAGGTTCTTCGGCGCCGGCCCTTTACGAATGCGTCCCGAGGTGTCGTAGACCGACCCGTGGCAGGGGCACAGCCAGCCGCCGTATTCGCCCTCCCCGAACGTGGGTACGCAGCCCAGGTGAGTGCAGACCCCGATAAGGATCAGCCACTCTGGCTTGCCGGGCTTGTGGCGGGATTCGTCCGTGGCCGGATCCCGCAGGTTCGCGGTGTCACCGGCGACCGCCTCGGCGATTTCCTTGGGCGTGCGGTGGCGCACGAACACGGGCTTGCCGCGCCACTTGATCGCCACCTGCTGGCCGAGCTCCACCTTGGAGAACTCGTACTCGATCGAGGCCATGGCCAAAGTGTCGGCCGAGGGGTTCATCTGGTCGACCAGGGGCCAGGCTAGCCCCGCGACCGCGCCCGCCGCGCCTACGGCGGCGGCGATATGAATGAAATCTCGACGATTTGGATCTTCGTCAGCGGGATCGGCTCCGCTTCCCATGCCCGGATGGGCGACAGCGTCGGACAACTCGGCTCACCCCTAAATTCGTCACACGGCCGCGGGCCGACCGGCCGCCGGACGCGCGCAGATTTCGTTCGACCCTCGCTCGGCGGAAGGTCGCCGGGCGCCGCGCGCGCGCAGGGCTTAGAATGCGTCTGGCTCTTTTTCAACCGGCCATTCGGTAAAACCACAATACGGAGCTTCACCATGGCGCTCGGTTGGGCGTTTTTCGGGGTGCGAACGCTGAGGCGAGCGGTCCCGAATCGCATCGGGACAAGGCGCGGCGACGTCCAGGCCCGGTTTGCGCTGGCTCAATGTCGGCTCGGGCGCCGCCGTGGCTCTGAAAGGCCTGTCCCCAGGCGCGGGGATGTCCCGTTTCGTCCGTAAACCCGGTATGACCATGAGCATGACCGATCTCGCCCCCTCCGCCGACGCCGTCCTGGATGAGCGCAAGGCCCGCGCCAGGGCCTGGTTCGAATCCCTGCGCGACCGCATCGTCGCCGCCTTCGAGGCCCTGGAGGACGAAGCGCCCGCCGACCTCTACGGCCCCACGCCGGGGCGCTTCGAGCTGAAGCGCTGGGATCGTCCGGCTGGCGGCGGCGGCGTGATGGGCATGATGCACGGCCGCTTATTCGAGAAGGTGGGGGTGCACGTCTCCACCGTGCATGGCGAGTTTCCCGAGGACTTCGCCAAGACCATGCCGGGAACCGAGACCGACCGGCGCTTCTACGCCACCGGGATCAGCCTGATCGCCCACATGGCCTCGCCGCGCGTGCCGGCGGTGCATATGAACACGCGCTTCATCTGCACCACCCAGGGCTGGTTCGGCGGCGGCGGCGACCTGACGCCGCTGTTGGCCTATCAGCGCGAGCAGGACTTTCCCGACGCGGTCGCCTTCCACGCGGCCATGAAGGGCGCCTGCGACGCCCACGATCCGGCCTGGCACGCCCGCTACAAGAAATGGTGCGACGAGTATTTCTATCTCGCCCACCGCAAGGAGCCGCGCGGCATCGGCGGCATCTTCTACGACCGCCACGATTCGGGCGACTGGGACCGGGACTTCGCCTTCACCCAGGACGTGGGCGAGGCGTTCCTCGACGTCTATCCGAAGATCGCGCGCGGGCGGATGAACGAGCCGTGGACCGAAGCCGAGCGCGAGGAGCAACTCGTGCGCCGGGGCCGCTATGTGGAGTTCAACCTGCTCTACGACCGGGGCACCACCTTCGGGCTGAAGACCGGCGGAAACGTCGAATCGATCCTCAGCTCCATGCCGCCGGTGGTGAAGTGGCCTTGACCCAGGCTTGGGGCGGCCCGACCTTTCCTTGACGCCTTGGCCGGCGGCGGTCCCCGTTCAACCGGCTGAGTGCGGGAGGACGCGGCTTTGAACCCGGCCGTCGAGAGCGTCGTCATCCTGCTGCTGACGCTGGGCCTGTTCGTCTGGGGCCGGTTGCGCCACGACGTGGTGGCCCTGTGCGCCCTGTTCGCCTGCATGGCGCTGGGGCTTGTGTCCCCCAAGGAGGCCTTCGACGGCCTGGCCGACCCCGCGGTGATCACCGTGGCCGCCGTGCTGGTGGTGGGCCGCGCCATCGAGCTGACCGGCGTCGCTTCGGCCCTGACGCGCAGGCTGATGCCCGAGGGCGCGCCGTTCGGCCTGCAGCTCGCGGCGTTGATGGCCCTGGCGGCGTTCCTCTCGGCCTTCATGAACAATATCGCCGCCCTGGCGGTGACCATGCCCTCTGCGATCGAGATGTGCCGGCGCGCGCGGATATCCACCGGCGCGGCGCTGATGCCCCTGGCGTTCGCCACCATCCTGGGCGGCATGACCACTCTGATCGGCACGCCGGCCAATCTGATCCTGTCGTCGTTCCGCGCCGACGCCCTGGGCGCGGGCTTCAGCTTCTTCGCCATGACCCCCGTGGGCCTCGCGGTGGCGGTCGGCGGCGTGGTCTATCTCGGGGTGATCGGCTGGCGGCTGGCCCCGCAGCGCACGCCCGCGGGCGAGAGCGCCCAGCCGATGTTCCGGGTGTTCGAGCTGCTGGTTCCCCCGGCGCTCGGGGGCGAGGCGACGCCCACCCTGAAGACCGTGCGCGAACAACTGCGCAAGCTGAAGGGGGCGATTCTCGGCGTGTTCAGCGATCCGCTGCAGGCCAGTCCCTGGTCCGGGGCGGAACTGTCGCCGGGCGACCGCCTGCTGGTCAGCTCGCACGAGGACCCGTGGGTGACGGCCAAGGCCACGGGGCTGCAGGCGTCCTTGCAGCCCAGCCGGCGCGCGGACGCGGTGACCGCCCGGGTGGTGGTCGCGCGCGGCTCCCCCCTGATCGGCGAGCCGCACGACGTGGTCGCCGCCAAGACCGACGGGCATCTGCGGGTGGTGGCCGCGGGCCCGCGCGCGGCGGAGGAGCGCCGGCCGCTGGGCGCCCTGGCGATCGAGACCGGCGACCAGCTCTATCTGAACGGCGCGGCCGTGGTGCTGGCCAACTTCAACCGCTACGCCCGCCTCTTGGAAGTGGACCGCACCGACGCGGCGCCGATCGGCCGCTGGCGGGCCGTGCTGGCGGTGGCGATCTATGTGGCTGCGGTGGCCGCGTCCGTGGGCTTCGGCCTGACCCCGGCGGTCACCTTCCTCGGCGCGGCGGTGCTGATGGCGGTGCTGCGCTTCCTGCCCGTCGGCGAGGTCTACAGCTCCATCGACTGGAGCACGATCATCCTGCTGGCCGCCATCATTCCAGTGGGCCGCAGCTTCGAGCACAGCGGCGCGGCCCAGGCGGTGGCGGGGGTGCTGGGCGACAGCCTGGTGCACCTGCCCCTGTTCGGGGCCCTGGCGGTGATGGCGACCACCACCATGGTGCTGTCGATCTTCCTGAACAATGTGGCGACCGCCGTGATCATGGGCCCCATCGCGCTCAGCGTCGCCCAGATCACCCACACCCCGGCCGACCCCTATCTCTTGGCCGTGCTGATCGGCGCCTCGTCGGATTTCCTGACGCCCATCGGGCACCAGAACAATCTGCTGGTGATGGGCCCGGGGGGCTATCGCTTTGGCGACTACGCGCGGGTTGGCGCGCCGATCACCGTGCTGGTGATCGTCGTTTCGGCGCTGGTGCTGAGCTGGATGTATCGCTGAGGCGGCGAGGGCGAGATCAGCCCGCCTTTTCCAACGCCGTGATCACCGCGTCGCCCATCTGGGTCGTGGAGAGCCGGCCCCCGAGGTCCGCCGTGCGGGCGCCGGCGTCCAGCGCCGCCGTCACCGCCGCGTTCAGCCGCGCCTCCAGGTCCGGCCGGCCGAACGACCACTTCAGCGCCATGGCGAAGGACAGGATCGCCGCCAGGGGATTGGCCAGTCCCTTGCCGGCGATGTCGGGCGCCGAGCCGTGCACGGGCTCGTACAGGCCCGGCCTGCCCTCGTAGGACAAGGCCGCCGACGGCAGCATGCCCAGCGAGCCGGTGAGCATCGACGCCTCGTCCGACAGGATGTCGCCGAACAGGTTGTCGGTCAGGATCACGTCGAACTGCTTGGGGTTCTTCACCAGCTGCATGGCGGCGTTGTCGGCCAGCATGTGCTCCAGCTGCACGTCGGGATATTCCTGGGTGTGCAGGGCGCTGACCACGTCGCGCCACAGGACGCCGGTCTCCATGACGTTGGACTTCTCCGCCGAGGTCACCCGGTTGCTCCGCCCACGCGCCAGTTCGAAGGCGACGCGCGCCACGCGCTGGATCTCGCCTTCGGTGTAGACCTGGGTGTCCACCGCCCGGCGCGTGCCGTCGGCCAGCACCTCGATCCCGCGCGGTTCGCCGAAATAGACGCCCGAGGTCAGTTCGCGCACGATCATGATGTCCAGCCCCGCCACCAGGTCGCTGCTTGAGCGAGGAGGCGTCGGCCAGGGCCGCGAAGCACAGGGCCGGGCGCAGGTTGGCGAAGGCGTCCATGGCCTTGCGCAGACGCAGCAGCCCCGCCTCGGGACGCTTGTCGCGCGCAACGGTCGCCCACTTCGGCCCGCCCACCGCGCCCATCAGCACCGCGTCGGACTTCAGCGCCGCCGCCTCGGCCTCGTCGGTCAGGGGCGTTCCGTGGGCGTCGTAGCTCGCGCCGCCGAAGGCCCGCTCGGAAATCTCCAGATAGATGCCGCCGTGGGCGGACATCCAGGCGGCGACCTTCTTCACCTCGGCCGTCACCTCCGGCCCGATCCCGTCGCCGGGCAGTAGCAGCAATGTCGGCATACGGATGGTTTCCTAGGCTTGGTGGCTGGACGCGACCTCGTAGAGCACGAGCCGCCGGTCGGTCATGCCCAGGCCCTCGCGTTCGGCCTTCCAGCGATGGAAATGCGGCGCGTCGTGGTGGGCCTGCAGCGCCGCCTCGTCGCGCCAGACCTCGAACACGTGCACGAGCGTCCGCTCGATCAGGTCCTGGGAATAGACGTACTCGATGCAGCCGTCCTCGGCGCGCGACAGGCGCATCATCTCCATCATCACCGCCAGACCGGCGTCGAGCTTTTCGAGGGGGAAGCGGACCGTGCCGGCCAGGATCACGTTCATTGGCGCGCCTCCAGCCAGGGGGCCGTCTTGGCGCGGCCGGCTTCGTAGGTATCGATCTCGCTGGCGTGGGTCAGGGTCTCGCCGATGGAGTCCAGACCCTTGAGCAGCTTCTCCTTGCGGCCGGGGTGGATGTCGAAGGCGAAGACCTTGCCCGACGGCGAGGTGACGGTCTGGGCCTCCAGATCCACCGAAAAGAGGTGGTTGCCGCCGCGCGCCTCTTCCATCAGGGCGTGCACCTGCTCGGCCGGCAGCACCACCGGCAGAAGGCCGTTCTCGAAGCAGTTGTTGTAGAAGATGTCCCCGAACGACGGGGCGATCACCGCCCGGATGCCGAAGTCCAGCAGGGCCCAGGGCGCGTGCTCGCGCGAGGAGCCGCAGCCGAAGTTGTCGCCGCAGACCAGGATGTCCGCGCCCGCGTAGGCCGGCTGGTTCAGCACGAAGTCGGGCTTGGGCTTGCCGTCGTAGTCGAAGCGGAAGTCGTAGAACAGGCCCTTGGCCAGGCCCTTGCGCTCCACGGTCTTGAGGAACTGCTTGGGGATCAGCTGGTCGGTGTCGAGGTTGGCGATGGGCAGGGGCGCGGCGCGGCCGTCGACCTTGATGAAGGGCTTCATGCCAGGAACTCCCGCACGTCGGCGATGCGGCCGGCGACCGCGGCGGCGGCGGCCATGGCCGGGCTCATCAGGTGGGTGCGGCCGCCGCGGCCCTGGCGGCCCTCGAAGTTGCGGTTGGAGGTCGACGCGCAGCGTTCGCCCGGCGCCAGTCGGTCCGGATTCATCCCCAGGCACATGGAGCAGCCCGGTTCGCGCCAGTCGAAGCCCGCTTCGATGAACACCTTGTCCAGACCCTCGGCCTCGGCCTGTTCGCGCACCAGGCCCGAGCCCGGCACGGCCATGGCCTTCACGTGCCCGGCGACCTTGCGGCCCTTCAGGATGGCGGCGGCTTCGCGCAGGTCCTCGATGCGGCTGTTGGTGCACGAGCCGATGAACACCCGGTCGATCCTGGCGGTGTCGATCCGCTGGCCGGCCTCAAGGCCCATGTAGTCCAGCGCCCGCACGGCCGAGGCGCGCTTGTCTTCATGGGAGAAGCTGTCCGGCGCGGGCACGACGCCGTCGATCGGCAGCACGTCCTCGGGGCTGGTGCCCCAGGTGACCTGCGGGGCCAGCGTCGAGACGTCGATGACGACCTCCTTGTCGAAGACGGCGTCGTCGTCGGTGGAGAAGGTTTTCCAATAGGCCAGCGCCATCTCCCACGCCCCGCCCTTGGGCGTGGCCGGGCGGCCCATCAGATAGGCGTAGGTCGCCTCGTCCGGCGCGATCAGCCCGGCCTTGGCGCCCGCCTCGATGGTCAGGTTGCACAGGGTCATGCGCCCTTCCATGGACAGGGCGTCGATGGCCTCGCCGGCGTATTCGATCACGTGGCCGGTGCCGCCGGCGGTGCCGATCTTGCCGATCAGGGCCAGGGCGTAGTCCTTGGGCCCCACGCCGGGGCCGGGGGTTCCGGTGAAGACCACCCGCATGTTCTTGGACTTGCGCTGGCGAAGCGTCTGGGTGGCCAGCACGTGCTCGACTTCCGAGGTGCCGATGCCGTGCGCCAGGGCCCCGAAGGCGCCGTGGGTGGAGGTGTGGCTGTCGCCGCAGACGATGGTCATGCCCGGCTGGGTGCGGCCCTGCTCGGGTCCCACCACGTGGACGATGCCGTTGCGGATGTCGCCCATCTGGAAGAACTCGATCCCGGCCTCCGCGACGTTCCGGCCCAAGGTCTGCAGCTGCAGGCGCGCTTCCACGTCGGCCACGGCGTCCACGCCCAGCGCCTGGCCTTCGGTTGGCACGTTGTGGTCCGCGACCGCGAGGGTGCGGTCGGGACGGCGCACGGGGCGATGCGCCTCGCGCAGGCCCGCGAAGGCCTGGGGCGTGGTCACCTCGTGGATCAGGTGCAGATCCACGTACAGGAGCGTCTCTTCGCCATCCTGGCCGACGGCGTGGGCGTCCCAGATCTTGTCGTACAGAGTTTTACCGGACATGGGCGGCGATGTAGGCGGAGGGGACGAGCGCGTCCAGTGCAGGCATGCAACCCAGGAGGCCGACATGGCCGATCAGGATCTCCCACCCCCCTTTGCCGGGGGCTGTCTTTGCGGCGCCGTGCGCTATGTGGCGTCCGCGCCCAGCCTGAACACCCGTGTCTGTCATTGCCGTATCTGCCAGAAGGCCGCGGGGGCGCCTTCTATGCCCGGGCGATGTTCCCCAAAGGCTCAATGACCATTGAGGGCCCTACCGAGCGCTATCGTTCCTCCCACCGGCTGTGGCGGCATTTCTGCCCAGTGTGCGGAACCCTGATGTTCGCCGAGCCGCTGGATCCGCCAGCTCGCTGGGGCGTGACCCTCGCCACGCTCGACAACCCGAACGCGCTCGCGCCGGAATGCCACGTCTGGACCTCCAGCAAGGTCGATTGGCTGAAGCTCGACGACGGCCTGCCGCAATACCCGGAAGGCCCGCCCTAGGAGCGGGGGCCCGAAGTTCTCGTCCCTTCGGTTCGCATTTGCGCCACGCGCATGCGATCTATCGGCTCACCTTCCTCCCGCAGTGAGCGCATCCGCCCAGGCATGGACCTCGCCCCCCAAGATTCCATCGACGAGACCGAGCTGCAGAGCGGGGTGCGGCATCTGATCTGGGACGGCGCCTGGTCCAACACCATGGTGGCGCTGAACAGCGGGGTGGTGCTGGCCGCCTTCGCCCTCTACCTCGGCGCGCCAAACTCGGTGATCGGCCTGTTGGCCGCCCTGCCGTTCCTGACCCAGCCGCTGCAGCTCGTGGCCGTGGTGCTGATCGAGCGCCTGCGGGCGCGCAAGCTGATCACCGTGGCCTCGCTCTTGCCCGGCCGGCTCTCCATCCTGGCCATGGCCTTCCTGCCGTTCCTGGCCGACCGCGCCCTGGCGCTGACCGTGATGGTGTCGGTGGAGGCCGCCCACTGCGTGGTCAACGCCATCGGCACCTGCTCCTGGAACGCCTGGATCCGCGACCTGGTGCCAGAGGAGCGGATGGGCAGCTTCTTCGCGCGCCGGACCCTGGCCGCCACCGCCGTCACCCTGATCGCCAGCCTCGCGGCCGGCGTCGCCCTGGACTGGGCCGGAAGGCCCGGGGGGCCGGGCCAGGGCATGGCGTTCATGGGCCTTTACCTGTTCGCCTTCGCCGCCGGATGCGCCAGCGTCTGGCACATCGCCCACGCGCCGGAGCCGCGCATGGCGCGTTCGGAGCACCGGGTCGATTTCGTCAAGCTGATCATCACGCCCCTGCGCGACGTGAACTTCCGCCGCCTGATCCTGTTCCTGTCCAGCTGGTCTTTCGCGGTGAACCTGGCGACGCCGTTCTTCACCGTGTTCCTGGTGCGCCAGTTGGGCTTCGGCCTGACCTTCGTGGTGGGGCTGAGCGTGGTGAGCCAAATCGCCAATCTCGCCTCGCTGAGGATCTGGGGCCATCTGGGCGACCGCTTCTCGCACAAGTCGGTGCTGCTGGTGACCGCGCCGGCCTTCATCGCCTGTATCGCGGCCATGATCTTCGCGGGCCGGTTCCAGGACATGTATCTGGCGTCCGCCTATCTGATCGCCCTGCACGCGGTCATGGGCCTGGCCTCGGCCGGGGTGAACCTCGCCTCTTCAAGCATCGCCCTGAAGCTGGCGCCGCGCGGCGCGGCCACGGCCTATGTGGCGACCAATGCGACGATCACCTCGCTGGCGGCGGGCGTGGCGCCGATCCTGGGCGGGGTGTTCGCCGACGTCTTCGCCCATCGCGAACTGGCGCTGGACCTCAGGTGGGCCGGACCGGAGGGGGTGACGGTGGTCTCGCCGCTGCTGATTTCGCAGTGGGGCTTTCACTTCGCGCTGGCGTCCCTGGTCGGGCTTTACGCCATCCATCGCCTGTCGCTGGTGCGCGAGACCGGCGAGATCGAGCGGCGCGAGATGGTCCAGCAGGTGCTGCTGGAGGTCCGCCGCTCCGTGCGCAACCTGTCGACCGTGTCCGGCCTGAAGGCCGTCACGGAATTCCCCGCCGGGTTCTTGCAGGATATCGGCCGTCGTCGCCGGCGGCCGAGAGAAGGCGACGGTCTAGGCTTCCGTCGTCTCGGGGGCCGCCGCCGCTTCATCAGCAGCCGCGCCGCCGCGGACGGTCTGACGCTCGGCGATGCGGGCGCGCTTGCCGCGGCGATCGCGCAGGTAATAGAGCTTGGCGCGACGCACCACGCCCCGGCGCTTCACCTCGATGAACTCGATCATCGGCGACAGCACCGGGAAGATCCGCTCCACGCCTTCGCCGAAGCTGATCTTGCGCACGGTGAAGCTCTCGTTGATCCCGCCGCCCGAGCGGGCGATGCACACGCCCTCATAGGCCTGGACGCGCTGGCGCTCGCCCTCACGGATGTGGACGTTCACCCGCACGGTGTCGCCGGGGCGGAAGTCGGGCGTGGCGCGGACGGCCTTCAGGCGGTCGGCTTCCTCGCGCTGCAGTTCCTGGATCATGTTCATCGTCTCAGGTCTCCCGACGCCCGTTCTTGCCTGCGAGATGGGCGGCCCAAAGATCAGGGCGCCGCTCGCGCGTGATGTCTTCCCTTTGGCGCCGCCGCCACTTGGCGATCTCGCCATGGTGGCCGGAGGTCAGCACCTCTGGAATGTCGAGCCCTTCGAACGTCCGCGGCCGCGTGTACTGCGGATGCTCCAAAAGCCCGTCTTCGAAACTCTCCTCGGCCAGCGAGGCCGCCTGACCGAGCACTCCCGGCAGCAGCCTGACGCAGGCCTCGATCACCACCATCGCCGCCGCCTCGCCACCGGCCAGGACCGCGTCGCCGACGGCGACCTCCTCGAACCCCCGGGCGTCGATCACCCGCTGGTCCACCCCCTCGAACCTGCCGCACAGGACGATCAGTCCCGGCGTCTCGGCCCACTGCTTCACACGCGCCTGGGTCAGGGGTCGTCCCCGCGCGCTCATGACCAAAAGCGGCCGTCCCGCCCGCTCGATGGAATCGAGCGCTGCGGCGATGACGTCCGCTCTCATCACTTGTCCCGGGCCGCCGCCCGCGGGGGCGTCGTCCAGGAAGCCGCGCTTATCGTTCGAAAAATTTCGGATGTCCACCGTTTCGAGCGCCCAACGGTTCTGTTCGCGCCATGCCGTGCCGATCAGCGACACGCCGAGCGGCCCGGGGAAGGCCTCCGGGAACATGGTCAGGACAGTGGCGACGAAGGGCTCAGCCATGGCCCGACATATAGCGCGCCCGGCTCCGCGAAACCGCCCGGCCGGGCGGGGACTCGCATAATACAACCTATAGGAGTAAACTGTGGGCGATTTCACCCGAAATCACAATTAATGCTTGCAAACCCTCGGCCCGGACAGGGCCGTCCAGAGGAAACCTCCAATGAACAAGCTCCTGATCGCCGCGGCCGCGACCGCCGCCACCTTCGCCGCCGGATCGGCGCTGGCCCAAAGCACCTTTCCGTACTCCTGCTCGAACATCGAATTCGCCTATTCAGCCTCCAACCAGGCCACCATGAAGGCGATGTGCCTGAAGGCCAACGGCGCGGCCACCGCCTCCAGCCTGGTCCTGCAGGGGATCAGCAACCAGAACGGCAAGCTGACCAAGGGCTCGGGCGCCAGCACCTTCCAGCAGAGCTGCGGCTCGATCCGGATCACCTACTCCGGCCCGAACGTGACCCTGTCGGCCTATTGCCGCACCTCCAGCGGCTCCAGCAACTCCACCAGCATCGCGCTGGACGGCATCAGCAACAACAACGGCGTGCTCAGCCAGTAGCCGTCCGCACCTCCCCCGCCGGCCACACCCCTCCGGGCCGGCGGGGACCTTTCCACGGCGAGCGTTGACGACCGGGCGCGGCGGGCCATGTATGGGGCCGAGCTGTCCTCGGAGCGCCCTATGGATTCCAATCTCCTCGCCGTGGCCGCCTGCGCGGCGGTGCTGATCGCGCCGGCGGTGGCGCGGGCGGCGGACGCGGCGCGCGCCCCGGTCCCCGCCGCGCCGCCCATCGACTTCTCCCTGCGGGTGCTGCCCAACGGGCTGAAGGTCTATTCGGCGGTGGACCGCTCCGCGCCGACGGTGAGCATCCAGGTCTGGTACGGGGTCGGCTCCAAGGACGATCCGCAGGGCCGCTCGGGCTTCGCGCACCTGTTCGAGCACATGATGTTCAAGGCCACGCGCGACATGCCCGCCGAGTTCATGGACCGGCTGACCGAGGACGTGGGCGGCGAGAACAACGCCTCCACCTGGGACGACTTCACCGAGTACCACGAGACGGTTCCGGCCAATCACCTGCGCCGCCTGCTGTGGGCCGAGGCCGAGCGGATGAGCTCCCTGGTGGTCGACCAGGCCAACTTCACCTCCGAGCGGGACGTGGTGAAGGAGGAGCTGCGCCAGCGCGTGCTGGCCGATCCCTATGGCCGCCTGTTCAACCTGGCGATCCCCAAGGCGTCCTTCGCCGTGCACCCCTATCGGCGCCCGGGCATCGGTTCGATCGAGGAGCTGGACGCGGCGTCCCTGGCGGACGTGCGCGCCTTCCACGCGGCCTACTACCGGCCCGACGACGCGGCCCTGATCGTGGTGGGCGATTTCGACCAGACAGCGCTCGACGGCTGGGTGGACGCCTACTTCGGCCCGCTGACGCGGCCGGACCAGCCGATCCGCCGGGTGACGGCCAAGGAGCCGCCGCGCACCGGCCCCGGCCTCTATGACGCCTATGGCCCCAATGTGCCGCTGCCGGCGACGGTGCTCACCTGGCTGGCGCCCGACAAGGGCGCGGCGGACGCCCCGGCCCTGAAGGTGGCCGAGACCATCCTGGCCACCGGCGAGTCCTCGCGGCTCTATCGCGACCTCGTCCACGATCAAGAGATCGCCTCCCAGGTGTTCGCCGAGGCGGACCTGCGCCAGCAGCTCGGCCTGTTCATGGCCGGCGCGATCATGGCCGCCGGCAAGACGGCCGACGAGGGCGCGGCGGCGCTGAAGGCCGAGGCGGCGCGCCTGAGCGACCAGCCCGTCACGCCGGCCGAGCTCGATCGCGCCAAGAACCAGCTCGTCGCCCAGGCCCTGCGCGAGCGCGAGACCGCCGAGGGCAAGGCCTACGCGCTGGGCATGGCCCTGATGCTGGAGGGCGACGCCGCGCGCGCCAACGACGACATCACCCGCCTGGAGGCCGTCACCGCCGAGGACGTGCAGCGGGCCGCCCGCCGCTGGCTCGCCGCCGACCGGGTGATGGTCATCCGCTACCGCGACGAGTTCCAAAAGCCCGCCGGCGAGGCGGCGCCGTCGTCTTCCGCCGCCGCGACGCCGGCGCTCGACGCCGCCTCTGCCTGTTCCGTCCGGGCCGGTCGCCGCCCCGGCTCCGGAGGCCGAGCGCCAGGCCGCCGCCGCCGCCGGGCCCGCCGATGCGCCCGGTGCTGCCCAAGCCGGCCGAGCGGGTGCTGCCCAACGGCCTTCGCGTGATCGTGGCCCGCTCCTCGGACCTGCCTCTGGTCACCGCCGAGCTGACGGTGGGCGCGGGCGGCGTGGAGGATCCAGCGGGTCTCGCGGGTCTCGCCGACATGACCGCCACCCTGCTGACCAAGGGCGCGGGCGCGCGCACGGGCGAACAGGTCGCCGCCGATGTGGAGGCTCTGGGCGGCAGCCTGGAGTCCGGCGCCTCCTGGGACGGCTCGCAGGTCACCCTGAACGTCCTGGCCGGCAAGCTGGACGCCGCCCTGCCGATCATGGCCGACGTGGTGGTCCGCCCGACCCTGGCGGCGGACGAGCTGAAGCGCGAGCGCGCCCAGGCCCTGGACGCCCTGTCGGTGGACCTGGAGGAGCCGGGCTCGGTGGCCGGCTACGTCGCCCGCGTCGCCGCCTTCGACGGCCGGCTTTACGGCCATGTGCTGGGCGGCGATCCGGACTCGCTCAAGCGCATCGCCCTGAAGGACGTGAAGGCCTTCCACGCCCGCTGGTACCGGCCCGACGAGGCGACCCTGGTGCTGACCGGCGACATCACGCCCGAACGCGGCTTCGCCCTGGCCGAGCAGGCGTTCGGCGGCTGGACCAAGCCCGCCGCGCTCACTCCGCGCGCCGACGGCCGACGCCCAGCTTCCGCCCGCGCGGCGGCGGCTGATCGTGGTGGACATGCCGGACTCCGGCCAGGCCGCCGTGGCCGCCGCCATGCGGACCCTCCCCCGGGCGGACCCGCGCTACTACCAGGCGGTCGTGGCCAACGCGGTGCTCGGCGGCGGCTATTCGGCGCGGCTGAACAAGGAGATCCGCATCAAGCGGGGCCTAAGCTACGGCGCGGGCTCGTCGATCCAGGCGCGCCGCCGCGCCGGCCTGTTCTTCGCCCGGGTGCAGACCAAGAACGAGGCGGCGGCCGAGGTCGTGGACCTGCTGCTGGCCGAGATCGACACACTGCGCGCCGCGCCGGTGGGCGCGGACGAGCTGACCGCGCGCAAGGCCAGCCTCACCGGCTCGCGCGGCCGCGACCTGCAGACCTCCGAAGGCCTGGCGGAGGTGCTCAGCGGCTACGCCCTGCAGGACATCCCCCTGTCGGAGCTGGGACGGTTCGAGCCGGCGGTGGAGGCGGTGACGCCCCAGGCCGCCCAGGCCTTCGCCAGGACCCTCGACCCGACAGGCGCCACCATCGTGGTCGTCGGCGACGCGAAGCAGTTCCTGCCGGCCCTGAAGGCCAAGCACCCGCATCTGGAGGTCATCGAGGCCGACAAGCTCGACCTCGGCTCGGCGAGCCTGGTGAAACCGGCCAGTTAGCTCAGGCACACCACCTGGGCCACGCGCAGGTCGCGGCGCAGGGTGTCGGCGGTGCGGCCGTAGTTGTCGACGGTGATCGTCTGGCCGCGCGCGAAGCCCGAGGGCTTCTGGCCCGCCAGCTTCAGCGCCGCGAGGATCGACGCCGGGCGTGGCCGAATAGATGCGACCGCGCCGGGGCGCCTCGGCCAGGGTGACGCCCACCACGCGCCCGGCGCTGTCCAGCACCGGCGCGCCGGACAGGCCCGCCAGGCTCCCCTTCAGCCCCGCGGTGCGCCCGGCCTCGGCCCACACCATCACCGGCTGGGGACGCGAGCCGCGCGCGGCGGGACTTCAGCGAGTCCGCCCCGATGAACCGGGCGGCCGCCTCGCCGGCGCGGTCCTGGGGAAAGCCCGGAAGATAGGCCCGCTGGCCGGAGGTCATGGGCAGGCCAAGCGCCATCGGCAGGGGCGGAGCGCCGCCGTCGGTGGTGAGCACGGCCACGTCCGCGGACTTGTCGGCGAACACCTTCGCCATCACGCCTCGCGTGCGCGAGACCATCACCACGGCCTTGCCGCAGTCCTCGCACCACGTGCCGGGCGGTGAGCCAGACGCCCTTGTCGGAGATGGAGAAAGCCGTGCCCGAAACTGGCCGGGTCCCGGGCTCGGCCGCCGGCTTGACCAGCCTGGACTTGAACGAGGCGCCGGCCGCGAGCACCGCCTCGGGGGCGTCCATGGTGGCGGCGTCGCCGATGGGCGGCGGCGCGGGCGGAGCGTCCGCGTGTTCGTTGCGCGCCAGGGCGATGATCGCCAGCGCCACGACGATGCCCCCGTAGATCAGCCAGTCCGGCGGCCGGCCCCGACGGCTCGGAGGCGGCGGCGCCTCCATCGGGTCAGCCCGCCGCCGCGGCGGCCAGGATCACCGCGCAGGCGAGCTTGGCGGCGACCAGCAGCACGGCGGCCGCGATGTCGCCCTCCTCCACCCGCTCGGGCAGGCCGCGGAACAGGAAGTCGGTGATACGGAAGGCCAGCAGCTGCACCGCCGTGATCGACACGCCCCAGACCGCCGCCTCCAGGATCGAGGTCGAGGCCGACAGCGACGCGGCCAGCGGCAGGGCCAGGCCCACCAGCACCCCGCCGAAGGAGACCGCCGCCGCCGAATTGCCGTCGCGGATCTCGTCGATCTCGCGATAGGGGGTCAGGAAGGCGTAGAGCACCGCGCCCAGCGCCAGCAGCACGAGGCTGATCGCGGTGTGCGCCAGGGTGACGGGAAAGCCGGCGGCGAAAGCGAGAATCTCGGGCGTCATGCCTACCCTTGGCGCCTAAACAGTGGTCCGAACACGGTTATCACGCCAGATCGCGCCATGCACGGGGGGCCGCTTATGAGGCGAGCGGGGCCGCCTTGCGGCGGGCGCTGGCCCGGACCTTGGCGCTCTCGGATCGCAGCTGACCGCAGGCCGCCAGGATGTCGCGCCCGCGCGGCTTGCGCACCGGCGCGGCGTAGCCGGCCCGGTTCACGATGGACGCGAAGGCCCGGATCGTGTCGGGGTCGGAGCATTCGTAAGGCGCGCCCGGCCAGGGGTTGAACGGGATCAGATTGATCTTCGCCGGCAGGCCCGCGATCAGCTTGACCAGGGCCTTGGCGTCGGCGGGGCTGTCGTTCACCCCCTTGAGCATCACGTATTCGAAGGTGACGCGCTTGGCGTTGCCAAGGCCTGGATAGGCCCGGATCGCCCCCATTAGTTCGGCGATCGGATAGCGCCGGTTGATCGGCACGATCTCGTCGCGCAGGGCGTCGTTGGTGGCGTGCAGCGAGACCGCCAGCTGGGCGCCCGGTCCGCTCGCCCAGGGCCTTCAGCTCGGGGACCACGCCGGAGGTGGAGACGGTGATCCGCCGGCGCGAGATGCCGATCCCCTCGTTATCGGACAGGACGTCGATGGCGTCCGCCACGTTGTCCAGATTGTAGAGCGGCTCGCCCATGCCCATGAACACGATGGTGGCGAGCTTGCGGTTCTCCTTGGGCGAGGGCCATTCGCCCAGATCGTCGCGGGCGACCTGCACCTGGGCGACGATCTCGGCGGCCGTCAGGTTGCGCACCAAGCGGCTGGGTGCCGGTGTGGCAGAAGGTGCAGTTCAGCGTGCAGCCCACCTGGCTGGAGACGCACAGGGCGCCCGAGCCCGACTGGGCCACATCGGGGATGAACACCGTCTTCCGCCTCGACGCCCGGCGCGAAACGGATCAGCCACTTGATCACGCCGTCGGCGGCGACCTGGCGTTCGGCGATCTCGGGGCGGGCGATCACCAGGCGCTCGGCGAGGGCCGCGCGGTCCTCCTTGGCGATGTTGCTCATGGCCGAAAAGTCGGTGACGCCGTGATAGTGGATCCAGCGCCAGACCTGGCCCGCGCGCATCTTCGCCTTGTCCGGCTGGACCGCTCCGCACTGCGTCAGCGCCGCCTGCAGGGCCTTGCGCGAAAGGCCCGCCACGTTCTGCCGCTCCGGCGCGGGGAGGGCGTCGCGAAGTCGGGGTCGGGCGTTGAAGATCGGGCGCGTCGGTCACGGACAAGGTCTCGGAGGCGTGCGGGACTTAGCAGATAGGGCCTCCGCCCCCAATCCCGAAGCCTGGCGGACCGCGTCCTAGAACGTCGCGGTCAGGGTGAAGCGGGCCGAGCGCGGCTCCAGCGGGTGAATGTGCAGGTCGTCGACGCCGCTGGCCGGCTCGGACAGCGAAATGCGGTCGGTATAGAAATAGTCCGCCGCGTCGTCCTTGGAGTTGGTCAGGTTGTAGACGTCGATGCGGGCCTTCAGATGGCGCGTCAGCTTGTACCCGACGTTGATGTTCACCTCTCGATAGCCGGCCGAGCGCAGGGAGTTGTCCTGCACCAGCGGGTGCGAGCCGAGGTCGCGGAACTCCAGGCCGCCGAACCAGGGCCCGAGGTTGTCCACCAGCATGCCCGCCATGATGATCACTGACGGCGCGTCAGGGATGTAGTTTCCGGCCGGCTGAACTCCGCGATAGCGCGCGTGGGTCGCGGCGATGTCGGCGTTGAGCTCGATCCAACGGAACGGCCGATACTGGGCCGACACCTCCACGCCGCGCCGGCGGCTCGGCGGCCCGGCCTCATCGGCGCCGATGTCGGCGTTGTAGGTGAGCTCGGAGTCGAAATCGATCTGGAACAGGGTCGCGGACGCGGTGACGTGCGGGATCAGGATCGAGCGGACGCCGATCTCCTCGCCGCGCGAGGACACCAGGAAGGGTGGCCGCGCCAGGGCCGCGCCGCCCACCGACCCCGCCCGGGTGTCGTTGGAGTGGAAGCCCTTGCCGGCGCTTATGTAGAATTCCGTCCCCGCCCAGGGGCCGAACACCACGCTCGCCTTGGGCTGGAACAGGGCCTTGCCTTCCGATCCGCTCAGCCCGCCCACGATGTTGTTGTCCGAGGCGTGGAACCAGTCCTCGCGCACGCCGACGATGGAGCGCAGCCATGTGCTCCAGAAGATGGTGTTCTGGACGTAGCCGCCGACGCTGACCTCCTGGACCTTGTCGGCGAAGTCCGTGCTCAGCGCGGATGCGCGCCTTGGTGTGCTGGCGATCGACGATAGATGTCGTCATAGCGAACCTGCACGCCGACCGTGGTGTCGCTCTCGCGGGTCATCAGGCCCTTGTAGAGGGTGTAGCTGGCGGCCCCGCCGACGATGGTGCGCCGGTCGTTCTGGGCCTCCTGGTCTCCGTTCACCGGATCGTCCAGGAAGTGCGTGAAGTTGTTCCACAAGGTCATTTCGTTGCGGATGACATAGGCGTTGGCGGCGACCTTCCAGTCCTGGGTCCCGTGCGCGTACACGCCCGACAGGCTGTATCGGCGCGACTGGCCGCCGTCGGTGGGATCGAGGGTTCCGAACCGGCTGATCAGGTTCTGGGTGATCGCGCGCTCGGGCTGGTCGGTGGTCGCGTTCCACGTCCCTCGATAGTACAGGCCGGTGAGGGAAAAGCCGTCCGCCGCGTCGCCGTGGCTGTAGCGCAGGGCCGCGTTGACCTTGCGGAAGTTGTCCGGGTTCACCCACGGACCGTTCATGTGCACGTACTCGCCGGCCGCCACCAGCCGGTCCTCGGGTCCGAACTCCTTGGTTCCGCTGGCGAAGGCCCGCTGGTCGCCCACCGTGCCGGCGCTGACCGAGATCTCGGTGGGAACCCGGTCCAGGAAGGCGATGTGGTCCGCGCCGACCGAGGCGAAGTCGCCCTCGGCCGCGAAGTACGGCCCCTTGGTGAACTTCACGCCGGACGCCAGCTCGGGGATGAAGAAGTTCAGGTCCGTGTAGCCCTGGCCGTGCGCGTGGGTGCGCATGTTCACCGGCATGCCGTCGATGGTGGTCGCCAGGTCGGTGCCGTGGTCGAGGTTGAAGCCGCGCAGCAGGTACTGGTTGGCCTTGCCCTCGCCGGAGTGGGCGGTGACGGTCAGACCCGGCACGGTCTCCAGCAGCTGGCCGACGCGATAGACGGGGCGAAGCTGCAATTCCTGCTTGGTCACGGCGCCCTGGCTCGAGGTGGTCGCCACCCCGATCAGGGGTACGGTGGAGGCGGTGACCACCACCTCCTTGACCTCGGTGGTTCCGGACGCCGGGGCCGTCGCGGCGTTGGCCACGCTCGCAAAACACAGGGCCGCCGCGCCGGCGAACAGGACTTGCTTCATACTTGTATCCCCTCGGGTGTTTCCCCGGCTCTGTTACACAGTACGGGCGGGCCGACTTTGTCCCTCGTCAAGGAACGGCCGCGAGGGGCGAAAACGGCCGGACAATGTGGTCTAAGGCGGGCGTACAGCGGAGGTGCGTATGCGGATCGCCTTCTTTGGTGACGTGGTCGGCCGGGCGGGCCGGGATGAGATCGTGGACCGGCTGCCGGAGCTGCGGCGCCGGCTCGGCCTGGATTTCGTCGTGGTCAACGCCGAGAACGCCGCGGGCGGATTTCGGCCTGACCGAGTCCATCGCCCGGGAGCTGTTCGGCGCGGGCGCTGACTGCCTGACGTTGGGCAACCACGCCTGGGACCAGCGCGAGGCGCTGAGCTTCATCGCCCGCGAGACGCGGCTGCTGCGCCCCCTGAACTATCCGGCGCTGTCCGACGTTCCCGGCCGTGGCGCGCAGCTGTTCGAGACCGATGGCGGCAAGCGCGTGCTGGTGATGAGCCCCATGGGCCAGCGCAACATGGAGCCGCTGCTCGACAACCCCTTCTCGGCCGTGGAGGCGGAGCTGGAGGCCTGTCCGCTGGGTCAGGCGTGCGACGCCATCGTGGTGGACATCCACGCCGAGACCACTTCGGAGAAGATGGCCATGGGCCAGTTCTGCGACGGCCGCGCCAGCCTGGTGGTCGGCAGCCACTCGCACATCCCCACCGCCGACTGCCAGGTGCTGCCGCACGGCACCGCCTATCAGACCGACGCGGGCGCCTGCGCCGACTACGACAGCGTGATCGGCAACGACAAGGAAGAGCCGCTGCGCCGCTTCGTCACCCGCGTGCCCTCCGGAAGGCTGAAACCCGCCGACGGGCCGGCGACCGTGTGCGGCGTGTTCGTCGAAACCAACGACAAGACCGGCCTGGCCCTGCGCGTGGAGCCCATCCGCGTCGGCGGACGGCTTTCCCAGGCCGTTCCGAAGGTGGATGCGCCTGCGGGCGTTGCGGCCGCGCCGGCGGTCGGCTAACCCGCGCCGCGTGATCTTCCTCGTTCGCCACGGCCAGACCGAATTCAACGTCGAACGGCGCATGCAGGGCCGGCGGGACTCCCCGCTCACCCCCGTGGGCGTCGAGCAGGCGCGGCGCATGGGCGCGTGCCTGAGGGACTTCGTGGAGGACCCGGCGGCGGTGGAGCTGATCGCCAGTCCGCTCGGCCGCACGGTCCGCACCGCCGAGATCATCCGCGAGACGGCGGGGCTGGACTGCGAGATCGTCAGACCGATGAACGCCTGGCCGAGATCCACGTCGGCGCCTGGGAGGGCCTCACCCGCGAGGACATCGAGGTGTTGGCGCCGGGCGTCCTTGACCAGCCCGGCTGGCTGTTCGCGTCCCCGGGCGGCGAGACCTACGACATGGTCGCCGCCCGTGTAGGCGCCTGGCTTCGCGAGCTGGACGAGACCGACGGGCGTCGCCGCATCGTGGTCTCGCACGGGGTCGCCGGCAGTGTGCTGCGCGAGCTCTACGGGGGTGGCCCCGCCGAACAGACCCGGCCGCCGCAGGACGCGGTGTTCCTGTTGTATGGCGGCGTGGTCGGGCGCGTGGACGAAGGCGCCGAGGCGGACGCTTAGGTCCTTGGCGGGTCTCGCCCGGCGGGCGATAAGCACGGCTCGAAGGCGGCGTCGGATCGCCTCGTCTGGGAAGCAAACGCCATGTCGAAGCTGAAGATCTACGGAACCGCCTTTTCCCGCGCCGGCCGGGCGCTGTGGGCCGCGCGCGAGACGGGCGTCGCCTTCGATCTGGTGGAGGTCGATCCGCACAGCGGCGCGACCAGGACCCCCGAATATCTGGCGATCAATCCCAACGGCCGCATCCCGGCTATCGACGACGACGGAGTGAAGCTGTTCGAGTTCGTGGCGATCGTCCTCTACCTCGCCAAGAAGTACGGCTCGGGTGGGGCGGCGCCGATATATCCGTCGAACCTGGCCGACGAGGGCCGGGTGCTGCAGTGGAGCTTCTGGGCGGTCAACGAGATCGATCCCAACATGAACACCATGCTCTATGAGCGGGTGTTCAAGCCCGAGGCCGACCGCGATCCGGCCGCCGGCGACCAGGCGGCCGAACGCTTGAAGACGCCGCTATCCGTGCTCGACGGCGTGCTGGCTGACTGCAAGTGGCTGGTGGGCGACGGCTTCACCGTGGCGGACCTGAACGTGGCCGCCTCCATTGGCGCGGGAGCCATGGCGAAGTTCGACTTCTCCGCATGGCCCCACGTGGCCGAGTGGCTGGGCCGCTGCACCGCCCGCCCGGCGGCGGCGGGGTAGGCGCCAGCGCCCCCCACGCCGACCGCCGCAACGGTCACTTCGCCGGATACGCCGTCCCCGCGTTGTACGGATGCGTCTTCGGGTGGGTGGTCGCGTACTTGTAGGTCTCGGGATACTCGGCGTCCCATCCGGTCGGCGCCATGTAGGCGTTGATGAAGCCGGTCGCCTCGATCGCGTGGATCTTGCCGCCGCTGATCTTGAACATCTCGCTGGCCTGAAGGTCGTTGGGACCGAAGTTCATCGGCATGGTGTCGATGCCCGGAACGCCCACGATCTTCATCTCGCGCACGTTGCCGCGGTGCACGAAGCGCGGGAAGCCGAGGACCAGGCCCTTCTGCTCATCGATGATCAGCAGGTGCCGCGGCCGGACCATGGTGATGTACTGCAGCACGTGGGTGTTCATGGCGTCCCTGCAGCCCAGCGCCGCCATCTTGGCGAAGGCCGAGGCCATGCCGGGGTTTGCGGCGTCCAGCGGGCCCGGCTTGGGCGGCGTCTTGTTGGTGGTGGTCTGCATGCCGTTCTCGTGGCGCACGCAGTCGTCCGCATAGGGGGCGATGTTGCCGTCGTCCTGCTCGATGGAGTCGAAATAGGAGTCGGCGGCGGCCAGCATCTGCGCTCGGGGGGTGCGCTCGGCCGCGGGCACGTCCGCCAGCAGCGCCGGGCGCGGCGTCTCAAGGTTGGCCATGCCGTTGGCGTTCAGGTCCCGCGCGATGACGTTCTCGATCTCGGTGATCTTGCCGTCCGCCACCTTCAGGCGCGTGGCCACCAGAACCGGCTTGTCCCACTCCTTCATCATCACGATGGCGCCGACCTGGCCGGAGGTAGGATCGGCGGCGACGATCTTGAAGGTCGTCGGCGCCTCGGTGGCGCTCAGCCACAGGCCGTCGCCGACCGGGATCTGCGCCGCCTGCTCGGTGAACTTGACCTTGTCGGCGAGGGGCACGCCGGCCGTCGAGTGCTTGGGCAGGGCGTTCAGATACGCATCCATGATCCCGACCAGGCAGTTGCGGTCGCAGGCCGCCGTGGCGGCGGCCGGGGCCTTGGCCCCGCCGGTCTTGTTGCAGGCCGCCAGGCCCCCAGCCGCAAACAGGGCCGCCATGACGCCGAGCGCCAGCCATCTGGTCTTCATGTCCGTTCCCTCCAGAACCGTCCCTCCGGTCGGCGGCCCGGACGGGCCAGCGCCGGATGCTTTGCGTTGTCGTTGTCGGCCTAGGCCGTCATTCCCAGGCGCTCTTGGTCCCGTAGGGGAGCTGGGCGCCCATGGCCTCGATCGATTTGATCTGACCGCCCTCGATCTTGAACAGCTCTCCAGCCTGGAGGTTCGAGGCGGACTTGCCCAGCGGCATCTCGGTCACGCCAGGTACGCCGTAGACCTTGAACGGGCCCCGCTGCCCAGGTTGCTGGAACATGGGGAAGGTGAAGACGAGCCCCTTCTGGCGGTCCACCACCTCCTCACGGCGCGGCCACAGCCGCTTGATGAAGTCCATGATGTGGGTGTCGAACTGGGCCGAGCAGCTCAGGGTGCCGATGTAGGCCATGGCGTCGTCCGTGGCCTTGGAGCCCAAGGGCACGGGCCACGGCTGGGGCGTCTTGTTGTAGGTGGTCTGGCCGCCGTTCTCGTGGCGCACGCAGTCGTCCGCGAAGGGCGCCAGCTTGCCGTTGGCGTTCTCGATGGCGTCGAAATAGGAGTTGGCGATGTTGACCATGATCTGGCGCGGCTCACGGTCGGCCGGCTTCACGTCCTCAAGGAACTCCGGTCGCGGCGTGACCAGGTTCTTCAGCGCCGCGTCGCCGCGAATGTTGCGGGCCAGAACCTGTTCGATCTGGGTGATCTTGCCGTTCACCACCTTCAGCCGAAGCGCGATGATCAGCGGGCGGCCCCATTCCTTCATCACGCCGTAGAAGCCCACCTGGCCGGTATCCAGGTCCACCGCGTAGATCTTGAAGGTGGTCGGCGCCTCCGAGGCTCCGATCCACAGCCCTTCGGTTCCAAGGTGCAGCGTCACGTCGTTCTCGGTGAACTTCACGTCGCGGTTCAGCGGCAGGCCCGAGGGGTCGTGCTTGACCAGGGCCGCCAGGTACTGGTCGGTAATCGAGATCATGCAGGCCCGGTCGCAATAGGGTGCGACGGCCGTGCCGGTTCGCGCATCCGCCGCCGGCTGGGCATGCCCCGCGCCAGCGACCCCTATCGTCAAGGCCGCCGCCGCCGCGGCGAACAGTCGCTTGGCTCCGCTCCGATACCCCATCCTTGTCTCCTCCTGCCGCCCCGTCGACTCGGTCTTAGCCGGTCGCTTGCGAACGCCCCCTAGGCTGGCCGGCAATTCTTGACGGAGTCAATCGACTTGCCAACCGGGGCGGGCATACTTCTATTCGCCGTCGCGCATTCCGGCTGGAGGTTGAACCGCATGGACGATCAGAAGTCTCGACGCCGCCCATCCCCGCCTGGGCGGAACGCCGCAGCAGCGCCAGGCCTTCGGCGACTACACCCGCGCCTTCTCCAACGCCGACATGGAGGCGGTCGGCCGCTACTACACCGACGACATCGTCTGCCACGTCGCCGGCATGGTGTTCGACGGCAAGGCGGCCCTGGTCGGATTCTACCGCGAGATGTTCAAGCGCGTGCGCGAGGGCCTGACCCTGCATCAGCTGGTGGCCGACGACGAGGGCATGGTGGCGGACGTCACCTCCACCTTCACGGCGGTCGAGGACGCCTCGGACTTCGCGCCTATGCCGCTGAAGAAGGGCGAGGTGCGCCAGACCAAGGTGTTCGTCTTCTACACCCTGCGCGACGGCCTGATCGCCCGCATCCGCGTGGCGCGCCAGCCGGAGACCCAGGCGCCGAGCTAGCGCCGGACCCAAGTCAGATAGTAGCTCATCAGGGGCGGCATGTGCTTGGCCTGCGCGCGCACAGCCTGGGGCGTCTTGGCGATGCACTTGCCAGCGATCATCTCGAATCCCGGCGCATTCCCTCCCTTGGGGCAGAGGATGAACCACAGGATCGCCCAATTCACCTCCCCACTGGCGTTCTGGCCGAGCGGCCTGATCGCCACATAGCCCGGCTTTGTCGGGGTGTGGTCGACCGGGTTCGGCTGGCCGTTCAGCACCTCAAGGATCGACGGGTCGCCGTCGACCAACTCCACTGCGCTGTCCGTGGCGGTATGTGGGAGGGCGGCGCCAAGACCGGGGCCGAACGCATCGACCTGGGCGGCTCTAGCCCCGCTCCAGTCCATGCGTCCGTCGACGACGCTTACCGGCAGGGCGCATTCCGGCAGGCGCTGGCCCGCCGCCAGCGGGCCGACGTTGCAGCCGGGTCCAGACATCGCCCATAGCCCGCTCGCCAGAGGATGGGCCGAGGCGTCCTGAGGTCCGAACAGCGGCGTCTCCGACACGACCGCGCATCCGCCGAGCGCCAGGGTCGCCACGACAACAATGATTCGCACGCCCCCCCCAAGGATTGAATAGTCCCAACTTACACCGAGATGGCCTAGCGCGAACGCTCGCATCCCGACCGAGGTCCAGCGCTACTCCGCCTTGGCCGGCACGGGGCGTGGCGGGGCGTGACGGACGATCTCCTCGCCGGCGCCCACCACGCTGGCCGCGTCCAGTTCCGCCACCGCCTGGGCGTCCAGCGTCACGGCCGCCGACTTGGCGAGGTCCTGGAACTGCTCCAGGTTCGTGGCGCTGGCGATCGGCACGCAGCCCTTGGCGCGCAGCCAGGCCAGCGCGATCTGGGCGGGGGTGGCGCCGATGCGCGCGCCGAGCTTGTCCATGGCGGCCAGAATGCGGAACCCGCGCGGGTTCATCAGATTCTTGACGGCATAGGCGCGCGGGCGGCCTTCCAGGTCCTTGTCGGTGCGGTACTTGCCGGTGAGGAAACCCGCGGCCAGGCCGAAGTAGGGGATCACCCCCAGGTGCTCGCGCTTGCACAGGCCGGCCAGTTCGGCCTCGAACTCGGTCCGGTCATAGAGATTGTAGTGCGGCTGCAGGGTCTCGTAGCGGGGCAGGCCCTTGTCGGCGGAGACCTTCAGCGCCTCGGCCAGGCGAGGCGCGGTGTAGTTGGAGGCGCCGATGGCGCGCACCTTGCCGGCCTTGATCAGCTCGCCATAGGCGGCCAACGTTTCCTCCAGCGGCGTTTCCTCGTCGTCGCGGTGGGACTGGTAAAGGTCGATGTAGTCGGTCTGCAGCCGCGTCAGCGAGCGCTCCACGGCCACCTTCATGTACTTGGCCGACAGGCCCTTGCCGTCCGGCATGTCCATGCCGAGCTTGGTGGCGATAATCACCTTCTCGCGCCGGCCGCCGCCGAGCGCCAGCCAGCGGCCGAGCAGCGCTTCGGACTCCCCGCCCACGTGGCCGGGGATCCACCGCGAATAGACGTCCGCGGAGTCGATCAGGTTGAAGCCAGCGTCCACGAAGGCGTCCAGGATCCGAAATCCTGTCGCGTCGTCCACGTTCCAGCCGAACACATTGCCGCCCAAGGCCCAGGGCGCGACCTTCAGCCCCGAGCGTCCCAGTTCCTGGCGTTCCATCGCATCGCTCCCGCGCTCTTTGAGGCCCTTGGCGCCACCTAAGCCCCGTACGCCGCCGGCCGCAACCGCGCCGTTGCGAATTCGCCGGCCTACGGCTTCAGCGGCCGTAGTTCCTCGCCCAGGCCCGCGTCGGTCAGCAGCCGGCGCGCTGGCGTCTCATCCTCGTCCGTCACCATGATCCGCCGGGGGATGACGCCGGCCGAGCCCTCCAGCACGCTCATGTTCTGGTCGAACACCGCGCAGCCGATGCCGACGTCGTTCAGCAGGGCCTCGATGGCCGTCACCAGCACGATGTTGTTGGTGCGCACGATCTCGCGCATCTGCGCCCCTCCGGGCCGCTCAGTAGGCCGGCGGCGGGCTGTTATCGTCCTTGAAGTGGATGTGGGTGAACCAGTCCTCGGTGAACGCCACGGCCTTCTGCCGGACCGCGTCCTGCAGCAGGGCCGGCTCGATCCGCACGCTGCCCAGCGCCCGCACCAGTTCCTCGCGCATCTCCGTGAGCATGCCGTCCGGATCGGGATGCATGTTGGACATCTGCGCGATGGTCAGCAGCAGGAAGGCGCGAAGCGTCAGCAGTTCGGCGCGGGTCTCGATGTCCATGCCTTGGGGCGCCTTCCAGTAATTGATCCGGTCGCCCGCCGGGGTCCCGGATCGGCCCTTGCGGGCCGTCCGGGAAGACCAGCGAGGGTCGGCCCTAGTATCCGACCGTGAAGCGTTCGCGGTGGTGGGCCGGCTTTTCCAGTTCGTCGAGGATAGCCACCGACAGGTCCTCGTAGGAGATGGCGGAGCTGCCGTCCGCGGCGACCAGCAGGTGGTCCTTGCCCAGGCGGAACTTGCCCGTGCGCTCGCCGGCCTGGAGCATCATCGAAGGGGAGACGAACACCCAGTCCATGTCCTTCACCTCGGCCTTCATCCAGTCCAGGCCCGCGGCGGCCGGCGTGGCCTCCACCTTGATGAAGTCCGGGAAGCCCGGCTGGTCGATCAGCCGGACGCCTTCGGCGTTCAGCAGGCTGGCGGCGCCGCCGACGATGGCGAGGCGGTTCACGCCCGCCTTCCTCACGGCGGCGAAGGTCGGCTTGATGTCGTTCTCGCTGAACTTCACCGACAGGATCACCGCGTCGCAGCCCTTGATCGCGGCGGCGAGGGCGGCCTCGTCCGACGTGTTGGCCGTCACGGGGGTGACTTTCGGGCCCTTCATCTTGTCGGGGCTGCGCGAGATGGCGACCACCTCGTGACCGCGGCTCACAGCCTCGGTGGTGAGGCGCGTTCCCATGTTTCCGGTGGCGCCGATGATGGCGATCTTCATGCGTTGTTCCCTTTCCTGAGCGTTGTTCTTGGGGGCGTCCGGCCGGACGCCCGCGCCCTGGCCCTGTCGCGCGATTGGCCCTCGCGACCCCCCGGGAGTCAAGCCGCGCCGGCCCTAAAGCCTAGAGCTCGGCGGGCGCCAGGCTCTGGCCGCGGATCAGGTCGGCGGCCTTCTCGCCCACCATGATCGAGGGGGCGTTGGTGTTGCCGCCGGGCACGGTGGGCATGATCGAGGCGTCGCAGACCCGCAGGCCCTCGATCCCGCGCACGCGCAGCTGCGGATCGACCACCGCCATGTCGTCGCGGCCCATCTTGCAGGTGCCCACCGGGTGGTGGGAGACCATGGCCGCCTTCTTCAGATAGGCCTCCAGGTCAGCGTCGGACTGCACGTCCTTGCCGGGCGCCATTTCGTAGTCGATCTCATCGGCCATCGGCGGCGCCTCGAACACCTTGCGCGCCACGCGCAGGCCCTCGATCAGGGTCTGGACGTCGCGCCGCTCGGACAGGATGTTCAGCAGGATGCGCGGGGCGTCCTTGGGGTCCTTGGAGCGCAGCTTCACCCAGCCCCGGCTTTCCGGGTGCAGCAGGATCATGATGGCGTTGAACTCGTGCACCGGCTCGGGCTTGATCACCGGGAACCACGGCTGGGCCATCATGCTGGCGGGGTTGAAGAACAGCTGCATGTCCGGCCGCTCCAGCTCGGGCCGGGTGCGCACCTGGGCGTGGACCGAGGTGGCCTGGTGGGCGAAGGGTCCGCTGCGGAACAGATACCACCGCGCCAGCGAGACCATCACCTTGTCCCAGCGCAGGTAGCGCAGCATCGAGACCTTCCGCTTCAGCTTGTAGTGGATGAAGTAGGAGGCGTGCTCGGACAGGTTCTGGCCGACGCCCGGCAGGTCGAGCACGGGCTCGATCCCCATCTCGCGCAGGTGCTCCGCCGGCCCGATGCCGGACAGCATCAGGATCTGCGGCGAGCCATAGGCGCCGGCGGCGAGGATCACCTCGCGCGAGGCCTTGGCGATCTTCACCTCGCCGTTCTGCTCGTACTCCACGCCGGTCGCGCGGCCGTCCTCGACCACCACGCGGCGGGTCAGGGCGCCGGTCTCGATCACCAGGTTCGGGCGGTTGCGGATCGGGTGGATGAAGGCGCGCGAGGTGGAGGCGCGGCGGCCCCGATCCACGGTGAACTGCATGACGCCGAAGCCCTCGGGCTTTTCGGCGTGGTGGTCGGGCGTCTCCTCGTAGCCGACGGCCTGCGCCGAGGCGACGATCTCCTTGTAGAGCTTGTCGTGGATCGGGGTCTGCTCGACCGCGAGCTCGCCGGAGCCGCCGTGGTACTTGGTCTCGCCCTGCCAGCTTTTCTCGGAGCGTTTGAAGTAGGGCAGCACCTCCGCGTAGCTCCACCCCTCGCAGCCCATCTGGCGCCACTGGTCGTAGTCCTTGGGGTGGCCGCGCGAATAGGCCATGGCGTTCACCGCCGAGGAGCCGCCCAGCCCCTTGCCGCGCGGCAGGAACAGCGGCCGGTTCCCGATCCCCGGCTCGATCTCGGACTGGAAGCCCCAGTTCAGCTCCGGATAGCGGGACAGGTGCGCGCCCAGGGGCATCTTCATCAGGAACTGGTTGTCCCAGCCGCCGGCCTCCAGCAGCAGGACCCGCACGTTGGGGTCCGACGTCAGCCGGTTGGCGATGACGCAGCCGGCCGATCCCGCGCCGACGATGACGTAGTCGTAGGTGTCGCTCACGATGCGTCCCGCCCCATTATGTCGTCATGGCCGGGCTCGTCCCGGCCACCCATGAACACCGCTCTTTGCCGCGATGCTCGCGTGCATGGGTCCCCGGCACAAGGCCGGGGATGACGGTGATTGTTATGGCCCGCCCCACACGCTCTTCGGCACGAACACCTGACCGTCCATCAGCTTGCGGGCGGTGCGCAGCAGGGCGGCGCGGCGCACGCTCACCTCGCCGCCGTCCAGCGCCACCTCCATGAACACGGTGAAGAAGCCGGTGGGATGCTCGATCTCCAGGCTCTTGACCGCCATGGGGTCCGCGATGCCCGCGACCTCGGCGGCGACGGAGCCGGGGATCACGCAGGCGGTGGCGACCGAGACCGCGCCGAACACGCCGATGGCGTCGTGGACCTTGTGGGGGATGAAGGTGCGGGTGCCGACGATGCCGCCATGCCGGGGCGGGGAGACGAAGGTCATCTTCGGCACGGTCTTCTTGGACACGTCGCCCAGGTTCATCAGCGGGCCGCAGGCGAGGCGGATCTTCTCCTTCTTGGCCACCAGATCGGCGTCCGCCTCCAGCGCCTTGATGTCCTCGTGGCCGGTGAGGCCGAAGTCCGCCGCGCGCAGGCAGACCACGGGCATGCCGTTGTCGATCATGGTGACCTCGTAGCCCTCCACCACGTCCTTCGCGTGGCCGGTGGGCAGCAGGGCGCCGCAGGAGGCGCCGGCCACGTCGAGGAAGTCGATGGGCACAGGCGCGTGGGTTCCGGGCACGCCGTCGATGCGCGCGTCGCCGTCATAGCGGGGCTCGCCGCCGGGCGTCTGGATCGCCGCCACCGCGATGGAGCCGGTGTTGAGCATGTGGATGCGCACGCGGGTCTCGTCGCCCGTCGCCTTCACCAGCCCGCGCTCGATCGCGAACTGGCCGACGCCGGCGAGGATGTTGCCGCAGTTCTGGCCGGGGTCCACGCGGGCCTCGTTCACCACCACCTGCAGGAACAGATAGTCGACGTCCGCGTCCGGATGCTCGGACAGCGAGACCACCGCGACCTTGGAGGTGAGCGAGTCCGCCCCGCCCATGCCGTCGATCTGGCGCGGGTCCGGCGAGCCCATGGCCGCCAGCAGCACCGCGTCCCGCGTCGCGTCGTCTGCGGGCAGGTCGTCCTTCAGGAAGTAGAGGCCCTTGGAGGTGCCTCCGCGCATCACGGTGCAGGGGATGGCCGTCTGGGTCGCCACCTCAGTCGCCCTCGTAGTCCACGTACTTCAGCCCCTTGGCCGCCAGCCGCTCGCGGAAGCCGTAGTGGTCCAGGCCGAGCTTGCCGGTCTCCAGCACCGCGCGGGTCTTGGTTTCCTTCTCT
This sequence comes from uncultured Alphaproteobacteria bacterium, assembly GCA_963761065.1. GTDB lineage: Bacteria > Pseudomonadota > Alphaproteobacteria > Caulobacterales > Caulobacteraceae > JANWHQ01. Next base: position 145,847 of record CAVXFP010000008.1, on the reverse strand, counting down.
TCGCGCGCCTTGGCCTTGGCGAGCACCGCCTCGGCCTCCAGGCGGCGGACCACCACCACGCCGTCGTCGTCGGCCACGATGATGTCGCCGGGGTTCACCAGGCAGTTGGCGCACACCAGCGGGGTGTTCACATTGGCGATGGTCTCCTTGACCGTGCCCTGGCCGAAGATCGCCTTGGACCACACCGGGAACTTCATCTCGGTCAGGGTGGCGGTGTCGCGCACGCCCGCGTCGATGATCAATCCGCGTACGCCGCGCGCCTGGGCGGAGGCGGCCAGCAGGTCGCCGAAATAGCCGTCCTCGCAGGGGCTGGTGGGCGCCACCACCAGAATGTCGCCGTCGCCGCACTGCTCCATGGCCACATGGATCATCCAGTTGTCGCCCGGCGCCACCTCGCAGGTGACCGCCGAGCCGGAGATCGAGACCGGCCGATAGATCGGGCGCATGTAGGACGCGAGCAGGCCCTTGCGGCCCTGGGCCTCGTGCACCGTGGCCGAGCCGAGGCGGGCGAAGGCGTCGACGGTCGCCTTGTCGGCGCGGGGGGTGTTTTGGACGACTATGGCCATTGGACGGGATTCTCCCGGTTCTGCTTGAGGGTGTCGGGGAAGATCTGGTTGCCGAGCAGGAAGCCGATGGCCTTGGCGCGCTCGACGTTGATCTGCTCGTGCGGGAAGGACGACAGGATCGCCTCATAGTGCTCGCGCGCGCCCGGCGCGAACTCGGGGTGAGTGAGGATGTAGAGGTCGTTGCGCTTGATCCCGTTCAGGATGCGCTGGCCGCACTCGTAATTGTCCATCCACAGCGGGCTGACCTGCCGCTGGGCGAGCTGGGCCTCACGGGCGCGGGATTCCTCGGTCTGGTATTGCTCCGGCCGGGTCTTGGCGCTCTCGTGGATGTTCGACTGCACCGGGCCCGGGCAGAAGGCCGAGACGCCGATGTTGTCGGCCGCCAGCTCGAAGCGGATCGACTCCATCATGCCGATCACGGCGGCCTTGCAGGTGGTGTAGATGGTCGCGCCGGGGATCGGGATCACCGCGGACATGGAGGAGGTCACCAGGACGTGCCCGCCCTCGCCGTGTTCCAGGATGTAGGGCAGCGCCAGGGTCAGGCCGTTGATGACCCCGCCGATCATCACGCCGGTGCCCCAGTCCCAGTCCTTGAAGGACGTCTGCTTGATCGGCCCGCCCACGCCCATGCCGGCGTTGGAGAACAGCACGTGCAGCTTGCCGAACTTGGCGACCGCGTCCTTGAGGGCGGCGGCGTAGGCCTCGCGGTCGGTGACGTCGAGCTTGATGGCGTGCACCGATTGCAGCTGCTGCTTCTGTTCGAACTCGGTCAGGGCCTTGTCGATGTTGTCCTGGCGAACGTCCGCCATCACCACCTTCATGCCCGCGTCCACAAACGCCTTGGCCGCGCCGAGGCCGATGCCGCTCGCGCCGCCGGTGATGAAGGCGATCTTGCCCTCCACGTTTTCCATGATGGTGCGCCTCTCGCTCGTGTTTCCCCGGCCGGGGTCATCTATCCCAGCCGTGGGCTCCGGCGCCAGACCGGACTTGAATTCGGGCGGCCTTTGAGGTTCGTGGCGAGCCAACGAGAAGCGCCTGGGAGGACCGATGAGCCAGCTTTCCGAGATCGAGCGTGTGGTGATCGAGCAGCGCTGCGCGCGCCTGGTCCATCAGTTCGCCCTGTACAACGACGCCAGCGATTATGAGCCCATGGTCGCCATGTTCACCGAGGACGCGGTCTTCGGCCGGCCGACCCAGCCGGACCAGCCCATGGTGGGCCGCCAGACCATCCTGGAGCAGTTCAAGAAGCGCCCGCCGCGCACCCTGTGCCACCTGATGGTCAATGTGGTGATCACCCCGCAGAGCGCGACCACCGCGACCGGCGAATGCTACGTGCTGCTCTACGGCGGCCCCCCGCGCGAGCCGGGCGACAACGATCCGGCCAAGGCCGACGCCAACGCCATGATGGGCGGCTTCAAGGACCGCTTCGTGAAGGTGGGCGACGAGTGGCTGTTCGCCGAGCGGCGCGGCTTCCTCACCCTGGCCACGGCGCCGGGCTGAGGGACCGCCCTCGTCCTTCGACGGGCTCAGGATGAGGGCTACTGAGGTTCAGTAGAAATCCTCATGTTGAGCTTGTCGAAACACGAGGATTTCGGCTCCACGAAAGGCGATCCCCGCATGAGGCGCTCTGTCGACCGCATCCTGACCACTCACGTGGGCAGCCTGCCGCGTCCCCAGGCGCTGGTGGACTGGCTGCTGAAGAAGGACCACGGCGAGCCCTACGATCCGGCCGAGTACGACGCGGCCATCGCGGCGGCGGTGGACGCGGTGGTGGCCCGCCAGGTTGAGGTCGGGATCGACGTCCCGTCCGACGGCGAGGCGTCCAAGGTCTCCTACTCCACCTACATGATGGACCGGCTGAACGGCTTCGGCGGCGACAACGAACGCCGCCTGCCGCTGGATACGGCGCCGCATCCGGAGTTCCGCGCCAAGCTGGCCCGGATGACCGGCGTGCAGGAGTTCCGCCGCGCCGCCTGCATCGGGCCGATTTCGGTGAAGGACTGGAGCTCGCTGCACACCGACATCGCCAACATGACCGCCGCCATGAAGCGCCATGGCGTCGCCGAAGGCTTCATGAACGCCGCCTCGCCGGGCCTGATCACCGCCTTCCAGCCGAACCAGTATTACAAGACCCACGAGGACTACGTCTGGGCCCTCGCCGAGGTGATGCACGAGGAATACGAGGCCATCGTCGCCGCCGGCCTCATCGTGCAGCTCGACTGTCCCGACCTGGCCATGGCCCGCCACATCGGCTTCCAGGACCTGACCGACGCCGAGTTCCTGAAGCAGTCGCAGATCCACGTGGAGGCGATGAACCACGCCCTGCGCAACGTGCCCGCCGACATGGCGCGCTATCCACATCTGCTGGGGCAACTACGAAGGCCCCCACGACCACGACATCCCCGTGCAGACGATCATGGGAACCATCCTGAAGGCCAAGCCGGCCGGCCATCCTGTTCGAGGCCGCCAACGCCCGCCATCAGCACGAATGGACGGTTTGGCGGGACGCCAAGCTGCCCGATGACAAGATCCTGATCCCCGGAACCATCGATTCCTGCTCCAACTACGTGGAGCATCCGGAGCTGGTGGCCCAGCTGATCGAGCGCTTCGCCGATATCGTGGGCAAGGAGCGGGTGATCGCCGGCACCGACTGCGGCTTCGGCACCTTCGCCGGCTTCGGCAAGATGGATATCGAGATCAGCTACAAGAAGCTGCGTTCGCTGGCCGAAGGCGCCGCCATCGCGTCGGGGCGCCTGTGGGGCAAGGCGGCGGCCTAGCCCCGAGACAGCCACGCGCTCAACGCCGCCGTCACCTCATCCGGCCGCTCGACCGGGGCCATGTGGCCGCAGTCCTCGATGATCGTCAGCGTCGCGCCGGGGATGGCCGCGGCCATGGCCTCGTTCAGGGCTACGCTGCTCAAGACGTCTTGCCGGCCGACGATCACGGCGGTCGGGCAGCGGATGTTCGGCAGATAGCCCGTGGCGTCCGGGCGGTTCAGCAGGGCGCGCTGCTGCTTTTCGTATTGGTCCGGCGTGGCGCGGCGGATCATCTGGGCCATCGGCGCCATCACCGCCGGCTCGCCATGGCGCGCGGGGTGGACCATGGCCGGCAGCCAGTCACGCACCACCGCATCCATGCCCTCCTTGCGCGACCGTTCGACCAGGTCCAGCCGCCCCCGCGCCTCGCCCGGCTGGACCGCATTCACGCCGGTGTCGAGCAGCGCCAAACCCGCTATCCGCTCGGGCGCCAGACGCCAGACCTCCAGCGCCACGCGTCCGCCCATGGAATGTCCCGCGACCCAGATCGGCCCGGTCGTCTCCGCCAATACCCGCTCGGCCATGACCGCCAGCGAGTCCAGCTCCAGGAATTGTGGGACGCGGATATCCGCTTCGCCCGAAAGCGCGCGTCGCTGGGCGTCCCACACCGCCTCGTCGCAGAGCAGGCCGGGCAGGAGACAAAGCAGGGGGCGTTCGGACATTTTGAACACCTCTGAGGGGACACGGACGGCGCCGTGCATAATTTGCTACGGATTAATTGGCGTACGGCATTGCGGTTGGCTATGGCTGCCCCTCCATCGTCTAGGAGCCAAGCTACCGCATATGTTCGTCAACCGGCGCGTAATCAGGATCGAGTGGGGCGACTGCGACCCTGCCGGCATCGTCTATTTTCCCAGATACATCGAGCATTTCGACAACTGCACCAGCCACCTTTTCGAGGCCGCGCTTGGCATGACCAAGCCCGCGATGCTCAAGGCGTTCGCGATGGCGGGCATTCCCATGGTGGATCTCAGCGCCCGCTTCATGATTCCGTCGGCGTTCGGCGACGACGTGACGGTGGAGTCCTCAGTGACGGAGTTCGGGCGGACGAGCTTCAAGGTTCATCACCGGCTGCTGCGCGGCGAGGACCTCGCGGTCGAGGCGAAGGAGACCCGCGTCTGGACCGTGTACGAGACAGGCAATGCCGGCAAACTGAAAAGCGTGCCGGTGCCCGATGAAGTCCGCGCCAAACTGGGCTAGACTTTGCGGCGTATGGCAGCCCTCAGCCCCATCGCGATCATCGGCTTCGGCGAGGTCGGCGCCCTGCTGGCGCGCGATCTGAAGGCCGCGGGCGTCGGCCGCATCCTCGCCTACGACGTCCTGTTCGACCGGCCGGGCAGCAAGCCCAGCCAGGCCGCGAAGGCCGCGGGGATCGAGGTCTGCGCCAGCGCGCCCCGAGGCGGCCCGCGCCGCCGTCCTGGTGATCAGCGCGGTGACGGCGGCCCAGGCCCTGGAGGCGGCTCGGTCCGTCGTCCCGGGCCTGGCGCCGGGCGCCTGGTTCCTGGACCTGAACTCCGCGTCGCCGGGGACCAAGCGCGCGGCCGGCCAGGCGATCGAGGCGGCGGGCGGGCGCTATGTGGAGGCCGCGGTCATGGCCCCCTATCCGCCCAAGGGCATCCGCACCCCCATGCTGCTGGGCGGCCCCCATGCGCGCGACTTCCTCCGCGAGGCGGCCTTCATGGACCTGGACGCCAAGGCGTTCTCGGAGACCCTGGGTCAGGCGTCCGCGGCCAAGATGTGCCGCTCGGTGATGATCAAGGGGACCGAGGCCCTGCTCGCCGAGTGCCTGCTCACCGCCCGCCGCATGGGGTGGAGCAGACGGTGCTGGCGTCGCTGTCGGACATGCTGCCGAGCCCGGACTGGGAGCGGCTGGCCCGCTACATGATCTCCCGCTCCCTGGTCCACGGAAAGCGCCGCGCCGAGGAGATGCGCGAGGTCGCCAAGACGGTGAAGGAGGCCCGGGTCGAGCCCTGGATGAGCGCCGCCGCCGCCGAGCGCCAGGACTGGGCCGCCGAACAGGCCCAGCGCATGCCCCCCGAAGCGCTGGAGGAACAGGACCTGCAGGTCCTGCTCGACGCCATCCTCAAGGCGATGATGGCCGAAGCCGTAGCGCCGTCGCAGGCATCTGGACGCGAGCGTCAGTACAGGTCCAGCGGCCTTGGTGTCGGCCGAGCCGGTCGTCGGAAGCCGGCACGGTCGTCACCGCCTTCGCCGGTTCCGCCCATGCCCATGGAGGTGAGCAAGCTGGTCGATGGCGTCGCCTTGCGGCGGGCTGGGGCGGCGGCGCGGGTCCGCCGGGGATGGCGGTGGCCTGCAGGCGCGGCAGGGCGCGGGTCATGAAGGCCTTCCACACCGTGGCCGGCACCGAACCGCCGGTGACCCGCTTCATCGGAGTGTTGTCGTCCCGCCCGACCCACACGGCCGCCACGAAGCCGCCTGTGTAGCCGACGAACCAGGCGTCCCTGTAGTCCGAGGTGGTGCCGGTCTTGCCCGCCAGGTCGTAGCCCGAGACGGCGGCGCGACGGCCCGTGCCGGCAGCGATCACCTGGCGCAGCATCTGGTTCATGTACTGCAGGGCCGGATAGCCGATCACGCCCACGCGGGCCGGCGGCTTGCTGTCGGCGTCATAGAGCACCTGGCCCTGGGCGGTGCGGATGCGCTCGATGCCGCGCGGCACGACGCTTGAAGCCGCCGTTGGCGAAGGCGTCGAAGGCCTGGGTCATTTCCAGCGGCGTGACCTCCACCGCGCCCAGCGCCATGGACGGGCTGGTCTGGATCGGCGAGGCGATGCCCAGCCGGTGCGCCGTGGCGGCCACCGAGGCGGTGCCGATCTCGTTGGCCAGTCGCGCGGCGACGGTGTTGATCGACTTCGGCCAGCGCCGTCTGCAGGGTGATCGGGCCGAGGTAGCGGTTGGTGTAGTTGTGCGGCTCCCAGTCGCCGATCTTGATCGGCTCGTCGTTGACGATCATCTCGGGCCGGCGGCCCTGCTCCATGGCGGTCAGATAGACGAAGGGCTTGAAGGCCGAGCCCGCCTGCCGGTGCGCCATGGAGGCGCGGTCGAACTGGCTGTCGGCGTAGTCCACCCCGCCGACGTAGGCGCGGATGCGGCCCTCGCCGTCCATCGCCACCAGCGCCGCCTGCTGCACGCCGCGCGGCGCGCCGTCGGTCTGGATGGTGTTGTAGACCGCGCGCTCGGCGGCGGCCTGGATCGGCAGGTCGATGGTGGTTTGCACCACCAGGTCCTGGGTCGGCTGGCCCACCATCTGGCGCACCTGGCCGTCCACCCAGTCGATGAAGTACTGGGCGCGCTGGCTGGCCAGGGAGGCGGAGATCCGCACCGGATGGGCGAAGGCGGCGGCGCGCTGTTCGCTGGTGATGGCGTGGGTCTTCGACCATCTCGTCCAGAACGATGGTCGCCCGGCGCTCGGCGCGGGCGGTGTCGGACATGGGGCTGTAGCGCGACGGCGCCTTCAGCAGGCCGGCCAGCAGGGCGGCCTCGCCGATGGTGAGCTTGGAGGCAGGCTTGTTGAAATAGCGTTGGGCGGCGGACTCGATGCCATAGGCGCCGGCGCCGAAATAGACCCGGTTCAGATACAGCGACAGGATCTGCTTCTTGGAGAACTTGGTCTCCAGCCACACGGCCAGGATCAGCTCCTGCACCTTGCGCTTGATGGTCTTGTTAGGCGTCAGGAAGAGGTTGCGCGCCAGCTGCTGGGTGATGGTCGAGGCGCCTTGCACGTAGCGGCCGGCCTTCAGGTCCACCACCACCATGCGCACCATGCCGATGGGGTCGAAGCCGAAGTGGTGGAAGAACCGGCGGTCCTCGATGGCCACCACGGCGGCGGGCACATAGGGGGGCAACTCGTCGAGATTCACCGGCGGGGCGTACTGGCTGCCGCGCACGGCCAACAGGATGCCGGAGCGGTCCAGGTACGAGATCGAGGGCTGATGGCCGGTCTGATAGAGCTTGGAGGTGTCCGGCAGGTTGCGCGCGAACAGCACGAACACGCCCGCCAGGGCGATCAGCGCCCAGACGCCCGCCACCGCGGTCCAATAGATGATCTTCTGCGTGCGCGTGCGTCCGCCTCCGCGTGGTTCGGGCGGCCCGTCGTCGGCGGGGGGCTGCTCGCCCCAGCCTCCATTAGGAGGGAACCCGCCGTCCCCTTCGTTGGACATCGCCTTGTCTCCGGGGCCCCGGTCCCACGAGGCCTCTTAACCCAATCCTTCTAGGACGCGCGAGAAGATTGACGTGCGATGAATGGCGAGATGAGGGCGCGCGTCGCGTCAGGCGAATTGGCGTCACATTCGCGCCCGCATGTGGTGATCTGGCTCGGGGCGGTGCAAAGGCGGCGACGATGCGGCGGCACGGACAGGTCTTGGGCATGGCGGCGGCGCTCGGCGCGACGCTGAGCCTGGTCATCTCCGCCGGCGCGTCGGCCGAGAGCCGGGCCTACTTCGTGAAGCGGGGCGCCACGGCGGCTGAGTTCTTCGCCGACCGCGACGCCTGCGAGCATGAGGCGACCTCCCTGGGCGACTCGCCGGACGCCTATTCCAATCCGCGCTACGGCGCCCTGACCGCCATGGGCCAGGCGATCGACTCCGACGCCCTGCACGGCGGCGGCCTGAAAAAGCGGATGCAGGCGGCGGTATTCAAGGACTGCATGAAGACCCGCGACTGGTCGCCGCGCGATCCGTCGCCGGATGAGGCCAAGGCGTTGAAGCGCGCCAGTCCCAGGCATCCCGAGGCCCTGGACGCCTGGCTTAAGGCCAACGAGCCGCCGCCCCCGCCTCCACCGCCTCCGCCGCCAACGCCTGCCGTGGCCCAGCCTGACGCGCCGACCCAGCCGCGCTGACGGGGCGCCGTCCGGTCCGCTTCAGGGCAGGAAGGCCAGCATGGCGTCGACGAATTTACGCACGATCGAGTCTTCGCTCAGGAAGTGCCACGCGCGATAGCATTCTATGGTCTCGGACGGGATCGCCCGGATCGCGCCGCGGGACACTTCGGTCGTGGTGTCTTCCTCGAACAGATAGGCCCGCCCGACGCCCTCGGCGCACATCTGCAGCACGGCCGGATAGGTGGGGACGTAGATCACGTCGTCCGCCGACTGCGGCATCGGCCCGGACAGCGGCCTGAATTCACCACGCTGCACCCAGTCAGCCGAGGTGATCATGATGAACGGCCGGTCCTTCGCGTCCGCCGCCACGGCGTCGGCGCTGTCGTAGAGCATGAGCCGCGCGCCGCGATAGTACTCGGGCGGCACGTCGTCGGGTTTGATGAAGTGGGTGATGAAGACGGCGTCCACCGCGCCGAGCTTCAGCATTTGCAGGGCGCCGAGCCGCGACGGCGACTTGATGAGCTGGACCCGGATGAGGGACTGGCGGCGGTGGAAGTCTTCGATCGCGCGCTGCAGGTGGGTGTAGAGGAACTCGCCGGTGCACGCCCGCAAGGTGACCGCCTGTCCGCGCACCGTATCGAGCCGCCGCCGCAGGGCGACGAGGCGCTGGATCATCAGCGGCGCCATCTCCTGCAACGCCTCGCCGGCGAGATTCAACCTTATGCTGCTGCCGCGCCGGCGTTCGAACAGCGGACCGGTCTTGGATTCCAGCGCCCGCACGGTCTTGCTGACGGTGGGTTGCGCGACCTCCAGGATCTCCGACGCCGCGCTGAATCCGCCGAACTCGGCGACCGCGAGGAAGGCCTGCAATTGCGCGCCAGTGATATTATGTAATGTTCTCAACTCATTGCGCATTCTAGCCCCGCCGAACCTCCCTGAGCTGGACCGCAATCGCCGTCGTTCAAATTAATAGCAATATGGCTATAAAAAGATAGCTATTCATTATGTTGCGACGCCGTCGACGGGTTGGGAAAGTTAACACGGATAGGGGGAGGACGTTGTCGCGATCCGACAACGAGGGGCGTACGCGCCTCTCGAATATAGCCGTTTTCAGAGCTCGGCGCCAAAGCCGCTCGAAGGCGACCTGCGGATTTCAGCGATCACATTCCGACCTCGGGCTCATGAAGCCTGGCTCGACGACTGGGGGATAAGACGATGGTGAATTTGTTTGGCGTCACCGGCTCAAAGGGCCTGGGTCGCTTGGCCCGCATGGCCCTGACCTGCGGGGTCAGCGGCGCCGCGCTTCTGCTGGGCGGGGCGCCCACGTTCGCTCAAAGCACGACGACGGGAGCGAGCGGCTCCACCGTCGGCGAGGTCGTGGTGACGGGGTCCCGCATCCGCGTGAACGGCATGCAGACGCCGACGCCGGTGACCGCCGTCAACGCGGTTGAGCTTCAGGCGATGGCGCCGAGCACCCTGGTGGAAGGCCTCACCCAGCTGCCGCAATTCTACGGCAGCCAGACGCCAGCGGCCGCGGCCCCGTGGTTCACTCGCGGCGGCTACGGCAACCTCGACATCCGCGGGCTGGGCATCAACCGGACGCTGACGCTGCTCAACGGACGCCGGGTCATTTCCCAGACCGCCTTCGGCGGCGTGGACATCAACATGTTCCCGCAGGAGATGATCAAGAGCGTCGAAACGGTTACCGGCGGCGCCTCGGCGGCCTACGGCACCGACGCCGTCGCCGGCGTCTCGAACTTCATCGTCGACACGAACTTCACCGGCCTGAAGGTGGGCGTGCAAGGCGGCGAGACGACCCGTGAGGACGCCCAGAACTACCAGGCCTCCCTCGCCTTCGGGATGAAGCTTGGCGAGAAGGGCCACTTCCTGCTCTCGGGCGAGTACTTCAAGCAGGACGGCGTGCACAACTACAAGGGCCGGGACTGGTACAAGGGATGGAGCACCGTCCCCGACTCCACCGGCCTGCTGCAGACCGTTCCAAATGTCGTGTCGAAGGACTCGACCTTCGACGGCCTGATCTTCGCTCCCGGCACCCCGCTGCAAGGCCTCGCTTTCAGCCGTGACGGCAGCGTCCACCCGTTCGTCACCAGCAGCGTGAGCACGGGCCTCATCGGCACGCCGCCTGCGCGTCAGTCGATCACCAACGGCGGCAGCGGCGACGATCTGGGCGCGGAAGTCCAGACGATCTATCCCGACCTGAAGCGCAACAGCATCTTCGCCTACGCGGACTACGAGGTCGCGCCGAACTTCACGGTGTTCGCCCAGTACCTGCGCGGCGCCGAATACACCAATCGCTACAATGCGCCGCGCGGGTCGTTCCAGGGTACGCCGACGGCGCTGACGATCTTCAGCGGCAACCCCTATCTGCCGGCGTCGGTCCAGTCGATCATGACCGCGAACAACATCCCGTCCTTCACCTTCCGTCGCTCGGGCAGCGCCTACGACATCGGCGCCGACATGACCTTGCGCGACACCAGCGTGATGAACTCCGTCACCGGCGGGTTCCATTGGGATATCAATAGCGACCACCTGTTCAAGGGCTGGTCGGTCGACGGCTACTACCAGTACGGCCACAACACCCGCAAAGGCTATCAGATCGGCCTTCGCGTCGACCGGATCTTCGCCGCCGTCGATGCGGTCAGAGACCCGGCGACAGGGAACATCGTCTGCCGCACGACGCTTTCGGCCAGCCCGATGGCCGGGTGCCAGCCGCTGGACCTGTTCGGACGAGGCAACGCCTCCGCCGCCGCGGTGGACTGGGTCGTCGGCAACGATCCTGGCCAGAAGATCACCACGCCGCTCTATTTCGCCGGCAGCGGCTTCGCGCCGAACCAGACGGACTCCTACACTTCGCAAGAAGCCAAGGTATCGATCACCACCATCCAGCAGCACGTGGCCGAACTGTCGGCGAGCGGCGAGGTCTTCAGGGGCTGGGCCGGGCCGATCACCGCGGCCTTCGGCGGCACCTACCGCGAGGAGCACATCCGTCAGATCGTGCGGGATTCCACCAACGAGTCGTCGGACCACACGAACGGGCATCCGGTGCTGTGTAACAGCGACCCGGCGGCCATCGCGGCCGGGCTGCGCGGCATCAACGGGGCGGATTGCGCCAACACCGTCGGCATCCAGTACTCGAAGGTCTCGAACCTGCTGGGCACGATCAAGGTGAAGGAAGCCTTCGTCGAAACCCAGGTGCCGCTCATCACCGGCCAGCCCTTCATGAAGTCGCTGCAGGCGAACCTGTCGGCCCGCTGGGCCGACTATTCAGGCAGCGGCTCGATCTGGGCGTACAAGGGCGGCCTGGACGCGGACATCGTCGATGGCGTGCGTCTGCGCGGCACCTACTCCCGCGACGTGCGGGCCGCCAATCTGTCTGAACGCTTCGACAAGACCGGCGGCGCGGCGACCATCACCGACCCGCGCTATCCGGGCGACGGCACGATCAACATCACCTTCTACTCGGGCGGCAACCCGGACGTTAAGCCGGAACAGGCGGACACCATCACCGCCGGCGTCGTGCTGCAGCCCGCGTTTGCGCGCGGCCTGTCGATTTCGGCCGACTGGTACCGGATCAAGATCAAGGACGCGATCGGCCAGCTCGGGAACCAGGCCGTGGTCGATCAGTGCGAGGCCGGCGCCGTCGACCTGTGCGCCCTGGTCACCCGCGACGCGGTTACCGACCGGGTGATCCTGGTGGGCAATACCTACATCAACATCACCGAAGCGTTGGTGAAGGGCGTCGACATGGAGGTCGGCTACCACCGCGACGTGAACGTGTTCGGCGGCGGCGACGAGTCCATCAGCGGACGTCTGTTCGGCAGCTGGCTGATCATGAACAAGCAGGCGCTGGGCAACAACACGACCCCGATCAATCGCGCGGGACAGACCGGCATTCAGCAGTCCGACGGAATCCCCTACGCGCTGCCTAAGTTCAAGGCGACGGGCAACGTGTCCTACACCAACGGCCCGCTGACCATGTTCCTGCAGGGCCGCTTCATCAGCGCCGGCGTGGATGAGAACAACCCGCCGACGGTCGCGACGACCCTCGCCAACAATCATGTCCCCGCGGTCTTCTACGTGGACACGCGGCTGAGCTACCGGTTCGTCGGGCCCGAAGGCGGGAACACGGAGCTGTTCCTCTCGGTGACCAACCTGTTCGACAAGGACCCGCCGGTCACGCCCTACTACAGCGCGTTCCTCGGCTATGGGCCGCAGACCAACCCATCTTTGTACGACGTCCTTGGCCGACGCTTTGTTGTCGGCGCCAAGGCCTCTTTCTAGCGTTCCCCAACCTCCACGACTGAAAAGGGCCGCATGGGAAACCATGCGGCCCTATTTTTTTGCCTTGAGGCCGGGCGGAGACGTTCCCCCTCGGCGGCTATTTCGCCGGACTGGGCGGCGCACCGAGCTGATAGAAGTAGTCCGTCACGCCGTCCGGATCGTTGAGCCAGACGGTGCGGATGTTGAACCCCGGCACCCCGCCCAGCGGCGTCTCGACCGTCACGTGGCGAGCCATGGCGTTGGCGTTCACCGCGTCGATGTTGCTGATCACGTACTGGATGCCCGCGCTGTCGGTGTCGGCGGGCAGATCCTTGCCCACGGACCACAGCTCGATCGTCGTCTCGCCGTGGCGGAAGGGATATTTCGTCACGCCCAGGAAGGCGTCCTTCACCGGCGGCAGCTCCTCAAGGCCGACGAAGTCGCGATAGAAGGCGCGGCTCTTGTCGAGGTCCGACACATTGATCCCGACCGTCACGCCGCCCGTGGTCTCAGGCGAGGCCTTGGGGTCGATCACCAGTTCCAGATTGAAGCCGCCGGGGTCCTTCACCAGGGCCGCGCGCCGCCCGCCGCCGATGTCCTTGAACGCCGGCGCCGGATAGCCGGCCGCCGTGAAGCGCGCGCTCAGCGCCGCCTCGTCGGTGAAGGTGAGCGTGTAGAGGCGGATGCCGGTCGCGTCGTTGATCGCGCCGCCGGGGTGGTGCTTTCGGCCCGGCGTCAGGCCGCTGGCGAGCTTGATCTGTCCGTGGGTTCCGACGCGGAACAGGATCATCTGCAGATTGGCGTTCACCTGGATGGGCGTCAGCGCGTGCAGGCCCAGCACGGTCCCGTAGTAGTCGATCATCTTGGCGCGGATCTCGGGCGGGAAGCGCCGGAACACGTTCATGGCGCCCAGCGCGAACACCGGCTTCGCGGGCGTCGCGTCCGGCGCAGCGGGCGCGGGCTGGGCGGCGACGGGCTGGATCGATACGGCGGCGCCGGCCGCCAGCAACGAGGCGGTGAAGAGGGCGGACTTGAAAGGAATTTGCATCAATGGGCTCCGAGGCTACTGCGGCAGCGCAAAGGCGATGAGCGCCTGGTTGTTGTCCGGTTTGCCGTCCGGACCCTTCTTGCCCGGGCCGCCGGCGGCGACCACGGCCACGTACTGGCGGCCGTCCTTGCCGCGATAGGTGATCGGCACGTCCTGGGCGCTGTATTCCAGCTTCGTGCTCCACACCTCCTTGCCGGTCTTGGAGTCGAAGGCGCGGAACCGGCGATCGTCCGAGCCGCCGATGAAGACCAGCCCGCCCCCGGTCACGATCGGCCCGCCGCCGCTGTTGTAGCGCCCGGTGTCCTGCTTGCCGGGCGGCAGGTCGTCGGTGACGCCGAGGCGCGTCTGCCAGGCGATCTCACCGGTGTTGGCGTTCACCGCGATCAGGCGTCCCCACGGCGGGCGGATGCAGGGCAGGGTGACCTTCTGGCCGTTCGCATCCGTGAAACTCGCGCTGAACGAGGCGTAGGCGCCCGGGCCGGTGAGATTCGCCCGGTCATAAGTCTGGGGCGAGTCCTCGTCGCCGCGGCCATAGTTCACGCCCGGCTTGCGCTTCTCCATGTAGCCGATGGAGCCGCCTTCGCTGGTGTTGATGAACAGCATGCCGTCGCGCGGATCGGCCGCCGTGCCGCCCCACAGCGAGCCGCCGTTCATCGGCATATTGATCGACGCCTTGATCGGCTCGCCGTCCTTGTGGAGGAAGTACGGCGTGAAGGCGCCGGCGTTGAAGAAGGTCCCGCCGTAGTCAGCCATCAGCTTGTGGCAGGCGGCGACATGCTCGGGGGTGGTGTCCGCGGCCGTCACGATGTCGTCGGGCGTCCAGACCTTGCGCGACAGGGGGCCGGGCTTGACCGGGATTGGCTGGGTCGGGGAGTACCACTCGCCCGGCACGTCCCCCTTGGCGACCGGCGTCTCCTTCACGCCGAACACCGGCTTTCCGGTGTCGCGGTTCAGGATGTACATGAAGGCGGTCTTGCCCGTTTCCGCCAGCGCCGGAACCGTCTTGCCGTCCACCTTGATGTCCACCAGGGTCGGCGGCGCGGGCAGGTCGGAGTCCCACAGATCGTGGTGGATGGTCTGGAACCACCACTTCAGCTTGCCCGTCTCGGCGTCGACCGCGACCACCGAGTTGCCGAACAGATTGTCGCCGGGCCGGCCGCGTGCCGTCGTAGTTGGGCGAGGGGCCGCCGACGGGCATGTACAGGGTGCCGGTCTTGCGATCGACCGTCATCCACCAGACCCAGACGTTGGTTCCCGATCGGCCCTTCCATCCGTCGTTCAACCAGGTGTCGTGGCCGACCTCGCCGGGCCGCGGCACGGTGTGGAACACCCACAGCTTCTTGCCCGTCACCGCGTCAAAGGCGCGGGTGTCGCCGGAATCGCCCACCGGATTCTCGGCGGTGTTCGCGCCGACCACCAGCACGTTCCGGTAAACCGTGGGCGGGCCGTTGTAGGGCACGCCCAGATCGATCGCGCCGCTGTCGCCGAAGCCCGCCGCGGGTTGGCCGGTCTTCGCGTCCAGTCCGAACAGATGCTTGCCGTTGGAATAGAAGATCCGCGCCGGATGGTCCTTGTCGCCGGGCCAGTAGGACACGCCGCGCCGGGCGAGGCCGCCGGTCACGGCATGGCGCCAGATCTCCTGGCCCGTGTCGGGATCGAGCGCGACCACCGCGTTTCCGATAGGCAGGTAGAGCGCGCCGTCCACCATGATCGGGGTCGCGCTGGACACCAACGCCCCGCCGCCCTCCGGCCGCACCTTGAACGACCAGGCCGGGGCGAGCTTGGAGACGTTGCCGCCGTTGATCTGCTCCAGCGGCGAATAGTGGGTGCCGGCCAGGTCGTGGGCGTAGCTCGGCCAGTCGTCCGCACCGGGCGCGGGGCCCGCATGCGCCGCCGACGTCATCAGTATGGCGCTCAGCGCCAATCCAATCCGAGTGCGCACGAAGAGGCCTCCCTGGCTTGGTTACGTTTCTGGCGCAGGCGGCGCCCTGCTTTGGCCGGACCCTAGTGCGTCCGCTTCACAGGGGCAATTGGTTGTGAGAACCAACCATTATCCGATCGCGTTCGCCCTAGCGGGGCAGTTTCGCGCCGGCCCCGTCGCGCCAGCAGCCATGGAACAACCACGGCTGGCCGAACGGCAGACGCACCACGGCGATGGGGTCCGCCTCCATGTCCATGGCGTCCAGGATGATCAGGTCCGCCCGGTTGTCCGGCCGCGTCACCACCGACAGCAGATAGCCCACGCCCTCCGGCGCCTCGGGCGAGCGGGGCACGAACACCGGCTCCTGGGCGTTGCCTTCGGTGGCGTGCTCCACGCGTCCGCCGGTCTCGGTGTCGTAGCGGACCAGGCCGCCGCGCGTGGTGGAGAAGCCGTAGCGGTACCGCTGCAGGGCGAAGCGGTCGTCGATCTCCGGCATGCCGCCCCCCGGCGAATTGGTCAGCGGCCGGACCTGCACCTCGCCGGACGAAAGGTCGAAGGTGAGGCGCGAGAACGGGCCGGGCCGGAACTCCGTGGCCTGGCGGCCGTGCGCCTCCTGGAAGAAGGTGAAGAAGTGGCCGTCATGGACCACGCCGTCGACGTGCACTTTGTCGCCCTCGGTGAAGGCGTTCATGAAGTGGGCGATGGCCCCGCCGGGCACGGTGAACCAGCGGATGTCCTTGGTGGTCCCGCTGCGCGGCATGATCCCGAACATGGGCTGCAGGTCGTTGTCGAAGGCGTAGAAGTCGCCGCCCCGCTTCATCCGCTCCACGTCCACGGTGAGCGGCCAGACGTGGAAGATCACATGGTCGCGGGTCACCGCCCAATCGTGGGTCATGCCCGGATAGGGGAGCTGGAACTCCTCCTCGCGCGTCACCTTGCCGTCCTTGTCCAGGACGTGCAGCGACATCTCGCCTTCGAAGCGCTTTTCGGAGAACTGGCCATAGCTCCACCACTCGCCGGTCACCGGGTCGAGCTTGGGGTGCGCGGTCATGGTCTTGGAGCGCAGCTGACCGCGGAAACTCGGCAGGCCGAGGGTTTCCAGGGTGATCGGGTCCAGCTCGTAGGGGATGGAGTCCTCGCGCAGGGCGAACAGCTTGCCGTGATGGACCCAGGCGGTGGTGTTGCCGGTGTTGTCGCGATCGGTGCCCGCCGTGGAGGGGTCGTCGGTATAGGCGTTGCGATAGGCGCCGTAGAGCCGCCGACGGTTCTTCCGCTCCAGCAGGTACCGCTCGGTCTTCACGTAGCGCTGGACGAAATCGACGTAGCCGTCCTCGAAATGGAAGGCGGCCATCACGCCGTCGCCATTGTTGAGGTTGTCGTTGTCCATCGTCGGATAGGCCGTGTCGCCGCCGCAGCGGTAGAAGCTGCCGTTGATCTCGCGCGGGATCTCCCCCAGCACCTCGCAGTCGTAGATCTCCGCCTCGAAGCGCAGCGGCGCGACGGTCGTATGCAGATAGCTCTGGACCGGGACATAGGCCTCGCGGCCGAAACGAACGACGGGCTTGTTCATGGGCTTCCTCCCGGTCTCGCGCGCGTGCGGCGCTGCGTAGGCGGGCAGGGAAGCCTATGGCGGCCTCCGGCTCAAGCGCGGATGTCCGTTTCGGCGCGAATGAGGCCGGCGGCGTTTCGCCCGTCAGATCACCATCAGGTCGTGCGCGACGATGATCTCGCCCTTGAAGTGCTTGGCCGCCTCGGCGCGCCAGGTCTCGTCGGGCAGGCCGAGCGGCGCCAGGTGCGACAGGACCAGGGTCTTCACCCCCGCCTCGGCGGCGATCCGCCCCACCTCCTCCACCGGCGAGTGGGACCGCAGGATGTGGGCGAGGAGCTTGTTGGGATCGCCCGCGATGGCCGATCCGCCCTCGACGCGCGCGAAGCCGCGCGCCGCCTCGGCTTCTCCATCGCCTTCACATAGATGGCCTCATGCACCAGCACGTCCGCGCCCTTGGCCAGCTGCGCGACGGACTCCATCGGCGTGGTGTCGCCCGAGAACACGATGGACCGGTCGGGGAAGTCGAAGCGGTAGGCCAGCGCGGGCACCACCGGCGGGTGGTTCACCAGGGCGGAGGTGACCTTGAACTCGGCGTTCTGGGTCACGACCTCGGCCTTGGAGACCTCATGCACGTGGATCGGCGGCATGGGCTTGTGGCCGATATCGTCCAGCCAGATGTCCACGTCCGGCTTCTCGGCGGCCATGTAGTTCTTGGTGATCATCTTCAGGGGCGGCGGCCCGTAGATCTGCAGCGGCGTGTCCATCCCCGCGTACCAGGCGAAGTAGATCAGCGTGCCCAGCTCGATGTTGTGATCGGGGTGGTGGTGGGTGATGTAGATGTCGCGGATGTCTCTGCAGCGGGACCCCCGCGTGGACGAGCTGTTCGGTGACCCCATAGCCGCAATCGATCACGTGGGCGGCGCCCTTGTGCAGGATCACGTGCGAGGTCTGATAGCTCGAACGGCCCACCGACGGGCCCGCCATAGAGCCCAGAATGATCAGCTTCGTGCCCGGGTCGGACTCGGCCGCGCCGGCGAGGCTGGGAAGGGCGCAAAGCAGCGGCAATGAGGCGGCCGCCTTCAGGAGGCCTCTACGGCTCGGGGTGGTCATTTTGGGGAACACCTAGGCTGTGGCTGACACCTATCTCTAAAGACGCCGAATGGCCCTGTCACCCTTGTGTGCGCCGCACCATGGTCGATTGTGGAGGTCATTGATAATAAAAATGAACCTCCCGCTTTTGGGGGGCGTCCGAAGGCCCATTTTGGGGGCTCTTTTCGGCCCCGTTTCGGGGGCGTTTTGGGCCGCTTTTGAGAGGCGCCTGTTCGCCTCCGGCCCGCGCGCACGCCAAGCTCGCCAGCGCCCGTTCGGAGCCGCTCAAACGGCTGTTCATCAGCTCGACGGCGCCCGACATGATCGAGACCTCGTCGCCGCGCCGCATCTGACTCGACGCTGACATTCAGACCATCGCCCGCCGGCGCGGCTTGGACAGGGGAACAACCCGTGCTCTAACCGCCCGGCGAGAGCATGACGCCGAGGGAGGGCCGGTGGCGGGATTCTGGCTTGTCGCGGCGGCCGCGGCGCGGACGCCCGAACCGTCGCGGGCGGTCCGCGACCAACTCGCGCGCGCCCGCCAGATCGCGGGACGCCCCTGATGTTCCGACAGCTCCTGACCCCCGTCGCCGACAACCTTGCGGCGTCCGTGGTCGTCGGCGCGATCCCGATCGCGGTGGTCCTGGTCCTCATGGGCGGCCTCAGGCGGCCGGCCTGGCAGGCCGCCCTGGCGGGTCTGGCCGTCGCGCTCGTCCTGGCCGTAACGATCTGGAAGATGCCGGCCGCCATGGCGCTGGAGAGCGTCGCGGCCGGCGCCGTCTTCGCGCTCTGGCCGGTGATGTGGATCGTGGTCAACGCGCTCTTGCTCTACAACATCGCCGTCCGTTCCGGACGCTTCGACGCGCTCAGGCGCTGGGTGTTGCAGCATCTGCCGGACGACCAGCGCGTGGTGCTGCTGGTCATCGGCTTCTGCTTCGGCGCGCTGCTGGAAGGGGTGGCCGGGTTCGGCGCGCCGGTGGCGATCACCAGCGCCCTGCTCATCGCCTTCGGCCTGCCGCCGATCCAGGCGATCACCTTCACCCTGATCTTCAACACGGCGCCCGTGGCGTTCGGGGCGCTGGGCGCGCCCATCACCACCCTGGCCGCGGTGACCCAGCTGCCGGTCGCGGACCTCGCGTCCATGGTGGGCCGCCAGCTGCCGTTCATGGCGCTGCTGCTGCCGTTCTATGTCATCGCGCTCTATGGCGGCCTGAAATCGCTGCGGGCGCTCTGGCCCGTGCTGCTGGTGGCCGGCCTCTCGTTCGGCCTGGCCCAGTTCGCGGCCTCCAATTTCCTGAGCTACGAGTTGACGGACGTGCTGTCGTCGATTTCCTCGCTCTTGGGCACGCTGGCCTTCCTGCGGTTCTGGAAGCCGGCCTACGATCCCGAGTACGCGCTTGATCGCGACGCGGTGCACAGCGCGCTGGTGCAGGACCAGGCGGGCCAGCCGGCGGCGTGGCAGGGCTGGCTCCCCTGGTTCACCGTGGCCCTGGTCGTCCTGGTCTGGACGACGGCCAAGCTCAACCTGCTCGGCGAGATGAAGGTGGCGTGGCCCGGGCTGCACAACGACGTCTTCATCACCCTCTACGGCAAGCCCTACGCGGCGGTCTGGTCATGGCAGCCGCTCGCGACGGGCACGTCCATCCTGTTCGCCTCGGCCGTCACGGCTCTGCTGGTCGGGCTGCGGCCGCGCGAGGTCCTGGCGGCGGCGAGGGACACCTGGATCCAGGGGCGGCTGGCGATCCTCACCGTCATGCTGATCATCGGTCTGGCGTATCTGCTGAACTACTCGGGGATCGCCTACACGCTCGGCCTGGGCGCGGCCTCGGCGGGGGCGTTCTTCCCGATCCTGTCGGCCTTCCTGGGCTGGCTGGCGGTGTTCCTGTCGGGCAGCGACACCTCCGGCAACGCCCTGTTCGGCAACCTGCAGGTCGTCGCCGCCCGGCAGCTCGGCCTGCATCCGGTGCTGATCGCCGCCACCAACTCCACGGGCGGCGTCATGGGCAAGATGATCTCGCCGCAGAACATCGCCACCGGCGTGGCGGTCACCGACCTGAAGGGACGCGAGGGCGAGGTGCTGCGCCGGACCTTCAAGCACAGCATCATCCTGACCCTGTTGCTGGGCCTGCTGGTGCTGGCCCAGCAGTACCTCTTCCCCTGGATGATCCCGGGATAGGGCGCGGCGCGACGGAGCTTGTCGCCGCCCGACATGATCGAGACCTCGTCGCCGCGCCGCATCAGCCGCAGCTCGCCGCCATCGTCGGGCAGGGTGGTCGTGTCGATTTGAGACCAGGGACTTATCGCGAACGGCGCCTTTGGCTAGGGCCTGGCATCACACCGGCGGGGGCGTATGGCGCTCATGGGTCAAGGCAGGGCCTTCTTTTGGGTTCGTCGTCGCGGACATCAGGTGATTGGCCGGTTCTGACTAGGCTGTGTAAAAACTCGCAGCCGGGCGCGGCTGGCCGGGTCAGCGTGACGCGAGCCGCCGCTATCCCTCAGACCCGCATCGCGGCGATGAGCGGCCCGGTTCCGAGGATCGGCATCACGCGCTTCAGGTTGTAGGCCAAGATGTAGAGGCTGATCTCCGTTCTGACGTTCTTTAGCCGCTTCATCAGGAAGTGGGTGTGGCCCATCCAGGTTTTGATCGTCCCGAAGGGGTGTTCGACGATCCGCCGCCTGAGCTTCATCGGGCTCTGCGGCGCCAGGTCCATCCGCCGCTGCATGGCGTCAATGACCGCCTCGTGCTCCCAGCGGGTGACGCGGCGCTCGACGCTCGGCGTGCACTGGGGCTTCAGGACGCAGGCCTGGCAGCTGGCGCGATCCCAGTAGCGGTGCAGCGTCAGGCCCCGCTCGACGGTCGTCATGTGCTGAGGGAGCAGCGCGCCGGCCGGGCAGCGGTAGACGTCCTGATCAGGCAGATAGGTAAAGTCCTGCTTGCCGAAGCGGCCATCGGCCTTGGCCCCTGAGGTGAGCGGCTTGGGGACGTAGGGCGTCACGCCGATCGCCTCGCAGGCGACGATCTCTTCGCCGGAGAAGTAGCCGCGGTCGGCCAGCATCTCGAGGCCGTCCACGCCCATCGCGGCCTGGGCCTTCTGGCTCATGGCCGTCAGCTGCTGGCGGTCGCTGCCGGTGGTGACCACGTCATGGGCCACGATCAGATGATGCTCGGCCTCGACGACGGACTGGACGTTGTAACCGACGATCCCGCTGCCCCGGCCGCTGGTGGCCATGGACCGCGCGTCCGGATCGGTCAGCGAGACCTGGCCGTCGGGTGACGCGGCCACCTGCGTCTCCATCGCCTTCAGCGCCTGCATCTGCGTCCGCAAGGTGGCGATCTTGTCCTTCAGCTTCCCGGCGCGCGCCTCGGCGGCCTCGCCCTCCTGCCGGTCGGCCGTGTCGAGGTCCTGCAGATAGCCAGCGATGTGCTCGGCCACCTGCTCCATCCGCTTCTTCAGCTTGGTCACGGTGAAGTTCTTGTCGCGGGTGTTCACCGCCTTGAACTTGCTGCCGTCCACCGCCGCCAGCGCCTGAGTGAAGAGACCGATCTGGCGGCACAGCACCACGAAGTGCGCGCACGCCGCCTGGATCGCCGGGCCGCGGTCCTTACGGAAGTTGGCGATGGTCTTGTGGTCCGGCGCGAGCTTGCCCGTCAGCCACATCAGCTCGACGTTGCGCCCGGCCTCCCGCTCCAGCCGGCGGCTCGACGGCACGCGGTTCAAGTAGCCGTAGATGTAGAGCTTCAGCAGCGTTGCCGGATGATAGGCGGGCCGCCCCGTCGCCGACGGCATCACGCCGAAGCCCAGACCACCGAGATCGAGCTCGTCAACGAAGACGTCGATCACTCGGGCCGGATTGTCCTCGCCCACATAGTCATCAAGGCAACTGGGCAGCAGAGCCGGCTGTCGCCGATCCTCGCCCTCGACGAAACGGCTCATCTCAAGCCCTCCGACACCGCGATGTCAGGAGTTCTAACTCTTTACAGCTCGAACTCTAAGGAGAACTTGGGAAGGTCCCAGCCCGCACCAAGTGGAGACGTTGTGGCGTTAAGCCTGACAGCACGTTTGTCCGCCTAGGACGGGCCGGCGAAGGCGCGGGCCCTGGCTTCCTTGCCCGCCCAGTCTCTGCGTATTGGTCCCGGTTCCGAAACGAGCGGACCTGTCTGAGCGGTGATTCTCGCTTCACGAACACGCCGTCGAATACATAGAGCGCGCCGTCGATCGGCCGGTAGGCGGGCTCGATGATGTCATAGAGAACGAAGTCGTGATCCTCCAGGAAGCGAAACTGATCCATCAGACTCGCGCGGCCCCGCGGATGCTCATCATTCCAGAGCGTTACTTCCGTCATCACCATTTCGGTAGCTGCGAGGCACCGCTCGGCGCCGCGTAGAATATGAAGCTCGTGGCCTTCGACATCGATCTTGATGAGATACGGACCGGGTAGGCCCTGCTCAACGACGACCTGGTCGAGCGTCACGGTGGGCACCTCTCGCTGCAAGGCATCCTCGACCTTGGTCGAACCGTGGAAGCTCGAGCCAGTGACGCTGCGGCGGACAACCATGGTCTTGGCGCCCGGCGCGTCGCTGGCGGCGGCGACGAGATAGGTTGAGCCGGGGCGTTTCGCGCAAAATTTCGCCATCACCGGCTCCATTTCGGCCACCGGCTCGATCAACAGGTTTCGCGTGCCTTCGAAGACATCGAACAGAGATTCAGTGCCCATGGCGAAGCCAACATCAATAATGGAGCCTGGGCGAAACCCCGCCTGCTTCGCATTCTCCAGAACCGCACGCCTTGAAAGACGCGAGTTGTTCAATGCTTTGCTCTCAGACATCGTCCAACTTCCTCACCCAGGGACGTCATGGCATAGCTGGCTCGGGGATTCCAGCGCGGCGCCCACTCCCTAGGACTTGATCCGGCTTATGACCCCCGTCGTGGAGTGTCCCTCGGCGAGGTCGACAAGTACGACATCTCCGCCGGTCTCGACGACCTCGTCGGCTCCGACCACTGCCCGGCCCGCATAGTCCGCCCCCTTGATCAACACGTCTGGACGCAGCGCCTTCACCAGCTCCAATGGCGTGTCTTGGTCGAACAACACAACCAAATCCGCGCTACGGAGGGCTCCAATCACTTCGGCGCGGTCGCTTTCGGTCTGAACAGGCCGATCGGCGCCTTTCAGCCGAGCGACGGACGCATCGGTGTTGAGGGCTACAATCAGCCGATCGCAGAACTCCTTGGCCTGCGTCAGCAGTCGGACGTGGCCGGGATGCAGCAGGTCGAAGCAGCCGTTGGTGAAGCCCACCTTCAGGCCTTCCGCCCGCCACGCTTCGCGCGCGGCGATGGCGGAAGCCAGAGCCCTTAACTTGCCGGGCGCAGCGTCCGCACCGCCCCCCGCGGCGACGCCCAGAGCTTCGCTGAGCTCTTGGGGCGCAACAGAGGCAAGGCCGCTCTTGCTGACGGCGATGGACGCGGCGGTGTTGGCCAGGTGCGCCGCCTCCGCCAGGCTCGCGCCGCCGGCGATCCCCAGGGCGCAGGCCGCGATTACGGTATCGCCTGCGCCCGAGACGTCGCGGACGACCTTCGCCTGCGCCGGCGCCCTCCACGTCTCGCTGCCGCTTTCGTAGAGCGCCATGCCCTGCTCGGCGAGCGTCAGCAGGACCGATGCGCCAGTCTCTTGCGCGGCCGCTTGCGCCGCCCGCGCGCAGGACTCCGGCGTGTCGCAGGGCTCGCCCGTGGCCAGGGCTAGCTCGTTGCGGTTCGGTGTCAGGACGGTGGCGCCCTCATACAGGCGCAGATCCCGGCGCTTGGGATCGACCAGCACGGCCACGCCGAGCCGACGAGCAGCGTCGACGACCCAGCGCATGATCGGCGCGCTGATCGTACCCTTCGCGTAGTCCGACACGATCACGGCGTCGCAGTCTTTCAGATGACGGCGCGCCGCTTCCATCAGCTTCGCCCCGATCCCTTTGGGCAAGTCCGCAGGCTCGCGGTCCACGCGCAACAGGTGCCGGTCCCCTGCCAGGTAGCGGCTCTTCTGGACGGTCAGCACCGCGTCGTCGCGGATCAGGGCGTCAAGGATTGAGCCGTTCGACTCGGCGATCAGGGCCGCGATGCGGTCTGCGGCCCGGTCGCGTCCGATCACGCCGACCACGGCGGCCACGCCGCCGAGGCTGGCGATGTTGGCCGCGACGTTGGCCGCGCCGCCAAG
Source organism: uncultured Alphaproteobacteria bacterium (assembly GCA_963761065.1). Classification (GTDB taxonomy): domain Bacteria; phylum Pseudomonadota; class Alphaproteobacteria; order Caulobacterales; family Caulobacteraceae; genus JANWHQ01. The sequence continues at coordinate 121,540 of CAVXFP010000008.1, read as the reverse complement.
CATCCAGCGATCGGCGTTGGCCCGCAGCACCAGGGCGGGCGCCTCGGGGGAGACACGCTCGACCTCGCCCGACACGAAATGGTCGAGCATTACGTCGCCTATGATCAGGATCCGAAGGCCCTTGAACGTGTCCACGATCATAGTCCGCCCCCGAACCGCTCAGCGTCTTGGCCGCGCACCCAGGTCCCCAGCGTATCGGCCGCCACCACCTCGATCCGGGGCCGGCCAGCCGCATCGCCGCTTGGCGCTCGCGCCCGTCATCATGACCGGACGCTACATGCACGCCGCCCGCCATGCCGGCCGTGCGACCCGCCTCCAGGTCCCGGACCTGGTCGCCGACAATCCAAGAGCGGCCAAGGTCGAGACTCATGCGTTCGGCCGCCTCCAATACCATTCCGGCGCCGGGCTTGCGCCAAGGGTGGCCGCCGACCGCCAACTCGCCGCGCCCCTGGTCATGGTAAGCGCAGGCGAGGACCGCGTCCAAGCGGGCGCCGTGGACCGCCAGCAGCGCGTCGAGCCGCCGCTGCACCGCCTCGAAATCGTCCCAGCCGAAATAGCCGCGCCCGACGCCTGACTGGTTGGTCGCCAGCACGACCGGAACGCCGGCGCGGTTCAGGCCGCCGATTGCCTCGGCCGAGCCAGGGATCAGCGCCACGTCCTCGGCCCGGCCCAGGTAGCCGACCTCGGCCACCACCACGCCGTCGCGGTCGAGAAATAGGGCCGGACGGCCCGCGAAGTCCGCAGCGCGCGGCGACAGCCACATCCAGCACCCTTTGCCGTCAACCAAGCTCAAGCGTTCGGCTCCGTGCGCCCGCAGTGGCGTCGATTTGATGCTCGCGCCGAAATGGCAACTAGATCATTTTCGCCGGGGCCGCCATCGCCGGTGCGGTCTTGACGCCCACGGGGGCGTCTGCGCTATGGCCCGCAACTGCGCGGGGGCCGACACGTCTAAGTGGCGGAGCGCGTAGTCTCAGACCAGTCGGAGCTTAACCGCGCTCATGGGATCAGACGTGGAAGACCGGGACCTGGACCGCGCCGTTCAGCTGATCGAGGCGGGCGCCGTGAGCCGGGGCCTGTTGATCGCCCGCACCGCCTACGTGCGCGACCCTACGAACCTCAACGCGCTTTCGGTCGCCATCAAGGGCGCCCTGAAGAGCGACGCGGGGTGCAAGGACAAGTTGATCGATTACGCCCGGCAGACCGTCGAGCGGATCGACGGGAATTTGAGGCTCAAGGAAAAGGCCGCAGCCATGGTCGGCCGCTTCTTGCAGAGACATGGCGAGACCGCTCTGGCCCTCGCCGTGGCCAGCTGGCTCGCCCAGCGGTATCCCCAGGGCAAGGACGCGGCGCTGTTCCGCGCCGAGATGGAGTTCGAGATCGGCGAGCCGGAGGCGGGGCTGAACGCCCTGCGCGATCTGGCGCGCGAATACCCCGAAGATTTCGACTTCCGCGAACGGCTCGGGCAGGCGCTGTTCGCAGCGGGTCGCGTCGAAGAGGCCGGACCGATCGCCGAGCAACTCGCCTCCGAACTCGATCGCGCCGACATCTGCTTCCTGCAGGCTATGTGCCGCATTGCGCTCGGCCAGCCGGACGGCGTTCCGGCCGCGATCCAGCGGGCGGTGGTCGACTTGGGCCTTGCGCCCCGCGAGGCGGTGAAGGCGGCGCGCGAACTGGCGGAATCGGGCGCAACGGCGGCGGCAAGCGCGCTCCTTGGGTTCCTTGTCGAGCACTTCCCCGACGACCATGGCGCCGCGACCCAGATGGCGGAACTCGACCTGAACCGGGCGGACGATGCTGCTGCGGTGAAGAGCTTGGAACACGCGCTGGCGATCAAGCCGACCGAGATCCTGAATGCAGAAGCTCGCCCTGGCGCTGATCCGGCTTGGCCGACTGGACGACGCTCAGCGCGCTGTCGACCGGCTCTTGGCTACGCGCCCGCACAGGATCGTTGCGGGCTTCGTCACCGCCGAGCTAGCGCGCGCCCGCGGCCAGGACGCGGCCGTCTTCGACGCGGACCTGATGAGCGCAGCCGCCTTCGGCTCGACAGTGAAGGTCAACCGCGGCCAGAGGGTGAGCATCCTCGGAATCATCGGCGCGCACGGCCTTGGGGACTTCATCTACCAGTTGCTGGTCCTGGCCACTCTCAAGCGGCAGTTCGAGACAGCCGTCCTCACCCTGATTTACAGCGACGATCGGTCCTACAAGGCGGATGTCCTTCGCTTCTGTCCCGATCTTGATCGCGTCCTGGACTATGGGGGTCAGTCGCTGAACATGCCGGTGCCGACCAAGGATTGGGACGAGTACCGCTATCACTTCATCTTTCCCCAGCCAGCCCTGTCGCCCACGCTGTTGATGCGCTACGCGCGCACCGCGTCCCTGACGCCGCCCGGCCCGGAGTGCGAGCGCCTGGCCGAGGCGCTAACTGCGCGCGGAGTTGATCCGACCCGCTGGTTCGTCACCAGCCACTACCGGCAGAGCTCCACCTTCCCTCATCTTCTCGCCAGTCAACGCGACGTGGACGGCGGCGCCTTCCACGATCTGGCGCGCTACATCTGCGAGGATCTGGGCGGTCAGGTCATCCGACTGGGCCACAAGGGGATGGATCCGATCCCCGAGATTCCAGGCTACATCGACCTCAGCGCCGCGTCGCTTGAGCTTCAACTGTTTGCGAGCTCCAAGGCCCGTTTCATGGTCGGCTGCGACAGCGGACCGGCCGCCTATGCGACGGCGTTCAAGACGCCTCTGCTCAAGACCAATACCTTCTCCGAGGACGGCGTATTCTATCCGCACGACCTGTTGCTGCCCAAGAATATCGTGAACTGGAAGGACGAGGTGCTATCGCTCGGCGGACTGATGGAGGACCGACTGGTGTTCTTCAAGAGGCTGCCTCTGGACGCCGGGGCCTTCAGAAGTCATCGACAATACGCTGGCTCAGCTCCAGTACGGTGTCGACAGGATGTGCGAGCGCACGGCAGGCTGCACCGGCTGGCGCACAGGACCGGCCCTGGAGGACGGCCCCTGTCCCGACGCCCTCGCCTGGCCCGCACCGTCGGCTCGCGCTGGACAATGCCTCGACCTGGCGCACCTGGCCGGCCTGCCAGTTCGCCGATTGTCACCCGAGACTCTGAAATGAAGCGGGCTGACGACGCCCGCGGCCCATCGCATCTGGAGAAGTTCATGCCGGAACAGGAGTTGGACGGCTCAGACCTAGTCTTCGACTACAAGGGGCGCACCTACCCCACCTATCTGAAAGGCGGCAACGCCTGCTCCTATATCGCCGCCTTCGCCAAGGAGTTCTGCAAGGGCGAAGGGCTGGACATAGGCGGCTACCTGGACTGGACCCTGCCCGGCGCCCGGGCGATCAACATCGTCAACAACGACGGCTTCGACGCCTATACCCTGCCCGAAGGGCTCTATGACTACATCTTCAGCAGCCACACGCTGGAACACGTCGCCGACTACGTCCGGGCGCTGGAAGGCTGGAAGGCTCATCTGAAGCCGGGCGGCGTGCTGTTTCTCTACCTGCCTCATCCGGACATGGAGTACTGGCTGCCACAGAACAATCGCAAGCACCTGCACTTGTTTTACCCGGCGGACATGGAGAAGCTCCTGCGGGACATCGGATTCCACACTGTGATCCGAAGCGAACGCGACCTCTACTGGGCGTTTTCGGTAGTGGGCATGTCGCCGACGCCATAGGCCGTCGGCGTTGCCCACGGCTGCGGAGATTGGCCGCGATGGAGCTATCAGAGCAAGTTCACGAACGGCGTTGTCAACCCGACTTCACGAGGGGCTAACGACTGACCGCAAGCGAGCGGTTCGGCATGGTCGGGAACGTCCGCTTTCGGCGGGTCCGCCAATGTCTAGTCTTGGCGCATTGACAATATCGCCTAACCGCGCAAAGCTTCGCCCCCCGCCGCGCACCTTCCTGTTCGCCTCGGCGCCCGCGCTTGGCATAAGGGGCCGGTGACCGCCGAATCCCTCCCCATCGACCCCCTCGCCGAGGCCCGGGGCGTGCTGCGCCGGGTGTTCGGCCATGCCGCCTTCAAGGGCCTGCAGGAGCCGGTGATCGGCGAGGTGCTGGCCGGCCGCAACGCCCTGGCCGTGCTGCCCACCGGCGGCGGCAAGAGCCTGTGCTACCAGATCCCGAGCCTGGTGCTGGACGGCGTCGGCCTGGTGGTCTCGCCGCTGATCGCCCTGATGACCGACCAGGTGGCGGCGCTGGAGCAGTCCGGCGTGGCGGCCGCGCGGCTGGATTCCGGCCTCTCCCTGGAAGAGCGCGACGCGGCGTGGCGGCGGGCGGCGGCCGGGCGAGCTGGACCTGCTCTACCTCTCGCCCGAGGGCCTGATGCAGCCGTCTGATGCTGGCGCGGATCAAGGCCCTGCCGCCTGGCCCTGATCGCCATCGACGAGGCCCACTGCGTCAGCCAGTGGGGCCACGACTTCCGCCCCGAGTACCGCACCTGGGCCGTCTCGCCGACCTGTTCCCCGACGTGCCGCGCCTGGCGGTCACCGCCACCGCCGACGCCCGCATCCGCGCCGACATCCGCGCCGAATTGAAGCTGGGGGACGCGCGCGAGTTCGTCGCCTCCTTCGCCCGGCCCGAGCTGCGCCTGTCCGCCGAGCGCAAGACCGGCCGGGGCCACGCGCGGGTGCGCGAGCTGGTGGCCGCGCGGCCCGGGCGCTCTGGCGTGGTCTATGCCGGCTCGCGCGAGTCCACCGAGCGTTTGGCCGAGGCGCTTGGCGGCGGACGGGCGCGCCGGCGCTGGCCTATCACGCGGGGCTGACAAGGCGCGTGCGCGCCCAGCGCCTGACCAGGTTCCTGGCGGACGACGCGGCGGTGATGGTGGCGACCATCGCGTTCGGCATGGGGGTGGACAAGCCGGACGTCCGCTATGTGATCCACGCCGATCCGCCCGCCTCCATCGAGGCCTATTGGCAGGAGATCGGCCGCGCCGGGCCGCGACGGCGATCCGGCCGAGGGGATCACCCTCTACGGCTCGTCGGACATGGCCTGGGCGCTGCGCCGGATCGAGGCGCGCGAGGCGCCGGACGAGGTGATCCAGGTGCAGCTGCGCAAGGTGCGCCAGCTCTACGCCATGCTGAACGGCTCGGCCTGCCGCGCGGCGGCGGTGCGCCGCTATTTCGGCGAGGAGGGCGGTGCAGCCCTGCGGCCAGTGCGACCTCTGCCTCAACCCGCCCGCCGAGACCGACGCCACCGAGCTGGCGCAAAAGGCCCTGTCCGCCGCCCACCGCCTGGGCGGGCGGGTCGGGCGCGGGCGCCTCGCCGACCACCTGACCGGGCCGCACCAAGGACGTCAGCGAGTTCGAGCGGGGCCTGTCCACCTGGGCCATCGGGGCGGAGGTGTCGCCGGCCGGCTGGCGCGAGCTGATCGACGAGCTGCTGTTCGAGGGCCTGCTGAAGGAGGACCCCAACGACAACCGCCCCGTCATCGGCCTGGGCGACGCGGACGCGGTGCGGGCGGTCTATCGCGGCGAGCGGCGGGTGATGCTGCGCGAGCCGCCGGCCGGCGCGGACGCCTCCACGCGCTCGGGCGCCCCGCGCCGGCGCACCGCGCGCGCGGGCCGGGGCGGGGAGGCGGTGGCCCTCGCCTCGCACGACCAGCCCCTGTTCGAGGCCCTGCGCGCGTGGAGGAAGACCCAGGCGGCGGCCCAGGGCGTGCCCCCCTACGTGATCTTCCACGACCGCACCCTGGCCGAGATCGCCCGCCTGCGCCCCGACCAGCCTGCCGGCGCTGGCGGCGATCAGCGGCGTCGGCGAGGGCAAGCTCGGGCGGTATGGCGAGGCGGTGCTGGCGGTGCTGCATCCGAGCGGTCTGGGTCCGGCCGCCGCTCCTGACACCACCGTCGAGCGCGCCCGCGAGCTGCGAACCCGGCTGTCGCCGCCCGAGGTATCGCTCTGGAGCGCACTCAAGGGGCGTGGCCTGGACGGCCTCAAGTTCCGCCGGCAGCACCCTCTCGGTCCCTACATCCTCGACTTCTACTGTCCCGAGGCGAAGCTGGCCGTCGAGATTGACGGGTGGGGCCACAACATGGGGGATCAGCCGAAGCATGACGCCCAGCGCGACGCGTGGGTGGCGGGCCAGGGCGTCCAAACCATCAGGGTGTCCGCCGCCGACGTCATGAAGGACCGGGACGAGGTGCTTCAGATGATCCTTCGGGCGGCGCGGGGCTGATCCCCCTCCGACCTTTCTCGTCTTCGCCTCGAAAGCCCACCTCCCCCTCTCGCGAGGGGGAGGATTGTCGCGCGCGCGCATGATCTTCCCCCCGCGTGCGGGGGGAAGTGTCGTCTGGACCCCGGCGAAGGGGGGACAGACGACGAAGGGGGGCAGCACTAAGCCCATCACGCGCAGGCGCGGCCCCTCCCGCCGTCTTCAGCATCAGCGCCGTCAGCGCCCACACCAGGGCGTCGACGCGGTCGTTGCGCCCCCGCCGCCCTCGGCCCCCAGCGCCATCATCTCCTCCTCCAGCTGGGGGAAGACGCCGGCGTGGGTCACCCGGCCCTGCTCATAGAGCGCGGCGATGGGCTCGGCGCGGGCCCGCTTGCCCTCGCGCGCATGCACCAGCCGCACCGCGCAGCGCGCCTGCGCCGCCACGAGGGTGGAGCGCACCATGGCGCCGCCCTGGTTGGCCTCGGCCACGATGGCGCTGGCGCCGAAGGCGGCGGCGGAGTCGGTGACGCGCCAGGCCCAGCCGGCGGGGCTCAGGCCCTGCACCGAGCAGTCCGCGAGCACCCAGGCGCGGCCCCCCTTGCGCCCGACCACCACGATGCCGCAGGCCGAGCCGCGCCCATCGCCCCGGGAGTCGCCCGAGGCGCCCCCCGCCGGCGGATCGACGCCGACCACCACCCGGTCGAAGCCCGGCGGCCGGGGCCCGCGCGCGGCCTCGAGGTCCGACGCGCGCCACAGCGCCCGCTCCAGCCCCTCGACCAGCCGGCCCTCCAGCTCCTGCGCCGCCAGCCGCGTGCCGCCATAGAGCTGCTCCAGCCCCTCCAGGAACGCCGGCGACAGGTTCGCCGCATTCACCGAGGTCGCCGCCGTCGTCCGCACGCAGCTGGGCTCCGCCACCAACCGCCGCAGCGCCGCCAGGGGCCTGGGCGTCGTGGTCACCACCAGGCGGGGATCCGGGCCGAGCCGCAGACCCATGCGCAGCAGCGCCAGCGTCGCCTCCGGCTTGGGCCAGGCGCAGAACTCGTCCGCCCACGCCCCGGCGAACTGCGGCCCGCGCAGCCGCTCGGGCTCCTCGGCCGAGAAGCAGTACGCCACCGCGCCCGACGCCTCCCACACCAGCCGCCGCCGGCTGGCCTCGAACCGGGGCCGCTCCCTTCCGGGCAGGTTCAGCAGGCCAGACGGCCCCTCGATCATCACCTCGCGCACGTCGTGCAGCGTGGCGCCCACCAGGGCGAAGCGCCTCGGGCCTTCGCGCCCAGGGTCCGTCGCCCGCGCGCGCCAGCCACTCGGCCCCCGCCCGGGTCTTGCCCGCGCCGCGCCCGCCCTGGAACAGCCAGGTGGCCCACCGGCCCGGCGGCGGCGTCTGGGCCTTGTGCGCGGCCTCGCGCCACGCCGCTTCGCCCGCCGCGTAATCGGGAACCGCCGCGCGCTCGGCCTGGGCGTCCGCCAGGGCCTTCTCCTCCGCCGCCGCCTGATCGGTCAGGGAGGGGGGCAGCACGACCGGCTGGCCGACCTTGGTGATCTCTCGCGGCGATGCAGGCCCTTGCGGAACGTCGGCTCGCGGATGCCGTAGTGACGCTCGATGGCCGAGGCGGTGGCGTCGGCGTGCAGATAGTCGTTGATGGCCGCGTTCCACACCTCGTCCGGGTGGATCCGCCTGCCGGTCTTCCTTGGCGCCCGCGATCTTCATGCGGGCGATTATGAGGGTGCGGCGGGCGAGGGGGATTGGCTGCGGGCTATCCCCGCATCTCCCTTCCCCGCTCAGGCCGGCTCCACCCGCAAGGTCCCCGCCGGGCTGGGCTGCATCAGGGGGGCGGCGTCCTGGGCGGGGTCGAGCCAGGCGGCCCGCGCCTCGCGCGCCAGGATCACCGGCTGGCGGTCGTGATAGGGCTGCATGTCCGGCCCCGGCGCGCAGGTCATCAGGGTGAAGCTCTCCACCGGCCCGTCGGCGGTTTCGGCGTGGTCCCACAGGCCCGCGAAGCAGAACAGCGGCTGGTCCGCCACGGAGAAGCGCCACATGGTCTTGTGGCCCTTGGGCCCGGTCCACTCATAGAAGGACGACGCCGGAACCAGGCAGCGGCGGCGCTTGAAGGCCTCGCGATACATCGGCGTGCTCGCCGCGCCCTCGGCGCGGGCGTTGGTCCCCAGGAACTTGAACGCCTTGATCGGCCCGGTGTGGAATCCGGGGATCAGGCCCCAGCGCAGCGCCTCCATCGCCAGCCCCGCCGCCGGATCGGCCGGATCGACCGGCCGCAGCACCGGCGCCGCGTTTGTCGGACGGATATCGCGCGGCTCGATGTTGGGCGCGCGCTGCGGCGGCGGAAACACCAGGGGCAGCCGGATGTCCGAGAAATCCCCGGTCGCCTCACGCCAGGCCCAGGAGATGCGGTAGCGATTGCACATGGCCGGAGGCTAGCGCGGCGGCGGCGGTGGCCCAATGGCGGCGAGCCAGGGGACTAGCTGTGGCCGATCGCGTTATTCAGCGGAACGAGATATTGACGTGACCTTGGAGCCAGTCCCAAAAAATGCATCGCTCCAATTCCAAACTCCACTTCGTCTTCGAGGCGCAAGGAGTAGGGGTTCCCATCTATTGATGGCGGTTTCCATGACCGATCCGATTGCGGATCTGATTAACTTCGTACAATCGGCTCTTGATCGTCTCCGTGGAAGTACGCTCCTAGAGAGACGCTGGAGACGTCCGGCACACCGATTTGTAGGTAAGAATTTCTGATCTTGCGTCGCTGGGGTTTCCCATTTTCTTCATCTGATTCCAATCGCGTTTAAATGCTATCGGTCAGCGACAAGCGCTCGGACGTCCTTTGCAGCCTCTTGGAACACTCCTTCGAGATGCGGCTCAAAGGGCTGGGCACTCGCATGACGCTCCATCGGCCGTCCTGATTGACCCGCCAATCGGTGACCATTACTGACTAGTGAGCGCCCCCGCCCTCCGCCGTGTTGTATTCGGCGGGCGTGGGGTACGTCCGTTTACGTATTGCAGATCAAGTCGCATCGTCTCGCACCTGATTCGTCGGCGAGCAGCTTTTGATGCCGGTTAGCCCTGAACCTCTTGGCGAGATTGGGGCTCTCGGTCATGGCCGCGTCAAGGACGGGCCGCAGGCCGGCCGCATTGCGGCGCGCGCGAGCGCGCGTCCTTGACCCGGCCAGGACCGAGAGCAAGCTCACCTCCGATGAGGTTAAGGCGCAAAGGGACTGTTGATCCCGTCACCCAATTTGGCACGGCCGGTTGGAAGGGGATCGCACGCAATGATCAATAAAGCGCTTCCCGGCGAATTGACTCTTCACGGACATCGAGCAACTTGTTACGGTGGGTTCGTCCGCCGAAGGCCGCACCCTAGAGTTCAAGCGCACGTTGCCGGCGCAAAAGACGAGGATGTCCGAGAATTCTTGGCGGACGTTACGTCTTTTGCCAAATATAGATGGCGGTGATATTCTGTACGGAGTGGAGGACAGCGACGGAACTGCGGTTTCCGTTCCAGGAGTTACACATCCGAAATCGCTGGAGCAAACTGAACTCCGGGCTTGAGAACCTTCTACGCGACGCCGTCCAACCAAGGCTTTCCGGTGTGCGGTTCAAGTGGGTGGAGCAGTTGACATCAGGCGGCGTATTGATCGTGCGAATTCCGGCCAGCTTAGCGGCACCGCATCGCGTGACGTTTCGAGGGGAGAGAAATTCCATCATCGCAATAGCCGAGGAAAGGCCGAGATGGATACTCATGAACTTCGGCTTGCGTCGCCTCGTCCGAGGAGTTGCCAACCCGGCTAGAGCGGCTCCATCAAGAGGCGGTCGACTTAGTCAGCAACCGGATTCTTCCGTTTGCGATTGGAGATGGCGCGATGGTTGTACTGTCGATCTTGCCGCTTAGCATATTGCGGGATCGCAAGAAGCTTGGAAATAGAACGTGATACAGCGGTATACCCACCACTTCTTCATTCATTTAGTTCGATATATGCCCTCAAGGGGATTCTACATATACTCGGTTGATTCCACGAGTACGACCAAGGCTTTTGCGCTCACGCGTCGAACAGGACAGGTGGACATTTGTTCGTGAATAGGACAGAGAGTGGTGATGGGGAACGGCTGATGTGGCCATTTAGCCAGTGGAGAAGGAGCTTGCTCAGGCTACCCGCGGCGCAGTTGCAAAGCTGAGGAGCTTGGCTGTGGAGGGCCCCTTACATTCATTTACCCTGAGACTCTTGTTCAAATTGAAGGGTATCAATTCTATATGGACTTATGGCGCGGCGATAAACCGAAAGCAGCATCGGCGCCCTCAACTGAGCTTGCCAAGTGTAGTGATCGAAACGCCAGAGCGATGAAGAGCTGATGCCATTGGCAAGGAGGAGACATTTTGGTGCGCCCATGTGTGGAAAAGCGTCCGACCGGAAAGTCCTTAGGCGAAGGCGGTTAGTCCCTAAACGTCCACCTCCGCGTCCAGCGCATTCTCCTGGATGAACTCGCGGCGGGGCCGGGGGTTGAACTCAGAATACGTGGGGTTTGCACGAGCTAGGGCTAGGATCGAACGCATGGGCGCATTAGGAGGACCAGCGGGGCTCCATGTTAATCAGGGATTCGGATTCCGATTCAGTTCGTCCACTCTTCTTCATGAGCTTCAAGAAACCTGATTAGATATCGGAACGTGGAGGGCGTTTCCCGAAGCGCACCGATCAGCTGTTTTGCGCTGTCATCTTCGTTCAAGATGGACAAGACGCGGCAAAGGTAATCTTCAGAGCAATTCCTTAGCGACGCCTCGAACGGAACCTTCAACATACCGCAGATTGCTGCCGCGACTTCGAACCCGTTCACTAGCTCTGCAAATTCGTGATCCTTGAGATGAGGTTCCCGAGGCGGTCACGAGTTGCCGCCCAGAGTGTCCGCAAACCCCTGGTTCAAGGTAACAATGATTGCGGCTGATGAGTTTAGGTCCGACGGCCGTGGCGATGAACACAACGCCCCAAGCGACACACGCCACCACCAAAGAGGCCAAAGTAACGCCAACGGTTGTCCAGGTGAGGGTGTCCGTGAGCGACAGGTCTAATCCCGCGAACGGCTAAGAGGTGTTTGCGGCGGAGGCGTTGCAACAGGCGTAGCCGGTGTCGGCCGCTCTGAGCCATCGCCTGCCCGAGCGCGGCGCTCAGATGGGTTGAAGTGAGCGCCTTCTGCAAATGAGCCGTTGTCGTGCTGTCGCCTACAACCAGCCCAGTTCTGATGTCCTTATGGGTCACCTTTCTTCTCCAGTCTTTGCTTAGAGGCGCGCTTCCGGCGCAACAATTGGCTTGGATGGCCCCTGCGGTGCTGCCTGTTTGAGGTGTGCTAGGGCGGACTGGAGGTAAGTCGAGGTTAGCGCCCGTTTCAAATGGGCCGTGGTAGGGCCAGCCATCGGTTGCCCCAGACCGCCATGAAGGCCCAAATGACCGCCGCTTTGGTGTCATCTACGCCTCCTTCAAAGTTATACCCCGGCCGGGCCAATCGCCCCATCAAGCGGCGCCATCTACACCAAGTCGCTTCTAGAACAAAACCAGCACATCCCTAAACGTCCACCTCCGCATCCAGCGCGTTGTCCTGGATGAACTCGCGGCGGGGCTCCACGAGGTCGCCCATCAGGCGGCTGAACATGTCGTCGGCGTCGTCGGCGTGGCTGACCTTCACCTGCAGAAGCGTGCGGGCGTCGACGTCCAGCGTGGTCTCCCACAGCTGTTCGGCGTTCATCTCGCCCAGGCCCTTGTAGCGCTGGATGGCCAGGCCCTTGCGGCCGGCGTCCAGCACCGCGGCCATCAGGTCCAGCGGGCCGCGCACGATGGCGGTCTTGTCCTTGCGGCGGAAGGTGGCGGGGGCGGCGAAGACGTCCGCCAGGGCGGCGGCGCGCTCGGCCAGGCGGCGGGCGTCCGACGCGTGGATCAGGGCCTCGTCCAGCACCACCCGCTCGGTGACCGAGCGCTTCACGCGCGAGAAGACGAAGCCGCCGATGCCGGCCGCGTCGCCGGCCGCGCCCTCCCACGGGCCGTCGCCTTCCTGGGCGTACATATCCATGCGTTTGGCGGCGGCGGCCGGGTCTGGAGCGTCGCCGAACAGGCCGGCGAGCGCCGCCTGCTCGATGGCGAAGGCGGGGGCGCGGGCGGTCAGGCGCTCGATATGGGCCTTGGCGGTGCGGGCCTGGACCACCAGGGCGGCCAGATCGCGCCCCGTGCGCCGCTCGCCGCTGGACAGGTCCAGCTCGGCGCCGTCCGTGCCCTCCTCGATCAGATAGGCGTCGAGCTCCGGGTCGTCCATCAGGTAGCGGGCGGACTTGCCCTTGGCGACCTTATAGAGCGGCGGGCGGGCGATATAGAGATAGCCCTTCTCGATCAGCTCCGGCATCTGGCGATAGAAGAAGGTGAGCAGCAGGGTGCGGATGTGGGCGCCGTCCACGTCCGCGTCGGTCATGATGATGATCTTGTGGTAGCGCACCTTGTCGATGTTGAAGTCGTCGCGGCCGATGCCGGCGCCGAGCGCGGTGATCAGGGTGCCGATCTGGTCTGACGTCAGCATGCGGTCGAAGCGCGCGCGCTCCACGTTCAGGATCTTGCCGCGCAGGGGCAGGACGGCCTGGTTTTCGCGGTTGCGGGCCTGTTTGGCGCTGCCGCCGGCGGAGTCGCCCTCCACCAGGAAGATCTCGGACTTGGCGGGGTCGCGTTCCTGGCAGTCGGCGAGTTTGCCTGGGAGAGACGCCATGTCGAGCGGCGACTTGCGGCGTGACAGGTCGCGCGCCTTGCGGGCCGCTTCGCGGGCCGAGGCGGCCTCGACGATCTTGGTGACGATCAGCTTGGCCTCGTTGGGGTGCTCCTCGAACCATTCGGCCAGGCCGTCCTGAACCAGGCCCTCGACGGCCGGGCGGACCTCCGAGGAGACCAGCTTGTCCTTGGTCTGGCTGGAGAATTTCGGGTCCGGCACCTTGACCGACAGCACGCAGGTGAGGCCCTCGCGGGCGTCCTCGCCGGTGACGCCGACCTTCTCGCGCTTGGCCAGGCCGGAGGATTCCACATAGTTGGTGATCACCCGCGTCAGCGCCGAGCTGAACGCCGACAGGTGGGTGCCCCCGTCGCGCTGGGGGATATTGTTCGTAAAGCACAACATTTGCTCGTGGTAGGAATCATTCCACCACAGACGAAAGATCTATGTGCACCTTTTCCCGCTCGCCGCGGATGACGATGGGGTCTGGGATCAGGGCCGACTTGGCCTTGTCCAGGTGGCGCACGAAGGCCTCCACCCCGCCGTCGTAGTGCAGGATCGCCTCGAAGGGCTCGGCCTCGCGCAGGTCCTTGAACTTGATGGTGACGCCGGAGTTCAGGAAGGCCAGCTCGCGCAGGCGGTGCTCCAGGGTCTTACGGTCGAAGTCGATGTGGGCGAAGGTGGCCAGCGACGGCAGGAAGGTGATGGAGGTGCCGGTCAGCGGCTGGCCATTGGCGCGCTTGGGGGCCGGGCCGGTGGTCTTCAGGGGGGCGACGGCGTCGCCGCCGCGGAACTCCATCTCGTGGGTCTGGCCGTCGCGCCAGACCTTCATGCGCAGCCAGTCGGACGAGGGCGTTGACCACGCTGACGCCGACGCCGTGCAGGCCGCCGGAGACCTTGTAGGAATTCTGGTCGAACTTACCGCCGGCGTGCAGCTGGGTCATGATGACCTCGGCCGCCGAAACGCCCTCGCCCTCGTGGATGTCGGTGGGCACCCCGCGCCCGTCGTCCGTGACCGTCGCCGACCCGTCCGCGTTCAGCGTCACCTCGACCGCTGAAGCATACCCCGCCAAGGCCTCGTCGATGGCGTTGTCCACCACCTCATAGACCATATGATGCAGCCCGGACCCGTCATCGGTATCCCCGATATACATCCCCGGCCTCTTCCGAACTGCGTCCAACCCCTTCAGAACCTTGATGGATTCTGCGCCGTAGCTCGTCGCCGCCTGGGGTGATCTCGGTCTCGTCGGTCATGTCTGATCCAAATCGCTGAATGCGCCGGCTTGCACCCGCACGCCCTGGGCGCGGCCCTTGAGGTCCTCGAACAGCGCTTCGTCCACGCCGGTCAGAAACGCCTGAAGTCCCAGGGCCTCGATTTCGTCGTAGAGACCGGCGCGCCGGGAGGCGTCCAGGTGCGCGGCCGCTTCGTCTAGCAACAATATAGTGTTTGGCGCTGATTCTGCACGCGAAAGCCGCGCCGCCTGGGCCAGCACCAGGTTCAGAATCAGCGCCTTCTGCTCGCCGGTGGAACATTCCGCCGCCGGACGACCGCGCGGACGATGGATCACCTCGATATCGCCCCGGTGCGGGCCGACCAAAGCCCGGCCCGCCGCCGCGTCGCGATCGCGCGATCCCCGCAGCGCTTCGGCCAGCTGGGCCTCGATCTCGGACAGGTCCGCTCCGGTCCCGGCGAGCAGTTCCCAACGGCCGGTGAGCGCGAGCGACGCCTGGGGGAAGGGCCGGTCCTCGCGGGCGTCGATCTCGGCCTGAAGGTCCAGGACGGTGCGGCGCGCGAGCCTCGGCGATCACGGCGCCGGCCTCGGCCATTCGGGCCTCCAGCGCCGACAGCCAGGCCGGATCGGCAGGCGGCTCGCCGAGCAGGCGCGTGCGTTCGCGCATGGCCTTGTCATAGGTCGCGGCGTGGGTCGCGTGGGACGGTTCGGCGGCGAACACCAGCCGGTCCAGGAACCGCCGCCGCTCGGAGGCTCCTTCCAGGAACAGCCGGTCCTGGGCGGGGGTCAGCCAGACGAGGCGCAGGTGGTCCGACAACCGCGCGGGCGGAACGGGCTCGCCGTCGATGCGCACGACGCGCCGCGCCGCGCCGGGGCTCTCCACGCCGGTGCCCAGGCGCGCCTCGCCGTCAGGCGTCTCCAGCAGCACCGAGACGCTCCAGGCCCGCCCCTGGGCCTCGCCGGGCGCGCGCCGGCCAAGCTCAGCGATCGACGCGCCGCGCAGGCCCCGGCCAGGCGACAGCAGGGAGATGGCTTCCAAGAGGTTCGTCTTGCCTGCGCCGTTCGGCCCGAACAGGAAGACGCTGCGCCCGTCCAGCGCCAGCTCCGCCCGGTCGTAGGAGCGGAAGTCCGTGAGGGTCAGATGGCGGATGACGGCGCGGGTCACGGACGTTCATCCTCCCCGGCGGGGAGGATCATAGCCTCATACCCGCAGCGGCATCAGCACGTACTGCACGCCCGCGTCGGTGGGATCGATCACCAGGGTGGGCGAGGCCGGGTCGGCGAAGCGGAACTCGGCGGTCTCGCCAGCGATCTGTTCGGCAACGTCCAGCAGATAGCGGGCGTTGAAGCCGATCTCGAAGGCCTCGCCGTCGTAGTCGACCTCCAGCTCCTCGACCGCCTGGCCCGCCTCCATGTTACGCACGGTCAGCACGATCTTGCCGGGCTCCACGCCCAGCTTCACCGAGCGGGACTTCTCCGTGGAGATGGTCGCCACCCGGTCCACCGCCTGGGCGAACACGGCGTTGTCGAGGGTGAGTATCTTGGTGTTGCCCTGGGGGATCACCCGCCCGTAGTCGGGGAAAGAGCCGTCAATCACCTTGGAGGTGAGGGTCGCTCCCCCGAACTCGAAGCGGACCTTGGCGGCGGAGATCTGCATCTCCACGCTCTCGCCGCAGTCTTCCAGCAGGCGGCGGGCCTCCAGCACGGTCTTGCGCGGCACGATCACACCGGGCAGGCCCGCTGCGCCTTCCGGCGCCGGCATCTCGGCCAGCGCCAGACGGTGACCGTCGGTGGCCACGGCCCGCAACAGCGCCTGGCCGCCCTCGTTCACCGTGTGCAGATACAGACCCATCAGATAGTACCGGGTCTCCTCGGTGGACATGGCGAAGCGGGTCTTGTCGATCAGGCGGATCAGGTCGGCCGCCTGGACGGTGACCCGCGCGGACAGGCCATCGGTGGACAGCACCGGAAAGTCCCCGGCCGGCAGCACCGGCAGATTGAAGCGGGAGCGGCCGGCGCGAACCTGCAGGCGCGGGTCTTCGCCGGAATAGTCCAGCTCCACGTCCGCCCCTTCAGGGAGCTTGCGCACGATCTCATAGAGGGTGTGGGCCGGCGCGGTGATCTGGCCTGGGGTCTGAACGTCGGCCATGGCCTCGTCCACGATCTCCATGTCCAGGTCGGTGGCGGAGAAGGCCAAGCCCTCGCGCTCCGCGGCCAAGAGGACGTTGGACAGGATCGGGATGGTGTTGCGCCGTTCCACGACGCTCTGAACGTGGCCGAGGGCTTTCAGAAGCGCCGCGCGCTCGATCGTCAACCGCATCTCGTCGTCCGTTCCTCGCAGGGGCCGCACTGCTCGCCCGGCGGGCGAAGGGGCGCCGAGCTTAGCCCAAAACGAGGGAGGGGGAAGGGGCGAAGGCGATCACCCGCGAAGCTTCCTGACCAGGGCCTCGATGTCGGCGGCCAGGACGGCGTCCTCCGCCCTCAGGGCCTCGATGCGACGCACGGCGTGCAGCACCGTGGTGTGGTCCCGACCCCCGAAGCGCCGGCCGATGTCGGGCAATGAGCGGGTCGTCAGGTGCTTGCACAGCCACATGGCGGTCTGGCGGGGCCGGGCCACCGCGCGGGTGCGCCGCTCGGAAAGCAATTCGGCCTGCTTTAGGCTGTAGTGTTCGGACGTCGCCTTCTGGATCTCGTCGACGGTGATCCGGCGCTCGCCGGTGCGCAAGTGCGGCCTCAGCACGGCCTGGGCCTCCTCCAGCCCGGTCTTGGCCAGGTTCTCGCCGGTGCGGGCCACCAGGGTGTTCAGCGCCCCCTCCAGCTCGCGAACGGAGTTGGTGAATGCGGTCGGCGAGGAACTCCAGCACCTCCACCCGGGCGGCCATGGTCTTCAGCCCTTGCTGGCGGCACAGCACCTCCAACTTGCGCTCCAGGATGGACAGACGCAGCGTCCGGTCGGCCGGCTCGATGCCGCACACCAGCCCGGCGGCCAGGTGCGAGCGCAGGCGCGCGTCCATCTCGGTCAGAGCGGCCGGCGGCCGGTCGGAGGACAACACCACGCGCCGCCCGTCACCGACCAGTTCGGTCAGGGTCTGGAACAGCTCCTCCTGGGTGGAGGGCTTGCCGGCCACGAAGTGGGCGTCGTCGATCAGCAGCAGATCCGCGCGTCTCAGCTCGTCCTTGAAGCTGGTGGTCGACCGCTCACGCAGGGCGCTCAGGAAGGTCGACAGGAACCGCTCGGCGGTCAGGTACATCACCTGCTTATCCGGCCGCGCCCGGGCCGCGTCATAGGCGATGGCGTTCAGAAGGTGCGTCTTGCCGAAGCCGTAGGGGGCGTGGAACAGCACCGGGTTGAAGTGTCCGTCCGCCCAGGACGCCACCCGCCGGGCCACGGCGTGGGCGAACTCGTTGGTAGGGCCGGCCACGAAGGTCTCGAAGGTGAAGCGCTCCTGCAGCCCTGCCACCCGCGCCGCGCGGGCGGGCTTGGCCTCGACGACGACGGGCTCGTCCACCGGCTCGATGGCGACTACGGGCGCAGCGGCGAAGCTCGACGGGCAGGCGGCCATGCATCCGCTCGCGGCCTCGTACTCGGTCTTGGACTTCAGGGCGATCCGGCGGCCCTTGGGATCGTTCTTGGACCACAGCTCGCTCAGCCTTCGCCAGGCGTTGCGCCGGATCCAATCCGCGGCGATGCCGGTGGGAGTCACGACCACAAGGGCGCCGCCGGCGTCCTCATGCAGGGCGGCCTGAGCCACCCACGAGCCGAAGGTCGCGTCCCCCAACTCACGCTTCAAGGCGTCGCACGCCTTGATCCACACTGCGGCCGCTTGATTTAGCGGCGATCCGCCTACGAAATCGATCTGCGTCATTGGCCCAACCCCAAGCATCATTTCACCGCTCCGCAACCCGAAGGGGCGCAGAGGAAACGGACGAGCACAGTTCTCCTGAGGCGGCCGGACGCACTTTCCGCGCCGCTTTTTTCGTCCGTGATAAGATGGAAGAACGCTGTGAGACCGACACTAAAGACCGGCCTTGGAGGGTCAACGATTAACTTTTGGGTCCCTGTCAGATTCTTCGCTTGACAGGCGTCCGCCCCTCTCGCGGCAAGGGATGAGGTCCGCCTCGACCTTCAGTCATCGGTCTAAACATGGGACGGTTTGAGTCGCGCAAAGTCTTGACGCAGAAAGGCCCGCGCCCGCTCGGGGCGCGTGACACTTTAGCAAATACAATAGGGTATAGCGAAGTCCGAAGCGTCAGGCTGCGGACATCTTCCTAAGCTGCGCGGCCAGTCGCGACACCTTCCGCGAGCCGGTGTTCTTGTGCAGCACGCCCTTCGTCACCGCGCGCATCAGCTCGGACTCGGCCTTGACGAAGGCGGTCTTGGCCGTGGCGGCGTCGCCGCCCGCCAGAGCCTCTTCGAACTGGCGCACATAGGTCCGCACGCGCGAGCGGCGGGCCTTGTTGACCTCGGTGCGGCGCAGCGTCTTGCGGATCGCCTTCTTGGAGCCTGGCGTATTGGCCATGTCTTGCTTTCATGCGGCGCCGGCGGTCCGGCGCTGGAATTCGAGAGGCGCGGGATATAGCCAAAGCGCCCCCGCCGGTCAACGCGCGCCAATCATAGAAAGCTGTAGGGGTCCACATCGATCACCATGCGCACCGAACCGGGCGGCTTGGCGCGCGCTCGCCAGGTGGAAAGATAGGCCTGCAGGTCCACCGTGCGGTCGGCCCGCACGAGCAGGCGCTTGCGACGCCGGCCGCGGATCAAGGCCAGCGGCGCATCGGCGGGACCATAGACCTCCACCCCCTCCGCGTTGGGCGCGGCGGCGGCCAGGGCCTGGGCAGAAGGCCTCCACCGCCTCGCCGTTGGACCCGGACAGGATCACCGCCGCCAGACGTCCATAGGGCGGCAGGCCGGCCGCCTGCGCGCTCGGCCAGCTCGGCGGCGAGGAAGCCGTCGCGGTCCTGGCCCTTCAGGGCCTGCAGCACCGGATGCTCCGGCGCCCAGGTCTGCAGCATGGCGCGGCCCGGCCGTTCATTGCGCCCGGCGCGGCCGGAGACCTGGGCCAGCAGCTGATAGGTCCGCTCGCCGGCGCGCAGGTCGCCGCCTCTTAGCGAGAGGTCCGCGTCCACCACCCCCACCAGGGTCAGGTTGGGGAAGTTGTGGCCCTTGGCGGCGGCCTGGGTGGCCACCAGCACGTCGATCTCGCCGTCCTCCATCTGGCCGATCAGCTCGCGCGCGGCCTCGCGCGTGCATCACCGTGTCCGACGAGAACACCGCGAGCCGCGCCTCGGGAAACAGGGACGCGACCTCCTCGGCCACCCGTTCCACCCCGGGGCCGATGGAGACCAGCGACTGCTCGGCGCTGCAGTAGGGGCATCGGTCGGGCTTCTTCATGGAAAAGCCGGTCAGGTGGCAGACCAGCCGGCCCGTGTAGCGGTGCTCCACCAGCCACGACTGGGTGTCCGGCGCACACAGCCGCTCGCCGCAGGCCTTGCACAGCACCAGCGGCGCATAGCCGCGCCGGTTCAGGAACAAGAGCGTCTGCTCGCCGCGCGCCAGGGTGTCGGCCATGCGCCTGCACCAGCGGCCAGGACAGCCAGCGCCCATGCTCGGGCGGGCTCTGGCGCAGGTCGATCAGCTCCACCTCGGGCAGGACGGCGATCCCGTGGCGGTCCTTCAACCTCAGCCAGCGATAGCGGCCCTGCTCGGCGTTCCACAGGGTCTCCAGCGAGGGCGTGGCCGAGGACAGGATCACGGCGGCGCCCTCGATCTTGGCGCGGGCCACGGCCAGGTCGCGGGCCTGATAGATGAAGCCCTCCTCCTGCTTGTAGGAGCTGTCGTGCTCCTCATCGACCACGATCAGGCGCAGCCGCTTGAACGGCAGGAACAGGGCCGAGCGCGCGCCGACGACCAGACGCGGCAGGCGCCGGTGGCCGCGCCTTCCCACACCTGCCGCCGCCGGGGCGGGGAGACGGCCGAGTGCCACTCCCCCGGCGGCGCGCCGAAGCGTTCGTGAAACCGTGCGATCACCGCCTGGGTCAGGGCGATCTCGGGCAGGAGCACCAGCACCTGGGCCTCCGGATCGTCGGCCAGCACCTTGGCGGCGGCCTCCAGATAGACCTCGGTCTTGCCCGAGCCGGTCACCCCGTCGAGCAGGGCCGCCTGGAAGCCGCCCTCGTCCAGCATGGCCTTCAGGGCGTCGGCCGCCGCCGCCTGGCTGTCGTTCAGCGCGGTCCCCGGCCGGCCGGGATCGGGCGCGGGAAAGTCCGGCTCCGCCGTCCGCAGCTCGACGGCGAGGCATCCCTCGTCGACCAGTCCCTTGACCACGCCGGAGGAGACGCCGGCCGCCTCGGCCAGCCGGGCGGCGGGCAGCGTCTCGCGCGCGGCGGCGTCCAGCACCTTCTGGCGAGCCGGGGTCATGCGCGCGGGCGCCTGGCCGGTGGGAACGAGCAGCTTCGTGGGCGCGGGTTTGGGCGCGCGCGCGCCGCGCAGGGTGATGGCGAGCGGCTGGCCGGGACTGTCCACGGCGTAGCGGGCGGCCCAGTCGATGAACTCCAGGGTCCCGGCCGGCAGGGCCGGCTCCTCGCGCAGGCCCAGCACCGGCTTCAGCGGCCGGTTGTGACCCGCCGCGTCCTTCACCGCCGTCACCACGCCGGCAACCGTGCGCGGGCCCAGCGGCACGGAGACCAGGTCGCCCGGCCTCAGGTCCAGGCCTTCGGGCTCGGCGTAATCGAACGCTTCGGGCAGGGGCAGGGGCAAGAGGACCTGGGCGATGCGGCTCATGCCTCAGGCCTCCGCGGGCCGGGCGAAGACCGAGCGCAGGCGCTTATAGAGTCCGAACCAGCCCCCCGCGGCCACGCCGATCCCCACGATCATGGCCAGCGTCCCCAGCGGCGGCGCCTGGAACTGGAAGGCGCTCTCAAGGACAGGGACGTAGAGCGCCAGCCCCAGCACGCCGCCGGCCGCGATAGCGATCCCCCAGAACAGCAGGTGTCGCGGGTCGAACAGGGAGGTCGAGGCCTCGCTGGCCTCCGCCAGGGCCAGGACCAGGTTGGCGACCACCAGGGTGGTGAAGGCCAGAGCCCGCGCCTCATCCGCCGCCATGCCCATGCCCAGGGACGAGGCGTAGACGCCCAGCACCGCCGCCAGCACCATGCCGCCCTGCATCAAGCCGAGGACCACCTGACGCATCCCGAACAGGCCCTCGCGCGGGTTGCGGGGCGGCTGGTTCATCGAGCGCTTGTCGCTGGGCTCGCTCTCGAACACCAGCGAGCACACCGGATCGATCACCAGCTCCAGCACCACCACCTGCAGCGGGAACAGCATCGGCGGCCAGCCAGCCAGGATTGGCAGCAGGGCCACCCCCGCGATGGGGATGTGCACGGCGGTGATGTAGGTCAGGGCCTTGCGCAGATTGGCGAAGATGCGCCGGCCCAGACGAATCCCGCCCAGGATCGAGGCGAAGCGGTCGTCCAGCAGCACGATGTCCGCCGCCTCGCGCGCCACGTCCGTGCCCGCGCTGGCCCATGGCGAGCCCGACATGGGCGGCCTCCAGCGCCGGGGCGTCGTTGACCCCGTCGCCGGTCATGGCGACCACCTCGCCATCGCGCCTTGAAGGCCTGGACCAGGGCAGCTTCTGTTCGGGATTGACCCGGGCGAACACGCGCACGTCCCGCACGCGCTCCGCCAGCGCCTCGGCGGTCAGGGCGGCGATCTCGGCGCCGGTCAGCACCCCGCCGACACGTCGATGCCGGCGGTGCGGGCGATCTCCAGCGCCGTGGCCGGATAGTCGCCGGTGATCATCGCCACCTTCACCCCGGCCCCTCGGGCCTCGGCCAGAGCCTGGACCACGTCCGAGCGCACGGGATCGAGGAAGCCGATCAGCCCCTCAAAGTCGAACTTCAACCCCTCCAGCGCCGTGGGCGGATCGCCGTCCTGGCGCCGCCGGCGCCACGCCGAGCACCCTCAGGCCGCGCCCGGCCAGGGTCCCGACGCCGATGGTCAGCGCCTCGCGCTCGGCCGGCGGCAGGGCGCACATCTCGAAGATGGCCTCCGGCGCCCCTTGGCGGCGAGCGTCAGAGCGCCGTCCGGCTCGCGCCACGCCTGCACGAAGGCCAGCCGCTCGGCCGACAGCGGATAGCTCTGCAGCGGATCGCCGTGCGTGGCGTCGGCGCCACGGTCCTCGGCCAGTTGGCGCACGGCGCGGTCCATGGGATCGAGGTGCGGTCCGCCGAGCTCTGGGCGCCGGCGTGCAGCAGGGCCGCCATGTCCGCTGGCGTATCGGCCCGTCGGCGTCGGCCTCCCAGGTGGAGCCGTCGCGCCACAGGGCGGCGACCTGCATCTGGTTCTCGGTCAGGGTGCCGGTCTTGTCGACGCACAGCATGCTGACCGCGCCCAGGGTCTCGATCGCGGCGGAGCGGCGCACCAGCACCCTGTGACGCGCCAGCCGCCAGGCGCCCAGCGCCAGGAAGACCGCCAGCACCATGGGGAACTCTTCGGGCACCATGGAGATGGCGATGGTGATCCCCGCCAGGACGCCGCCGACCCAGTCGTCGCGGGTCAGGCCGTAGGCGATCCCCGTCGCGACACAGACGCAAAAGCGCCAGGGCCACCGACCCAGGCGTCACCAGCCGGTTCGTGCGTCTTCTGCAGCGGGCTCGGCTCCTCGTGGATGGCGGCGAGCGACAGGCCGATCCGGCCGAGCCGGGTGTCTCCGCCCGTGCGCACCACAACGCCGGTCCCGTGCCCGCGCGTGATCAGCGAGCCGGCGAACAGCAACGGCCGACCCTCGCCGCCCGGTTCGGGGTCCAGGTCGGGCGGGGCGGTCCCGCCGGTGGGATGCTTGGAAACCGGCGCCGATTCCCCGGTGAGGGCGGACTCGTCGACGCTCAGAGGATGTCGCCGCCGGTCAGGGCCACGTCGGCGGGCAGGCGCTGGCCCTCGCCCGCCAGGATCACGTCGCCGGGCACCAGGCGCGAGGCCGGGATGCGCGCCTCGCGGCCCTCGCGGATCGACCTGCGCGAAGGGCTCGGCGAGCTCCTGAAGCGCGGCCAGCGCCCGCTCGCTCCTCAGGTCCTGGAACACCACCAGGCCCACGGTTCCGACCGCTCCGAAGGACAGGAACAGGCCCTCGATCAGGTCTCCCAGCGTCAGATAGAGGACCGTCGCGCGCGATCAGCAGCAGGAACATCGGCTCGCGCAGGGTGCGCAGCAGGATCTTGCCGATCCCCAGCGGCTTGCGTTGCTGGAGCCGGTTGGGTCCGAAGCGGGCGCGCCGCCGCTCTGCCTCCGCCTCATCGAGGCCCCGGGCCGTTCCCGCCCAGTCGAATAGTGCGTCTTCGCTCATGGCGTGCGCCGATCCACGAGAGGGGCTCGCTTCGCGGCCGGCGGATCAGCTACAAGCGGGCGCGAAAGCGAGGAGCCATCGATGCAACTGTTCCTGGACACCACAGACACCGCCGTCCTGAAGGAGCTCGCGGGAACGGGGCTGGTGGACGGGGTCACCACCAATCCAACGCTGATCGCCAAGTCCGGCCGGCCCATGCGGGAGGTCATCGCTGAGATTTGCGCCCTCGTCGAGGGGCCCGTGTCCGCCGAGGTGGCCGCCACGACCTCCGACGCCATGATCGCGGAGGGCGAACCTGGCCAAGATCGCGCCCAATGTGGTGGTCAAGGTTCCTCTGACCCGCGCCGGCCTCATCGCCACCACCGAGCTGAGACATAAGGGCATCCAGGTCAACGTCACCTTGTGTTTCTCGGCGGTGCAGGCCCTGCTCGCCGCCAAGGCGGGGGCGACCTTCATCTCGCCCTTCGTCGGCCGGCTGGACGACCACGGCGCGGACGGCATGGCCCTGATCGGCGAGATCCGCGAGATCTACGACACCTATGGCTTCGACACCGAAATCCTCGCCGCCTCGATCCGCAATCCCGAGCACGTAAGGCGCGCGGCCCTGGCCGGGGCGGACTGCTCCACCATCCCGCCCGACGTTTTCCGCGCCCTGTTCAAGCACCCGTTAACCGACAAGGGGCTTGAACAGTTCCTCAGCGACTGGGCCAAGACCGGACAGTCGATCCTCTAGACACTTTGGGGACGCGGGTGAGCGAAACGGGACCGGCCGAACAACCAACGAAGGCCGGGGCGAGCCCGGACGCGACGCCCGACTGGCGCGAGGCCCGCGCGCTGCTGCTGGCTGAGCCGGACCTGATCCGCCAGGACCCGGAGCTGCTGTCCGAGCTGGGCCTTCGCCCGCACGCGCCAAACGTGGTGGACTTCGCCCATCCCGCCCTTATCCGCCGCGCCCTGTCGCGCGAGCAGGACACCGCCATCCGCCGCGAGCTGGAGGCCTTGGCGCAGGCCAACTTCGCCGCCCAGGCCCAGGCCCACGCGGCTGTGGTGGATATCCTTGAGGCCCGCAATCACGCCGATCTCGCCCGCCGCGTGGACGAAGGCGCGCGCCTGCGCTTCGGCCTCGTGTGCGGCGTCGTCGCGCTCGAGGGGCCGGGCCGCGCGCCCGCCGGCTGGCGCGGGTTGAAGGCCGGCGCGGCCGACACGCTCTTGGGCAGCCAGGGTCTGTCGCGCATGGGCGCGCCCCTGCATCCGGAACTGATCTTCGGCGAGAAGGCCGACGACATCGGCAGCGCGGCCCTGGTGCGCCTGGCGATCTGGAGCCCCGCCCGCCAGGGGGTGCTCGCCTTCGGCGCCGCCGAGCCGGACGGCTTCACCCAGGAGATGGGCGCGGAGCTGGTGGCCTTCATCGCCCGGGTGGTGGAGCGCATGGCCGAGCGCTGGCCGGTGTTGTGACCGCGCTCAGCGCCCGCGAAGCCCTGGCCGCGTGGCTGCAGCATCTGGCGCACGAGCGCCGCGCCTCGCCCCGGACGGTGGAAGCCTATGCCGACGCGGGCCGCCGCTATCTCGACTTTCTGGAGGAGCACCGCGGAGCGACCCTGTCGCTGGCCGACATGGGCGGCGTCGAGGCCGCCGAGGTGCGCGCCTTTCTCGCCTCCCGCCGCCGGGGCGCGCGGCCGCTGTCGCCGCGCTCGCTCAGCCAGACGCTATCCGCCGTGCGAGGCTTCCACGGCTTCCTCGACCGCCGCTGCGGGGTTCCCAACCCGGCGCTGGAGCTGGTGCGCGGGCCCCGGATCAAGCCCTCCATTCCCCGCCCTGTCAGCGAGGATCAGGCGCGCGGCCTGATCGCCGAGGCGGACGCCGATCCGGACCTGGAAGATTGGGAGCGCGCCCGTGACGCGGCCCTGGTCACGCTTCTGTATGGCTGCGGCCTGCGCATCTCCGAGGCCCTGTCGCTGACCCGCGCCGACGCGCCGCTGCAAAGTTCGCTGCGGGTGCTGGGCAAGGGCTCCAAGACCCGTATCGCCCCGGTCCTGCCCGCGGTGGCCCAGGCGCTGGACGTCTATGTCGACAAGCTGCCCTTCCCGCTTGAGCCCGGCGATCTCCTGTTCCGCGCCAACCGCGGCGGTCCCTACAGCCCGCGCCACGCCCAGGCCCTGATGCAGCGCCTGCGTGGCCGGCTCGGTCTGCCCGCCAGCGCCACGCCCCACGCCCTGCGCCATTCCTTCGCCACGCACCTGTTGGGCGCCGGCGCCGACCTGCGCTCGATCCAGGAGCTGCTGGGCCACGCCTCGCTGTCCACCACCCAGAAGTACACCAGCGTGGACGCCGCCGGCCTGCTCGCGGCCTATTCCAAGGCCCATCCGCGCGCCTGAAAGCTTGTGGGGTTGCCGGGCCGGGGCCGAAGCAGTGCTACAAGGGCCCATGCTCGACGCTTCTCTTGAGCGATGGACACGAGGCGGCTGGCGCGGACCGGCGCTGGCGGCGCTGGTCGCCCTGTTCGCCGCCCTGCCCGGCGTGGTGTTCATGCCGACCCTGGATCGCGACGAGGCCCGCTTCGCCGAGGCCACGGCGCAGATGCTCGAGACCCGCGACTTCGTCACCATCCGCTTCCAGGACCAGCCCCGCTACAAGAAGCCGGTCGGCATCCACTGGATCCAGGCGGCCCTGGTCTCGGCCTTCTCGCCCGGCAAGGTCCACGACATCTGGGCCTACCGGCTGGCGTCCCTGCTGGGCGCCATGGGCGCGGCCGCCGCCTGCGCCTGGGGCGCCCAGGTGTTCCTCGGCCCGCGCGGCGGCTTCCTTGCCGGCGCGGTGCTGGGCGCGAGCCTGCTGCTTTCCACCGAGGCGATGATCGCCAAGACCGACGCGGTGCTCTGCGCCTGCGTCACCCTGGCGATGGCCGCGCTGGGGCGCATCTATGCCGCCAGCAAGGGCGAGGCGATCGCCGGCAGGGGGACCAAGGCGCTGTTCTGGCTGAGCCTGGCCCTGTCGATCCTGATCAAGGGGCCGATCGGGCCGATGGTGGTGTTTCTGGCCATCGCGGCCCTATGGATCTGGGACCGGCGCGCGCCCTGGCTGAAGGACCTCGGCTGGACCTGGGGGGCGGTCCTGGTGCTGTTGATCGTCGGGCCCTGGGCCATGGCGGTGACCGTGGCCACCGACGGCGCCTTCTGGTCCGGCGCGGTGATGGGCGACATGCTGTCGAAGCTGAGCGGCGGCCAGGAGAGCCACGGCGCCCCGCCGGGCCTGCACACGCTGCTTTCACCGCTGTTGCTGTTCCCGGCCGTCCTTCCTGCTGCCCGCCGCCCTGGTGCTCGGCTGGCGTCGGCGGGCCGAGACGGGCGTGCGCTTCGCCCTGTGCTGGCTGGTCCCGTCCTTCCTGGTGTTCGAACTCACGCCGACCAAGCTGCCGCACTATCCGCTGCCGCTCTACGGCGCCCTGGCCCTGCTGATCGCCGCGGCGGCGGAGTCGCTGACCGACCGGAAAGCGATCTGGGTCGGCGCGGGGCTGCAGGCCCTGGCCGCCGTGCTGCTGGCCGGCGCGGGGCTGTGGCTCGCCTCGCGCTATGGGGTCGAGGCGAGTCTCGCCTGGGCGGTCGTCGCGGCCGTGCTGATCGGCGCGGCGGGCCTCGCGGGCCTCGCGCCCTTGATCGCGCCGGGGCGGACGCTGGCGGCGCTGCTGGCGGCCTTGGGCCTGGGCGCTTTGGCCCACGGCGTCCTGGCCGGCGGGCTCGCGCCGACGCTGAAGACGCTGTGGGTGTCAAAGCGCGCCGCGGAGGCCCTGGCCGCCGCTGGCATCGATCCCCGCAACGGCGTGACGCCCGGCCCAGTGGCGGTGGCCGGCTACGCCGAGCCGAGCCTGGTGTTCCTGCTCGGCGCGCGCACGGAGCTGACCGACGGCTTCGCCGCGGCCGAGGCGGTGGCCGACGGCCGGCCCGCCATCGTGGAGGCGCGCGAGCGGGCCGCCTTCCTGGCCGCGCTCAAGGCCGACGGCGCCCGCGCGGCCCTGGCCGGAGAGGTCAAGGGCCTGAACTATTCCAAGGGCCGGCCGGTGGACCTTTACCTCTACCGCTCGCTCGAACAGCCCTGAGGCGGCGATGGGCGGCAGGATCGAGATCGTCGAGGTGGGCCCGCGCGACGGCCTGCAGACCGAGGCGGCGGTGCTGCCGGTGGAGGACCGGCTCGAGCTGATCGCGAGGCTGGAGGCCTGCGGCGCCCGGCGGATCGAGGCCGTCTCCTTCGTGGACCCGCGCCGCGTGCCCCAGATGGCCGGCGCCGAGACGATCATGGCCGGCCTTCCCCATGCCGAGGGCCGCTCGCGCATCGGCCTCGCGTTGAACCTGAAGGGCTGGGAGCGGGCGGTCGAGGCCGGAGTCGACGAGGTCAACGTCGTGCTCTCCGCCAGCGACGCCTTCGGCCTGAGGAACCAGGGCAGGGACGTGCAGGCCCAGCTCGCCATGCTGGCCGAGATCGCCGGCCGCGCCCACAACACGGCCGGCGCCGGGCGGGCGCCGTCGCTGTCCGCCACCATCTCCGTCGCCTTCGGCTGCCCCTTCGAAGGGGAGGTCGCCGAGGCGCGGGTGGTCGAGATCGCGCGCGAGGCGGCTCGCCTTGGGATCGGAGAGATCGCCCTGGCCGACACCCTCGGCGTGGCGGACCCCTGGACCGTGCGCTCGCGGGTGGAGGCGGTGAAGGCCGCCGCGCCGGACGCCCGCCTGCGCTTTCACGCCCACGACACGCGCGGCACGGGCCTCGCCAACGCCTTCGCGGCCCTGGAGGCGGGGGCGCAGGTGCTGGACGCCAGCTGCGGCGGGCTGGGCGGCTGTCCCTTCGCGCCGGGCGCCACGGGCAACATCGCCACCGAGGACCTGGTCTACATGCTGGAGCGCGGGGGCTTCGACACCGGCCTGGACCTGGACGGGCTGATCGAGACGGCGAACTGGGTCTGCGCCAAGCTCGGCAAGCCGCCGGCCTCGGCCCTGTCGCGGGCGGGCGGATTCCCGCTCTAGGCTCAGCTTCAAGAACCACACCCGCGCAGCGCCATAGCGGCGTTCGTCCAGCACCTCGAAGCCGTCCGCCTCCGGCGCGGGCTCGTCGGCGCCGCGCTCGAAGACGATGAGCGCGCCGGGCGCCAGCCAGCCGCCGTCCCTCAGCGCCACGATCGCCGCCTCGCCCAGGCCCCGGGCGTAGGGCGGGTCGAGGAAGGCGAGGTCGAACGGGCCCTGGCCGGTCGGGCGCGGGCCGAGGCGCGCCGTATCCCGCGCCAGCACCGACGTCCGCGCGCCCGCGCCCAGGGCCTGGATGTTGGCGCGCAGGGCCTTCAGGGCTGGCCCCGCCGCCTCCACGAGCAGACAGAAGCCCGCGCCGCGCGACAGGGCCTCCAGCCCAAGCGCGCCGGAGCCGGCGAACAGGTCGATGACGTTCAGGCCTTCCACGTCCGGCGCCCAGGACGCGTGCTCCAGGATGTTGAACACCGCCTCGCGCGTGCGGCCCGAGGTGGGGCGGGTGTCCCGGCCCGCCGGCGCATCGAGCACGCGGCCGCGCCAGTCTCCGCCTGCGATCCGCACCGGCTAACGCCCCTTCGCGGGCGCAAAACGTGGCACGGCGCCTGAACCCGAGGCGCCGCCGCACGACTCGCCGTTCACAAGAAGTTTCATCGCCTTGCACGCTGAAGATCGGCTATAGTGCGCCGCAGCATAAGTCCTCGCTCTGTAGCCACAGGAGGCGCGAAGCTCATGACCCCGACGATTACCCCGCCCACGTTCCAACTCTATCCCGCCGGCGCCAAGGCGGCCGAGACAGCCACCGTGCTCTGGCGACGCTATTTCGAAGCGACCACGGCCCCCGCCCGGTGGTGGGTCGACCAGGTGACGCGCACCCAGGAGACCCTGATGTCCCTGACGGGCGTCTGGCCGTCTGCACCTGCGTCCGCCCCCGCTCTGACGGCTATCGCCGCGCCCGAACCCGAGCCGGTCCCCGTCGCGGAACCAGAGCCAGCAGTCATGGAAACCGCCGCGGAGATCGAACCCGAGCCGGTCGTTGAAGCCGAGTTGGAGCCCGAACCGGCGCCGGCCGAGTCCTTCGCGATCGCGCCGGACGACCTGACGCGGCTTGTGGGCATCGGTCCCAAGCTCGCCATGGGCCTGGCCGAGCGCGGCGTGGTCGCCTTCTCCCAGATCGCCGCCTGGACCGAGGACGACCTCGTCGACGTTGACAAGGCGCTGGACCTGAAGGGCCGCGCGGTGCGGGACGCCTGGGTCGCCCAGGCCAAGCGCTTCGCCGCCTCGACCGAAGGCGCGACCTCCCACTAGGCCCCCTCGCCGTACAGGCGTTCGTGCAGCGCCTTGATGAGCATGGCGGTGATCCCCCAGATGCGCCGCTCGCCATAGGGCATCGCCAGCACCTCGCGCACGGCGCCGTCGGGGAACTCCCACGGCGAGAGCTGGTGGTTAGCCTTGTCCATCAAGAAGGCGAAGGGCGCTTCGAACACCTCCGCCACCTCTTCCGGGTTGGGCGTCAGCGACAGGGCCGGCGAGACGAAGCCCACCACCGGCGTGATCAGATAGCCCGTGCGCGTGGCGAAGGGCTCTGACAGGCCCGCCACGTCCACCAGGGCTGGATCCAACCCCACCTCCTCCTCGGCCTCGCGAAGGGCGGTCTGCCAGGGGGTCTCGCCCGGATCGGCGCGGCCGCCGGGAAAGGCGATCTGGCCGGCGTGGCGGCGCAGGGTGTGGGTGCGCAAGGTCAGCAGCACGCTCAGCCCCTCCGGCCGCTCGATCAGCGGGATCAGCACGGCGGCGTTCGCATGCTCGGCGTGCGCCGGGGCGGCCGGACGATAGGCGTCCAGCGGGTCCAGCCGCGCGGCGATGAACGCGCGTTCGGCGCACGTGGCGCTATGACCTTCCGACAAAACCATGGCGCACAGGTAGGCCCGAGCGGCCTGCTATGGAAGCGTGACGCGACCCGCCGAAGCCGTCCAGGGCGCCGGGCGTCAGGGCCTTCACCAGGGTCCGGCGCGGGTCGGCGGGGCCGGGCAGGACCAGCCGCCCGGGCTCCAGCGCTTCGAATCCCATTCGGGCGAAATAGGGCGCGTCGCCCACCAGCAGCACCACCGCGTGGCCCGCGCGCGCCGCCGCCTCGCAGGCCCGCTCCACGAGCGTCGCGCCCACGCCCTTGTTGCGCGCGTCCGGGTCCACCGCGATGGGGCCGAGCAGCAGGGCTTCGCGCTCGCCCACGCGGACAGGCCACAGGCGCACGGCGCCGACCAGCCGGCCGTCCTCGCGCGCCGTGAACGAAAAAGCCGGGATGAAGGCGTTACCCTCGCGCAGCCGCTCGGCCGCCTTGGCGTAACGGCCGGGGCCGAACACGCGTTCGACCAGGGCCATCACCTCGGCGTCGTCGCCCGGGGATTCGGGCGCGATGGCGGCGGACAGGACGGCGGCAGAGACCACGGCGGGCTCCAATAGATCGGGCGCGCGCAATAGGCGGGGCCGACCCTCGCGTCAATGAAGCGCGGGGCCGCATCGGCGCGCTTGCGGCGCGTGTTAACTCAGGCCAAGGTGCGCCCACTCCCATGACAACGCCTTCGAATCCCACCGAGGTCTCCGAGGAGAGTTCTCGCCGCCCTCGTGCGCCAGCGCGGCTATGTGCTGTTCTGGGTGTCGCGGTTCCTGACCATCCTCGCCGTTCAGGCCCAGGCGGTGACCATCGCCTGGCAGGTCTACGCCTTGGCGCGCGGGGGCGGCTCCAGCGTGGCGCAGGCCGCCTTCGTGCTCGGCATGATCGGTCTGGCGCAGTTCCTGCCGCTGTTCGCCCTGGCGCTGATCGCCGGCGACACGGCCGATCGGCACGACCGGCGGCTGATCGTGGCGGTCTGCATGTGTGTGGAGATCGTCTGCGTCGGCGCGCTGGCGGCGATGGCGCTGAAGGGCGTCGCCTCCTTCTGGCCGATCGTGGGCTTGGCGGTGGTGTTCGGCGCGGCGCGGGCCTTCTACAATCCCGCGTCCACGGCGCTCGGGCCGAGCCTCGTGCCGCGCATCCTGCTGCCCCGGGCCATCGCCTGGAATTCCCTGGCCTGGCAGAGCGCCGTCCATCGCCGGACCGGCGCTGGGCGGCCTGCTGTGCGCCATCTCGCCGGGGGTGGCCTATGTGGTGGTCGGCGTCCTCTATCTGGTGGGCATCGCCTGCATCTGGACCGGTGCGGGCCATCGTGCCCCTGCCGGCTCAGACCGCCTCGCGCATCGCCCTGATGAAGGAGGGGCTGGGCTACGTCTGGCGCCAGAAGATCGTGTTCGGCTCCATCTCGCTGGACCTTGTGGCCGTGCTGCTGGGCGGCGCGACGGCGCTCCTGCCGGTGTTCGCCCGGGACATCCTGCACGTGGGCGCGGAGGGCTTCGGCGTGCTGCGCGCCGCGCCGGCCATCGGCGCGACGGTGGTGGCGGTGTGGCTCGCCACCCATCCCATCCGCCACCGCGCAGGGATCGCGATGTTCGCGGGGGTGGCGGCGTTCGGCGCGTCGACGCTGGTGTTCGCCCTGTCGCGCTCGATGATCCTGTCGGTGGCCGCCCTGGCGGTGCTTGGCGCGGGCGACATGGTCTCGGTCTATGTGCGCCAGAGCTTGATCCAGATCGTGACGCCGGACGCCATGCGCGGACGGGTCGCGGCGGTCTCGACCCTGTTCATCGGCGCCTCCAACGAGCTCGGCGAGTTCGAGAGCGGGGTGGCCGCGCGCATCCTGGGTCCGATCGGCGCGGCGGTGTTCGGGGGGTCGGCGCCCTGGTGGCGACCGGTCTTTGGGCGAAGCTCTTCCCCGAGCTGCGCAAAGCCGACAAGTTGACCTGACGGCGCGGCCATAGTTTGGTCCGCTACCGCCGGCATGCTTGACCCTCAAAGAGCCTGTAGTTAAGGCCGCCGGAAAGACAATAGTCGCCCAGGAGACGGAGTATGAGAGTCATTGCTATCGGCCTGGCCGTGGTCGCCTTAGCCGCCGCGGCGGTCGCGCCCGTATCCAGCGCCTACGCCAAGAGCGACAAGCCCGACAAGGGGCACGAGGAGGGCATGGCCGCGGCCCCCGCGCTCCTGCAACAGACCGGCGCGAACTGCACGCTCACCGACGCCAACCACCTCGGAGCGTCCAAGGCGAAGAACGCCGAGGGCAAGGAAGTGGTCACCCAGATTTACGAGGTCGCCTGTCAGGAAGGCCTCGGCTACATGCTGCTGGCGCCCGACAGCGGCGCGCCCACCGCCTTCGACTGCCTGGCCTTGTCGGCGAACGCGCCCAAGGAAGGCGCGAAGGACACGGGCGGGCTGTACTGCCGCCTGCCGGCCAACGCCAATCCGCTGACCGGGCTGCAGCCCGTTATCGACAAGGCCGGCGTCTCCTCCTGCACGCTCAATCAGGGCCGTTGGATGGGCGCGGGCGCCGAGCAGAAGTTCAATCAGTACGAGGTGGGCTGCTCGGACGGCAGAGCCTACGTGCTGCAGGTTCCCTTCAAAGGCTCCACCCACGCGCTCAACGCCGTGGACTGCATGCGCACCCCGGCCGACACCTGCAAGTATCTGCCCAAGGAGAAGATGGTCTCGATCATCAGCGCCATGGCCGCGCCTTCGGGTCGGGCCTGCACGCCGACCGACGCTCGTTACGTGGGCACGCTTCCCGACGAGCGACTCCTTCTATGAGGTCGCCTGTTCGAACGCTTCGGCGGGCTACATGTTCCAGACCGACGCGGCGGGCAAGTTCAAGAGCGCCATGGACTGCGCGCGCGCCAGCGCCATCGGCGGCGGCTGCACCTTGACTCAGACGGCCGGACAGACGGCGGAAACCGGCACCTACACCCGTCTGGCCAAGGAGGTCGGCTACGCCTGCAACGTCAGCTCCTACAAGAGCTTCGGCCAGGACACCAAGACCGGTCGCGAAGTGGTCGAGCTGGCCTGTTCGGATCACCCGGACGGCGCCTTCGCCATGCTGCCGGTGAACAAGGGCCAGGCGGGCGAGGTCTTCAACTGCTTGCGCGCCGAGGCTCGCCAGCTGAAGTGCACCCTGACGCCCGCGTCGGCCACCTACGCCAAGATCGGCGCCGAGATGGCCGCCAAGGGCAAGACCTGCCAGGTGACCAACGGACGCGCCGTCGGCCTCGCGCCCTCGGGCGACGACTATGTCGAGGTCGCCTGCTCGGGCGTCCCCCGGCTACATGGTCCAGTACGGGCCGGGCCCGGAAACGGTGAAGGCGGTCATCGCCTGCAAGGACGCCAAGGGCATCGGCGGCGGCTGCAAGCTCGGCGGCTGACGGCCTTCGTCACGTCCACACGATCAGAGCCCGCCGGTTCGCCCGGCGGGCTCTTTTCGTTCAGGCGGCGGGCAGGCACTCCAGGAACCGCGCGGGCTGGCCCAGGCTGGGCGCAACCAGCTCCCCGTCGCGCATGACCGTCCGGCCGCGGATGAGGGTCGCTACCGGCCAGCCCTTGGCCTCGAAGCCGTCGAAGGGGGTCCAGCCCACCTTGGTGGCCATGTCGTCGTTGCGGATGACGCGTCGCGCGTTCAGGTCCACCACCGTGAAGTCCGCGTCCCAACCCACCGCCAGCCGGCCCTTGTCGGCCAGGCCGAAGATGCGCTGGGCGCCGTGCGCGGTCAGGTCCACGAACCGCTCCAGGCTCAGCCGGCCGTCGGCCACGTGGGTCAGCATCACCGGAACCAGGGTCTGCACCCCCGGCATGCCGGAGGGCGAGGCCGGATAGGGCTGGGCCTTCTCCTCCAGCGTATGGGGGGCGTGGTCGGTGCCGAGCACGTCGACGATCCCCTTGGCGATCCCGCGCCACAGGCCATCGCGGTGGCGCGCGTCGCGGATCGGCGGGTTCATCTGGGCGAGGCCCTTCAGCCGCTCATAGACCTCCGGCGCGGCGTAGGTGAGGTGCTGGGGATTGGCCTCCATGGTGGCCACGGCCTTGTGGGCGGCGATCAGCGCCACCTCCTCGGCGGTGGTGACGTGCAGCACGTGCACCCGCTTGCCCAGCCGTTCGGCCAGGGCGAGCAGCCGCTTGGTGGAGCGCATGGCGACCTCCACGTCGCGCACCTCCGGATGGCTGGTCCAGTCGCCTTCGCGCGCCAGGGGCTTGCGCTCCTCCAGCCGCGCCTCGTCCTCCGAGTGGAACGCCGCGCGGCGGTGGATGGCCCGCATCACCGCTTCCAGCCCCGCGTCGTCGGCGACCAGCAGGTCGCCGGTGGACGCGCCCATGAACACCTTCACCCCGCAGCAGCCGGGCAGGCGCTCCAGCTCCGACAAGGTCGGCCGCGTTCTCGTGCGTGGCGCCGACGTAGAAGGCGTGTTCGCAGTGCATCCGACCCCGGGCGCGATCCAGCTTGTCCTGCAGCGCAGCCGGGTCGGAGGTGGTCGGCTGGGTGTTGGGCATCTCGAACACGCAGGTGACGCCGCCGAGCACGGCCGCGCGCGAGCCCGACTCCAGGTCCTCCTTCCACTCCATGCCCGGCTCGCGGAAGTGCACCTGGGTGTCGATCACCCCGGGCAGGACGGTCAGGCCTGCCGCGTCGAACGTCTCGCCCGCGCTGGCCGCGGCGAGATCGCCGATCGCCGCGATCTTGCCCGCGCGCACGCCGATGTCGGCCCGCACGCGGCCGCCGGGGGTGACGGCCTCGCCGCCCTTGAGGATCAGGTCGAAGGTCTCAGCCATGGGCGGGCTCCGGCTTGGGTTCGGGTTCGGATTTGGGTTCAATCTTCGTCTCGGTATCGGCCTCGGTCTGGGCCAACAGCTCGCGCGCAGCGGCGACCACCTTGTCGACGGTGAGGTCCAGCAGGTGGCAGACCTGCTGGCCGAGGGCGGGATCGGCGGCGCGGATGGCCGGCAGGCCGCGTGGACCGCGCACCGCGCGCGCCTTGGCGCCCCATGGCCCATCCAGGGCCTCGTCGTGGGGGCCGAACAGGCCGAGGGTCGGCGTCCCCGCGGCGGCGGCTAGCTGGGTGAAACCGCCCGCCGGGCCGATGTAGAGCCGCGCCATGGCCAGGGCGGCGCAGACGACCAGGGGATCGGAAACGCCGGTGAGGTCGGCGACCATGGGCCGCGGCAGCGTGCGGCGCAGCTCCTCGGTCAGAGACCGGTCCCGCGGAGTCCCGACGATCAGCAGCCGGCCGCCGGACAGCGGCCCGTCGTCCGACAGCAGCTGGACCACCGCGCGGGTCATGCGCTCCACCGGCCAGGCCGCGCCGACCCAGTCCGCCCCGGGGGCAACGGCCAGGATCGGACGGCCCTCGCCGACCAGGGCGCGCGCTCTGGCCCGGGTGGGCTCGGAGATGAACAGGAACGGCGGGGGCGGATCGCCTTCGAGCTTCAGCAGGCGCGCGGCGCTGACCACCTTGTGCTCGCCCACCCCTTCGCGAGGCTTGGATGAAGCCTTGCGCTCGGCCGCCAGCCAGCCGGCCATATGTCCGCCCGTCGGATCGAGGATCAGCCCCCACCGCCGCCGCCGCAGGCGCAGCCCCAGGTTCAGGCGCGACCAGGCGCCCTCGCCGCGCACCAGCACCTGCCGCTCCAGGCTGGGCAGCTCGCGAAACAGCGGCGCGGACTTCGGCCCGGCCACAATGGTGAAGGCGGCGTTCGGCACCTCCGCGTGCAGGCGCGCGATCACGCCAGAGGCCATCACCGCATCGGCCACGTCATCGGGCGCGAGCACCAGGATCGGAAAGAAGGCGGCCATCGCGCCCTTATAGACCTGTTGGCGAGTTGTGCGGGCCGGTTAGGATGGATCATGACACTCACTTGCGCCCACCTCGCCAGCCGCGCCCTGATCCGGGTGGAAGGGCCGGACTGGCGCCCCTTCCTGCAGGGCCTCATCACGACCGACGTGGACGCCCTGGCGGCGGGCGACATCCGCTTCGGCGCCCTGCTCACCCCCCAGGGCCGGCTGCTTTACGACATGTTCGTGATCGGCGTGCCGGACGGCTGCCTGCTGGACGTCCAGACGTCGGGGCGCGAGGCGCTGATCCAGAGGCTGATGATCTATCGGCTGCGGGCCAAGGCGCAGATCGCGCCCGACGCCGGAAGGGTCATGGCGTTGTGGGACGACGTCGGCGAGGGCGGCAAGGACTCACCATCCGGCTGGCTGGCCGATCCGCGCCTGCCGGCGCTGGGCTGGCGCGGCGTCGATCTCGATCCGCCGCCGGCAGCGAGGATCGCGGACGAAGACGCCTATGACGCCCATCGCCTGGCCCTCGGGGTTCCGGACCCGGCGCGAGACTGCGCCGCGGACAAGACCTATCCCATCGAGGCGGACTTCGACCTGCTCCACGGAATCGACTTCAAGAAGGGCTGTTACGTCGGCCAGGAGACCACCTCGCGTATGAAGCGGCGCGGCGGGATCAAGAGCCGGATGCTGCCCATCGTCTTCGACGGCCCGTCCCCGCCGGCCGGAGCGGAGGTGCTGGCGGGCGATCTGCGGGCCGGGCAGGTGTTGTCCGGACGCGAGGGCCGGGCCATGGCCCTGGTGCGCCTCGACCGCATCCAGGGCGCCGCGCTCAGCGTGGACGGCCGCCCGGTGAAGGTCGATCCGCCGGCCTGGCTGGACCTTGCCGAGACGGACTAGAGCCCGGCTTCCAGCAGGGCGTTCGAGGCGGTTTCGACCCGGCGTTCCAGTTCGCGCATGAACTCGGCGCGCGGCAGGCCGGGCGGGATCGGCTCCAGCACCTCGTACACCACCACGCCGGGGCGCCTGAGAAAGCCGCGCGCGGGCCAGTGGACGCCCGAGTTGGTGGCCATGGGCAGGCAGGGCAGGCCGAGCTCCCGATAGAGCGCCGCCACGCCGGGCTTGTAGTCCGGCGCCGCGCCCGGCGCCTTGCGGGTGCCTTCCGGGAAGATGATCAGCTGGCGCGGTTCGCTCAGCCGCTGGCGCGCGGCGCGCACCATGGATTTCAGCGTCGCGGCGCCGCCCCCCCGGTCGATGGGGATCATCCGGGCCCTTTGCGCGTTCCAGCCGAAGAACGGGATCGACAGCAGCTCCTTCTTCAGCACGAAGCAGGCGTCCGGCAGGAAGGCGAACGGGCCGATGAAGTCCAACGCGCACTGATGCTTGGCCGCGATCAGGCACGCGCCCTCGGGCAGGCGCTCCAGGCCGCGCACCTCCACCTTCACCCCGGCCAGGGCCCAAAGACCGAACAGCATCACCCGCGACCACAGCCGCACCCCCTCCATCATCACCTGGCGCGGCAAGGGAAGGGCGAGCGTCAGCAGGATCGCCCAGGGGGTGGAGATCAGATAGAACCAGGCCGCATACAGCAGCGAACGCAGAACGATCATGGCCGGGCCGGCGCGGTCGCGACGTCGGGGGTCTTCGGGCGTTCCTTGGGACCGAGGCTGAGCACCGCCTCGCGCGCCAGGATCACCAGATACTTGCTGTATTCCAGCACCATGCGCCGCACGCCCGCGCCGGTGCGCCACCAGCGCTTGGCGTCCAGTTCGTTGGTGGCCACCGGATAGGGGTCGACGATCACGCCCGGCAGGATGCCGCGCAGCTCCAGGCTGGCGCGCGGCATGTGGTAGTCGGCGGTGACGACGATCAGGCGGCGCACGCCGTGCTTGTGCGCCCAGGCGGCCGTCTCGCGGGCGTTGCCGATGGTGTTGGCGGCCTGCCGGCCCAGGTCCACGCAGCAGGCGTAGAGCCGGCGCGGCGCCTTGGACACGGCGCGGATTTCCGCGGGCGTCGCCTTGGGGTTCACGCCGGAGATCAACAGGCGCGGCGCCTTGCCGTCCGCCAGCAGCTTCACCGCCGCGGATATCCGTGTGTTGGAGCGGCCGGTCAGGGCGACGATGGCGTCCGCCGGGGCCGGGTCGGGCGCGGGGGTGGAGTGGGCGATCCGCGCCACGAAGGCCAAAAGGCCCACGACCCAGATCATCGTGAGGATCAAAAACAGCGCCAAGCTCTTCATCGGGAGCACCCTATCACGGCAGGGTCCGCACGCGCCGCATCGCCGTGATCCGGGCCGCGATCGCCGCGACGCCGGCGGCCAGGAGCGGGGCGGGCGCGACGGCCAAGAGGTCGCTCCACGCCACCGGCAACACCGGGGTCAGGCCTTCCCCGCCGCCGACCAGCCTCAGGAGGGCGCCCACCGTGGCGGCGCCCAGGGCGCCCAGGGCGCCGGCCACGGCGGCCAGCTCCGCCAGCCGGTTCTGAAACAGGGCGATGATGAACGTGTCCTCCGCGCCGGACAGGTGCAGCACCTCGACGATCTCGCGCTGGGCGGCCAGGCCCGCGCGGGTGGCGAAGGCGATCACCGCCCCGGCCGCCAGGGTCATCAGCGCCGCCGCGCCCGCCGCCGCCAGCCGCGCCATGTCGCCCGCGCGGATGATGCCCCGCGTCCAGCGGCTGTGATCGTCGAGGGTGGCCTCCACCCCCGCCCCCTTCAGCGCGCCTTGCAGGGCGGCGGCGGAGGCGGGGGCCTTGGGATCGAGCTCCACGGTCACCATGCGCGGGATCGGCAGGTCCGCCAGGGCCGGGCCGGGGCCGAACCATGGCTCCAGCAGGGCCTCGGCCTTCGACTTTTCAAGCACGGCGGCCTCGCTGACGCCCTTGACGCCCGCCAGGGCCTCGGCGGCGCGGGCGGCGGAGGCGTCGGGCGACTCGCCGGCCGCCGGCTGCACCAGCACCGTCGCCGAGTCGCGGATCTGGCCCGCCCAGCCGCGCGCGGCCCGGTCAGCGCTGAGGGCGGCGATCACGCTGAGGCAGGCGAAGAAGCACAGCACCCCCGCCACGAACACCAGCAGCAGGTCCTGCGCCGGCTCGCGCGGCAACAGCGCCGCGGGCCGCCAGCGCGGCGCGAGGGTCTCGATTGGGTCGGGCCTTGGGCGCGGCGCTCATGGCAGGTTTCCCGCGTCAACGCCCGTCAGCCGTCCGCCGTCCAGGCGCATCACCGGCATGCCCGAGCGCGCCACCAGGTCCTGGTCGTGGCTGGCGACCACCACGGTCGCGCCCAGGCGGTTCAGCTCGACCAGCAGGCGCAGGATGCGCAGGCCCATCTCATGATCGATGTTGCCGGTGGGCTCGTCGGCGATCAGCAGGTCGGGCCGGTTCACCACCGCCCGCGCGATAGCCAGCCGCTGTTTCTCACCCCCGGCCAGGGTGGGCGGCAGGGCGTTGAACTTGCGGCCCAGCCCCACCCAGGTCAGCAGCTCCGCCACGTCGGCGGCGTAGTTCGCCGGCCTCAGCCGCGCGATGCGCAGGGGCAGGGCGACGTTGTCGAAGGCGCTGACGTGATCGAGCAGCCGGTACTCCTGGTACACCACCCCGATGCGTCGGCGCATCTTGGGCAGGGCCTTGCGCGGCAGGGTGGCGGTGTCGCGGCCGAACAGGCTGACCAGCCCGCGCGAAGGCCGCATGGCCAGGTACATCAGCTTCAGCAGGGTGCTCTTGCCCGCGCCCGACGGCCCGGTGACGAAATGGAACGAGCCGGGCATGAGCGCGAAGGAGATGTCGCGCAACGTCTCCGGCGCCCGGCCATAGCGCACGCCGACGTCCTCGAAGCGCACCACGGGGGCGTCTTCGTCTAGGTGGGGGACGGTATCGGATGCGGGCGTTCTGGACACGGGGACGGAAATCGGCGACCTCGATGCGGGATGCATGTGCGTCCGATTCGACAGAGATGATACTTACCTGTCCAGAGTGCTCGACCAGCTATTTCGTCGAGGACGCCCAGATTGGCGACGGACGAACGGTTAGGTGCGCGAGTTGCGGCGTGTCCTGGCGCGCTTCGAAGACGGCTGATCTGGAGCTGACCGTCTCGCCCGATGAAGGCGCGACAGCGTCCGCCCCCCGCGCCGACGCCGCGTCCGAGGACGACGGGCTGTACCAGACGCCGATCTCCGAACTGCCCGCAGAAGCCCTGCCCAAGGCGTTCCGCGCCAAGGCCCAGATCGAAAAGCGCGTGCACGAGGCGGTGACGCAAGGGGCGGTGTGGGCCGGCCTCGGCGCGGCCGTGGCGCTGCTGCTCGGCGGCGCGACGGTGTTCCGGGTGGACGTGGTGCGGATCTGGCCCAGGGCGGCCAGCGCCTATGCGGCCGTGGGTCTGTCGGTGAACAGCATCGGCCTGACCATCGAGGACGTCCACGCCCAGCCTTCCCTGCAGGACGGCAAGCAGGCCCTGGTGGTCTCCGGCGTGCTGCGAAACATCCGCTCCGAGCCCGTGCTCGCCCCGCCGCTGCGGATCGCGTTATTGGACAAGCACGGCAAGCGCCTCGTCACACGCGCCGCCTCGCCGGGCGATCCCCTGATTCCCGGGGGCCAGACGCGCAGCTTCGCCATCAGCCTGGTCAGTCCGCCCAGCTCCGCCTCGGACCTGGAGGTCACCTTCCAGACCGGCGCGCACGCCGCGCCCGCGCCCAAGGTCGTGCACGCTCCCGCGCTGGAGCTGCGCCCCGTGTCCGCCGCGCCCGAGCCGCCGACGGCGACGCCCGCCCTGGCGGGCGCGATCCAGCCGGCCCCGTCCGTGGCCGAGGCCGAGCCCCTGCCGCAGAACAGTCCTTACGCACTGAAGTCTCCGAGCTGAGCCGTCCGCGCCGGTCACCGGGTCACCGCCGCAGATCGCGCAGGATCTCCCGTGCGGCGTTGCGGCCGGGCGCGCCGGTGACCCCGCCGCCGGGGTGGGTCCCCGAGCCGCACATGTAGAGCCCCTTCAGCGGCGCGCGGTAGTCGCCATGCCCCAGCACGGGTCTGGCCGAGAACAGCTGATCGAGCGCCAGCTTGCCGTGGAATATATCCCCACCCACCAGCCCGAAGGTCCGTTCCAGGTCCAGCGGGCTCAGGGCCTGGCGGCCGATCACCGAGGCCTTGAAGCCCGGCGCATAGGCCTCCACTGTCTCGATCATCAGGTCCGCCACCTCTTCGCGATGATCGTCCCAGGAGGCGCCGTCCGGCAGCTCCGGCGCCACGTGCTGGCAGAACAGGCTGGCCACGTGCCGGCCCTCCGGCGCGAGGCTGTCGTCCAGGGTCGAGGGGATCAGCATCTCCACGATGGGCGCCCGCGACCAGCCCAGCGCGCGGGCGTCGGCGAAGGCGCGGTCCATGTACGCGAGCGAGGGCGCGAGAATGATCCCCGCCGTCAGGTGGTCGCCCGCCTCAGGCTTGGCGACGAAGCGCGGAAGCTCGGAAAGCGCCACGTTCATCCGGAAGGTCCCGGAGCCCGAGCGATAGCGGGCGATGCGGTCGCGAAAGTCCGCCGGCAGCAGGGCCGGATCCACCAGCCGCTCGAAGGTGAGCTTGGGGTGCAGGTTCGAGACGACGGCCCGCGCCCGGATCGTCTCTCCGGCTTGCGTGACCACGCCTGTCGCCCGGTCCTTGGCGGTCAGCACCTCGCGCACGGGGCTCGACAGGCGGATGTCCACGCCCTGGGCCGCGCAGGCCTTTGCCATCGCCTGGGTGATCGCGCCCATGCCGCCGATGGCGTGGCCCCAGGCGCCGGCCTTGCCGTTCACCTCGCCGAACAGGTGGTGCAGCAGCACATAGGCAGAGCCCTCGGCATAGGGGCTGGCGTAGTTGCCCACCACCGCGTCGAAGCCGAACACCGCCTTGATCGGATCGCTTTCGAACCAGCCGTCCAGCCAGTCCCCCGCCAGACTGGGCGAACAGGGCCAGCAGGTCGCGCCGGGCCGTCATGTCCAGCGCCGCCAGACGTCGACCTAGCCCGG
Organism: uncultured Alphaproteobacteria bacterium; assembly: GCA_963761065.1. Classification (GTDB taxonomy): domain Bacteria; phylum Pseudomonadota; class Alphaproteobacteria; order Caulobacterales; family Caulobacteraceae; genus JANWHQ01. The sequence goes on along the minus strand of CAVXFP010000008.1, from coordinate 79,365 downwards.
CGCCTTTCAACAGCTCCGGCAGGGCCACGCCCCAGCCGCCCTCGGTCACGTTCGGCGGGGTCTTCAGCACCAGGGCGCGCATGAGGTCCGCGACCGCCTCCAGCCGCGCCGCGTATTGCGGCAGACGCTCGGCGTCGCGGGGGGAGAAGCGCGCGACCTCGGCCTGGGTGACGCCCTCGCCCACCGACAGGCTGTCGCCGTCCGGCAGGGGCAGGAAGTTGGCGAGCCGGCGCTCCACGATCCGCAGTCCGTGGGCGGCAAGGCCCATCTCGCGGATCACGGTCGGGTTCAGCAGGGAGACGGCGTAGCTGGCGGTCGAATTTCGGAAGCCGGGATGGAATTCCTCGGTGACCGCCGCCCCGCCGACCACGCCCCGCCGTTCCAGCACCGTCACCTTCAGTCCGGTGCGGGCGAGGTAGAAGGCGCAGACCAGGCCGTTGTGGCCCGCGCCGATGATCAGGACGTCGGTGTCGGTCACGGCTCCGGCCGGGCCATCCTGAGCCATCCGCCGCCGGGCGCGTCTGGATCGCCCTCATCGATGATCACGAGACCGCGGGCCAGGTAGAAGGCGATGGCGTCGTGGTTGAGCTTCTCGACCTTCAGGGAAACCTGGCCGTCGGCGCTATGCTGGACCTGGGTGAACAGCGCCGAGCCGACGCCCTGGCCGCGCGCGTCCCGGTCCACATAGAGCGAATGCAGGAAGTTGTTGGGCCTGTAGAAGCTCGCCAGGCCCACGATCCGGCCGTCCTGCTTGGCGACATAGACCTCCTCCACCTCAGTTTCGGCGAGGAACTGGGCGGCGGGATCCTTGTGTTCGATCCAGGTGAAGACTTCGCGCACCACCCGGTCGTAGAGCGCCGCGCACTCGGGGAGTTCGTGCGCCGTGGCGCGCTGGATCGTCAGGCTCACGCCTGCATGGTCCAGCCCTCCACGCCCATGGCGGACTGGCGCAGGGCTTCGGAGCGGGTGGGGTGGGGGTGGCAGGTGCGCGCCACGTCTTCCGAGGCGCCGGCGAAGGCCATGGCCACGCACCATTCGCCGATCATCTCGCTGACGGACGGGCCGATCAGGTGGGCGCCCAGTACGCGGTCGGTCTTGGCGTCGGCCAGCACCTTGGCGAAGCCTTCGGTCTCGCGGTTGATGCGGGCGCGGGAATTGGCGCTGAAGGGGAACTTGCCGACCTTGTAGTCCACGCCCGCGGCCTTCAGCTCCTCCTCGGTGCGGCCGACCACGGCCACCTCCGGGATAGGTGTAGATCACCGACGGGATGATCCCGTAGTCGATGTGCCCGGCCTTGCCCGCGATCAGCTCGACCACCGCCACGGCCTCTTCCTCGGCCTTGTGCGCCAGCATGGGGCCGGGGGTGGCGTCGCCCAGCGCCCACACGCCGGGGGCCGATGTGCGGCCATGGTCGACAGTGATGAAGCCGCGCTTGTCCGGAACGATCCCGACGGTCTCCAGGCCCAGCCCCTGGGTGTAGGGCCGCCGGCCGATGGCCAGCAGCACATAGTCCGCCGACAGGGTCTCGGCCGCGCCGCCGGCGGCCGGCTCGAAGGAAAGCTCCACCGCCTTGGCCGAGGCCTTGGCGCCGGTCACCTTCACGCCCAGGCGGAAGTTGATTCCCTGCTTGGCCAGGGATTTCTGCAGGGCCTGGGAGACCTCCAGGTCCATGCCCGGGGTGATCCGGTCCAGATACTCCAGCACCGTCACCTCGGCGCCGAGCCGCCGCCACACCGAGCCCAGCTCCAGCCCGATCACGCCCGCGCCGATCACCACCAGATGCTTCGGCACCTCGGGCAGGGCCAGGGCGCCGGTGGAGTCCACGATGCGCTTCTGGTCGACCGTCACGCCCGGCAGGGGCGTGGGCTCAGAGCCCGTGGCGATGAGGATCGTCTTGGCCTCCAGCACCGTCTCGGCGCCGTCCTCGGCCTTGACCGCCACCTTGCCCGGCCCGGCGATGCGGCCCCAGCCCTTGATCCAGTCGGCCTTGTTCTTCTTCAGCAGGAACTCGACCCCCTTGGTCAGGCCGGCGACCGCCTCGTCCTTCTGCTTCATCATCTGCGGCAGATTGAGCTTGGGCGCCGCCTCGATGCCGAACGCGGCGAAGTCGTGCTTGGCGATGGAGAACAGCTCCGAGGCGTGCAGCAACGCCTTCGACGGCATGCAGCCGACGTTCAGGCAGGTGCCGCCCAGCGTCGCGCGACCCTCCACGCAGGCGGCCTTCAGGCCGAGCTGGCCCGCGCGGATGGCGGCGTTGTAGCCGCCCGGACCGCCTCCAATGATGACGAGGTCGTATTGCGCCATGGTCCGGCCTTGTGACAGGGATCGAAAGCGTTTGGATGCGCCGGGGCCGTCCCGGCGTCAACCGAGGGGCCGGACTTGACCGCTCAGGCCATCCGATTCGACGAGGTGAGGGCCTGGCTGTTCGAGCGGGCGCTGCCCCTGTGGGCGGGCGCGGGGCTCGACCGCGCGCACGGCGGATCGGTGGAGACGCTGGACCTCGCAGGCCGCGACGCCGCCGGTCCCTTCAAGCGCACCCGCGTGCAGGCGCGCCAGGTCTACGCCTTCACCCACGCGCATCTGCTGGGCTGGGACGGGCCGGGGCTGCAGGCCGCCGAGCATTGCTGGGACTTCGTTCAGGCCCACGGACGGCGCGAGGACGGCGGCTGGGTCCGGCTGCTGGGGCGCGCGGGCGGCGTGCTCGATCCGGTCATGGACGCCTACGACATGGCCTTCGTGCTCCATGCCCTGGCCTGGCGGACCCGGGCCGGCGATTCGGACGCCATGGGTCTGGCCCATGCCACGCTGGACGCCCTGGACCGCACGCTCGCCGTCGCGCCGGGCCAGGGCTGGCGCACGGCCGAGGACGACCCTCGCCTGTGGCAGAACCCGCACATGCATCTGCTCGAAGCCTCGCTCGAGCTGGCCGAGGCAGGACGCGACGAGCGATTCGCCGACATGGCGCGCGGCATCCTCGCCCTGTTCAGGGACCGCCTGTTCGACCGGAAGGCAGGCGTCCTGCCGGAGTATTTCGCGGAGGGATGGGCGCAGCTGAGGAAGGCGAGCGCCAGATCGAACCGGGGCACCATTTCGAATGGACCTGGCTGCTGCTCAAGGCGCGCGGCCTCGTGGGGCTGGACCTTAGCGAGGAGGCCCGCGCCCTCTACGCCTTCGCCGAAGCCAGGGGCCTGGACCCGGCTGCCCGCCTCGCGGACGACGGCCTGGACGGCCCGGCGCTGACTCCGCGCCGCACCTTCCGCGCCTGGCCGCAGACGGAAGCCCTGAAGGCCAACCTCGCCATGTTCGAGCACCAGGGGCTCGACACCCGCGCCCGGGTCGCCGAGATCGTCGCCCAGATCCTGGACCGCTATCTGGCCGTCGAGCCGGCCGGCGCCTGGATGGACCGGTTCGGCCCAGACTTCGCGCCCCTGGCCAAGGACGTCCCCGCCAGCACCCTCTACCACCTGTTCCTGGCCTTCGCGGAGCTGCTGCGCCTGGAGCCGCGCCTATGCGCGGAGCCGACCAGCCGCTAAACCCCGCCCATGCGCCTGGCCTTTCTCGGAACCCCAGATTTCGCCGTCGGGTCCCTCGCCGAGCTGATCGCCGCGGGCCATCGAGATCGCGGCCGTCTACGCCCAGCCCCCCGCGCCGCGCGGCCGGGGCCAGGCGGTCAGGCCCTCGCCGGTCCAGGCCTTCGCCGAGCGGGCGGGCCTGCCGATCCGCACCCCCGCCTCCATGCGCGACCCGGCCGAGGTCGAAGCCTTCGAGGCCCTGGACCTGGATGCGGCGGTCGTGGTCGCCTACGGCCAGATCCTGCCCGCGCGGGTTCTGGACGCGCCCAGGCTCGGCTGCTTCAACGTGCACGCCTCCCTGTTGCCGCGCTGGCGCGGCGCCGCGCCGATCCAGCGGGCGATCATGGCCGGCGATCCGGTCACGGGTGTTCAGGTGATGCGCATGACCGCCGGCCTGGACGAAGGCCCCATCGTGCTGTCGCAGACCGTCCCCATCGCGCCGGACGACACCGCCGGAAGCCTCGCCGAGCGGCTGGCGGGGATCGGCGCGAGCCTGATCGTGCAGGCCCTGGCGACGGTCGAGCGCGGCGTCGCCGCCGAGACGCCCCAGGCAGAGGCGGGCGTCCTCTACGCGGCCAAGATCAAACCCGCCGAGGCCCGCATCGACTGGACCCGCCCGGCCGCCGAGGTCGACCGCCACATCCGCGGCCTGTCGCCGTTTCCAGGCGCCTGGTTCACCGCGCCCTCGGACAAGGGTTCCGTGCGGATCAAGGCCCTGCTCAGCCGCTTCGAGACGGGCCAGGGCGCGCCCGGCGAGGCGCTGGACGACGCCCTCAAGATCGCCTGCGGCCAGGGCGCGGTGCGGCTGCTGAAGGTCCAGCGCGAGGGCAAGGGCGTGCAGGACGCCGAGACCTTCCTGCGGGGCTTTCCCGTCCCGGCCGGGACGCGGCTCGGCTGATGCCCCGCTACCGCCTCACGGTCGAGTACGACGGCGGCCCCTATTGCGGCTTCCAGGCCCAGGCCGATCTGCCCTCGGTGCAGGCGTCGCTGGAGCGGGCGATCGCGGCTTTCAGCGGCGAGACGGTGCGCATCCACGCCGCCGGCCGCACCGACACCGGAGTCCACGCCCTGGGCCAGGTCGTCCACTTCGATGTGGAGCGCGCCTGGCCGGCCCGGACGGTGGCCGAGGCCATGAACGCCCACCTCGCCAAGGAGCCCATCGCCGTGCTGGAGGCGACCGAGGCGGACGAAGATTTCCACGCCCGCTTCTCGGCCAAGGGACGGCGATACCTCTATCGCATCGTGAACCGCCGCGCCCCGCCGACGCTGGACCGGGGTCGGGTGTGGCGGGTGAAAAAGCCGCTGGATGCGGACGCCATGCACGCGGCCGCGCAGGTGCTGGTCGGCCATCACGACTTCACCACCTTCCGCGACGTCCAGTGCCAGTCCAAGTCGCCGGTGAAGACGCTGGATCTCGCACGGGTCTGGCGCGAGGGGCCGGAGGTGCGCCTGGAATTCGCCGCCCGCTCGTTCCTGCACCGCCAGGTGCGCTCCATGACCGGCACCCTGGCCGAGGTCGGCGCGGGGCGCTGGTCGGCGGACGACGTGAAGGCGGCGCTGGAGGCGCGCGAGCGCAAAGCCTGCGGCCCCGTGGCGCCGGCCGAGGGCCTCTATCTCGCGGCGGTGGACTACTGAGCGGGCGCCCGCGTGGCGGGCGCGGATTTCCTCTCGGGCGGAAAGCACGCTATGGCGCGATGGGGCTAAGGAGGATCGGCGCCGTCTGATGACGTTCAAGTCCCTGTTCAAGGCGTGGGCCGCCGAAGCCGGCGCGGACGGGCGTGGGCGCCTCCACCGCGCGGCTCGACGCGACGACGGCCCTGGCCCAGGCTCGCAACAACGCATTCGGCAAGTGGCATTCGCCGGCGCGGCGCCCGAGAGGTCAGCCAGGTCGGCGCGGACGCCTCGGTTCGCCTCAGGGGGCCGGCGGCGGACGTCAAGGCGCGCTATGACGGCCCCCGCTTCAGCCTCGAAGACCCGGTGTTCACCATGGGCTCCTGCTTCGCGCGGGAGCTGGAGGTCGCCCTGATCCGCCGCGGCGGACGGGTGGTCAGCATGGACTACAAGACCGCTGCGCCGGCCCGAATTCCTGGACGGGCGAGGTCGCGTGCGGGCCGGGTTCCTGCACCGCTACACGCCCCAGGCCATGGCGCAGGAGCTGAGGTGCGCCTTCGGCCAGCAGCCGGGCTGGGACCCCGAACAGTCGCTGCTGATCGTGCGCGGCGCGCGAGCCTACGACTTCAACTACGCATGGATCACCGGGGCCGACCCGTCGCGCGAGGCGGCCCTGGTGCGGCGAGAGGTGGCGCGCGGCTTCGTGCGGACGGCGGCCGAGGCGAAGGTGCTGATCCTCACCCTGGGCCTGACCGAGTCCTGGCTGCACAAGCCCAGCGGCTTCTACTGCAACAAGGTGCACATCGGGTATGTCCGGCGAAATCCGGAGGAGTTCGAGCTGCACCTCACCAGCTTCGAGGACGCGCTCGCCTGCCTGGAGGACGCCTACGGCACCATCCGCGCGCAATCATCGCGACCGGCGATTTCCAGCTGGTCGTCACCGTTTCGCCGGTGCCGCTGCAGAACACCTTCACCGACCAGGACATCGTCGTGGCCAACGCCGAGTCCAAGGCGGTGCTGCGCGCGGCCGCCGGCGCCTTCGCCCGCAGGCACGACAACGTCAGCTATTTTCCCAGCTACGAGATGGTCACCCACAGCCAGCCCGACTTCGCCCTGCGCGCCGATCGCGCCCATGTGGAGCCGGAGATGGTCGACCACATCATGTCGAGCTTCATCGACGTCTATTTCGGCCAGGCCGCCGCCGCGCTCGAAGAGCGGTGGCCGGACCAGGACATTGTGCTCGCCGATTGAACCTTGGGCCTATGGCGTATGCGGCGCTTTGGGGTAAACGCTGAATGTCCATGTCTCGTTCCCCGTTCGCCGTTCTCGCCGTCCTTCTGACCTTAAGCGTCGCGCCCGCCCCGGCGGTCTCGCGCGAGGCCGCCGTCGCGCCGCGCGCCATGGTGGTCGCGGCCAATCCGCTGGCGGCGGCGGCGGGCCTGAAGGTGCTGAAGGCGGGCGGCGACGCGGCCGACGCCGCCGTGGCCGTACAGGCGGCGCTGGGCCTGGTGGAGCCGCAGAGCTCCGGCCTCGGGGGCGGGGCCTTCCTGGTCTACTACGACGCCAAGACCCGCACCGTCACCGCCTACAACGGCCGCGAGACCGCGCCGGCCGCCGCCACCTCGGCCCTGTTCCTGAAGCCGGACGGCACGCCGATGCCATTCTTCCAGGCGGTGCTCAGCGGCCGCTCCACCGGCCCTCCGGGGGCCATGGCCATGCTCGCCCTGGTCCACGCCCAGCACGGCGCGAAGCCGTGGAGGCGCCTGTTCGGCGACGCGGAGCGCCTGGCCAGGCATGGCTTCGTGGTCAGCCCGCGGCTGGCGCGGTTCATCTCCGGGCCCTTCCCCCAGGCCAAGGCGCCGGACATCGCCGCCTACTTCACCAAGCCCGACGGCAAGCGGATGGTCGCGGGCGACGTGCTGAAGAACCCGGCCTACGCCCGCACGCTGGGGATCATCGCCAGGCAGGGCGCACGCGCGCTCTACACGGGGCCGATCGCCGCCGACATCGCCGCGCGGGTGCAGCGCGATCCGGGCGGGGTGCTCACCACCGCCGATCTTGCGGCCTATCGCGCCAAGGACACGCCTGCCCTGTGCCGGCCCTACCGCATCTACGTCGTGTGCACGCCGCCCTCGCCGTCGGGCGGACCGGCGCTGCAGGAGATGCTGGGCCTTCTGCAGCGGACCGACATCAACCATCGCGGCCCCGGCGATCCCAAGGCCTGGTTCGAGATGGCCCAGGCCATGCGCCTGGCCTACGCCGACCGCGCCCAGTACCTGGGCGATCCCGCCTTCGTGAACGAGCCGCTCGAGGGCCTGCTCAGCCCGGCGTATCTGGACGCCCGCGCCAAGCTGATCGGCGAGACGGCCGGTCCCGCGCCGGCGCCGGGCGATCCCCCCGGCGCGCCGCCGCACGGCCCCGACGCCACCCATGAGGCGGGCGGCACCTCGCACTTCGTGATCGTGGACCGCCAGGGCAACGTGGTCTCCATGACCACTTCGGTGGAGAGCGTGTTCGGGTCGGGCCGGATGACCGACGGCTTCATCCTGAACAACCAGCTCACCGACTTCTCCTTCGCGCCCAAGGATGCGGACGGCCGGCCCGCCGCCAACGCCGTGGCCGCCGGCAAGCGTCCGCGCTCGGCCATGACGCCGATCATCGTGCTGGACCGTCAGGGACGCTTCGTCGCCGCCGTCGGCTCGCCGGGCGGGCCCGCGATCCTGGCCTATAATCTGAAGGCGCTTGTGGGCGTGCTGGACTGGCATTTGACCATGCAGCAGGCCGTGGCTCTGCCCAATCTGATCGCGCTGGGCGACCGCTACAGCGGCGAGACCGAGAAGTTCGCCCCCGGCGTGGTCGAGGGCCTTGCCGCGCGGGGCATGGTGTTGACGCCCGGCCGGGGCGAGGACTCCGGCCTGCATGGGGTCACGTTGCGGGACGGCGTGCTCTCGGGGGGCGCGGACCCGAGGCGCGAGGGCGTCGCGCTCGGCTTCTAGTCGGCGCGACGGCCGGCTCTTCGGCGCCGGTGGTTTCGCGATCCTTCTGCGACTCCTTCGCCGCGGCCGCGACGCCCGGCAGGCGCAGCTCGAACACCGCCCCCTTCGGCCCCGTCGAGGCCAGCACCAGATCGCCGCCGTGCCCCTTGGCCAGCTCGCGCGAGATCGCCAGGCCCAGGCCCGCGCCGCCCGCCCGGCCCGACCCCGCGAACGGCTGGAACAGCGACGCCACCGCCCGCTCCGGCAGGCCCGGTCCGGTGTCGGCCACGCGCACCAGGCTGTCCTCGCCATGGGTCTCGAGGGTGACGCGCACCTCGCCTCTCGCGGAAGCCTCGGGCGACTGCAAGGCTTCGCGGGCGTTGCGCAGCAGGTTCACCAGGATCCGGTGCAGCTGATCCGGGTCGGCCCGCACCGAGGCGTCCGGCGCGATGTCGGTCGTCAGACGCACGCCCTCCTCGGTCAGCCCTGCGTCCTCGGCAGCCGCCTGCACCGCCGCGAGCAGGGGCGCGGCCACCGGCCGGGGCGCCGCCTCGCTGGTCTTGCCGTAATTCAGCACGTCCGACGCCAGGGTGACGGCGCGGTCCAGCGCCCGCTCCAGGCGCGGCAGGGCCTGGGTGACCCGGGGGTCGCCCAGCATCGCCAGGCGCTCCGACGCGATCTGGGCGCTGGTCAGCATGTTGCGAAGGTCGTGGTTGATCTTGGCCACCGCCTCGCCCAGCGCCGCCAGTCGCGCACGCGACTGCAGCGCCGTGCGCAGGTCCGACTGCATCCGGTCCAGCTCCGCCTCGGCCCGGCCGATCTCGTCGCGCCGGCCCGACAGCTCGATCGCCGCGCCCGCGTCGTCCGGGTCGGCGCGGAAGCGCTCCATGGCCCCGGTGATCCGCTGGATCGGCGCCACGAGCAGGGCGTTCAAGGCCAGATAGAGGAACGCGCCCGCCACCACGGCGATGAACGTCGCCACCCAGACCAGCCCCATCAGATAGCCCAGAAGCTCGCGCCGCAGCGGGCCGTTCGGGACCACGATCTCCACGAAGTCGCCGTCGCGGAACCGGGGCTTGGCCACCACCCGCACCATCCGCTCGTCATCCGAGAACAGGGTCCAGAACGGCTGCGCCAGCCATTCGATCGGATTGCGCTGGCGCAGGTCCACCAGTTCGGGCGTGCGGCGCATCCTGGGCGCCTCCAACAGCAGCCGGCGCACCCCGCCGCTCTGCACCGCCACCGACACCACCCCGGCCCCGTTCAGCAGCTGGGCGGACATGGCGTTGGACACCGTGCGCGCCGGCGCCGCCTCGACGGCCAGCGACGCAAGCTCGGCCGCGCGCACGCGGTCCAGCAGGCGGTTCTCCTGGAACCCCGCCAGCGACGGCGCGAGGATCAGCAGACCCGCGGCCAGGGCGAACAGGGCCGTGAGCAGCAACAGGCGGGCCGACAATCCGACCGGCCAGATCAGGCGACGCGCGAGGCGCGCCGTCCGCGCGGGCGCGCCGTCCGGGGAGGCGTCCGTCATGGGCTGGAGGTACTCCACGCCCGGCCTGGGAGCAACGGGCGCGAGCGGCGGGGCGCCGGCCGGATGCGAAGGCCTCGATCCAGGGTTCGAACGTCCCGTCGTCGCCGGCCTTGCGAAGCGGAGGTCCCGCCGCTAGGGATGTCGCCCCGCCGCCGGGCCCCCGGGCCCAGGACCCTCATGGAGAGGTGGCAGAGCGGTTGAATGCACCGCACTCGAAATGCGGCATACCCGCGAGGGTATCGGGGGTTCGAATCCCCCCCTCTCCGCCACCCTCACATCACAGGGAAGGGACCGCCCTTAGTCTGCGGGGCTAGTCCCCAGGCAGGGCGGATGCGCCGATCGCGCGCATGGAGGCCAGCAGGAACCAGGCCGGGAAGGTGCCGCGGTTGATCTTGATCTGAACCGACGCCTCCGTTTCGGGCAGACCCATGTCGGTGAGTCTGCGCGCAAGCTCGGCGTTGCGGACACCGGCGCGGACCATCTCGGCCTTGAGCGCACGCTTGGCCAGTTCGGCCCATTTGTCGCTCTTCGACGCCATTCAGCCCCCGCTCGGCGCAAGGACGGATCGTCGAGTCCGATCGTCGCCCATCCGCCAGTGGCCAACCATATCACACAGATCTGATCGAAATACAATCTGATGTAGTGGAACGCGCCAGCCCGCACCCAATGCTGGCCGACGAAATCGGCCGCCCCCACGCGGCGCCGGACTCCAGATCGAAGGCGGCGGCCATCAGCGCGCGGGATGCGTCTCGTCCCTATGAAATCGCGGCCCAGTCGCCGAACCTAGGCGGCGGATGATTCGGCGGCGGCGGGCGGGGCTGATGAAGCGGCTGGTCTTCGATCTGGACGGCACACTGGTCCGGCACGAGCCGGACACCCCCTACGCCGAGCGCGAGCCCAACCTCCCCGTCGTCGAAAAACTGCGACAATACAAGGCCGAGGGCTTCGAGATCATCATCTGCTCAGCGCGCAACATGCGCACCCACGCGGGTCAGATCGGCAAGATCAACGCCCATACCCTGCCCATCGTGATCGAGTGGCTGCGCCGCCACGACATCCCCTTCGACGAGATCCACATGGGCAAGCCCTGGTGCGGGACCGAGGGCTTCTATGTGGACGACCGCGCTATCCGGCCCAGCGAGTTCCTCGCCCTGAGCCTTGAGGACATCCACGCGCGCCTGGCCGGCGAAGCCTGATCGCCGTGGTTCAGCCCGTCCGCCTGATCATGTCCGGCGCCGTGGTGGGTCAGGAGCTGGCGGCGGAGTTCGGGCCGCTGCCGCCCGCCTTCCTGCCGGTGGGGGTCAAGCGCCTGTACGAGCTGCAGATGGCCGCGCTGGCGGGCGCGGGGCCGGCGCATCTGGTGCTGCCCGAAAGCTTCGTCCCGGGCGAGTTCGACCTGGCGCGGCTGGCCGAGCTTTCGGTGGAGGTCCTGCCCATTCCCGACGGCCTCCGTCTCGGCGAGGCGGTGGTCTTCGCGCTCAACTCCATCGGCGCGGGCGCCCAGCCGGCGCACATTCTGCACGGCGACACCCTGATCGCCGGGCCGCCGCTCGACCGTCACGACGTCATCGTCGGCGGCGTTCAGAACAGCGCCTATTCCTGGGCCGAGATCGAGATGCAGGACGACCGCATCGCGGCGCTGCACACCGTGGCGGCGGGCGAGGAGGGCCAGGGCCGGCCCGTGGCCGCCGGCTATTTCGCCTTCTCCTCCAGCCTTGAGCTGGTCCGCGCCCTGACCCGCGCGCGCGGCGACTTCATCGAGGGGATCAACCTCTACCTCGCGGACCATGCGGTGAGCATGGAGCCGGCCTCGGACTGGCTGGACTTCGGCCACGTGCAGACCTTCTTCCAGTCGCGGCTGGCGGTGAGCACCGCGCGGGCCTTCAACAGCGTCCAGATCAACAGCCTGACCGCCTACAAATCCAGCGCCGACGAGGCGAAGATGCAGGCCGAGGCGGACTGGCTGCGGGCCGCCCCGGCGGCGTTGCAGCCCTATTGCGCGCGGCTGGTGGACGCGGGCGCGCGGGACGGCCGGGGCTTCTATCAGACCGAATACGAATACCTGCCGGTGCTGGCGGAGCTGTTCGTCTACGGCGCTATCAGCCGGCGGTCGTGGCTGGGCATCCTGGCGTCCTGCGAGGACTTCCTGCGGCTATGCGCCATCTATCGCGGCCCCGGCTCGGCCGACCGGGCGCTGCGCGCGCTGGCGGCGGACAAGACGGCCGAGCGGCTGGAGGCCTTCGCCCGAGCCACCGGCTTCGACATCCACAAGCCCCTGTCGTTCGAGGGCCGACCCGCGCCGTCGCTGGTCGGCATCGCCGAGGCCCTGGCGGCGGGGCTGGCCCAGGACGGCGAGCGGGCCGAGAGCGTGATGCACGGCGACTTCTGCTTCAGCAACATCCTCTACAACGCCCGCGTCCGGCGCATCAAAGCCATCGATCCCAGGGGCTCCGTCGGCGAGGCGCCCAGCCTCTACGGCGACCCGCGCTACGACCTGGCCAAGCTCTCCCACTCCATCGTCGGCCGCTACGACCAGATCGTCGCCGGTCGGTGCCGGGTGAGCCGGGACGGCGACGACTACGCCATCAGCTTCGAGCCCCTGGCGTGTCAGCCGTGGCTGGAGGCGGCCCTGGCGGACCTGCGGGTGAACACGATCGGCGGCGCGGACCCCATCGTGCGGGCGGTGATGACGGGCCTGTTCCTGTCCATGCTGCCGCTGCACGCCGACCGGCCCGACCGTCAGCAGGCCTTCATCGCCAATGCGCTGCGGCTCTATCTGGAGCTGGGGGCGTGATCGTCATCCCCATGGCCGGCGAGTTCCGCCGCTTCGCCGAGGCGGGCTATGGCGAGCCGAAGTACCGCCTGCCGCTGCACGGCCGCAGCGTGTTCGCCCACGCCGTTTCCACCTTCCAGGCCCAGTTCGCCGATGAGACCTTCCTGTTCGTGGTGCGCGACGAGGGCGGGGCGGCGGACTTCGTCGCGGCCGAATGCGCGCGCCTGGGCGTTCGCGACGCGCGCGTCGTCGCGCTGGAGCGCCCCACCGCCGGCCAGGCGGAGACCGTCGCCCTGGGCCTGGACGCCGCCGGCGTCGGCGATGGGGAAGACCTCGCAATCTTCAACATCGACACCTTCCGGCCGGGCTTCACGTTTCCGGACGAGGCCTGGGCCGCCGGGTCCGACGGCTGGCTGGAGGTGTTTCGCGGCGCCGGCGCCAACTGGTCCTATGTCCGCCCGGCCGAGGGCGACGAGCCGCTCGCCGTCGAGACCGCCGAGAAGCGGCCGATCTCGGACCTGTGCTGCACGGGCCTTTATGCCTTCCGCCGGGCCGGAGATTTCCGCGCCGCCCTGGCGCGCGAGCGCGCCGCGCCCACCGCGCCGGAGCTCTACGTCGCGCCGCTCTACAACCACCTGATCGGGCAGGGCCGGCAAATCCACTATCGCCTGATCGGCACGGACGAGGTCATCTTCTGCGGGACGCCCGAGGAGTACGAGGCGCTGAAGGCCGCAGGACCTCCTAGCACAGAGGCTTGACGGCCTTGACCAGCTGGGCCGCGCGCGCCGCCCAGCTGTGCTCGCTCTGCGCCCGCTTCGCGCCGGCCCGCGCCATGGCCGCCAGCGCCGACGGATCGGCGTTCAGGGCCGCGATCTGGGCGGGAACCTGGTCGAGCTTGGACCAGGAGAAGCTCGCTATCTCACCGGGCTTGAAGGCGTCGGCGTAGTAGCGGCTGGCGTCGGAGATCACCGCCGCCCCGGCGCTCATGGCCGAGAACACCCGCTCGTGCCCGCCGGCGATGAAGCCGTTGTTGCTGTTCAGCACGATGCGGGCCCGCCTCAAGAGATCCAGCGTCTCCTCGAAGCTGCCCACGCCGCCGTAGCGGAACGACGGATGGCGCGCGCACAACGGCTCCCAGCCGTTTCCATAGACCTCCATGGCGACGCCGGCCTCGCCCAATGTCGTCAGCAGCGTGTGGCGCTGATGGGCTTCGACATAGAGCTGGGCGGTGCTGAGCAGCGGTGCGAGGCCCTCGAACAACTCGCCCGACAGCTTGACCTTCGATCGGCCGAGAACAGACCGCAGCGCGTCGAGCAGCGGCGTGCGGGCGTCGGCGAGCATGATCTTGACGGTCTCGTCGATGATCGTCCGGGCCGGGCTTTCGGGCCATTCCTCCCACGGGCGCGCTGGCGCACCGCGATAGGTGCCGGTGAACAACAGCCCGATGTCGCGGGCCGCGAAGGCTTCGTCCGACAGGTCCGGCGGCTCCGGCAGGGTGTTGGCGCCGGGCGCCAGGAAGCCGATGTGACTGAATCGGCGCTCGGACGGCGCGTTGGCGGCCCAGGCGAGCAGGAACTGCACGTGCGTGCGGTCCAGGAAGAACACCGCCTGACGGGGGATCTTCTTCGACAGAGTCTGCAGGTGATGGGCCGGGTGGTCCACGTTCATGGAGACGTAGAGGAACTCGGGGTGTTCGATGATTTCGCCTGGAACGGCGACTTCGGCGGCCATGCCGTTGAAAGCGAAAAGGCAGTCCGTGGGCGTCGACAACGCCCGCAACAGCGGCGCGGCGGCGCCTTCGTCCTGGGCGAGGTCGGCGATCTCGGTGTCGTGGCCCAGGTCGGCCAGCGCCGCCGCCAACTGGTCCACGTGCATCCGCAGTGACCCGTATTGCGACCGCCCCTTCGCCAGCACGAATCGCATTGCGCCCCCCGTCGTCCCGCCACGGCCGCCAGCGTCCTTTGATTCTCCACCGGAGCGGGACCCGCGCGCTATGATCGGGCCGGCCAATCAGGGAGGCTCCCATGCCCAAGGTCGTCGGGATCGACCATCTCGCCATCCGCGTCAGCGACTTCGAGGCCTCGCGGCGGTTCTACGACCGCCTGTTCCACTTCCTGGGCTTCGTGCGCGAGTGGGAGTTCGACCGCACCGTGGGCTGGAACAACGGGGTGACCATGTTCTGGATCACAGAGGCCGACGCGGAGGGCCTGGCGCATCCTCACCACACCGGCGGCATCGGCTATCACCACTACGCCTTCGAGCTCGGCGCGCGCGAGGAGGTGGACGAGCTCGGCGCGTTCCTTGTGGCTGAGGGCGTCACCGTCGTGGACCCGCCCGCCGCCTATCCCAGCTACGGCGAGGGCTATTACGCCGTGTTCTTCCTCGATCCTGACGGCCTCAAGCTGGAAGCCATGTACTTCCTGGAGAAGGTGAAGCGCGGGGGGCGTCCGCCGCGCGGACTTCTAGGCGGCGTGGCGCCGCACTGCGTGATGGCCTGAGCACGCGCGCCGGATCGCCGGATGAGGGCGGACCCTTGAAATAGCGGGTATGCGTCCCGGATTCAGCCGCTAAGGTGAGGGCGGAGGAACGCCCAAATGAGATTGAATATCCTGGCCCTTTCCGGCGCGGTTGCGCTTGCCGTCGCCTGGACATCCCCTGCGGCCGCTCTGCACCTGCCCGGGAGCCACGCGAAGTCGACCGTCGTCGCGTCAACGACGCCCGCGGACGCCGCCAAGCCCGCCCCCGCGCCGGCCGCGGCGACCAAGACGGCGGAAGCGGCCCCGGCGGCCAAGGCGCCGCCCGCCAACGACGTTCAAAGCCTGCGCCGAAGGATCGGCCCGTTCGGCGTTCCCTACCCCTTCGACCTGTCCTACCTGTCGGGCCGCGCCGGCCCGTTCGGCGCGGGCGACCCGGTGATCAAGGGGCCGCCCGAGGGCGTGACGCCCCTGCCGGTCGACATGTTCACCTCCAAGAACTTCTACAAGGACCGCGCGTCCTGGTCGGACCCGCGCTACTACCGCTGCAACACCCCGCGCCACATGGTGGAGTGGATGTGGGAGTCCGGGCTGATCGGCAAGAACCCGCCGACCTCCGCCTCCTGGGGCGACAGCTGCAAGGACCTCTTCCCGCGCGAGAAGATGGTCAGCCCCTATCCCTACAAGACCGCCAAGGAGCACTATGAGGCGCTGTTGGCGAAGGCCAAGGCGCACGGCGGCCCGACCGTCTACACCAAGGCCACGACGCCGGACTGGGACGGCTTCTACACGCGCGACCCAGACGCCAGCGACATCCCGCTGGGCCACTATATCGAGGATCGGCGGGCTGGCGGCCCGGGCCGGGGCGAGCGCTGGATCTGGGGCGGGATCGACCAGGCGCCGACCATCATCTCGCTGCTGACCCCCGAATATCAGAAGCGTTTCGTGCAGCAGCTCTATCACGAGGTGGTCGACAACTCGAAGCAGTGGAACGCCTCGTTCTGCTATCCGGAGGGCTTCATCCGCCTGTGGGCGGGGGCGTCGCAGGCGTCGAACTTCCAGCTGACCGTGACGCCCTACCAGGTGCAGTTCCTGGGCGGGGTGGCCGACAACTTCCTGCGCCAGGTGCTGATCGGCCGCGAGCCGGTTCAGAAGGTGCCGCAGTGGTACGGCGAGACGGTGGGCTTCTGGGATGGCGAGACCCTCGTCACCTGGACCTCCGACATCCAGGCCTGGACCCAGCACACCATGTTCGAGTTCAGCCCTCAGCTGCAGACCGTCGAGATTTTCACCCCCGCCTATGACGCCCACCACAAGTTCATCGGCATCAATCACGAGGCGATCATGTACGATCCCCAGGCCTTCGTGCAGCCGCTGTTGGTGCACGAGCGGTATCTGCGGATCGCCATGCCGAACGATCCGAAGGCGCGCTTCACCTTCATCGAGTGCCTGTCCAACATCAAGAACGTGGACGGCCGGCCCAAGCAGCTCACCGAGGGCGATCCTGGCTACGTCGACTACTATGGCCGGCCGTGGGCGAAAAATTGGGAGAAGTATCTAGAGAAGGGCTGGGACAAGCCGAGCGACGAAGCCGTGCCCAAGGACGTGCTCGATCTGTTCAAGTAGAGTGATGTGATAACCGCGACCGGAAACATGTTCGGCGTCCAGGAGAGGAAGACCGTGAAGACAGTTCATTTCGTCGGGAAGGGCGTCGCCGCGCTAGTCGCGGCCGCCGCGT
This sequence comes from uncultured Alphaproteobacteria bacterium, assembly GCA_963761065.1. Lineage (GTDB taxonomy): Bacteria > Pseudomonadota > Alphaproteobacteria > Caulobacterales > Caulobacteraceae > JANWHQ01. The sequence continues at coordinate 62,691 of CAVXFP010000008.1, read as the reverse complement.
TGGGGGCCCTGGCCAGCCCCGCCATGGCCCACCATTCGTTCGCCATGTACGACCAGACCAAGACGCTGACCTTCACCGGCGTCACCACCCAGTTCATCGGCCAGGCCAACCACGCCGAGCTGCACTTCTATGAGATCGGCCCGGACGGCAGGCTGGTGAAGGACAAGGACGGCAAGAACGTCGACTACGGGGTGGAGATGATGGGCGCCGCCGCCATGGCGCAGCAGGGCATCACGGCCGCCAGCTTCCCGGCCGGCACCATCTTCAGCGTCAAGGTCAATCCCATGCGCGATGGCTCCAACTTCGGCTCGCGCGCCGGCGCCACGCCGATCGCCAAGTGCCCCTGGAAGACGCCGCCGAAGCCCGGCCAGACCTGCGCGAGCGTCAAGGGCGTCCAGCTGCTCGGCGGCGGCTCGTTCTGACCGGCGTCGCCGCCGGGGCCTAGGCGGTCCGCGGCGGCGGAAGCGGAGCCACAATAAGGGGGCGCAAGGTGCTTGGGCTGACCAAATGGATCGCCGCCACGCCGCTGAGCGTGCTGATCAAGAGCCAAGAGGTTTGGCTGATCCCGACCGTGCAGTCGATCCACATCGCCTCGATCGGCGTGGTGCTCGCCTGCGTGCTGATGATGACCCTGCGCATCCTGGGTTATGCGGGCGCGGATCAGAGCCTGAGCCAGACCGAGCAGCGCTTCGGCCCATGGCTGCGCGGCGCGCTGTGGTTGCTTCTCGCCACCGGCGTGGTGCTGATCATCGGCGAGCCGAAGCGGGAGCTGATCACCTTCTCCTTCTGGGCCAAGATGACCCTGGTGGCGACCGGAACGGCCGTCGCCTTCGGCTTTCATCGCGTGCTGAAGACCCACGGGCCGGACTGGGAGGACGCGTTCGCCAGCCGCATGTCGGTGAAGGCCATGGCGGTGGCGACCCTGGTCATCTGGCTGGCTGTCGTCGTCCTGGGGCGGCTGATCGCCTATGACAACGTCTGGGGCGCGCTGTCGCCCCTGAACCGGACCTAGGGGCGGCGGCGATGAGCATCACCCCCATTCTGATCGCGCTGCAGACCTCCTCTGTCGCGGTCGCCATCAAGAACTCCCTCCTGATCTTCCCACTGCTGGAAGCGGTCCACGTCATGGGCCTGACCCTGGTGTTCGGGACCATCATGGTGGTCGACCTGCGCCTGCTGGGCGTCGCCTCGACCAACCGGCTGTTCAGTCGCGTGTCCGCCGACATGCTGAAGCTGACCTGGGCGGCGTTCGCCCTGGCGGTGTTGACCGGCTCGCTGATGTTCGTCTCCAACGCCCGGGTCTATTTCGACAATCCCTTCTTCAGGGCCAAGTTCGCCCTGATGGCGCTGGCCGGCCTGAACATGCTGGTGTTCCAGTTCGTCACCGCGCGTAAGAGCGCCGGATGGGACGAGGCCCGCGCCGCGCCGCCGCTGGGCAAGGCGGCGGCCATCGCCTCGCTGGTGCTGTGGGTGCTGGTCATCGGCATGGGCCGCACGGTGGGCTTCACCACCACCGGCGCCGCGGCCAAGGAGGCCCCGCCCCCGGCCAACATCGACTTCGACGATTTCCTGACCTCAGGCCCGTCCGACGCGCCCCCGGCGTCGTCGGGGAACTAGGCTCAGTTCACCACCAGCCCGTCTTCCTTGGCCGCCTGCCAGGCCCTTTTGTCCCTGGGGTAGAAGTAGCGCAGGTGGCAGCTCTCGCAGGCCTTGTCGACGCCGTCTAACGCCCGTTGCAGCCCGCGCGGGTCCTTCGCTTCGGCCGCCTTCATCGCCACGTCCGCCGCGCGCCGCAGCCGGAAGGCATGGCCGTTGAAGTTGGCGCGATCGGTCTCCAACGCGTGCTGGATCCACTCGGGGCTGCTCTCGACGCTCGGGTGCTCCGATTTGAACCCTGGCGGCGCGGCCTTCAGATCCCGGGCGGTGAGCACGATGGGCGCGTCGCGCAGGACTTGGAGCTGGTCGCGGACGGCCTTCCAGTCGGCCTCTGAATGGGGGGCCTTCAGGCGAGTGCCCTGGGCGTCGGAGATGTCCTGCACCGAGTGGAACAGGAACTCCCCGGCCGGGTTGATCTCGCCCTCCATGTATTCCTGGATCGTCACCTTGCGCGGCGGATGCGCCGGCTTGCCGCAGGCGGCGAGGCCCGCCGCGAGACCGGCGAGCAGGCAGCAGAGTTTCATCGTCCCGTGTGTCATCATTCGGCGGCCTCGGCGAAGGGGGAGACGGACGGCCAGGACGTCCTAGCATCCAAATTCGCGCGAGGCACGGCGCCTCGTTACGGCGCGCGCGCGGTCACGCCGGCGGCGGCGTTCGCCACCAGCTGGGCCACGAAGGCGGCCACGGCGTGGACCTCCGGCCGCTGCTCGCCCCGCTGCATCAGCAGCGCCCGCTGAAGCCCGACGGTGTCGCTGGTGAGTCGCCGCAGCTGGTCGCGAACCGCGGAGCCCTCGAAGTCCTCGCGAAACAGCAGCGCCGCCGCCTCGCCGCTTTCCACCATCTTCTGTTGGACGTCGACGAACTGGGTGCGGCCGAGCACCCGCTCGGGCGCGATGCCCAACTCCGCCAGCGCGCCTTCCACCCAGCGCGCGGCCGGCGTGCCTTCCAGCGGCAGCAGGAACGGCAGCTGGCTGACCTGCGCCGGGGTCAGAGGGTCCTCGCCCGCCAGCGACTTGGCCGCGACCACCACGCAGGGCACGTCGGACAGCACCTGGGCGTCGAGCGGAATGCGCGAAGCCATGGCGCTGAACACCGCGATGTCCAGCTCATTGCGTTCGATCAGGTCGCCCAGGCTGTCGGACGCCAGCTCGGAGAAGATGTTGAGCGCGATGTTGGGATGGTCGCGATGAAAGGCCGGCAGGGCGGCGCGGAGCATTTTATCGAAGATGTGCGGCCCGGCGAAGATGCGCAGGGAGATGATCTCCTTGGCCGCCGCCGCCCGGTCCGACAGGCGCGCGCCCTGGTCCAGGACGATCCGCGCCTCCTTGCGAAGGTGGTCGCCCGCCGCCGTCAGCCGCGGCGTGGTGCCCCGCCGGCGCAGGAACAGCTCCGAGCCGAGGTTGCGCTCCAGGGCGCGGATGTGGTCGCTGACCGCCGGCTGGGAGATGCCCAGACGACCCGCCGCGCGCGCGAAATTGCAGTCGCGCGCCGTCTCCATGAAGATCTCAAGCTGCCTGAAGGTATAACGCATGAAGCCGCCCACGGAGCCGCGCGGCGATAAGCGCTAGCTTATCGGTAGTGATAAGTCCTCGGTCCGTTGCTTGTCAACGCCGCGCGCCGCTAACTGGCGGGCATGACGCCGCGAGGCGTCCGTCAGGCCGCGGACGATCCCGGCGAGGGGGTGAAACGGTGGAACGACCCGCGCCAGGGCGACAGGCGTCGGCGGACGAGTCGGCCGATGGGAGGGACATGGTCCTCATCCCCGCGGCGACCTTCTGGATGGGCTCGGACCACCACTATCCGGAGGAGGCGCCCGCCCGGCCGGTGGCCGTGGACGCTTTCCTGATCGACCGGGATCCCGTCACCAACGCCGCCTTCGCCCGGTTCGTCGCGGAGACCGGTTATGTCACCTTCGCCGAGCGCGCGCCCGACGTGGCCGACTACCCCGACGCCGACCCCGAGCTGCTCAAGCCCGGCTCGGCGGTGTTCACCCCGCCGGATCAGCCGGTTCCACCAACAGATCCGTTTGCTTGGTGGGCATATGTGATTGGTGCGGACTGGCGTCATCCCTATGGCCCTGACAGCTCGCTGGCCGGCCTGGACGACCATCCGGTCTGCCACGTCGCCTATGAGGACGCGCAGGCCTATGCGCGCTGGGCCGGCAAGCGCCTGCCCACCGAGGCGGAGTGGGAGTGCGCCGCGCGCGGCGGGCTCGACCGCGCCGCCTTCGCCTGGGGCGAGGACCTGGCGCCGCAGGGCCGCATGCTGGCCAACTACTGGCAGGGCCGCTTCCCGAACGAGAACCTTCAGCTCGACGGCTATTTCCGCACCTCGCCGGTGGGCGCCTTCCCGCCGAACGGCTTCGGCCTGCACGACATGATCGGCAACGTCTGGGAATGGACCCAGGACTGGTACGCCCAGCCCGAGCGCGTCACGGCCAGCCCCTGCTGCGCGCCGCGCAACCCGCGCGGGGGCTCCGAAGCCGCAAGCCGCGACCCCGCCGATCCCGGGCGGAATTTCGGGCGCAAGGTGCTGAAGGGCGGCTCGCACCTGTGCGCCGAGAACTACTGCCAGCGCTACCGCCCGGCCGCGCGCTATCCCCAGACCGTCGATTCCACCACCTCGCACATCGGCTTGCGCTGCGCGCGAAGTCTTCCGGCCGAAGAGGGCTAGCGCGCACGTTCGACATACGGACGACTTCGACCATCGCGGCGCGCTGAGCGATCTCGCACGTGTCCATTCTCCCGCCCGACGAGAATACACCCGTCAGGGGAGTGATTTCCCGCGCCACAATTACTGCTTTGCCGAACCCTAATCTTTGAGACTAGCTGAAAACATGCGCGACCTGGGAGCGGCCGCGTGGGGACAACTCGTGCGCCCTCGGGCGTGACTACAGTGGGTGTTGGGGGGAGGAATGACCTTCCACCGGGGGCGCGTTCGAGCCTGGACGAAGACGGCGACGGCGGTCCTTGGAGCGCTCGTCGTCGGCTTGACGCTTGCCGTCGCGGGCCCGGCGCTCGCGGGCCCCGGCATTTTTCTGACGGTCACCAAGTCGGCGAGCCCGACGACCTACACCGGGGCCGGCCAGGTCATCCATTACACCTACGTGATCGACGAGACCGGGACCACGGACAACGAAGACGCGGGAGGCATCGAGCTCACCGACGACAAGATCGGGGCGGTGCCCTGTCCGTCGATGACTCTCGTACACGCCACGAGCATGACGTGCACCGCCGACTACACGACCACCGCGGCCGACGTCACGGCGGGCAGCGTCACCAACACGGCGACCGTCACGGGCGTCGTCAGCACCGATGAGCTCGATGACGTCACCACCGACAGCGTAACCGTCACCTATTTGGCCACCCCGTCCTGGACGCTGACCAAGACGCCGACGCCCACCACCTACACCGCCTCTGGCCAGACGATCGGCTACAGCTACGTCCTGACCAACACCGGCGATGCGTCGATCAGCGGGATCACGGTGACCGACGACAAGGTCGCGCCAGTCACCTGCGCGGCGAGCACCCTCGCGGTCGGGGCCAGCACCACCTGCACGGGCTCGTATGTCACGACCGCCTCCGACGTGACCGCCGGCTCGGTCGCCAATACGGCGATAGCGCACGGGACGCCGTCCGGGGGATCGCTGACCGACGCCACGGCCAACGCCACCATCACCCTCGCCGCCGCGCCGACCTGGACTCTGACCAAGACTGCGAGCCTGACGTCCTACGGCGCCGCCGGGCAGAGCATCAATTACAGCTACACCCTGACCAACACGGGCAACGTCTCGATCTCCGGAATCACCGTGTCGGACGACAAGGTCTCGCCGGTCACCTGCCCGGTCGCCACCCTGGCCGTCGGGGCCAGCACCACCTGCTCGGGCAGCTATACGACCACCGCGTCGGACGTGACCGCCGGCTCGGTGACCAACCATGCGTTCGCCCACGGCACGCCCTCCAGCGGCTCGCTCACCGACGCCGTCGCCACCGCGACGATCAGCTTCGCCTCCGCCCCGGCGTGGACGATGAGCAAGACCGCCAATCCCCGGACCTATTCCGGCAGCGGCGAGCGCATCAGCTACAGCTACGTCATCGAGAACACCGGCAATGTCTCGATCGGCGGGATCTTCGTCACCGACGACAAGATCCAGGAGGTCGTCTGCCCGTCGACCGACCTGGCGGCGGGCGCGAGCATGACCTGTTCGGCCAGCTACATCACCACCGAGGCGGACGTCGCCGCCGGCTCTGTCACCAACACCGCCGCCGCCCACGCCGGCAGCACGACGCGTTCGGCGGCGCCGGCCACGCGCACGGCGCGCGCGGTCTCCGGCCTCGCCAACGCCACGGCCACCGCGACCATCACCTACAAGCCCCCGCCCACCGGCTCCATCACCATCACCGTCGCGGCGTCGGGCGGGAACGCCACCTTCCACTTCACCTCCTCGAACACCGCCGGGAACCCGTTCGACCTGGCCACCTCCGGCGGGACGGCGAGCCGGGCGTTCGCGGACCTGCTGGCGGGGACCTACGTCTTCCATCAGGTGGATCTGCCCCTGCACTGGGCGCTGTCGTCGCTCGCCTGCACCGGCGACAAGGGCGGCAAGGCCACCACCGTCGACCTGGGCTCGGGCGAGGTCTCCATCGGTCTGGATGGCGGCGAGGCGATCACCTGCACCTTCACCGACAAGTTCGAGGAGGCGCTGCACCGCGAGCTGACCCAGAAGGTGATCGCCGGCTTCATGGGCCGGCGGCTGCGGCTGATGGCCAGCGACGAGCCCGACCGCCCCCGCCTGGCGCGGCGCTCGCCCGGGGTCCTGTGGGGCGAGGGCGGCGCGCCCTTCGATTTCACCGGCAGCAGCCAGGACCGGTCCCAGAGCCTGTCGTTCGCCACCAGCCTGTCGCGGATCGCCCAAGCCGAGACGCAGGCCGAGTCCCGCGCCGGCGGCAAGGACAAGGCCTCCGCCCGCGCGGGCGGCGGGGCCCTGGCGAAGTTCATCGAGCGCGGCTTGGATGTCTGGATGGAGGGTCACTACAACGGCTTCGACAACGACGAGCAGCTCTCGGAATTCGGCATCGTCTACGTCGGCGCCGACTATCTGGTCACGCCCTCGCTGCTCGTCGGCGGGCTGGTGCAGCGGGACTGGATGGAGGAGACGACCTGGCGCGCCCTGCGCGGCGCCAAGGACGCCGGGCCGGGCCGCGTGAAGGGCCACGGCCTGATGGCCGGCCCCTACGTCAGCGCCCGCCTGGCGCCGAACCTGTTCTTCGACGCGCGGACCGCCTGGGGCGCCTCGACCAACCGGATCAACCCGTTCGGTCTCTATACGGACACGTTCTCCACCGACCGCTGGCTGGTGAACGCCCGGCTGACCGGCAACTTCCCCATGGGCCGCTTCCGGATCACGCCCAGCGTCACGGTGCACTACGCCGAGGACCGCCAGCACGGCTACACCGACTCCGTGGGCGTCTACATCCCGTCCCAGCGGGCGGAGCTGGGCAGCGTGACCTTCGCGCCGGAGATCGCGCGGCGCTTTCCCCAGCCGAACGGCTCGGACTTCGAGCTTCAGGCCTCGGTGGGCGGTGTCTGGAACTTCAAGAACCCCGACGCGACGTTCCTGGACGGCGTGGACCCCGGCTCCAGGGCGTTCCATGCCCGCGCGCAGGCGGGCCTGATGTTCCACAGCCGCACCGGCTTCACGTTCCGCGCCGTGGCCGACTACGACGGCATGGGCGTGCCGGGCTTCCAGAGCCTGGGCGGCCGGGTCTGGTTCAGCTTCCCGATGAAGTGACAGGCTCCCCGGCGGCCGGCGGGCCGCCGAGGGCGCCCGCCGCTAGAAGTTCCGCCGGACCGTGACCATGAAGCTGCGGGGCCGGCCCGGCTGGCCGGTCACCGAGTTGAACCCGGCCAGGTCGTCGAACTTGTTGATGTAGTAGACCTTGCTCAGGGCGTTCTGGATGACGAAGGCGGCCTGCCAGTTCCCATCCGGAGACTCCCAGGTCACCCGGCCGTCGAGCAGGCCATAGGCCGGCTGCATGGCCAGCACGTTGTTGCTGGGATCGTTGTACACCTTGGTCTGGTAGGTCCAGTCGAGCCGCGGCGTCAGCGAGGCGCCGTTCGGCATGTCGATGCGGTACTGGACGCCCATGTTGTATTTCCAGGTCGGCACGTAGACCGGCTTGCTGTTCAGGTCGGGCGCGCCGGGAACGCCCAGGGCGTTGCCGAGGTCTAGGGTCTTGTAGTCCAGATAGCCGAACGAGCCGTTCAGCAGCAGCCCGGGGATCGGCTCCGCGTCGAGTTCGCCTTCCGCGCCCTGGATGCGGACATGGCCGGCGTTCAGCACGATGTCGGCGCCCGCCGCGCCCACCACGGTGATCTGCAGGTTCTTGTATTCGCTGTCGAACAGCGCCGCGTTCAGGCGCAGCCGGTTGTCGAACCACTGGGTCTTGGCCCCGACCTCATAGGAGGTCAGGTTCTCCGCCTGGAACGGCGCCACCTGGGTGATGAACACCGGGTGGGGGTTGATGCCGCCGCCCTTATAGCCCGTCGCGTACTGCGCATAGACCATGAAGTCGGGCGTGAAGGCGTACTGAAGCGCGACCTTGGGATCCCACCGCTTGGTCCTCGACGTGGCCGAGGGGTTGCTGGCGAAGCCGTTCAGCGACGGATAGTCGGGATCGATCGCCGGCGAGAAGATGACGTTCGGCGGATTGGTCGGGATGATGATCCGCGAGAAGGTGTAGGTCTTGGACTCGTCGCTGTAGCGGACGCCGGCCTCCAGGGTCAGCTTGTCGGTGATGTGCAGGTTGCCGTGGATGAAGGCGGACTTGTTGATCACCCGCACCGGGTCGTTGGTGTAGAAGTTCAGCCCGTAGCAGCCGCCGTTGCAGAAGAACGGATTGCCGCCGGCCGGCGGGACGATCTCCGCCGAGGTCAGGATCACCGGCCCGTTACCCTGGCGGCTGTAGCCGTTGTAGTAGTAGCCGCCGACGACCCAATCGAGCCGATTGTCGAACGCCGTCCCGCTGACGTTCAGCTCTTCACTGAGCTGGTGGTGGACGAAGTCCGGGTTGCTGTACATGGCGTTGATCAGCGGGGCGCCGGAGAAGTCCACGGCGAACTCGCCCCGATACGCGCGGTAGGCCAGGACGTTCTTGACGTGCAGGCCGATCGGCGTGGTCCAGTTGATCGTACTGCCCAGGCCCCACGAAAAGACGCTGTTCTGCGGATTCAGTGCGAAGCCCGTGCTCAGGTCCTTGAAGGTCGAATAGGTCGTGTACGGACTGTTGGTGATGAACCGGGTGTCCAGCGGCACGCCCGTATAGAAGCTCGAGGCGGGATTCATCAGGACGTTGGTGTTGTAGTCGCCCAGCGCGCCGCCGGGGGTGATCGCCAGGGTCTTGCTGGGCGCAGGCTCGCCCTTGTCGTCCGTCACGTCGCCGCTGAACAGCACCTCCAGGTCCGGCGTCGGGGTCCAGCGGAAGTTGGCGCGCAGGGTCTTGATCTCGTCGCCGCCCTCATGGCCGGTGACGCAGTCGCTGCTGGTCGCCACCTTGGGCAGGTTCCCGGCCAGGGCCGGATGCTTGCAGACGAAGTCGTAGCGCGTGACATAGCCTTCGATGCTGCTGTAGCCGCCCGACAGGCGCAGGGACAGCTTGTCCGGCACGAGGTTGAAGTCGTAGGCGCCCTTCAGATAACCGTGGTTGTAGTTGCCGAAGCCCGCTTCCAGATAGCCGGAGTTGGTGCCCCTCGGCTGGACGGTGAAGACGCGCACGGCGCCGCCTTCGTTGTTCTTGCCGAACAGGGTGCCCTGCGGCCCGCGCAGCACTTCGACATGGTCGATGTCGCCAAGGTCGAAGATCGAGCCGAAGATCGTCCCGTAATAGACGTCGTCGAGGTAGAAGCCGACGCCCGGCTCGAACGACAGGGTGAAGTCCGACTGGCCCACGCCGCGGATGTAGGCCACCGCGGCCTTGCCGCCGCTGGCCCCGGCCTGCTGCAGGGTGACGTTGGGCGCGACCTTGCTCACGTCGATGACGCTGGTGAAGCCGCGCGCCTTCAGCTGATCGCCGTTCAGCGCCGTGATGGCGATCGGCGTCTGCTGCAGGTTTTCCTTCTGGTAGCGCGCCGTGACGGTGATGGTCTCAAGCTGGGTCGGCGCCGTCTGAACGGCCTGGTCGGCTGCGTGCGCCGTGCCCGCGACAGGCGCCGCCAGGGCGAGCGCCAGGGCCGCGGCGGACGCCCGTCCGCACCAGCGTCCGTGCGCAGACAACTTGAACGCCCGAAAGTCTTCAATCCGCGAATATTTGCCCATGTCGTCCTCCAATCTGACGTTCGTTAACACCGTGCAGGAGTTCGTTAACACCGTGTACGAACGAGTTTTGATTTTTTCGCGCTGACCCTACGCTCGTCTTTGGCCGTGTTCAAAGCGGCAAGTTGACGACGGGCGGGCGGCGCGTGGAGGGCGTCGTTTCAGTCGCTGGGCGGGTCGGCCCAATAGGCGAAGGCCAGCACCAGATTGGCCAGGTCGAGCAGCGGCGTCGGCGGCGCCGGTCCTGGCCGGGGCTGGACGCAGGAGCCGCTTCAGGTGTAATTCCTGAGTCTTCAAACACTGAAACTGATGTCTGAGACATGATCACTGCGGCGCAATTGCGAGCCGCCCGGGCCCTGGCCGGACTCGATCAGAAACGGCTGGCGGAGCTGTCGGGCCTGTCGGCGCCCACCATCCAGCGGATGGAGGCGAGCGAGGGCGTGATCCGCGGCAATGTGGACTCCCTCATGAAGCTCGCCGGCGCGCTGGAGGCGGCGGGCGTCGAGCTGATCGGGGATGGCGCGCCCAGCGCCGGCGGCGGGCGCGGCGTGCGCCTGCGCGAGAAGTCCGGCGGTCCGAAGACCACGGGCGCCGAGCCGGGGCCGGAGCCGATCCTCGGCGGCCACACGGACTGACGTCATGCTGTCCCTCGCGCTGTCGTGCCCGGCCGCCCTGCTCGCGCTCGCGGCGGCGGCTGTCGCGGCGAGGCGCTGGCGGGGGACCTCGCGGGCGATCTATGGCGCGAGCCTCATCGTGTCGGCGGCGGGGCTCTATGCGGCCCTGAGCTTCCTCCTCGGCGCCTCGCCGCTGGCCCAGATCGTCCTGCCCATCGGCCTGCCGTGGCTGGGCGCGCACTTCCGCCTGGACGCCCTGTCCGCGGTGTTCCTGATCGTGGTCAACCTCGGCGGCGCGGCCGCCAGCCTCTACGGCGTCGGCTACGGCGAGCACGAGGAGGAGCCGGGCCGGGTGCTGCCCTTCTACCCGGCGTTCCTGGCGGGCATGAGCCTGGTGGTGCTGGCCGACGACGCCTTCACCTTCCTGGTGGCGTGGGAGTTCATGTCGCTGAGCTCCTGGGCCCTGGTGATGGCCCGCCGCCGCGATCCGGAGGTCGCCCGGGCCGGCTTCGTCTATCTGACCATGGCGGTGTTCGGCGCCCTGTGCCTGCTGCTCGCCTTCGGCCTGATGGCCGGACCGTCCGGCGGTTACGCCTTCGACGCCATGCGCGGGGCGGCCCGCTCGCCGCTGTTGGCGGGGCTGGTGCTGGGGCTGGTCCTTCTCGGCGCGGGCTCCAAGGCGGGGCTGGTTCCCCTGCACGTCTGGCTGCCGCTGGCCCACCCCGCCGCGCCCAGCCACGTCTCGGCCCTGATGAGCGGGGTGATGACCAAGGTGGCGATCTACGGCTTCATGCGGATCGCCTTCGACCTGCTCGGCCCGCCCGCGTGGTGGTGGGGCGCCCTGGTGCTGGCGCTGGGCGGCGGCACGGCGGTGATGGGCGTGCTCTACGCCCTGATGCAGAACGACCTGAAGCGGCTGCTCGCCTATTCCACGGTGGAGAACGTCGGGGTCGTGTTCATCGGCCTGGGCCTGGCCCTGGCGTTCAAGGCCCAGAACCTCGGCTGGGCCGCGGCGCTGGCGGCCACGGCGGCGCTGTTTCACGTGCTCAATCACTCGCTGTTCAAGAGCCTGCTGTTCTTCGGCGCCGGCTCGGTGCTGCAGCGCCACCGGCGAGCGGGACATGGACAAGCTCGGCGGCCTGATCGGGCGCATGCCCAAGACCGCCTTCGCCTTCCTGGTCGGCGCCGTGGCGATCTCGGCCCTGCCGCCGCTGAACGGCTTCGTCTCCGAGTGGCTGACCTTCCAGTCGATCCTGCTGAGCCCGCGCCTGGACCCCTGGGCGCTGAAGCTGATCGCCCCGGCGGTGGGGGCGATGCTGGCCCTGACCGCGGCCCTGGTGGCGGCGTGCTTCGTCAAGGCGTTCGGCGTCACCTTCCTAGGGCAGGCCGCGCAGCCGGGCGGCGGAGCGGGCGAAGGAGACGGACGGCTTCTCGCTGGCCGCCATGTTCATCCTGGCGGGCCTGTGCGTCGCGGCCGGCGTGTTGCCCGGTCTCGTCATGGACGCCCTGGCGCCGGCGGTTCATGCCATCGTCGGCGCGAGGATGCCGGTGCAGGCGGCGGCCGGGTGGCTGTCCATCGTGCCCATCGCCGAGGCGCGCAGCTCCTATAACGGCCTGCTGGTGCTGCTGTTCATCGCGGCCTCCGCCTCGCTGGCGGCCTACGCCATTCACCGCCTGGCCTCGCGGGCGACCCGCCGCGCGCCGGCCTGGGACTGCGGCTTCCCGGACCCGAGCCCCGCGACCCAGTACACCGCCTCCAGCTTCGCCCAGCCGATCCGCCGGGCGCTCGGAACCGCCGTGTTCCGCGCGAGCGAGCAGGTGGACATGCCCGCCCCCGGCGACATGCGCCCCGCCCGCCACACCGCGACCCTGCACGACCCGGTGTGGGAGGCGCTCTACGCGCCGATCCAGACCGCCGTCGGCTATGCGGCGGACAAGCTGAACGCCCTGCAGTTCCTCACCATCCGCGTCTATCTCAGCCTGGTGTTCGCGGCCCTGGTCGGCCTGCTTCTGGTGCTGGCCATATGGCTGTGATCCGCGACCTTTCCGTCCAGGGCCTGCAGATGCTGCTGGTGCTCGCGGCCGCGCCGGGGCTCACCGGCCTCGTCCGCACGGTGAAGGCGCGGCTCCTGCGCCGGCGCGGCCCGCCGCTGCTCCAGCCCTACCGCGACCTCGTGCGCCTGTGCCGCAAGGAGACGGTGCTGGCCGACGAACGCCTCGTGGCTGTTCCGCACCGCGCCCTATCTGATCTTCGCCGCCACCTGGGTCGCCGCCGCCCTGGTGCCGACCTTCGCCACCGGCCTGCAGTTCAGCTGGGCGGCGGACCTGATCGCCATCATCGCCCTGCTCGGCGCCGCGCGGTTCTTCCTGGCCCTGGCGGGCATGGATGTGGGGACCAGCTTCGGCGGCATCGGCTCCAGCCGCGAGGTGATGATCGCCTCCTTCGCCGAGCCGGCGATGATCATGATCATCTTCACCCTGGCCCTGGTGGTGGGCTCGACCCAGCTGTCGACCATCGCCGGCTACCTGCTCTCGACCAACGTGGGCCTGCGGGTCTCGTTCGGGCTGGCGCTGGTGGCCCTGGTCCTGGTGGCGGTGGCCGAGAACGCCCGCATCCCCATCGACAATCCCGCCACCCACCTGGAGCTGACCATGGTCCACGAGGCCATGGTGCTGGAGTATTCCGGCCGCCACCTGGCGCTGATCGAGCTGGCCGCCTCGCTGAAGCTGCTGCTCTACGTCTCCCTGATCGCCTGCTGCTTCCTGCCCTGGGGCCTGGCGCCGGCGGGCGCGGGCCTTGCCGCCCACGCCATCGGGATCGCCATCTACCTCGTCAAGCTCGCGGTCGCGGGGGTGCTGCTCGCCCTGCTTGAGACCGCCATCGCCAAGATGCGGGTGTTCCGGGTTCCAGAGTTCCTGGGCGCGGGCCTGATGCTGGCCCTCTTGGCGACGCTGCTGCTGTTCGTGTCGCAGGGGGATATCCGATGACCGGCCTGGGCGTCGATCTGGATGTCGCCCACCTGCTGGCGGGCGTGCTGGTGCTGGTCAGCTTCATGCTGCTCTACCAGGACCGGCTGACCGCCCTGATCAACGTCTTCGCCCTGCACGCCATGGTGCTGGCCCTGTCGGTGGCCTGGCAGGCCTATATCCAGGACGCCCCGCACCTGTACGTCACCGCCGCCATCGCGCTGGGGCTCAAGGGCCTCGTCATCCCCTGGGCGCTGCACCGGCTGATCCGACGCATGGGCCTGCACCGCGAGATCGAGGCGGTGGTCGGCGTCGGCGCCTGCCATGCTGGCGGGCATGGGGCTGGTGGCCCTGTCCATGGTGGTGATGCTGCGCGTGACGCCCGAGGCCGGCACCCTGGCGCGCGAGGACCTGGCCTTCGCCCTCTCCGTCGTCCTGCTCGGCATGCTGATGATGGTGACCCGGCGCAACGCGGTGGGCCTGGTGATCGGCTTCATGTCGCTGGAGAACGGCCTGGTGCTGGCCGCCACCGGCGCCAAGGGCATGCCGCTGGTGGTGGAGATCAGCGTCGCCTTCTCGGTGCTGATCGCCTTCATCGTGATCGGGATCTTCCTGTTCCGCATCCGCGAGCGCTTCGACACCGTGGACGTCGAGCAGATCGACCGTTTCCGCGAGGAGCGGCGATGAGCCTGCCCGCGATCAACGCCCTCCAGGTGATCCTCGTGCTGCCGGCCGCGTCGGCGCTGCTGCTGGCCGTGGCGCTCAGCTACCGCATGGCCGCGCGGGTGAACATCCTGGCCAGCGGCCTGACGTTCCTGGCGGCCCTGTCGCTGTTCTTCCACCGGCCGGCGGGCGGGCTCTATCTGCAGGTGGACGATCTCTCGATCGTGTTCATCGTGCTGAACACCTTCGTGGGTTTCACCACCAGCCTGTTCAGCGCCAGCTACATCGCCCACGAGATCGAGATCGGCCGCCTGACCCCGCGCGGCCTGCGGTTCTACCACGCCATGTATCAGGTGCTGATGTTCGGCATGAACCTGGCCCTGGTCTCCAACAATATCGGGGTGATGTGGGTGGCGATCGAGCTGGCCACGCTCACCACCGTGATGATGGTCGGCCTCTACCAGACCCCCCAGGCGCTGGAGGCGGCGTGGAAGTACTTCATCCTGGGCAGCGTCGGCATCGCGCTGGCCCTGTTCGGCACCATCCTGGTCTACGTCGCCGCCCGGCCGGTGGTGGGCGAGGGGCTGTCCGGCATGGTCTGGACCGTGCTGATCGGCCAGGCGCACCGGTTCGACCCGGCCCTGCTCAACGTCGCCTTCGTGTTCCTGCTGCTCGGCTACGGCACCAAGGTGGGCCTGGCGCCCCTGCACGCCTGGCTGCCGGACGCCCATGCCGAGGGCCCCACGCCCATCTCGGCGGTGCTGTCGGGCCTGCTGCTCAACGTCGCGCTTTACGCCGTGCTGCGCTTCAAGCTGCTGCTCGCGGCCAATCCGGGGGCCATCGCGCCGGGCCCGATGATGGTGACCATGGGGCTGGCCTCGGTGATCTTCGCGGCCTTCATGCTGTACCGCCGCAAGGACATCAAACGGCTGTTCGCCTACTCGTCGATCGAGCACATGGGGATCATCGCCTTCGCCTTCGGCATGGGCGGGCCGCTGGCGAACTTCGCGGGCCTGCTGCACATGACCATGCACAGCCTGACCAAGTCGGCGATCTTCTACACCGTCGGCCACATCGCCCAGGTGAAGGGCACGCAGCGGATCGCCGACATCCGGGGCCTCACCGCCTCCCACCCCGCCCTGGGCTGGACGCTGGTGGCCGGCGTCATCGCCATCGCCGGCCTGCCGCCCTTCGGCATCTTCATGAGCGAGTTTCTGGTGGTCAGCTCCACCTTCGCCCGCGCGCCGCTGCTGGCCATGTTGCTGGTGGTCGGCCTGCTGGTCGCCTTCGGCGCCCTGCTCATGCAGCTTCAGGCCATGGCCTTCGGAGACCCCGGCAAGGGCCCGGCCGAGCCGGTGCGGGCGTCCTATCTGCCGATCTACGGACACCTGCTGCTGGTGCTCGTCGCCGGCGTCGCCCTGCCGCCGGCGCTGGCCGCCTGGTTCGAGCACGTGGCGCGGCAGCTGGGATGACGCGCTGATGATCACCCTCGCCCAGATGATCGCCAATGCCGGCCCGGCGGCCGGCCAAGGCCCCTGGCACCGCGCCCTCATCGACCGCACCGCCTGGCGCTCGGCGGTCGGCAAGCTGGCCGGCGGCGCCTGGACCCTGATCGACCTCTGGGGCGAGCCGGGCATGGTCCACATGGCGGTGACGGGCGCCGAACCCGGCGAGGCCGGGGTGCTGAGCCTTCCCTGCCCCCGGCGGCGGCTACCCTTCCGTCGGCCGCCGCCACGCCCCGGCCATCCGCTTCGAGCGCGCGGCCTTCGACCTCTACGGCCTGGAGCCCGAGGGCGCCGCCGACACGCGCCCCTGGCTCGACCACGGCCGCTGGGGCCTGCGCCATCCTCTGGGCGCCGCCGAGCCGACTGAAGACCCGCCCGCGCCCTACGCCTTCCTGCCGTCCGAGGGCGAGGGCCTGCACCAGATCCCGGTCGGTCCGGTCCACGCCGGCATCATCGAGCCCGGCCACTTCCGCTTCACCGCCAGCGGCGAGACCGTGGTGCGGCTGGAGGAACGGTTCGGCTACGCCCACCGGGGGCTGGAGGGCCTGATGGCCGGCGCGCCGCTGGACCGCGCCGCCAAGCTCGCCGGCCGGGCGTGCGGCGACAGCACCGTCGCCTACGCCATCGCCTTCGCCCGCGCCGTGGAGGCGGCCCTGGGCGTCGAAGCCCCGGCCCGCGCGCTCTGGCTACGGGCCTTGATGGCCGAGCTGGAGCGGCTGGCCAACCACCTCGGCGACATCGGCGGCATCTGCAACGACGCCGCCTTCGCCCTGATGCAGGCCCACTGCGCGGTGCTGCGCGAGCGGGTGCTGCGCGCGTGCGACGCCGCCTTCGGTCATCGGCTGATGATGGACCGGGTAGTCCCCGGCGGCGTGGCGGCCGATCTCGATCCCGCCGGCGCGGACGCCCTGCGCGCCCTCCTCGCCGAGGTCCGCGCCAGGTTCCCCGACCTCGTCGCCCTCTATGACAACACCGCCTCCCTGCAGGACCGCACGGTGGGCACCGGCGTGCTGAAGCCGGAGCTCGCCCAGCCGGTTCGCCGCCGGCGGTTACGTGGGCCGCGCCTCGGGCCGGGACTTCGACGCACGCCGCGCCTTCCCCTACGCGCCCTATGACGTCCTGGACTTCCAGGTCCCGACCCGCGCCGCAGGGCGACGTCAACGCCCGCGTCTGGATCCGCATCGAGGAGGTGACGGCGAGCCTCGGCCTGATCGAGCAGGTCCTCGACCGTCTGCCCGCCGGCCCCATCGCCGCCGACCTCCCGCACGCCGCCGGGGAGGGCGCGGCCCTGGTCGAGGGCTTCCGCGGCGAAGTGTTCGCCTGGGTGCGGCTGGACGAGGACGGGCGGGTGGAGCGCTGCCGCCTGCGCGACCCCTCCTGGCTGCAATGGCCGCTGCTGGAGGCCTGCGTGGAGGGCAACATCGTCGCGGACTTCCCCCTCTGCAACAAGTCGTTCAACTGCGCCTACGCGGGGGTCGACCTCTGATGCCCATGCCCAAACTCCTCCTCGGCGCCCTGTTCAAAGGCCCCCTCACCGAGCGGCGGCCCGCCCCCGACGAGGCGTCCCTCGCGGCGCTGGCCGAGCAGGTGGAAGGCGCCGCGCGCCGGCGCCTGGGCCGCAGCCTCTCGATCCGCGCGGTGGACGCCGGCTCCTGCAACGGCTGCGAGCTGGAGATGCACGCCCTGTCCAACGCCTTCTACGACCTGGAGCGCTTCGGCCTGCGCTTCGTCGCCTCGCCCCGCCACGCCGACGTGCTGATGGTCACCGGCCCGGTGACCGCCAACATGCGCGAGGCGCTTGAGCGCACCTACGCGGCGACGCCCGAGCCCAAGTGGGTGGTGGCGGTGGGCGACTGCGCGGTCTGCGGCGGAATGTTCGCGGGAAGCTACGCCTGCGCGTCGGGCGTGGAGGGCGTCATCCCCGTGGACCTGCGCATCCCCGGCTGTCCGCCGAACCCGACGGCGCTGCTGAAGGGCCTGCTCGCCCTGCTCGAACAGGCGCCGGTCAAGGCCTGAGGTCGGTTCCAGTTCGCCTCCCGCCCGGTCTAGGCTAGATCCAAACCGCAACAACCGTCCGCGCGTCGGCGGCGGCGAGGGAGGAACGATCCATGAGCGCTCAGGAGCTGGACGTCGTGCTGGCCGCGATGGGGCAAGGCGGCCCTGATCTTTCCGACCCGCCCGCCGAGGCCCGCAAGGGCTTCGAGGAGATGCTGGCCGGCATTCCGGTGGGCGAAGACGTGAGCTTCGAGCGCATCGAGGTCGGCGGCCTGTCGGCCCTGGCCTCCACCACTCCCGGCGCGGCGGCGGACAAGGCGCTGATCTATCTGCACGGCGGCGCCTATGTGATCGGCAGCGCCCAGGGCTACCGCGCCCTGTCCAGCGCGCTCGGCCGCGCGGCGGGCGCCCGGGCGATCTCGCTGGACTATCGCCTGGCGCCCGAACACCCGTTCCCCGCGGCGGTGGACGACGCCGTGGCCGCCTACCGCGCCCTGCTGGGCCAGGGCCTGAAGCCCCACAACATCGCCGTGGCCGGAGACTCCGCCGGCGGCGGCCTGACCGTGGCCATGCTGGTGGCGGCGGGCCAGGCGGGCCTGCCCATGCCGGCGGCCGCCCTGGCCATCTCGCCATGGGTCGACCTTGAGTGCACGGGCGCCACCATCGCCTCCAAGGCCGACGAGGACCCGGCGCTGAACCTCGCTGGCCTTAAGAGTACGGCGGGCCTTTATCTGAACGGCGCCTCCGCGCGCACGCCCCTGGCCTCGCCGCTGCACGCGGACCTCTCCGGCCTGCCGCCGCTGCTGATCCAGGTGGGCTCGGCGGAGATCCTGCTGGACGACGCCGTGCGCCTGGCCGGCCGCGCGGGCGAAGCGGCGGTGGAGACGCACCTGCGTGTGTGGCCGCGCATGCCCCACGTCTGGCACGCCTTCGGCTTCATGCTGAGCGAGGGCCGCGACGCCATCGCCGAGGCCGGGGAGTTCATCGCCGCGCGCTTGCGCTAGGGGCTTGACGGGCGGTCCTCCGACAGAGCGAGGTCTGGACCCATGCGCATCGACGGCCGAGACTTCCGAACCATCTGGCCCGGCCCGGGCGGAACCAGCGTCCAGGTCATCGACCAGACCGTCCTGCCGCACGAACTGCGGATCGTGACGCTGGAGACCGCCGAGGCCGCCGCCGCCGCCATCGCCGACATGATCGTGCGCGGCGCGCCCCTGATCGGGGCGACGGCCGCCTATGGCATGGCGCTGGCCATGAAGGCCGACCCCTCCGACGCCAAGCTGGCCGCCGCCGCCGCGATGCTCGCCGCCTCGCGTCCCACGGCGGTGAACCTGCGCTGGGCGGTGGAGCGGATGCAGGCGCATCTGTCGCCTCTGCCTCCGCCCGCGCGCGCCGGCGCCGCCTGGCGTCAGGCCGCCGCCGTCGCCGACGAGGACGTGGCCGCCTGCGAGGCCATCGGCGAGCACGGCGCCAAGCTGATCTCCGGCCGCCAGCAAGCCCGGCAAGGACCGCATCGACGTGCTCACCCACTGCAACGCCGGCTGGCTGGCCACGGTGGACTGGGGCACGGCGCTCGCGCCGATCTACAAGGCGCACCGGGCGGGCCTGCCGGTCCACGTCTGGGTGGACGAAACCCGGCCGCGCAACCAGGGCGCCAGCCTCACCGCCTGGGAGCTGGGCAAGGAGGGCGTGCCCCACACCGTGATCGCCGACAACGCCGGCGGCCATCTGATGCAGCACGGCCGGGTCGACCTGTGCATCGTCGGCGCCGACCGCGTCACCCGCGCCGGCGACGTCTGCAACAAGATCGGCACCTATCTGAAGGCCCTGGCCGCCCACGACAACGGCGTGCCCTTCTACGCCGCCCTGCCGTCCTCCACGGTCGATTGGCGCATCGCCGACGGGGTCAAGGACATCCCCATCGAGGAGCGCTCGGCCCGCGAGGTCACCCACATGTCGGGCCTTGGCGCGGACGGGAAGATCCAGACCGTGCGCCTGACGCCCGAGGGCAGCGCCGCCGCCAATCCCGCCTTCGACGTCACGCCTGCGCGCCTGGTCACCGCCCTGATCACCGAGGCCGGCGTCTGCCCGGCGTCGGAGGCCGGCTTGCGGTCGCTGTTCGAGGGTGAGAACAAGGCGGCCTCGGCCTAGCCTGGGAGCGCGCGTGCAGAGCCTCTGGAACGACGACGACGCCCGCGCGGCCGTGGCGCGCTACGCCAAGGACGGCGTGGGCGAGGACCTGGCGCTGCGCACCTATTCCGCCCGCCTGCTCGGCGCCGATCCGGCCCTGGTGCTGCACGGCGGGGGCAACACCTCGGTGAAGACGACGATGCGCGACCTGTTCGGCGACGAGGTCGAGGTGCTGTGCGTCAAGGGCTCGGGCTGGGACCTCGGGGCCATCGAGCCGCCGGGCCATCCGGCCGTGCGTCTGGCCCCGCTCATGCGGCTGCGTGAGCGAGCGGCGCTCAGCGATGAGGACATGGTCTCCGCCCAGCGCCAGTGCCTGCTCGATCCGGCCGCGCCGAACCCGTCGGTCGAGACCCTGCTGCACGCCTACATCCCCGACAAGTTCGTGGACCACACCCATTCAACCGCCGTCCTGGCCCTCGCCGACCAGCCGGACGCGGCGGCAGTGTGCGCCGAGGTGTTCGGCGAGCGCTTCGCCCTGGTCCCCTACGTCATGCCCGGCTTCGCCCTGGCCAAGGCGGCCGGCGACGCCCGCGACGCCAACCCCGACGCCGAAGGCCTGATCCTGCTCAAGCACGGCATCTTCACCTTCGGGGCCACGGCCCGGGAGAGCTACGAGCGCATGATCGCCGCCGTCAGCGCGGCGGAGGAATTCATCGCCAAACGCGGCAAGCGGGCCGCCAAGCCCGCGCGCCTGCCCACGGCCCCGAGCGCGGCGGAAGTCCTGCCCCGCCTGCGCGGCGCCCTGGCCAAGGCCGCCGGCGACCGCTGGCCCGGCCGTTTCGTCCTCGACCTGCGTTCCACGCCCGCCGCCCGCGCGGTCAGCGACGACGAACGCCTGGCGGACTGGGCCCAGCGCGGGGTCGCCACGCCGGACCACGTGATCCGCACCAAGCGCTTCCCGCTGGTCGCCCCGCCGGGCGGTGACATCAACGCGGCCCTCGCCGCCTACATCGGCGACTACGAGGCCTATTTCACCCGCAACAACAACGCCCGCGCGGGCGGCGCCAAGATCGCCCTCGATCCCCTGCCGCGCGTCCTGGCGATCCCGGGCCTCGGCCTCGTGGGCGTGGGCAAGAGCGCGGCCGAGGCCGCCGTCGCCGCCGACATCGCCGAGAACTGGGCCGCCGTCCTGCTGGACGCCGAGGCCGTCGGCCGGTTCGAGCCGGTCGGCGACCAGGACACCTTCGACATGGAGTACTGGTCGCTGGAGCAGGCCAAGCTCGGCAAGGCGGCCGAGAAGCGCCTGGCCCGCCGGGTGGTCGCGGTCACCGGCGGCGGCGGCGCCATCGGGGCGGCCATCGCCATCGCCTTCGCCGCCGAGGGGGCCGAGATCGCGGTGCTGGACCGCGATCTGGACGCCGCCAAGGCCGTGGCCGCCGCCTGCGGCAAGTCCGCCCTGGCGCTGGCCTGCGACGTCACCGACGAGCTGGCCGTAAACGCCGCCTTCGACGCCATCGCGGCGCGGTTCGGCGGGCTGGACATCCTGGTCTCCAACGCCGGCGCCGCCCATGCGGGCGCCATGGCCGACCTGCCTGACGAGACCCTGCGGGCCGGCTTCGATCTGAACTTCTTCGCCCACCAGCTGGCCGCCCAGGCGGCGGTGCGGATCTTCCGCGCCCAGGGCATGGGGGGCGTGCTGCTGTTCAACGCCTCAAAGCAGGCGGTCAATCCTGGGCCAGACTTCGGCGCCTACGGCACGTCAAAGGCGGCGCTTCTGGCCCTCATGCGCCAGTACGCCCTGGAGCATGGGTCCGAGGGGATCAGGTCCAACGCGCGTCAATGCGGACCGCATCCGCTCGGGCCTGCTGACGCCGCAGATGATCGAGACCCGCGCCGCCGCCCGGGGCGTCACCACCGAGGCCTACATGGCCGGCAACCTGCTGGGCGAGGAAGTGTTGGCGGCGGACGTCGCCCAGGCCTTCGTCTTCGCCGCGCTCATGGGCAAGACCACCGGCGCCATCCTGCCCGTCGATGGCGGCAACGTCGCGGCCATGCTGCGCTAGGGCTTCGGCGCATCCTTCACGCACATCCACCGCGCGCGGTGGATGTCGGAGAGATTGTCCACCCAGCCGGTGACGCGCGGGCTGACCAGGTTGCGGCTGACGGTGAAATAGAGCGGGGCCACGGGCGCGTCGTTCAGCATGATCTGTTCGGCGCGCGAGAGGATGTCGGCGCGCTTGTCGCCGTCTCGCTCGTGGTCGGCCTGTTCCAGCAGGGCGTCGTAGGCGGGGTTGGAATAGTCGCCGTAGTTCTGCGCCCCGGTGCCTGTGCGCATCAGGTTCAGGAAGGTGGCCGGATCGTCGTAGTCCCCCACCCAGCTGGCCAGCCCTACCTGGAAGTCGCGGTTGCGCATGGCCGCATAGGCGACCTGCGGCTCGTTGGAGATCAGCTCGGCGCGCACGCCCACCGCCTTCCAGTCGGCCTGGACCGCGGGGCTGTAGAGGTTCGCGTCGGAGGACGAGGGGAAGGTCAGGCTGATCTTCAGGGGATGGTCCGGGCCATAGCCGGCTTCGGCAAGCAGACGCCGCGCCTCGGCCTGGCGCCGCTCCAGCGGCCAGTCGGCCCAGGGCACGTGGGCGGCAGGCTTGGCGCCCGCGGTCTGGGGCGGCACGAAGGCGTGGGCGGGGCTCTGGCCGGCGCGCAGCAGCTTGCCGGTGATGAAGTCGGTGTCGATGGCCATGGAAAGCGCCTGGCGCACCCGGCGGTCCTTCAGGGCCGGTACGTCCCGGCCGTTGAAGGCGAAGTAGGTGACCGCGAGATAGGGGGCGATGCGCACCAGCTGCGGCGCCTGGTCCGGCCGGCGCAGATAGGCCACGCGGCTGGACTGGATGTTGGTGTTGATGTCCAGCTCCCCGCGTCGCACCCGCCGTTCGGCCGCCACGGCGTCGGTGGTGGGATAGTAGTCGATGCGGTCCACGCAGACGTGCGCAGCGTCATAGAAGCGCGGGTTTTTCACCACCTGGATGTGGTCGCCCAGCTTCCATTCGACCGGGATATAGGGCCCGTCGGAGACGTAGTGGCCCGGCTGGGCCCAGGCCTCGCCCCAGCGCGCCACCGCCTGGCGCGGGATCGGATACATGCTGGCGTGCTTGAGGATCTGCGGCAGGTAGGGCGCGGGATGCTCCAGGGTCAGCACCAGGGTGCGCGGCCCTGGCGCGGCGACGCCCAAGGCCGAAGGCGGCGCCTTGCCCTCGGCGACCGCCTGACCGTTCTTCAGGATGTAGAGCATGTAGGCGTAGGGCGAGGCGGTCTTGGGATCGAGGATGCGGCGATAGGCGAAGGCGAAGTCCTCGGCGGTCACCGGCGCCCCGTCCGACCACTGGGCGTCGCGCAGGTGGAAGGTCCAGGTCAGGCCGTCGGGCGAGACGTCCCACGAGGTCGCGATCCCCGGGATCGGCCGCCCGTCCGGCCCCTCCTCCACCAGCCCCACCATCAGGTCGCCGACGACGACGCTCTCGTTGACGAGGTTGATCTTGTCCGGGTCCAGCGAGGCGGGCTCGGCGCTGTTGCCGTACTCCAGACAGACCTTGCCGGCCGGGCAGGGCGCCCGCGTCGACCCCGCCGAGCAGGCGGCGAGGGCGAGCAGGGCGAGGCGGCGAAGAGGTGCGTGGTTCGACACGCGATCCTGGCGGATCGCTGCTCACCATGACGGATGTTGTCGCGGTTAGACCCCCTCGTCATCCTGAGCAGGCCGCCTCGGCGGCCGTGTCGAAGGACGCGAAGAGCCACCGCGACCCGCTCACGCCGGCTGGAGCGCTCGGGCGCGGGGCGCGGGCGGCTGACGTAGGAGGTCAGGGCCGCCTTCACGCCGGGCCGTTCCTCCATGCGCCGCAGCCAGTCCAACAGCCGGGGCGTCGCCGTTTCGCTCAGGTGCTCGGGCGCCACGCGCGGGCACAGCTGGAAGAACGGGAAGGCGTTGATGTCGGCCAGCGAGAAGCTCGGCGCGCCCAGCCATTCGTGCTCGCCGAGGTCCGCCTCGGCCTTGGCGATGGCCACGCCCACCTTACGGCGCGCGTCCGCCAGATCCTCGTCCGAATAGCCGGTGGAGGTGACGGTCGCCCACTTCTTGCGCAGGCTGTCGTCGGGGATGCGGCCCAGCAGGTCCTTGACCACGGTCTTGTCCATCTTGCTGGCGAAGGCCGTGGCGAAGTTGGCCCCGATGGTGGTCAGCGCCGGACAGACATATTCGTCGATATACTTGGTCCACACCCGCATCCTGGCGCGCCAGTAGGGGTCGGCCGGACGCAGCGGATTTTCGGGGAACACGTCTTCGACGTACTCGTTGATGACCGTGGTTTCGACGATGGTCTTCCCGTCGTGGACCAGCGCCGGCACGAAGCCGGTGGGATTGATCGCCAGGTACCAGTCCGAATAGTTCTCGAACGTCTTGCCGTCGATGTTGAGCTGATGGCTCGTGAACTCGACGCCCTTTTCGTGCAGATAGATCAGGCACTTGGCCGAGTTCGAGACGGGCTCGAAATGATAAAGCTCAAGCATGGACATTTCCTCGAATTATGGGGCTAGCGGTCTTTTGGGTCGATGGCGTCGCGCAGGCCGTCGCCGATGAAATTGAAGCACAGCAGGGTGGTCACCATCGCTACGGAGGGGAAGATCAGCAGCCACGGCGCCACTTCCATGTTCTGCGCGCCGGCCGAGATCAAGACGCCCAGCGAGGTCAGCGGCTCCTGCACCCCCAGGCCCAGGAACGACAGGAAGCTCTCCGCCAGGATCACCGCCGGGATGGTCAGGGTCGCGTAGACCACCACCGGGCCCAGCAGGTTCGGCACGATGTGGCGGAAGATGATCGCGCGGGGTGGACAGCCCCGCCGCCCGCGCCGCCTCGATGAATTCCTTCTGCTTCAGCGACAGGGTCTGGCCGCGCACGATCCGCGACATGGTCAGCCACTCCACCGCCCCGATGGCCAGGAAGATCAGCAGGAAGTTCCGCCCGAACACCACCATCAGCAGGATCACGAAGAAGATGAAGGGCAGCGAATAGAGCACGTCCACGAAGCGCATCATCAACTCGTCCACGCGCCCGCCGATGTAGCCGGCCGCCGCCCCCCAGCTCACCCCGATCACCAGCGACACGAAGGTCGCCACCACCCCGATGGCCAGCGACACGCGAAGGCCGATCAGGGTTCGCGCGAGCAGGTCCCGCCCCAGGGAGTCCGCGCCCAGCAGGTGCCCGGCGACCAGCGGCGGCGCCCAGACGTCGTCCTTGTTGATCTGGTCGTAGGGATAGGGGGTCAGGTAGGGCCCGACGACCGCCGCGACCACCAGCAGGCCCAGCACGATCATCGAGGCCACGGCCGCCTTGTTGCGCATCAGGCGCCGGCGCGCGTCGTCCCACAGGCTGCGGCCCTTCACGGCGGCGGCCTGAAGCGTCTCGGAGTCGCGCCGGTCGCCCGGCATGAGGATGGAGCCGGCGCTCATGACAGCCGGATCCGGGGATCGAGCGACGCCTGCAGCATGTCGGCCGACCAGGTTCAGCAGCAGGATCAGGCTGGCGTAGAGGATCACCACCCCCATCACCACGGTGTAGTCCCGCTGCAGGGCGCCGATGACGAAGCTCTTGCCCAGGCCCGGCAGCTGGAAGATCTGCTCCACCACCAGCGAGCCGGTGATCAGCCCCGCGCAGGCCGGGCCGAGGTAGCCCACCAGCGGCAGGATCGCCGCGCGCAGGGCGTGGCGCATCACCACCGCGGTCTCCGACAGGCCCTTGGCGCGGGCGGTGCGGATGTAGTTGGAATGCAGCACCTCGATCATCCCCGCGCGGGTCAGGCGCGAGATGATGGCGATCTGCGGCAGGGCCAGCACCGTGATCGGCAGGATCAGGTTCTTGATCCCCGCCAGCCCCTGGCCCTCGCTGGGCCAGCCGGCGGTGGGCAGCCAGCCGAGCTTGGAGGCGAAGATCAGCACCAGGATCGGCGCGGTCACGAAGGTGGGGATGCACACCCCCAGCACGGCCACGGTCATGGCCGCATAGTCGGTGGGCTTGTTTTGTCGCAGCGCCGCCGCCGCGCCGAGCGCCACCCCCGCCCCCGCCGCGATCAGCAGGGCGGGCAGGCCGATGGACAGACTCTTGGGAAAGCCCTCGCGGATCACCTCAAGGACGGTCTTGTCCTTGTATTTCAGCGAGGGGCCGAAATCGCCGTGGGCCACGTCCTTCAGATAGTCGACGTATTGGACCAGCAGCGGCCGATCCATGCCGTAGCGCGCCATGACGTTGCGCTCGATCTCGGGCGACAGCTTGCGGTCCATGGAGAAGGGACTGCCCGGCGCCAGGCGCATCATGAAGAAG
The DNA here is from genome assembly GCA_963761065.1 of uncultured Alphaproteobacteria bacterium. Classification (GTDB taxonomy): domain Bacteria; phylum Pseudomonadota; class Alphaproteobacteria; order Caulobacterales; family Caulobacteraceae; genus JANWHQ01. The sequence continues at coordinate 36,486 of CAVXFP010000008.1, read as the reverse complement.
GCCAGGGTGATCACCAGCAGCAGGGTGGGCAGGATCACCAGAAGACGCCGGAGAAGAAAGCGCAGCATGCCGGTCTCGGACCCCTCACTCCGTTCGACCGTTTCACCGCCATTTGATCTTGTCAACGAAACGCCCGGCGTGCGGCGGTTAGACGAGCGCGCCGTGGGTCGAGGCGTCAGCCTTGCTGCGGAAACGCCCGGCCCTCGGGCGGCGGGTAGTCCTGGGCGTCCACCATGACGAAGGCGATGCGGCACGGCCGGTCGCCGCGGTTCACCCAGGCGTGGTTGGTTCCGCGCTGGACCATGACGTCGCCGGCCTTCAGGTGGACCTCGCCCTCGTCCAGCAGCATGTCGATCTCGCCGTCCAGCACGATGACGTAGTCCAGCGTCTTGGTCCGGTGCATCAGGGCGTGGCGGCCGCCCTGGGCGTCCTTGCCGAGGCCGAACTCCTTCATCACCGTGGCGTCGTCCACGCTCTTGGGCTGGGGAAGGAAGTCGGTCACCCGCACCAGTGATCCGCCCGGCGTCGGCCCGATGGCGGAGGGCCGGAACGTGGGGTCGTCGAACTGCGACAGGTCCGCCGGCGTCTCGCTGGTGGTCCAGATCATGGCCGCTTCCATGGCCAGCGCCGGGCGCTCCACGGTCACGGGCGCCAGGCCGTCCTGGATGACGAGGGCCTGGCCTTCGGCGTTCACCCCGGTGACCACGCGGCGGATCTCGACGGTCATGGATCGTGCTCCCTAATCTTGGTTTGGCGCGACCCTAGGGGCCCAGGCGGCCGGGAGGCAACAGCGCAGAGTCGCCGGTTCCGGTTGGTCCACCCTGGCGAACCGGCTAGGGTCTGGTCGGAACTCAGCCACCCAACGACAGGGGCGCGCCTTAAAGGAGGCCCGGATGTTGAAGAGAGTCGGCGTCATCGTACTCATCTCGGGCGTGGCGCTGGTCGCCGGGTGGGCCGCCAAGGCGCCCCAGCCGACGGTGCGGGCGAGCATGGCCCAGGTCATCGCGCCCGAGACCCAGGCGATCTGGGATGTCACGAACAACGCCACCGACGACGCGGGTGATCCTGACCCGTCCAAGATTTCGCCGGCCGATTGGGCCCGGATGGAGGCCGCGGGTCGACAGCTCGCGGACCAGGCGCGCCTGCTCGCGGACGTGAACAACGTCACGGTCGCGGCGCCCGGGGTGAAGGTCCAGGACGAGGGCGTCCAGGGCGGCTCCAGCGCCAAGCAGATCCAGGCCTATATCGACGCCAACCGCCCCGCCTTCGCCGCCTACGCCCGGCAGTTGGCGGACGCCGGGGACACGGTGGTGAAGGCTTCGGCGGCGAAGGACGCCGCGCCGCTGTTCGCCGTGGCGAGCGAGCTCGATCAGCGCTGCGAGAGCTGCCACGTCCAGTTCTGGTACCCGCAGCAGACGCCGCCGCGGCAATAGACCCGTCGCGCGCCGAGCCTTCAGGCCCTGTCCGTTCGCCGCGACCGGTCCGGCCCGCTTGAACCGTCGCGCCGTCGGGGGCATGAGTCCGGCCCGAGCAGAAGGGAGCATGCCCATGGCCGACATCCGCAAGGTGACCGACGACTTCTCGGTGGCGCCGCAGATCACGGTGCAGGAGGCGGCGGAGGCCGCGAGCCAGGGCTTCGTGCTGCTGATCAACAACCGCCCCGACGGCGAGCTGCCCGACCAGCCCTTGAGCGCCGAGATCGAGGCCGCCGCGCGCGGGGCCGGGGCGGACTACATCCACATCCCCTTCGTCGGCCGTCCGAGCCCGGAGGAGGCCGCCGCGGTGCTCGCCGCCGCCGAAGCCGCCAAGGGCCCGGTGCTGGCCTTCTGCCGCTCGGGCACCCGCTCGATCACCGCCTGGGCCATGGGCCAGGCCCTGGCCGGCCGCCGCCCGCGCGAGGAGCTGATCGCCCTGGGCGCCGGCGCCGGCTACGACCTTACCGCCGCCCTCGGGGGCTGAGCGCGCGCCGGCCCGGTAATGGGGGGATTGGCGGGACTCTGTCCCCCTCCGCCCTGCCGGCGTCATCATGGGCCGATGTCAGAGCCCAGACTCCGCCCCGATCACCATCGTTCCCTTGTCCTGGAAACCTGTCGGCCTCGCGCGTGCGCCCGCGCGCCCCTCCGCGCACCCCGGCGCCCACGCCCCCGCGCGCGAGGGCAGGATCAATTTGCGATGTGTATCCGCACCACTTGGCCGGCGCTGGTCGCGGCGCCGGCCTGGGCGGCGTGCGGCGTCGAGATCGCGCCAGGGCCTGCGCCGTCATGATACACAGCACCGCGACCGCGGCCCGCTGCAGCCGTTTTGAGACGAATATGAGCCAGTCCCATGCCATACGCCGCCGCTTTTCCCGCCGTTTCGGGCTCCGCTCCGCAAGGGACGGGCCGGCGGGGTCATTGCGGGGGATGCGGCGGTGATCCCCTTCGTGCGCGACATGGACTTCGCCTATGGCCGGGCCGACCGGCTCTCGCCGCTGGTGCGCCGGGTGATCGCGAACAATCCGGGTCCCTTCACCTTCACCGGCACGGGGACCTACATCGTGGGCTCGGCTGCGGACGGTGGCGGTGATCGACCCCGGCCCGGACCTGCCCGCGCATCTGGACGCCATCCTGGCCGCGACGGACGGGCGAGCGGATCGCCTGCATCCTGGTCACCCACACCCACGCGGACCACTCGCCGCTGTCCGCCGAGCTGGCCAAGCGCACGGGCGCGATCGTCCACGGCCTGCCCGCGCCCGTCGCCAAGGAATCTGGAGGTGCGCGTGGAGGAAGGTCACGACCACGCTTTCCGCCCCGACGTCCTGGTCAACGGACGGCGACCGCGTCTCGGGTCCGGGCTGGACGCTGGAGGCGATCGCCACGCCCGGCCACGCCTCCAACCACGTCTGCTACGCCCTGATCGAGGAGAACTCTCTGTTCAGCGGCGATCACGTGATGGGCTGGTCCACCACCGTCATCGCCCCGCCGGACGGCGACATGGCGGCCTATTACGCCAGCCTCGACGCCGTGATCGCCCGGGGCTTTTCGCGGCTCTATCCGACGCACGGCCCGCCGGTGGAGGACGTCGCGGCGTTCCTGGCGGCCTACAAGGCCCACCGGCTGGAGCGCGAGGCCCAGATCCGGGACCAGATCGCCCAGGGCCGGGGCCGCATCGCCGAGATGGTTCCGGTGATCTACGCCGGGGTGGACCCGCGTCTGCACCCGGCCGCGGCCCTGTCGGTGTTGGCGCACCTGATCGGAATGGTCCGCCGGGGCGAGGCGGTCTGCGACGGCCCGCCGGGGCCAAACAGCGTCTACCGCCTTCCTTAGCCGCCGATCGTCGCGATCAGCCGGCTGACCCGCGCGCAGTTGGCGCCGAAGTCCGGGGTGTCGTTGCGGCTGACGGAGCGCATGTCCACGTGGGCGGCGCGCGGGTCGCTCGGATCGGGCGTGACCCGCACCGCCAGGTCGTCCTTGAAGCCCAGCCAGGGGTCGGTCGCCACCGCTTCCAGCCGGCCGTGGTCGGGATCGTCGATGAACAGCTGCAGGCCCGCCGCGCGCACCGCCGCCTTGGCCAGGGCGTAGGCGTTCTCGGGCGTTGCGGCCAGCACGGCGGTGTGGGCGCCGGGGCAGGTCTCGGCGTTCACGTCGGCCACCCGGCGGCTCATGTAGGTTGTGGCGGTCAGCGGCACGAAGGGATCGGCGCTCACCGGCGCGGCTTCGGGTCCGCGCGCCGCGATCAGGGCCGCCGAAAAGCCGATGGGCGGGCTCCAGCTGGTCGCCACGTCGTGCACCGGCGGATAGGAGTCGCTGGCGGCCTTCACCGTGAACAGCCCGCCCAGCACCGCCACCGGCAGCAGCAGGCTGATCAGAGCCTTGCGCCACAGCCGCCTGAATCCGGCCATCAGGGCCGCGAACAGGCCCATCACCCCGCCCACCAGCCCCACCGAGGCCAGCTTGAACGGCCAGTCGATCATCAGTTCGCCCAGGCCATAGCGCCAGTCGATCAGGCCCTCGCGCACGCCGATGGCGGCGGCCAGGATCAGCAGGGGCGGCGTCAGGGCCAACAGGGTGGTGAAGGCCAAGAACAGCTGCGCCGCGGGCGGCGCCTTGCGCCGGGCCGGCCGGGGCGCCCGCGCCGTGGCGGCGAAGGGCGCGGCCTGCGCCTCCGCCTCCGGCGCCGGCTCCACCAAGGTTAGGGGCGCCTCCATTTCGGGCGGTTCGACGGGGGGCGGAGCTTCAACGGGCGCGCGTGGCGCGAACAGGGCGTCGATCGCCTCGATGAGGTCAGGCTCGGCCAAATTGGGCTCCGCCGGCGCGGGTTCGGAGGCGGCCTCGACTGGGCCCCCGACTGGGGCGACTGGGGCCTCGGCCTCGGCGGGCGGGGTCGGGACCCCCATGAGCGGGCCGAGGTCGTCCGCCGGCGCGCTGAAGGCCCCCACGGTCGGCTCCGCCTGCGGTTCCTCGGTCACGGTCTCGGGTTCGGCCAGGTCCGCGAAGAGTTCAGGCTCAGGCTCGAACGCCGTCGGCGCCGCGTCGTCGAGCGTCGGTTCGGGCTCCACCGGCTCGGCCGGATCTGCGGTATCGATGGAGACGGCCGGCTCGTCCGCGGGCGGAGGGGCGTCGCCCGAGGCGCCGTCTTCCGGCGGCAGCACCAGGGGCTTGTAGATCACCGGGCTCGCGGTCATGGCGGCGGCCGACGCTGCGGCGGTGGCCATCTCCAGCGGCTCGATCCGGCCGACGGGCGCGAAGGATCGACGGCGCGGCGAACCGCTCCAGGCTGCGGCGCAGGGCGAACTTGTCGACCCGGCCGGCGGCGTCCAGCGGCAGGCTGTCCACGAACATCACGTCCGCCGGGGCGTCGTCGCCCAGGCGCTGGTGCAGGAAGCGCAGATAGTGGGTCTTGTCGGCGTCGCCGTCCGGCTTGCGCTTCACGACCAGGAGCGGCCCGTCCTGGACCAGCCCCTCGGGCGGGTCGAGCACGGCGGCCTGGGCGGTGGACGGATGGGCGAGGGCGGCTTCTTCGATGATCCGCGCCGGGATCGGCCGGCCGCCGGAATCCACCGTGTCGTCCGCGCGGCCCAGGATGGCGATCCGGCCCGCGCCGTCAGAGGCCGCCAGGTCGCCGGTGTCGATGAAGCCGTCCGCCCCAGCGGCCGCGCCTTCGCGCAGATAGCCGTCGGCGACCGCCGCGCCCCGCGCCTTCAGCCGGCCCCCCTCGGTCTTCAGCTCCACGCCGAAGGGCGGGCGCAGGTCCGGCTCGGAGGGGTCGAACACCGCCCCCAGGCCCGAAGTCTCCGCCGAGCCCCAGGCGGAGCGGATCTCCACCCCGAAGTCGCCGCGCCAGGCCTTGACCAGGCTGGCGGGGGTCGGCGCGCCCACCGCGATCACCCGCTTCAGGCTGGGCGGGCGGCGTTCCTCTGCGCGGTACTGGTCGTGCAGGGCCTGCAGCTCCGCCGGCGAGCCCATGGCCAGGGTGGCGGACTCCCGGTCGGCGAGCACCCGGATCGACTTGGCGTCGGTGTTCGGCCCCGGCAGGATCAGCTTGGCGCCGGCCATGGGCGCGGCGAACACCAGGCCCCAGGCGCCGGCCCGCCAGAACGGGGCCAGCGGCAGCACCGCCGCGCGGCTGTTGAGCTCAAGTCCGTCCGCGCCGGCCGCGATCATCCCCTGCAGCACACATGAGCGGTGCGACCACAGCACGCCCTTGGCCTGTCCCGAAGCGCCGACGGTGTGGACGAGGACAGCCGGGAAGTCTTCCTCCGGGCCGCCCCAGGGGCCGTCCAGCCCGCCCTGGTCGATCAGGGCGTCATGGGCCACGGCGCGGGCCAGGGACGTCGGCGGAACCTGTCCGTCCTCGGACATCACCACCACGCGGTTCAGCCGCTCCAGCGCCGGGGCCAGGGCCTCGGCGATGGTTGCGTCCACGAAGGCGATCTTCGCGCCGCCCTCGGCCAGCAGGGCCGCCAGCCGGTCCGCGGGCAAGGTCGGCGGCAGCGGCTGACACACGCCGCCCGCGCCGATGATCGCGTACCAGGCTTCCAGTTGTCTTGTGGTGTTGAAGCCGATGACGGCGACGCGCTCGCCGCGCATCATCCCCAGGCCCGCCAGGCTGTCGGCCAGCCGCCGGGCCCTCGCGCCGAGCTGGCCATAGCTGCCGCGCGCCATGCCGCCGCCGGAAGAGGGGGCCGCGATTTCGCCGTCGGGCCGCCACGCGGCCGCATGATCGAGAATTTTCTCGACCGTCAAAGGCCAGCGCTGCATCAACCCGTGCATCGAAATGGGACTCCCCAGGGCCCCCTTGCAAGGCTATGGCCGAGTGCGCCCGGACGCAAATCCAGGTGGAGCGGCCTTAAGGGTAGAGCCTGAAGCTGCGCCAGGCCTCACCCGGGCTTTCGCGGCGGAACGTCAGCCGTTCGTGCAGGCGGAACCGGCCCGAGCGCCAGAACTCCATGGCCAGGGGCAGCACCCGGAATCCAGACCAGTGCGGCGGGCGCGGCACGGCGCCCAGGCCGAACTTCAGCCCGTACTCGGCCACCGCCTTCTCCAGGGCGTGCGGGCTTTCCAGCGGCCGCGACTGGGCCGAGGCCCAGGCGCCGATCTGGCTGGTGCGGGCGCGGGTGGCGAAATAGGCGTCGGCCTCCGCGTCGCTCACCGTCTCCACCGGGCCGCGCACCCGCACCTGCCGGCGCAGCGACTTCCAGTGGAACACCAGGGCGGCCTTGGGATTGGCCGCCAGCTCCACGCCCCTTGGCGCTTTGCAGGTTGGTGTAGAAGACGAAGCCGGCCTCATCCACGCCCTTGAGCAGCACGGTCCGCGCGTCGGGCAGGCCGTGCGCGTCCACCGTGGCCAGGGTCATGGCGTTGGGATCGTTAAGCTCCGACTTGGTCGCCGCTTCCAGCCATTCGGCGAACAGGGCGAAGGGATCGCCGCCTTCGACAAAGGCCGCCGAATGGTCCTCGCCGGCCTGGTGCTCGGCTTCGCTGGGCGAGGGGGGAATGGGCGGCGGGCGGCGCATGGCGCGGCTTATAGCGCAACCCGCCGTGCTTAACCGCATTTTGACTCGGGCCTGCGCACAGCTGCCGGCATGACGGGCAGAGCCGGATCCTTGACCGTGCGCCGGGCGCGCGAGTTGCTGGGGGTCGACCCGGCGGCCGAGCCCGCCGTGGTCGCCCGCGCCTTTCGCGAGGCGGTGAAGGCGGCCCACCCCGACCGGGGCGGCGACGCCGAGCGCCTGCGCCAGGTGCTGGAAGCCAACCGCCTGCTGAAATCCCTCGCCGACGCCCGCCTGGCCTTCGCCCCGGCGACGCGGCCGGCCGCCCAGCCCGACGCCCAATCCGCCCGTCAGACCGGGACGCTGGCGCTGCGGATCACCGTGTTCGAGGCCCTGTACGGCGGCGAACGCCGGGTTGAGGCCCAGCCGGGCCGCCTGCTGCACGTTCGCCTGCCCGCCGGCATGCGCTCGGGGGAGTCGCTGCGGCTCGCCGGCGGCGGAGCGGATCGGGCCGACCTGCTGGTCACCATCACCATCATCGCCCGGCCGGGGCTCAGCGTGCGCGGCCACGACCTGTGGCTGGAGGCCGGCGCCGCGCCCGAACAGCTCGCCGAAGGCGCGCGGCTGGAGATCGACACCCCCCGTGGCCGCCGCAGCTTCATCGCCCCCAAGGGCGCGGCCAAGGGCGCCATGGTGCGGCTGAAGGGCGAGGGCCTGCCCGCCCGCAGACCGTCATCCCGCCGGAGACCTGATCGTGCGCCTGGCGCCGGGCGCCGAGACCGAGAGCCACGCCAAGCGCGCCCTGCGGCGCTTCGCCGCGCGCTGGGCCGCCTGACAACCGTCCACCGGCCCGGCTAGGGGTTGGCTTCACTCCCCTGCGCCCATATTGATCGCCGCTTGGTCGCCCCGAGCGCGGGGCCTTGGCGGGCGCGATGGCGGATACGGGAAAATTGGCGGCGGTGGCCCTGATCCCGGCGCGTTCGGGCTCGGTGCGCGTGCCGCACAAGAACATCCGTCCGCTCGCCGGCCATCCGCTGATCGCCTACACCATCGCCGCCGCCAAGGCGTCCGGCGTGTTCGACGCGGTGGTGGTCTCCACCGACTCCGAGCTCTACGCGAATGTGGCCCGCCACTACGGCGCCGAGGTCCCGTTCCTGCGCGAGGCCGCGATCGCCGGCTCCACCTCGCCGGACATCGAGTGGGTGCTGCACGCCCTTGACGCCCTGGAAGCCGAGGGGCGCGCCTTCGACGCCTTCTCCATCCTTCGCCCCACCAGCCCGTTCCGCAAAGCCGAGACCATCCAGCGCGCCTGGGCGGCGTTCACCGGGGCGAAGGGCGCGGACTCCCTGCGCGCCGTCGAGCCGGTGGAGCAGCATCCGGGCAAGATGTGGGTGGTGGACGGCGAGCGGATCACGCCGCTGCTGCCCGAGACCCTGCAGCACACCCCGCCCTGGCACAGCCAGCAGAAGGCCGCCCTGCCCAAGGTCTATGTGCAGAACGCCTCGCTGGAGATCGCCTGGACGGACATGGCCCGGCGCACCGCCTCCATCGCCGGGGATCAGGTGATCCCCTTCTTCACCGAAGGCGACGAGGGCGTGGACATCAACGGCCCGCAGGACTGGTGGTACGCCGAGCACCTGATCGCCAACGGCGAGGCCCGCCTGCCGGTCATCGACCAGCCCCCCTTCCTCGAACCCTTCGATACGGCCCCTTAGGGGCCCCTGAATGAAAGACAGTCATGGGTGATCTTGTCGGCGAAGCCGTTGACGGCCAGCTCTACTTCATCCGGCGCTCCGAGTTCGATCGGATCCGCCGCCTGAACGCCAAGCGCAGCGAGATCACCGCCCTGTTCGCGGACATGGCGCGGCTGAACGCGCTGTACATGATCGCCACGGCCGGCTCGGGCCACATTGGCTCCTCGTTCTCGTCCATGGACCTGTTCGCCCACCTCGAGCTGAACGTCACCGACCGCAGCCGGGGCGACCGGTTCTTCTCCTCCAAGGGCCACGATGCGCCGGGCCTCTATGCGATCATGATGGCGGTGGGCTCGATGGACGAGGCGCTGATCCACCGCCTGCGCCGCCTGGACGGCCTGCCCGGCCACCCGGACGTGGGCACCGAGGGCATCGTCGCCAACACCGGCTCGCTCGGCATGGGCATCTCCAAGGCCAAGGGCATGGTCCTGGCCGAACGGCTGAAAGGCCGGCCGATCAAGGCGGTGGTGGTCACCGGCGACGGCGAGCTGCAGGAAGGCCAGATCTGGGAGTCGCTCGTTTCCGCCGCCAACTGGAAGATGGGCGAGCTGACCGTGGTCGTGGACCACAACAAGATCCAGTCCGACTATTCGGTGAAGCGCACCTCCGACCTCGGCGACCTGGTGGCCAAGTTCAAGAGCTTCGGCTGGCACGCCGAGCGCATCGACGGCCACGACACGGCGGTGATCGAGGCGACCTTCGAGCGGCTGAACGCCATCACCGACAAGCCGAAAGTGATCGTCGCGGACACCATCAAGGGCAAGGGCGTCTCCTTCATGGAGGGCACCTCGGTGGACTGCGACGTGGAGATGTTCCTGTTCCACTCCGGCGCGCCCCGCGCGGACGACTACACCAAGGCGGCGCAGGAGCTGCTGGATGCGGTCAACGTCCGCGCCGGCGCCCTCGGCGGCCAGACGGTGGAGATCGAGACCGTCAACCGCGCCCCCGCAGCACCCTCCACCGTCAAGACCACGGGCCTGTTCGGCGCCTATTCGGACGCGCTGCTGGCCGCCGCCAAGCGCCGGCCGGAGCTGGTCGCCCTGGACGCGGACCTGATCAAGGACATGGGCCTGATCCCCTTCTCCGAGGCCTATCCGGACCGCTTCTTCGAATGCGGCATCGCCGAGCAGGACATGGTGAGCATGGCGGGCGGCCTGGCGCTGTCGGGCATGACGCCGGTGGTGCACTCCTTCTCGTGCTTCCTCAGCACACGGCCCAACGAGCAGATCTACAACAACGCCACCGAGCGCACGAAGGTGGTCTATGTCGGCGGGCTTTCCGGCGTCTTGCCGGCCGGTCCCGGCCATTCCCACCAGAGCCTGCGGGAGATTTCGGCGGTGGGCGGCGTGCCGGGCCTGGTCATGGCCGCGCCCTCTTGCCCGGCGGAGGTGGGCCTGCTGCTCGACTGGTGCCTGGAGACCCACGACGGCCCGGCCTTCCTGCGCATGGCCTCCCTGCCTGCCGAGATCGTCTGGGACGTGCCGGCCGGATGGCGGCCCGAGCCCGGCAAGGGCTTCACGATCGCGGCCGGCGCCGAGGCGGTGCTGATCGGCTCGGGCCCGACCCTGCTGGCCGAGGCGGTGAAGGCGTCGCGCGAGCTTAAGGCCCGGGGGATCGGGCTGGCGGTGATCAACCTGCCCTGGCTGAACGTGGTGGACGGCGACTGGCTGGCCTCGGCGATCGGCGCCAAGACGCTGGTGGTCACGCTGGACGACCACTACCTCGCCGGCGGCCAGGGCGAGAAGGTGCTGGCCGCCATCGCCGCCCAGCGCCTGCGGGTCAAGACGCTCCAACTTGGCCTCTCCGACGTGCCGCCCTCCGGCCAGCCCGCCGAGGTGCTGGAGCATCTGGGCCTCGACGCCGCCGGGATCGCCCGCCAGGTCGCCGCCGCCCTGGGCTTGGGCCAGGCCTAGGGCTCAGCCTCGATCGCGTGGATGTCGTCGTCCGACAGGCCGAGATGGTGGCCGATCTCGTGCACCAGCACGTGGCGGATCAGCTCGCCGAGCGTCACGTCGCCACGCGCCCGCCATTCTTCCAGAATCGGCCGGCGATAGAGAAACACCGCCGACGGCATGGGCGAGGGGTCCAGCACGCTGCGGTGGGACAGGTCCACGCCGTGATAGAGCCCGCTCAGCTCGAAGGGGTTCCTGATCCCCAGGCTCTCCAGGACTTCCGGCTCGGCGAACTCCTCCACCCGCATCGCCACATCGCGGGTGAGGCTCTCGAACGGCTCGGGCAGGGCTTCAGCGCCGCCTCGGCCAGGGCCGCGAATTCGTCCAGCGTCGGCGGACGGGCGATGGGTCCAGTCGGGCATGGGGCTCACTCGTCCGGCATGACGATGTGCGGCGCCTCGGGCGGGCGCGTCTCGAACAGGCCGGTGTCCAGCGGCTGCTGCGGGCGCACGGGCCGAAGCGGCTGGCGGGCCATCGCCTGCAGGGCCTTGGCGTCCAGCTGGCCGGCGTCCTTGTCCCGGCGGGCTTGGCGCGCCTGGTCGAGGTTGGCTTCGGCCGCCGCCGCCGCCTCGGCCGTGATAGGCCGCCAATAGGCCACCGACAGCCGCCAGGAGGTCTTCAGCTGCCGCTTCGGTTCGGGCCAGCGCCTGCCCTTGGCGTAGACCGGCTCCGCCTGCCCGCCGCCGCGGAGGCCCGCCTTCGCGCGCCGCGATCACCTCCATCACCTCGCAGTAGCGGTCCTCGGGCGCGACCTGACGCCCCGTCCCGGCGTCCACCCGGCCGGCGTAGGCCTCGATCGCCGCCTCGCGCGTCGTGAAGGCCGGCCCCGTCAGTTCGCGGACGAACTCGACCTCAACGCCCGCCAGCGTCGCCGCGTCCCGCTCACGCGCCGCCCGGCCGGAGGGGGCGTTCAGGGCCGCCTCCGGACTGGCTGCGATCGGGTAAAGCACGGTCATAGCCGCATCCTGCAGCATAATCGTCCCCGAAGGGAGCCGCGCCGGATTCCCTCGACCGAATCGCCGACCTATGGTGGCCGCCTGATTCGCAGCCGGACGCGCGCCCGTGTCCGCGTCGCGGAGGGGCTCAATGGGCGCCTCGGATGTTCTCGCGGCCGCCGTCCTGGCGGCTTTAGGGCTCGCGCTCAGCGCGGGGCTCTGGGCGCTGGCCGAGCGGCGGCGGGCCCAGGCCTCCACGCGCGAGCTCGACGCCGGCCTGCTGACGCTCGGCGCGCGGGTGGACCGCGACCACGCCTGGACCGAAACCTTCGACCTGTGCGTGTTGGCCATCGAGGAGGGCGCGCCCCGCCTTGTGTCCGGCGAGGAGACCTTCGGCCTATGCGCCTCGGCTTTGGGCGTAAGCGCCGACGCGTCCGAAGTGCTGGCCATGCTGATGCAGAGCCCCGAGCGCAAGCGCAAGCTGGACGCCCTGATCGAACGCGGCGAGCCCTGCGCCTTCCACGCGGCCGGCCCCGGCGGCGGGGTGGAGGTGGACGGCCGCACCTCGGGCGCCGTGGCCTGGCTGCGGCTGACCCGACCGACCGCCGCCCCGCGCGCATCGCTGGACGGCGGGGACCTCGGCGCGTTCCTGGACGACCTTCCCGGTCCCGCCGCGGTGACGGGGCCGGATGGCAAGCCCGTGTGGGCGAACCAGGCCTGGCTGGAGCTGGCCGGCGCGGCCTCCCTGGACGAGGCGCGCGAGCGGGGCGTGGTGTTCGACGGCGGGCCGGACCTGCTCGCCGAGGCCCTGAAGCGCGGCGACCGGCGCGAGGGGCTGCGCTGGGCGACCTCGGACGGTCAGAGGCGCGCCTTCCGCCTGTGGGCCGAGCCTCTGCCCGGCGGCCTGGTCGGCGCCTTCGGGGTGGACGTCACCGAGGCCGAGGAGACCCGGGAGGCCTTCAAGCAGCACGTCGCCGCCCATGACGAGACCTTGAACCGCATGGCCGACGCGGTGGCGATCTTCAGCCCGGCGCGGCGGCTGTCGTTCCACAACACCGCCTTCGCCGTCCCTTGGGCCCTGGAGCCGGCGTGGCTGGCCGAACGGCCCACCCACGCGGAGATCCTCGACCGCCTGCGCCAGAGCCGCCGCCTGCCCGAGACCGACGAATACGCCAAGTGGAAGGCCGCCGAGCTCTCCCACTACGAGGACCTTGAGGCCGCGCCCGACGACCTGTGGACCCTGCCTGACGGGCGCACGCTCCGCGTCGCGCGCCAGCCGCACCCGCTGGGCGGGCCTGCTCGTGCTGTTCACCGACGTCACCGACGAGCTGCGCCTGAAGGCCCAGTACAACGCCCTGATCCAGGTGCAGCAGGCCACTCTGGACAAGCTCAACGACGCGGTGGCGGTGTTCGGCTCGGACGGGCGGCTGCGCCTGCACAACGAGGCGTTCGAACGGTTCTGGGACATCGCCGCGACGCCAGCTCGACGGCGGCGGCCGACTTCGACGGCGTCGTCGAGCTGTGCCTGCCCAGCCTGCACGACCTGCAGTTCTGGCACGAACTGAAGGCCCGCGTCGGCCGATCCCGACCCGCAGGCCCGGGCGGCCACTGGCGGCGAGATCGCGCACCTCGCGACCACCGCATCGTCGCCTATCAGTCCCGCCCGCTGCCCGACGGCGCGACCCTGATCGCCTTCACCGACGTCACCGACACGCGCGCAGCTGGAAAGGGCCCTAGCAGGACCGCTCGGCGGCGCTGGCGGAAGCCGAACGGCTGAAGCGCGACTTCGTCGGCAATGTCTCCTACGAACTGCGCACGCCGCTGACGACCATCATCGGCTATTCCGAACTGCTCGATTACGCCGGCGAGAACCTGCCCGACCGGGCCCGCGGCTATGTCGGCGGCGGTGCGCAGCGCCGCCACCCAACTGGCGCGCTCCATCGACGATGTGCTCGACATGGCCCAGATCGACGCCTACGAAATGGCGCTGGACCTCGGCGACGTCTACATCGCCACCTTGCTCGACCAGCGCCGAGGAGCGGCTCGCGCAAGCCCGACGCGGACGACCGCGTCTCGTCGAGGTGACGCGGGAGCCGGACGGGCTGATCCGCGCCGACGCCCACCGCCTAGGCCAGGTGCTCGACCACCTGCTTGGAAAACGCCGTGCGCCAGTCCGCCGGCCGGCGGCGACGTCACCCTCGCGGCCCGGCGCGCCGAGCAGCGAAGTCAAGTTGCACGTGCCGACACGGGCCGCGGCATCCCCTTCCACGTACAGGCCCACATCTTCGACCGCTTCGTCGGGCGCGACCGGGGCGGGCCGGGCCTGTCGCTGGCGCTGGTCAAGGCGCTGGTGGAGTTGCATGGCGGCTGGGTGGCGCTGGAGAGCGAGCCCAACGAGGGCTCCACCTTCACCTGCCACCTGCCCGAAGCCGCCCAGGCCGACGCCGCCCACCCGGAACTGGATCTGGGCTAGGGAAGGTGTGTGGTTCGAGACGCGATCCTGAGGGATCGCTCCTCACCATGACGAACATCATCTAGAGCCAAACCATCTCGTCATCCTGAGGAGCCGTCCGCGAGGACGGCGTCTCGAAGGACGCAAGGTGGCTAGTGCTGCTCTTCGGGCATGCGCACGATCAGGCCGTCGAGGTCGTCGGTGACCTTGATCTGGCAGGACAGGCGGGAGTTGTCCTTCACGGCGTCGGCGAAGTCGAGCATCGACTCCTCCATGTCCGAGCGCTCGCCGGTGGCCTCGGTCCAGGCGGGATCCACATAGACGTGGCAGGTGGCGCAGGCGCAGGCCCCGCCGCAGTCCGCGTCGATACCCGGCACGTCGTTCTTGATCGCGCCCTCCATCACCGTCAGGCCCGGCCGCACGTCGATGACATGCTCGGTCCCGTTGAACTCAATGTAGGTGATCTTGGCCATGCGCTCAGGGGCTCCCGTAATTCCGGCGCGACCTCTTGAAGGCAAAAACGCCGGATCGCAAGCCCGCGAACGTGCCGGGGGAGTCCGGCGGGCCGACTAGGTCAGCCGTTCGGCCAGCTTCATCTTGATCTCGGCGATGGCCTTGGCCGGGTTCAGGCCCTTGGGGCACACCTGGGCGCAGTTCATGATGGTGTGGCAGCGGTAGAGCTTGAAGGGGTCCTCCAGGGCGTCCAGCCGCTCGCCGGCCGCCTCGTCGCGGGTGTCGGACAGCCAGCGCGCCGCCTGCAGCAGGGTGGCCGGGCCCAGATACTTGTCGCCGTTCCACCAGTAGCTGGGGCAGGAGGTCGAGCAGCAGGCGCACAGGATGCATTCGTACAGCCCGTCGAGCTTGGCGCGGTCCTCGTGCGACTGCAGCCGCTCGGTCTGCGGCGTGGGGCTGTCGGCGTGCAGCCACGGCTCGATGGAGGCGTACTGGGCGTAGAACAGCTCCAGGTCCGGCACCAGGTCCTTGATCACCTTCTGTGGGGCAGGGGCGAGATGCTCACCACCTTGGCCGGCTCGTCGGCCCAGGCGTGGGTGCAGGCCAGGGTGTTGCGCCCGCCGATGTTCATGGCGCAGGAGCCGCACACCCCCTCCCGGCACGAGCGGCGGAAGGCGAGGGTGGGGTCCATGGTGTTCTTGATGTGCAGGATCACGTCCAGCACCATCGGCCCGCACTGGTCCACGTCCACCTCATAGGTGTCCCAGCGGGGATTGGCGCCGTCTTCGGGGTCCCATCGGTAGATCTTGAAGGCCTTCACCCGCTTGGCGCCGGCGGGCGCGGGATGGCGCTTGCCGGGTTTGATCTTGGAGTTCCGGGGCAGGGTGAGCTGGACCATGTTTCACGTCGCGGGGGTTGGCGCGCCGGTCGGGGCGCGGGGAGCGTAGCTGAGCCAAGGGATGCGTTCTGCCGCGAAGGCGACAACGCGGCCGGTGGCGTTGAGCACGCAAATCTTAGCGGGCTCTTCGAACAGGCGGAAGATCATCAGGGCCGCGCCGATCATGATCGCCAGCACCAGGGCGAGATTGACCAGGGGCGGGACGCCGATCCGCTCGAACGCCCGCATCAGGGCGACGCCGACCAACTCGTGCAGCAGGAACAGCGAATAGGAGGCCTGGCCGAGCGCCACGAGGGGCTTGAAGGTGAACACCTTCATCACCGGGCTGCCGGCGACGAACAGGGCGAACAGGGCGATCCAGCCGGCGTTCACCAGGGTCCGGTCCAGCGGCGCCTCCTGGTAGAACCGCGTCCATAGCCCGGCGTTGATCAGGATCATCACCGAAGCCATGACCAGGCCGAGCGTGGGCAGCAGGTTCAGCGCCTTGGCCCGGTGGATCTCGTAAAAGCAGATGCCCGCGGTGAAGTAGGGCAGATAGACCGGCTGCAGGATCATGCGCGGCCAGTCCAGGGCGTGAACCCGCGCCAGCTCCGGCGCGCCGATGGCGAAGGAGACGACCTGCGCCGCCAGCCACACCGGCAGGAACCGCTTGGATCCCACGAGGTAGAGCGCCGCGACCAGCAGGTAGAAGCGCATCTCCACCCCCAGCGTCCAATAGGCGCCGTCCACCCAGCCCAGCCGGGGCTCGTGAACCAGGCCGCGCACCGTGTTGGGGTCGATGAACAACAGGCTGAGCACGTAGGAGATCGGCCCGTGCGTCCACTCCTTGGGGCCGAAGGCGTAGGTGGCGATCATGGTGATGCTGGCGCACAGCACCAGCGTCGGCCACAGCCGGGCGATCCGCTTGCGCAGGAAGTCCATGACCCCTTGGCAGCGCTCAAGCGTCAGCAGGATCACGAAGCCGGAGACCAGGAAAAAGAAGCAGGCGTGGGTGCGCCCGAACTTCAGGATCCAGATGTGCGCGAACAGGTCGTGATAGGGGTAGTAGATGTCCACGATCCACGGCGGGGTCCAGCGCACGCCGTAATGGAAGCCGATCACCAGCAGGCAGGCCACGGCCCGCAGCCCGTCCACCGTGGTAAGTCGCGAGGCCGTCCCGGACATGGGTCTGGTTAACGCCCCCCGCGGAGTCTGACCACGGCGCTAATAGACCCGCGCCTTGGGCGGCACATAGGCCACGTCGTTGGTGAGGGTGTAGTCGTGCACCGGCCGGTAATCGAAGCGCGCCTTGCCAGTAGCGTCGTCGAGCCAGACGAGGGTGTGCTTCATCCAGGTCTTGTCGTTGCGGTCCGGGAAGTCCTCCCGCGCGTGGGCGCCGCGGCTTTCGGTGCGGTTGGCGGCGCTGTTCACCGTCACCACCGCCTGGCTGATGAGGTTCTCCAGCTCCAGCGTCTCGACGAGGTCGGTGTTCCAGATCAGGCCCCGGTCGACGATGCTCAGGTCGGCCTTGCGCGCGTGGACCTCGGCCAGGCGCTGCACGCCGCTGGACAGGGTTTCGCCGGTGCGGAACACGGCGGCGTCCTCTTCCATGGCCACCTGCATCTGCGCGCGCAGCTCCGCCGTCGGCGTGCCGCCCGAGGCGTGGCGCAGACGGTCGAAGCGCTCCAGGTGCGGATCGGTCCAGGCGTCCTTCAGCTCCGGCTGGCGTTCGCCGGGCTTCAGCTTTTCGGCCGCCCGCAGGCCCGCCGCCCGGCCGAACACGACCAGATCGGTCAGGGAGTTGGAGCCCAGGCGGTTGGCGCCGTGCACCGACACGCAGGCGCCTTCGCCCACCGCCATCAGGCCGGGAACCACGGCGTCCGGATCGTCGCCGAGCTTGGTCAGGGCCTCGCCATGATAGTTCGTAGGGATGCCGCCCATGTTGTAGTGGACCGTCGGGACCACCGGGATCGGCTCCTTGGTCACGTCCACGCCGGCGAAGATGCGCGCGCTCTCGGTGATGCCGGGCAGGCGCTCGTGGATGATCTTCGGGTCCAGGTGATCCAGGTGCAGGTTGATGTGGTCCTTCTTGGGCCCCACCCCGCGCCCTTCGCGGATCTCCACGGTCATGGCGCGGCTGACCACGTCGCGGCTGGCCAGATCCTTGGCCGAGGGGGCGTAGCGTTCCATGAACCGCTCGCCCTCGGAATTGGTGAGGTAGCCGCCTTCGCCGCGCACGCCCTCGGTGATCAGCACCCCCGCGCCATAGACGCCGGTGGGGTGGAACTGGATGAACTCCATGTCCTGCAGCGGCAGGCCCGCGCGCAGGGTCATGCCGTTGCCGTCGCCGGTCTGGGTGTGGGCGCCGGTGCAGGTGCGGTAGATGCGGCCGTATCCGCCGGTGGCCAGGATCGTGGTCTGGGCCTGGAAGCGGTGCATCTGGCCGGTGGACAGGTCCCAGGCGGTGACGCCCCGGCAGGCGCCTTCGTCCATGATCAGATCGAGCGCGAAGTACTCGATGAAGAACTCGGTCTGGTGCGCCAACGACTGGCCGTAGAGCGTGTGCAGGATGGCGTGGCCGGTGCGGTCGGCCGCCGCGCAGGTGCGCTGGATCGGCCCTTCGCCATAGTTCTTGGTCATGCCGCCGAAGGCGCGCTGATAGATCTTGCCGGCGCCGTCGCGGCTGAACGGCACGCCCCAGTGCTCCAGCTCATAGACCGCCGCGGGGGCGTTCTTGCACAGGTATTCGATGGCGTCCTGGTCGCCCAGCCAGTCCGAGCCCTTGACGGTGTCGTACATGTGCCAGCGCCAGTCGTCCTGGCCGGCGTTGCCCAGCGCCGCCGAGATGCCGCCTTGGGCGGCGACGGTATGGCTGCGGGTGGGGAACACCTTGGTGATGCAGGCGGTCTTCAGTCCCGCCTGGGCGCAGCCGAGCGCGGCCCGCAGGCCTGAGCCTCCGGCGCCCACGACGACGACGTCGTACACATGATCGATCAGCGGATAGGCCGCCATGTCAGTACGCACTCCCGCCGATGGCCGCCTTCAACACCGAGAACAGCCCCAGGGCCACGCCCAGCACGCACACCGCCAGGTTCAGCAGCAGCAGAGCCGTCTTGCCGAAGGGCGCGCGGATGTAGTCCTCGATCACCACGCGCAGGCCCGCGTGCATGTGCCAGAAGCCCACGACCAGGAGCAGGGCGACCAGCACCGCGTTGACCGGATTTCCGAGCCAGGCCAGGGCGCCGTGGTATCCCGTCCGCGATAGCCGCAGCGCCGCCCACATGGCCCACAGCGTCAGGGGCGCCAGGGCGACGGCGCTCACGCCGTTCGGCGATCCAGTGGCCCGCGCCGTGTTTCGCCGAGCCGAGGCCCCGCGCCCGCGCCAGCCCTGTGCGATAGCCGTCCATCAATGCGTTCCCAACAGGGCCGCGGCCCAGACGCCGACGGCGGCGGCCAGCGCGAAGGCGATGCAGGCCGCGCCGGTGGCGTCCGCGATCTTCGGATCGAAGCCGTCGCCCGCGTCCCAGATCAGGTGCCGGATCCCCGACGCCAGATGGTAGAATACCGATACGGTCAGGCCGAACAGCACGAGCTGGCCCAGGGGCGATGCCAGCAGCTCCATGTAGCCGGCATAGGCCACCGGTCCCGTCGCCAGGGCCACGATCCATCCGGCCAGGATCAGCGCGCCGACATACAGGGCCACGCCCGTCGCTCGGTGTAGGATCGAGCACAGCATGGTCAGATGCCAGCGCCAGATCTGCCAGTGGGGCGAAAGCGGCCGCGCGGCCGGGCCCGGCGAGGATTCGGTCATCGAAGTCCCGAATTGCGCTGAATCAGTGAGTGGGCCGACTTTTAGGCTCCGGCCCCTCTGTGTCAACGCGCGGGGGCGGATGTCTGTTCACCGGGCGTCTCCTGAGGCGGCGCGAAGGTGAATCTGAGGCCATCGAGCGCGGCGTCCCACAGGGCCGCATCGCCCTGCCAATCCTCGGTTGGGTCGTCGATCTTCAGGGGAATCCAGTCGGGCGCCTCGACTCCCGTCGGGCTGATCAGCAGGAAGCGCAGCCGGGCGCGGCCCAGTCGTCCGCATACGGTCTCGAACAGCTCGCGCTGCAGCGCGGCCTGGCCGACCTCCTCGGGCGCCAACTCGCGCACCACCAGAATCCGCCGGTTGGTGCGGTTCATGCGCTCGAACTTTTCCATCAGGTGGGCGGTGCGGGCCTTGGCCTGAGCGATGTGCCTGCGCCAGCCGGGCTTCACGGCCTCGGTCTCGTCGCGCGGGAACTCGTGCTCCAGGCGGATGCCGTACCGGGTGTTGATGATGTTGGCGAGCCGCCCCTTCACCCGGCGCTCCTTCAGCAGGCGCGGGTCATACAGAACCTCAAGGTCCCAGTCGTTCAGGAAGCGCACGGCGCCCTCGAGCGGCGTCAGCCACCAGTCGAACGGCAGGGACGAATCGAAGCCGTAATGGTCGCGCAGCCGGCGCGCCGTGCGGCAGTGGTAGCCCAGCGAAATGACATGGGTGATGATACGCACGACGCCTCGTCTCTTATGGTCGTTCCGCCCCGGGCGCTCCGGCTAGAGGCGCGCCTGGCCCTGACCCCGGTCCTGTCCGCGTCGCCCCGCCCGGGCGGAGACCTCGGCGATCAGCCTGAACACGGCCGGGCCAGTTCGTGAAACATCAGATCCTGGTCCCACGTCCACGCCAGCGGCTCCGGCGTGACGTCGCCGAGGGCCTGCCCCGCGCCCCGCCACGAACGCCATAGAGCATGGTCCAAGGCGTTGTTGCGTACAATGGAGGCTTTCAGGGCCGGCGGGATCTCATCTTCCAACAACGGCTTCCAGCGCGCCGAGCGCCGCCAGAACGCCGAGGTGTTCTGGGCCGTCGCGGCCGTCGCGATTCCCAGCTGCGGGCTCACGGTCGCGATCAGAAGGTCGCAGTCGGTGTAGTCGCCCACGAACCAGAACCGCTTGGAACGCCTTGTTCAGCAGGGCGTACCGTCGCCGGCGCGTGATAAAGCTCAGCGCCCGGTGGTCGATCTCGAACCAGTGGGTCAGCAGGTACTTCGACACCATGTCCCGCGAGACCGTCTTCAGGAACAGGCGAAAGCCGAAGGTCGGTTCGCCGCGCCGCTGACGCACGGCCATGGTCCAGTTGTACAGCGAGACGTAGAAGCTCACCGGCTCGCGCAGCAGCACGGCGCGGCGGATCTCCCGGCCGGGAAAGCGCGCCTCCAGCGAAGCGCTCAGGTGATGGCCGATGGCCACGCGCACCTGCTCGGGATTCGCGGGCCCCTGGGGGCGGGCGCCGTGCTCGCGCCGCCAGCGACGGGGCGACAGCGGCCGCCATACGGCTGGCGTCGGCAAGCTGTCCAGAATGTGCCGCTCGACCGTCATGCCGGCGGTCTTGAGCACGTGGAGCAGGAAATAGACCGGGCCTGCGCCCTCGCCGTCCATGATCAACCCGGCTCCGTCAACGCGTCCGCCCGGGTCCAGGCCGCCGAGCGCATCAGGCTGAGCCGCGAAGCCGTTCGCTGGAATTCGAAGGCGTGGTCGCCCGCGGCATAGAGCCCCTCGGGCTCGGCCTCGGCCAGCATCACCAGGCGCGTGCCCGCTTCGTACAGGGCGTCGATCAGCCAGGTGAACCGCCGCGCCGCGTTGCGCCGCTCCGGCGTCAGCGTCGGAACGTCCTCCAGGAACACGGTGTGGAACCGCCGCGCCAGGGCCAGATAGTCCTGCGAGCCCAGCGCCTCCTCGCACAGCGCAGCGAACGAGGTCCGCAGCAGCCCGCCCGAGGCGCGCGGGAACGCCAGAGTCCGGCCGAGCACCTCCATCTCGGCGCCCCGTTCCACCGCCTCGCCGAGCTGGTCCTTCCAGACCGCGTCGAATGCGGCCCGGTTCGGCGCGGAGGCAGGGGCGAAATAGAGCTTGGAGGCCCGCAGCCGCGCCAGCCGATGATCGCTGAGCCCGGCCACCGAGATCACCTCCAGCCGAGCCTTCAGCATGTCCATGAACGGAACGAAGAGCTGCCGGTTGATGCCGCCCTGGTAAAGCTCGTCCGGCGGGCGGTTGGAGGCGGCCACCAGCACCACGCCCTCGGCGAACAGCGCCTCGAACAGACGGCCCAGGATCATGGCGTCGGCGATGTCGGCCACTTCCAGCTCGTCCAGGCAGAGCAGGCGCGCGCCCTTGGCGATCACGGCGGCGGCGGGCGCGATGGGGTCCTCGCCGCGCATCCGCCCGAAGCGGGCGCGCCGCTCGACGGAGCCGGACTTGCGCCAGGCGTCGATCAGGCCGTGCGCCTCGGCCATGAAGGCCTGGAAGTGCAGCCGCCGCTTCTTGCGTATCGGGGCGGCGCGGAAGAACAGGTCCATGAGCATGGACTTGCCCCGACCCACCGGGCCCCAGAGGTAGACGCCGCGCGGGACGCCCTCGGCCGCCCGCCGCAACAGGCCCGCCAGGTTCGCCTCCGCCTGGGCGGCCAGGTCCGACTCCAGCCGCGACAGGGCCGCGAGCCCCGCCTGCTGGCCCGGGTCGAGCGCGATCTCGGCATTGGTCAGGCGCGCCTGGAAGGCGGCGTGCAGGGTGTCGGCCATCGCCGTTCGGTTATCCTGCTGCGGCCCTCGGCGACAAGCCCGGGCGCGCAGGCGGCGAATTCGGCCGTGCGCGGAGCGTCAGGCGGGCTGGAAGGTCAGCGCCACGCCGTTCATGCAATAGCGCAGGCCGGTCGGCGCCGGCCCGTCGTTGAACACGTGGCCCAGGTGCCCGCCGCAGTCGGCGCAGTGGACCTCGGTGCGGGTCTGCAGCACCAGCGTGTTGTCCACCTTCGTGCCGATCGCCGTGGCTTCTGATCGGCTGGTAGAAGGACGGCCATCCCGTATGGCTGTCGAACTTCGTGTCAGAGGAATACAGCGGCCAGCGAACGCCCGCGGCCGCGCAACCGCCGCACATGAAGACGCCCTTGCCGTGCTGATCGTTCAGCGGGCTGGTGAACGGTCGCTCGGTGGCTGCCTGGCGCAGAACGGCGAACGACGCCGGGGAGAGGATCTTCTTCCACTCCGCTTCAGTTTTCTGCACGCGGAACTTGCCTTGAGCCATGACCGACGCTCCCTGAGTTGATGGGGCCCATATAGTCCCCAGACCGCCGCTTCGCCAAGGTTCCAGCCCGGCCGACTTTTCCCCGCGGCCGATTTCGGACTACAGGAACGGAGCATGAACGAGTCTTCGATGCTGCTTCCGATCCTGGCGGGCCTCGCGGCCCTGGCGCTCTTGGGCATGGCCTTGGCGGTCATGGCTTGGCGGCGGGAGAGCCGACGCGCCGCGGCGCTGGACCGGGATCTGGCCGGCGCCCTCGCCCACGCCCGCATGCTGGAGGCGGGTCAGTCCCAGACCAGCGAGTTGCTGCGCGCCCAGGCGGCCGAGACCGCCAACGCCGTGGCCAAGCAGCTGGTCGAGCGCGCCGGCGAGACCTTCAAGGCCCAGGAGGAGCAGGCCAAGATCCGCATGGAGGCCCAGCTGAAGCCCGTGGCCGAGGCGCTGGGCAAGTTCGAGCAGCAGGTGGTCGCCGCCGAGAAGGCCCGCGCCGAGCAGGCCGGCGGCCTGAAGCAGCAGATCGAGGCGGTGCTGCGGGCCTCCAACGAGACCCAGTTCGAGGCGCGCAAGCT
Source organism: uncultured Alphaproteobacteria bacterium (assembly GCA_963761065.1). Taxonomy (GTDB): domain Bacteria; phylum Pseudomonadota; class Alphaproteobacteria; order Caulobacterales; family Caulobacteraceae; genus JANWHQ01. The sequence goes on along the minus strand of CAVXFP010000008.1, from coordinate 13,432 downwards.
CTCCGCCGCCCTGCGCCGGGGCGCGGGCGTTCAGGGCCGCTGGGGCGAGCAGGTGCTGCGCAACGTGCTGGAGATGGCCGGGCTGCAGCGGCACTACGATTTTCAGGAGCAGGTCTCCAACGACACCGCCGAGGGCCGCCGCCGGCCCGACGTGGTAGTGCGCATGCCCGGCGGCGGGGTGCTGGTGATCGACGCCAAGGTGTCGCTGACCGCCTTCCTGGAGGCCCAGGACGCCACGGACGAGGCCAGCCGCGAGGCCTGCCTCGTGCGCTATGTGCAGAGCATCCGCGAGCATGTGCGCAGCCTCTCGGCCAAGGCCTATTGGGACCAGTTCGACGCCTCGCCGCGATCTGGTCGTCATGTTCGTGCCGGGCGACGGCTTCCTGGCCGTGGCGGCCGAGCGCCAGCCGGAGCTGCTCAGCGAAGCCATGGCTCAGAAGGTGGTGATCGCCAGCCCCACCACCCTGTTCGCCCTGTGCAAGGCCGTGGCCTACGGCTGGCGGGTGGAGGACCAGGCCAAGAGCGCGGCGGAAGTCGCGAAGCTCGGCAAGGAGCTCTACAAGCGCCTGGCGGACATGGGCGCCCATGCCGCCTCGGTGGGCAAGGCGCTGGAGGCGGCGGTCAGCCGCTACAACGCCTTCGTCGGTTCGCTGGAAAGCCGCGTCATGCCCCAGGCCCGCCGCTTCGAGGAACTGGCCGCCGACCACGAGGGCAAGGAGATACCCGAACTCACGCCGGTGGAGACCGCCGTACGCCCGGTCGCCAAGGCCGCCCTGCCCGCGCCCGAGGAAGACGCCGCCTGACTTGCCTCCGCGTCCGCCGGGCGCGATGCTCCGCCTCAGGCGGTTCCCGGGCGAAAGCCGGGGCCAAGAGGGAAGGCGGTGAGGGGCCCTGCTCCGAATCCGCCGCTGTGCCCGCAACTGTGAGCGGCGAGGGCCGCGCCCGTTTCGTCTGGTTCCTTCTGGAGCAAGGCGCGCCACTGGACCTTCGGGTCCGGGAAGGCGAGGGCGAGGCCCGTTGACCCGCGAGCCAGGAGACCTGCCGCCGCGTCGCTCGTTCGACGGCCCGGGACCAGGCCGAAGGCGCGGGGATTTGTTCCGCCGAAGCGACTGGCCGGCCCGCCGCCGGCGGAGGGCGCGCGCCTTCCGCCGGGCCTGTCGCTCGCACGCCCCGCCGTTCGGCGCGGAGGGGCCGGACCGGAGCCCGCCGTGGTCCCCGTCTTTGCCCCGCCGCCCGCCGTGCAGGAGGCTGCTCGTCACCGCCGCGCGCCTGCCCGCGCCCCTCGCCATGGTCCCCGACGCCCAGGTGATCACGGCGGACGACATCGCCCTTCACCAGTCCGTCTTCGCCTTCGACGCCCTGGCCGCCCTGCCGGAGGTTCACATCAGCCGCGCCGGCGCCTTCGGCGGGGTGACCACCGTGCGCATCCGGGGCGCGTCGTCGGACAAGACCCTGGTGCTGATCGACGGCGCGCCGGTGAACGACCCGACCTCTCCGGCGGGCGGATTCGACTTTTCCAGCCTGGACCTGGCGGACGTGGCGCGGATCGAGGTGCTGTCCGGCCCGCAGGGATCGCTGTGGGGCTCGGACGCCATCGGCGGGGTGATCGCCATCGTCACCCGCGAGCCGGACGGGCTGCGCGCTGGCGGCGAGGCAGGCTCCTTCGGGACCAAGCGCCTTACCGCCTCGGCGGGGACGGCCGGCGAGCACGGCGCGCTGGGGATCGGCGCGGCGTGGTTCGATACGGGCGGAATCTCCAAGGCCGACTCCCGCGACGGCAACACCGAGCGCGATCCCTTCGACAGCCTCACCCTTCAGGCCAACGGCCGGGTCGATCCCTGCCGGCGCCCTGAGCCTGGACGCCAAGGTCCGCTACAACCTCGCCCACGCGGCCTTCGACAGTTTCGGCGGCCCTACCGGCGTCATCGACGGGCCGGACAGCCAGACCAGCCGCACGGTCTCCGGCTTCCTCCGCGCCCGACCTGACGGCCCCTTCGGCCTCAAGCAGACCCTGCGGCTGGACGGCATGGACCTCGACCGCAACTCCACCAGCTATTTCGGCGGCGCGGCCTTCCCCTTCGAGGCCAAGGGCCGACGTCTCGACTGGCGCTGGACGGCCGAGCGATCAGGGCCCGGCCCCAGCGCCGTGCTCGTGGGCGTGGAGGAGGAGCGGGCGCGGGAGGACACAGGCGACGGCGTCCAGACCTCGCGCAACCTCGGCGCCTTCGCGGTGTGGCGGATCGATCCCTCACCGCGGCTCTCGGCCACGTTCAGCGCCCGCCGCGACGAGCCGCGGGACTATGCCGGCGTCACGACCTTGCGGGCTTCCGCGAGCGTCGGGCTTGGCGGCGGCTTCACGGTCCAGGGGTCCTGGGGCCAGGGGTTCAAGGCGCCGTCGATCTTCCAGACCAGCTATCCCGTGTTTCGAATGCGCCCCGCCTGGGCCGGCCACGGGTACTCAGGCCCGAGCACGCGGCCGGCGAGGATGTGGCGTTGGTCTGGCGCTCGGCGGATGGGCGGATCGAAGCGCGGCCTAACGGCCTATCGCCTCTCCGTGCGCGACCAGATCGATTACCTCTATCCCCACGGCTACGTGAACCTCGTCCGTACACGGACGCGGCGGCCTGGAGGCCGAAGCCAAGGCCGATCTCGGCGGCGGCTGGGCGCTGAGGGCCGCCTACGCCTATGCGGATGCCAGGGACCTCTCCACCGGCTTCGCGGCTGATCCAGACGCCCGCCCACGCCGGCTCGGCCGAACTGTCCTGGCGGGGCCGGCGGGCGGACGCGGCCCTGAGCTTGCGCGCCCAGGGCCCGGCGGGCGATACGTACGGAGAGATCAAACCCTTCGCCGTGGTGAACCTGGCGGGCTCATACGAGGTCCGGCGCGGCCTCGGCTCACCGCGCGGATCGAGAACCTGCTGAACGCCCACTATCAGGAGGCCTTCGGCTACGGCGAGCCGGGTTTTGCGGTCTATGCGGGATTCAGGCTCGGCGAGTGACCAGAGTCAGGCCGCGACCCAGCCGTTGGCTTCCAGCGGCGAGGGGTCGTCCAGCGCCATGTCGGCCCAGTCCAGGTCGGGCGGCGGGCTGGCGGCGGCGGCCAGCACCGCGTTCAGCTCGGCTGCGGAGGAGACGCCGACGATCACCGACGCCGCCTCGGGCCGGGCCAGAGCAAAGCCCAGCGCCGCCTGCAAGCGGGTCGCTGCGACCCTCGGCGATCATCCGGCGGGCTCGCGACAGGCCGCGCGAGGCGCCGTTCAGGCCGGCGGGCAGCCGGTCGGGCGGCAGGAACAACAGGCCCTGCAGGAAGATCGAGCGCAGCTGCACTTCCACGCCCATCTCGGCCAGTTCGGCCAGGGCGCCGTTGACGATCAGCCGCTGGTCCAGAAGGCTTGCGGGCACCTGAACGATGTCCGGATGAAACCGCCGCGCCAGGCCCACCGGGTCGTCCGAGGCATAGGCGGACAGGCCGATGCGGCAGAACAGGCCCTCGTCGCGCAGGTCCTTCAGCCGCGTACCACATGGCCGGTCCATACGGACCGCACAGCTCTCCGGCCTGATCCACCATGATGGCGTAGGCGCTCTCGGCGCCCAGCCGCGCCAGGGAGGCGCGGGCCTCGGCCTCCACGAAATCCGGCCCGCGGTCGGCGCGCGCGGTCTTGACGACCAGATGGAACGGCGAAGGTCGGGGCGTCAGGGCGCCGACCACCTGCTCGGCGCGGAAGGTGTCGAGCACCGACACGCCTGAACGGGCGGCGAGTTGCAGGATTTCGCCCGCCTCGGCCTCGGCCGAGCGGCGCTTGGGATCGGCGGCCGGCCGGTCCAGTCCGAATTGGGCGCAGGCCAAGCCGAGCTTGCCTCGCCGATCGGAGACGTCTTTCATGCGCTCTCCGTGCACGTCACACCCCAACACGATTTCATTGGGGGCATGATCCCGCAGATTGTTTAATGAAGCGGTAGCGACGATCCCTTGTTCGCCAAGGGGGCGAAGCTTGGGCTAAGGAGCGACGATGGAGTCCTTTCCCGCCTTCTTCCCCCTGGCAGGCCGCCGGGTGGTCATCGCCGGCGCAGGCGAGTTCGCCGACGCCAAGGCCGCGCTGTTCGACGGCTCGCCCGCCGAGGTGGTCCGCCTGACCGGCGCGCGGGCGATGGATTCCAACCTCTATCGGGGCGCGGTGCTGGCCTTCGTGGCCTGCGAGGACGAGGACGCCTGCCGCGCCGCCGCCCAGGCCGCGCGTGACGCCGGGGTGCCGGTGAACGTGGTGGACCGGCCCGAGCTGTGCGACTTCCTCACCCCCGCCGTGGTGGACCGGGGCGAGGTGGTGGCGGCCGTCGGCACCGGCGGCGCGTCCCCGGTGCTGGCCCAGCGTTGAAGCACGACATCGAGGCCAGCGTGCCGGAGGGCGACGGGCCGGGTCGCGGCCCTGCTGCGCCAGTTCCGGCCGGAGATGCTGGGCGTGTTTCCGGACATGACCGAGCGCCGCGCCTTCGTGCAGGAGTTGCTCTCCGGCCCCGCGGCCGAAGCGGCCCTGGCGGGGGACATGGAGGGCGCGAACGCCCTGGTCCGCGAGGCGCTGGACGCCGTCAGTCGGCCCTAACGCTGCCTCGGCGCCCCCCTCAGTCCACCCGGTCCAGGTCCGCGCCCTCGGGTTTCGGGCAGCCAGAGCAGGGCGACCAGGAAGCTGATCGCCGTGGCGATCACCGGGTACCACAGGCCGAAGTAGGCGTTGCCGTTGGCCACCACCATGGTGAAGGACACGAAGGGCACGAAGCCGCCCACCCAGCCGGTGCCGATGTTGTAGGGCAGGGACATGGCCGTATAGCGGATGCGGGTGGGGAACAGCTCCACCAGGCACGAGGCGATCGGGCCGTACAGCGCCGTGGCCGCGACCACGAACACCGCCATGATCGCCAGCAGGCCCCAGTAGTCCACCCGCGCCGGGTCGGCCTTGTCCGGATAGCCGGCGGCCTTCAGCGCCGCGCGGATGCGGTCGCCCACATCGCCTTGCAGCGCCTTGAACTCGGCCGCCGACAGGCCCGCGCCCTCGGCCGATTTGACCACCGTCTCGCCCACCCGCACCTCGGCCACGCTGCCGGGCAGGGCGGCGGTGTTGGCATAGGAGACCCCGGCGTTGGCCAGGGCGCTCTTGGCGATGTCGCAGGACGAGGCGAAGCGCGCCTTGCCCACGGGGTCGAACTGCAGCGAACAGCTGGCCGGATCGGCCACCACGGTCACCGGCGTGCGGTGGTTGGCCTCGGCCAGGGCCGGGTTGGCGAAGCGCGTCATCTGGTGGAAGCCGGGGAAGAAGCCGACGACCGCGATGAGCATGCCCATCAGCATCACCGGCTTGCGCCCGACCTTGTCCGACAGCCAGGCGAAGAACACGTACAGCGGCGCGGAGATCACCGTGGCGGCCAGCACCAGCGAGGTCACGGTGTTGGGATCCAGCTTCAGGATCCGCTCCATGAAGGTCTGGCTGTAGAAGAAGATCGTGTACCAAACGACGCCCTGGGCCACCATGATGGAGAACAGGGCCAGCAGCACGACCTTCAGATAGCGCCACTTGAGGAAGGACTCCGCCACGGGGCCCTTGGAGCGTCCGCCCTCGGCCTCCATGCGCTTGAAGGCGGGGCTTTCCGACAGCTTCATCCGCATCCAGATCGAGATGGCCAGCAGGAAGGCCGAGAAGAAGAACGGCACCCGCCAGCCCCAGGCGTTGAAGGCGTCCTCGCCGATCAGCGCGCGGGTTCCGGTGATCACCGCCAGGGCGCCGATCAGGCCGAAGGAGGCGGACACCTGCACCCAGCCGGTGAATTCGCCCCGCCGCTTGTCCGGCGCGTGCTCGGCCACATAGATCGCCGCCCCGCCGTATTCGCCGCCGAGCGCGAAGCCCTGGATCATCCGCATGGTCAAAAGCAGGATCGGCGCGGTGATCCCGGCGGTCGCATAGGTCGGCAAGAAGCCCACGGCGAGGGTCGCCAGGCCCATCAGCGAGACGGTGACCAGAAACGCGCCCTTGCGCCCCAGCCGGTCGCCGACCCAGCCGAACACCAGGGCGCCCACGGGCCGGAAGAGGAAGCCGGCGCCGAAGATGCCGAGGGCGAAGATGACGCCGGTGGTCGCGTCTAGATTGGCGAAGAACAGCTTGCCGATCAGGCCGGTCATGCTGCCGAAGATGAAGAAGTCGTACCACTCGAAGGCGGTGCCGGCCGAGGAGGCCGCGACCACGGTCCTCATCGACGTCGGTGTGTCGCCCGCCGCGTTCGCCATTCCCGAGTCCCCCGATTTTGGAGGTTGCTTAACATCGGTCGGCCCGGCCGGCAAAGCCGGGGCGGAGGATCATGCCGCCGCGCCCTTGCGCCGGGATCCGAGCCAGCGGATCAGGCCGGTGTGCCCAACAGCGCCGGGGCGAAGCCCGCCAGAGAGGCGATCAGCTTCCACCACAGGCCGCCCTCGCCCTCGTGAATGTCACGCATGGCCCTCGCCAGCGGGTCGCGCCCGCCGCCCCCGCCCGGAGGTCCGCCGGCGAACGGCCCGCGCGGGCCGCCGCTGCAGGACCTCGCCGGTCTCGTCCGAGACGCGCACTGTGACGGGCCGCTCCGCGCCAGCCGCGGCGATCTGCACCATCCAGGCCGGGCGAGGCGCCCTGGCTCGGCAGGGCGATGGAGAGCACCCGCGCGCCGTCCGGTCCCTCCGCGCTCGCGGCGTCGACGGCCTGGTCGGCGGTGAGATGGGGCATTGCGATCGGCGGGGCGAAACGCGGTCCGCGCTCCCTGCGCGGCAATCCAGCCGCCGCGGCCGGCGCAGGACCGGACAGCGCCTGGCCGATTTGCGGAAAGGCGATCCAGATCCCGGTCACCGACAGCACCGCCAGCGGGATCATCATCAGCACGCCGGCCAGATGGTGCAGCCGCATGGTCAGGAAGCCCGAGCGCTTCCAGGAGAGCGCCATCTTCACCCCGCCCACGCGCGGCCACCACAGCCACAGGCCCGTCAGGCTCTGGATCAGCATGGCGACGCCCAGCCAGCCAACCACCTGTCGCCCGACGCCGGGGATCAGCATTTCCTCGTGCACGTCATGCGCCAGGCCGAGAACGCCGCCCAGCAGCGGCCCTTGGTCCAGCACATGGCCGTCCGCGGCGTCGAGCCACACGCTGGTCAGCGCCGGGCGCTTGCCGGGCGCGCTCGCGCCCAGGCCCATCACGCTCACCGGCCCGCCAGGGGTCGGCGAGAAGGTCATTCTGGAGGCATGCACGTCCGGCCCCAGGGCCGTGGCGGCGGCGGACAGATAGGCGGAGGGCGACAGGCTGCGCGCCGGACTGCGACACCTGCATAGCGCGCCGGGTGGAGCAACCGGTCCAGCTGCGGGCGCCAGGCCAGGGCGGTTCCCGACAGCCCCAGCGCCAGCAGGAACACGAACAGGATCAGGCCGACCCACAGGTGGATGTTGAACCAGAGCCGCCGAAGCGACGCGAGGGTCGAGTCAGCCATGAACGTCTCCCAGAGCGCGTACGGTTCGTCTTCGCCGCTCACCATAGCCCGCAAACGCCGCCTGGTTCCATCGAAGCTCGCGATCAGCCGCCGCGGGCCACGAACCAGCCGTTCTTGAAGCCCTGGTCGGCCTTTCCATAGAGGAACGGCCCGCCCGTCGGGCGTCGTCAGCCGGCCCCCCGCCGCGCGCAGCACGGCGTCGGCGGCGGCGATGTCCCATTCCATGGTGGTTCCGTGGCGCGGATAGATGTCCGCGGACCCCTCGGCGACCATGCAGAGCTTGGCCGAGGAATCCATCGCCAGCACCTGGCCGTAGCCGTACAGGGCGCGCAGTTCCGCCTCCACCTCGGGCTTCATGGTGTGGCTGATCAGGGCCACCGCGTCGTCGCCCGCCCAGGGGCGCACGTGGATGGGCTCGTCCACCGATCCGTCCGTCGCGCGACGGCGCGCGCCGCCCGAGGCGGTGTACCAGGTGCGGCCCCAGGCGGGCGCGCTCACCGCGCCGGCGACGGGCGCGCCGTCCTGGATCAGGCCGATGTTGACCGTCCAGTGCTCGTCGCCGCGCACGAAGGCCTTGGTGCCGTCCAGCGGATCCACCAGGAAGAAGCGCGCGCCGATCTGGTCGGGCGTGCCGAACTCGCTGGCGTCCTCCTCGGAGATCACCGGAACGTCGGGAAACCGCTCGGCCAGCCGGGCCAGGATCAGCGTCTCGCCGCGCCGGTCCGCCTCGGTGACCGGGCTTTCGTCGGCCTTGTGGTCCACCTGCAGGCCCGAGCGCCACAGGGGCAGAATCAACGCCCCGGCCTCCTCGACGATGTCGGCCAGCGCCTCGCCCAGCGCCGCGTCGGTCTTGATCGGTCATCCTCGCTCCCGGGGATCTGGGCCGAGGTAGACGAGGGCCACCTTGTCGGCGTCGATGGTCTGTTTACCCGCGTCTTCGAAATTCACGGTGATCCTTCGCCCGGCCACGGACTGCACCTGGCCGACACCCCAATCATGCCGCTCCGGATGACGAACCAGCGCGCCAGGCTCCAAGAAATGATCGATCATCAATTCAGTCTCTGGCACGCCCGTTCTCGTTTGCCAAAGCGGCAAATCAGCCCAGACTCCAGCCAATGCAAAACGCTTTGAACCCTGAATCGCCGCTCGCCGATGACGCCGCCGGCGACCCCGTCGAGGCCCGTGGACCTGGCCGCGCGCCTCGCCGGCCGGCTGTGTCACGACTTCATCAGCCCGACCAGCGCGATCGTCTCGGCGCTCGACCTCATCGAGGATCCCGAGCAGCAGGACATGCGCGAGGAGGCGATGGCGGTCGTCGTCACCAGCGCGCGCAAGCTGGCCGCGCTCCTGACCTTCGCCCGGGCGGCCTTCGGCGGCGCGGCGGCCACCGAGAGCTTCGACGTGCGCGAGCTGGAGCGGCTGACGCGCGACGTCTACGAGCACGCCCGCGCCGAGCTCGACTGGGCGGTGACGCCGGCCTCCCTGCCCAAGCCCGCCGCGCGGGCGCTGCTCAACCTCGCCCAGCTCGGGATCGCCGCCCTGCCCATGGGCGGCGTGGCCCGGCTGTCGGTCGCCAGCCCGCAGGGCGGGGACGCTGGTGCATGTCCCTGGAGGCCAACGGGCGCGCGCGCGCGCCTGCGGCCCGAGGCGGTTCGAGGCCTGCACGGGCGAGGCGTTCGACGAGGGCCTGGCCGGCCAATGGGTCCAGGCCTACTTCCTGCACGCCCTCGTCGGCCCAGGCCGGCGGGCGGCTGCGTGACGTCGACGAGGTCGAGGACGACGCCGTGCGGATCGACGGCGGCACATGCCCGACCGGTCCGAAAGGGCCCGCCGAATAAGACGCCGGCCCACACCGCTCCTTAACCAAGGGCGCGCGAATGTCGCGTGATGTCCCTGGGAGGAGCCGACGGCGTGAGGACCTGCCTTGTGGTCGACGACAGCCGGGTGATCCGAAAGGTCGCCCGCCGGATCGTCGAAGACATGGGATTCGAGGTCGCAGAGGCCGGCGACGGCGTGGAGGCCCTCGCCTGGTGCCGCGGCGTCATGCCCGACGCGATCCTGCTCGACTGGAACATGCCGAGCATGGACGGTCTGGAGTTCCTGCGCCAGCTTCGCCAGGAGCACGGCGGCGATCAGCCGGTCGTGGTGTTCTGCACGGTCGAGAGCGACCCGGCCCGGATCGGCGAGGCGCTGGACAGCGGGGCGGCCGAATACATCATGAAGCCCTTCGACAGCGACATCCTGCATCTCCAAATTCGCCCTGGCGGACCTGCTGTGAAGCCCGACGAGCTCAAATTTGTCGCGGACATGGCCCGCGCCGGCGCCGGGCCTGCAGATCGACCCGGAGAAGGTCTATCTGATCGAGAGCCGCCTGACGCCGGTCGCCCGCCGAGAAGGTTTCGGCTCGATCCGCGAGATGCTGCTGGCCGCCCGCCAGAAGCACGACGAGAAGCTCATGTGGGCGGTGGTCGAGGCCCTGGCCGCCGGCGAGACTTGGTTCTTCCGCGACCGGCCGCAATTCGACCGGTTCCGCGACGAGATCCTGCCGGCCCTGGCGCGCGGCCGCCCCGCGGGCCAGACCATCCGGGTGTGGAGCGCCGGCTGCGGCTGCGGACAGGAACCCTATTCCCTCGCCTTCATGGTCGAGGACGCTGGCGCGGCAGTGCTGGCCTGCGGCGTCGAGATCCTCGGCTCCGACATCTGCGAACGCGCTCTGGAGAAGGCCCAGTCCGGCCTGTACAGCCAGGTGGAGGTGCAGCGCGGCCTGCCGATCCGCCAGTTGGTGCGCCACTTCGAAAAGCGCGAGGACCTGTGGGAGGTTTCACCGCGGGTGCGCGCCATGGTCGTGCTGGCGGCGGGTCAATCTGCACGCGGACTTCCGGGCGCTGGGACGCTTCGAGGTCATCTTCTGCCGCCAGGTGCTGTCGGTCATGGACCCGGACGCCCGCGCCCGCGCGCTTGAGCGGCTGTCCCCGGCGCTGGCCCCCGGCGGCTATCTGGTGCTGGCGCCGAAGAGATGATCGCCGGACTCGGCGAGCCGTTCATCGCTGTGGGCGGCGGACTCTACCAGCGCAATCCGGCCGTCAGCGTCGCAGCCTAGGGCCGTCCCACGCTCTTGTAGACGAAGCCGCGCGCCCGCATGTCGTCGGGCTGGTAGATGTTGCGCAGGTCGACCACCACCGTCGCCGCATCAGCGTCCTTGACGCGGTCCAGGTCCAGGGCGCGGAACTGGTCCCATTCGGTGATGATCACCAGCGCGTCGGCGCCTTCGACCGCCTCGTAAGGCCCGGCCTTGAAGTCCACGCCGGCCAGCAGCTGGCGCGCCTCGTGGCCCTCCGGATCGAAGGCCTGGACCTTGGCGCCCATCGCCTGCAGCGCCGGCACGATGTCCAGCGACGGCGCATCGCGCATGTCGTCGGTGTTCGGCTTGAAGGTCAGGCCCAGCACGCGCGACGGTCTTGCCCTTCAGATCGCCGCCCATGGCCTCGGCGATCTTGCTCGGCCATGGCCTTCTTGCGCGCCTCGTTGACCTCGACGGTCGTCTCCACCAGCTGCACCGGCGATCCGGCGTCGGCTGGCGGTGCGCACCAGGGCCAGGGTGTCCTTGGGAAAGCACGAGCCGCCATAGCCTGGCCCGGCGTGCAGGAACTTCGGCCGATGCGCTTGTCCAGGCCGATGCCGCGGGCCACCTGCTGCACGTCGGCGCCCACTGCGTCGCACAGATCCGCCATCTCGTTGATGAAGGTGATCTTCATCGCCAGGAAGGCGTTGGCCGCGTACTTGATCAGTTCCGAGGTGCGCCGTTCGGTGAACAGGATCGGCGTCTCGTTCAGGAACAGCGGCCGGTAGAGCTCGCGTCATCACCGCCTGGGCGCGCTCGTCGTCCGGCCCACGACCACGCGGTCCGGCCGCTTGAAGTCCTTGATCGCCGCGCCCTCGCGCAGGAACTCCGGATTGGAGACCACGGCGAATTCCGCGTCGGGCCGCGGCCTTGCGGATGATCGCCTCGATCTCGTCGCCCGTGCCCACCGGCACGGTCGACTTGGTGACGATGACGGTGAAGCCGTCCAGCAGGCCGGCGATCTCCTCGGCCGGCCGCGTAGACATAGGAAAGGTCGGCGTGGCCGTCGCCCCGGCGCGACGGCGTGCCCACGGCGATGAACACCGCGTCGGCCTTGCGGATGGCGTCGGCTTGCCGTCGGCGGTGAACGACAGCCGCTCCTGCGCACGTTGCGCGCCACCAGTCCTCCAGGCCGGGCTCGAAGATCGGCATCTCGCCCTTCTTCAGCCGCTCGATCTTGCCGGCGTCCTTGTCGATGCAGCACCACGTGTGGCCGAAGTCGGCGAAGCAGGCGCCGGAGACCAGGCCCACATAGCCCGTTCCGATCATGGCCACGCGCATGGCTCAAATCTCCTGGTTGTAGGCGCCGACTTCGGGACGTTTGGCCAAGCGCGGCTTCACCTCCTGGCGGAACAGGGCGCGCATGTCGTCCTCGGAGACCATGCTCTCGACCACCACCACCAGCTCCGGCTTGTTGGAGATGGCGCGCACCAGCAGCCACGAGCCGTCCTCCAGCGTCACCCGCACGCCGTTGACGGTGAGCACGTCGGCGATCTTGCGGCCCAGGATGCTGGCCGCCGGCCTCGGCCAGAGCCTCGTATTCGGCCACCACCTGCTCGACGACGCCGTACTTGGCCTCGTCCGCGCAGTGCGGCGACATGGTCAGCGAGGTGTAGGCCACCGGCAGCGTCGTCGTGCAGCTGCGGCGAGCGTCTTGCCCGGATTGCGGTCGAGCATCGACAGGATCGCCGCGGCGGCGACCAGACCGTCGTCGTAGCCGCGGCCGTGCGGCGGGTTGAAGAAGAAGTGGCCGGACTTCTCGAACCCGGCCAGCGCGCCGAGCTCGGCGGTCTTGCGCTTGATGTAGCTGTGGCCGGTCTTCCAGTAGATCGGTCTTGGCGCCGTTCGCCTTCAGCACCGGGTCGGTCTTGTAAGGCCGGTGGATTTCACGTCGACCACGAAGGTCGCGTTCGGGTGCAGGGCCGACAGGTCGCGCGCCAGCATCAGGCCGATCTTGTCGGCGAAGATCTCCTCGCCCTCGTCGTCCACCACCCCGCAGCGGTCGCCGTCGCCGTCGAAGCCCAGCGCCAGGTCCGCCCCATGCTCGCGCACGGCGTCGGCCATGGCGTGCAGCATCTCCTGATCTTCGGGGTTCGGGTTGTAGCTGGGGAAGGTGTAGTCGAGCTCGCAGTCCATCTCGACCACCACCGCCGCGCCCATCCGGCGCAGGGCCTCGGGCGCGAAGGCGCCGGCCGTGCCGTTGCCGCAGGCGGCGACCACCTTCAGCGGCCGCTTGATCGCGGCGCGCTTGCCGGCGTCGGCGATGTAGCGCTCGGCCATGCCTTCGACGCGGGTCAGCCGCCCGCCCGGCCGCGCGGCTTCCACTTGCCGCCGAGCACGATGTCCTTCAGCCGACCCATCTCGTCGGGCCCGAAGGTGAGCGGCCGGTTCGCACCCATCTTCACCCCGGTCCAGCCGTTCTCGTTGTGGCTGGCGGTGACCATGGCCACGCAGGGCGCATCCAGCTCGAACTGGGCGAAATAGGCCATGGGCGAAAGTGGCCAGGCCGATGTCCAGCACCTCGCAGCCCGCCGCGACCAGGCCGAGGGTCAGCGCCTGCTTCACCGACAGCGAATAGGACCGGTAGTCGTGGCCGACCACGACCGGCTGTGGCCGAGCTCGTGGAACAGCGTGCCCAGGCCGAGGCCCAGGGCCTCGACCCCAGCAGGTTGATCTCCGAGCCGAACAGCCAGCGGGCGTCGTATTCGCGAAAGCCCGTGGGCTTGACCAGGGCGGCGGTCTCGAAGGCGGCCGTGTTTTCGGCGACATCGGCGCGCGGAGCGGCGAGCATTCGGTCCTCCGGGGGAACAGGGCCCCTG
>CAVXFP010000007.1:0-91438 GCA_963761065.1 uncultured Alphaproteobacteria bacterium | reverse complement strand
ATCTCGTCGGGCGAGCGCAAGTGGCTTAGAATGTGCGGCCTGGTCTGCCTGTTGCCGCACGGTTACGAGGGCCAGGGGCCGGAGCACTCTTCGGCGCGTCTGGAGCGGTTCCTGCAGCTGTGCGCCGAGGACAATATGCAGGTGGTCAACTGCACGACCCCGGCGAATTATTTCCACGCGCTGCGCCGCCAGATCCGCCGCGATTTCCGCAAGCCCCTGATCGTGATGACGCCCAAGTCCCTGCTGCGTCACAAGCGGGCGGTGTCGAACCTGGAAGATTTCGGGACCGGCAACAGCTTCCATCGGGTGATGGTGGACGGCGCCGAGGCCGGATGCGATGTCGGCGGGATCAAGCTGAAGCCCGACGACGACATCACCCGGGTGATCCTGTGCTCGGGCAAGGTCTATTACGACCTGGTCGAGCGCCGCGCCGAAGAAAAGCGCGACGACGTCTATCTGATGCGGCTGGAGCAGTTCTATCCGTGGCCGATCAAGTCGATCAGCCAGGAGCTGAACCGCTTCACCAACGCCGAACTGGTCTGGTGCCAGGAAGAACCCAAGAACATGGGCGGCTGGACGTTCGTGGAGCCCTGGCTGGAACTGACACTCGAAAAGCTGGAAGTCGCGCGCCAAACGTCCGCGCTATGTCGGCCGCCCCGCCTCGGCCTCAACCGCCGCCGGCCTTATGAGCCGGCACCTATCCGAACTCGACGCGTTCCTCACCGAAGCCTTCGCCAAGACCTATCCCCTGCCCGACGCAGATTAGACTGTGACGCACCGCCATCTGAAACACAGACCATGACCAACATCATGACCCCGCCCTGGGTGAATCCGTCGCCGAAGCCACGGTCGCCCACTGGACCAAAAAGGTCGGCGAGGCGGTGAAAAAGGACGAGGTGCTGGTCGAACTGGACACCGACAAGGTCAGCCTGGAAGTCGCCGCGCCCGAGGATGGGGTGCTGGAGCGATCGACGCGGACGAAGGCGCGACGATCACGCCAGGCACGGTTCTGGGCCGCATCGGCACCGGATCGCGGCAAGGCCGCCGCGCCGACGCCCAAGGCCGAGACAAAAGCGCCGAGCCCAAGGCCGAACCGATCCCGAGCCCTGCCGCCGCGCCCGCCAGATCCGCGCCGGCGGACACTCGGCCGCTGGCCCGTCGCGGCCAACCGCATCGTCGACCGAATGCGGGCTGGACGCCGCGCCAATCACCGGCACCGGCAAGGACGGACGGATCACCAAGGGCGACGCGCTGGCCGCTCTGGAAGCTGCGCGGCAATCCCGCCGCCCGCCCCGGCCCCGGTCGGGGCCCGCGCGCCGTGGGCGAGCGCGAGGAGCGGGTGCGCATGACCCGCCTTCGCCAGACCATCGCCCGGCGGCTGAAGGAGGCCCAGGACACCGCCGCCATGCTGACCACCTTCAACGAGGCGGACATGAGCGCGGTGATGGCTCTGCGCAGCCGAATACAAGGAGGCCTTCGAGCAGCGCCACGGCGTGAAGCTCGGGCTTCATGGGCCTGTTCGTGAAGGCCTGCATGCAGGCGCTGAAGGCGGTGCCCGCCGTCAACGCCGAGATCGACGGCACCGACATCGATCTACAAGAACCACTACGATATCGGCGTGGCCGTCGGCACGGACAAGGGCCTGGTGGTGCCGGTGGTGCGCGACGCCGATCAGATCAGCCTGGCCGACATCGAGAAGGCCATCGGCGGCCTGGGCAAGAAGGCCCGCGACGGGGCCCTGACGATGGAGGACCTGCAAGGCGGCACCTTCACCATCTCCAACGGCGGCGTCTATGGCTCGCTGATGTCCATGCCGATCCTCAACGCCCCGCAGTCGGGCATCCTGGGCATGCACAAGATCCAGGATCGCCCCGTGGCCGTCGACGGCCAGGTGGTCATCCGGCCGATGATGTATCTGGCGCTGAGCTACGACCACCGCGTGGTCGACGGCAAGGAAGCGGTGACCTTCCTGGTGCGCGTCAAGGAATGCATCGAGGACCCCGAGCGGCTGCTGCTCGAAGTCTAGGGCGCCGTGACGGCGGCGGGACGGGGCCCGCCGCGCATCAACAGCTTCAGGCCGCTTCGTCGTCCGCGTCCGGCTCGTCCGGGCCCGACGCCCTCGATGCCCTGCTCGCGCACCTTGCGATACAGCGTCGAGCGGCCGATGCCGAGCCGGCGGGCCACCTCGCTCATGTGGCCGGAATAGATGCCGATGGCGAGCTGGATCAGGTCTTTCTCGATATCCTCCAGCGTGCGCAGGTGGCCGCGTTCGTCGAGGATGCGGACCGGCGCCTCCTTGGGCATCTCGGCGATATAGGCCTGGGGCACGGGCAGCACCGGACGCGGCCGGGGCTCCGGCGCCAGGTCGGCCGGCCGGCGGCATGATCCCGGAGATGGCCGGGAAGTCGTGCGGCTGCAGATAGGGCGCCGTCGGCGAGCACGATGGCGCGATAGACCGCGTTCTCCAGCTGGCGGACGTTGCCGGGCCAGTCGTGGGCCGTCAGCAGCTCCAGCGCCTCGCCGGTGGCGCCGACCACGCCCTTGCCTTCCTCGACGTTGAAGCGGCGCACGAAGTGATCCACCAGGGCCGGGATGTCCTCGCGCCGTTCGCGCAGGGCCGGCGCCTCGATGGGGAACACGTTCAGGCGATAGTAGAGGTCCTCGCGGAAACGCCCTTCGCGCACGGCCTGCGCCAGGTCGCGGTTGGTGGCGGAGATGATCCGCACGTCCACCTTGATCGGCCGCTTGGAGCCGATGGCGTCGACCTCGCCTTCCTGCAGCGCGCGCAGCAGCTTGACCTGGGTGTCGAGCGGCAGCTCGCCCACCTCGTCCAGGAACAGGCAGCCGCCGTCGGCCTCCACGAACTTGCCCAGGCGCTTTTCCGCGGCGCCGGTGAAGGCGCCCTTCTCGTGGCCGAACAGGATCGACTCCACCAGGTTCTCCGGGATGGCGCCGCAGTTCACCGCCACGAAGGGCTTGCCGGCGCGATCCGACGCGCCGTGCAGGGCGCGCGCGATCAGCTCCTTGCCGACCCCGCTCTCGCCGGTGATCAGGATGGGGATCGACGAGCGGGCCGCCCGCTCGCCCATGGCCTTCACCTGGCGCATGGCCGGCGAGGTTCCGATCAGGTCGTCGAAGGTGGTCTGGCCCGTGGCGCGGCGCTTGAGCCGATCCACCTCGCCCACCAGCTCGCCCATCTTCAGGGCGTTGCGGATGGACACGGCGATGCGCTCGGGCGCGGCGGGCTTGACCAGGAAGTCCTGGGCGCCGGCCTGCATGGCGCTGACCACGGTCTCGATCGAGCCCTGGGCGGTGAGCACGATCACCGGCTGCAGATAGCCGCGCGCGCGCATCTCCTTCAGGGCGTCCACGCCGCCGAGGCCGGGCATCACCAGGTCGAGCAGCACCACGTCGGCCGCCTTGCCCGCCATCAGGTGGGCCAGCGCCTCGTCGCCGCTCTCGGCGAGAGCCGTGACGAAGCCTTCGCGCTCAAGCACGCCCTGGATCAGGCGGCGCTGAGTCGGATCGTCGTCCACGACGAGAACCGTCTTGGTCATCTGAATTTTCCCACATCACCATGCCCGACCAATTTTTTGGTTCAGGCTCATTTTGGGACGGTTATGCGGGATCAGGCGTAAAGGCGGAGTTACGGTGAACGGATTGACGCCCCCCTCCCGCATCGCGGCGGAAAGGGGGCGTGCGAGGTCAGCTCTTCTTCAGCGACGCCTTGGCCGCGGCGTGGCGATGGACGGCCTTGTGCAGCATGGGCCGCGCGTGCGCTTGGTCGATGCAGCGATCCTGGGTGCGGCTCGTACAGGGCGGATAGCTCGCCGGCGCGGGCCCGTCGGCCGGCGTGTAGGCGGCTTGAGCGAAAGCTGATGTGGCGACCGCGGAAGCGGCCGCCGCGACGATGAACAGACGCATCATGACCAGTCCTCACAGAGTTTGGGCGACCCAGCAGGACCAGGGCCGCCGTGCGCGCCCTCAGCGGACGAACCCTAAATCTGCGCGGCGGCGGTTTTGTGGCCGCGCGAAGGCGGGCTCGGGGAATATGCGCCGTGAGGCCTTCCAACCTCCGCGCGATACGCCTATATAGCGGCCAACATCGTCCGTTAGCGCTGGATGGCGCTTTCGAGCGGCGGCCCCTGAAAAGGCCAGCCGCTTTTTTCTGGGTCAAAGGGACATGCGCGGAAGGACCGCCGAAGACCTGGGCCTGTTGGAGCTGCTCGACCCCGTGGCCGAGGCGGCGGGCTATGAGATCGTGCGCCTGCGCCTGATGGGCAGCGCCCGGTCCGAAGGCGGCCGGCGGCTGCAGATCATGGCCGAGCTGCCGGACGGCTCCATGGAGATCGAGGACTGCGTGGCCCTGTCGCGCGCGGTCTCCCAGGTGATGGACGCGGCGGACCCCATCTCGGGCGAATACAATCTGGAGGTCTCCTCCCCCGGCATCGACCGGCCCCTGACCCGGCTGAAGGACTTCGACGCCTATCAGGGCCTGGAGGCCAAGGTCGAGCTCGCCCGCCTGGTGGACGGCCGCAAGCGCTTTCGCGGCCGGCTGGCCGGCGTCAGCGGCCAGGACGTGCTGATCGTCGAGGAGGGCGCGGCCGAACCGGCGCACGTCCCCTTCGCCCAATTCGAAGACGCCAAGCTCGTGCTCAACGACGAACTTCTGCAACGCGGCGCGGCCGAGCGGGACGCTCGCCTCGCCCAAACCCAATCCCAAGAAGAGGACGCCTGACCATGTCCCTCACCGGCATTTCGGCCAACCGGCTGGAGCTGCTCCAGATCGCCGACGCGGTCGCCCGCGAGAAGTCGATCGAGAAGGAGATCGTCATCGAGGCCATCGAGGAGGCGATCACCAAGGCCGCCAAGTCGCGCTACGGCCCCGAGCACGACATCCTCGCCACCATCGACCCGACCACCGGTGAGCTGACCATCACCCGGCGGGTGACGATCGTGGAGGATGACGCGGAAATCGAGCCGGAGATGCTCGACACCGTGATCCGCCTGTCGGACGCCAAGAAGAGCGACAAGCAGGCCGAGGTGGGCAAGGTCTACGAAGAGACCCTGCCGCCCTTCGATTTCGGCCGGGTGCAGACCCAGATGGCCCGCCAGGTGGTGACCCACAAGGTCCGCGAGGCCGAGCGCGAGCGCCAGTACGAGGAGTTCAAGGACCGGGTCGGCGAGATCGTCTCGGGCGTGGTCAAGCGGGTCGAATACGGCAACGTCATCGTCGACCTGGGCCGTGGCGAGGGCGTCATGCGCCGCGACCAGTCGATCCCGCGCGAGGTGTTCAACCTCGGCGACCGCATCCGCTGCTACATCTACGACGTCCGCGCCGAGACCAAGGGCCCGCAGATCATGCTGAGCCGCGCGCACGGCGGCTTCATGGCCAAGCTGTTCGCCCAGGAGGTGCCGGAGGTCTACGACGGCGTCATCGAGATCCGCGCCGTGGCCCGCGATCCGGGCAGCCGCGCGAAGATGGCCGTGGTCTCCAACGACAGCTCCATCGACCCGGTCGGCGCCTGCGTCGGCATGCGCGGTTCGCGCGTGCAGGCGGTGGTGGCCGAGCTGCAGGGCGAGAAGATCGACATCATCCCCTGGTCGGGCGACGAGCCCACCTTCATCGTGAACGCCCTGGCGCCGGCGGAAGTCTCCAAGGTGGTGATGGACGAGGAGGAAGGCCGGGTCGAGGTCGTGGTGCCCGACGAGCAGCTGTCGCTGGCCATCGGCCGGCGCGGCCAGAACGTGCGCCTCGCCAGCCAGCTGACCGGTTGGCAGATCGACATCATCACCGAGGCCCAGGACTCCGAGCGCCGCCAGCGCGAGTTCACCGAGCGCACCCAGCTGTTCCAGGAATCCCTGGACGTGGACGAGGTGATCGCCCAGCTGCTGGTCACCGAAGGCTTCTCCGCGGTGGAGGAGGTCGCCTATGTGGACCCGCACGAAATCGCGGTCATCGAAGGCTTCGACGAGGACACCGCCGAGGAGATTCAGGCCCGCGCCCGCGACTTCCTGGAAAAGGAAGCCGCCGCGTTCGACGCCAAGCGCCGCGAGCTTGGGCGTGGACGACGCCCTGCTCGAGGTCGAGGGCGTGACCCTGGCCATGAGCGTGTCGCTCGGCGAGGCCGAGGTGAAGACGGTGGAGGACCTGGCCGGCCTGGTGCCCGACGATCTGCGCGGCTGGTACGAGACCAAGAACGGCGAGCGCGTGCGCGAGGCCGGCGCCCTGGAGAGCTTCAACCTCTCCGCCGAGGACGCCGAGGCCCTGATCATGCGCGCCCGGATCGCCATGGGCTGGATCGAACCGGAGCCCGAACCTGAACCGGAGCCCGAGGCGGTCGAGGGCGAACAGGGTGAGGCGGGCGAGGAGCCCGTCCTGGCCGAGCCGTCCGAGGAGCAGCCGGAAGAGGCCTGATGACGACGAGCGCGACCGGCGGCGATTCCTGGCGGCCGGCGCGAGAGCGTCGCTGCATCGTCTCGGGCGAGGTCACGCCCGAGGCGGGGCTGATCCGTTTCGTCGCCGGGCCGGGCGGGGTGGTGACCCCCGACGTGGCCCGCAAGCTGCCCGGCCGAGGCCTGTGGGTGAGCGCGACCCGCGAGGCGGTGGACCAGGCCGTGAGGAAGGGCGCCTTCTCCCGCGCCGCCAAGGCCAAGCTCGTCGCCCCGCCCGATCTGGCGGACCAGACGGCGGCCCTGCTTCACCGGCGGCTGTTGTCGGCGCTGGGCCTTGCGCGACGGGCCGGGGAGCTTACCTCTGGGTTCGAAAAGGTCTCCTCGGCCATCGCCGCCGGCCGGGTCGCCTGGCTGATCGAGGCGGAGGACGGGGCGGCCGACGGGCGGCGCAAGCTGCTGGCCGCTGTGCGGCGGGCGAGCACGGCGCCGGGGCTGATCGGGGTCTTCGGCTCGACCGAATTGGGTTTGGCCTTGGGCCTGGAAAATGTGATACACCTCGCCTTCCTTGCGGGACGAGGGGCCGAGCGCTGGACGCTGGACGTCGAGCGGCTATCGGGCTTCCGTCCGCTCCTTCCGACGAGTTGGCGCGAGGAGCCTTGAAAACGGGCGCGGCGGGGGCGGCCCGTCTCGTGGCGTTTCGGATTTGTGCGGCCGGGCTCTTGGGCTTGGAAACGAGTAAAGCGAGCGAATGAGCGACGCCAAAGACAATGACGGCAGGCCGGCCGGTTCCCGGCCCTTGACCCTGAAGCCCCGGCCCGGCGGCTCGGTGCCTTCCGGCACGGTCAAGCAGAGCTTCAGCCACGGCCGCTCCAAGACCGTGGTGGTGGAGACCAAGCGCCGCATCGGCGCGGCGGCCCCCCCGGTGGTGGAGAAGCGTCCGGTCTTCGAGGCGCCGCGCCCGGCGCCGGCCGCGCCCAAGCCGGCGGCCCCCGCCGCGCGCCGCCCGCGGACCCCAAGCTCAACCTGTCGGCCGAGGAGGCCGCCCGCCGCCAGCGCGCGCTCGAAGCCGCTCGCGAACAGCACGAACGCGCCGCCGCCGAGCGCCAGGCCGAAGAGGCCCGCCAGGCCGAGGAAGGCGCCCGCCTGAAGGCCGAAGCCGCCGCCAAACAGGCCGAGGCCGCGCCCAAGGCCGAAGTCGCCCGAGCCAGCGCCCGCAGAAGTCGCGCCGGCGCCCCCGCTGCACCGGAGCGCCGAAGCAGCCAGCTGCGCCCGCCCCGGCGGCCGAAGCGCCCCGCGAGAGCCGGCCGGAGCCGCGCGCGGCGCCACCGGCGGCGCCTACCGTCCCGCGCCGCGGGCGGACGGCCCGCGCGGCGGCTTCTCCGGCCGCTCCGACACCGTCTTCCGCCAGGGCCCCCGGACCGACGCGCCCGCGCCGCGCCCGTCGCGCGACAGGCGACCGTCCGGCCCGCTCGGGCGAAACCGTCCGCTATTCCGCCCTGACCCCGAGACCCGCGCCCCCCAGGCCTGCGGGCCCGCGCGGTCCCGCAGGCTCGCGCCCGGTCCCCGGCGGCCCGCCCGCCACGCCCGAGATCCAGCGCGCCACGCGCCAGGCGCCGCGTCCCGGCTCGGCCAACCTCGACCGCCGGCCCGACGAGGAAGATGACGCCGACCGGGGCCGCGCCAAGACCGGCGCCGGCGCGCCCTCCAAGGCGATCTCCCGCGTCAAGGGCGCGCCCCAGCGCCGCGAAGGCCGTCTGACCATCCAGGCCGTGGCCGGCGACGACGAGGGCGCGGTGGAGCGCATGCGCTCGCTCACCTCGGTGCGCAGGGCCCGCGAACGCGAACGGGAAAAGCGCAAGGGCGGGGCCCAGGAGCCGGCCCGCGCCTCTCGCGAAGTCGTCGTTCCCGACGTCATCACCGTGCAGGAGCTGTCCAACCGGATGGCCGTTCGCGGCGTGGACATCATCAAGTTCCTGATGCGCGAAGGGGTGATGCTGAAGATCAACGACGTGATCGATTCCGACACCGCCGAGCTGGTGGCGACGGAATTCGGCCACACCGTCCGGCGCGTGTCCGAGGCGGACGTCGAAGAGGGCTTCCTGGCCGCCGAGGACGTGGACGAGCACATGCTGCCGCGTCCGCCGGTGGTCACCGTCATGGGTCACGTCGACCACGGCAAGACCTCGCTGCTGGACGCTCTGCGCTCCACGGACGTGGCGGGCGGCGAGCATGGCGGCATCACTCAGCACATCGGCGCCTATCAGGTGCGGCTGAAGGACGGCCAACGCGTCACCTTCCTGGACACCCCGGGCCACGCGGCCTTCTCGGCCATGCGCGCGCGCGGCGCCAACATCACCGACATCGTGGTGCTGGTGGTGGCGGCCGACGACGGCGTGATGCCCCAGACCATCGAGGCCATCCAGCACGCCAAGGCGGCCGGCGCGCCGATCATCGTGGCCATCAACAAGATCGACAAGCCCGACGCCGACCCGAACAAGGTGATCAACGAGCTGCTGCAGCACGAGATCGTGGTCGAGAGCCTGGGCGGCGATACGCAGGCGATCCCGGTCTCCGCCCTGAAGAAGGAAGGGCTGGACCATCTGGTCGAGGCCATCCTGCTGCAGGCCGAGCTGCTGGACCTGAAGGCCAATCCCGACCGCACCGCCGAGGGCGTGGTGATCGAATCCAAGCTGGATCGCGGGCGGGGCCCGGTGGCGACCGTGCTGGTCAAGCGCGGCACGCTGAAGCGCGGCGACCTGCTGGTGGCCGGAGGCGCCTGGGGCCGGGTGCGGGCCCTGGTGAACGAGCGCGAAGAGCAGGTGCCCGAAGCCGGCCCGTCCGTGCCCGTCGAGATTCTGGGCCTGGACACCACGCCTGAACCCGGCGAGCCCTTCGCCGTCGTGGAAAACGAGGCCCGGGCGCGCGAACTCACCGAGTACCGCGAGCGCAAGCGGCGCGAGAAGTCCGTGGCGCCGGCCGGGGCGGGCGCCTCGCTCGCCGACATGATGGCCAAGCTGCAGGACAAGCGCGTCTCCGAGCTGCCGGTGATCATCAAGGCGGACGTGCAGGGCTCGGCCGAGGCTATCGTCGGTGCGCTGGACAAGATCTCCACCGACGAGGTGCGCGCGCGGATCATCCTGTCGGGCGCCGGCGCGATCACGGAATCGGACG
Organism: uncultured Alphaproteobacteria bacterium; assembly: GCA_963761065.1. Lineage (GTDB taxonomy): Bacteria > Pseudomonadota > Alphaproteobacteria > Caulobacterales > Caulobacteraceae > JANWHQ01. The sequence goes on along the minus strand of CAVXFP010000007.1, from coordinate 81,871 downwards.
TGCAGCTGGCCAAGGGCTCGGGCTCGCCGATCCTCGGCTTCAACGTCCGCGCCTCCAAGCAGGCCCGCGATCTGGCCGAGCGTGAAGGCGTGGAGATCCGCTACTACTCGATCATCTACGACCTGATCGACGACATCAAAGGCGTGCTCTCGGGCATGCTGGCGCCGATCCAGCGCGAAACCTTCCTGGGCAACGCCGAGGTGCTTCAGGCGTTCGACATCTCCAAGATCGGACGCGTGGCGGGCTGCCGCGTGACCGAGGGCGTGGTGCGCAAGGGCGCCAAGGTCCGCATCGTCCGCGAGGACGTGGTGGTGCTGGAGCTGGGCACGCTGCAGACCCTCAAGCGCTTCAAGGACGAAGTGAACGAGGTGGTCTCCGGCCAGGAATGCGGCATGCAGTTCGCCGGCTTCCAGGACATCCGGGTGGGCGACGTCATCGAATGCTTCACCGTCGAAACGGTGGCCCGGTCGCTGTAGGGGCGCCGCTCAGGAGCCGGATGGGATGAAACGCCCCGTCGGTTTGGCCCTCGTCCTGCTCGCCCTGCCCATGGCCGCGCGGGCGGCGAACCGCATCTATTCCTATGAGCCGGCCTCGGACGCCGCGCGCACCCTGGCGCAGACCGGGCTGAGCTTCGAGTTCGAGCGCACCCTCATCGGCGGCGCGCGGGTGCGGCGGGTGATCCAGACCGGCGACCAGGGCGCGGCGGCCGTGCGTCCCGCCTCCGAAAGCGAGCTGGGCGCCGGCGGGCTGAAGGCGGCGCTGGGCGGGCAGGCGGCGGTGGGCGATCTTTACGCCATCCGGCCCGACCAGGAGGATGGCCAGGCGTTCATCGGCGCGGTGTGCCCGGGCGCAGAGCGCGCCTGGCTGCTGATCGGCAAGCTGGAGCGCTTCAAGGACCTCACCGTCCAGGCGGTCGGGCGAGACAAGGGCGCGGCCGGCGCGCGCCTGTGCGCGACCCTCGTTTTCAGCTTCCGCAACGACTGGACCCTTCCGCCGCGCCGCCCCCCGAAGGTGCGGTTCTCCACCGGGCGGCCCGGCGGCTGAGGGCGACGCGCTTTACGCGCGCGATGGGCGAGGATAGAAGCGCGCCCCTTGCTCCATCGGCGGACCCGGCGGACGGCGAAAGGCTCCGACATGGCCAGGCACACCAAAGCTAAGCGGGGCGGCGCCAAGGCCGCGCCCCTCGGCCCCTCCCAGCGCCAGCTGCGCGCCGGCGAGCTGGTGCGCCACGCCCTGTCCGACATCCTGCGCCGGAGCGAGATCGACGATCCGGCCCTGAAGGGCGCGCCGGCAACCGTCACCGAGGTGAAGCTGAGCCCCGATCTGAAACACGCGATCTGCTACGTCATTCCGCTGCTCGGCTCCGCATATCGAAGAAACCATCGAGGCCCTGAACCGGCACGCCCGCTATCTGCGCGGCCAGCTCGGGCGCGAGATCGAGATGCGTTTCACCCCGGACCTCCGGTTCGTGCACGACGAAAGCTTCGAGGAGGGCGCGCGCATGGACGCCCTGCTGAACCGGCCCGAAGTCAGGCGCGACCTCGAAGGCGGGCCCGAAAGCGGGGAGGACTGATGGGCCGTCGCCGCAAGGGGCGGCCGGTTTCGGGATGGGTGGCGCTGGACAAGCCCTTGGGCATGACCTCGACCCAGGCCGTGGCGAAGGTCCGATGGCTGTTCGAGGCCCAGAAGGCCGGCCACGCCGGCACGCTGGACCCCCTGGCCACGGGCGTGCTGCCCATCGCGCTGGGCGAGGCGACCAAGACGGTTCCGTACCTGATGGAGGCGGACAAGGCCTATCGCTTCGCCATCGAATGGGGCCGCAACACCACCACCCTGGACCAGGAAGGCGCGACCACCGCGACCTCGGACGTGCGGCCATCGCGCGAGGCGGTGGCGGCGGCGCTGACGGCCTTCGTCGGGGATATCCAGCAGATCCCGCCCGCCTTCTCGGCGGTGAAGGTGGACGGCGAGCGGGCCTATGACCTCGCCCGCCAGGGCCTGGAGCCGGACCTGAAGGCGCGCACCGTAACCGTCCATTCCGCGCAGGCGACCGCCGCGCCGGACGTGGACCATGTCGAGATCGAGATCGTCTGCGGCAAGGGCACCTATGTCCGCGCGATCGTGCGGGACCTGGCCGAGGCGCTCGGCGCCTGCGGACACGTGAGCGCACTGCGGCGCACGCGGGCCGGACCGTTCGGGGAGACGGACCTGATTTCCCTGGAAACCTTGGAGGAATTCTGCCATAGGGGCGCCGGCTCAGAGGCATTGCTTCCGGTCGAGACCGCGCTGGACGACATCCCGGCGTTGGCCATGACCACCGAAGACGCCTTCAGGCTCTCGCAAGGGCGAGCGGTCGTTTTGCTTCCCCGTCAGGTCGAAACCCTGCGCACGCGTCTGCGGCCCCGCACCATTGGCGGCCAGGACGCCTCCCGCACGGTGTTGGCGACGACGGACGCAGGACGCGCGTTGGCCCTGTGCGAGATGCGGGCCGGCCGGCTTCAGCCGGTGCGGCTGTTTCATCTCGAAGGAGATCCCGATGTCGATTACGGCCGAACGCAAGGCTGAATTGATTCACACCCACGCTCGTGGCGAGGCCGACACCGGCTCGGCGGAGGTCCAAGTGGCCATCCTGTCCGAACGGATCACCAACCTCACCGAGCACTTCAAGACCCACAAGAAAGACAACCACTCCCGGCGCGGCCTGCTGAAAATGGTTTCCCAGCGCCGGCGCCTGCTTGACCACCTCAAGGACACCGACAACGGCCGTTACGCGGCCCTGATCGAGACCTTGGGCCTGCGCCGTTAGCGCGGGACTTCACTGCGTGGTTCGACACGCGTCGCTGTCGCGTCGCTGCTCACCATGACGATGGCGGTCGAACGCCGACAATCGTCGTCATCCTGAGCAGGCCCCGCAGGGGCCGTGTCGAAGGACGCGCTTACCTACCCGCCGCCCCATCTGAACAGGCTCACGGGGCGCCGGGCCAGGACCGGTTTCGGTCCACACGATCGCCGAGGGTTCAGATGAAATCCTCACGAGCCTGCCGAATGGAGAGGATTTCGGGCCCGCGATTTCGCCGGCCGCACCCTGTCCGCCCCCGAAGGGAATGCGCCCTCGGGATGAGAGAAAGACAAAATGTTCGACATCAAGAAAAAGACCATCGACTGGGCCGGCCGCAAGCTGACCCTGGAAACCGGCCGTATGGCCAGACAAGCCGACGGCGCCGTGCTCGCCACCTACGGTGACACGACTGTTCTGGCGGCGGTGACCTTCGCCAAGACGCCCAAGCCCGGTCAAGACTTCTTCCCCATGACCGTGAACTACCTGGAGAAGTTCTACGCCGCGGGCAAGATTCCGGGCAGCTTCCCCCGTCGCGAGACGGCGCCGACGCAGAAGGAAACCCTGACCAGCCGCCTGATCGACCGGCCGCTGCGGCCGCTGTTCGTCAAGGGCTTCAAGAACGAAGTGCTGGTCGTCTGCACCGTGCTCAGCCACGACCTGGAGAACGACCCCGACATCGTGGCCATGGTGGCGGCTTCGGCCGCCCTGGTGATCTCCGGCGCGCCCTTCATGGGCCCGATCGCCGGCGCCCGGGTGGGCTTCGTGGACGGCGAGTATGTGCTGAACCCGACGATCGACGAGCTGAAGGAAAGCCGCATGGACCTGGTCGTGGCCGGGACCAACGACGCGGTGATGATGGTCGAGTCCGAAATCAAGGAAATGACCGAGGACGAAGTGCTGAAGGGGGTGATGTTCGCCCACGCCGGCATGCAGCCCGTCATCGACGCGATCATCGAGCTGGCCGAACACTCCGCCAAGGAGCCCTTCGACTTCGCCCCGGCGGACACCGACGCCCTGAAGGCCCAAGCCAAGAAGCTGATCGGCAAGGACCTGCTCGCCGCCTACAAGATCATGGGCAAGGCCGAGCGCCACGCCGCGTTGCAGGAAGCCAAGGCCAAGGGGACCGAAGCCCTCGGCAAGTCGGACGCCAACCCCGATGGCGCGGATTCCAACAAGCTCGGCGGCGTGTTCAAGGAGCTTGAGGCCGACATCGTCCGCCGCATGATCCTGGACACCGGCAAGCGCATCGACGGCCGCACCGTCGACAAGGTGCGTCCGATCGTCTCGGAAGTGGGCGTGCTGCCCCGGGCCCACGGCTCGGCGCTGTTCACCCGCGGCGAGACCCAGGCCCTGGTGGTCGCCACCCTGGGCACCGGCGACGACGAGCAGCTGATGGACGCGCTGGAAGGCAAGTATTACGAAAAGTTCATGCTGCACTACAACTTCCCGCCCTACAGCGTGGGCGAGACCGGCCGCATGGGCGCGCCCAGCCGCCGCGACGTCGGCCACGGCAAGCTGGCCTGGCGGGCCATCCGCCCGATGCTGCCGAGCGCGGAAGACTTCCCCTACACCATCCGCCTGGTCTCCGAGATCCTGGAGTCCAACGGCTCCTCGTCCATGGCCACGGTCTGCGGCTCCTCGCTGGCGCTGATGGACGCGGGCGTGCCCCTGAAGAAGCCGGTCTCCGGCATCGCCATGGGCCTGATCCTGGAATCCGACGGCTTCGCCGTGCTGTCCGACATCCTCGGCGACGAGGATCACCTGGGCGACATGGACTTCAAGGTGGCCGGCACCGAGGACGGGATCACGTCCTTGCAGATGGACATCAAGATCGCCGGCATCACCGAGGAGATCATGAAGCAGGCCCTGGCTCAGGCCCAGGCCGGCCGCATGCACATCCTCGGCGAAATGAGCAAGGCCATGACCGCGCCCCGCGCGGACGTGGGCGAGCACGCGCCGAAGATCGAGACCATCTCCATCCCCACCGACAAGATCCGCGAAGTGATCGGCACCGGCGGCAAGGTGATCCGCGAAATCGTGGAGAAGACCGGCGCCAAGGTGGACATCGAGGACGACGGCACGGTGAAGGTCTCGGCCGCCGACGGCGCCAAGATCAAGGCCGCCATGGAGTGGATCAAGTCCATCGCCTCGGACCCCGAGATCGGCACGATCTACGACGGCAAGGTGGTGAAGGTGGTCGACTTCGGCGCCTTCGTGAACTTCTTCGGCGCCAAGGACGGCCTGGTTCACATCAGCCAGCTCGCCCCGCACAAGGTGGCCCAGGTCTCCGACGTTGTGCAGGAAGGCCAGATGGTGAAGGTGAAGCTCATCGGCTTCGACGATCGCGGCAAGACCAAGCTTTCCATGAAGGTCGTCGACCAGGAGACCGGCGAGGACCTGTCGGCCAAGATCGAGGCCGAGCGCGCCGAGCGTGAAGCCGCCCGCATCGCCGCCGGCGGTGATCCGGACGAGCAGCCCCGCGAGGAGCGCGAAGACCGCGGCGATCGCGGCCCCCGCCGCAGCAGCCGTCCGCGCCGCGAACGGGCGTAGACGTCCCCGGCCTCAGGGCCGGCTAGACCAGTGAGCGTATCAAGCGGGCGGGCCGGAAACGGTCCGCCCGCTTTTCTTTGCGCCTACTCCCAGCCGCCCCCGCCGGCGCGGTGGACGCGGAACAGGGTCGTGGCGTCGAAGCAGACCTCCACGCCCGACACCGCCGCGTCACCCTCGATCAGCTCGCGGGCGCGGCCGATGGCTTCGGCGTCGGTCTCGCACAGGGCCGGTTCAAAGCCGTGGCGGTCGCCATCCCCGTTCAGGAGGTACAGCGTATAGGTCTTCTTCACTGGAAATCCCCTCGGGTTGAGGGGATTCGCCCAGGTGGCTCCGCAAGCTTTGATCCAGATCAAGGAGCGCCGGTTTATTGAGCCATCCGGCTGGATCGGGACGCGCGCGAGAGCCTTTGGCCGGATTCCTGCACGACGGCTTGTCATGACGGCGCGATAAGGTCGCTCGAGGCCTTTTCGCCGCCGCAGGAATGGAAGTCGTGCGCAGATTGGCACAACAGATACGCGCCCATGCCGCCCTCGCCCCGGAACGGGACGCGGCGCGCGCGCGCGGGTCATGGAGGGCTTCATGCAGACCTTGGCGGTGATCTCCCGCAAGGGCGGCGTAGGCAAGACCACCCTGTCGGTGAACCTGGCCGTGGCCGCGCACCTGGCCGGCGTGAAGACGGTTGTGGCGGACCTGGACTCCCAGCACTCAGCCAGCAGCTGGGCCAAGGCCCGGGGACGCGAAGGCCCGGCGGTGGTCGAGACCACCGCGGGCAAGATTTTTCCCCTGTGGTCGGCCGCGGCCAATGCGCGCGTGGAGCTGATGGTGATCGACACCCCCGCGACGCCCGAGGCGGACGTGCTGCAGGCCGTGCGCCTGGCGGACCTGTGCGTGCTGGTCACCCGGCCGAACACCTTCGACCTGAACGCCCTGCGCAATTCGGTGGAGCTGCTGGCGCATATCGGAAAGCCCGGCGTGATCGTGATCAACCAGGCGCCCTTCCGGCGCATGGGCGTCGAGTCGCCGGTGATGCTGAGGGCCGTGGACGTGCTGCGAGCTTCAGGACTGCCGCTGATGCGAACCGGCCTGCGCCATCGGGCCGTCTTCTCCAACGCGGCCGAGCAGGGCCTCGCGGCCGCCGAACTCGACTTCGCAGGGCCCCGCCGCCCGGGAGATCGCCGGGGTGTGGGATCAGATTTCCGCCATTCTGGGCCGCGAGCGCGAAGGCGTGCGCTACACTGGGGCGCTGCCGGCCGTGCGGGCGATCCGCGAGGAAGCGGGCCTGCGGGCCTGAGCCCGGCGACCTATCGCCGGCTGGTCTTGAGCAGACCAGAGGCCAACATCGCGGCCAGGGCCGCGGCCGCACTGGCGGCCGACACATAAATCATCCAGCTCATCACCAACATCCCCGGGGCGCTTCCGGCTGCATCGGCCGGACGTCCCGCGAACCCTATATGGTGTGGCTGAATGAAGGATTTAAGTCCTGCCGGGAGGTTACGCGGCGCGGTCGCCGGCCCCGCGGCAAGATCGACACATGGCGACCCGATTGATGTCGCCCAGATGCGTCCGACATCGCGGCGTGCTCTAACCGTTCACGATGCCGACTTCCCATCCCAGCGCTTGGGCTGAGGCCCTGCTCGATAAGCTGCCGGCAGGGCTGCGCGCTCGCGCCCGGACGTTCTACGGCCCCGTGCTCACCCGCTGGAAGCATTACCGGCCGGCATTGACGCATTCCCCCGAAGCGCGGCGGGAGGTGGAACGCGACATCCACGACGGCGCGCGCATTTCGGGCGGCTATTTCCTGCTGCTGTTCACCTCCTGCGGCATCGCCGCGCTGGGCCTGCTGCAATCCTCGGCGGCGGTGGTGATCGGCGCCATGCTGATCTCGCCCCTGATGGGCCCGATCCTGAGCATGGGCCTGGCTCTGGCCCGGCTGGAGCCGCGCGCCTTCCGCAACGCGGCCCAGACCCTGGCTTTCGGGGCCGTAGTGTCGGTGCTGGCCTCGGCCCTGATCGTGTGGGCCTCGCCACTGAAGGACGCCACCCCGGAGATCCTGGCCCGGACCCGGCCGACCCTGCTGGACTTGGCGATCGCGGCCCTGTCGGGCGTGGTGGCGGCCTATGTGACCATCACCCGAAGGGGCGCAGTGATCGCCGGCGTGGCCATCGCCACCGCCCTGATGCCGCCGCTGGCCGTGGTGGGCTATGGCTTGGCCACCGGGTCGGGACGCATCGCGGGGGCGCCACCCTGTTGTTCGCGACCAACGTGGTGGCGATTCTGGGCGCGGTATACGTGGTGGCGCGACGCTACGGATTCGGACCGGCCCAGCGCACCGGGGCCGCCTGGGAAGTCCCCGCGTTGATCGTCGCCACCCTGGTGCTGGCGGCGCCGCTCGGCCTGTCCTTGCGCGAAATCGTCATCGAGGCGCGCGAGACGCACCGGGTGAACGCGGCCATCGACGCCGCCTTCAAGGACCAGAACCCCCGGATCAGCGACCTCTCGGTCAAGATCGAACATGGGCGGGCGAGCGAGGTCCAGGCCGTGGTGGTGACCCGCAAGTATGTGGCGGACGCGCAGACGTCCGTCGGCGCGAGCCTCGGCGGCGCGGCGATCGTCAATCTGGAGCAGATCGTGGCGGCCAAGGGCGACACCTCCGTGGCTCTGACCGGCGGCGCCCTGGCCAACCGGGCCCTGGCCACGGTCGCGCCGGTGGAGCGCGGCCCCGAGGCCCGGCTGCGGGACATGCTGAAGAGCGTGGCCGAGGTGCTGGCCGTCCGGCGCGACGAGAACGAGTCTCACCGCAGCGATCCGGCTCACGAAGCCCGGATCGCTGGACGATTACCGGGTTCTGGAAGGGGCCACGGATCGGTTGTTCCCGGACATGAAGGTGCGGCTGGTTCCGCCAGTGACCGACCCGGCCCCGATCCTGTTCGGCGCCGGGCGCACGACGCTCGACGCGGCGGGCGAACGCGCCGTGCAGACCATCGGCTGGGCCTTCAGGCGCTGGGGCGTCACCGCCGCGCGCGTGGAGGGGTCCGCGAGCCCCGGCGGACGTCGCGGCCCCACGCGGCGCGACCTCGCCCTGGCGGCCGCGCGGGCGACAAGCGTCGCCAAGGCGTTGCAGGCTCTGGGTATCGCGCAGGTGGAGACGACGGCCAACGTTCCCGATACGGCCGGCCCCGATCCCGCCAGCCTGCAGCGCGCCGTCGTGCGTCCGCTCGGCGCCCAGCCGCTGGCCGCGCCCGCCGACAAGGCCGACGCGCCCGCACCAGACGCGAACAGCGACGCGGCGCCCTGAGGCCGGCCACCGTCCGGCGCTCACAATTCTGGGGAATCCTTGTCGGACGGCAAGGCCGGCGTGGACCTTCCTCTAGCCGCGCCGCTACGGCCGAATGAAGTCAACGACCTCACCGCAAGCTGAGCCGTGACGGCGGCGGGCGTAACGCCTCTTAGCGCTTGTTGGTGCAGCTGATCGATCCGATGTTGTTGGATCCGTACTCGACGAGCCCCATAGGCGTGGGTTGCGAGTGCTGCACGACCACCGGCAGATAGACGTAGCAGATCCTCCCATCTATGGGATCGCGCCAGCGCTGAATGATCGTGTCCTGTAGCGGTCCGCGATATTGCGCCTGCAGCTGCATGTAATTCATCGCGGGGGCGGCGGGGGCAGGGGCGCGTCTTGCGTCGTCGTTGGCGGCGGCGACCCTGAACTCATTGGCCGCGACGGGTCTGTCCGGACCGGACGGCAAGGCCGCCGCCACGGGGCCGGCGACGACCGATGAGAGCGCCAAGGCTGCGACGCTCAACGACAACCCCGCGCCTCCGCTGCGACGGATCGTGTTCTGGTTCAGGTTTGTCATCCGTGTCGTCTCCCTAGAATTGATAGCCAAATCCGGCGCTGGCGCCGTGTCCGCCCTGGTTATCGAAAGTCGCCCCAGCTTTGAACGCCATGCGCCCGTGGTCGAACACCGCCGAAGCGCCGAACGCCACGGCCGAAGCGCCGCGCCAATTGCCATAACCCATGCCGAGCATGAGACCGCCGGCGCCCGTCGGCTGCGGGATAGCGCCAAGAGCCATCGCCGCGGCCGCGCCGCCTGAGGCCTGGCGGCTCAGGACGCCCATGCCCCTGCGGATGTCGGCGATCTGGCTGTCGGTGTAGAGATTGGCCTGGGCGATGGTGCTGGCCAGGCCGGATTGCAGCTGCCCGAACGTGGCCGCGTCGGTGGATCTGACCCCGTCCGCCACATTGACCACCCGCCGCTCGCCTCCGGCGAAGCCCATCGACACCGTGTCCGGCGCGTCGGCGACCGAATTGGCCCCGAGGGCCACCGAATTGTCCGCCGATGCGCTGGATCCGGAACCCAGCGCCGTCGATTTCGCGCCGGCGGCCGAGCTTTGCGAACCGGCCGAGACGCTGTCAGCGCCGGCGGCGTCGGCCGCCGCCCCGGTGGAGTTGGCGCGGAAGTACTTGGTGCCGTTCGCGTCGATCTTCGTCACCCGGGTGTCGAGCGCGCTGATGTTGGTGGTGTTGGTTGCGATCGCGATCGTGTTGGTCGCGATGTTGGTCGTGTTGGTCGTCACCTGCTGGTTGGTCGCATAGAGCTGGCCGCCGGTGACGGCGTCGGTGCTGCCGGCCGAGAGGTCGCCGTTCGCCACATTGACGATCTTGCGCTCGGCGCCGGCCGAGCCGACCGAGACGGTGTTCGCCACGTCGGCCACCGAATTGGCCCCGATAGCGATGGCGTTGGCGGCCGTCGCGCTGGCGTTGGAGCCGATCGCCACTGAGCCGGTCGCGCTGGCGGCGGTGCTGGCGCTAGTGCCGAAGATCGACACGTCCGTGGCGCCGTTGTCGGTCGCGCCCGCCCCCACGACGATGGAGTTGGCCGCCGAGATCGAATTGGCCCCGATGGCGATGGCGTTGTCGCCGCTGGCGCTGGCGTTCTGACCCAGCGCCATGCTGTTTTCGCCGTTGGCGTCGCTGCTCACCCCCACCGCGATGGCGTCCGCGCCGGTGGCGCTGGCCGCCGTTCCGGTGGAGTTGGCCGCGAAGTACTTGGTGGTGGCGCCGATCGTGGTCACTGACGACTGCAGGTTCGCGATGTTGGTGGTGTTGGTCGTCACCTGCTGGTTGGTCGCATAGAGCTGGCTGCCGTTGACCGCCTGGTGCTCGACGCCGAGAGGTCGCCGGCCGCGACATTGACGATCTTGCGCTCGCCGCCCCCCGCATAGCCGACCGAGACGGTGTTCGCCGTGTCGGCCACCGAGTTCGGCCCGATGGCTGTGGCGTTGTCGGCCGTCGCGCTCGCCCCGACGCCGATGGCGACGGCGTCCGCGCCGGTGGCGCTGGCCGCCGTCCCCGTCGAGTTGGCCGTGAAGTACTGACTCGAGGCGCCGATCGAGGTCACCGTCGACTGCAAGGCGTAGAGCTGGCTTCCGTTGACCGCTTGGTGCTGGTGGCGTTGACGTCGCCGGCCTTGACGTTGACGATCTTGCGCTCGGCGCCGACAGAGCCGACCGAGACCGTGTCGGCGACGTCGGCGACCGAGTTCGCGCCCAGGGCCACGGCATTGGTGGCGCCGGACGTCGCCGTCGCGCCATAGCCCAGCGCGAGGCTGTAGTCTGCATTCACTGCGGTGGAGGCGCCGGTGCCGAAGATGGAGACGCCGATGGCGCCGTTATCGGTGGCGCTGGAGCCGAACACCAGCGAGTTCGCGGCGGAGAAAGCGCCCGTGCCGAAGGCGATGGCGTTGTCGCCATTGGCGGTGGAGCCGACGCCGAAGGACATCGAATTGTCGCCGTTCGCCGCCGCCTGGTAGCCGACCGCGACCGCGTTCTGGCCGAAGGCGCCTGCGATGTTGTTGTGCGATGGCGTGCCGTCGTCGAGATAACCCGTGCCCAACGCCACGGCGTTTTCGCCGGTGGCGTATGCGCTATTGCCGATCGCCACCTGGCCGGCGGCGCTGGTGCCGAGTATCGCCGCTGACCGCGCCTGCGCCGATGGCGACGGAATTGTCCCCGTGGCGTCGGCGAAAGGATCCGAATTGCCGCCGATGGCGATGGCGGTATCGCCTTCCGGCCTGCGAATAGGCGCCGCCGGCGAAGCTGTCGGAGCCGGCGGCCTGGGCGAAGTGGCCGATCGCCGTGCTCTCGCTCGAACTCGCGATGGCGTGGTTGCCGACGGCGGTCGAATAGAGCCCGCTCGCCGTCGCCGCGTAGGCAGGCGTGGAATCGCCGCCGATGGCGACATCGCCGTAGCCGCTGGCGTTAGCGTTGTAGCCGATCACGGTGGCGTTGGTGGCGCCCGCGGTAGTGCGAGGCGCCCGTGCCGTAGATCGACACGCCGGTGGCGCCGTTGTCGGTCGCGCCGCCGCCGGTGACGATGGAGTTCGCCGCTGAAAAGGCGCCCGCGCCGAAGGCCAGCGCGTTGGTGCCGGTGGATTGCGCGCCCGAGCCGATGGCCATGGCGCCCGTGCCCGTGGCGCTGGCGGGCGTGCCGCTGCCGTCCGAGATTGCGAAACGAAATAGTCGGCCGAGCCGTTTGTGGTCAGCGCATTCACATCCTGCTGCACGGAATAGAGCTGGCCGCCGTTCACCGCGTCGTGGCTGCCGGCGGAAACGGAGCCGTCCGCCACATTCACGATCTTGCGCTTCACCGTGGGATGAGCCGACCGAGACGACATATTGATCCGTGGCTTGCGAGCCATCGCCAATCGCCACGCTGTATCTGACCGTGACACTGGCCCCAGAGCCGATGGCCACACTATATCTGTCCGAGGTCGAGGCGCCGGAGCCGATGGCGATGGCGCCAACATCCGTGGCGGAGGACGCTGGCACCCAAGGCGATGGCCTGACCGTAGGCGGTCGCCTGATAGCCGATGGCGATATCGTAGTTCTGGATCGTGCTGGCGCCGGTGTTCGCCTGATAGCCGATGGCGATCCATAGTCGCGCTTGGCATAGGCTTGATCGCCGATGGCGATGGAGCTCGCGCCCTGCGCGTTCGCCGTGTAGCCGCCGGCATAACTGTGGCCGCCAACTGCGGTCGCGCCATAACCGAGCGCGGTGTCGTAGGTCTCGCCGGCATAGGCCACGTAGCCTGGGTCCACACCGGCGACAGATTGTGACCCGATCGCCGTGGAGCCGGTGTTCCAGGCCGTGCCCTGATAACCCACCGCCACGCCCTGGGCGCCATTCGCCAGCGAATGCCAGCCAAAGGCCGAGCCATAATCATGGGCCGCGCTGTTGCTCCCGACGGCCGTGCTCTCCGTGCCGCTCGCATCAGAGGCGCTGCCAAAGGCCGAAGAATCTGCGCCTACTGCATAGGCACTGGGGCCGACCGCCGTGCTGAAATCGCCTTCGGCATCGCTGAAGGCTCCCTCGGCAACGCTTTCTGCGGCCACGGAGTAGGCGCCATATCCCAGGGCCAGCGAGTTGCCGCCCGTTGCCTTGGCCTTATACCCAAGCGCGACGTCGTGTCCCGTATAGGTATTGTGATTGACAGTGTTGCTGCCGCCCGCCGCGCTCTTGGTGCCGATGGCGATGGAGCCGTCATAGTTCGAAGTCGCCGCATCGCTCGTTGTCGAACTGCCGCCGATGGCGATGCCGTTGGTAGCGCTGACATTGGCGTTGTAGCCGATAGCGGTGGAATCCACTGCGCTGGAGGTGACGTTTGCGCCGGTGCCGAAAATCGATGCGCCGGTTGCCCCATTGTCGGTCGCGTTCGCGCCGGTGACGATGGAGTTCGCGGCCGACACCGAATTGGCACCGATGGCGATGGCATTGTCGCCTTCGGCAAAGGCGGTGTTGCCCAGCGCCATGGACGAGTCGCCAGTCGCCTGCGCATTGTAGCCGCTGGCAAGGCTGTAGCCGCCGGTCGCCTGTGCGCCGTAACCGACTGCGGTGTCGTAGGTCGTCGAACCGCCGCTGACGCCGGCCACGCTCGCCGAACCGATGGCGATGTCACCAGTGTTGTAGGTTGTGGCGCCGGTGATGCTGCTGGTGGTGCTGCCGCCACCCAGCGCAACGGAATTGTTGCCTTTGGCCGCAGCAAGGAGACCGCCCGCGAAGCTGTTGTCGCCCGTCGCCGCCGTGGCGTCGCCAAAGGCCACGCTGCCAATGGCGCTCGCCGTGCTGCGGTTGCCGTAGGCGGCGCTCACCAGGCCGCTTGCCACGCTGTCGGCGCCGCTGGCGACGCTGTAGCCGCCCGTCGCCTGCGCGCTATAGCCGAGCGCAGTGTCGTACTTGTCGTACGCCGCGCTGTAGCTTGGAGCGGAAGAACTGACGCCCGCCACGCTGTTCGTGCCGATGGCAACGTCGCCCTTGTTGTATCCGATCGCCGCGTTTTGGCTGCCACCAACGCCACCGCCGATGACGACGGAGGCATTGCCCTCCGTGCTGGCGTTGTTGCCGCCGACGAAGGAATTGACGGCGCTGGCCGACGAACTCGCGCCTGCGCCGTAGATCGACACGCCCGCGGCGCCGTTGTCGGTGGCACTGGCGCCGGTGACGATGGAATTGGCTCCGGATGCGGTGGCGTTGTGGCCGGCCGCGAAACTTGAGCCGCCCGTCGCGCTCGCCCCGTAGCCGAGCGCGGTGTCGTAGGTGCCGCCGCCGACGCCCGCCACACTGTCGCCAAGAGCGACATCGCCGGGTTGTAGTGGTGGCGCCATGACGCCCGAATTGCCGCCGCCGCCGAGCGCCACGGCGTAATCGCCCGCGGCGCTCGCATACGAGCCGCCCGCCAGGCTGTAATTGCCGGCACCAGTGCTGAACGCCCCAACGGCGGTGCTATCGGTGCCCCAGGCCTGGCTGTTGCTACCGTAGGCCGAGCCATAGGAGCCGGTGACTGTGCTGCTGACGCCATACGCAGCGCCATAATCTTCGGTGGCGCTCGACGCGCCGATAGAGACGCTGTTCAGCCCATAGGCGTCTGCGCCATTGCCGACGGCGATGCTGCCGTCGCCCGTCGCACTGGAGGAGTCGCCCAGCGCGACGGCGCTGAGACCTGAGGCGTCTGAATTGACGCCGCCCGCGAAACTGTTTGCGCCGCTCGCGCCGCTGGAGGTGCCGACCGCGGTGCTGAAGCCGCCAGTTGCGCCCGCTCCATCCCCAATCGCGGTGTCGTAGGTGACAGCGCCACCGCTGACGCCGGCCACGCTGGATGTGCCAATGGCGATATCGCCGGTGTTGTAGCTCGTCGCGCGGTAACCGCTGACTAGCGAGAAATCGCCCGTCGCCTGCGCCGCGACGCCGAGCGCGGTGGCGCGGTCGCCGGATGCGGTGGTGTATTCTCCGGTGTTAGGGACGGTGTTGCCGTTGATGTCGTAGTACCCGCCGAGGGCGACGCTGCTCGCACCCGAGGCGGACACCGAATAGCCGATGGCTGTGGAATAGAGTGCGCTTGCATTGGCAAGGGTGCCGATGGCGATGCCTCCTTCCAAAGTGGCATGGCTGATCGCGCCGATCGACAGAGAGGCAAAGCCCTCCGCGTGGCTTTGGCTTCCGTACGCCGTGGCGTATTGATCGTCGGCGCTGGACGCATTCCCGTAAGCCGACGACCGGTATGCGAGGGCATGGGCCTGGTAACCTTCAGCGATCGAATAGCCGCCGATTGCGTGCGCCTCTGAGCCGATCGCGAGGTTATAGGATGTGGCGCCGACGGCGTCGTCGCCAGAGAGCTTCCCCGCCTTGGCGTTATCGCCGATGGCGATGTCGTCTGTTCCATAAACGAAAGCGCTGTTGCCCACCGCTACACCGCCGACCCCGAAGGCGAAGCTGTTGCGGCCAAACGCCGAGGCGCTCTGCGCAAGCGCGTTCGCGCCATAGCCGACGGCCGTGGCGTCCTCTGCCGTTGCATCGCGTACCTGTTCCGACCGCCGTGGATTCGAGACCCGTTGCATAAGCACGGTACCCGAACGCGACGCTGTAGGTGCCAATGGCTATCGCTTGATCGCCGCAAACCGTACTGTCCGTACCGCTCGCAGTGCCGGCGCCGCAGGTCGTGGACGCGGCGCGAACGGGCGATGGCGCCACGAAAGCGCCAAGCGCCATCGCCAACGCAAAGACCCCACCGGCGATCGCCGATGTCGAAAACCTTGTGCGGCGCCCCATGGCCCGACTCCTCTGCACCGTCGGAGCGGCGCAGGCTGATCGTCGTCAGACCGCGTTCACGCCCCACCACCACCCACCCGACCAACGCGGGTCGGGCCCTTCCCTTACGAGACGCTTGGGCTTGTATTGACTGTACGCGATTGCCTCGCGGACAGAATCAAGCGCTAGTCTCCCCCTGGCTTCAATAAGATCAGCCAGGTCGAAATCTGCGCAATTGCCGCCAGATATCGAACAGCTAACTCTCGTTAACGAGAGACGAGTCAATTAAATTCTCCTGGAAAGCGACTCTTTGCTTAGGATTGAGGCGAAGACAGCCGAATATACTCACCGACGGGCCCCATCCCCGCCGGCGTTGCATAAAACTACTTCGGGTCGGTGTCCTCGACCCCCCAAGTCCCCCTCGGCGCGGGGGCTTCGGGATCACGATGCAGGCAGCGCCCTCGCCAACTGGGCGCGGACTTCGCCAGTTATCCCGTCGCCCGTCCGCCCCGAGCCCGGATGAACCGGGCCCTGAGGAAGAACGGCCAAAACCCAATCATTCGGACGCCATTCGCTCAATACTGAATTTTTCTTTACTAATTTCGCTTCCGTGAGAATACTTAGACTTATGAGCCAGTTACCATCGCCAGCGCGCGCCCGTGCACCGCAAAAGAGGGCAGAAGAGACGCGGCGTCGCCTGCTCGACGCGGCCACCGAAGCCTTTGCGGCCGTCGGGTTCGACGGGATCGGGGTCGCCGCCATCGAAGACAGGGCTGGCGTGCGGCGGCGCCTGCTCGCCTATCACTTCGGCTCGAAGGACGGGCTGTGGCGGGCGGTGGTCGACCGCCTGTTCGCGCGGATCGCGGACAATCTTCCGCGCGCCCTGGAGATCACGCGGACCATGCCGGGCATCACGCCTGGCGACGCCTTCATCGCCATCTCCATCCGAACCGCCGCGGCGGTGCCGGAACTGCCGCGCATCGTCTTTCAGGAAGGCAAGCTCGGCGGGCCCCGCATGGACCATCTGCTCGACAACCACGTGCGCCGGTACATCGACTCCGTGGGCGCCGCGCTTGGGGTTCAGTTGACGGCCCACGACTACTACTTCTTCGCCGGCAGTTGCGTGCTCCCCTACGCCTCGCCTTATCAGGCGCGGGGCATCTGGGGCGTCGACCCGTTCAGCGAGGCGTTCATCGCCGAACACATCAAGGCGGCGATCGCGATGCTTGGCGCCCGCCGAGCGGATATGACGCAGGGCGCGCCCTCATGACGCCAGGCGACGGGCCGGCGGCCGATGCGGGGGCCGCGACCAACCTGTCGCGACTGAGCCTGCGCCGACGAAATCCGCCAGATCAGGCTGTATTGCTATCGGATATGTACGCTTTTGGCCGGCGTCGGCGCATCGACAGCAGATGGATGTGACAATCCGGCTTTGCGTCGGCGTCGAACCGCGACCGGCGGGCCAGGGCCGCATACGGACCCGGCCAAAGACGCCGTGATCGCGGGCTTGGATGAAGGGTGAAATCCTTGGAGCGGGCGAAGAGATTTCGAACTCTCGACCCCAACCTTGGCAAGGTTGTGCTCTACCACTGAGCTACGCCCGCGCTCCGTCGGAGCCGGGGCTTATCGCAGAGGCCCCAAGGCTTTGCAAGCGGCCCTCAACGCGCCAGACGCGGGGCCTTCAGCCGGCGCTTGTTGACGTGGGCCTTGGGCGCCTCGCCGGTGGCTTCCGGCAGCTCGCCCTTGAAGTAGAAGCGTTGCCAGGCCTCCTTCACGGTCTCCGGATCGCGCTTCAACAGCTTGGTGTTGAACTCGGTGCGCCGCTCGTGCCAGGCCAGATACTGGTTGCTCAGGGCCTCGTCAGACTCCAGGGGCCGGCGGGTGACGTCCACCTGCTCAAGCTGCTTGTCCTGCGCCAGGGTGAGAAAGCAGAACGGCTCGCCCTTCTCGAAGCGCACGCGGCCCGGGCGGGTGAACATCCAGTTCATGGTGAAAGGGAACGGCAGCCAGTCGGTCTCCACCAGGCCTGACAGCGGCTGGATGCCGTCCTTGATGTGGTTGGGCGGGCCCATCACCCACATCGACCAGCCCGGCGGCGTGCGGAACAGATAGCCGGTGTGGAAGGTCAGCACCCCGTAGGCGAAGTGCGACTTCACATACTCCTCCATCTCGCCGAACGGCCGGTCGGGCGTAACGGTGATGTCGCGCTGATGCACGCCGCCGTTCCACTCGGCGGTGAACGACACGGGGCAGAGCAGCTCCCAGCCGGTGGTGTTGGCCATGGTCATCGGCAGGCAGCGGTAGGGGTGGCGGTCGGCGACGGCGTCCATCCAGGCGCGCTGGGGCCGGCCGGGCACCATCTCCGGCGGCCGCGCCATGGTGGAGAAGCACTCGAGTTCCATTGCAAGCCCCCGCCGCGGTTCGGACCTGGCAAGCTCTAGCGGTCCGGCCCCGCGCCCGTCCAGGCCCCCCCTGGCCGCGCGGCGGCGGGGCGGCTATGGCGGAGCTCATGCCCGCGACGCCGCAAGACCTCTTCGCCGCCCTCGACCGCCTGGGGATCGCGCACAGCACCCTGGAGCATCCGGCGGTGTTCCGCGTGGGCGAGGGCGAAGAGATCAAGGCGGCCCTGCCGGGCGGCGCACACCAAGAACCTGTTCCTGAAGGACGCCAAGGGCCAGCTGTGGCTGATCTGCGCGCTCGGTCAGACGCGGATCGACCTGAAGCGGCTGCCGGCGACGATCGGCTCGGCGCGGCTGTCGTTCGGGAACGAGGAGATTCTCTATCGAGGCGCTGGGCGTGCGGCCGGGCTCGGTGACCGTGTTCGCCCTGATCAACGATGGGGCCCGCCGCGTGCGGCTGGTGCTCGACAAGGCCCTGCTGGAGCATGAGATCGTCAACTTTCACCCCCTCGCCAACACCGCGACCACCGCCATCTCCCGCGAGGGCTTGTTGAGCTTCCTCAACGCGCTGGGGGTGGAGCCGCTCATCGTGGATTTCGCCGAGATCCAGAAGGCCGGCTGAGCATTGCGGTCGGGCCGCGTGGCGACCATGTTTAGCCGGGCGCGGGAGCGCCGGGTCGATTGCGAGGAGACGACATGCTGGGCGAGATCGGAGCTTCAACCGCCGGGGCCGCGGACCTGATCAAGGACGGCACCGACGCCGCCTTCATGGCCGACGTGATCGAGGCCTCGCGCGAGCAGCCGGTGATCGTGGATTTCTGGGCCACATGGTGCGGGCCGTGCAAGACCCTGGGGCCGGCGCTGGAAAAGGCCGTCGTGGCCGCCAAGGGCGCGGTCAAGCTGGTGAAGATCGACGTGGACAAGAACCCGGGCGTGGCCGGGCAACTGCGCGTGCAGTCGATCCCCACGGTCTACGCCTTCGTGGACGGCAAGCCGGTGGACGGCTTCATGGGGGCGGTCCCCGAAAGTCAGATCAAGCAATTCATCGACAAGCTGGCCGCCGCGGCCGGGCCGCCCGCACCGTCGGACCTCGACGAGACGCTGGCGCGGGCCGCGGAATCCCTGAAGCTCGGCGATATCGGCGGCGCGGCCCAGGCCTTCGCCCAGGCGCTGCAGCTCGATCCGGCCAACGTGAAGGCCATCGCGGGCCTGGCGCGCTGCTATCTGACCGGCGGCGACTTCGAGCGGGCCGGCGAGGTCGTGGCCCTGGCCCCGGCCGACGCCAAGGATCCGGACCTGGACAGCGTACGCGCCGCCCTCGCGCTCGCGGCCGAGGCGCCGTCGGACACCGCCGCCTTCGAACATCGTTTGGCCGAGGACGAGGACGACCACGAAGCGCGGCTGGAGCTCGCCAAGGCCCTGGCCGGCCGGGGGCGCATGGACGAGGCGGTAGACCAGCTGATGAGGATCGTGGCCAAGGATCGCGACTGGAACGACGGCGCGGCGCGCGCCCAACTGCTCGCCGTGTTCGAGGCCGCCGGGCCGGGCTCGGAGACCGCCAAGCGCGGACGGCGCCTGCTCGCGTCGGTCCTGTTTTCGTGAGGCGCGCCGCCATGGCCTCCAGCCCCTATGTCCGGGCCCAGGACCTGCCCATGGTGATCCCGGTGTTTCCGCTGGACGGCGCGCTGCTGCTGCCGCACGCCGCGCTGCCGCTCAACATCTTCGAGCCGCGCTATCTGGCCATGGTGGACGAGGCCATGGCCGCCGAGCGGATCATCGGCATGGTGCAGACGCGCCCCGGCGGCGATCCGGACCGTCCGAGCCTGCAGCCGGTGGGCTGCGCCGGGAAGATCACCACCTTCGCCGAGACCGGCGACGGGCGCTATCTGATCACCCTGACCGGCGTGTCGCGCTTCAAGACCCGCGAGGAACTGCCGGCGCTGGGCCCGTACCGCCGGGTGCGGGCCGATTTCTCCGCCTATGAGGACGACCTGTCGGACAAGGAGGACGCGGAGGACGGCTTCGACCGGCTGCGCCTGCTCGCGGCGCTGAAGGCCTATCTGCACCGCCGGTCCATGGACGTGGACTGGGACACCGCCAAGGACGCCCCGGCCGAGGCCCTGGTCAACAGCCTGGCCATGGCCCTGCCGTTCGAACCGAACGAGAAACAGGCCCTGCTGGAAGCCCCCAGCCTGGCGGCGCGACGCGAAACCCTGGCCGCGCTCATGGAGATCGACCCCGACTCCATGGACGACGACGGCCCGCCGGTGCAGTAGAGGCGGCCATGAGCGAGCCCACGCCCGAGGTCGATCCGCGCCTCCTGGAAATCCTGGTCTGCCCCGTGACCCACGGGGCCCTGACCTACGACCGCGCCAAGAACGAACTGGTCAGCCGCGCCGCCAAACTTGCCTATCCGGTGCGCGAGGGCGTGCCGGTGATGCTGCCCGAGGAAGCCCGCGCGCTGGACGACGGCGAATGAGCGCCGCGCGCCCCTGGCCGACGGAACTGCGCGTCGATCGCGCCAAGACCACCCTGACCGCCAATTTCGACGACGGGTCGAGCTTTGCGCTTCCGGCCGAATACCTGCGGGTGATGACCAGCTCGGCGCTGGACCGGGGCCACGGCGCCGGGCCCCGCCCGCCCGTGCCCGGCAAGCGCGCCGTGGGGATCGCGGCGATCACGCCGGTCGGCCGCTACGCCGCGCGCATCGCCTTCAGCGACGGCCACGACACGGGCCTCTACAGCTGGGACGCGCTCTACGACCTCGGCCGCGACCACGAGGCGCTGTGGGCCAAGTACCTGAGCGATCTGGACAAGGCCGGCCTCGCGCGCGGCTAGAGCGCCTCGCCGCGCAGCAGGCGGGGCAGATCGCCGGCCGCGCCGCCGGCCTCCTGCATGAAGAAGCGCCGAGCGGGACCCATTCGGTTCACCGCCGCCATTCCGGCACCCCGCGCCAGGCGGACCAGGGGATTGTCATTTGAGAACAATCGGTTGAACGCGTCCGTCGCGGCCGCCACGGCGATGTTGTCCGTGCGCCGCCAGCGGGCGTAGCGCTCCAGCACCGCCCCCGAGCCGATGTCCTCGCCCAGGCGCGCCGCCTCGGCCAGCACCTCGGCCAGGGCGGCGCAGTCCTTCAGGCCGAGATTGAGCCCCTGGCCGGCGATGGGGTGCACCGCGTGGGTGGAGTCGCCCAGCAGCGCGATGCGCGGCGCGGTCATGGCCTCGGAAAGCTGAAGGCCGAGCGGATAGGCGAAGCGCGGACCCTTGGCCTCGGCCCGGCCCAGGAAGTCGCCGAACCGCCGGTTCAGCACCGACCCGAAGGCCTCCGGCGACATGCCCATCAGCGCCTTGGCGCGGTGGGCCTGCTCGGTCCACACCAGGCTCGCGCGGTTTCCCGTGAGCGGCAGGACGGCGAAGGGGCCGGCGGGCAGGAAGTGCTCGTAAGCGACCCCATTATGCGGCCGCTCCAGGTCCACGGTGGCGACCACCCCGTGCTCGGCATAGGGCCAGCCGACGACGCCGATCCCGGCCGCCGCGCGGACTTGGGAGTTCCGCCCATCGCAGCCGACGATCAGGGGCGCCGACAGCACCCGGCCATCGGCGAGGATCGCGCGCGCGCCGCCGGCCTGAACCTCGATCGCAGACACCCGGGCGGGCGAGAGCACGTTGATGCCCGCATCGGTCACCGCCCGGGCGAGACCCGATCGGATGTGTCGGTTTTCCACCATATAGCCCAGGGGCTCGCCTTCGGATCTGTCGGCGATCTCCGCCGCCTCGAAGCGCAGGAAGGCGGACAGCTGAAGGCCCGGCGCGGCGCCGGGGCCGCGCCCGTCGGTGACCAGGATCTGCTCGATCCTCTGGGCGTGGGGCGCGATGGCTTCGCCCGCGCCGATGGCGCGCCATTGGCGGAAGCAGGAAAAGGCGATGGCGGAGGCGCGGCCGTCGAAGGCCGGCGCGGTCTGGGCGTCGAAGGGCTGGGGATCGACCAGCACCGGCTCCAGCCCCGCGCGCCGCAAGGCGAGCGCCAGGGTGGCCCCGGCCATGCCGGCGCCGGCGATAATCACATCGGCCTTCAGGTCCTGGGCCATGCGGGCGGTATCGGCCTTCGTCCCCATCGTGTCCAGGCCCGCAGACGCGCGCGATCGTCGCCGGGTAAACGCCCCTTAACTCTCTTGGCGCAGGAATCCGTCTTCCCCTGGATTGCGGAGGCGGAGCATGGCGGCGCGAGCGGCGGCGAGGCGAGGGCCCGGGTGGCTGAGCATGGCCGGCGCGCGGTTCGCCAACCCCGTGGCCGCGCGGTTCGGCGGCGGGCTGGAGGCCGCGTTCGGCCTGGCCCTGATCCTTGCTTTCGCGACCTATCGGGTGACCGACTCCAGCCTGAACGGCGCCTCGGGCGAGGCGCCCGCCAACCTGCTGGGCGGGCTCGGCGCGACATTGGCGGACCTGGCGATCCAGACCCTCGGGCTGGCGGCCTGGCCGCTGGCGGTGCTGCTGATCGTCGGAGGTCTCGGCCGTGCGGCGGGGGCGGGCCGCGCTCCGGGCATGTCGGGACGGCTTGGCGCCCTGGCCGCGCTGTTGGGTCTGTCGGCTCTGGCCGGAACGCTCTCGGCCCCGGCGCCGCCGGCTCTATGGCCCTTGGCGACGGGCCTGGGCGGGCTGTGGGGCGATGCTGTGCTGGGCGCGATCCAAGGATTGCTGGCCTTCGCGCGCCTGCCTGGCGCCCGATGGATAGCCATGGCGCTACTGGCCGTCGCGGCGGCCCTGTCGCTGGGCTTCGTATTCGGCCTGAAGCGCCGGGACGTGTCGGAGACGGCCGCCTGGCTCGCCGCCGCCTTCGCCGCCCGCCGGCGCGAACGGCCCGCCGAGGCGCCCGCGCCGCGCAAGGCGCCTGCGGCTCGGAAGATTTCGCGCCGCGCCGCCGCGCCCATGGAGCTGCGGCTGCCTGACGACGACGGCCCGGACGTTTATGAGCCCTCGCCCGCCAGCGCGCCCCAGGTTCTGGGGACCAAGCCGCCGCGCGCCTCGCGCCGGGAGGATCGCGAGAAGCAGGGGACGCTGGCCTTCGCCCGCCAGGAAGGCTTCCACCTGCCCGAGCTGTCCATGCTGGCCAAGCCCAAGGCCCGCGCCACCTCCATCGACGAGGGGTCCCTGCGCCAGAACGCCAGCCTGCTGGAGGGCGTGCTTGCCGAGTTCGGCGTCAACGGCCGCATCGACCAGATCCGCCCCGGCCCGGTGGTCACACTCTACGAACTGGTGCCCGCGCCCGGAGTGAAGACCGCCCGTGTGGTCGCCCTGTCGGACGACATCGCCCGCTCCATGAGCGTGATCTCCTGCCGGGTGGCGGTGGCGTCGGGCCGCAACGCCATCGGCATCGAGCTGCCCAATCCCCGGCGCGAGACGGTCTATCTGCGCGACCTTCTATCGGCGGCCGACTATGAACGGTCCAGCCACGTGCTGCCGCTGGCGCTGGGCGAGACCATCGGCGGGGAGCCCTATATCGCCGACCTGGCGCGCATGCCGCACCTGCTGATCGCCGGCACCACCGGATCGGGCAAGTCGGTGGGCGTGAACGCCATGATCCTGTCGATCCTCTACCGGCTGAGCCCCGAGCAGTGCCGGATGATCATGATCGACCCGAAGATGCTGGAGCTGTCGGTCTACGACGGCATCCCGCACCTGCTCGCGCCCGTCGTCACCGACCCGAAGAAGGCCGTCGTCGCCCTGAAGTGGACTGTGCGCGAGATGGAGGGCCGCTATCGCAGCATGTCCAAGATCGGCGTGCGCAACATCGCCGGCTACAACGAGCGCGCCGCCGAGCTGGCCGCCAAGGGCGAGCATTTCGTGCGCACGGTGCAGACCGGCTTCGACGAGACCGGGCGGCCGATCTTCGAGGAGGAGCGGCTCGATCCCAAGCCCATGCCCTATCTGGTGGTGGTCATCGACGAGATGGCCGACCTGATGCTGACGGCGGGCAAGGAGATCGAGGGCGCGGTCCAGCGCCTGGCCCAGATGGCGCGGGCGGCGGGCATCCATCTGATCATGGCCACCCAGCGGCCGTCGGTGGACGTGATCACCGGCACCATCAAGGCCAACTTCCCCACCCGGATCAGCTTCCAGGTGACCTCCAAGATCGACAGCCGCACCATCCTGGGCGACCAGGGCGCCGAGCAGCTGCTGGGCCAGGGGGACCTGCTCTACATGGCCGGCGGCGGACGGCTGACGCGCCTGCACGGCCCGTTCGTCTCGGATGACGAAGTGCGCGACGTGGCCGCCTACCTCCAGGCCCAGGGCGAGCCGGAGTATCTGGAGGAGGTGACCTCGGCCCTGGACGGGGACGAGGACGGCGGCTTCGATCTGGGCGGCGGCGGCGGCGGGTCCGGCAACGAGCTCTACGACCAGGCCGTGGCCGTGGTCACCCGCGACCGCAAGGCCTCCACCAGCTACATCCAGCGCCGCCTGCAGATCGGCTACAACCGCGCCGCCTCCCTGATCGAGCGGATGGAGCAGGAAGGCATCGTCGGGGCCGCCAACCACGCCGGCAAGCGCGACATCCTGGCCGGCCCGCCTCCGCCGATCTAGGCCCGGGCGGAGCCGCGACTCGCCTGGTCCGCGCCGATCCTTGCGGGCCGCCGCGAAGCCGCCATGCTGGGCGGGCATGGTTGCAGCCCGGTTTGAAGGAAGGCCCCGCCGCCGATGATCCGCCCCCTGCTTTCGGCCCTCGCGACGGTCGCCGTGCTAGCCGTTGTCCCGCTGACGGCGAACGCCCAGCCACTGCCGGCCGCCGCGCCGGCGCCGCCTCCGCCGCTGGCCGCGGCCGACAAGGCGTTGGTGGACCGCGCCGCCGCGTATCTGGAAGGGCTCACCGAGGCGCGGGCGCGGTTCACCCAGATCGACCCGCGCGGCCGGGTGAGCGCCGGCGACATCTATCTGAAGCGGCCGGGCAAGGCGCGGTTCGACTACGACAAGCCCTCCTATCAGCTCATCGTCTCGGACGGCTCGCAGGTTCTGGTTCAGGACCGCAGGCTGAAGACCTTCGAGAACTATCCCCTGCGTTCCACCGCTTTGGCGCTGTTCCTTGCCCGCCACGTGCGTCTGGACCAGGGCGTGGAGGTCGTCCGCGTCGACCGGCGCGCCGGCGGCTTTTCCATTACCGCCAAGGACAGCCGCCGCGAGGCGCAGGGAACCTTGATCCTGGACTTCGCCGACGCCCCCATGGCGTTGCTCGGCTGGACGGTGGTCGATCCCGAAGGCGGGCGCACCCGTGTGCGGCTGGAAAATTTGCACGCCGTCAGCGGTCTCGACCCGTCGCTGTTCGTGCTGCGCGACACCCGGCTGGCCCCGGCGATCCGCTGATTTGTGACATCTGTGCAACAAGCAAGGCCTTGTCGTTAGGCGCTTGACTTTTTATTCGTGTCGTGGCATTATTGGCACATAGCGGACGGGAACGTGCGTTCTCACGCTAGCTGTGCCGGACCCTATCCCCTCCCGGCGGCGGCATTAGAGACAACTTTTTACGCCCGATCGGCTGAGCCGGTCGGGCGTTTTCTTTGCTATAGGCTTCCGATGCGTCTTCGCCTGTGCACCTGGAACGTCAACTCGGTCCGCCTGCGCGCCGAACAGGTGGCCCGGTTCGTGGGCGAACAGGCGCCGGACGTGATCTGCCTGCAGGAGATCAAGTGCCGCGAGGGCGAGTTCCCCGCCGCCGCCTTCGTCGAGATGGGCCTGCCGCACCTGAAGATCGCCGGCCAGAAGGGCTGGCACGGGGTCGCCATCGCCTCGCGCCTGCCGCTGGACGACGCCCCCAAGCTCGACGTCTGCCGCGAGGGCCACGCGCGGGCGGTGTCCGCGACGGTGGCGGGGATCGAGCTGCACAACTTCTACATCCCCGCCGGCGGCGACGAGCCGGACCGTGCAGATCAATCCGAAATTCGACCACAAGCTCGATTTCTTCGAGCGGCTCACCGCCCTGATGGCGGCGCGCGATCCCAAGGCGCCCCTGGTGATCGCCGGGGACCTGAACGTCGCGCCGTCGGAGAACGACGTGTGGAACCACAAGCACATGTCCGAAGGTGGTCAGCCACACGCCGGCGGAGATCGAGGCCATGGCGCGGCTGCAGGCGTCGCTGGGCTTCATCGACCTGGTGCGCGAGGCGATTCCCGAGCCCCAGAAGCTGTTCTCCTGGTGGAGCTATCGCGCGGCGGACTTCCGCGCCTCCGGCCGGGGCCTCAGGCTCGATCACCTGTGGGCGAGCCCGGGCTTGAAGGGCGCCGTCACCCAGGCGGACGGGCCCGCCGCCCGCGTGCATGAGGATGTGCGCGCCTGGGAGCGGCCGTCGGACCATGCTCCGGTCAGCGCGGACCTGAACCTCTAGGGCTGCAGCCGATAGCCGCCCTGCTCGGTGAGCAGGATCTGGGCGGTCTTGGGGTCCGGCTCCACCTTCTGGCGCAGGCGATAGACGTGGGTTTCCAGCGTGTGGGTGGTGACGCCGGCGTTGTAGCCCCACACTTCGGCCAAGAGCTCCTCGCGCGAGACCGGCTTGCCGCCGGCGCGATAGAGGTACTTCAGGATGTTCGTCTCCTTCTCGGTGAGACGGATCTTCTTCTGGCGCTCGTCGGTCAGCAGCTTGGCCGCGGGGCGGAATTCGTAGGGCCCGATGCGGAAGATGGCGTCCTCGGACTGCTCGTGGCTGCGCAGCTGGGCGCGGATGTGGGCGAGCAACACCCCGAACTTGAAGGGCTTGGTCACATAGGCGTTGGCGCCCGCCTCCAGCCCCAGGATGGTGTCGGAATCCGCAACCGCCGCGGTGAGCATGATCACCGGCGCCGCGACGCCCGCCTTGCGCAGCATCCGGCAGGTCTCGCGCCCGTCCAGATCGGGCAGGTCCACATCCAGAAGGATCAGGTCCGGCTTCAGTTCACGCCCGAGGCGCAGGCCCTCGCCGCCCGTTCCAGCCTGGGCGGTCTTGAACTCCTCATGCAGCTCCAGCTGTTCGGCCAGGGCTTCACGGAGCTCGACATCGTCGTCGATGATCAGGATGGTCTTGTGCTGCGCCATCGGGCGGAAGATGCACCGCCCCGCGACTCGATCCAATAGGATCGTCCGCAAGATCGGAGGACGGGCATGATCTTCCGCGCCGGCTCGGACGGACGCTTTCAGATCGGCGAGCGGACGGTGCGCTGCGCCCTGGGGCCGGCCGGCGTCGTGGAGGCGGCGAAAAAGCGCGAGGGCGACGGGGCGACGCCGTTGGGCGTCTGGCCGCTGCGGCGGGTGCTGTTCCGGCCAGACCGGGGCTCGTCGCCTCGAACCGCGCTGGCCATGGAGCCCATCGCCCCGGACGACGGCTGGTGCGACGATCCCGCCGACAGCGCCTACAACCGGCCCGTCAAGCTGCCCTACCCCGCCAGCGCCGAGCGGATGTGGCGGGAGGACGGGATCTACGACCTGGTAGTGGTGCTGGGCCACAACGACGATCCGCCCATCGCGGGCGCGGGTTCCGCGATCTTCCTGCATCTCGCGCGGCCCGGCTATCCGCCCACGCAAGGCTGCGTCGCCCTGGCCCGGGCGGACCTGGAAGCGGTGCTGGCCCTGGCCTCGCCGGGCGACGCGCTTGAGGTGGTTCGCGCCTAGCCTTTCGGCGGTCGCGCGCCGAACAGGGCCGAGCCAACCCGCACGGAGGTCGCGCCCAGGCGCACGGCGACCTCGAAGTCCGCGCTCATGCCCATGGAGAGCTTGGCGAGCCCGTTGCGCGCGGCGATCTTGGCCAGCAGGGCGAAGTGCGGCGCGGACGGCTCGTCGGCGGGCGGCACGCACATCAGCCCCTCGATGGCGAGGCCGTAGGTCGTGCGGCAGGCGGCGATGAAGGCGTCCGCCTCGCGCGGGGCGACGCCGGCCTTCTGGGGCTCCTCGCCGGTGTTCACCTGGACGTAGAGGCGCGGCGCCGCGCCCCGGCGGGCGATCTCCTCGGCCAGCACGCGGGCGAGCTTTTCGCGATCCAGGCTCTCGATCACGTCGAACAGGTCCAGAGCGTCCTTGGCCTTGTTGGTCTGCAGCGGGCCGATCAGGCGCAGCTCCAACCCGGCGCGGCGGGCGGACCAGCGCCCGGCCGCCTCCTGCACCCGGTTCTCGCCGAACACGGTCTGTCCCGCGTCAAGAACCGCTTGCACCCGGTCCCAAGGCTGCTCTTTGCTCACCGCGACCAGGGTGACGTCGGCCGGATCGCGACCAGCGTCCCGGGCGGCGTGGGCGATGCGCGCGAGGATCTCGGCGCGGGCGGCGCCTGGATCAAAGGCGGGATCGGGGTTCGGAGCGGGCATGACGGACGCGAAGGCCGTTGAGGTTCAGGCCCTCCTTGGAACCGCCCGGCGTCTGCGCGCAAGGGCCAAGGCGTCGCCGGCGCGCCTGCCGCTGCTGCTTTTTCTCACCGATCCGCACCGCACGCCCGATCCGACAGGTGTGGCCGAGCGTCTGCCGCGCGGCTGCGGGCTGATCTTTCGGGCGTTCGGGGCGGCGGACGCCCTCGCCGTGGGCCGACGCCTGCGCGCCATCGCCGACGCGCGGGGGCTGGTGCTGCTGGTGGGAGCGGACGAGGCCCTGGCCAGCGCTATCGGCGCGGACGGGGTGCACCTGCCCGAGCGGCTGGCCCATCGCGCCGGGCCGATCCGGCGACAACGGCCGGACTGGATCGTCACCATCGCCGCACATGGCCGGGCGGCCCTGATCGCCGCCGCGCGGGCGGGAGCGGACGCAGCCCTGCTGTCGCCGGCGTTCGAGAGCGCAAGCCCCTCCGCTGGGCGGCCGCTGGGCCCGACGCGGTTCACCGCCCTGGCGCGGGCGGCGGCGGTTCCAGTCTATGCCTTGGGGGGCGTGAATATGAAAACCGCGCCTCGGCTCTTGGGCTCGGGCGCGGCGGGTCTGGCGGCGATCGGCGCCTTGATCAGAACTTGAAGGCGGTCTCGAGCCGGACCTGCGGCGGCCTGTCCGCCGGGATCACCGACTGCTGGTCGTTGCGCACCGTGCCGATGCTGACCGCGCCGCCGACGCTGAAGGACGGCGTCACCTTGAAGTAGGCTCCCGCCTGAACATCCCGATCCGTATAGCTGAGCGGACGGCCGACCGCCTGGTTGAGGTCCAGCTTCAGGCCCCAGTGGCCCTTCTTGGCGTCCCACTGCAGGCTGCGCCGCGCCGACCTGCGGACCCCATTGATTGAGATCCGGCGCAAAGGCGTCCCGGGCGGTGAAGGTGGACTGGCCGACATCCGCGCACACGCCAGCGCCCGCCGCCCCGAGGGCCGCGGCCGCTGAAATCGCGGAAATGATGAGCCGGCGTGTCTTCACGTTCGGTTCGCTATCCCCATGTGCCCCGTGCGTCGATCGCACTGTGTCGTCAACGACGACCGCAAGATGGCCGCAGTCAAGCATTGGACTATTGATAAAGGGCGCCTGTCCCCTCCGGTCAACATTCGCGCGAAGCGAGAGCGGCCGATTCCCACGTTGATGATGATCCATGCGCGCCTGTTACCGCAAGAGACACGCGACTCCTGCCTCGCGAGGCGCTCCACGGCGCAGGATGCCGCCGGGCGAACGCGGGACGGTGACGCAACCCCTTGAATTTGCCGGATCGAGCGACAAACATGGGCCAAATCCGTCTGGGCGCGGCGATCCACTAGTTGGAGCCTTTGCCCGCATGATATAGAGCGGGCCTTCGCCGGGGGCGCGGCGCGGGCCGAATTTAAGTCTGGAGCGGAACATATGGGCGGGATTCGCAGCGCCTCCATCGCCGTATTGGCGGTTCTGACGGCGGGTTCGCTGGGAGCGTGCTCGCACGGGCCCAGCTTGCCGGTCGTCGGCGCCTCGGCAAGCGGGACAATGCCTCCAACCCCGCCAATATCGGCGTCAACGGCTATCTGTGGCGCGCGAGCCTGGACACCCTGGCGTTCATGCCCCTGGCCTCGGCCGATCCCTACGGCGGGGTGATCATCACCGACTGGTATTCCAACCCGCAAAAGCCGGACGAACGCTTCAAGGCCACGGTCTACATCCTCGACACCCGCCTGCGCGCCGACGGGCTGAACGTCACGGTCTACAAGCAGGTGCGCGACGCCACCGGCCAATGGGTCGACGCCGCAGACCGCCGACCAGACCGAGACCGACATCGAAAACGCCATCCTCACCAGGGCGCGCCAGCTTCGGCTTTCCAACATCTCCGGCAGGGGCTGACGCCCTCCCTCCATGGCCCGCTACAATCCGAAGGAGGTCGAGCCCAAATGGCGCGCCGCTTGGGATGCGGCCGACGCGTTCCGAACGCGCGCGCCAGAGGAAGCCGTCGGCAAGCCCAAGTACTACGCGCTGGAGATGTTCCCCTACCCTTCCGGGCGGCTGCACATGGGCCATGTGCGCAACTATTCGATCGGCGACGTGATCGCGCGCTTCAAGCGCGCCCAGGGCTTCAACGTCCTGCACCCCATGGGCTGGGACGGCTTCGGCCTGCCGGCCGAGAACGCGGCCATGGAGCAGGGCGTCAGCCCCCAGCGGCTGGACCTACGCCAACATCGACCGGATGCGCGCCGAGCTGAAGCAGCTGGGCCTGTCCATCGACTGGAGCCGCGAATTCGCCACCTGCGATCCCGAATACTACGGCAAGCAGCAGGCCTGGTTCCTGGACCTGTGGGCGCGCGGCCTCGTCTACCGCAAGGAAGGCGTGGTCAACTGGGACCCGGTCGACATGACCGTGCTCGCCAACGAGCAGGTGATCGAGGGGCGCGGCTGGCGCTCGGGCGCGATCGTGGAGAAGCGCAAGCTGAACCAGTGGTTCATGCGCATCACCGACTACGCCGAGGCGCTGCTTGAGGGCCTCAAGACGCTGGATCGCTGGCCGGAGAAGGTCCGGCTGATGCAGCAGAACTGGATCGGCAAGTCCCAGGGCCTGCGCCTGAGCTTCGCGTTCTCCGGCGCGCGCGCCGAAAGGCTTCGAGGACGGGCTTGAGGTCTACACCACCCGGCCCGACACCCTGTTCGGCGCCAGCTTCCTGGGCGTCGCGCCCGACCACCCCTTGGCCGAGCAGATCGCCGCCGCCGACCCCAAGGCCGCCGCCTTCGTCGCCGAGTGCCGCAAGGGCGGCGCCTCGGAGGCCGACATCGAGACGGCCGAGAAGCTGGGCTATCGCACCGGCCTGAAGGTCGCCCATCCGTTCGATCCGGAGACGCGCCTGCCGGTCTGGATCGCCAATTTCATCCTGATGGACTACGGCACGGGCGCGATCTTCGGCTGTCCGGCCCACGACCAGCGCGACCTGGACTTCGCGCGCAAGTATGGCCTGCCGGTCACGCCGGTGGTGCTGCCGTCCGGCGCCGATCCGGCCGTGTTCGCCATCGCCGAGGAGGCCTATGTGGGCCCCGGCCAGATCTACAATTCCGGCTTCATGGACGGGATGGACGTGGAGGCCGCCAAGGCCGCGGCCATCGCCCGCATCGAGGCCGCCGGGCGCGGCGAGGGCGCCACCGTCTATCGCCTGCGCGACTGGGGCGTGGCGCGCCAGCGCGGCTGGGGCTGTCCCGATCCCGGTGATCCATTGCGCCAAGTGCGGGCCGGTCCCGGTTCCCAAGGACCAGCTGCCGGTGGCCCTGCCCGACGACCTGGATTTCTCCAAGCCCGGCAACGCCCTGCTGCGCCACCCGACCTGGCGGCACGTCGCCTGCCCGGTCGTGCGGCGGGCCGGCCGAGCGCGAGACCGACACGCTCGACACCTTCGTGGACTCCTCCTGGTACTTCGCCCGCTTCGCCAATCCCGCACGCCGAGGCGCCGATCGACAAGGCGGCGGCGGACTACTGGCTGCCGGTGGACCAGTACGTCGGCGGGATCGAGCACGCGGTGCTGCACCTGCTCTACGCCCGCTTCGTCACCCGCGCGCTGAAGGACGACGGCCTGTTGTCGGTGGACGAGCCCTTCGCCGGCCTGTTCACCCAGGGCATGGTCACCCACGAGACCTATCGCCGTCAGATCGGCGATTGGGTCGAGCCCGCGGCCGTGGAGATCACCGTGGAGGGCTCGACCCGCCGCGCGGTGCTCGCCGAGACCGACGAGCCCGTGGTCATCGGCGACGTCGAGAAGATGGCCAAGTCCAAGAAGAACGGCGTCGCGCCGGAGGACATCTTCGACAGCTATGGCGTCGACGCGGCGCGGCTGTTCGTGCTGTCGGACTCCCCGCCTGACCGCGACGTGCAGTGGACCGCCGGCGGCATCGAGGGCGCCGCGCGCTTCGTCCAGCGGGTGTGGAACGAATTCGACAGCCAGCCGCCGGCCATACCTGCCGGCGCTACCGGGGATGACCCGAAGGCCGCCGGCCTGACCCGCGCCACCCACCGCCTGATCAAGGCGCTGACCGACAGCATCGACGGCTTCCGCTACAACAGCGGCATCGCGAAACTCTATGAATTCCTGAATATTCTCAAGGGCTTACCCGCGACTGGGCGCGAGCCCGGCGTTGCTGGCCGCGCGTGCACGAGGCGCTGGCGGCCCTCGCGCGGCTGATCGCCCCCTTCACGCCGCATCTGGCCGAGGAATGCTGGGCGCGGATCGGGGGCGAGGGCCTGGTCGCGGACGCCCCCTGGCCGCCGTTCGATCCGGCCCTGGCCGCGGACGACGAGCTGGTCCTGCCCATCCAGGTCAACGGCAAGCGGCGCGGCGAGATCCGCGCGGCGCGCGGGCGCGCCTTTGGGCGCGGTGGAAGAGCAGGCCTTGGCCAGCGACGCCGGTGAAGGCCTACCTTGAGGCCAATCGCTCAAGGTCAGCAAGGTGATCGTGGTGAAGGACCGGATCGTCAACATCGTGGCCGGCTGACCGTGGGGCGCGGGCGCGCGGATCGCGGCCGGATCGGCGCCCTCGTGGCGGCAGGCGCGCTGGCGCTCGTCGGCCTGTCCGGCTGCGGCTTCACGCCGCTGTACGCCACGCCGGGCGTGAGCTCCGCGCCTGGGCGGCCGTGGAGGTGGTCATGCCCGAAGGGCGCACCGGCCATCTGCTCGGCGAAGCCCTGAAGGACGATCTTGCGTCGGGCCGCGCCGAGGCGCCGCGCTACCGCCTGGCCCTGGCGGTGGACGAGACCCGCTACGCCCGGGGACTTTCGACCGAACAGGTCGCGACCTGGTACGAACTTTCGGTGTCGGGTCAGCTACAGCCTGATCGACCTCCAGAGCGGCAAGACGCTGACCGCCGGCCAGGAGCCGGTGAGCGTCAGCTACAACGCCATGAACGACCCTTACGCCGGCCTGGTCGCCCAGCAGGACGGCCAGAAACGCGCCGCCGCCGAGGCCGCCCAGCGCATCCGCATCGCCCTGGCGTCCTATTTCGCGAAACGGGGCGAGGCGCGCTAGGCTTCCGGCGCATGATCCTCTCCAAGCGGCCGACATCGAGCGCTTCCTGAACGCCCCGCCGGCGGACCTGCGCGCGGCGCTGATCTACGGCCGCGACCGGGGCCTGGTGCGCGAGCGGGCCAACGCCCTGGCCGCCAAGTGGTCGAGCGGCCCGACGACCCCTTCGATGTCGCCATGCTCGACCGACAGGACTGGATGCCGACGGCGGGCCGGCTGCAAGACGAGCTTGCGGCCCAGTCGATGATGGGCGGGCGGCGGCTGGTGCGGCTGCGGCTGGACGGCCGACAAGGCGGGTCCCGACAAGCTGGCCGCCGAGGCCCTGAAGGCCCACGCCGGCGGGCGCCTTCAACCCCGACGCGCTGTTCCTGATCGAAGCCGGCGCCCTGGGCCGCGACTCCGCCCTGCGCAAGGCCGCCGAGAGGCGCCAAGGCCGGCGCGGTGGCCATCCCCTGCTACGAGGACGAGCCCGGCGACGTCGCCCGCATGGCCCGCGAGACCCTGGCCGCCGAACAGGTGTGCCTGACCACCGAGGCGCTCGCAGATGTTCGTCGAGCGCCTGCCGCGCGAACGCGGCGTCGCCCGCCAGGAGATCGAGCGGCTGATCCTGTTCCTCGGCCCCGGCAGCGGCGACCACGGCCAGGCCGGCCGATCTGGAAGGCTTCCTGGGCGTGGAGCCCGAGGCCTCCCTCGCCGACGCCGCGGTCCACGCCTTCGGCGGCCGGCTGGCCGCGGCCCAGGCCGCCCTTGCGCCGCGCCCGGGCGGAGGGCGCAGAGCGGCCCCGCGGCCGTGCGCGCCGCTGGGCCACACCTGGCCGCCTGCGCCAGGTCCTGATCGCTGCACCGGCGCCGGCGCGGGCTTGCCGGAAGCGGCCAAGGCCGCGGGCGTTTTCTGGAAGAGCGAGCGCGAGTTCCTGCGCCAGGCCCGCGCCTGGACGCTGGAGGCGCTGGACGTCGCCCAGCCTGAAGTTCTGGAGGCCGACCGCGCCTGCAAGCGCGCCGGCTCGCCCGACGACCTGATCGCCGAGCGCCTGGCCCTGACCATCGCGGCCCGCGCGCGGCGGCTGGGACTCTAGGGCCGCTCTAGACCTTCATCAGCCGGCGGCAGACGTCTTCCAGCTGCTCCAGGGCGGCGTAGCGGATGCGCGATCTCGCCGGCGCCGCCCTTGTCGGCGATCTCCACGGTCAGGCCGAGCGCCTCGGACAGGTCGCGCTTCGAGCGCCAGGGTGTCGGCGTCCTTGGCGCGCGGAGCGGAGGCGGCGCGGCCCTGGCCGGCCTTGGCCTCGCGGCGGACCAGCGCCTCGGCCTCGCGCACGTTCAGCCCCTGTTCGACGATCCGGCGCGCCAGGGCCTCGGCGTTGGGGCGCGCCGATCAGGCGCGGGCATGGCCGGCCGACAGCGCCCGGGCCATCACCATGGTCTGCGAGGCCGGGGAAAGTGTCAGCAATCGCAATGAGTTGGCGACGTGGCTGCGGCTCTTGCCCACCGCGTCGGCGACGATCTCCTGGGTGCGGCCGGCCAGATCCATCAGGGTCCTGTAGCCCGCCGCCTCCTCCATGCGGATTGAGGTCGGTGCGCTGGACGTTCTCGATCATGGCGATTTCCAGGGTCTCCTGGTCGTCCGAGGTCGCGGACCAGGGCGGGGATCGTCCGCAAGCCCGCCTGCTGGGCCGCGCGCCAGCGCCGCTCGCCCGCGACGATCTGGAAGAACCCGGCCGCCTCGGGCGCCGGCCGCACCAGGATCGGCTGCAGCACGCCGCTTCCGCGGATGGAGGCGGCCAGTTCCTCCAGCTCCGCCTCGTCGAAGTGGCTGCGCGGCTGGTCGGGATTGCGCTTGACCAGCTCGATGGGGTTTTCGCGGGCGCCCGCGCCGCCGTCGGGCCGCCGCCCTCGGACTCGCCGAGCAGCGCCGACAGCCCGCGTCCCAGTGCCCCTGCGTCCGTCCGCGGCCATCTAGGCGGCCAGGCCCTGGCGGGCGCGCTCGCGGCCCACCACCTCGCGCGCCAGCTTCAGATAGGCGCGGCTGCCGGCGCACTTCAGATCGTAGATCAGCACCGGCTTGCCGAAGGAGGGCGCCTCCGAGACGCGCACGTTGCGGGGGATCATGGCGGTGTAGACCTTGTCGCCGAAGTGGGCGCGCACGTCCTCGGCCACCTGGCGCGACAGGCTGTTGCGCCGGTCGTACATGGTCAGCACGATGCCCTGGATCTCCAGGCGCGGATTCAGGCTGCCGCGCACCAGCTCGACCGTCCGCATCAGCTGGCGTGAGCCCCTCCAGGGCGAAGAACTCGCACTGCAGCGGCACCAGCACCGCGTCGGCCGCGGCCATGGCGTTGACGGTCAGCAGGTTCAGCGACGGCGGGCAGTCGATCAGCACATAGGTGTAGCGCTCCGGCCCCTGTCCGCGCGCAGCGCCGCCAGGGCGTCGCGCAGCTTGAACGACCGGCCCGGTCGCCGGCCGAGCTCCAGCTCCACGCCCGACAGGTCGGGATCGGCCGGCAGCGAGATCGAGCCCCGGCACGGTGGTGTGCACGGCGACTCCCGCGATGGTCTTCTCGCCCATGAGCACGTCGTAGGTGGTCGAGCGGCGCTCGGGCGCGGCACGCCAAGGCCCGTGGAGGCGTTGCCCTGGGGGTCGAGGTCGAGGAGCAGCACCTTCTCGCCGACGGCCGCCAGGGCCGTGCCGAGGTTGATCGCGGTGGTGGTCTTGCCGACCCCGCCCTTCTGGTTGGCCACGGCCAGCACCCGAAGGCCCGCCTCAGCGCTGGACAGGTCGGCCCTCCGGATGATGACGATCCGCCCGGACGGGTCGGATCGGCTGGGCCAAGGTCGCCTCGAACGTCCAGGATGCAGCGCCTCGCGCACTTCCGCCTCGACGCCTCGGCCCTTCAGGAACAGGCCGACCGCGCCCCGGTCCAGGTAGGGCTTGGCGAATTCGAGCAGGCGCGTCGAGCGGCGCGCAAGCCCGCGCGGCGACGATATCCACCGTCAGCTTCAGGCTCTCCGCGCGGGCGTTATGCACCTGCGGCGGGCAGGTCCAGCGCCTCGACCACCGCCTCGCAGGAACCGGCAGCGCTTGGCGAGGCTTTCCACCAGATGCACCCGCGCGCCCGGGCCGGCCCTTGAGCAGGATCGCCAGCACGATCCCCGGAAAGCCCGCGCCCGGCGCCCAGGTCCGCCCAGGTCAGGGCGTCCGGGCGCGAGCTCCAGCAGCTGGGCGCTGTCATAGGCGTGGCGGGCCCAGAACTCCGCGCAGCGCGGAGGGGCCGACGAGGTTCATCCGCTCGTTCCATTCGCTCAGCAGTGCCCGGAACGCCTCCAGATCGGCCATCTGCGCGGCGCGTCGCGCCGTGACGCCGGCGAAGCTCGCGGCGTCCGTGACGGCGGGAGCTCGTCGCGGCCGGAGCGCGAGTTCGGTGGCCGGACAGGCGCTCATGCGGCCTTCGCCGCGCGCCGACACTGGGCCAGCAGGGCGGTCAGCGCGCCGGGCGTGACGCCCTCGATGCGGCCGGCCTGGCCAAGGGTCAGGGGCCGCGCGGCGGCGAGCTTCTCGCGCGCCTCGTTGGAAAGGCCGCCGACCGCGCCATAGTCGAGGTCGGCGGGCAGGCTGCAGACCTTCGTCGCGGCGGAAGGCGGCCACGTCGGCGGCCTGGCGGTCGAGATAACCGGCGTAGGCGGCGTCGATCTCGATCTGCTCGCGCACGGCGGCCGGCCAGGCGCGAGATCTGCGGGCCAAACGCGCGGCCAGATCGTCGAAGCCGATGTCCGGATAGGCCAGAAGCTGCAATCAGGTCGCGCCGTTGGCCGTCGGCGGTTGACCCGCAAGCCCGCGCGGCCGCGCCTGCGCCGGGCGTCAGGGCCAGGCCGCGGCCTGCCTGGCGGGCCGTCGTCGAGCGCCGAGCCTTTCACGCGAAAGCACCGCGGCGCGCTCCGGCGCCGACGCAGCCGAGCGCCACGCCCCGGGCGCGTCAGGCGCTGATCGGCGTTGTCGGCGCGCAGGCTGAGGCGGAACTCCGCCCGGCTGGTGAACATGCGATAGGGCTCGGTCACGCCGCGGGTCACCAGGTCGTCGATCATCACGCCGATATAGGCCTCGTCGCGGCCGAACACCGCGCCGTTCGGCGCCCGACGCCGCGCGCGCCGCGTTGAGCCCGGCGACCAGGCCCTGGGCGGCCGGCCTCCTCGTAGCCGGTGGTGCCGTTGATCTGGCCGGCGAGATAGAGGCCCGGCAGCGCTTGGTCTCCAGCGTCGGATAGAGCTCGCGCGGATCGACGTAGTCGTATTCGATGGCGTAGCCGTAGCGGCGCACCCGCGCCGCCTCCAGGCCCGGGATGGTGCGCAGGAAGGCGTCCTGGGTCGGCTTCGGACACCGAGGTCGACACGCCGTTGGGATAGACGGTGTCGTCGTCCAGGCCCTCCGGCTCCAGGAAGATCTGGTGGCTGGTCCGGTCGGCGAAGCGCACCACCTTGTCCTCGATGGAGGGGCAATAGCGCGGCCCGCGGCCCGAGTCGCGCGCCGCCATAGACCGCCGATTCCGACAGCCGTTCGGCGATGATCCGGTGGGTCGCTTCGGTGGTGTAGGTGACGCCGCAGGCGACCTGCGGCGTGGTGATCCGCTCGGTCAGGAAGGAGAAGGGGACGGGATCCGCGTCGCCCGGCTGCATTTCCAGCCGCTCCCAGGCGATGGTGACGCCATCCAGCCGTGGCGGGCGTGCCGGTCTTCAGCCGGCCCATGGCCAGGCCCAGGCCATAGAGCCGGTCGGCGAGGCCGATGGCCGGCGCTTCGCCGACCCGGCCCGCGGGGATCCGTTCTTCGCCGCGATGGATCACGCCCTTCAGGAAGGTGCCGGTGGTCAGCACCACCGCGCCGGCGCGGTAGATCTGCGCCCGCGGCGCCGACAGCGCCCGGCGACGCTGGCCGTCCTCGACCAGCAGATCCTCCACCGCCGTCGGCGACGATCGTCGAGATTCGGCTGTTCGGCCAGGGCTCGGCCTGCATCGCCTGCGCGATAGAGCCTGCGGTCGATCTGTGCGCGCGGGCCGCGCACCGCCGGGCCCTTGGAGCGGTTGAGCAGACGGAACTGAATGCCCGCGCGCGTCGGCCATGCCGGCCCATCAGGCCGTCGAGGGCGTCGATCTCGCGCACCAGATGGCCCTTGCCGAGGCCGCCGATGGCCGGGTTGCAGGACATCTCGCCGATGGTCGTCGACCTTGTGGGTGAGCAGCAGGGTGCGCGCGCCGAAACGCGCGGCCGCCGCGCGCGGCTTCGCAGCCGGCGTGCCCGCCGCCGATGACGATGACGTCCCAGGAGCTCATGGCGCGGGGCTATAGCGCATCGGCGCGGCGAATTCACGGCGACGGCCGCACCAATGTTTCACGTGAAACATTCCCTAACCGCGGCCGTCCGTGCCGGTCACTTGCCGATGCAGAAGCTCGCGAAGATCCGGCCCAGCACGTCCTCCGGGTCGATCCGGCCCGTGACCCGCGCCAGCGCCCGGGCCGCCAGCCGCACGTCCTCCGCCGCCAGTTCGGCGCCGTCGTCCAGCACCGCGAGCGCGCGGCCGACGTGATCCCGCGCCTCCGCCAGCAGGGCGCGATGGCGGCGCGTTGGTGGCGGCGGGGAACTCGCTGCCCTAGGCGCGCCTACCGCCGCCCGCGCGGCGAGGCTCGCGAGAGGCTGCTCAACCCCGTCGCCCGTCAGGGCCGAGACCTCCAGCGCCTCCAGACCCAGGGCGACGGCGCGTCCACGGCCGCGTCCCGGTCGTTGCCCGCGCGGCCGATCGGCCTTGTTCAGCACCAGGATGTCGCCCGGCCCGCGCCAGATCGGCCGCCTCGCGCCAGGCGCCCGACCGGCCCGACCGCGTCCACCACCCACAGCCGCAGGTCCGCGCCGTCCGCCCAGGCCCGGGCGCGGCGCACGCCCTCGGCCTCGATGGACGCCGACGCGTCGCGCAGACCGGCCATGTCCGCCAGCACGCACCTTGAAGCCGCCGAGCACAAGCGGCGCCTCGATCACGTCGCGCGTGGTCCCGGCGTGGCGGTCACGATCGCGGCGTCGCGGCCGAGCAAGGCGTTGAACAGGCGGCTCTTGCCGGCGTTCGGCGCGCCGATCAGGGCGATGCGCAAACCCGTCGCGCACCCGCTCGCCCCGGACCGCGTCCGCCAGCGCCGCCGTCCAACGCCGTCGCCAGACGCTCCAGCGGCGGGCGGGCGCGCGAGGCCACGTCCGCCGGCAGGTCCTCGTCAGGAAAGTCGATTGCGGCCTCCAGCACGCCGAGGGCCTCCATCAGCTCCGCGCGCCAGGCCTCGTGCCTGCGGCCGAGCGCGCCGCCGAGCTGCTCCAAGGCCTGGCGGCGCTGGGCCTCGGTCTCGGCGTCCACCAGGTCGGCCACCGCCTCGGCCTGGGCCAGGTCCAGCCGACCGTTTTCGAAGGCGCGGCGGGTGAACTCGCCGGGCTCCGCCGGCGCGCAAGCCGAGAGCGGCCAGGGCGGCGAGCGCCGCCTCCACCACCGCCTGGCCGCCGTGCAGGTGCAGCTCGGCGCTGTCTTCGCCGGTGTAGCTGGCCGGGCCGGGCAGCCACAGCACCAGCGCCCGGTCGATCGTCGTCCCGTCCGGCGCCGTCAGCCGGCGCAGCCTGGCCTCGCGCGACGGAGGCGTTCCGCCCGGCCAGGGCCGCCAACGCCTCGCCGGCCTTGGGTCCGGACAGGCGCACCACCGCCACCGCCGCCCGGCCAGGCGCGGTGGCCAGGGCGAATATGGTGTCCTTCATCGCCGCCGGATCATCCTTCGCCCACTCTGACGCCGCCGGTCATTTCTTGGGCGGCTGTGCAGACGCGGCCGCCGCGCCCATGAACTTGCGGAACTGGTCCGCCGCCTGGCCGCCGAAGGCCATCCAGTCCTTCATCAGCTCCTCGGGACGCATCCGCTCCATCCCCTCGGCCATGCGCGCCTTCATCTGCTCGACCATCCAGTCGTTCAGCGCCTCCACGTCCGGCTGGCCGAGGAAGGTCCTCGCCTCCTGAGGGGTGCAGTCGATCTCGATCTTCACCTTCATGTCAGCCTCGCCCTCGGCGCTTTGCCTTTTGGTCCCGCCCGTGGCTAGTAACGCCTTGGAACACGTGGAGGGAAGCGATCCGATGAGCGAATCCATGGCGTTCACCACCCCAGACGGGTCGTTCTCCGCCTATGTGGCGAGGCCGGCGGCGGCCCAGGCCCCCGCCGTGGTGGTGATCCAGGAGATTTTCGGCGTCAACGCGACCATGCGCGAGGTATGCGACCACCTGGCGCGCCTCGGCTATCTGGCCGTCTGCCCCGACCTGTTCTGGCGGCTGGAGCCCGGTGTGGACATCACCGACCAGTCCCAGGCGGAGTGGGACAAGGCCTTGGACCTCATGGGCCGCTTCGACGTGGAC
This sequence comes from uncultured Alphaproteobacteria bacterium, assembly GCA_963761065.1. GTDB lineage: Bacteria > Pseudomonadota > Alphaproteobacteria > Caulobacterales > Caulobacteraceae > JANWHQ01. Next base: position 41,221 of record CAVXFP010000007.1, on the reverse strand, counting down.
CAGGGCGTGGAGGATATTCGCGGCGTCATCGACGGTCTGCGCGCCTACTCGGCCTGCGACGGCAAGGTCGGCTGCGTCGGCTACTGCCTGGGCGGACGGCTGGCCTACCTCACCGCCACCCGCACCGAGTGCGACGCCTCGGTGGGCTATTACGGCGTCGGCATCGAGACCTATCTGGCCGAGGCCGAGCGCCTGCATCATCCCGTTGATGCTGCACATCGCCGAGGAAGACGGCTTCGTGCCTCCGGAAGCCCAGGCGCGGATCATCGCCGGGCTGAAGGACCACCCCTGCGTCACCCTGCACAGCTATCCGGGCCGCGATCACGCCTTCGCCCGGCCCGGCGGCGCCAACTTCGACGCCGCCGACGCGGCCCTGGCCAACGAACGCACCGCGGCGTTCTTCAAGACATCACCTCGGCCTGAGGGTCTTATATTGATACATATTGATCATATTGATTGAGCGTTCGATCGGGCTGATCCACGCCCGCCGCCGAGCACAAGATAGCGGTTGACGCGGGCTCACTGATTCCGCCAGGGCGCGCTGATAGGCCGGCCGGGCGCGCAGCCGCGATCCAGATAGGCCGACACCTGCGAGCGTGAACAGCCGGGCGAGCCATCCAACGCATCGGCAAAGCCCAAGGCATAGCCCACCGAGATGTCCGCGATCGTGAAGGCCTCGCCGGTCAACTAGGTCCGCCCGTCCGCCAATCGGTCTCGATCACGCCCAGGCGGCCGTTCGAACATCTACTCGCAAGCTCGGTCGTGAACTTCGAGGCTTCTCGCCCTCCGGCGCCATGCGGTGGGTTCTGTACAGAATCGTCCAACGGCATCATCAGCGACGCCTCGCCCAGGTGCAGGAACTGCAGGTGCTCGGCATAGGCCGCCGGATCGGGGTTCGGCCCCACGGTGATCTTCATCTCCATCGACTGCTGCAACCGTCGCCCGGTCAGGTATTGCAGGATGGCGAGCGACTCGCCCATGACGATGTCGCCGTCCACGATGGCCGGGATCGACCCCGTGGGGTTGACGGCGCGAAAGGCGGCGTCAGGCGGAAACGCCACGCGCTCCACCTCATAGGCCTCGCCCAGCTCCTCCATGAGCCAGACCACGCGCAGCGAGCGCGAATTCGGAACGTGATAGATCTTGATCATCGGCGGACCCTCCCCTGGCGATCGGGGACAGCACCCCGGATCAGGTGTTCATCGACTGGAAGAACTCGGCGTTGTTCTTGGTCTGACGCAGCTTCTCGAGCAAGAACTCGATGGCGTCCTGGGCGCCCATGGGGGCCAGGATGCGGCGCAGGACGTGGGTCTTCTGCAGCTGATCCTTGGGCGTGATCAGCTCGTCCTTGCGGGTGCCGGACTTCAGGATGTCGATGGCCGGATAGATGCGCTTGTCCGCGACCTTGCGGTCCAGAACGATTTCCGAGTTACCGGTGCCCTTGAACTCTTCGAAGATCACCTCGTCCATCCGGCTGCCGGTGTCGATCAGCGAGGTGGAGATGATGGTCAGCGAGCCGCCTTCCTCGATGTTCCGCGCCGCGCCGAAGAAGCGCTTGGGGCGCTGCAGGGCATTGGCGTCCACGCCGCCGGTCAGCACCTTGCCCGAGGACGGCACCACGGTGTTGTAGGCGCGGCCCAGGCGCGTGATGTTGTCCAGCAGGATCACCACGTCGCGCTTGTGCTCGACCAGGCGCTTGGCCTTTTCGATCACCATTTCGGCCACCTGCACGTGGCGCGTGGCCGGCTCGTCGAAGGTGGAGGAGATCACCTCGCCCTTCACCGTGCGCTGCATGTCGGTGACTTCTTCGGGCCGTTCGTCGACCAGCAGCACGATCAGGTAGCATTCGGGGTGATTGGCCGCGATCGCCTTGGCGATGTTCTGCATCATGATCGTCTTGCCGACCCGCGGCGGGGCGACGATCAGGCAGCGCTGGCCCTTGCCCAGCGGAGAGACGATGTCGATCACCCGGCCCGAACGGTCCTTCAGGGTCGGATCGTCGATCTCCATGTTCAGCCGCTCTTCCGGATAAAGCGGCGTCAGATTGTCGAAGTGGACCTTGTGGCGCACCGCCTCGGGGTCCTCGAAGTTCACCTGGGAGACGGTGACCAGGGCGAAATAGCGCTCGCCCTCGCGCGGACCGCGCACGCCGCCCTCCACCGTGTCGCCGGTGCGCAGACCGAAGCGGCGGATCTGCGAGGGGGAGACATAGATGTCGTCCGGACCCGGCAGATAGTTGGCCTCGGGCGAACGCAGGAAGCCGAAACCGTCCTGCAGCACCTCCAGCGTACCGCCGCCCGAGATCTCCACCCCGCCCTCCGCGAGGGTCTTCAGGATGGCGAACATCATGTCCTGCTTGCGCATGGCGTTGGCGTTCTCGATCTCGAGCGCCTCGGCGAAGGCCAGCAGGTCGGTGGGGGACTTGTCCTTCAGCTCCTGAAGCGACATGCGCTGCAGGCCCAGCGTCTCGACCGGGGAGGGACCCTCGTCCTCGCCGTCCGCATCGGCGCCGTCATCCGCTTCGGCGAGGCTCGCGGCCTCGCTGGCTTCAAGAGCCGCGGTGTCGGTCGGCGGACGGAATGGGGGTTTCGTCTGGCATTGGATAAACCTTGAGCCTGGGCTCGTGACGGACTCCGGGTGTGCTGCCGGAGGCGTCGATGGACCGTGAGGGGCGGAGGCGGACGCTGGGGCGTCTTCGCGCCTCCGTGAAAGGCGGGAACGCAGGAACCTGCGTCAGGCGACGGGAACCACAAGCGCCGCCAGGTCAAGCGTCTCGCCCCGCCTCAGCCGAATGTGGGCGCCCGCGCCGACCCCCGCAAGGCGCCGCCGCCTAGCTCCCGAACTCGGTGGTGACGGCCAGCACCATGACGATGGCCGCCAGGAACGGCAGCTCGTTGGTCATCCGCCAGAACTTCTCGGATCGGGTGCTGCGTCCCCGCCGCGATGGCCTTGCGCGCCCGTCCGAGGAAGTGGTGCCACCAGAGCAGAAACACCACGCCGGTCAGCTTCGCCACCATCCACGGCTGCAGCAGAAAGCCCCAGCCGCGCGCCTTGCCGTCCACCCAGATCAGCGTCGAGCCCGAACAGCCAGGCCGCGATCATCGCCGGGTTCATGATGATCCGATAGAGCTTGCGCTCCATGGTCTGGAAGGTCTCGTCCATCTCCGACCCCCGCTCGGCGCGGGTGTGATAGGCGAACAGCCGCGGCAGATAGAGCAGCCCCGCCATCCAGGCGATCACCGCCAGGATGTGCAGTCCGCGCAACAGGTTATAGGTCACGCCGCATCCCTCATGCCGTCTCCCTGCGCAGCGGGCATTGGCTCCAGCCCGCCCGTGCAAGCCTCGCCCTGCGGCGCCGCTCCGCCACGCTTGAGCGCGCCCAGCGCCGTCTTCGCCAGGCCGCTCGATAAACGCCGGCTCGCAACCCAGCGCCGCCGCGCGCAGATAGACCGGACACCCTGCGGCCTTCGCCAGCTCAGCGTATTCCTGGTCCAGCTCGACCAGGGTCTCGATGTGCTCGGACACGAAGGCGATCGGGCGTCACCAGCACCCCCTTGCGACCCCCGCCCGGCGTCCGCGATTGCCTCGCCGGTCGTGGGCCCAGCCACTCCATCGGCCCGACCCGGCTCTGGTAGCACAGCGGTCCAGTCGTCCCAGCCCGGCCCAGCCGCTCCGACCACCGCGCGCAGGTCCTTCCACCTGCCAGGCTGATAGGGATCGCCGCCGTCGACGCACCTTCTGCGGCAGGCCGTGGGCCGAGAACAACAGGCGCAGCCCCTCCGGTTGCCCGCCTGCGCCCAGCCGCTCTCGATCCGCCGGGCATGGCTTCACCAGCCCCGCCTCGGCCGGATAGCAGCACACCGCGCGGACCTCGCCCGGACCCTCGTAGGCCTCCCGCCAGGCCTTCAGCGACGACGCCGTCGTGGTGGTGGAGAACTGCGGATAGAGCGGCAGCAGCACGACCTCGTCCGGCGCCAAGGCCGCCACCTCGCGCGCCGTCTCCTCGACGAACGGGCGCCAATAGCGCATGGCGACGAACACCTTCGCCTCATGCCGGCCGTCTGCGCCGCCAGCGCCGCCTCCAGCGCCGCCGCCTGGGCCCGGTTTCCGGCAGCAAGGGCGAGCCGCCGCCCATGATCGCGTAGTTGGCCCGCGCCGATGTCGCCCGCAGGGTCGAGATCAGCCCGCCAGCGGATCGACGCAAGGCGCGGGCAGGCCGATGATCGCCGGATCGTTGAACAGGTTGAACAGAAACGGCCGCACCGCCGCCGGCCCGTCCGGACCGCCGAGGTTGAACAGCACCACCGCGACGCGGCGCTTGCGTCGGCCACTCAGCCGCCCGTCCAGCTGGTCACCCGCTCGACCAGCCGCGCCACTGCGCCACCGGCGTATCCGGCAGCATGCCGTGGCCAAGGTTGAAGATGTACGGCCCACCGCCCCATGCCTCGAGCAGCGCGTCGACCCGCCGGTCCAAGCCGGTCCGCCCGCGCGCAGCAGCAGCGGATCGAGCGCGCCCTGGATCGGCGCGGTCTTCTGCATGCGTCCGGCCCCAGCGCTGGCGGCCTGAACATCCAGCGCCACGCAATCCACCCCGGCGCGCGTCGGCATAGACCTGCCACCAGACGCCGCAGCGCCTCTCGGAAAGCCGATCACCGGCGTCGTTACGCCCAGCTGCACGCAGCCGTCGTACGATGCGCCGGTGCGGACCGACCACCAGCCGCTCGAACACGTCCTCGGGCAGGTTCTCGGCCCAGGTTTCGAACATCTTCAGCGCCTGGGCGCCGCCGCTCGCCTGCATGGCCAGATATTGGACCGTGGCCTCCACCAGCACTCGATCAGCGCGTCCAGCTCGGTCGGTCTTCTGATAGGCGAAGGTGCGCGCGCCTTGGCGCGGTCGCGACTGCCGCGGCCCTCGATCATGTAGGTCGCCACCGTCCACGGCGCGCCGGCGAAACCGATCAGCGCCCGCTCCGGCTCCAGCGCCGCGCGCACGAGCTTCAGGGTCTCCGCCGACCGCCGCCAGCCGCCCTGGTCGATGCCTCAACCTCCGCGCGCCAGCGTCTCGATTGGCGGCAAGGGCGCCGACCTTGGCCCCTCGCCGGCCTCAAACCAGACGTCCTGGCCCAGCGCCGTGGGCAACAGCAGGATGTCGGCGAACACGATGGCCGCGTCAACGCGAACCGGCGCATGGGCTGCAAGGTCGCTTCGGCCGCCATCTGCGGGTTCAGGCAGAAGGCGATGAAGTCCGGCGCCTTCTGCCCGCAGCGCCCGGTATTCCGGCAAGGTATCGCCCCGCCTGGCGCATGAACCACACCGGCGGCCGATCAAGGCGCTCCCTGGCGAGGGCGCGAGAAGCAAGGGCCGGCTGAGGTCTGTCATAGCGTTCCTTAAAGTCCGCTCGGCCTCGAGGCCCTCAAGCGTGCAGCCAGCGTCCTTTCTACCTTCTAAGAAATCTAGAATTAAAGGTTGGTAGGAGGCAGTAGTGACCCGGTCAAACCGGGGATAACCCCAGGCCACCACCGGGCGTCCGGCCTCGTCGGCGCGTGGAAATCGCACAAAACGCCACATCCAGGCGACAGGCCTGTGGATTGTGTGGACAAGCGGGACCGGCTGAAAAGGTTAATCGAAACCTGTGGACTGCGGCCGGGGACGACAGTCGGGGACGGCCGATCGACTGAGTCTTCTCCCCGGACGACGACGCAAAACCACTACACATGCGTCAAATCCGGGACGGATCGCGGCCCGCCACGGACGGTTTTTCCCCATGGGCCCTTGGCAAGAGTCCGAAAGCCCAGGTTTCTTCCCCTGACCTCGGCGCCACGTCGCCACCCGAGGTCGATGCCGGACAGAGCTATGACCGCCTCGCCTCGCGACCTACTTCCACGTCCATCTGGTTTCGGACTCCACCGGCGAGACCCTGAACGCCATGGCCCGGGCCGTGTGCGCCCGGTTCGACGACGTTCTGCCGATCGAGCACATCTACGCCCTGGTGCGTTCGCGCCGGCAGCTTGATCGGGTGCTGGCCGAGATCGAAGGCGCCCCGGGGTGGTGGTGCACACCATCGTGGATCCGGAGCTGCGCGCGGCGCTGGAGACAAGGCTGCCGCGATCTGGACATGAGCTGCATCGCCGCGCTCGATCCGCTGGTCTCGGCCCTGGGCCGCTACCTTGGCGCGGCCCTGTCCTCGCGGGTCGGCGCCCAGCACGCCATGGACTACGACTATTTCGACCGCATCGACGCCCTGAACTACGCCATGGCCCACGACGACGGCCAGGCAGCGAACGACCTGGACGGCGCCGATGTCGTGCTGGTGGGCGTCAGCCGCACCTCCAAGACCCCGACCTCCATCTACCTGGCCCACCGCGGCGTGAGGGCGGCCAATGTGCCCCTCGCGCCGGGCGCAGGAGCCGCCGCAATCCCTCTACAGCCTGACACGCCGCTGGTGGTGGGCCTCACCGTCTCGCCGGATCGCCTGGTGCAGATCCGCCGCAACCGCCTGCTCAGCCTGAACGAGGACCGCGACAGCGCCTATGTGGACGACGAGGCGGTGCGCGAGGAGATCGTCGCGCGCACGGCGTCTGTTCGAGCGGATGACTGGCCGGTGATCGACGTCACCCGCCGCTCGGTGGAGGAGACGGCCGCGGCGGTCATCAATCTGCTCAGCGCCCGCCAGGGCCAGGTGGCGAGGTGCTCGCATGACCGCCGCGCCCCCCGGTGGTGCTCGCCTCCACCAGCGCGGCGCGCGCCGCCGCTGCTGACCAGCGCCGGGGTGTGCGTTCCGAGACCCTGGCGCCGGGCGTCGACGAGGCGACGGCCAAGGCTGACCCTGCTGGGCGAGGGCGCCAGCCCGCGCGAGGTCGCCGACGCCCTGGCCGAGCTGAAGGCCGTGGCGCTCGTCCTCGCGAAGCCGAGGGCCTGGTGATCGGCGCGGACCAGACGCTGGACCTAGAAGGCCGGCTGCATCGACAAGGCCGAAAGCCTGGACGAGGCCCGCGCCCGGCTGCATGGCCCTGCGCGGCCGCAGCCACAGCCTGCATTCGGCCGTGGTGGTGGCGCGCGGACAGGCCAGCCGATCTGGCGCGAAATCGCCACCGCCACCCTGACCATGCGGCCTTCTCCGACGCCTTTCTTGAAGGCTACCTTGAACGCCACGGCGGCGCAGCGCTCGGCTCGGTCGGCTGCTACCAGCTGGAAGGCGAGGGCGCGCAGCTGTTCACGCGGATCGACGGCGACTATTTCGCCATCCTCGGCCTGCCGCTGCTGGGCCTGCTCGACCTGCTGCGCCGGCACGGAGCCCTGCCGATATGAGCCGCCAGATCACCGCCCAGACCCCGCATCGCCGGCGTGGTCGGCGCGCCGGTGCGTCATTCCCTGAGCCCGCTGATCCACAACGCCTGGATCGAGGCGGCGGGGCATAGATGCGATCTATCGGCCTTCACGCCTGCCGGCGACGGCTTCAAGCGGCTTGTCGAAGGCTCTGAGCGGCGGCGTCGTCGTGGGCCTGAATGTCACCTTGCCGTTCAAGGAACAGGCTCTGGCCTGCGCCGACGACGCCGACCGAGCGCCGACGACCTGCGGCGCCGCCAACTTCCTGCTGTTCGCAGCCGGACGGAACAATTCGAGCCGACAACACCGACGGCGAGGGCCTGCTGTTGCGCCTTGAAGCGCGAGGCGCCGGATTCGATCTGACTCGGCGCGCGGGTGGTGCTGCTCGGCGCGGGCGGCGCGGCCCGGGGCGCGGCCGCGGCGCTGTGCCGGCCGGCGCGGCGCGCATCGAGCGTCGTCAACCGCACGCTGGCAGAGCCGAGCCGCAGGCGGTGGAGCTGATGCTCGAGTCCGCGCGTCGAGTCGCCCACGGCTGGACGATGCGGCGCCGCTCTGGACGATGCGGACGCTGCTGATCAACGCCACCAGCTTCGGCCTTGGCGGCCAGCCGACCGCAACTTCGATCTTGCCGCGCGCACCGAGCCGCCGGTGGTGATGGACATGGTCTATCGGCCGCTGAAGACGCCGCTGTTGCCGCGGCCGCAGAGCGCGAGGCCTGCCCACCGTCGATGGGCTGGCCATGCTGATCGGCCAGGCCGTCCCCTCCTTCGAGGCCTTCTTCGGCCGCCCGCCGCCGCCGGAGGTCGACGTGCGCGCCCTGTGAGCGCCCTGGCCGATCTGGACGCCGCGCGCGCGATGATCGTGCTCGGCCTGACCGGCTCGATCGGCATGGGCAAGTCCACCACCGCGGCCATGTTCGCCGACGGAGGGCGTGCCGGTGCATGACGCCGACGCCGACGGTTCACGCCCTCTACGCCATGCGGCGGCGGCGGCTGTGCCGCTGATCGAGGCGGCCTTTCCGGGACGGAGAAGGACGGCCGCGGTCGATCGCGACCGCGCTGGCGAGCGGGTGCTGGGCGATCCGCGAGCCCTGCACGCGGCTGGAGGCGCATCGTCCATCCCCTGGTGGGCGAGGACCGCGCGGCGTTTTTCTGACGCAGGCCGCAAGGCGCGGGCGCAAAGTCGCTGGTGCTGGTCGACATGCCGCTGCTGTTCGAAACCGGCGGCGAACAGAAGTCGACGCGGTGGTGGTGGTCTCGGCCCCGCCGCAGGTCCAACGCGCACGGGTGCTGGAACGTCCGGGCATGAGCGAGGACAGGCTGGACGCCATCCTGGCGCGCCAGATCCCCGACGCCGAAAAACGCCGCCGCGCCGACTTCGTGATCGACACCGGCCAGGGTCTGGAACGCGGCGCGGGCCCAGGTGAACGAGGTCTGACTCGCCGATCTGCTGGCGGCCTCAGCGGGACTCCTGAAGCGCGCCGCGTTGCAACCCCGCAAACCGCGTTGAATGGCCCGCGAGATCATTCTCGACACCGAGACCACCGGCCTCGATCCGAAGATCCGGCCACCGGCTGATCGAACTGGCCTGCGTCGAGCTGGAGGACTTCATCCCCACCGGGCGCACCTTCCACCGCTAATCCACCCCGAACGCGACATCGAGGCCGGCGCCGAGGAGGTGCACGGCATTGCGCCGGCTTCGCTGACGGCAAGCCGACCTTCGCCGAGCCCAGAGGTCTGTCGACGCGTTCCTGGATTTCGTCGCCGACGCCGCGCTGATCGCCCACAACGCGCCCTTCGACCGCGGCTTCATCAATTTCGAGCTGGAGCGCGTGCCCACCGCGACGCTCTGGAGGAGCCGCGCTGGATCGACACCCTGGTGATGGCCAAGAAGCGTTTTCCGGGCATGTACAATTCGCTGGACGCGCTGTGCAGGCGCTTCAAGATCTCCCTGGCCGAGCGCGAAAAGCACGGCGCCCTGATCGACTGCCGCCTGCTGGCCCAGGTCTATCTGGAGCTGCGCGGCGGGCGCGAGCGGGGCCTGGATCTCGCCCCGAAGGCCGAAGCCGCCGCGGCCGGCCGCGGCGGCGCGCACGGCCTATGGCCCGCGGCCCCGGCCGCTCGCGCCCCGGTCCGACCGACGCCGAACGGGCGGCGCATGACGACCTTGTGCGCACGAGCGCTGAAGGACAAGGCGTCTGGCGGCTCTACGGCGTCGGCGAAGGCTGAGGCCCGCGCTGGCCGGCCTTGGGCCGTGTTCGATCTGGGCGCGCTGAGCCACATAGATGGCCGCGAAATCGATCGGGTCGAGCTGGAACGGCGGGAAACCGCCCTGCGGCCGACATATCCGACATGATGTGCCGCGCGAACGGGAACAGGAAGCGCGGGCACTCGATCATCAGCCAGGGCTCCAGCTCCGCCTCGGGAATCCCCGCCAGCTGGAACAGGCCGCCATAGACCAGCTCGCCGTGGAACACCGGCGCGTCCGTCCCGCGGGGCCGAGGCGGTCAGCTTCAGATCCACCTCGAACAGGCCGTCGGGCCGGCCGCGGGCGTTCATCTCCACCCCGACATCCATCTGCGGGCTGCTCGGTCGCTGCTCAGGGAATCCGGCGCCTTGGGGTTCTCGAACGACAGGTCGCGGATGAACTGCGCCAGCACGCGCATGCCTGAGGGGGGCGGCGGGGAGTTCCGCGCTGCCGTTGGAGGTCGGCGGCGTTGCGCCTTGGTCTGTGTTGCTCATCGGGATGCGGCTCCGCGCCCATTCGGGCCTTCGGACGTCTAGCGCGCGGCCCCGGGAAGCCGCGCTGCTAACACGAGGCGGCGCGCGCGCGCAACGGCGGTGCTGGCGCCCGGAGGGGGCTGGGCCCTATATTGCCGTCTTGGGTCCGGACATCACAATGAGCACCGTGCAGTTATTCGTCCTTCTGATCTTCGGCGCGTTGGCGGCTGTGGTGCTGTTCAATCTCTATGCGGTGATGGGCCGCAGGATCGGCCGTCAGCCGGACGAGACGGCCGCCCCCGTGACCGCCTCCGGCCCAGCCCGGCGCGCCCCAGATCCAGGGCGAGGCGGCGGCCGCGGCGGTGGAGCTCACGGGCCTCGCGGCGGTGAAGGCCAAGGATCCGGCCTTCGACCCGGAGGCCTTCTTGAAGGGTGCGCGGGTCGCTTATGAGACCATCGTCTGCGCCTTCGCCAAGGGCGACCGGGACGCCCTGAGGGGCCTGATCTCGCCGGCGGTGATGACCGGCTTCGAACAGGCCATGGCCGCGCGCGAGGCGGAGGGGCGCACCGAGTCCGTCACCTTCGAGCACCCGCCTCGCGCGGACGTGGACAGCGCCGAGGTCAAGGACAGCGCCGCGACGGTGAAGGTCCGCTTCCTCGCCGAATTCACCAGCCGGGTGAAGAGCGCGGACGGTGAAAGCGAGAGCGACCGGCGCACCGCCGAGGTGTGGACCTTCGCGCGCGACCTCTCCAACGCCGACCCCAACTGGACCTTGACCCGAGTGGACGCCGCAGAGGCCTGATGGCGCGCGTGGGGGGTCCGCAGCGTGCGATGCTCAGGCGCCTGGGGCTGATCGCCGCGCTCGGCGCGGGCCTGGCCGCCTGCGCGACCAAGCCCCTGCCCCTTGCCCCGACCGGGCGCACGCCCGCTCGCCCGTCCGCACCAAGACGCGGCCCTCCGACGCCCAGGCCCCCCGTCCCGCACGCCTTCCTGAGCTGGTCGGAGCTGCCCGGCTGGGCGGATGAGGACCACCTCGCCGCCCTGGAGGCGATCCGCGCCGCCTGCCGCGTCTCCAAGGACCCCGCCCTGGCGCGCGACTGCGCCCGGCTGCGCACGGATCCGCCGAGCAGACGAGGCCTCGGCGCGGGCGTTCCTGGAGGCGGGCTTCCGGCCCGAGCGGATCGCGGGCGAGGGCCTGCTGACCGCCTATTTCGCTCCGGAATACGAGGCGCGCGAGACCGAGACGCCGCCCTTCACCGGTCCGGTGCGCCCCGCGCCCAAGGCGTTGGACGCCCTGATCGCCAACGTGATGGGCGCGGACGGCGCGGTCTCGGCCGCGCCCGCCCCAAGCTCGCAGATCCCAAGCCCACCGGCCCAAAGCGCTCCGGTCCAGAGCCCGCCCGTTGCGCCGCAAGCGCCGCCGGCCGTTGAACCGCCCGCCGCGTCCGAGCCGACCCAGGACGCCGCGCCGTCCGACGATCTGCCGGGTCTGGCCCAGCTTCTCGGGCCCGAGCCGGCCGAAGCGCCTCCGGCGCCCGTTCCAGCTCCAGCCGCCGCCCTGCCCCAGCCCGCGCCACCGCCAGCGCCCGCACCGGTTCCCGCCCCCGTTCCGGTCGCCCCGCCGCCGCCGATCTCGGCTCAGCCCGACCGCGCCGCGATCGACGCCTGGCCGACGGGAGACGCATTGGCCTGGATGAAGCCCGAAGATCTGTTCCTGATGCAGATTCAGGGCGCCGGCGTGCTCGACCTGCCGGACGGCCGCCGGCTGAAGGCGGCCTACGCGGGAACCAACGGCCTGCCCTTCGTGGGTCTGGCCAAGGTGATGCGCGAGGCGGGGCTGATCGACGACGCCCACTCCTCCAGCGAGGCCATCCGCGCCTGGCTCGCGGCCCATCGCGGGCCGGAGGCGGACGCGGTCATGCGCAAGAACCCGCGCTATGTGTTCTTCAAGATCCTGCCTGACGACGGCCTGGGGCCCAAGGGCGCGGCGGGCGTCTCCCTGCCGCCGGGTCGGGCGACGGCGGTGGATCCCGCCTTCCACAAGATGGGCGAGCTTTTGTGGGTCGACGCCGAGGCGCCGGCCCTGGCGGGCGCCTTCCCGCGCTATCGGCGGCTGACCGCCGCGCTTGACGTGGGCGGCGCCATCAAGGGCGCCGTGCGCGCCGACCTCTACATGGGCCAAGGCGCCGAAGCCGGGCGCGAGGCGGGGCGCGTGCGCCACCGCCTGACGCTCTATCGTCTGGTTCCCGTCGCGCCATGAAGCGGCCGCTGAACGCCGACGAGCAGAAGCTGTGGCGGGCGGTGCTGAGCACCGTGCGGCCCCTGGCGGGCCGCGAGCTTCCGGCCGCGCCTCAGGCCACACCCAAGATCATGCCCAAGGCCGCGCTCAAGGCGGCGCACAAGACGGTCCCGGCCCCCGCCGGCGCGGGCCAGCGCGCGCGCGCCGCCATGGCCGGATCGTCCGGCGCCGTCCCCGGCCAGGCGCATACGGCCGGCGCCCAGGGCATCGAGCCGAACCGGGCGCGACGCATCGTCGTCGGCCGCGAGCCCATCGGCGCGCGCCTCGACCTGCACGGCATGGATCAGGACAGGGCCCGAGCCGCCCTGCTGGCGTTCCTTCAACGGGCCCAGACGGAGGGCCTGCGCGCGGCCCTGGTGATCACCGGCAAGGGGCTCTCGGGCGACGGGGTGCTGCGCCGGCGCGCGCCTGAGTGGCTGGCCGAACCGGCTTTGCGCGGCGTGGTGGCCGGCGTCGCCCGCGCCCACCCGCGCCATGGCGGGGACGGCGCGTTCTATGTGGCGCTGAAGCGCAAGCCGGCCTAGCGGCGCGGCCTAGTCCGCCGCGCCCTCCTCCTCGGACAGGCCCATCATGTGGAAGCCCGCGTCCACGTGCACCACTTCGCCGGTGGTGGAGCGGCCGAGGTCGGACACCAGCCACAGGGCGCAGCCGGCGACCCCCTCCATGGAGGTGTCCTCCTTCATCGCCGACAACGCCTTGCCCTTGGCGATGCAGGGCGCGGCCGCCGGTGATCCCGGCCAGGGACAGGGTGCGCATGGCGCCCGCCGAAATCGCGTTGACGCGCATGCCCTTCGGGCCCAGGTCGCGGGCGATGTAGCGGGTGGAGGCCTCCAGCGCCGCCTTGGCCACGCCCATGGTGTTGTAGTTGGGAATGACCCGCTCGGAGCCGAGATAGGTCATGGTGATCATCGAGCCGCCGTTCGGCATCAGCTCGGCCGCCCGCCGCGCGCTGTCGACGAACGAGAAGGCCGAGATGTTCATGGCCAGCAGGAACCCCTCGCGCGTGGTGTTCTCGACGAAGGAGCCCTGCAGTTCGTTCTTGTTGGCGAAGGCCACCGAATGGACGAGGAAGTCGATCTCGCCATAGAGCGCCTTTCAGCTTGGCGAAGGCCGCGTCCATCGAGGCGTCGGAGGTGACGTCGCATTCGATCAGAGCTTTGGACGCCGATGGACTCCGCCAGCGGCTCCACCCGCCGCAGCAGCGACTCGCCCATATAGGAGAAGGCCATCTCGGCGCCCTGGGCGGCCAGCTGGCAGGCGATGCCCCAGGCGATGGACTTGTCGTTGGCCACGCCCATGACCAGGCCCTTCTTGCCCTTCATCAGCGTTCCGGTCGGCAGATCGTAGTCGCTCTGCGCCATTTTTGTCCTCCACGCCTCGCGTTTCGCCCGTGTTGTGGCCGCCCGCCGTCCGATCGGCAAGGGGGCGGCCGTCTCCTTGCCAGGGTGATTGAACCGGCCGACGAAAGGGCGTATTCGCGCCCGCTGCCGAGGCCCTCGGCTCGTTCTTCGACCGTCTTAGACGCTGGATCGAGCGACGACGGTCGGAACCGCCCGGTTCGAGACGCTCGCGAGTTAAGCCCGATCCGGCTGGATCGCATCGCGCCGCGCAACGCGCGGAAGGAATTAGAATGTCCTTCTGAAGCTTCCGACGCGCGCGCCGCGCACGATGCTTCGAACGTCGCGGCCCCCAACGGGAGCGGCCCGGACGGTGCCCCCGAGAACGGCGACCACGCCCACGGCCAGAGCTTCGCTCACCCTGGCGCTGGGCGCCGTGGGCGTGGTGTTCGGCGACATCGGCACCAGCCCGCTGTACGCCATGCGCGAGGCGCTGCACCACGCCAAGGGCACGACCAGCGTGGAGCTGTCGGTGCTCGGGGTGGTGTCCCTGGTGCTCTGGGCCCTGACCCTGATCGTCACGATCAAGTACGTCATCTTCCTGATGCGCGCCGACAACAAGGGCGAGGGCGGCACGCTCGCCCTGATGGCCCTGGCGCGCAGAACCCTCGGCCGGCAGGCGATGATTCCCTTCTTCCTGGGCATCTGCGGCGCGGCCCTGTTCCTCGGCGACGGCATGATCACCCCGGCCATCTCGGTGATGGGCGCCATCGAAGGCCTGAAGGACGCGCCGGGCGTCAGCGCGTCCATGCATTCGTGGGTGCTGCCCATGTCGGCGGTGATCCTGGTGGCGCTGTTCATGATCCAGTCGCGCGGCACGCACCAGATCGCCTCGCTGTTCGGGCCGATCACCCTGGTGTGGTTCCTGACCCTGGCGGCGCTGGGGATCATGCACCTGTCGGACGACTGGTCGGTGCTGCGCGCGATCAATCCGATGTATGGCGTGCGCTTCCTGTGGAGCAACGGCCTGATCGGCTTCGTGATCCTGGGCAGCGTGTTCCTGGCGGTGACCGGCGCCGAAGCCCTCTATGCGGACATGGGCCACTTCGGGCGCGGTCCGATCCGCTCGGCCTGGCTCGGCGCTGGTGTTCCCGAGCCTGGCGCTGAACTACCTGGGCCAGGGGGCCCTGGCGCTGCACACGCCGCTGGGCGACCGCAATCCCTTCTGGCTGATGGTGCCGGATTTCGCCTATTGGCCGGTGCTGGCCTTGGCCACCGCCGCGGCGGTGATCGCCAGCCAGGCGGTGATCACCGGCGCCTTCTCCATGACCCAGCAGGCGGTTCAGCTCGGCCTGTTGCCCCGCATCGATATCCGCAGAACCTCAGAGACCCAGGCCGGCCAGATCTTCGTGCCGGCGGTGAACACCTTCCTGATGGTCGGCGTGCTTGTGCTGCTGGCGGTGTTCGAGACCTCCAGCCGTCTGGCCTCGGCCTACGGCATCGCGGTCACCGGCTCGATGTTCGTGGACACCCTGCTGGCCGCGGTGGTGGTGCGCCGGCTGTGGAAGTGGAGCCTGCTGCAGACCCTGGGCCTGGTCATTCCCCTGGGCGCGGTGGACCTGACGTTCTTCTCCGCCAACGCGCTCAAGATTCCCGACGGCGCCTGGGTGCCGTTGGCGTTCGGCTTCGCCATGGTGGTGGTGATGTGGACCTGGAACAAGGGCGCGGCGCTGCTCGCCGACAAGGCCCGGCGCGACAGCGTGCCCCTGGCCGAGCTCAGCCAGATGCTGAAGGCGCGCGAGCCGCACCGGGCCTCCGGCACCGCCGATCTTCCTGACCTCGGAGCCGGACGTCGCGCCCGTCGCGCTGATGCACAATCTCAAGCACAACAAGGTGCTGCACGAGCACAACATGATCCTGACCGTGCGCACCGCCGAGACGCCCCGGGTGTCCGAGCAGGACCGCTGCCAGATCAAGGTGCTGAACGAGGATTTCACCCGCGTGGTGGTGAACTACGGCTTCATGGAAAGCCCGAACGTGCCCAAGGCGTTGGGCCAGGCGCGCCGCCAGGGGCTGAAGTTCGACATCATGTCGACCTCCTTCTTCCTCGGCCGCCGCTCGGTGGTGCCCTCGGCCCATTCGGGGATGCCCCTGTGGCAGGACCGGCTGTTCATCTTCCTGATGCGCAACGCCGCCAATCCCACCGACTTCTTCAAGATCCCGCCGGGCCGGGTGGTGGAGATGGGCGCTCAGATGACCGTCTAGAGCGCGTTAGGCGAAAGTGTGCGCGGTTTCGCCGCCCGAACGCGCTCTAAATTCAGGAATCGAGCACGATTCAGCGGTCAGGCGATTCCGCCTGACCCCATCGTGCGCTAGGCCGCCTGGGCCAGTTCGGCGATCACGCGGTCGAGCACCAATCGCCCCTTTGCCGTGGCCGACCAAGCGGCTGGCCAGGGTCGCAGCAGCCCCGCTTCGCCCTAGACGCGCCACCTGCGGATGCTCGCCGTGCAGGCCCAGCGGCTCACAGATCGTCGAACGCCACGCCCTCCGTCGGTCCGCAGGCCGGTCAACAGCCGCTCGAGCGCCGCCTCGCGCGCGCTCAGCGTTTCATGGCCGTCCAGCCGAGACCGGTCTTCTCCACGCGGCGGATGTAATCGCCGGCTCGCGCCGCCGCCCGCGTAGCCGCGCGCCCGCCTCCGAGGACAGGCGGCCATGGGCGCCGGGACCGACGCCCACATAGTCACCGCCGCGCCAGTAGATCAGATTGTGAGCCGAACGCGCCTGCGGCCCCCGCGCATGGTTGGAGATCTCGTAGGCGTCGAAGCCGTGCTCGCCCAGAACGCCTGGGTGGTCTTGTACAGATCCGCGGCCAGCTCCTCGTCCGGCGGGCTCCAGCGGCCACGCGCGATCGCCCGCTCGAAAGGCGTGCCCGGCTCGATGGTGAGCTGATAGGCCGAGACATGCTCGGGCCCGAGGTCCAGCGCCGCGGTCAGCTCCTCGGCCCATGCGGCCGGCGTCTGGCCCGGGCGGGCGTAGATCAGGTCGATGGACAGGCGCTCGAAGCGCCCGCGCGCCAGCTCGGCCGCCCGCCGGGCCTCCGCCGCGTCGTGGTTGCGCCCCAGGAAGGCCAGGGCCTCGTCATGCAGGGACTGCACCCCCAGCGACAGCCGGTTCACGCCCGCCGAGGCGAAGCCGGCGAAGCGTTCGGCCTCCGCGTCCGTGGGATTGGCCTCCAGCGTCACCTCGATGGGGCCGGCCGGCGGCCACAGGGTCTCGCGCCCGCTCGATGATCCGCGCGGCCCATTCCGGCGCCATCAGGGACGGCGTGCCCCCGCCCAGGAACACCGAGGCCAGCGCGCGCGGGCCGGTCTGTCTCGCGGTGGCCGTCCAGGTCCGCCAGGATGGCCTCCAGCAGGGCCTCGGGCTCGTCGGGCTCGCTTGGCCAGGGCGACGTTGAAGTCGCAATAGGGGCAGATGCGCGCGCAGTAGGGCCAATGCACATAGACGGCGAGGGCCGGGCGGCCGAGGTCCGGCGCCCGCCGTGCGGCGAGGCGGGATCGGTCAAAACAGCGCGGCCTTCAGCTTGGCGAAGGCGCGGGCGCGGTGGCTGATCGCGTCCTTCTCGGCCGGGTCCAGTTCGCCGAAGGTCTCGGCTCATGCCCGCCGCGACGAAGATCGGGTCGTAGCCGAAGCCCCGGGTTCCGCGCGGGGGAAACGACAGGGCGCCGTCCACGCGCCCCTCCACGACCACGGCCGGCCCGTCGGGCCAGGCGACGGCGAGGGCGCAGACGAACCAGGCCGAGGCGTCCTCCGCCCCGACTTCGGCGAGCCGCGTCCTCGACCTTGGACATGGCCAGGGCGAAGTCCCTGCCCGGCCCGGCCCAGCGCGCCGAATGCACCCCCGGCGCGCCGTCCAGCGCCGCCACGCACAGGCCGGAGTTGTCGGCCAGGGCGACCAGGCCGCAGGCCTCGGCCGCCGCGCGGGCCTTGATCAGGGCGTTGCCGGCGAAGGTGGTCTTCGGTCTCCTCCGGCTCGGCCAGGCCCAGCGCGCAGGCGGAGACCACGTCGAAGCAGCCGTCCATCAGGGCGGCCAGCTCCTTGGCCTTGCCGGGATTGTGGGTGGCGGCCACCAGCCGCTGTCCGGGATCGAGCTTCAGGGCCATGGCCCTTCCTACCACGCCGGCGGCGGGCCGGTCAGCGACGCTCCACGTACAGGGGAATGCCGTTCGCCGATCGCAAGGTAAGCCGCGCCACCGGGTCGGGCGTGTGGCCGGGCACGGGGCGGAACCGGAAGCGCCGCACCGGCCTCGCTCAAGCAGCAGGGTCGCCTCCTGAAGCGCAAACGACGCCCCCGCGCAGACGCGCGGCCCCATGCTGAACGGCAGATAGGCGCATTTCAGCGCCTCCTGGCCGCCGGGGGTGTCGAACCGGTCGGGATCGAAGGCGTGCGGGTCGTCCCAGTGTTCGCTGTGCCGCTGCATCAGCCAGGGCGAGACGAACACCACCGAGCCGGGCTCGACGATCTTCATCTTGGAGAACTGTTCCCGCTTGGCCGCGTCGCGGGCGTAGAAGGCCACCGGCGGATACAGCCGCAGCGCCTCACGGAACACGTCGCGGGTGCGCTCCAGCTTCTTCATGTCGCCGAAGACGGGCGCGCGATCGCCGTAGACCTTCACCGCCTCCTCGTGGGCGCGGTCCTGGATGTGCGGGCAGTTGGCGAGCAGATAGAGCGACCAGGCCAGCGCCGTCGGCGGAGGTCTCGTGCCCGGCCAGGAACAGCATGGCGATCTGGTCGAGCAGCTCGCCGTCGTCGAAGCGCGTGCCGGTGACCGGATCGACGGTGGTCATCAAGGTGGCGAGGATGTCGTTCTGGGGCGTGGCCTCGCCGCGCCGCACGGCCTCCACGCGGCGCTTCAGGGGCGCGCCAAGGATCTCGCGGATCACCTTGGCGGCGCGCTTCGGCCCGCCAGTGGCTGGGCAGGATCCAGGTGGGCACCTTGCCGAGCTTCAGCATGCCGTGGGCGTAGGCGATCTCCTGGAACACCTCGAACGCCGCGAAGAACCGCCGCGCGCTCGCCCCGTCCATGGGCTCCGAATAGATGGTGCGGAAGATGATGTCGGCCGCGTAGTGGGTCATCTCCACGTCGATGGCCAGGGGCTCGGCGGCGTTCGGGCCGTCGCAATGGGCGGCCAGGCGCTCCATGCAGGCGTCCACCGCCTCCAGCATCATCGGGAAGATGCCCTTGATCCGCGCGCCCTCGAAGGCGGGGTCCATCAGCCGGCGGTGGCGCTTCCAGTCCTCGCCGTTGGAGATGAAGATCGAATAGCCCGTCAGCGCGCGGAGCATGTCGTCCATCAGGCTGGACTTGGGGAAGTCCTCCCAGCGCCGGACCAGCACCTCGCGGACAAGCTCTGGCGTGCGCACGGTGTAGAGCTGGCGCGGCTTGCCGAACGGCAGGGTAGGCACCGGATGGCGGCCGACCTTGACCGTCTCGTAGCTGCCCTCGCGGAACATGCCGAGGCCCGACCGCAGCCCATGGGTCAGGTTCTGGAGAAAATTGGCCTTCTGGGACAGCACCGCCGGGCGCGGCGGAATGAACTTCGTCACCCTCGCCTCCCCCGATCGGCGCGCAGGCTCGCGGCCCGCTCCGGCGGACTTGGAAAGACGGTTGGGGCCCGTGGTCATCTCGAAATAGTCATAGCCGCCGGCCACCTCGGTCGCCATCAGATACTGGAAGTGGAAGGCCAGCGGCGCGCGGCGCAGCTTGCGATAGGTCGCGGCGCTCAGCACCGTGTGGAAGTGCGGATTGCGCCGCACGGGCCGTCCCGCCGGCGGCTCGAACCCCAGCCCGGTCAGAGGGTGCACATCGCAGACCGATCCGGGATCGGACGGGCCGGTGATGTCGATCCAGTCGATCCAGTCCGCCGCGGCCGCCGTCCGGAACTCCTCGCGGTAGGTCGGGTCGTCGGTCATCAGGCTGTAGAGCGGGATGAGCTGGCCGAGCGTCAGCAGGCTCACCGGCGGGCCGGCCTTGCCGAAGTCCGGGTCCATCTTCAGCGCCTGACCGATCGTCCGCGCCGCCAGCTGGCAGCCCATGCTGTGGCCCACCAGCAGGACGTCGTCCCACTCCGGCTCGCTCGCGGTCTCGACGAGGCGGCGGGCGAAGGCCTCGAGCCGGCCCTCGATCTCGGCGTGCAGGGCCCGCTCGGCGCCGGAGACGCAGATCATCCCGCGCCCGAGCCAGCCCACCGGGATCAGCTTGTCCACCCGCAGCCACACCGGAACCACGGCCAGCCAGAGCAACAGCGGGGCGAAGGCGCCGACCTGCCAGGGCCAACCCGCCCGGCCCGCGAGGTCCGCGCCCAGTACGCACGAGCCCCGCGATCGCCGCCGCGTAGAGCAGCACGAAGGCGGTCATCACCACCACCGGCGCCAGGGCCGTGATCATCACCAGCCTAGCCGGCAGGGCCAGCACCCCCCGCCGCCAATAGGCGAACAAGGCGCGCCAGACGCCGACGAAGAACGCCGGCCCCTCCTGGGGCCACAGCCGCCGCACCACGTCGTTCCATCTCAGGCACTGGTAGTCGACCTCGACGGTCCGGCCGTCGCGTTCGGCCCGCACGGTCCAGCCCCAGACCAGCTCGTCGCGCTCCTCCAGCGGCCCGACCTGGATGCGCGCGCCGGTCAGGGCGGCCTGCTTGGCGGACTCGACGGTGAAGACGCCGTGGTACTTGCGCGGGCTCGCCGGATCGAAGCCCGCGATATAGAAGACCCGCCGCCTGAAGACCGGGCCGGACGTCGCCGCCATTCAAAACCCCCTGAGCGCGCGGACTATCGCGATCCGCCGCCGGCGGTGTCAAATAGACGGCGCAGGACCGTGCGGCGAAGGGATTCAGCGCCACGAAATCATTCATGAAGTTGACGCGAAGGCTCCGGCCTGATTTTTTCGCGGCCAATCAAGCGCGGGTTTGGCGAGATCAACGCCGGCCGACCATATCCGAAGCGCTCCAGATCGACCGTAGTCCGCCAGGGAGAACGCTCGTTGACCGCCGCGTCCGCTATTCCGGGAGTCCTGCCCGCGCCGACCAAGCACAAACGCTTGGTTGAGTGGGTCAGCCAGATCGCCGAACTCACCCAGCCCGATCGCGTCCACTGGTGCGACGGATCGGACGAGGAATGGAACCGGCTCACCGACGAGCTGGTCGCGGCCGGCTCGCTGGTCCGGCTCAATCCCGACAAGCGGCCCAACTCCTTCTACGCCGCCTCCGACCCCAAGGACGTGGCGCGGGTCGAGGGGCGCACCTTCATCTGCTCGGAGCGGGAAGACGACGCCGGCCCCACCAATAACTGGATCGCCCCGGCCGAGATGCGCGGCACCCTGAACGGGCCTGTTCAAGGGCTGCATGCGCGGGCGCACCATGTACGTGGTGCCCTTCTCCATGGGCCCGATCGGCTCGCCGATCTCCGCGCTGGGCGTGGAGATCACCGACAGCGCCTATGTGGTCATCTCCATGAAGGTGATGACCCGCATGGGAACCGCGGCGCTCGAGGCCATGGGCGAGGACGGCTTCTTCGTGCCGGCGGTCCACTCGGTGGGCGCGCCGCTGGAGCCGGGCCAGAAGGACGTTCCGTGGCCCTGCAACGAGAACAAGTACATCGTCCAGTTCCCCGAGACGCGGGAGATCTGGTCGTACGGCTCGGGCTATGGCGGCAACGCGCTGCTGGGCAAGAAGTGCTACGCCCTGCGGATCGCCTCGGTGATGGCCCGCGACGAGGGCTGGCTGGCCGAGCACATGCTGATCCTCAAGCTCACCTCGCCGGAGGGCCAGGTGCACTACGTCGCCGCGGCCTTCCCGTCAGCGCCTGCGGCAAGACCAACCTCGCCATGCTGCAGCCCACGCTTGAGGGCTGGAAGGCCGAGACCATCGGCGACGACATCTGCTGGATGCGCTTCGGCGAGGACGGGCGGCTTTACGCCATCAACCCCGAAGCCGGCTTCTTCGGCGTCGCGCCGGGCACGGGCGAGGGCACCAACCGCAACGCCATCGCCGCGCTGCAGGCCAATTGCGTGTTCACCAACGTGGCGCTCACGCCGGACGGGGACGTCTGGTGGGAGGGCCTGACCGAGGAGACGCCGGCGCAGCTCACCGACTGGCGCGGCGGCGCGTGGACGCCGGGCGCGGACGCCCCCGCGGCCCACCCCAACTCGCGCTTCACCGCCCCCGCCGGCCAGTGCCCGATCATCGCGCCGGAGTGGGAAGACCCCAAGGGCGTGCCGATCTCCGCCATTCTGTTCGGCGGTCGTCGCGCGAGCGCCGTGCCGCTGGCCATCGAGGCCTACGACTGGGCGCACGGGGTGTTCCTGGCCTCCAACGTCGCGTCCGAAGGCACGGCGGCGGCGGAAAACGCCATCGGCCAGCTGCGCCGCGATCCTTTCGCCATGCTGCCCTTCTGCGGCTACAACATGGGCGACTATTTCGGCCACTGGCTGTCGATGGCCGAGCGGACCGATCCCAAGAAGCTGCCGCGCATCTTCTTCGTGAACTGGTTCCGCAAGGACGCGCGCGGAAAGTTCGTCTGGCCGGGCTTCGGCGAGAACAGCCGCGTGCTGAAGTGGATCGTCCAGCGGCTGGAGAGCGAGGCGGGGGCCGAGGACACGCCCATCGGCCGCGTGCCGGCCAAGGGCGCGCTGGACATCGCGGGCCTGGACCTCACCGACGAGCAGATCGAGCTTCTGCTGGCGGTCGATCCGGACATCTGGCGCGAGGAGGCGGCCCTGATCGCCCAGGACTATCAGAAGTTCGGCGACCGCCTGCCCAAGGAGCTGTGGGCCCAGCACGCGGCCCTGCTCGAACGGTTGGAGCGCGCCGCGGCCGAGCGGATGGTCGCGGCCGAATAGGACGCCTTCGCGCGCCCTTCATCGACCGGCTCTATCGTCGCCATCTGATCATTCGATTGGACGCGTCCTTGCGCTTGCGCAAGACTTCGCGCCTTACGGGAAGCTATGCTTTCCGCCCGACATTCACCGTCACCCAGGAGGCCCCCATGAGCTTCGGCGCCAGCAAGACCCTCGACAATCTGAAGGAAGCCTTCGCCGGCGAGAGCCAGGCGAACCGGCGCTACCTCTACTTCGCCCAGAAGGCCGACGTGGAAGGCTACAACGACGTCGCCGCCGTGTTCCGCTCCACCGCGGAAGGCGAAACCGGCCATGCTCACGGCCACCTGGACTTCATGGATGTGGACCCGGCCACGGGCCTGCCCATCGGCGAGACCGGCGCGAACCTGAAGGCCGCCATCGCCGGCGAGACCCACGAGTACACCGACATGTACCCCGGCATGGCCCGCACCGCCCGCGACGAGGGCTATGACGAGATCGCCGACTGGTTCGAAACCCTGGCCAAGGCCGAGAAGTCCCACGCCGGCCGCTTCCAGCGGGCGCTGGACACCCTCGGTCAATAACGGCGTTTCATTGCGTGGTTCGAGGCGCGGCGCTCACGCGCCGCTCCTCACCATGACGAAGGTCTTTGCGGGCCGCTTTCTCGCGTCATCCTGAGGAGCGCCCGCAAGGGCGCGTCTCGAAGGACGCGGGGCGCGAATGCCACGCCCCGAGCTCGGGATATCCAATGAGCAGCGACACCGGACCGACCAAAGGCGCCGACGCCTCTCGCGAAGGCGGGCTGGGCGCGCCCGTCCGCCATCCCTTGGACTGGCGATCCGAGGACTTCTACGACCCGGCCGCCATCGAGGCGGAGACCGAGCGGGTGTTCGACATCTGCCACGGCTGCCGGCGCTGCTTTAACCTCTGCGACTCCTTCCCGCGCCTGTTCGACATGATCGACGAGAGCCCGACGGGCGAGCTCGACAGCGTGGACAAGGCCGCGTTCGACACGGTCGAAGAGGCCTGCACGCTCTGCGACATGTGCTTCATGACCAAGTGTCCGTACGTGCCGCCGCACCCGTTCAACCTGGACTTCCCGCACCTGATCCTGCGCCGCCGGGCGGCCAAGCGCCGGCGCGGCGAGATCGAGTTCGTGCGCGAGCAGCTGGGCGAGACCGACCGCAACGGCAAGCTCGCCAAACCGGTGGCGGGCATCGCCAACTGGGCCACCTCGCTGGACAACGCCCTGACCCGCGGGGCCATGGAATCCATCGCCGGCATCGACCGCGAGGCCGAGCTTCCCAAGTACCACTCCAAGACCGCCACGGACCTGGAGCGCACCCCGCCGCCGCCCGATCCCACGGGCCCGGCGTTCGGCAGGAAGGCGGCGATCTACGCCACCTGCTTCGTGGACTACAACGCGCCCGGCACGGCGGTGGACGCCCTGAACGTGCTGGCCAAGCAGGGGGTCGAGACCAAGCTGGTCTATCCGGTCTGCTGCGGCATGCCCCAGCTGGAGGCCGGCGATCTGGCCGAGGTGGCCCATCGCGCCGAGCGGGTGTCTGCGGTGTTCGCGCCCCTGATCGCGGACGGCTGGGACGTGGTGGCGCTCACCGCGTCCTGCGGCCTGATGATGAAGTTCGAATGGCCGCTGATCCTGCCCGAGAGCGAGCCGGTGAAGACCCTGGCCGCCGCCACGCGCGACATCAGCGAATATGTCGTCGGCCTCGCCAAGGAGCACGGCCTCGCGCCCGGTCTGTCGCCGCTGGAAGGCGGGGTCACCGTCCACCACGCCTGCCACGCCCGGGCCCAGAACATGGGCGCCAAGTCCGCCGAGCTGTTGCGGATGATCCCGGACGCCAAGGTCGATCTGGTCGAGCGCTGCTCGGGCCACGGCGGCACCTTCGGGGTGATGAAGAAGACGCGGCCGCTGGCGGTGAAGGTGGGCAAGCCCGCCGCGCGCCAGGTCGCCAAGGCCGACAACGCCAACCTCTGCTCGGATTGCCCGCTCGCCTGCAAGCACCTGGGCCAGCTGCTGCAGGCGGAGCTCAAGGACGGCGCCCAGCCGCCGCGCCAGGCCCACCCCATCGAACTCGTCGCCCGCGCCTACGGGCTCTAGGATCGACGCCATGCCCGCCGCCCTTCGCCAGGTCACCGCCGCCGACATCATTCCGGACGCCCAGTTCGCCGCCGAGCGAAAGGCGCGCCGCGCGGCCCTGTTGCCGCTCAAGCAGAAGCGGCGCGTGTCGCTGGGCCCCGACTGCACGGTCTATTTCGAGTGCTTCGAGACCATGCTGTTCCAGATCCAGGAGATGCTGCTCACCGAAAAGGGCGGCGCCGAGCAGCTGAAGGACGAGCTGGCCGCCTACAATCCGCTGATCCCGCAAGGCTCCGAACTGGTGGCCACCATCATGTTCGAGATCGACAACCCCGCCCGCCGCGACGCCGTGCTCGGCAAGCTGGGCGGGGTGGAGGACCGGTTCTTCCTGCAGGTCGGCTCGGAGCGCGCCGCCGGCGTTCCGGAGGGCGACATCGAGCGCACCAACGAGGCGGGCAAGGCCTCCTCCGTGCACTTCGTCCGCTTCCCCTTAACCCCGGCCCAGAAGGCGGCGTTCAAGGACCCGGCGGTCCAGGCGATGGTCGGCTGCGACCATCCCCAGTACGCGCATCTGGCGGCGCTGGGCCCCGAAGTGCGCGCCGAACTGGCGCGGGACTTCGCCTGAGGCCTACCGCTTCTCTTCCGCCAGGTGCTCCGCGCGGCGCTTGACCAGGTCGTCCACCACCCCGGGATCGGCCAGGGTGGAGACGTCGCCGAGGTTGCCCATGTCGTTCTCGGCGATCTTGCGCAGGATCCGGCGCATGATCTTGCCCGAGCGGGTCTTGGGCAGGCCCGGCGCCCACTGCAGCACGTCCGGCGCGGCGATGCCGCCGATCTCCTTTCGCACCCAGTAGGCCAGCTCGCGGCGCAGGTGCTCGGAGGGCTCCACCCCGACGTTCAGCGTGACGTAGGCGTAGATGCCCTGGCCCTTCAGGTCGTGGGGGAAGCCCACCACCGCGGCCTCGGCCACGTCCTTGTGGGCCACCAGGGCGGACTTCGATCTCCGCCGTGCCCAGCCGGTGCCCCGAGACGTTGAGCACATCGTCGACTCTTCCGGTGATCCAGTAGTAGCCGTCCTCGTCGCGCCGGCAGCCGTCGCCGGTGAAATACAGGCCCGGATAGGTGGCGAAGTAGGTCTGGAAGAACCGCTCGTGGTCGCCATAGACCGTGCGCATCTGGCCGGGCCAGGAGCCGGCCAGGCACAGGTTGCCCGAGATCGCGCCCTCCAGCGGCTTGCCTTGCTCGTCCACGATCAGCGGTGCGATTCCCGGCAGGGGCCTGGTGGCCGAGCCGGGCTTCAGCGCCGTCGCGCCGGGCAGGGGGGTGATCATGATCCCGCCGGTCTCGGTCTGCCACCAGGTGTCCACGATGGGGCAGCGGCCGTCGCCCACCACCCGGTGGTACCACAGCCAGGCCTCCGGATTGATCGGCTCGCCCACCGTGCCGAGCAGGCGCAGGCTCTTTCGCGAGGTCTTCGTCACCGGCGCGTCGCCCTCGCGCATCAGGGCGCGGATGCCGGTGGGGGCGGTGTAGAGGATCTCCACCTTGTGCTTGTCCACGATCTCCCAATAGCGGGACGAGGTCGGGTGGGTCGGCACGCCCTCGTACATCACCGAGGTCGCGCCGTTCGAAAGCGGGCCATAGACGATGTAGCTGTGGCCGGTGACCCAGCCCACGTCCGCCGCGCACCAGTAGATTTCTCCCGGCCGGTAATCGAACACCGTCTGATGCGTCCACGACGCCCAGGTCAGATAGCCGCCGGTGGTGTGCAGCACCCCCTTGGGCTTTCCGGTCGATCCGGAGGTGTAGAGGATGAACAGCGGGTCCTCCGCGCCCATGGGCTCGGGCGGGCAGTCGGCGGAGACCTTCTCCCGCGCCTCGGCCCACAGCAGGTCGCGGCCGGCGACCATGTCGGTCTCCACGAAGGTGCGCTGGACCACCAGCACCTTGTCCACCGCCGGACAATCCTTCAGCGCCTCGTCGACATTGTGCTTCAGCCGCACCCGCTTGCCGCCGCGCAGACCCTCGTCGGCGGTGATCACGAAGCGGGAGTCGCAGTCGATGATCCGCCCAGCCAGGGCCTCGGCCGAAAAGCCGGCGAACACCACCGAATGCACCGCCCCGATCCGCGCGCAGGCCAGCATGGCCATGGGGGTCTCGGGGATCATCGGCATGTAGATGGTGACGCGGTCGCCCCGCTTGACGCCGTTCGCCTTCAGCACATTGGCCATGCGGCACACCTCGGCGTGCAGCTCGCCGTAGGTGATCGTGCGAGATTCGCCCGGCTCGTCGCCCTCCCAGATGAAGGCGACGTCGTTGGCGCGGGAGGGCAGGTGGCGGTCCAGGCAGCTTTGGGTGACGTTCAGCACCCCGTCCTCGAACCAGCGGATGTGGAAGTCCGCCTTGTGGAACGAGACGTCCCCGGCCTTGGTCGGCGGGGTGATCCACTCCAGCCGCTGGGCAAGCGAAAGCCAGTAGGCGTCGGGCGTCTCCCGCACGCGGCGGCAGGCCTCGTCGTAGCCGGCGGCGGTCATCAGGGCGCGGTCGGCCCAGGCGGGGGGTACGGGAATCACGTCGGACTGGCTCATGAACCGCTCCTCGGCTGCGTGGCTGGTCATCGTCGTCTTGGCCGTCGCTGACACGGCCTTAACTTCTTGGCGGAATGGTCGCTCGCCGCCAAGGGTTTTGCGAGCTGGACCTGGATCGATGACCGTATCGCGCGCGCGCAAAGGCGCCATGACGCTGGCCGTCGCGTTCGGCGCGGCTGTGGTCTCGACCGGCCTCGCCGTATCGGCGCCGCGCCAGGGCCCCTCCGGCTTTCCGGTGCCGCGCTATCTCTCCTTGAAATTCGACACGGTGAACGCTCGCGCGGGACCCGGCGACGACTATCGGCCGCTGTGGACCTATCGCGCCAAGGGCCTGCCGGTGCAGGTGGTGGCCGAGACGCGCGATTGGCGGCGGGTGTGCGATCCCCAGGGCCGCCTGGGCTGGGTGAAGGGCACCGGCGTCTCGGGCGCGCGAACGGCGCTGAATCTCGCGCAAAAGCCCCTGCCGATGAGGCGCGGACCCCGGTCCAACGCGCAAATCACGGCCTATCTCGCCCCGTATGCCCTGGCCGACCTGGGGCGCTGCAAGGCCGGCTGGTGCAAGCTGAGCCTGCCCGGCGCCTCCGGCTGGGCCCAGGCCTCGGCGCTTTGGGGAACCGACGAACGGGCGCAATGTCGTTGAGCGGCCCACAAGGGGCGTGCTACCCGTTCGCCGCCAAGCGGAGGCCCCCATTTGCCTGATGATATGAAGTCTTCTCCCGTTTCGATGCTCAGCCGGTTCGACAAGGACCAGCTGCTCGCCTGCGCGCGCGGGGAGATGTTCGGGCCGGGCAACGCCCAGCTTCCGGCGCCGCCGATGCTGCTGTTCGACCGCATCATCCACATCGACGACAACGGCGGCCAGCACGGCCTGGGCTACATCGAGGCCGAGTTCGACATCAATCCCGAGCTCTGGTTCTTCGCCTGCCACTTCCTGGGCGACCCGGTGATGCCCGGCAGCCTGGGGCTGGACGCCCTGTGGCAGCTCGTGGGCTTCTACCTGGGCTGGATCGGCGGTCTGGGCAGAGGCCGGGCGCTCGGCTGCACCGAGGTGAAGTTCACCGGCGAGGTGACGCCTGACATCAAGACCGTCACCTACAAGGTGGAGATGAAGCGGGTGATCAACCGGCGCCTGGTCATGGGCATCGGCGATGGGGTTTTAGAAGCCGACGGCAAACCTATCTACTGGGCGAGCGACCTGCGGGTCGGCCTTTACCAGACGTCCCTGAGCTCGCGCAAGTCCGGGGGAGGAAGCATGCGTCGCGTCGTCGTCACAGGCATAGGCATCGTCTCGTCGATCGGCGCCGACGCCGGCGAGGTGTTGGCCTCCTTGCGCGAGGCCCGCTCGGGCGGTCGTGGCGTTCGCCCGAATACGCCGAGCTGGGCTTCCGCTGCCAGGTTCACGCCCCGGCCAAGATCACGGACTGGGAGTCGATGGTCGACCGCCGCGCGGCCCGCTTCCTCGCGCCCGGCACCGCCTACGCCCACATCGCCATGGACCAGGCCCTGGCCGACGCGGGCCTTAGCACGAAGAGATTTCCGACGAGCGCATCGGGCTGATCGTCGGCTCGGGCGGGCCCTCCACCAGCACCATCGTCGCGGCCGCGCAGACCACGCGCGAGAAGGGCCCCAGGCGGATCGGCCCCTTCGCCGTGCCCAAGGCCATGAGCTCCGGCCCCTCGGCGACCCTGTCCACCTGGTTCAAGATCCGGGGGGTGAACTATTCGATCTCCTCGGCCTGCGCGACCTCCACCCACTGCATCGGCGCGGGCTACGAGCAGATCGCGCTGGGCAAGCAGGACATGGTGTTCGCCGGCGGCTGCGAAGAGCTGGACTGGACCCTGTCCAACCTGTTCGACGCCATGGGCGCGATGACCTCCAAGTTCAACGACACCCCCGCCACCGCCTCGCGCGCCTATGATCTGAACCGCGACGGCTTCGTCATCGCCGGCGGCGCCGGCATGGTGGTGCTGGAGGAGCTGGAGCACGCCAAGGCGCGCGGCGCCAAGATCTATGGCGAGATCGTGGGCTATGCGGCCAATTCCGACGGCGACGACATGGTCGCCCCCTCCGGCGAGGGCGCTGTGCGCTGCATGCGCCTGGCGCTCAAGGGCGTGGAGCGGCCGGTGGAGTACCTCAATCCCGCACGGCACCGGCACGCCGGTGGGCGATGCGAAGGAAATGGGCGCGGTGCGCGAGGTGTTCGGCGACAAGGTCCCGCTGATCTCCTCCACCAAGTCGCTGACCGGCCACTCGCTGGGCGCGGCCGGGGCGCAGGAGGCGATCTATTGCCTGCTGATGATGCAGAACGACTTCGTCTGCGAGAGCGCCCACATCGAAAACCTGGACCCGGCCTTCGAGGGCCTGCCCATCGTGCGCAAGCGCCAGGACGGGGTGAAGCTCGACTGCGTCATGTCCAACAGCTTCGGCTTCGGCGGAACGAACGGCTGCCTGGTGATGGCCCGGGTCGAGGACTAGCCCCTACAGCCGCGCCTTCGCCGCCGCGACCACCGCCTCGGCGGTGATGCCGAAGTGCTCGTAGAGCTGCTCGGCCGGGGCGCTGGCGCCGAAGCTCTTCATGCCGACGAAGCCGCCGTCCTCGCCGATGAAGCGGTCCCAGCCCTGGCGCACGCCGGCCTCCACCGCCACGCGCACGGGGGCCTGGCCGATCACGCGGCGCTGATAGGCGGCGTTCTGGGCCTCGAACAGCGACCAGCAGGGAACCGAGACCACCCGCGTGGGCACGCCGCCGGCTTCCAGCAGGGCCTGGGCGTTGATCGCCAGAGCGACCTCCGTGCCAGTGGCGAACAGGCTGACCTGCGCCTTGGCCGAGGCCGGCGACAGCTCATAGGCGCCCTTGGCGCAAAGGTTCTCCTTGGCGGCCTCCGTGCGAAGCGCGGGGGTCTTCTGGCGCGACAGGGCCATGGCCGAGGGCGTCCCTTGGCTTTGCAGCGCCACGGCCCAGCACTCGGCGGCCTCCACCGCGTCGGCGGGGCGGAAGACGTTCAGGTTCGGCATGGCGCGCAGGGCCGCCAGTTGCTCCACCGGCTGGTGGGTGGGGCCGTCTTCGCCCAGGCCGATGGAATCGTGGGTCAGCACATGGATCACCCGAACGCCCATCAGGGCGGCCAGGCGGATCGCCGGGCGGCTGTAGTCCGAGAAGATCAGGAAGGTGCCGCCGTAGGGGATCACGCCGCCGTGCAGGGCCATGCCGTTCATGGCCGCCGCCATGGCGTGCTCGCGCACCCCGTAGTTGACGTAGCGGCCCGCATAGTCCGGCGCGTCCAGCACGCTCATGGTCTTGACGAAGGTGTTGTTGGAGCCGGTCAGGTCCGCCGACCCGCCGATCATGGCCTCGGCATGGGGAACGACGGCCGACAGCGCCGCGCCTGAATGCGCCCGCGTGGCGTTCGCCGGCTTGTCTTGAACCAGCTGGGCGATGTGGTCGTCCAACGCCTTGAGGGCCTGGGCGGGAACCTCGCCCTTCATGGCGGCGAGGAAGGCGGTGCGATGGTCCGACGCCTTCAGCCGCTGGTCCCACTTGCGGCGGGGCCGGGCGGCGCGGCGGCCGGCGGCGAGCCAGGCCGCGGCGATGTCCTCGGGGATCACGAAGGGCGGGGCGGTCCAGCCCAGCTTCTTGCGGGTGGCGGCGATCTCTCGGCCGCGCCGAGGGCCTTGCCGTGGCTGTCGTGGCTGCCTTCCAGGGTGGCGAGGCCCTTGCCGATGATGGTGCGGCAGGCGATCAGCGTCGGCCGGTCCTGGCGGGTCGCCCAGCGCATCGCCGAGGCGATCTTGCCGTGGTCGTGGCCGTCCACGCGCTTCACCGCCCAGCCGGCGGCCTTGAAGCGGGCGAGCTGGTCGCCGGTTTCCGACAGGGCGACGTCGCCGTCGATGGTGATCTGGTTGTCGTCCCACAGCACCGTCAGCCGCGACAGGCGCAGCCGGCCGGCCAGCGAGATCGCCTCGTGGCTGATCCCCTCCATCAGGTCGCCGTCCGACGCGATCACCCAGGTGCGGTGATCGACGAGATCGTCGCCGAAGCGCGCGTTCATGTGCCGCTCGGCGATCGCCATGCCCACGGCGGTGGCGAGGCCCTGGCCCAGGGGCCCGGTGGTGGTCTCCACGCCGGGGGTGTGGCCGTACTCCGGATGGCCGGGCGTCAGCGAGCCGAGCTGGCGGAAGCGCCGCAGCTCGTCCATGGTCATGGCCTTGAAGCCGGTCAGATGCAGCAGGCTGTACAGCAGCATCGAGCCGTGGCCGGCCGACAGCACGAAACGGTCGCGGTCGGCCCAGTCGGGCTTCTTCGGATCGTACTTCAGGAACTTCGACCACAGCACGGTGGCGACGTCGGCCATGCCCATGGGCATGCCGGGATGGCCGCTGTTGGCCTGTTCGACGGCGTCCATGGCCAGGACGCGGATGGCGTTCGCCATCGCTTGGGGGGAGGCTCGCATCGCGGCGTGGACTCTCGGAAGGGGGGCGTTCGGACCTTTGGCCATGGGCGCGCGCGCGGGTCAAGCCGGTGCGCCGCAACGGTTAGCTGACGCCGCTTCCGCCCTGGCGCCGGAGCGCGCTATACAGGGCGGGGAGCGGAGACCGGCCATGGAGCAGGGCGAGGACCTCGATCGGGAATTGGGCGTTGACGACGCCGCCAAGCGCCTGGAGCGCGCGACGGCCTTGCTGGAGGCGCGGGTGGGCGATCTGTCCCGACGCGCGCAGGACGGCGCCGGCGGCGCGTTCGACCATGACCGCTCCAAGCTGGCCGCGGAGCTCGACGCCGCCCGCGCCCGCGAACACGACCTGCAGACCGCCGGAGAGGCGGCGTCCCTGGCCCTGGACCGCGCCATCGCCGATGTGCGCGCGGCGCTCGAGCTGGTGGAGAGCGTGTGATGGCCGAAGTGACCGTCAAGGTGAACGGGCGGCCCTATCCGGTGGGCTGCGAGGACGGCCAGGAGCGGCACGTCCAGGAGCTGGCCGGGGTGTTCGACCGCCACGTGCGCAGCGTGGCCGCGGAGGTTGGACAGCTCTCCGACAGCCGTCTGTTCCTGCTGGGCGCCCTGCTGATGGCTGACGAGCTGGCCGAAACCCGGGGGGACCTGGCCGCCGCCAGCGCCGATCTGGCCAAGGCGATGGCCGCCCAGAAGCGCGGTGAGAGCAAGGCCGCCGCCGTGCTGGAAAGCGCCGCCCAGCGCCTGGAGGCTCTCGCCGCCAAGGCGGGGTGAAGCCGCCTAGCGGCGCGCCACCGCCAGGAAGGCGCGGCCGGCGGCGAAGTCGCCCACTTCCACAAAGGCCCGGCGGACCTCGTCATGGCCTCTGCCGGTGAACACGAACTCCAGAATGACCGCCTCGCGCGGGTCCAGCGCCGCGATGGCGTCGGTCGCCGCGGCCGGGAACACGAAGGCGACGCCGGTCTTGGCGCCGGCGGGCAACAGGCGCGGATCGGCCGCGTCGCGGGCCTCGGCCGAGAACACCCGCGCGGCCGTGCGCGGGGGAACGCGGTCTTCAAGCTTCAGGGGCCGCCGCGCGAGCCGATGGAATCCAGATAGGGCTCCGGCGCCCGCTCCGGGTCGCGCACCACCAGCCGGGCGGCGTAGGGCGCCGCGCCGCCGAAGTCCGTCATGGCCACCAGCCGACCGCCCTCGCCCGGGCCGCCCGTCAGGCCGAACCGCAGGGGCTGACCGTTCAGGCTCGCGGTCTGCGACAGCCGCCAGAAGGGCGTGTCCTCCGGCCCCTGACGCACCGCGCGCCAGGCGGCGGCATCGCCGGGGAAGGTCATGGAGGTCAGCCGCGCATAGCCGGCGAAGGCGGCGCGCACCCGGCCCGCCGCCGTGGTCAGGTCGGGCGAGGTGCACGAGACGGCGCCGGCCTTGGCCTGGGCGCGGCGGGCGGTCTGGTCCAGCGCCGCGCGGCCCACGCCGCCGCGCAGGGCCGCCGAGCGGGCCTGGTCGCGGGCCGCTTCCAGGGCCGCGGCCAGATCGGGCGTGAACAGCCGGCAGCGGGCGTCCGCGGCGCTCATCACCGTACGCTCGTAGAAGGCCTCGGCGGCCGGCGCGGCGGCGTGGGCGGCCTGGACGCCCGCCAGGGCCAGCGCGAACGCCAGCGCGGCGGTCCCGGCCTGGCCGAACCCAAAGTGTCTGTCGGCCATCGCGGCGATGTCTCTTGAAGCGTAAGGTTCGGCGTTCACCCTAGGCGTCCGGCCTTGCCGGACTGTTACGGAGCCGCAGATTGATCCTCGCCACCGACCTTTGGGTGGGCGCCTTGATCCACAGGGCCCAGGCGGGCGGCGCCTTCGCCATGGTGGCGCGCAAGGGCGACCCGCGCGCGGGCGCCGTGCTGGTGAAGACCGTGCCGAGGCCCGAGGGCCGGCCGCGCCTGTACGCCATGGCCATGCGCTCCGATGGCGAGGAGGTGTGGATGCAGCCCGCCCCCGACGCCGACGAGGAGGGCCTGGACCGCTATGTGGAGCGCGCCGCGCGCATCGATCCGGACATCTGGCTGGTGGAGATCGAGGACCGCCAGGGCCGCCACTTCCTCACCGAGCCGGTGGATGAAAACGCGCCCTGAAGTTTAACCGTCTTTCTACACGCGCCTGAAAGCCTGATCGCGCATCCTGCCCGCTTCGAACTCGGTCCCCCTGCCCGAGGATGAGTGATGTACTTCCTGATGAACGACGTGGTCTTCAGCCTGGAGCTGCAGACCCTCAGCCCGCCGATGACCGCCCGTCAGTTCTCGCTGCTCACGCTGGACGCCGTGCAGAGGCTCGGCCGCGAGATCTTCGCCCAGGAGCCGCGCCTGCAGCACCGCAGCCCCGAGCGCGCGCGCCGGCTGGCGGCCCTGCTGGTGTCCAAGGCGCCGGAGGTGAACGCCGCCCTGTTCGCCGCGCCGATCCGCGACTGCGATCCCGAGCAGGTGGCGGTGCGCCTGGCGAACCTCGACGCCGCCCTGATCGCGAACCTGCACGCCGAGCAGCAGACCGGCCGACTGACCCCCGCGGTGGCGGATCGCGACGTGTGGGCCCACGCCAGCGCGGCCTGATCGGCGCGCGCGCATTGTCGATGGAGCCCGGGCGCGGTACCTGCCGCCCCCATGGCCGACATCTCTCCCTCCGCCGAAGCCGCTCGCCGGCGCACCTTCGCGATCATCTCCCACCCGGACGCCGGCAAGACCACCTTGACCGAGACCCTGCTGCTGGCCGCCGGCGCGATCCGGCTGGCCGGCGCGGTGCGGGCGCGCGGCGAGCAGCGGCGCACGCCGTTCGGACTGGATGAAGATCGAGCGCGAGCGGGGCATCTCGGTCTCCGCCTGCGTCATGACCTTCGAGCACGACGGGCTGAGGTTCAATCTGCTCGACACGCCCGGCCACGAGGACTTCTCCGAAGACACCTACCGCACCCTGACGGCGGCGGACTGCGCGGTGATGGTGCTGGACGCCGCCAAGGGCATCGAGCCGCAGACGCTGAAGCTGTTCGAGGTCTGCCGCCTGCGCGACATCCCCATCGTCACCTTCATCAACAAGATGGACCGCGAGGCCCAGGACCCCTTCGCCCTGATGGACGAGATCGCCTCCAAGCTCGCGCTGGACCCGGCCCCGCTCTACTGGCCGATCAGCTCCGGCTCGCGCTTTCGGGGGATGGTGGACCTGCGCGGCGATCGGCTCGTGCCCTTCAGCCGCCGCCCAACGAGGAGCCGCACGGCGAGCCGGTGGCCCTGAACTCCAACGCCGCGATCCAGTACGCCGAGCCCGACGAGCTGGAGGAGGCCAAGGAAAGCGCCATGCTGGTGCGCGAGGCCTCCAAGCCCTTCGACCCCCAGGCGTTCCTGGAGGGTCACATGACGCCGGTGTTCTTCGGCGCGGCGCTGCGCGGCTTCGGGGTGGCCGAGCTGCTGGCGGGCCTGGGCGCCTTCGCCCCGCCGCCGGGGCTGGTCGCGGCGCGCCGGGGCTCCGAGGAGACCCACATCGCGCCGGGCGATCCGGAGGTCTCCGGCTTCGTGTTCAAGGTCCAGGCGAACATGGACCCCAAGCACCGCGACCGCATCGCCATGGTCCGCCTGTGCTCGGGCAAGTTCCAGCGGGGCATGAAGCTGAAGGTCCAGAACACCGGCCGCCAGATCGGGATCCACAATCCGGTGATGTTCTTCGCCGCCGAGCGCGAGCTGGCCGAGGAGGCCTTCGCCGGAGACGTGATGGGGATTCCAAACCACGGCGTCCTGCGCGTGGGCGACTCCCTGTCGGTGACCGGCCAGGTGCGGTTCGCCGGCCTGCCGAATTTCGCGCCGGAATATCTGCAGCGCGTGCGGGTGAAGGACCCGCTCAAGGCCAAGCACCTGAAAAAGGCGCTGGAGGGTCTGGCCGAGGAGGGCGTCACCCAGCTGTTCCGGCCGATGATGGGCGCGGACTTCATCGTCGGCGCGGTGGGCCAGCTGCAGTTCGAGGTGATGGCCGACCGGCTGTCGGAGGAATACGGCCTGGACGTCGCCTTCGAGGCCGCCCCCTACGCGGAGGCCCGCTGGTTGTCGGGGGCCCCGGCGGACGTGGAGGACTTCGCGGGCAAGCACCGCTCGGCCATGGCCGAGGATATCGACGGCCAGCCGGTGTTCCTGGGCAAGTCCGCCTGGGAGATCAACTACGTGGCCGAACGCTTCGCCAAGGTCGGCTTCGAGAAGACCAAGGAACGGGCGTGAGCGACGCCGCGTCCGGCCTCTATGGCGCGCCGGACCCGGCCCTGGCTCCGCTTGCGCCGGGCGCCCAGCAGTTCTCGCCCTTCAGCCCCGATTCGGCCCGACTGGAGGATCAGGACGAAGGTTCGCTTGCGGCCCTGACCGTCCTGGCCCCGCCCGGCGCGGCGGAGCGCCGCTACGTCCTGGCCCTGGCCCTGCGCGCGCTGGCGCCCGGCGGCGCGCTCACCGCGCTGGCGCCCAAGGCCCGGGGCGGATCGCGCCTGAAGGGCGAGCTGGAGGCCTTCGGCTGCGTGGTGACCGAGGACGCGCGCCGGCACCACCGCATCTGCCGCTGCTCGCGCCCTGACGCCACGGTCGGCCTGGGCGCGGCGCTCGCCGAGGGCGGCCCGAGGGTTCTGGATAGCCTCAGCCTGTGGACCCAGCCGGGCGTGTTCAGCTGGGACCGGATCGATCCCGGCAGCGCGCTTCTCGCCCGGTCGCTCCCTCCGCTCTCCGGCGACGGCGCCGACCTCGGCTGCGGGATCGGCGTCCTGGCCTTGGCGTCGTTGAAGAGCCCCGCCGTGAAGTCCCTGCGGCTCATCGACCTGGACCGCCGCGCGTTGGACGCCGCCCGCCGCAATGTCACCGACCCGCGCGCCCGCTTCGACTGGGCCGATGCCCGCGAGCCCCTGCCCGGCCTGGAGGGTCTGGACTTCGTGATCATGAACCCGCCGTTCCACGAGGGCGGCGCCCAGGACCACGCTCTGGGGATCGCCTTTGTCGCGGCCGCGGCGCGGGCCCTGCGCAAGGGCGGGACCTGCTGGATGGTCGCCAACCGCCACCTGCCCTACGAGGCGGCGCTCGGCGAGCGCTTCAAGACCGTGACCCGCCGCGCCGAAGAGGGCGGCTACAAGGTCTACGAGGCCGTCAAATGACCGCCCTGCGCCTGGACCGCCTGCTGGGCTCCCTGGGCTACGGCACGCGCAAGGAGGTCCAGGGCCTGGCCGCCGCCGGGCAGGTGATGCTGGACGGCGCGCCCCTGCTGGACGCCAGCCGCAAGGTCGCTGTCGGCCCGGACCTGCCCGCGCGCATGACCGTGTCCGGCCGGCCGGTCGATCCGCCCGCGCCGCTCACGCTCGTGATGCACAAGCCGCTGGACGCGGTCTGCTCGCACAAGGAGCCGGGCCGCAGCGTCTATCAGCTGCTGCCGGGCCGCTGGCGCGCCCGCACGCCCGCCATCTCCACCGTCGGCCGGCTGGACAAGGACACCTCGGGCCTGCTGCTGCTCACCGACGACGGCGCGTTTCTGCACAAGGTGATCTCGCCGCGCGCCAATGTCGCCAAGCGCTACCGCGCCACGCTCGACCGGCCTCTGAACGGGACCGAGGCCGCCGCCTTCGCCTCCGGGACCCTGATGCTGGAGGGCGAGACCGCCCCCCTGCTGCCCGCCGTGCTGGAGCCGATCGGGCCGGCGGAGGCCTTCGTCACCGTGTCGGAGGGCCGCTACCACCAGGTGCGGCGCATGTTCGCCGCCGTGGGAAACCACGTGCTCGCCCTGCACCGAGACCGCATCGGCGGCCTGGACCTGCCCGCCGACCTTCAGCCCGGCGACTGGCGGCCCCTGCGCGAGGACGAGCGCGAACGGCTGTTCTCGCCTTCGGGCGTGCTAGGCCCTTGACCGAGGAGGCGTTAACCGGGCCTTAATCTTCCTGAACGGGCGGGACCACGCGTAGCCAAGGAGCGGCTCGAATGTTCGGTATCAGGCGGGGGATCATGCGGTTCTTCGAGCCGGACGCGCCGCGCGACGGCCTGTGCGGCGGCGAGCCGGCCCTGCTGAACTGCTGGACCGGCCCATGCTGGAGCGCGAGGCCCGCGCCG
The DNA here is from genome assembly GCA_963761065.1 of uncultured Alphaproteobacteria bacterium. GTDB lineage: Bacteria > Pseudomonadota > Alphaproteobacteria > Caulobacterales > Caulobacteraceae > JANWHQ01. Next base: position 3,439 of record CAVXFP010000007.1, on the reverse strand, counting down.
CGGACGTGGCCGCCGGCCGTATCGGCGCTCGTGATCGGCCCCGCCGCCTTCTGGAAGCCGCGCGGGTGTGGCGCGAGCTCGCCCGGCGCACCGGCGACGCCACCGCCCTGGGCCGCGCCGCCGCCTCCGCGCGGGCCTCGGCGCAATCCACCGCGACCGGCCGCGACTCCACCCATGGCGAGGCCCTGTGCGAACAGGCGAAGATCGCGGTCCTGGCGGCGGAAATGTTCGCCGGGCCCGAACGGCTGAAGGCGGCGAACGAGGCGGCCGAGCGCGCCCTGCCGGCGCCGGAAGCCCGGGCCCTGGCCGCGCGGCTGCGGGCGATCGAGGCTGTCGCCTCCGACCCGCGCGTGTCGGCCCATGACGCGGCGGCCGCGTTCGAGCCGGCCCTGCGGGCGGCCGGACGGGGGCGTTCGAACGCCTGGGCCGCCGCGGGCCTCCGATGCGAGCGCGCCGGGGTGCTCGCATCTGAGGGCCCGCCGCGTCCGCAGGCGTTCGAACGCCCCCGTCCGGCCGCCCGCAGGCCCGCCGCCGCGTCGTGGGCCGACACGCGCGGATCGGCGGCGACGGCCTCGATCGCCCGCCAGCCGCGCGGCCAGGGCCCGGGCTTCCGGCGCCGGCAGGGCGCGCTCAGCCACCTCGTTCGCCGCCTCTTCACCGCTTGCGGGCCCGGCGAACAAAGAGCCGCGATCTTCGCCTGTTCGCACAGGGCCTCGCCGTGGGTGGAGTTGCGGCCGGTCGCGGTTGATCGGAGGTGAAGGGAGAGGCGGCGGCGCGGCCCAGGGCGGTGGCGTCGCCGGTGCGCCGGGCGAGCTCGCGCCACACCCGCGCGGCTTCCAGAAGGCGGCGGGGCCGATCACGAGCGCCGATACGTCCGGCGGCCACGTCCGCGGCGCGGGCCTCGCGCTCCAGCATGGGCCGGCTCCAGCAGTTCGAGCAGGGCCGGCTCGCCGCCGCACAGGCCGTCGCGCGGCGCGTCCGGCTCGAAGAACCGGCCATCCCCCACCCGATACCGAACATTCGAGCCGCTCCTTGGCTACGGGTGGTCCCACCGTTCAGGAAGATTAAGGCCCGGTTAACGCCTCCTCGGTCAAGGGCCTAGACGCCCCAAAGCGAGAGACAGTTGTTCACGCTCGTCCTCGCGCAGGGGCCGCCGTCGCCGGGCTGAGGGAGGTCGCAGGGCGCCGATGAGGTCTCGGTGCAGGGGGCGAGCACGTGGTTTCCCACCGCCGCGAACATGCGCCGCACAGCTGGTGATAGCGGCCCTCCGAGCACGGTGGCCGCCGAACAACGCCGGCCCGATCGACACGCACCAAGGCGGGCAGCAGGGATGCTGGTGTCGCCCTCCAGCATCAGGGTCCCGGAGGCGAAGGCGGCCCGCTCGGTCCCGTCCCGCCCCCAGTCGAGCGTGGCGCGGTAGCGCTTGGCGACGTGGGCGCGCGGCGAGGTGTTTGATGCAGAAAGGCGCCGTCCTTAGCGTGTTTGAGCAGGCCCGACGTGTCCTTGTCCCCCGGGCCGACGGTGGAGATGGCGGGCGTGCGGACGCGCCAGCGGCCAGGAAGCAGCTGATAGACGCTGCGGCCCGGCTCCTTGTGCGAGCAGACCGCGTCCAGCGGCTTGTGCATCACGAGCGTGAGCGGCGCGGGCGGATCGACCGGCCGGCCGGACACGGTAGTTCGGGCGGGCAGGTCCGGGGCCGACATCCACCTTTGCGGCTGGCGTCCAGCAGGGGCACGCCGTCCACGGTCACCTGCCCGGCGGCGGGCCCCGCCCTGGACCTCCTTGCGCCGGTGCCCGTAGCCCGAGAGGAGCCCAGAAAATCCACTATATAAAAAAAAAAAAAATGACGGCTGGGTAGACCTTTGTATCCCGCCCTCTTCGGCGCGGCGGGTCACGGTCTTGAAGTCCTCTTTTAGCGCCGCCTCATAGGGCAGGTGGAGGTCCGCGACCCATCCCAGCAGGTCCCACCCTCTGCGCAGGGCCCCCGCCGGGGCCGCCGCAAAGGCCTGTCGGAGACCGTGGTCCTGGGCGCCGCCCTCGTGGAATGGCGGGTTCATGATCACGAAGTCCAGACCCTCCAGCCCGGCCCCGCGCGCATCGGCCCCGTCGAAATCGCACGCGCGGGTCGGTGACATTGCGGCCGGCACCTCGCGCGCGGCGGTGGTCGTTCAGGGTCTTCACAGCGGGGCCCTCAACGACGCCAAGCGCCAGGACGCGGATCCCGAGGGGGAGGTCGGCGCCATCACCGGGAGAGCGGAGGGAGCGACCGGGCGAAAAGCGCGCTGCCGGGATCGATCCCGGTCCCAGCTGAACACGCCCGGCTGGGTCGGCGGGTTAGAGGCTATCCACCGTTCGGGCCGCCCTCGGCGAGCGCCGCGCCCAGGCCGACCGTGTCGCGGCAGCGGCAGAAGTGGTGGTGCCGGCGAGCGTCCCAAGTCACCACGCAGCCGAAGGCCTCCAGCTCGCCCTTCAGGCGCGATCACGCCGGGCCTTGGGCGCGAGCGCGGTGAGCGCGCCGCCCCGCGCCAGCGCGCGCAGGACCGGGCGAAGAAAAAACAGGTATTCAGGCGCCGAGCAGGGCCAGGACGGTCAGGGCCTCGACCCGAACCTTCGTCCTTGATCCTCCAGTCAGGCCGATCAAGGGCTGAAGGGCAAGAACTGTTGGGCGCACCAGCACAAGCGGGCCAGAACCGGGTCCGACGCGCCATAGAGGCCGGACGCGGCGTCGCTCACGCCCATTTCCCCTTGGTCTTCTCGAAGCCGAGCCTTGGGCAAAGCGTTCGGCCACGTCGTTGATCTCCCAGGCGGACTTTCCCAGGAACACCGGCTGGCCGTCGATATCCTCGGCGGTCACAGGGCCGTCTTGCCCGCGAAGTCCTCCACGTCCGCCAGGGCCCCCGACAACCAGCGGGCCTCCGCGTAGGGGGCGCAGCCTCGAAGGCGACGTCCAGGCCGTATTCCTCCGACAGCCGGTCGGCCATCACCTCGAACTGAAGCCGGCCCACCGCGCCGACGATGAAGTCCGCCCGCCCATCATCGGCCGGAACATCCCATGGGTGACGCCCTCCTCGGCCAGGCCCTCCAGCGCCTTTTTCAGGTGCTTGGCCTTGACCGGTGCTTCATCCGCACGCGCTGCAATACTCCGGCGCGAAATTCGGCAGGCCGGCGAAAGCGCCAGCCTGACCGGTCACCGACAGGGAGTCGCCCACGCGCAAGACGCCGTGGTTGGGCGCCCCCCATCACCGTCTCCCCCGTGGCTTCCCTCGGCCAGCTCGCGCTCGGCGGCGAAGAACATCACCGGATTGTGGATCCCGATCTGGCGGCCGGTGTTCTGGACCTTCAGCTTCATGCCCCGCTGGAACTTGCCCGAGCACAGGCGGACCATGGCGATGCGGTCGCGGTGCTGGGGGTCATCTTGCACCCTGGACTGAGCAATAAT
>CAVXFP010000006.1:0-234901 GCA_963761065.1 uncultured Alphaproteobacteria bacterium | reverse complement strand
GGCGGCCTTGGCCTCCATCAGCACCAGGGCGGCCGCGCCGTCCGACATCTGCGAGGCGTTGCCGGCGGTCACCGAGTTGCCCGGCCCCCGCACCGGCTGCAGACCGGCCAGGACCTCCAGCGTCGTTTCGGGCCGGTTGCACTCGTCGTGGGTGACCACATAGTCGACGACGGACTCCGTTCCGGTGGCCTTGTCGACCTTCTTCATCTTGGTCGGCATGGGCACGATCTCGTGGTCGAACACGCCCGCCTTCTGGGCCGCCGCCGTGCGTTGCTGCGACTGCAGCGCATAGGCGTCCTGGGCCTCGCGCCCGACCTTGTAGCGCTCGGCGACGATGTCGGCGGTCTCGATCATCGGCATCCACAGGTCCGGGCGGATCTGCATCAGCTTCTCTTCGGTGTAGTGAAAGAGGTTCATGTGCCCGCCGAGCTGGACCAGCGAGATGGACTCCACCCCGCCGGCGACCATCACGTCGGTTCCCTCGCAGACGATCTGGTGCGCGGCCACGGCGATGGCCTGCAGGCCGGAGCTGCAATAGCGGTTGATCGTCGTACCGGCGGTGGTCACCGGGCAGCCGGCCCAGATCGCCGCGTTGCGCGCGACGTTATGGCCCGTGGCGCCCTCCGGCTGGCCGCAGCCCAGCACAACGTCCTCCACCAGCGCCGGATCGATCCCCGCACGGGCGATGGCGTGCTGGATCGCGTGGCCGCCGAGCGCCGCGCCGTGGGTGATGTTGAAGCCGCCCCGGACGGACTTCGCCAGTCCCGTGCGGGCGTAGGAGACAATGACGGCCTCGCGCATGGCGCTCTCCAGGCCGGTCGTTGCGGACCATCCTCGTGCGGCGATCCCGGCCGAATCTGCGCGCGCGTCAACGCTCTGCATACCAGCGAGGGCTCATACTAGACAGCCGCGGGGCGAAAGCCTCGCCTGGCGCGCGAATTGCTCGGAAGGGGGCAGGGGCCTTTGCGGCGCGCCAATACGGCACGGAGTTCATCACGGCGATGCAAGTCCAGAACTTGAAGCCTTTGACATCGCTGCGATTCTTCGCGGCGCTGTGGGTGCTGATCTTCAGCTACTGGCCCAATCTGGCCGGGGCCGGAGAGATGCCGAGGCTTGTCGCCAAGGGCTACCTCGGGGTGGAGGTGTTCTTCATCCTGTCCGGATTCATCCTCTGCCACGTCTATCTGCCGGCGGTGGAGAAGGGCTCCTATCGCTACGGCTCGTTCATCTGGGCGCGGCTGGCGCGGGTCTATCCGCTGCACCTGGCGACCCTGGCCGGGGTGGGCGTGCTGGGGCTCGGGGCCGCGCTGATCGGCCATCCGGTCGACAAGAACGTCACCTCCTGGGCCGCCTTCTGGCCCAATCTGACCATGACCCAGGCCTGGGGCCTGACCAACGTGGCGGGCTGGAACCATTCCTCCTGGTCGGTTTCGGCCGAGTGGTTCGCCTATCTGATCTTCCCGGCCTTCGCCTGGGCGGCGCTGAAGCTGAAGACGCGGCCGCTCGCGGCGCTGGCCGGCGCCCTGGCGGTGATGATCGTGATCTATCCGGCGTTCCAGGCCCTGGCCGGCTTCCCGCTCACCCAGGCGACCATCGCGTGGGGCGCGCTGAGGATCGTTCCCTGCTTCGCCTACGGCTGCGCGCTCTACCTCGTCTGGCGCTCCGGAGCGCTGAACGGACGGGCGGCGGGCCTCGCCGGCGCCTTTATTTCAGGCGCCGTGTTGCTGCTCGGCGCGCAGCTGGGACTGCCCGATATGGCCATCGCCATGGCCGGCGGCGCCCTGATCTTCTTCCTGGCTGTGCTGTCGAACCAGAACAAAGGGTGGCTGTCGGCGCCGGCTTTCGTCTATCTGGGTGAGATCAGCTACTCGATGTACATGGTTCACGTGCCATGGGCGCTGTTGTTCGTGAACGGCGTTGCCGCGCTCGGCGGCGCGCCGGACAAGACGTTGCCGCTGTGGCTGTGGATCGTCTTCACCCTCGCCGTCATTCCACTTTCGGCCCTGGCGCATCATCTGATCGAAAGACCGGCCCGTGACGGCCTCAAGCGGCTCGCGGCTCACCGGTGGGGGCGTGGCGGCCAGGACACGGTTAACAAAAAAACACTCTATTCATCTTTGGGGTAGATGGTCTATTCCGAGCGCCACTCGGCAAGGGGGCCACGCGCGTATGAGTCGACGGACGAGGAGCCTGGCAGGTGTTCTGGCCGCCATTTTGGCGCTGGGACTGGCGACGCCGGGCGCTCACGCCCAGGACTACTGGCAGTGCGCGGCCTTCGCCCGCGTGTTCTCGGGCATCCAGATCTTCGGCGACGCCTACACCTGGTGGCAGAAGGCGACCGGCCGCTACGACAAGGGCGACACGCCCAAGGCCGGCGCGGTGCTGGTGTTCAAGCCCCAGGGCACCATGCGACTCGGCCACGTGGCCGTGGTCAGCCAGGTGCTTACCGACCGGATCATTCAGGTCACCCACGCCAACTGGTCGCGTATCGACGGCCATCGCGGGCAGATCGAGCAGAACGTCACGGTGGTCGACGTCTCGCCCGATGGCGACTGGAGCGAGGTGAAGGTCTGGTACGACCCGCTGCAGGATCTGGGCAAGACCACCTATTCCACCTACGGATTCATCTATCAGTCCGCCGCCCAGAACGCGCAGGCGGCGGTGAAGACCGCGGCCCTGACCGTCGCCCAGACCACCATGAGCCACATGGCCGCGGCCGTGCAGTCGCCGTCGGGCTCGGCGGTGCAGACCTTCGCCCGTGACTCGGGCGACCGCATCGCCGCCTTGATCCAGTCGGTGATGGCCGGAGACTCCTCGGGCGACTGAGCCCGATTTTCGCCGCCAAAACCGGTCTCGCCAACGCTTCGTTAAACGCCCGCGCGGCAAGTTGGGCCATGCCCGCAGCCGCCGCGATCAAGGTTCGTCCGTCCTCTCTCCTGCGCTCGGCGGACTACGCCTCGGTGAAGGCGGCGCTGGCGCTCCACGCGCGCTATGTGAAGGGCTTGGCCGGCGGCACCCGCGCGAACTTCAGCCACCTGGATCTCAGCAACTTCGCCTTGGATGACGCGGACCTGCGCGACGCGGAGATGATCGGCGCGCGGCTCACCGGCGCCTTGCTGTCGGGCGCGAAGCTCGACAAGGCGCGGCTCTACGGCGCGGACCTGCGTGACGCGGACCTGCGCGGCGCCAGCCTGGTGGGCGCCGACATGCGCGGCTCCTGCCTCAGGGGCGCCAACCTCACGGGCGCGGACCTCACCGACTGCGACCTGCGCGGGGGGCTGATCGCGGTGCAGGACCTGGCCTCGGGCTTCCGGATTCTGAGCCACGAGAGCCGCACGGGCGAACTGGACTACGCCATTGTCAGCGACCAGACGGCCTCCGTCGGCGACGAGGGCGTGATGACGCCCGTGGACTTCCGCGACGCGGTGATGGCCGGCGCGCGCCTGGTGCGCGCTCGCATGGTCGGCGCGGTGATGGACGGGGCGGACCTGTCGGGCGCGGACCTGCACCAGGCCGATCTGGCCAACGCCTCCATGCGGCGGACGGTGATCGCCGGGGCCAAGCTCGGTTCGGCCGACCTGACGGGCGCGGACCTGACGGGCGTGCTGCGCGCGCCGCCGCCGCTGGTCTATATCGACGACGAGCCCCTGACCGACATCATGGCGGCGCATGAGCTGTGGTGCGATTCGGAGGGCATGGACGGGCGGCCCGCCAAGCTGTCCAAGGCCGACCTTCGTCCCCTGCGGGGCCTGGCGCGGCGGCGGCTGACGGCGCTGGTGGCCATCGGACTGCATCTTCTTCGGCCTGTCGATGGCCGGCGTGCAGCTCCAGGGCTCGGACCTCTCCGGCTCGGACCTTCGCGGCGCGGACCTGAAGGGCGCGGACCTGCGCGGGGTCAAGCTGGTCGGCGCCGACCTTTCCCGCGCCGACCTGTCCGGCGCGGACCTGGGGCCGCTCGGCATCGCGGAGGGCCGGTTGATCCGCGCGGACCTGACCAAGGCCAAGCTGAGCCAGACGGACTTCACCGGCGCGCGGCTGACCCGCGCGCGTCTGCTGGAAGCCGATCTGGAAGGCGCGAAGCTCGCCGACGCGGATTTGAAGGGCGTCGAGCTCGAACGCTAGAGGTCGGCGAACCACCCCAGCGGAATGAGATAGGCCGGCCACTTGCCGAGCGCGGGCTTGATGGCGCGCAGGGTCTTGTTCTCCCGCTCCAGTTCGGCCGCGCGCAGGGTGGTCATGGCCGCGTCGTCCTGCTCGATCCGTGTGGACAGGCCCGACAGGTCCGTGGCGGCGGTGGAGGGCGGCGTCTCGTCCGCCGACATGCCCAGCGGCGGTTCGGGCGGCGGCGGGACCGGCGTCTCGTCGGCGGGCTGGGCGGCGGGCGCGGCGTCCGGGGCCTGGGCCAGGGCGGCGGAGGCCGACGCGGCGAGCAGGACGGCGGCGAGGACAGCGGGAGCGGAACGCATCGGGGTGTCTCCTGGGCGGCCGGCGCAGTCTAATGGAAATCGCGCGAAGGTGGGAGCACGCGTACATCGCGCGGGTGGCGGCGGCGCTCACGCATCTGGGTCTCGCCGCCCGAGCCCCTGGCGGCGTCGGCGGCCATGGGCGGATCGAGCGGCGGATCCGCGCACGACAGCAGGCCGAGGTCGCCCGTGCGGTCGTGGATCTTTTCGGCCACCACGTGGATCACCGCGCCCTGGGAATCGGCCGCCCGCTGCACCCGCCCCTCGATCAGCATCATCCGCGCGCCCATCACCTGGGGCCGGAAGGTCTCGAACAGCTTGGGCCAGACCACGATGTTGGCGATCCCGGTCTCGTCCTCCAGGGTCAGGAACACCACGCCCTTGGACGATCCGGGCCGCTGGCGCACCAGCACCACCCCGGCGACCTTGATCCGCCGCCGTCGGGCATGTCCGCAAGCTCGCGCGCGCGGATCGCCCCGGCCGCCTCCAGCCCCTCGCGCAGGAACGAGACCGGGTGCGCCTTCAAGGACAGGCGGATGGTCTCGTAGTCGTGGACCACCTCCTCCGGCAGGGGCGTCCTAGGCAGGGCGGGGGGCGGGGGGCCGTCCGCCTCCTTCAGCCCCGCGGCGGCGAACAGGGGCGCGGGCGCGGCGCGCGGCAGGCCCCGGGCCGCCCATAGCCCCTCGCGGCGGGAAAGCTTCAGGGCGCCGCAGCGCATCGGCCGCCGCCAGCCGCTCCAGCGCCTGGACGGGCAGGCCGGCGCGCGCGCGCAGGTCCTCGGCGCCCCCGAACGGCCCGTCCGCCCGCGCGGCCGTGATCGCCTCGGCCCAGTCCTGGCGGAACCCGTCGATCTGGCGAAGGCCGAGACGCATGGCGAAATCGGACCCGTGGGGTTCCAAGGTACAGTCCCAGTCGCTCACGCCTACGTCGGGCGGCCGCACCACCACCCCGTGTTCACGCGCGTCGCGGACGATCTGGGCGGGGGCGTAAAAGCCCATCGGCTGGCTGTTGAGCAGGGCGCAGGCGAACACCTCCGGATAGACGCACTTGATCCAGGCCGAGACGTAGACCAGCTGGGCGAAGGCCGCCGCGTGGCTCTCGGGAAAGCCGTACTCGCCGAAGCCCTTGATCTGGTTGAAGCAGTTCTGGGCGAACTCGGGGTCATAGCCGCGCGCGATCATGCGCCCGACCATCTTCTCGCTCGTACTGATGGATGGTCCCCATGCGGCGGAAGGTGGCCATGGCCCGGCGCAGGCCGTTGGCCTCGTCGCCGGTGAACTTGGCCGCGACCATGGCGATGCGCATGGCCTGTTCCTGGAACAGCGGCACGCCCAGCGTCTTGCCCAGCACCCGGCGCAGCTCGTCCGGATCGCCGTGTTCGGGAGCCGGGGCGGGGAAGTCGATCTGGAAGGGCTCGCCGCGCGCGGCGGCCTGCCGCTGCGCCTCGCGCCGGCGCAGATAGGGATGCACCATGTCGCCCTGGATCGGGCCGGGGCGGACGATCGCCACCTCGACCACCAGATCGTAGAACTCACGCGGCCGCAGGCGCGGCAGCATGGCCATCTGCGCCCGGCTCTCCACCTGGAAGACGCCCAGCGAATCCGCGCGGCACAGCATCTCGTAGACCTCCGGCGCCTCGGTCGGCACGGTGGCGAGGTCGCACGCGGCGGCCGTGATGCTGCGCGATCAGGATCGAAGCCCTTGCGGATGGCGGTCAGCATGCCCAGCGCCAGCACGTCGACCTTCATGATCTTCAGCTCGTCGATGTCGTCCTTGTCCCACTCGATGAAGGTGCGCTCGTCCATGGCGGCGTTGCCGATGGGCACGGTCTCCACCAGCGGTCCCTGGGTCAGCACGAAGCCGCCCACGTGCTGGGACAGGTGCCGGGGAAAGCCCATCAGCTCCCGGGTCAGCTCCAGCGCCAGGCGCAGGCGCGGCGAGCCGCGTTCAGCCCCGCGCCCGCGATCTGGTCGTCCTTCAGCCCGTCGCCCCAGGAGCCCCACACCGTGCCGGCCAGCGCGGCGGTGACGTCCTCGGTCAGGCCCAGCGCCTTGCCCACCTCGCGGATGGCCATGCGCTTGCGGTAACTGATCACCGTGGCGCAGATCGCCGCCCGGTGGCGGCCATAGCGGCGATAGACGTACTGGATCACCTCCTCGCGCCGCTCGTGCTCGAAATCCACGTCGATGTCCGGCGGCTCGGAGCGCTCCTCGGAGATGAACCGCTCGAACAGCACGTCCTGCTTGGTGGGGTCCACCGAGGTGATCCTCAGGCAGTAGCAGACCACCGAATTGGCGGCCGAGCCGCGCCCCTGGCACAGGATCCCCTGGCCGCGCGCCCAGGCGACGATGTCGTGCACGGTGAGGAAATAGTGCGCGTAACCAACCTTGCGGATCAGCCGCAGCTCCTTGCGGATCGTCTTGACGATCTTGGTCCGGCGTTCCGCCGGGCCATAATGCCCGCGCCCCGGCCATGGTCAGGTCGCGCAGGCGCTGGGACGCGGTCATGCCCGGCGGAATGGGCTCGTCCGGATATCGGTAGCTGAGGTCGTCCAGGCTGAAGCGGCAGGCGCTCGGCGATCTCGACCGTGCGCGCCAGGGCGGCTTCGTGGCCGGCGAACAGCCGCGCCATCTCGGCGGGGGCTTTCAGGAACCGCTCGGCGTTGGCCTGCAGGCGAAAGCCGGCCGTCATCGATGGTCACGCCCTCGCGGATGCAGGTCAGCACGTCCTGCAGCCGCCGCCGCTCGGGCTGGTGGTGGAGCACGGCGTTGACAGCGACCAGCGGCGCGCCGGTCCGCTCGGCGATCGCGGCCAGACGATTCAGCCGCGCCCGGTCGTCCCCGCGATGCAGCGGCGCGGCGGCGAGATAGAGCTCGTCCGGCCAGGCCGCGCGCCAGGCGGCGAGGCGCGCCTCGAAGGCGTCGTCGATGCGTTCGGGCGCTCGCGCCAGGGCGATCAGGCCCTCGCCCAGCATGGCGGCGTCCTCGAAGGTCAGCCGCGTCTCGCCCTTGGCGATTCTCCCTTCCCCCTGGATGGGGGAAGGGTCGGGGATGGGGGTGGGAGAGCATCCGGAAGGGCAGAGGTCGGCGCCGACCGCGCATCCTGTGGAGAGTGCGCCACCCCCACCCCTTCCCCTCCCCCATCCAGGGGGAGGGGTCATGAGCGTCCCCTCCAGGATCGAGGGCTCCGCGACGCCGATCCCGCTCTTGCCCAGAGACAGCAGCCGGCACAGGCGGCCGTAGGCGGCGCGGTCTCGCGGATAGACGATCAGCTCCGCCCCGTCGGTGAACTCCAGCCGGCAGCCGACGAGGAAGCGAAAGCCCCGCGTCTTGGCCTCGCCGTGGGCGCGCACCACGCCGGCCAGGGTGTTGCGGTCGGCCAACCCAGGGCCACGAGCCCCAGCCGCTCGGCCTCCGCCACCAGCTCGGCGGGGTGGGACGCGCCCTCCAGGAAGCTGAAGTTGGAGAGGGCGTCGAGCTCGGCGTAGGCGAGGCGGTCGGTCACGCGAACACCCCGTGCATCCACCAGCCGGGCGCGCGCTCGGCGTCCTCGCGGCCGTAGAGGCCCTCGCGGAACAGCCAGTAGCGGCGGCCGTCCTCGTCCTCCACGCGGTAGTAGTCGCGGGTGCGCGGGCGGCGCGGTTCGGGCAGGGCCGCGTCCAGCCACCATTCCGGCGACAGGCGCTCGGGCCCCTCGGCGCGGACCACCCGGCGCGGCAGCCGCCGCCAGACGAAGCGGGCCGGCGGCCCGTCAGGCAGCTCGGCGATGGCCTCCACCGGCTCGGGCGGATCGAACATCAGGATGGGGCGGGATGGCGCCATCCCCGCCTTCGGTCGGCGTGAACGCTTCAGCCGCTCGCCAAGCCTCGCTGCGTTCGGGGATGTGGCTTTCCAGCAGGGCCGGGCGAAGCGTCGATCCCTCGCCGAGCCGCGCGTCGATGCGGTCGATCAGGGCGGCGAAGGCGTCGGCCGGCGCCTGCGGGCCGCTTTCGATGTCGCCCTGGCGGACGTCGGCGACCTCCGTCTTGAGGGCGCAGAGCATCAGGGCGTCGGCCCCGAAGCCGAGGTCGAGGCGCTCCAGCCCCCGCTCCTTCAGCACCCGCAGCAGATGCGCCGGGCGGGCGGCGGGCGCGCTGAGCCCCGCCTCGATGGCGGTGGTGCGCCCGTCGGTGCGGAAGGCGACAAGGCTGAGCCGCCGCGCGCCCTTGCCGTCGCGATCGAGCTGGGCGGCCAGGGCGTCGATCAGGGCGGGCAGGGCGCGGGCCACGCCGTCGGTGTCGATCACCGGCTCCGCGAAGGCGCGCCAGACGCGATAGAGCGGGGCGGGGCGCACCGCCTCCAACGGCTCGGGCTCCACCCCCAGGGCCTGGTCCAGCCGCCGGACCAGGGCGATCCCGTCTTCTCCTCTGAACCGCCGCGCCAGACCGGCGCGGGGCAGGCCGTAGAGGTCTTCGATCCGCTTCAGGCCGAAACGGCGCAGCAGCCGCAGGGCGGGCTCGTCCAGCCGCAGGGCCTCCATGGGCAGGTCGGCCAGGGCCTCGCGCGTGCGGGCCTCGGGCGCGATGCGGGCGTCGAGGAGGTCGGGGCCGAACCGCGCCAGGGCCCAGGCGGCGCCGGGCGTATCGGCCATGGCCGCGCGGGCGGGGATGCGGGCCGTCGCCAGCCGGCCCTCGATCTCGCCCAGCAGGGCCGCTTCGCCGCCGAACAGGTGCGCGGCGCCGGTGACGTCCAGGGCCAGGCCCTCGAAGCCGGGCGTTGCGGCGTCGGCCGCCACGCAGGGCGAGAACCGCTCGGCCCACAGCGCCAGCCGCTCCAGCGCCGCGCGGTCGGCCTCGGGATCGGCGGGCTCGCTCGGAAGGTCCGGCGCGACGGCGCGGGCGTCGGCGTGGGACTGGCCGCGATGCAGCCCCAGCGCCCGCGCGGCTGGATTCGTCGCCGCCAGCACCAGCCCCCGGCCGGTGCGCTCGGTGAGGACGAAGGCCGCGTCCTCAGGCGGCGAGGTCCGTCCGGCGGTCCGCGACCAGACCGTGATCGGCCAGTCCGGCAGCCAGACGGAGACGATGCGTGTCATCGTCCTGCTCCAGCATCCAGGCGCCGGGCGGGCCGTCCCGCCGCCGCGTCAGCTCCGCCCGCAGCCGCAAGAGGCCCGGCGCCTTGGGATCGAAGGGATGGGGCAGGGACGCCGCCGCCCCGATCCGCCAGCGCAGGCGCGCGGCGGAAAGGTCTCCGCCATGCACGCGCAGCAGCACGCCGGTGGCGCGGCCCGTCCTGGCGGCGAAATCCAGCCGGCGGGTGGCGGTGAAGGGCGCGGCCCGCACGGTTCCCACCGCCCCGGCCACGGCGCCGGACTTCAACACCTCCTCCATCGCCCACAGGGCCTCGCCCTCCTTGTCGGCGCGCACCAGCGCCACGCGCTCCGGCGCGATCGCGAGCCCCAGCAGTCCCCGCGCCGACAGCCCCCCGCGCTCGGCCCGCCATGCGGCGGTTGTCACGATCGCGATCGGCCGCCGCTCCTCCTCGCTCCCCATCGCGCGCGCCAGGGCGAAGGCTGTCGCCTGGGGCCAGTCGCGCGGATCGGCGGCGACCGCCTCCTCCAGCCCCGAAGCGGGCGCGGGCCAGGGCGACAAAGGCCGGGAGAGGAAGTCGGAGGCTCGCATGTTCTTAATTTGTTCCCATCACGAGGGGGAGTCAATCCGCCCATCCGGCCCAGGGGCATGAAGTCCGGCCGCCCTCGACATGCCGCATTCGGCGGACCTAGTGTGCCGCCTCATGTCCAAGCTCCACTACAAGTCCGAGTTGAAGAAGCTGCAGGTCGAGCTCGTCCGCCTGCAGGCCTGGGCGATCAAGAAGCAGGTCAAGATCCTGGTGGTGCTGGAGGGGCGCGACGCCGCCGGCAAGGACGGAACCATCAAGCGGATCACCGAGTTCCTCTCGGCGCGCAACACCCGCGTCGCGGCTCTGCCCAAGCCCACGGACCGCCAGGAGAGCGAGTGGTACTTCCAGCGCTACGCCGAGCACTTGCCGGCCGCCGGCGAGATCGTGATCTTCAACCGTTCCTGGTACAACCGCGCGGGCGTGGAGCCGGTGATGGGCTATTGCACCCCCACCGAGCACGCCCAGTTCCTCAGCGACGCGCCCGAGTTCGAGCGGATGCTGATCGAGGCCGACACGCGCCTGGTGAAGTACTGGCTCGACATCTCCAAGGCCGAGCAGGGTCAGCGGCTGGACGACCGCCGCAAGGACCCGCTCAAGCAGTTGAAGGTCAGCGCGCTCGACGGCGTGGCCCAGCAGAAGTGGGACGCCTACACCGCCGCCCGCGACGAGATGCTGGTGCGCACCCACACCGCCATCGCCCCGTGGCACGTCGTGCGCAACGACGACAAGAAGCCCGGCCGGCTCAACCTGATCCGCCACCTGCTGCGCGCGGTGGGGCCGGCGCATCTGGCGCGCGACGTGGACGCCCCGGACCCCGACGTGGTCTTCGCCTTCGAGCAAGAGGCCCTGACCGACGGCCGGCTGGAGCGGTGAGGCGACGCGGGCGCTCGCCGGCGCTGCGCCTAGCCCCGGTGTTCCTTGGCGATCTCTGAGAGGTATTTGCCGTAGTCGGTCTTGGCGAGCTTCCGGCCGGCGGCGGCGACCTCATCGGCGGTGATCCAGCCCTGTTCCAGGGCGACTTCCTCCAGGCAGGCGATCTGGGTGCCCTGGCGGTGCTGGATGGCCTTGATCAGGCCGGCGGCTTCCAGCAGCGAGTCGTGGGTGCCGGTGTCGAGCCAGGCGTAGCCGCGCCCGAGCTTCTCCACCGACAGCAGGCCCCGCTCCATGTAGGTCCGGTTCACGTCGGTGATCTCGATCTCGCCGCGGGGCGAGGGCTTCACCGCCTTGGCGATCTCCACCACCTCGGCGTCGTAGAAATAAAGGCCCGTCACCGCCCAGTCCGAGCGGGGGGCCTTCGGCTTCTCCTCCAGCGAGATGGCCCGGTCCGCCTCGTCGAACTCCACCACGCCATAGCGCTCCGGGTCGCTGACCCGGTAGGCGAACACCCGCGCGCCGGTCTCGTGCTCCGCCGCGCGCGCCAGCACGTCGCCCAGGCCATGGCCGAAGAAGATGTTGTCGCCGAGGATCAGCGCCGCCCGGTCGCCGCCCAGGAACGACTCCCCGACGATGAAGGCGTCGGCCAGGCCGCGCGGCTCGGCCTGCACCGCATAGCTGAGCGAGATCCCCCAGTCAGAGCCGTCGCCCAGCACCCGCTGCATGATCGGGATGTCCTGGGGCGTGGAGATCACCAATATGTCCCGGATCCCCGCCAGCATCAGGGTGGAGATCGGGTAGTAGATCATCGGCTTGTCATAGACAGGCAGAAGCTGCTTGCAGACCGCTCGGGTGACGGGGTGCAGGCGGGTGCCAGAGCCTCCCGCCAGGACGACGCCTTTCATGTGGGTCTCGTCTCCAACTCTGAGAAACAGGCGGCGAGGCTCTCGCGCCAGTCGGGTGTAGCCCAGTTCAGGGCGGCGGCGAGCTTGTCGCAATCCAGGCGCGAATTGGCCGGGCGCGGCGCCATGCCGGGGCGTCCGGCCGCGAACTCAGCCGTCGTGATCCGCCGCACGGCCGCGCTCGGGCCGCCGCGGCGCGCGGACTCGTCGAAGATCGCCTCGGCGAAGTCCGCCCAGCTGGCGGCCTCGCCCGAGCCGGTCAGGTGGAACAGGCCCTCGGCCCCAGCGTCGCGATCCAGCAACGCCGCCGTGACGCGCAGGGCGCCGTCGGCCAGGTCCTTCGCCCAGGTGGGCCGGCCGATCTGGTCGGCGACCACCGAAAGCTCGTCACGCGTGGCGGCCAGGGCCAGCATGGTCTTCACGAAGTTGCTCCCGAAGGCGCTGAACACCCACGAGGTGCGCAGGATCGGCGGCCCGTCCGCCCGCGGCCAGCACGGCGGCCTCGCCCTCGGCCTTGCTGCGCCCATAGACGCCCATCGGATTGACCGGGTCGTCCTCGACATAGGGGGCGGGCTTGGTCCCGTCGAACACGTAGTCGGTGGAGACGTGCACGAAGGGGATGTCCCGCGCCGCGCAGGCGCGCGCCATGGCGGCGGGCGCGTCGCGGTTCAGGCGCAAGGCGGCGTCCGGCTCGGTCTCGGCCTTGTCCACGGCGGTGTAGGCCGAGGCGTTGATCACTGCAGCGGGCGCGCGGGCCTCGATCAGCTCGGCCGGATCGTGCGCGGACAGATCGAAGGCCTCCCGGCCGGCGAAGGCGAGCTCAAGCCCCGTGGGCGCGCCGATCCCGGCAAGCTCGCGAGCCATCTGGCCGCTGCGGCCAAGCACAAGAATCGTCGCCGTCACGTCGCCTCCGCGCGAGCCGGCCCGTGTCTTAGCCCTGAGATGAGCCAGATGAAACCGTAGATAGCCAGATCAGACCGCGGCGGTGTGGGCGCGGCGTTGCGAGGCGCGGGGGGTGGGCGTGGTCCCGTCCTTGGCCGCCTTCTTCACGCGGGCGACGGCGCGGTCGCGCTTCAGCCGCGACAGGTGGTCGATGAACAGCACGCCTTCCAGGTGGTCCATCTCGTGCTGGATGCAGACGGCGGTCAGGCCCTCGGCGTCCTCTTCGATCTGTTCGCCCTGGTAGTTCAGGTAGCGGATACGGACCTTGGACGGTCGTTCGACCTCGTCGTAGATGTCCGGCACCGAAAGGCAGCCTTCCTCGCGCACGGCCATTTCTTCCGAGCGCCAGAGGATCTCCGGGTTCACGAAGTAGCGCGGCTGAGGCGGGTTTTCCTCGTCGTCTGGCGACAAATCCATGACGATGACGCGGATTGGCTCGCCGATCTGCACGGCGGCCAGCCCGATGCCGGGCGCCGCGTACATGGTCTCCAGCATGTCGTCCATCAGGGCGCGCAGGGCGTCATCCACGCCGTCGACGGGCTTGGAGACCTGCTTCAGCACAGGATGGGGAACGGTCAGGATTTCGCGAACGGCCATGGGGCGGAGGTAAGAGGGCGGCGCGGAGCCGTCAAGCGCCGGTCCAGGCGCGGTAGGGGTCGGAGAACGGCTTGCGCAGCGCCGAGGCGACCGCCGGGTGGGTCACCTTGCCGGCCAGCACGTTCAGGCCGCGGGCCAGGTGAGGGTCCTCCTCCAGCGCCTTCAGCCCCTTGTTCGCCAGGTGAAGACCGAAGGGCAGGGTGGCGTGGGTCAGGGCCTCGGACGAGGTGCGCGGCGCGGCGCCCGGCATGTTGGTCACGCAGTAGTGCACCACGCCGTCCACCACGAAGGTGGGGTCCTCGTGGGTGGTGGGGTGGGAGGTCTCGAAGCAGCCGCCCTGGTCGATGGACACGTCCACCAGCACCGAGCCTGACCGCATCCGCGCCAGATGCTCGCGGCGCACCAGCTTGGGCGCCGCCGCCCCGGCGCTCAGCACCGCCCCGATCACCACGTCCGAGCGCAGGATCTCGTCCTCCACGGCGTCGAGCGTCGAGTAGCGGGTGACGATGCGGCCCATGAAGATGTCGTCCAGCTCGCGCATGCGCGGGATCGAGCGCTCGACGACGACGACCTCGGCGCCCAGGCCCGAGGCCATGCGCGCCGCGTTCGAGCCCACCACGCCGCCGCCCAGGATGCAGACCCTGGCCGGCGCCACGCCCGGCACGCCCGACAGCAACAGGCCCATGCCGCCGTTGTGCTTCAGCAGGGTCTCGGCGGCCGAGAACACCGCGAGGCGTCCCGCGACTTCCGACATGGGCGCGAGCAGCGGCAAGCCGCCGTGATCGTCGGTCACCGTCTCATAGGCCACGGCGGCGCAGCGGGATTTCAGCAGGGCCTCGGTCTGGGCCGGGTCGGGGGCCAGATGCAGGTAGGTGAACAGGATGTGGCGGGGTTTCAGCAGCGGCCATTCCGCGGCCTGAGGCTCCTTGACCTTCACGATCAGGTCGCAGCCATCGAAGACAGTCGATGCGTCCGGCGCGATCTCGGCGCCCGCGCGGCGATAGGCCATGTCGGAATAGCCGGCGCCGACGCCCGCGCCTGTCTCCATCACCACGTGATGGCCGTGGTGGACGTATTCGCGCGCCGAGGCGGGGGTGAGGCCGACGCGATATTCGCTCGGCTTGATCTCCTTGGGGCAGCCCACACGCATCGTTTGTCTCCACGCTCGGCGGCTCGACTCCCGCCGGCGCACGCTTCGATTTTAGGCTGCGCCCAGGCTGGCGCCAGGGGCGTCCGCTAGAACGCCCCGGCCATCTGGGCGAGCTTGTGGGCGGCGGCGATCACCGCCCCGGCGCTCAGCGCCAGTACGCCGAAGCTCGCGGCGGCAAACCCGTAGCCGATCAGGGCCACCAGCCCGTCGCGCTGGGTGAGGCCCAGCGCCAGGGTGGCGATGGTCAGCGCCGGCAGCATGTTTCCCAGCGGAATCGGCAGGGTCAGGATCAGCGCCAGCACCGTGCAGACCAGGCCGATCACCCGGTCGCCGGCCGGGCCGAACACCCAGCTTTGCCGCGGCGCCAGCAGCCGCTCGGCCTTCTGCAGGCGGGGCAGGACGCGGCCGAACAGGCGCTTCAGATCGCTGCGCTTCAGCACCTTGCGGCCCACCGCCTTGGGCAGCCACAGGTTCGGCATGCCGATCAGCAGCTGCGGTGCGATCAACATCAGCGGCAGGCCGAGGATCGCCGTGCTGCCTGGCGGCAGGGGCAGCATGTTGGGAACCGCGAAGATGAACAGCAGCGCCCCGAAGGCGCGGTGGCCGAAATAGTCCACCACCTGATCGATGGTGACGTCCACATGACCGTCGGACATCAGCTCGCCGAGCAGGTCGGAGATCGACTTGCTCTGTTCGTCCGGCGAGGAGGGGTAGCTGCGGCGGGCCATGCCGTTGCTATCTAGGGAGCCGGCGGGCTCCGCCCAAGCAAAGCCCGGTCAGGACGCTTCCTTCAGCATCCGCCTGCGCTCCACCGAGGAGGGGATGCGCATGGCCTCGCGGTACTTGGCCACCGTGCGCCGGGCGATGTCGACGCCCGCTTCCTTCAGGATGTCCACGATGCGGTCGTCCGAATGCACGTCGCTGGCGGCGGCCTCGGCGTCGATCAGCTGGCGGATCTTGTGGCGCACGCTTTCGGCCGAATGGGCTTCGCCGCCGGAGGACGAGGCGATCGAGGAGGTGAAGAAGAACTTCAGCTCGAACACCCCGCGCGGGGTGGCGATGTACTTGTTGGAGGTCACCCGGCTGACGGTGGACTCGTGCATGCCGATGGCCTCGGCCACGGTCTTCAGGTTCAGCGGCCGCAGGTGCTCCACGCCGAAGGCCAGAAAGCCGTCCTGCTGGCGCACGATCTCGCTGGAGACCTTCAGGATGGTCTTGGCGCGCTGGTCCAGGCTTTTGACCAGCCAGTTGGCCGAGGCCAGGCATTCGGAGACGAAGGTCTTTTCCTCGTCGGTGCGCGCGCCGTTCGCCACGCGGGCGTGATAGCGCCGGTCGATCAGCAGGCGCGGCAGGGTGTCGGTGTTCAGCTCCACGTTCCAGACGCCGCCCACGCCCTCGCGCACGAACACGTCCGGCACCACCGGCTGGGTCGGCTCCCCGCCGAAGGCCGCGCCGGGGCGGGGGGTCAGCGCGCGCAGCTCCCCGATCATCTCCTTCAGGTCCTCGTCGTCGACGCCGCAGGCCTTCTTCAGGGCCGGCATGTCGCGCCGGGCGAGCAGGTCGAGGTTGTCGAGCAGGGCCTCCATGGCCGGATCGCAGCGGTCGCGCTCGCGAAGCTGGATCATCAGGCATTCGCGCACGTCGCGGGCGAACACGCCCGTGGGCTCGAAGCCCTGCACCTTGGCGAGCACGTCCTCGACCCGCTCGACCGGGCAGCCGAGGCGCTCGGCGAGCTCGTTCAGGTCCGCGCGCAGATAGCCGCCCTCGTCCACCGAATCGATCAGGGCCACGGCCACGGCGCGCTCGGCCTGGTCCATGCCCGCCACGGAAAGCTGTTCGTGAAGATGCTCGCCGAGGGTCTTCTCGTGGCTCAGGGCGCCTTCGAAGTCGTCGCCGGACATCTCGCGGCCGCGCCGCCGCTGCCGGCGCGCGACCAGTCGATCTGGCCGCCGGCCTGGGCGCCTTCGCCCTCGCTCGCCGCCCTGTTCGCCCATGGCCCGTTCGCCGGGAGAGGCGTCGTAGACATCGTCGGAGCGCACATCGAGCGAGGCTTCGGCCTGCGCCGCCTGGGCGCCCTCGGGATCGGCCGCGGACTCCGGCTCGACCCGCTCGCCGCGCCGCTCGTCGGGCGCGCCCTCGGTATTGTCGTCGCGGGCCAGGAGCGGGTTGCGCTCCATCTCGCCCTCGACATAGGCCTCCAGCTCCAGGTTGGAGAGCTGGAGCAGCTTGATCGCCTGCTGCAGCTGCGGCGTGATGACCAGGCTCTGGCCTTGCCGCATCTCAAGTCGTGCGCTCAGCGCCACGTCTATCCCCCTGCTGGCCCGCTTCTTGCGTCAGACCCTAGCGAGGCAATCCAACCTATTCGTTAACTGCCGGCGACGGGCCGCGGCCCGGCCGATCCGCGCGCCCGAGAGCGGGGCGTTTGGCGACGGCATGCCTATCTCCGGTGGCCGATTTGCACTCCGGATTCACGGTGCACATGGTGCACTTGGTGCAATTGGAGACGCCTCGACGTGGCGCGATGCAGCGCCCGCCATCATGCCACGGGCGGCGTCGGCGGGGATAGTTTCACCGCCAAGGCGAGGGGGCCGCGGCGCGCCATGGCGCGGACCTTGCGGGGGAGGCGTGCCCAATCCCCCAGTCCGCGATTTAGTGAAGCGTCACCGTAATTCGTCACCGTAATTCGTCACCGTAATTCAGCAGGGGCCGTCAATTATATGCACTGTCACCGTAATCTCCGCCGCCCCGCGGACCCAAGCCCCGGCCTGACGAGCTCAGATAAGTGGACTGTCACCGTAACGCCCGTAACGCTTGACGGCGCGCGAGACCGCCGTCGCGTCGCCATCACAGGCGGCGCGAGCCAGGATGGCGACCCCCAGGTTCGGGGAATACGTCCTCGGCCGATTTACCGTGGAGTCGATGCATCCATGCACGCTGCTTGCTGGCTGCACGCCAGCGCAATTAAGAGGCCTGCGACGGTTCTGCCCAAGGCTCCTGGCCCCATCGGCGCCGCTCCGCAGTCTCGGATGTTTTCTACGGCCGATGCGCCTGATCGACAGACCGACCCTTCGCCAGTTCCGGATCGAAACGAAAGGGGAATTATGCTCCTGTTCCCGTATTCCGTCCCCGCGCCGTATTCCTCCCCTATTCCGGAAGTGATCAGTTCTGGTCTCTCGGCGGCACGGGGAAATGCACACCCCGCTGCTCCAGCATCGCCTTCACCTTGCGCTGCCATTCGGCCTCAGGGTGGTTCGGCGCAATTACCCGTATCTCTGCGCCCCGTCCAAGATCGGTCAGGTCGTAGGTGTAGCCGCGCTCCAGCAGCTCGGCGACCTTATCGAACTGGCCGAGCGCCTCCGCGTCGGTGGCGATGGTGTTATGAGCACCGTCGGTTCGGTTGATGTCCGCCCCGGCGTCCAGCAGAGCGTACCAACAATCCCAGCCGCGCTCGTCGGCGCCGATGCTTAGCGCTTGCCAGAGCACAGTCTTGCGGGTCTGCAAGTCCATGGTGTCGGGGTCGCCGCCATGCGTGAGCAGCACCTTGAGCGTCTCGGGGCTGTTGATCGTCACCGCGTAGTAGACCGGCGAGAACTGGGCCTTGGCGGCGATGTGGTTCGGATCGGCGCCGGCGCGGAGCAAGGCCTCCACGCCGCGCAAATTCTTGCAGCTCACGGCCCAGAACAGCGGCGTCAGGCCTTCAAAGCCTACGCTGTTGGGTTCGGCGCCCCTCTTGACGGCGCGCGAGACCGCCGCCTCGTCGCCATCACAGGCGGCGCGAGCCAGGATGGCGACCCCAGGTTCGGGGAATACATCCTCGGCCGATTTACCGTGGAGTCGATGATCCATGCACGCTGCTTGCTGGCTGCACGCCAGCGCAATTAAGAGGCCTGCGACGGTTCTGCCCAAGGCGCTCGCCCTCATTTTCCGCCGTCATTGCCCCACGATCGACCTTCCGAGCCCATACAGCACATAGTTGAGACCGTGGAGGTCCTTCCTCGTCGCAAGGTCGGATAACGGTGACAGTGCACAAATATCTACCTGATCCGCCTGGGCTTGGGCCCGCTGCGGCGTGGGCCTTGCGGGGATGCGCGCCCAATCCCCCAGTCCGCGATTTAGTGAAGTGTCACCGTAATCCTCAGCACCCGTTCAGGTATCCTATCTGCCGGAATTCTTCGCTTTCTCCTTGCACTCTTCATACAGCCTATCTAAATCTATGCCGGTAGAAGATACAATATTTCCGTTTCGATATCGACCAATTACCTCATATACGCCTGCAGAAACTTCATAGGCGTCGAATTTCCATCCAGGAAGATTGAGGAATGTCTTTGTCATTTGGTGATAGTTATTGCAGGGTGTCGCCTTGACCATTGCCCAGTCTCCCGGTTCAAGATGGCCAACTAACGACAAAATTTTCTCGTAATTCTTGTCGCCGGTGTGAGCAGTTTCAACCCCATTTAATGGCGATCCATTATCTGCTGTTCCCCAATATTCGTAGGTAATGGTTCCATCAGACGACATATCCACCCGGGATTACGGTGACAGTGCACTTAATATCCGCCTGATCCCGCCTCGGGCTTGGGCCCGCGCTTGGCGGGTTTCAGCGTCCGCGCCCGCTCGCGCGCTCCAGCCGCGCGATGAACGCCTCGCTCCCCAGCGGCCGGCCGATGGTCTCGGCCCGGCGCAGGCGCTCGGACAGGGCCTCGTCCTCGCCGGCCGCGATCAGGGCGGCGAAGTCGGGATAGCGCGCCAGCACCGGCGCCGCTGGCCGTCACCCCGTCGTCGCGCCGCCCGGCCGAGCTGCGCGTGGACGCTCGACCACGGCCAGTCCACGCGCCCGCCGCGCCAGCCCGGCGCGCACCGGATTGAGCGCCACATAGCGCAGCGCCGCGCCCAGGTGCGCCTCGTCCATCGCCACGCAGCCGAACCGGCCCTGCCAGAAATGGCCGGTGCGCTTCAGCCGGGCGTGGACCCGCCCGGCATAGCGCCGGTGCACGCGGCGCCAGCATGCGCCGAGGCCGTCCTCGTCCGGCGGGACCAGGATCAGGTGCACGTGGTTGGGCATCAGCACCCAGGCCCACACCTCCACCCCGGCCGCCGCGGCGTGCTCGGCCAGCAGCTCGCGGTAGAGCCGGATAGTCGTCGTCGCTGAAGAAGGTCTGCGCCCGCCCGTTGCCGCGCTGGGTCACATGATGCGGCAGCCCGGGAACGACGGCGCGGGCGAGACGAGCCATGACGCGACGCTATGCCCCGAGCATGCGGTCGGTCAATTAAGTGCACTGTCACCGTAATCGTCGTAGATGTCGTCGGAGCGCACATCGAGCGAGGCTTCGGCCTGGGCCGCCTGGGAGGCTTCCGGATCGGCGGCGGATTTCGGGCTCGACCCGCTCGCCGCGCCGCTCGTCGGGCGCGCCCTCGGCAGCGTCGTCGCGGGCCAGGAGCGGGTTGCGCTCCATCTCGCCCTCGACATAGGCCTCCAGCTCCAGGTTGGAGAGCTGGAGCAGCTTGATGGCCTGCTGCAGCTGCGGCGTGATGACAAGGCTCTGGCCCTGCCTCATCTCAAGTCGTGCGCTCAGCGCCACGTCGATCCCCCTGCTGGCCCGCTTCTTGCGTAGGACCCTAGCGAGGCAATCCAACCTATTCGTTAACCGCCGACGACGGGCTGCGACCCGGCTGATCCGCTCGCCCCGGAGTGGGGGCGTTTGGCGGCGGCATGCCTATCTCCGGCGGCCGATGTGCGCTCCGGTTTCACGGTGAACATGGTGCACTTAGTGCAATTCGAGGCGGCGGGATGCAGCGCCCGCAATCATGCCAGGGGCGCGGCCGGCGGGGATAGTTTCGCCGCCGAGGCGCCATAGGCGTGCAACTTGCGGGGATTACGTGTCAGGGCCCCCGAAACCCGAAGCAGTGAGGAACTGAGATAAGTGGACGGGCACCGTAATCCGTATTGCACGGCCATCAGGTCTGGCGGTGTGTCCCCCGCCGCGTTGTGTGCCGTTTCCTTATGAGACACGCAAAATATCGGTCACTGCCCAGTGTCCGTCCGATTGACGACGGAGATGATTAATTCCCCTGCTTCTGCACGATCCACCGCCAATCCTAGACCAAGCCAAAAGCGCCTCTCGCCGATCCGCACTGATCACTGGAATCGCCACCGTAAGATCTACACCGCGGCAGAACGATTTGGCCTGGACACCTGACGCTCTGAGTGGACCGGATGTCTGGATTTTCGACTTTTCTAGATAATGCCGCACGCTTGGACACGTACTAACTGCGCCTTCAGGAGCTCGCCGGGCATATTTTTTTGCTAAATCCGGGCTTGGGCGATCTGTCCAATTCGCGTTGAGCAATGTGGATGAGTTGAGCGTGGGCGGGTCCCTCACATCTCGTACTGCCCATGCTTCTCCGGGCCTTCGGTGTTCAGTAGAATGTTTAATGAATTGAACGGCCAAAGAACATGCCAACTTGTGCTCAGGGCCTGGAGCCGACGCCTTCGTCGGTCCGGACTGGAGCATAGTTGAAACGATCGCCGTGCAGACAGCTGCTAAGTGGGAAATCCTATATCTTGAGCGTTCCAGCTTCGGGAGCTCGCATGAATTCCCGCTCTTGGGGGACGGCTTTCCAGTTGCCCAGCAAACGGATCGTCGCATTTCTTATTTCGTCTTCTCTATAATAGACAGCGGAAATTTTGGGTCATGGTGACTGTACACAAACATCTGCCTGATCGGCCTGGGGCTTGGGCCCGCTGCGGCGTGGGCCTTGCGGGGATGCGCGCCCAATCCCCCAGTCCGCGATTTAGTGAAGTGTCACCGTAATCCCACCGTAATCCCAAGCCCCGGCCTGACGAGCTCAGATAAGCGGACTGTCACCGTAATCCCCGCTGGTCGCCCCGTTCTCGCGGAAAGAGGGGAATAGTGCTCCTGTCTCCGTATTCTAGTCGACTGTCCATTCATTGGCTGATCGCAACGCCTTGTCGAGGGCTTCTGATAGCTCCGATATCGGAGATGCTAATGTTCTCGACTCTCTATCAATCCCGGCAGCCCCTTGCGGTTCTGGCCAATGCGAATGGTTGTGCGGCCACCTTGTTGTAACATCTCAACCGAGATTTGAACTCGGTCTCGACTATCAGGTTTCAGATAAAGTGTCCTAACTTCAGTAACGAGATACTCTGTATACCGATTCAGCCGAGTGCCATTCAGCCCACTGTGAGAGGATCGGGTCGATCATTTCATATTGGCTCACGGCAAGGGCCTCCCTGGACCGAAATTTTTGTCCGGAATATTCTGTAGAAGTTGAAATTGCTCCGCTCCACCATGTGTTCGACCCCAAGCTGGCTGTGGTAGTGCGCGGGAACGCAGCGAGTGGCGTGCCGTTGGGGACTTCGACTTCTTGAAGGTATGTGGCCTGGTTTCCAGGCGGAAGAGCCAAGATTACGGTGACAAGATTACGGTGACAGTGCACCAATATCTGTCTTGTCCGCCTTGAGCTTGGATTACGGTGACATGCACTAATATCCGCCTGACCCGCCTTCGGCTTGGGCCCACGCTTGGCGGGTTTCAGCGTCCGGCCGCTCGCTCGCTCCAACCGCGCGACGAACGCGTCGCTCCCCAGCGGCCGGCCGATGGTCTCGGCCCGCCGCAGGTGCTCAGACAGGGCCCCGTCCTCCCCCGCCGCGATCAGGGCGGCGAAGTCGGGATAACGCGACAGCACCGGCTCCCTGGCCGTCACCGCCGTCGTCCGTCGTTCGTCCAAGGTGGACGTGGACGCTCGACCACGGCCAGTCCACGGCCCGCCGCGTCCAGCCCGGCGCGCACCGGATTGAGCGCCACATAGCGCAGCGCCGTCGCCGAGATGCGTCTCGTCCATCGCCACGCAGCCGTAACCGGCCCTCGCCAGAAGTGGCCCGTGCCAGCTTCAGCCGGGCGTGGACGACGTCCGCCGTAGCGCCGGTGCAGCGGCGCCAGCATGCGCCTGCAGGCCGTCCTCGTCCGACGGAACCAGGATCAGTGCACGTGGTTGGGCATCAGCACCCAGGCCCACACCTCCACGCCGGCCGCCACGGCCTGCTCGGCCATCAGCTCGCGATAGGCCAGATAATCCTCGTCGCTGAAGAAGGTCTGCGCCCGCCCGTTTCCGCGCTGGGTCACATGATGCGGCAGTCCCGGGAACACGGCACGGGCGAGGCGGGCCATCCGCAGACGCTACGCCGATGAGCAGAGGCCGTCAATTATGTGCACTGTCACCGTAATTCGTAACTGTTACTGTAATCATTCAAATTTTACAACGAAACGTCCTGTAGGCATTTAGGCGACTTTCCAAGACCTTTTTCCTGATTTTCACTGCAGCAGACATGTTTCCGGCCTGCTCCGCGTCAGCCGCAACCGGTAGAAGTATTCCTGCATCGTCATGCATTCCTGCGCGCTGATATTTGTACCCGAAATTTAGGATTCCCCGTTTAAGTAAATCGTTGGCAGCGACGTAGTGAGAAAGCGTAATCTCAGCATTTGCGCTGTTTAGCGCGCTCATACCTTGTCGATATACCCGATCCTCGCTGCAATTCGGCCTACTAGGCGCACGCCACGAAATGTCGTGCAATGGCTTGCACGCAGACGCGAACAAAATCGAAACCATTATAAAACGGCAGAGGAATATCCTAATTGATTCTATGGAAAATCTCCATAGTCTCCTCTGTATAGTACCATATTATATCTGGTTGCCATATTCTTTATTACTACTTCCTGCGCGTCTGGGAATGAAACACCGCGATTTCGGTAGGATTGGTTTCAGGCCTCTGCTTGATGTTCGGCAACGATAGGATCAATATATTGCGTTGGTGTCTTTTAGATTACGGTGACAGTGCACCAATATCTGTCTTGTCCGCCTTGAGCTTGGGTCCGTTCCCGCCCGCTAAAACCGTTCGCCCAGATACACCCGCCGCACTTCGGCGTTCGCCAGGATCTCCGACGGGGAGCCTTCGAACAGCACCTGGCCGGCGTGGATGATCGAGGCGCGGTCGATGATGTCCAGCGTCTCGCGCACGTTGTGGTCGGTGATCAGGATGCCGATGCCGCGCTGCTTCAGATAGCCGACCACCTCGCGGATGTCGGCGATGGCCAGGGGGTCGATGCCGGCGAAGGGCTCGTCCAGCAGCATGAAGGCGGGCTCCGACGCCAGCGCCCGGGCGATCTCCACCCGCCGCCGCTCGCCGCCCGACAGCGACACCGCCGGCGCCTCGCGCAGGTGCTCGATGCGAAGTTCGTCGAGCAGGGCGGTGGTGGTCGCCTTGACCTTGGCCTTGTCGCGCTCGTGCAGCTCGACCACGGCGGCGACGTTCTCCTCCACGCTCATGCCGCGGAAGATCGAGGTCTCCTGCGGCAGATAGCCGATGCCCATGCGCGCGCGCTGGTACATGGGCTGGGCGGTGATGTCCTCGCCGTCCAGGAAGATGCGGCCCCGGTCCACCGCCACCAGGCCGGTGATCATGTAGAAGCAGGTGGTCTTGCCCGCGCCGTTGGGGCCGAGCAGGCCCACCACCTCGCCGCGGTTCAGGCGCAGGCTGACGTCCTTCACCACCGGGCGGCGGCGGAAGGCCTTGCTGATCCGGTCGACATAGAGGCCGTCGCCGGCCTCGGCGGGAACGGGCTCGTTCGTGGCGGCGGCGCGTCCGCGTCCAAATCCGAAAAGGTTCAAGACCGCCACACCTCTTGATCCGGTCCCGTCCTCAAGGCCGCGTCGGCGACGACGAATCGGCCGCGCCCGTCGCGCCGGCCTTGCTCGGATAGAAGACGCCGCGCACGCGCGTCTGGTCGTCGGCGACCATCTTGGCCTGGTTGGTCTTCAGGTCGATGACCAGCTTGTCGCCGTGCACGACGCTGGACCCCTGGGCGACGATGACGTCGCCGGTGATCGTGATGCTGTCAGAGCCGGCCTGATACAGGCCATGATCGCCGCGCGCGGTCTGGGAGGGGCTGATGAAGAACACGTTCCCCTCGGCCTCGACCTTCTCGACCCGGCCCCAGTTCTTGCCCGGCGCGGGTCCGGAGCTGTCGGTGGCGCGCGCGGTGGGCTTGCCGGAAAAATAGATGCTGATCTGGTCGGCGCGCACGCGGTTGCCGCCTTGCACGGCGTCCACCGAGCCGCGCCAGATCGCCAGGTGCTTGGCGTCGATCAGCTCCAGCTCGTCGGCGGCCATGGCGATGGGCCCGCCGCCCGAGGCGAACTGGGCGCACGCCGGCGCGGCCGCCGCCAGGGCGGTGAAGAACAGAAGGCCCGCCGTCAGCCCTTTCATGAAGTCTTCCTCAAGCCCTAGCTCCCCGTCGCCCGAGCTTATTGCACGATAACGGCGTGTACGTCGCCTTTCAGCACGATGCGCTCGCCCCGGTCATAGACGCCGTAGGACGACGCAACAATCTGGCCGAGGGGCCCGTGTCCCTGAACGCCCTGGTCGCCGGACACAACCCCCGTGGAGGTGTCCACCACCGCCTGGGGGGTGGTGAAGCTGTAGCCGCGCTGGTCCTGCACCTGCACCTTGCCGGTGAGAGCCAGCTTGCGCTCGTCCTCGCGATAGACGCCCTGGGTCGCCTTGGCGTGGGTCGGGTTGAGGCCTTCGGAGTCCAAGGTCACGTGCGGGCCGGTCAGGGTGACGGCCTTGCCGCCCTTCAGGTCGCGCGCCGCCTCCGTGGCGCCAAGAACGAAGGCGCGGTTGGACGAGTCGCGGCCGTAGAACTGCGGATTGATCATGCGCACGCCGGCGTCGGTCTTGGGGTTGGGCGTGGTGACCGCGACGATGAGCGCGCGGCCGCCGATCCAGATCACCAGCAGGCCCGCCACCCCGGCGATCACCATCGGCAGGGCGCGCCGCCAGAACTGGATCCGCCGGGTATGCTCGCGGCGGCGCGCGGCGGCGGCCGTGCGGCTGGCGGCGTCGTCGGGGCTGGGGTCGAAGAAGGGCGGAACGCGATCGGCCATCCGGGCTCAGCCGTGCGAGAAGATGTCGATATCCTCCCACCCCGCGAGGTCGAGCTTGGCCCGCGAGGGCAGAAAGTCGAAGCACGCCTGGGCGATTTCGGTGCGGCCTTCGCGGGCCAGCATCTCGTCCAGCTTCCCCTTCAGGGCGTGCAGGTTCAGCACGTCCGAGGCGGCGTAGGCGATCTGCTCCGGCGTCAGGGTCTTGGCGCCCCAGTCCGAGCACTGCTGCTGCTTGGAGATGTCGATGCCGAGCAACTCCTTGGTCACATCCTTCAGCCCGTGCCGGTCGGTGTAGGTGCGGGCCAGGCGCGAGGCGATCTTGGTGCAGTAGACCGGCGTGGTCTTCACATCCAGGTGCGCCAGGAACATGGCGATGTCGAAGCGCCCGAAGTGGAAGATCTTGAGCACGGCCGGGTCGGCCAGCAGCCGCTTCAGGTTCGGGCAGTCGTATTGCGGCCGGCGCAGCTGGACCACGTGGGCGTCGCCGTCGCCGGCGGACAGCTGCACCACGCACAGGTCGTCGCGGACCAGCCGCAGGCCCATGGTCTCGGAGTCCACCGCGACCGAAGGCCCCAGATCCAGGCCGTCGGGAAGGTCGCCTTCATGAAGGTGGTTTGCCAAGGGTCTTTCACGCTCCGGCGCGGGAGGCGCGCGCCCAAGGTATATATGGTGCCCAGGAGAGGACTCGAACCTCCACGGCCGTTAAGCCACTGGCACCTGAAGCCAGCGCGTCTACCAATTCCGCCACCTGGGCCCGGGCTTGCCCGGATTCGCGAGGGGCGACTGATAGAGCCTGCCCCTCATAGGGTCAATGCCCGGTCGGCGCCTCGGTGAAGGCGCCCTGCCTAACCGGCGGGCGCGAGCGGCTTGGTTCGCGATTTGACGTCGCAACCCCTTGAAAGGGCTTCGCGTCTCGGCCATGGTCAAGCTCGAACGGGCAGGGGCAAGCCTTATGATCAAGTCGGAGCTGATCGCCAAATTGGCGAGCGAGAATCCGCATCTCACGCAACGGGATGTGGAACGCGTCGTCGCGGTGATCCTCGAACGCATGACAGACGCCCTGGAAAAGGGCGGCCGCGTGGAGCTGCGCGGCTTCGGCGCCTTTTCGGTGCGCTCGCGTCCCGCGCGGGCCGGACGCAACCCCCGCACCGGCGAGCCGGTGGCCGTGAAGGCCAAGCACGTGCCCTTCTTCAAGAGCGGCAAGGAGCTGCGCGAGCGGCTGAACGCCCGCTAGCGGGCCTGCGCAAATCACTGTGCAATAGCGGGCGCGCAGGCTTGGGAGGCCGCCGTCCATGAAGATCGTGTCCGAGTTCCAGGAGTTCATCTCCCGCGGCAACGTCATCGACCTGGCCGTGGGCGTGATCATCGGCGCGTCGTTCAACAAGATCGTCGGGACCCTGGTGGACCAGATGATCATGCCGCCGCTCGGGCTGGCCATGAGCGGGGTGGATTTCTCCCAACTCAAGCTGGTGATCCGCCACGCCGATCCGGCGGCCAAGATCGCCGAGGTGTCGATCGGCTACGGCGCCTTCATCAACACCATCGTGCAGTTCGTGATCGTCGCCTTCGCGGTGTTCCTGCTGGTCAAGTTCGTGAACACCCTGCGCAGGCTGACCGCCGAGAAGGCCAAGACCGAGCCGCCGTCCGCCCCGACGCCCTCCGAGGCGCTGCTGATCGAGATCCGCGACCTGCTCAAGGCGCGTCAGCAGGGCTGAGCCTCACCAGTAGGGCCGCACGTCCCAGAAGCGTTCGTAGGCGCGCTGGGCCTTCTTCATCAGCGCCTTTTCCCGGCCCGCGCGGGCGCCGGCGAGCAGGCCCGCCTCGAACGCGGCCTCCGGCGCGCCGGACTGCAGCGCCAATTTCCGCGCCACCGCCGCCCCGGCCGGGATGTCGTTCAGCTCGCCCAGCACGTCCTGCAGCCGGCGCAGGGCCGTCGTGAACCTGGCTCTGGCGGGCCGGCTGGCCGAACAGGCCGCCCAGCAGCTCGGTCGCATAGCGCACCTTCTTGCCCCTCAGCCTCAGCTCGTGCCGGACGGCGGGCGACAGGGCCGCCAGCTCGGTCTTGGGTCCGCCCAGGCGCTTGCGCCAGCGCTTCAGGGCGGCGGAGGCGGCGTCGCGCGCCGGGGCGGCGGCGTTCGCCCGGCCCGCCGCGCTCTGAGACCCCGGGGAGGCGAGCGACCGCTCAAGCGTCGCCATGAGCTTGGACCAGCGCGTTCCCGAGAGGGCCGTCCCGGCGCGCTCATAGGCCTGGCCCCGGGCGGCGGCGAGGGCCTGCCGGAGCGCCGGGGCGGTCTTGGCGCGTGGCCCGGCGGCGACGGCGAACACGTCCAGATCGCGCGCGTCGTCCAGTTCTCCGGCCAGCCACCGCATCTCGGCCTTGGCGGCCCGGCCGCGCGCCGGAAGCAGGTCCTGGTACACGGCGGTCAGGGTCCGAAGGCGCCGCAGGGCCACGCGAATCTCATGCAGGGGCGCAGGCGAGGGGGCCTTCAGGAACGCGGCGCGGGCGGTCTGGAGCGCGCCAAGGCAACGCTCGCCCGTGGACCACAGCACCTGTCCGGCGCTGGGGCCGTCGTCCGGGTCGGATGGGTCCGTCACGATCGAACGATCGACACTCGCGTCCACCCAAGCCTCCCTGGGTCCCGGGGACCGGATCCCGTCGGTGGGCGGGTCCGTCGCCGTCGAGCATTAGCCCACGCAGGATTAAGGAGTCGAGGACGCCGCCCTGGCGCGCCGCCGTCCATCCGGGGCCTGCTCGACTTCCAGGCCCGGCCTCTCGATAATCGGGCGCGCCGGCCCGAGTCCTTGGGGCGGAGCCTTGGGACGGCGAATGGGCGAATCCGGAATGTCGGCGGCGGGCGAGGGGGTGACCGTCTGCACGGTGGTCACGCCGATGCACAAGCGCCTGGCCGCCCTGAACCGCCGGCTCGAGGATCATCTGAATCCGGGCGTCCCGGCCCGCTGGGTCGTGGTCCACAACCCGGACGTCCATCTCGGCGCCGCGCGGGAGCGGGCGCTGTTGGCGCAGGCCGGCGCCGCCAAGGGGCTCTCGAAGGAGGCGCGGCGGGACTTGCTGGAGGCCGAGAAGGCCAAGCGCTTCGATCCCGAGCCGATCGAGGCCCTGATCCCGGACGCCGAGGTGATCCCTGGCCCCAGTCTTCAGGACACGTTCGACCGCGTCTTCGCCGCGACCGCGTCCGTGGAGCCCGACGCGGCCGAGCGCCGCCGGCTGCTGGAGAAGTACCTCGCCAGCTACCACCACGCCGAAGCCCTGAGCCTCGCCTTGGAGCAGGTGAAGACCCGTTACGCCGTGGTCGTCGATCCGGACTTCTACGTGATCCGCCCCGACTGGATCGCCGCGGTGCTGGAGCACATGGACGCGGCGGGTCTGGCCGCCTTCGGCGCGCCCTGGAGCCCGCGCTGGTACCAGAAGTTCCGCGGCTTTCCGTGCACCCACCTGATGGTGCTGGACCTGGAGCGGAGGCCCTGGAGCCGCGACATGCTGGCGCCCGACCTGGTGGGCGGCGGGCGGCGCTACGCCTCGCCGGCGTGGACGGACTATCCCGGCGTCCGGGCCAAGGGACGGGCGCCGGCGGCGTCCTATCTGCTGCGCAACGCCATCGCGGCCGTGAGCGAGGACGTGCGCCAGCGCGCCAGCATCGGCGCCTCGCGCGACACCGGCTACCGGCTGGCGCTGGACTTCGCCCGCGACCCGGCGCTGAAGGCCGAGACCCTGACCCCGGTGTTCGCGCCCCAGGACGGCTTCATGCCCGCCGCCGTCTCGCGCCCCCAGCTCACGGGGCCCTTGGAGGCCATGCTTCCCGACCGCCTGCGGTATCTGCCCCGGGGCGCGGGCCGGCCTTCGCCGACGGGATTCAAGGAACGGGGCTATCCGGACTTTCGCGGCCGGGGCTGGGAGGAGTTCCTGTGGCGGGACGAGCCCTTCGCCTTTCATGTACGCGGCGAGATGCGACGTGAACCCCTGGGCGGCGTGGATGCGGCCGGTCTGCTGGAGGATCTGAACGCCGTGTTGATCAAGCTCGGCTGGATGCCGCTCGCCGCCGCGCCGACCCCCGCCGCCCGAGGGCGCAAGCCGCGCAAGCGGGTCTGAGGCGTCTTCTCCGCGCCCGGACGCACGCCGATATCGACCGCCGCGCGAGTGCGCCGCTCGACCGTTCACGGACGGACTGTCGTCAAACCGACGCGTAAGGGTGATAATAGCTCGCGCAAGGGATGAGGAGCGCCCATGGCCAAGGTGAAGATCGACGCGCCGGGACCGCTGGACCGGTCTCCCAGCCACCTGCTGCATCGCGCGCTGCAGCGGGCTTTGGACGTCTACGCCGAAACGGCGGGTCCGACGGCTGTCACCCAGCGACAGTATGCGGTGCTCGCCGCCGTGGAGGCCCACGAGGGTCTCACCCAGGCGGACCTGGTGCGCTCCACCGGCATCGACCGCTCCACCCTGGCCGAACTGGTGTCGCGGATGATCACCAAGGGCCTGGTCTCGCGCGAGCGCTCCAGCCAGGACGGCCGCGCCAACACCGTCAGCCTCACCGACCAGGGCCGCCAGGCCCTGCAGGAGGCCGGCCCGCGCGCCGAGGCGGCGGACGAGGCGATCATCAAGCTGGTGCCGTCGGGCAAGCGGGGCGGCTTCATGGCCGGCCTGCGGGCGTTGGCCGCCGAACGGCCCACGGCCTCCGAGCCCAAGCCCGCCAAGGCCAAGAAGGCGGACAAGAAGGCCAAGAAGAAGGGCAAGAAGGCGCACAAGGGGGCCAAGTCCGCCAACGCCGCGTCCGCGGACGCCTAGCGCTCCTTCGTCAGATCCGAACGTCGATCAGAGATCCTGGCCGCAGGTTCCGGGGCGGCTCGGTGGCCGCGCTCGCGGCGACCGGCGCCGGCGATGCGGCCTGGGCGGCTGCCCGCATCGGTTCGGCGGGCGCCGCGGGCTCGATGACGCCCCGCGCGGCCTGGAAGAAGGCCCGCTGGGCCGCGCGCGCGCCGTCCGGCGCAGAGGCCGGCTGAGGCGGGGCGGCGGAGGTCGAGTTGATGGCCATGAGCGTACGGCCACACTCCTCATTTTATGGTGAATCGAAGGTTAACGCGCCGCGCGACGCTCGCGTTCCAGCCGGTCCGCCATGGCCTCCGCGTCGTCGGGCGTCATAGGGCCGGAGTGCTTGGCCTTGATCACCCCGTCCGCGCCCACGAGGAAGGTTTCCGGCACGCCCGAGACACCGAACTCCAGCCCGGCCGCGCCCTTGGGGTCCTGCAGGACCGCCGCGAACGGGTCGCCGTACTGGTCAAGGAAGCCTTGCGCCTTGTCCGGAGTATCCTTGTAGGCCACCCCGACGATCCGCGCGCCCCCGGCCTTCAGCGCCATCAGCGCCGGCTCGTCCTGGACGCACGGGACGCACCAGGAGGCGAAGAAGTTCACCAGCATCGGCCCCTGGCCCGGCTTCACCACGGGACCTGTCGCATCGCCGTGGAGGGAGGCCAGCATCACCTTCGGCGCGGGCTTGCCCACCAGGGCGGCTGGATTCACGTGCGGGTCGTGGCGCAGGGCGAAGCCCCAGAACAGCGCGCCCAACGCCGCCAGGGCGACCAGCGGAACGATGGCGATCCAGCGCTTCATCGGGGCCCGTTCGCCCCCGAGTCCGCGGCCGTCTCGCGCCGCTCGACTTCCCGGCGCCACCGGCGCGCGCGCGCCAGGCTGTCGGCGATCATGGCGGCCAGGACCACGGCGGTGATCGCATAGGCGGGCCAGACGAAGACGGCGTACTTGCCCATGTCCAGATCCAGCGCCATCAGCCGGCCGCCTTCAGCGCCAGGGCCCGGGCGCGGCGACGCCACACTTCCGCGCGGGTGCGCACCAGCCACAGGGCGCCGAACAGCAGAAGGTACCCACGCCCATGATCAGCAGCGGCCACAGATAGACCGGCGCCAGGGCCGAGCCGCCCTTGCGGAACACCGATTCGCCCTGGTGCAGCGTGTTCCACCAGACGACCGAGTAGTGGATGATCGGCAGGTTCACGAGGCCCACCAGCGCCAGGATCGCCGAGGCGCGATCGGCCTTGGCCTCGTCCTCCAGCGCCGCCTGCAGGGCCATGTAGCCCACGTAGAGCAGGAACAGCACGAGCACGGAGGTCAGGCGCGCGTCCCACACCCACCAGGTCGCCCCACATGGGCTTGCCCCACAGCGAGCCGGTGACCAGCGCCAGGCCGGTGAAGGCGGCGCCGAGCGGCGCGCAGGCCCGCGCCGCCGCGTCGGCCAGGGCATGTCGGAACACCAGGCTGAAGAAGCTCGCCCCGCCCAGGCACCCATAGGCGAACATCCCGGTCCAGGCGGCGGGCACGTGGATGAACATGATGCGCACGGTGTCGCCCTGCTGGTAGTCCTCGGGCGCCGAGAAGCCGAGCAACAGGCCGGTGACGATCGTCACCGCCGCGAGGGCGCCCAGAACGGGCGCCGCCCAGCGCGAAAACGCCATGAACTTTTGCGGATTTGCCAGGGCGGCGATCATGGCGCCGGCATAGAAGCTGACAGGGCCAAGAACAAGGCGCCCGGTCCCGGCTTGGGGGACCAGGCGCCTCGATGGTCGACCGGGCGGTTAGCCCTGGTCTGGGGTCGGAGCGTCCTCAGACGGCCCCATATGGCCTGGTCCCATCGGACCATGACCCATGCGGTCGTGGTCCATGCGGTCATGGCCCATGCGGCCGTGACCCATCCTGCCGCCGCCCATCATGCCCATGCCGCCCATGCCCTTGGCGGTGAAGGCGTCGAAGGTGCGCTGCTGGGCGGGATCGAGGGCGGCGTAGAAGGTCTTCACCGTCTGGGCGCGCCGGGCGAACATCGCCTTGTGCTGGGCGAGGCGCTCGCTCATGCGGTCCATGCGCTCGGCCATGCGGTCGAGGCGCTCGGGCGTGGTCATGGCCTGCTTGTCAGACCGGTCCATTCCCGCGCCGCGAGGGCCCATGCCGCGCCGCATGCCTTCGCCGGGACCCATGCCCGGTCCCATGCCAGCGGGCGGTTGCATGGCGGCCTGGAAGGTGTTCCAGGCGCCTTCCTGCGAGCCCTTCAGGTTCAGGGCGTCGTGCAGAAGCTTGGCGCGCTCGGCGCGGCGTTCCTGCATGTGTTCGCGCATGGCCTGCCAGCCCGGATGCGCGGCCGAAGACGCGGCGGGGGCGTCGGGCGTCGGGGTCGCGGCCTGCACAAGCGCCACGCCGCCAAAGGCGAGCGCCGCGGCGCCAGCCACGGCCGCGAGATAGGCGGTTCGTTTGGTCATAGAGGGAATTCCTTCGAGGCGCCCGTGCCCAGCGTTCCAACCCTAGCGGGCGGTTGCTGACTGCGACATGAACGGCGTCAGGCCCCAGATCTCGGTAGAGACCTCAGGCCCAAGACCTCAGGAAAGCGCGTTGCGGCAGGCGGCGGCCATGGCGAAGGGGCACACAGCCACGGCCGCGAGGCTGTAGGCCGCCAGCAGCATCAGCCCGGGGGTCCAGCCCAGCCCCGCCGAGAACGCCTCGATGGCGCCGCCGCCGAAGATCACCGGCGCGGCGAACAGCGGCAGGACGATCGCGGCGATCAGCACCCCGCCCCGCCGCGCGCCGATCGCCAGGGCCGCGCCCAGCCCTCCGGTGAAGGAAAAGCCCAGCCCGCCGATCAGCGAGACGGCGAGGATCAAGGGCGCGAGCTTCGGATCGGCGCCCAGCGCGATGGAGATCACCGGCGCCATCAGCGCCAGCGGCGCGCCGGCCGCCAGCCACTGGGCCAGGCACTTGACCGCGCACACCAGCTCCAGCGGCGCGGGCGACAGCACCAGCAGGTCCAGCGCCCCGTCCTCGAAGTCCCGTTCGAACAGGCGCTCCAGCGACAGCAGGCTCGCGAGCGCCAGCGCCAGCCAGGCCGAGCCCGGCGCGAAGGCCGCCAGCCGGTCCGGCGAAGGACTCGACGCCAGGGGCACCAGCGCGGCCATGGCCAGATAGAAGGCGCAGGCGAGCAGAGGCCCGCCGCCTCGGCCCCAGGCCAGGGCCAGTTCGCGCCTGAGCAGGGCGGAGAGGTTCACGCGGGAATCTCCGCCCTGCGCGCGGGGATGGGCAGCTCGTCGTGGACGGCCGCCAGGATCATGCCGCCGCCCTTCAGGTGCGCGGCCATCACCTCGCCGAAGCGGACCCGGCGGGCGGCGTCCAAGGGCGCCATCGGCTCGTCCAGCAGCCACAGGGGCCGGGGGCTGGCGATCAGCCGGGCCAGAGCGAGCCGACGACGCTGGCCGGCCGAGAGCATCCGCACTTCCAGCTCCGAGGCGGCGCCCAGCTCCATCGCTTGAAGCGCCTCCAGCGCCGAGTCGGCCGTGCCGCCGGTCCAGACCGTCTGGAAGGTCAGCTCCTCGATGGCCGTGCGGCCGGGCTTCAGGCCGTCGTGGTGGCCGAGCATGTGCAGGCCCCGCCCGCGCGCGTCGTCGGGATCAAGCGGCCCGTCCGCGCCCGCGAAGGCCACGCTCCCCGCCGCCGGGCGCAGGAATCCGGCGATGGCGCGCAGCAGGCTGGTCTTGCCCGAGCCGTTGGGCCCGGAAAGCGCCACGGCCTCGCCAGCGTCGAGCCCGAGGTCCATGCCCTCAAACAGCACCCGCCCGCCGCGCGCCAGGGCGAGGGCATTGATGGTCAGGGTGGTGATCATCGGCGGCCGTGCGTGGTTCGAGACGCGATGCTCGCGCATCGCTCCTCACCATGACGAACATCGGTTCGATCCATGGAGGTCGTCATCCTGAGGAGCCCGCGCCAGCGGGCGTCTCGAAGGACGCACCACGATTACGCTGTCCGCCCGACGCCGCCATGCCGCACGCTCCATAGACGCCGTCCCGGCGCCGTTCTAAGAGACCGTCGGCCGTGGGCGGGCTGCGCCGCGCCGGGGCGGACGCTGTGTGTCCGCCTTGACCAGCGCGCGAGCTCCCAACCGATTTCCGGGCGGCCCCGAGAACGAAGGGAATCCCTAACTCATGCCGTCTATCGACAGCCATCATTGCCGCACCGCGCTCAAGGTCAAAACCAAGACCTACCACTACTACAGCCTGCCCGCCGCGGAAGCGGCCGGTCTGGCGGGCGTCTCGCGCCTGCCCGTCTCCTTGAAGGTGCTGCTGGAGAACCTGCTGCGCAATGAGGACGGCGACACCGTCACCGCCGGCGACCTGAACGCCGTCGCCGCCTGGGCGGACAACAAGGGTTCGGTCCAGCACGAGATCTCCTTCCGCCCGGCGCGGGTCTTGATGCAGGACTTCACCGGCGTGCCCGCCGTGGTCGACCTGGCGGCCATGCGCGACGCCATGACCGCGCTCGGCGGCGATCCGGAGAAGATCAATCCGCTGAGCCCGGTGGACCTGGTCATCGACCACTCGGTGATGGTGGACTACTTCGGCCACGCCAACTCCTTCGGAAAGAACGTCGCGCGCGAGTACGAGCGCAATCTGGAGCGTTACAAGTTCCTGCGCTGGGGGTCTTCGGCCTTCGACAACTTCCGCGTCGTGCCTCCGGGCACCGGCATCTGCCATCAGGTGAACCTGGAATACCTGGCCCAGACGGTCTGGACCGGGACCGAGGGCAAGGACACGGTCGCCTATCCGGACACCGTGGTCGGCACCGACAGCCACACCACCATGGTCAACGGCCTGTCCGTGCTGGGCTGGGGCGTGGGCGGCATCGAGGCGGAGGCGGCCATGCTCGGCCAGCCGATCCCCATGCTGATCCCCGAGGTCATCGGCTTCCGGCTGACCGGCGCCCTGCCCGAAGGCGCGACGGCCACCGACCTCGTGCTCACCGTCACCCAGATGCTGCGCAAGCGCGGCGTGGTCGGCAAGTTCGTGGAGTTCTGCGGCTCGGGCCTGGCGTCCCTGACCATCGAGGACCAGGCGACCATCGCCAACATGGCCCCCGAGTACGGCGCCACCTGCGGCTTCTTCCCGATCTCGGCGGCCACCATCGAGTACCTCGCGCGCACCGGCCGCGACCCGGCCCGCGTGGCGCTGGTCGAGGCCTACGCCAAGGCCCAGGGCATGTGGTTCGAGGCCGGCGCGCCCGAGCCGGAGTTCACCGACGTGCTGGAGCTCGACCTCGCCGACGTGGAGCCCTCCATGGCCGGCCCCAAGCGCCCGCAGGACCGGGTCGCCCTGAAGAACGCCGCCACGGCCTTCGCGTCGGCCATGGACACCGACTTCGCCAAGCAGGAGACGGTCGACCGCGTGAAGGTCGCGGGCGAGGACTACGACCTTGGCAACGGCGACGTGGTGATCGCGGCCATCACCTCGTGCACCAACACCTCCAATCCCTCCGTCATGCTGGCGGCGGGCCTGGTGGCCAAGAAGGCGGTGGAAAAGGGCCTGAAGGTGAAGCCCTGGGTGAAGACCTCGCTGGCTCCCGGCTCTCAGGTGGTGACCGACTATCTGGCCAAGTCCGGCCTGCAGAAGTCCCTCGACGCGCTCGGCTTCGACCTGGTGGGCTATGGCTGCACCACCTGCATCGGCAACTCCGGACCCCTGCCCGAGCCGATCTCCAAGGCGGTGCAGGACGGCGATCTGGTGGCCTGCAGCGTGCTGTCGGGCAACCGCAATTTCGAAGGCCGCGTGAACCCGGACGTCCGGGCCAACTATCTGGCCTCCCCGCCGCTGGTGGTGGCCTATGCGCTGGCCGGCTCCATGAAGATCGACCTGGTCAATGAGCCGATCGGCCAGGGCAAGGGCGGCAAGGACGTGTTCCTCAAGGACATCTGGCCGACCAACGAAGAGGTCGCGGCCCTGCAGAAGAAGTCCGTCACCAACGCCATGTTCAAGGCGCGCTACGCGGACGTGTTCGAGGGCGACAAGAACTGGCAGGCCATCGAGATCAAAGGCGGCCAGACCTACGGCTGGGACGTCGGCTCCACCTACGTTCAGAACCCGCCCTATTTCGACGGCATCACCATGACCCCGCCGCCGGTGACCGACATCATCGAGGCGCGGGTGCTGGCCATCTTCGGGAACTCGATCACCACCGACCACATCTCCCCGGCTGGCTCGATCAAGAAGACCTCGCCCGCGGGCGAGTACCTGAGCGAGCATCAGGTCACGCAGGCGGAGTTCAACTCCTACGGCGCGCGGCGCGGCAACCACGAAGTGATGATGCGCGGCACCTTCGCCAACATCCGCATCCGCAACAAGATCACGCCCGAGATCGAAGGGGGCATGACCAAGCACTTCCCCTCCGGCGACGTGATGCCGATCTACGACGCGGCCATGCGCTACCAGGCCGAGGGCCGGCCGCTGGTGGTGTTCGCGGGCAAGGAATACGGCACCGGCTCGTCGCGCGACTGGGCGGCCAAGGGCACGCGGCTTCTGGGCGTGCGCGCGGTGATCGCCGAGAGCTTCGAGCGCATCCACCGCTCCAACCTGGTGGGCATGGGCGTGCTGCCCCTGCAGTTCCGCCAGGAGGGCTGGCAGCGCCTGGGTCTCACCGGCGAGGAGATCGTCAACATCCGCGGGCTGGAAGGCCTGGCGCCGCGCAAGAACCTGACGGTGGAGATCTATCGCCCCGCCGACGGGCGCATCGCGCGCTTCCCGGTGACCTGCCGCATCGATACGCCCACGGAGCTGGCCTACTTCAAGGACGGCGGGGTGCTTCCCTACGTCCTGCGCAACCTGGCGCGGCCGGCGGCGTGACGCCTTGGGCGGCGCCTGGTCGGCACCTCACGGAAGGGTGAACGGCCAGGCGCGCCCAAGTCGGCTTTATTGCCAAGCCATGCGAAGGGTAGCGTTTCTCATAGCCTGGCTTTTCCTGGCGTCCCTGGCCGGAACCGCCCAGGCGGCGGCCAGGCCCGTGGTGGTCGAGCTCTACACGAGCCAGGGCTGCTCCTCCTGCGTGGCGGCCGATACCTTGCTGGCCGATCTGGCGGATGAGCCCGGCGTGCTCGCCCTGACCTTCGCGGTGGGCTACTGGGACTATCTCGGCTGGCCGGACACCTTCGCCAAGCCCGAGTTCGCCGAGCGCCAGCGGGTCTATCTGCGCCACGCCTCGGTGCGCGAGGCCTATACGCCCCAGATCGTCATCGACGGCCGATATCAGGAGGCGGCGGTCGATCCGGACAAGATCGAAAAGCTGGTCCGCCGGGCCGAGACCCAGAAATCACGCTCGCCCGCCATGCGCTTGGTGCGCCGCTCGCACGTGCGCATCGGGCCGGGGCGCATCTCCCGCGCCGGCGCGGACATCTGGCTGGTGCGCTACGATCCGGCCGAACAGGAAGTGGCGGTTCGGCGCGGCGAGAACCGCGGCCAGACCCTGGTGCAGAAGAACGTGGTGCGTCAGCTCGTGAAGCTCGGTTCATGGCGCGGCCGCGATGTGACCTACCCGATCCCCGACGCGCCCAAGGGCAGGGAAACCCTCAAGACGTGCATTCTGCTGCAAGCCTCGGACGGCGGCCGCATTCTGGGCGTCGCGCAACAATAGCGGCGGGGATGATTTCGGGAGGGGCCCGGAACAAGCGACGCCCGCGCGATGGGGGAGGAGTGTCGCGCGGGCGTCATCGTCTTGTTAATGTCGGCCGACCGGCGCCCGGTGATCCGGGGGGGCTGGGGGGGCTGTTCAGGATCCAGAACCATCAGGTCCCGACCGGCCGACAAGTGGATATTCGGAGCCCAAGGGGGCGGACGCGGGACCGAATTGAGGCCATTTCGAGGTTGAGGTGAACGTCTTGTCAGAATCTCGCCGAGGGTGTCGCGACCGCAACGGCGTCTCCGATGAGGGGGCCGCGCGGTGAGCATCGAGACCCAGCTTTTCCCGCCCCAGCGGGGGCGGGTGTTTTTCGAGCGGCGGGAGCTGGACCGCCTGCTCGGACTTTACGGACGGATGGTGGCGGCGGGCGAGTGGCGCGACTACGCCATCGACTCCCTCACCGACAGCGCCGCCTTCTGCGTCTACCGCCGCGCCTCCGAGGCGCCGCTCTACCGCATCGAGAAGCGCCCGGCGCTCGCCCGCAAGCAGGGCGCCTGGGCCGTGCTCGGCCACGCCGGCCAGGTGCTGGCGCGCGGGCATGAGCTGGAGCAGGTGCTGAAGGTCCTGACCCGCAAGCTGTTCAAGGTGGTGGATTAGAAAAAGGCCCCGGCGGTCGCCCGCCGAGGCCCTCGATCCGTCGCTGAGAGGCTGCGCCTTAGCGGCGGCCGCCCATGAACATCAGCAGGAATTGGAACAGGTTGATGAAGTTGATGTAGAGGCTCAGCGCGCCGAAGTTGGTGGCCACGCCCATGGCGGTCTGGTCGCCGCCGAGCTGGTAGTAGGTCATCTTCAGCCGCTGGGTGTCGTAGGCGATCAGGCCCGCGAAGATCAGCACGCCCAGCGCGCTCACCACGAACTGGATCATGGCGGAGTGGACGAACACGTTCACCACCATGGCCACGATGATCCCGAACAGGCCGATGATCAGGAAGCTGCCCACGCCGGTCAGGTCGCGCTTGGTGGCGTAGCCGTAGAGGCTGAGCGCCCCGAAGCCGGTGGCCGTCACCAGGAAGGTCATGGCGATCGAGGCGCCGGTGTAGATCAGCACCCACATGCCCAGCGACGCGCCGATCAGCGAGACGATGCCCCAGTAGAGCATGCCGGCGCTGCGCGGCGAGGGATTGCGAAGCGCGAACCCGCCGACCAGCATCAGGATCAGGGGCGACCAGCCCACCGCCATGCCGATGACGGTGATCCCCGCCAGCCGCCCATCGGGGCCGACGCGGAACAGCATGTCGCGCACTTCCGGCACGCTGGAGGTCAGATAGGCCAGGGCCGCCGACCAGATCAGGCCCAGCGCCACCTTGTTGTACACGCCGAGCATGAAGCTCCGCAGGCCCGCGTCCACCGCCATGTCGGCGGCGCCGACGGGCGCCGTGCGGGGAAAGCCGCGGTTGAAGTCGCTCATGAGAAGACCCTTTCTCGCGCGCCGTGTCTGTTCGGCGCCCGTTGAATATCGGTCGGTAGGTCCCGAGGTTCAAGGCAAACCGGGCCGGCCCGGACCGTTTCCGGCCTCGCGCGATTGAGCGCAGAGGGCCGTGGCCTTATTGGGGCGCGATGATCCGCCTGTTCGCCGCCGTCCCGGCGCCCCTCGAGATCGCCGAGGGCCTGAAGCGCCGACAGCAGGGCC
The DNA here is from genome assembly GCA_963761065.1 of uncultured Alphaproteobacteria bacterium. Taxonomy (GTDB): domain Bacteria; phylum Pseudomonadota; class Alphaproteobacteria; order Caulobacterales; family Caulobacteraceae; genus JANWHQ01. Next base: position 195,221 of record CAVXFP010000006.1, on the reverse strand, counting down.
TGCCCGGCGCGCGCTGGCGGCCGGCCGATCACCTGCACGTCACCCTGCGATTCTTCGGCGAGGTTTCCGAGACGGCGGCGGCGGACCTCGACGCCGAGCTGGCGGCGATTGCCGGCGAGCCGTTCGAGCTGGAGCTGTCCGGCGTCGGCGCCTTCGGCGAGGGCCGAGACACGCGCGCCGTCTGGGCCGGGGTGGCGCACAGCGAGCCGCTGCGGGTGCTCGCGGGCCGTTGCGAGGCCGCCGCGCGCCGGGCCGGACTGCCGCCGGAGGCCCGCGCCTATCGCCCGCACGTGACTCTCGCCTACCTCAAGCGCCCCGAGCCGGACCGCGTGGCCGCCTGGCTCCAGGGCCACAATCTGCTGAAGTCGCCGCCCTTCCGGGTGAGCGGTTTCGGTCTCTATTCGAGCTGGCTGTCCAAGCACGGCTCCCGCTACGAGCTGGAGCGGGAATATCCGCTAGGCTGAGGCCGCGTAGTCCTTCAGCACCCCCAGCGGCACGATGGCCAGGGTCTCCTCGTGGGTGGACTCCAGCACGATCTGCGGGGCCATGCCGGCGTCCAGCGCCTCTTTCCAGCGCGGCGCGCACAGGCACCAGCGGTCGCCGGGCTTCAGGCCTTCGAAGCCGAACTCCGGCCGAGGCGTGGACAGATCGTTGCCCGCGGCCTTGGAGAAGGCCAGGAACGCCTCGGTCATCACCGCGCACACCGTATGCAGGCCAAGGTCGTGCGGACCGGTCTCGCAGCAGCCGTTGCGGAAGAAGCCGGTGACCGGATCCAGCGAGCAGGGGATCAGCTCTCCGCCCAAAACATTGCGCGCGTCGGCGTCGTAGCGGATGTTCGTAGCGTCTTGGCGGTCGGTCATGGGCGCCATCATATGTCCGCGCGGACGCGAAGCGACAGGGAGTGAAGGCATGGCCGCCTTGGCCGAGGAAGCCAATTCAGGCGCCGGCGCAGCGTGCTGTTCGTTCCCGCGTCCAATCCCCGGGCATTGGAAAATGCGAGGAGCCTCGCCTGCGACACGGTGGTGCTCGATCTGGAGGACTCCGTGGCGCCGGAGATGAAGGCGGCGGCGCGGGCGGCGGCGGTCCAGGCCGTCGCGGCGGAGTTCGGCGGGCGCGAAGTGGTGGTCCGATGCAACGGCCTGGACACCGAGTGGGGCGCGGACGACCTCGCCGCCCTCGCCGAGGCGGGCCCCGACGCCGTGCTGGCGCCCAAGGTGTCGCGCGAGGAGGACATCGTCGCCCACGACCGTGGCCCTCGCCGACGCGCCGGCCTCCACGCGCCTGTGGGCCATGATCGAGACCGCGCCGGGCGTGCTGAACCTGAAGGACATCGCCGAGCGCGGCGCTGGCCACGCGCCTCGCCGCCCTCGTGCTCGGCCCCAACGACCTGACGCTGGACCTGCGCCTGAAGTCCGCGCCCGACCGCGCCGCTCTGGTCCCGATCCTCTCGGCCCTGGTGGTCGCCGCCCGCGCCCATCGCCTCGCCGTGCTCGACGGCGTCTACACCGATCTCGACGACCAGGCCGGCTTCGAGGCCGAATGCCGCCAGGGCCGCGACTTCGGCTTCGACGGCAAGACCCTGATCCACCCCAGCCAGATCGAGGCGGCCAACCGCATCTTCTCCCCCTCGCATGAGGAGATCGCCCAGGCCCGCGCGGTGTTCAGGGCCTTCGCAGCGCCGGAGGCCCAGGGCAAGGGCGCGATCCGCCTGGAGGGCCGCATGATCGAGCGCCTGCACCTCGTGGAGGCCGAACGGATCCTGCGCCTGGCGGACGCCTAAGCCGGCCGCCTTGCGCGCAGAGCCTGGGCGATCGTTCCGTCGTCCAGCCAGTCCAGCTCCCCGCCCACCGGCACGCCTCTGGCCAGCATGGTGACCTGCACGCCGGTGGGGGCGAGGCGGTCGGCGAGGTAGTGGGCGGTGGTCTGGCCGTCCACGGTGGCGGGCAGGGCGAGGATCGCTTCTCTCACCTTGCCGTCGCCGCAGCGGGCGATCAGCTCGTCGACCCGCAGCGAGGCCGGCCCCACGCCGTCCAGCGCCGAGAGCAGCCCGCCCAGCACATGATAGCGGCCCCGGAACGATCCGCCGCGCTCCAGCGCCCATAGCGCGCCCACCTCCTCGATCACGCACAGGATCGAGGCGTCGCGGCCAGGGTCCGAGCACACCTGGCAGGGATCGGAGGTGTCCAGCGCCCCGCAGACCGAGCAGGCCCTCACCTTGTCCGCCGCATCGGCCAGGGCCTGGGCCAGGGGCGCGAGCAGCTGGTCGCGCCGCTTGAGCAGCGCCAGGGCCGCCCGGCGCGCCGAACGCGGCCCCAGGCCCGGCAGCTTGCCGAGCAGGGCGATCAGGCGCTCGATCTCGGGACCGGCGGAGGCGGACAAGGCGGATAGCTCCCAGGCGTGGGGCCTAGATGTAGGACGCGGCTCCCCAATTCGAAAATGCATCCGCGCGGTTGCGGTCGGGCGCGCCCGAGGCGATGAAGGCGCCGTCTACATCGAACGAGCCGGAGCCGTCATGCTGATCGAGCCCATGTCCCTGCCCGAGGTGCTGCTGATCACGCCCAAGAAGCACGGGGACGAGCGGGGCTTCTTTTCGGAGACCTATCGGCGCGAGGCCCTGGCTGCGCACGGCTTCGACAAGGACTTCGTGCAGGACAATCACTCCATGTCGGCCCAGCCGGGCACGCTGCGCGGCCTGCACTTCCAACGCCCGCCGACCATGCAGGACAAGCTGCTGCGCGTGGTGCGCGGCGCGGTGTTCGACGTGGCGGTGGATATCCGCGCCGGCTCGCCCACTTTCGGCCAGTGGACCGGGGCCGAGCTGTCGGCGGACAATTGGCGGCAGATTCTGGTTCCCGCCGGCTTCGCCCACGGCTTCGTCACTCTGAAGCCGGACACCGAGGTGCTCTACAAGGTCACCGCCTATTACTCGCCCCAGGACGAAGGCGGCCTGCTGTGGAGCGACCCGGACGTGGGGATCGACTGGCCCCTGCCGGCCCGCCAGATCGTCACCAATGCGCGCGACGGCGCCTGGCCGGGCATTAAGGATATCGAGCCGCTTCAGGCTTGACAGCCTGGGCCCGCGGGGGCGTGCTGTGGGCATGGATGTTCAAGTCTCCGGCCGGCGCATTGACGTCGGCGATGCGTTGCAAGCCCACATCACGGACGAACTGAACGCCGCGATCGGAAAGTATTTCGAGCGCGGCGCGCATCAAGGCCGAGGTGATGGTGGGCAAAGAAGCCCACGAGTTCTCGGTGGAATGCGTGGTGCGTCTGGCGTCGGGTCAGCTGCTCGAAAGCCAGGGCGCCGGTCTGGACGCCCACGCGGCCTTCGCCTCGGCGCTCGACAAGGTCGAAAAGCGGGTCCGCCGCTACAAGCGCAAGCTCAAGAATCACCACCGTCCGGGGCCGCGCCCGACCGACGAAACCACCCCCGCCTGAGCGACTCACGGCGGGAATTCGAGTCTTTCGCGTCCCAGGCGAAAGAGCCGAAAACCGGTGCTCCGATTGGCGTTCTGATCGTTTCCACGGCGGTCCTGGGGGCCGCCTTGACCGAATCTCAAACAATCGTGTTCAGAAACGCGCCGCAGGGCGGATCGTCCGTGATATATCGCCGGCCCGACGACAGTATGGGGGCGGATCGAACCGGAGCGGAGCTGCCTCTCGCAGTCAGCCGCACGGAGCAGATCACCGGCCAGCGGCGCCCTTCCGGGGCGCTCCGGGAAACGGCAGGGAGCAGCCGAGAGTACGATGGATACCGGGGACTTGTTGGATCGCCTGGCGATAAGCCCGCGCGTGACCGCCGCCTCCAAGCGCCAAGCGCTCGGCGTCGTGGCCGAGGTCGCGGCGCGTCTCTACGGCGTGAAGCCTGGCGAGGCTTTGGACGCGCTCATGTCGCGCGAGGCGATCGGCTCCACCGGCGTCGGCGCCGGCGTGGCGGTGCCGCACGCGCGTCTGGCGGGCCTGGACAGGATCCACGGCGTGTTCCTGCGCCTGGACAAGCCCGTGGACTTCGAGGCGGTGGACGACCAGCCGGTGGACCTCGTGTTCGCCCTGCTGGCGCCCAAGGGCGCACGCGCCCAGCACCTGCGCGCTCTGGCGCGTGTGGCGCGCGCCCTGCGCCGTCCCGAACTTCGCCAACAGCTCCGCCAGGCTCGCACCCAGGACGCCGTTCACGCGATCCTGTCGAGCGACGTGGCCGCCTCGGCCGCCTGATCGCCCGAAGGTCGCCTGAACGGCGCCTTCGCCCAGCCCTAGTGGACGGACACCAGCGCCAACTCGTTGGCGCGCGCCGTCGCGACCGCGGTCGCCCGGTCCGGCATCACCGCCAGCCGTTCACCGGCCGCGCTGTGGACCGCGTAGAGGGTCTGTTCCGGATCCATCTCGAACCCGCGCACGGCCTCGACCGGCGTGGAGGCCAGGACGTCCTTGGCCTTGACCGGCTTGACGTAGACCAGGTTGGGGCCGCCCAGGGCGGCGAAGTCTTCGTTCGACAATTGTTCTTGCGGTGTCATTTCGACCACCTCCACTCTTACACTTGCTCCCGCCCGTCGCCGGATCGGCCGACGGAGCGGATGGGAATGCGCTTGACCAGCGTGTCCGGCTCAAGGCGCTTCAGATCGATGTGCAACAGCCCGTGTTCGAGCACGGCGCCCTGCACCTCCATGCCGTCGGCCAGGACGAACGAGCGGATGAACCCGCGCGCGGCGATGCCGCGGTGGATGTAGGCGCGTTCGTCGGCCTCGGACGCGGATCTCGGTCTCCCGCTTGCCGGCCACCACCAGCTGGTTGTCCTCGACGGTGACGGCCAGCTCGTCCGGCGAGAACCCCGCCACGGCCAGGGAGATGCGCAGCCGATCCGGCCCGGTCTCCTCGACATTGTAGGGAGGGTAGCTCTCGCCAGCGGCCCTGGCGGCCCGCTCGATGAGCGAACGAGTCCGCTCGAACCCGAGCAGGAAGGGAGAATCGAAAAGGATAGCCCTGGTCATATGCGAAGCCCTCGCTTGAAGCGACTTCGTCCGCAGGTCCGGCCCTCGAGAGGCGCCGGACGCTGGCGGCGCACACCCTAGATGGCGATGGGCGAGGGTCGGTTCAAGGCGGCCGGCGCGTGGCGCAGGACGCAGGACTCGTCCATAGGTAAGCGATAGTGGACAGGCTTACCTATGAGTGCAATATGGCCTCGGGACCCTTCAACCGGAAAGGCATACGATGGAACCGTTTATCGGTCAGATCATGCAGGTCGGATTCAACTTCGCCCCCGTGCAGTGGGCGGTGTGTGGCGGCCAGTTGCTGCCAATTTCCCAGAACAGCGCGCTGTTCTCGCTGCTCGGCACCAACTTCGGGGGCGACGGCAGGGTGACGTTCGGCCTGCCGAACCTTCAAGGTCGCGTGATCATCGGCTCGGGCCGGTCCACTGGATCCACGTTCGAGATCGGAGAAGCGGGAGGCCAGGAAAGCGTCACGCTCACCGTCAACGAGATGCCCTCACACACCCACGCCGCCACCTTCACGCCCACGGGGGGCGGCGGCGCGGTGACGGTGAAGGTCGCCTCGACCATAGGCAGCGCTTCGCTTTCCACCCCGGTCGATGGATCATCCCTCGGAGCAGGCGCCGGAAATACCGCGGCCAAGATCTACACCCCGGCGGGCTACTCGGGCGCGACGGTCTCCATCGCCGGCATTTCGGGCGGCGGCGGCGGCGGCACGGTGGCGGTCGGCAACACCGGCGGCAATAGGCCGACCAGCATCCTGCCGCCCTTCCAGTCGGTGCTGCAGATCATCGCTTTGAGCGGGGTCTTCCCCTCGCGGAGCTGACCGGTCGCAGGCGCCCGTTCCCGGCGGCGGGGACGGGCGCCTGCCTAATTGAACACCGCCTCGTAGATCTGTTCGCCGGGCGGCGAGATCACGGCCGTGAGATGGATGTCAAGCGGGCCGAAGCGTCCGCAGCGAATGGCGTAGGTGCCGTCGACCAGCAGCACGTCGGGCCGAGACGGAAGAACAGGCTGAACGCCGTCCCGATACGCCAATGACGACACGCGCAGCGGCGTGATCTGGGCAAGCTGGATGTACACCGGCTCGGGATGGCGGCCACCGTGAACGTCCGCGCCGACCCAGGGCGCGAAGTCCTCCGCCGTGAGCAGCCGGTCCAGCTTTGGCAGTTCGAACATGGCGGCGCATCCTACCGAATAGGTCGAATAGATCGTATATATACCCTCTATGGTAGAGACTCGATCCGAGCCAAGCCCGACTTGAGTCATCATGCCGCCGGTCCGCGACCCGGCAGGCGCGTTCCTGGCCGAATTCGCCTGTCGCGCGCCCGCGTTCACCGCGCGGGCGCCGTCCGGCGGACGAGGACGTTCCTTTATGCGCTGTTCGCCGCGACGCAGGCGGAGGCCCTGCCCCTGCCCGAGCCACTGGTCGCGATCCAGTTTCAGAGCCAGCGCATGGCCTATGCGGAGCAGTTCCCGGCGGCGACGGACTTGATCGTCGAGCGCGCCGGCCGGCCGATCGGCCGGTTCATGGTCGACTGGAGCCGCCCGGCTCACGTCCAAGGCGTGGACATGGCTGATTCGTCCCGGGAACGACGTGGCGCACCGGGCCTGCATCTCATGCGCGCCTGGACTGTCGTCTGCGACCGACTCGGCAAGCCCGCCCGGCTATCCGTTCGCCCGGGAAATCCGGCGATGGCCCTCTACCTAAAGCTGGGATTTCTAAAGGTTGTATCGTCGTCGGCGCCGATCGTCATGGAACGAACCGCCACACGAAAATCAATTTTATCGGGTGTTGGGTTCTCGGATCGGTAGAAGTCAAGGCTCGGAAAATACGCATAATATTTGACCTTTTTGCCGCCTCGCATTTTACCCATGCTTAATTTATGACGGCCAGGTTGAGTGCGTCAAAGTTGAGTTTGGGAGTTCGGTGGGAGGGCCCGGACGTCGATTGAGCGGCTGCTCAATCCGTTTTGGGAGCGGCGTATTGGCGGCATCTTCAGGGCTCGCGTCCGCGCGGCGGCGTTGCGGGCGAATTTTGGCGATCCCCATATTCAGTCTGGCGCTTGCGCCATTGTTGGACAACGTGGCGGCTGCGGCGCCCGCGCTGCCCACGGGCGGCAAGGTTGTCGCCGGATCAGCGGTCATCGGATCGCCGTCGGGCTCGAGCCTGACGATCAGCCAAAGCTCCAGCCGGGCCATCGTCGACTGGTCCGGCTTCTCCATCGGCCAGGGCGGGCGCGTTCGCTTCGACAACGGCGCGGGCGCGACGCTGAACCGGGTGACCGGCGCATCGGTCTCGTCGATCGACGGGCTATTGTCCGCGTCCGGCTCGGTCTATCTGATTAATCCCAACGGCGTGATCGTCGGCAAGGACGGCGTGGTGAACGTCGGCGGCCGCTTCGTCGCCTCCACGCTCGACCTCGCCAACGACCTGTTCCTGAAGGGCGGGGACCTCCCTTCTCCGGCGGACCTCCCGGGCGGCGGTCGTCAACCTCGGCAAGATCGGCGCGCTGGGCGGCGACGTGGCGCTGATCGCCGCCAAGGTCGACAACGAAGGGTCCATCGACGCGCCGAACGGCACGGTCGGGTCTGGCGGCGGGCTATCAGGTGCTGCTGCGCGACAGGGCGCTGGACGGCGGCGAGTTCCTCGTCCGCGTGGGCGGGGCGGACACCAGCGTCACCAATGCCGGCGCCATCGCCGCCGTCGCGGCTGAGCTTCGCGCGCAAGGCGGCAATATCTACGCGCTGGCGGGAAACACCCAGGGGATCATCAACGCCACCGGCGTGCAGAACGCGGGGCGGCAAGGTGTACCTGGTCGCCCACGGCGGGACCGCTGAGGTCGCCGGCACCCATCAGCGCCCGCAAGTCCGACGGCTCGGGCGGCTTCGTCGAGACCTCCGCCGACACCGTGAAGGTCGCCGACGGCACGCGCATCGACACCGGCGGCGGGACCTGGCTGATCGACCCTCCGGACTACACCATCGCCGCCAGCGGCGGCGACATCACTGGCGCGACCCTGTCCCCGAACCTGAACGCCGGCGACGTCTCCATCCTCAGCAGCTCGGGCGCGAGCCGCGGCAATGGCGACATCTTCGTCAGGGACGCCCTGAGCTGGACCAGCGCCCACACGCTGACGCTGACGGCCACACGCAACATCGAAGACTATTCGTCGATCTCGGCGGGCACGGGCTCGGGCAGCGGCCTCACGCTCGTGGCCGGAACCAGCATCAACATCCGCGCGGCCGTCAGCCTGGGCGCCAGCGGCGCGGCGAACCTGACCTATAGCACAGGCTCCGGCGACCTGACGTTCAACGCCGCCGGCTCGATCAGCTTCGCGAGCGCGGCGACCGGCAGCCTCAACATCAATAGCAACGCCTATACGCTCGAAAGCACCTTCTCGGCGCTTTACAACGCCATGAACGTCGGCCTTTCCGGCAGGTACGCGCTCGCCAATTCCATGACTTCCGGCAGCTTCACCGACTCGCCGATCGCGCCGGTCTACTATGACAATGGCACGTCTCGCTTTCGTCGGCTCCCCGTTCACCGGAACGCTGGAAGGCCTTGGCAACGCCGTCACCGGCCTGACGATCACGAACACGTCCGCCGGCGTGGACACCTCCCCGCATGTGGGCATCATTGGCTACTTCGGGTCGGGCGGCATGGTGCGCGACCTCTGCGTCTCGGGCACGGTCAGCACCACGGTCACCGACCCAACGCCGCCGGGATCCTGGTCGGTTATCCCAAGGGACGTGAGCCGCGCCTCGTCGTCGGGCACGGTCAGCGGCCCGTCCGCCGGCGGCCTAGTTGGCGAAGTGGGTTCCGGAACCGTCCAGGACTCCTCGTCCAGCGCGACCGTGACACAAAACGGCGCCTTCTCGTCCGCTTACCCGTCCATTGGCGGTCTCGTCGGCTACACGGCCACCTCCGGCGTCGTCACCCGCTCCTATGCGACCGGGGCCGTGAGCGACGGCGGCTTCGCGACGGTCGCCGTCGGCGGCCTGATCGGTTGGAACGGCATCGTTATCCGCCGGAACGGTCGCCAGTCCTACGCCACCGGAACCGTCACCCTGACCGGCGCCAGCTACGGCGGCGGCCTGGCCGGCGAAAACCAGGACACCATCACCGACTCCTACGCGAAGGGCGACGTGAAAGTCGGCGCGCGCGCCTTCGGCGGCGGCTCTGATCGGCGAGAACGACGGCCCGATGTCCAACTCCTATTCGTCTGGCGCCGTGACGGGCGCGGGGACGAAGGGCGGCTCGACCGGCGCCGATTCACGGCTCGGGGACCTACACCAACATTTATTTCGACAACACGGTCAATGCCTTCGCCGGGGTCGGCGTGGGTACGCCCACCGGCATCACCGGCAAGACCACCGCCGGCTTCCAGGCGGGCAGCCTGCCGTCCGGCTTCTCCTCCGGAACCTGGGGCGCCAAGAGCGGCTTTTATCCCTATCTCGGGGTCCAGTACCCCCACGGCGCGATCGCGCTGTCCGGCACGGCCTACAGCGACTATGGGACCACCGCCGTCACGGGCGCGGCCATCAATCTTTTGACCAATGGCGCCAGCGCGGGATCGACGACGTCCGACGGCGGCGGCGCCTACGCCCTGCTCGCCGACAGCGGCCAGGACAATCTGGTCCGCCTCAGCGGCAGCGCCACCAAGGCCAACACCTTCCTTCAAACGCCCACGGTGGACACCCTCGGCGTCGATCTTTACGGCGGCTATCTTCGGCAGTTCTCGGCGGCCGCGACCACGTCAGCGATATTCGCGGGCCTGAAGTCGGCGGTAGGCTCCAACACCGGCGCCGATTTCCTCTACACGACCGGCGGCGGGCTGGTGACGAACACCAGCATCGGCATCGTGTCCACGGCGTCCGGCGGCTTGTCGATCGACGGCGCCCTCAATTCCGGCACGGGCACGATCGTGGTCGACGCCGCCACCGCGGTGAGCCAGACCGCCGCCCTGACCGCGAGCAACCTCGACCTCATCGGCTCCGGCGTCAGCTTCACCCTCACCAACGCCAGCAACGCCATCGGGACCCTCGCCGGCAGCACCGGCTCTCTGTCGTTCCTGGACAGCACGAGCTTCAGCGTGGGCACGGTCAACGGGACCGCCGGCGCGATCAGCTCCGGCGCGGTGGTGCTGAGGAGCGTCGGCGCCTCGACCGACATCACCATCGCGTCCGGGGCCAGCGTGGCCGGGGTGTCGTCCAGCAACGCCGTGGTCCTGTCGGCCACCGGGGCCTTCATCAACAACGCGGGCTCGGGCGCCGTTACGGTGTCGGGCGGCGGTAGCGCGCGGTGGATCGTCTATTCCGCCTCCTCGGCCGGCGACACCTTCGGCAACCTGGACAGCGGCGCCAAGCCGATCTGGGCCAAGACCTACGCCACCCTCGCGCCGGCCAGCGTCGCGGCCGGCAAGCATTATGTCTTCGCCGAGTCGCCGACCGTGTCGCTCGCCGGCGCGAGCTTCCACAAGGACTACGGCACGGACGGCTCGGGCTCGCTGACCTATACGGTCTCCGGCGTGCGGCCCGCGGTGAGCGGGGCCTATCTGGCCAACTCCAATTCAGACGCCTTCACCGGCGCGCCCGTGGCCAGCTCCTCGGGCGCCGCGGTGACCGCTGACGTGGTGGGCGGCGGCTATGCCATCAACCTCGATCAGTCCGGGGTCACCGCCCTGAACGGCTACACCCTCGGCTCGGCGACAGCCGGCACGCTCACCGTCGACCCTGTGGCCCTGACCATCACGGCGCACACCAACACCAAGACCTACGACGGCGACACCACCGCCGCCGCGACACCCACCTATTCGGCGCTGTTCAACGGCGACACGGTCACGGGGCTGGCGGAGACCTACGACACCAAGAACGCCGGCACGGGCAAGACGCTGAGCGTCAGCGGCTACACCGTCAACGACGGCGTCGGCGGCGCCGACTACACGGTCTCCACGGTCGACGACACGACCGGCGTGATCAGCCAGGCGGCCCTGACGATCACGGCGGCGACCAACACCAAGACCTACGACACCGACACCACGGCCGCCGCCACCCCGACCTATACGGGCCTTCAGTCCGGCGACACCCTCACGGGCCTCACCGAAACCTACGACAACAAGAACGTCGGGACCGGCAAGACCCTGACCGTGGGCAGCGGGTACACGCTCACGGACGGGAACAGCGGCGCCAACTACACGGTCACGACCAACACCGACACGACCGGCGTGATCAACAAGGCGTCGCTCACGGTCACCGCCAACGCCGACTCCAAGACCTATGACGCCACGGCCTACTCGGGCGGGAACGGCGTCGCTTTCTCCGCCTTCGCGGGCTCGGAGACCTCCGCGGACCTGGGCGGGACGCTCGGCTACACCGGCTCGTCTCAGGGAGCGGTGAACGCCGGGACCTATGTCATCACGCCCGGGGCTACACCTCCTCCAACTACGCCATCACCTTCGCCAACGGCGCCCTGACCATCAACCCGGCGACGCTCACGATCACCGCCGTCACCAACACCAAGACCTACGACGGGGGGATCACGGCCGCCGCCACCCCGACCTATACGGGCCAGCAGGGATCGGACACGGTCACGGGGCTGGCGGAGACCTACGACACCCGGCACGCCGGCACGGGCAAGACGCTCAGCGTCAGCAACTACACCGTCAACGACGGCAACGGCGGCGGCAACTACACCGTCTCCACGGTCGACGACACGACCGGCGTGATCAACCAGGCCGCCCTGACGATCACGGCGGCGACCAACACCAAGACCTACGACACCAACACTTCGGCCTCCGCCATCCCGACCTATACGGGCCAGCAGGGCGGACACGGTCACGGGGCTGGCGGAGATCTACACCACCGCCGGGGCCGGCACGGGCAAGACGCTGTCGGTCAGCGCCTACACCGTCAACGATGGCAACGGCGGCGGCGACTACACGGTCTCCACGGTCGACGACACGACCGGCGTGATCAACAAGGCGCCGCTCACGGTCACCGCCAACGCCGACTCCAAGACCTATGACGCCACGGCCTACTCCGGCGGGAACGGCGTCGCTTTCTCCGCCTTCGCGGGCGCGGAGACCTCCGCGGACCTGGGCGGGACGCTCGGCTACACCGGCACGTCCCAGGGGGCCAGAACGTCGGGACCTACGTCATCACCCCGGCCGGCTACACCTCCTCCAACTACGCCATCACCTTCGCCGACGGCGCCCTGACGATCGACCCGGCGGCCCTGACGATCACGGCGGCCCCCAACACCAAGACCTACGACACCAATACGTCGGCGGCCGCGACGCCCACCGCCACGGGCCTGCAGTCAGGCGACAGCCTCGCCAGCGCGACGGAGATCTATGACACCGCCGCGGCCGGCACGGGCAAGACGCTGAGCGTCAGCGCCTACACCGTCAGCGACGGCAACGGCGGGGGCAACTACACCATCACCACGGCCACCAATACGTCCGGCGTGATCAACCAGGCGCCGCTCACGGTCACCGCCAACGCCGACTCCAAGACCTATGACGCCACGGCCTACTCGGGCGGGAACGGGGTGAGCTTCTCGGCCTTCGCGGGCTCGGAGAGCTCCGCGAACCTGGGCGGGACGCTGAGCTACACCGGCTCGTCTCAGTCGGCCGTGAACGCCGGGACCTACGTCATCACCCCGGCCGGCTACACCTCCAGCAACTACGCCATCACCTTCGCCAACGGCGCCCTGACGATCGACCCGGCGACGCTCACGATCACCGCCGTCACCAACACCAAGACCTATGACGGCAGGACCACGGCCGCCGCCACCCCGACCTATACGGGCCAGCAGGGATCGGACACGGTCACGGGGCTGGCGGAGACCTACGACACCCGGCACGCCGGCACGGGCAAGACGCTTTCGGTCAGCGCCTACACCGTCAACGATGGCGCCGGCGGGGGCAACTACACCGTCTCCACGATCGCCGACACGACCGGCGTGATCAACCAGGCCGCCCTGACGATCACCGCCAACGCCGACTCCAAGACCTATGACGCCACGGCCTATTCCGGCGGTAACGGCGTCGTCGGCTCCGGATTCGTGGGTGGCGAGGGTGTCGGCGATCTCAGCGGCGCGCTCGGCTACACCGGCACGTCCCAGGGCGCCACAAACGCCGGCGCCTATGTCATCACCCCGACCGGCTACACGTCGAGCGACTACGCCATCACCTTCGCCAACGGCGCCCTGACCATCAACCCGGCGACGCTCACGATCACCGCCGTCACCAACACCAAGACCTACGACGGCGGGATCACGGCCGCCGCCACGCCCACGGTGTCCGGCCTGCAAGGCTCGGACACGGCCACCGGCCTGGCCGAGACCTACGACACCCGGCACGCCGGCACGGGCAAGACGCTGAGCGTCAGCACCTACACCGTCAACGACGGCGCCGGCGGGGGCAACTACACCGTCTCCACGATCGCCGACACGACTGGGGTGATCAACCAGGCCGCCCTGACGATCACCGCGGCGACCAACACCAAGACCTACGACACCAATACGTCGGCCTCCGCCACGCCCACGGTGTCCGGCCTGCAGGGCTCGGACACGGCCACTGGGCTGGCCGAGACCTACGCCAATGCGACCGCCGGCACGGGCAAGACGCTCTCGGTCAGCGCCTACACCGTCAACGATGGCGCCGGCGGCGGCGACTACACGATCTCCACCGTCGACGACACGACGGGCGTGATCAACCAGGCCGCCGCTGACCGTCACCGCCAACGCCGACTCCAAGACCTATGACGCCACGGCCTACTCGGGCGGGAACGGGGTCAGCGTCTCCGGCTTTGTCGGCGGCGAGGGCGTCGGCGTCCTGGGCGGGATCGCTCAGCTACACCGGGACCTCACAGGGCGCGGTGCACGCCGGGACCTACGTGATCACCCCGGCCGGCTACACCTCGTCCAACTACGCCATCACCTTCTCGGACGGCGCGCTGACCGTCGCCAAGCGGGCGATCACCGCCGCCCTGACCGGGACCACGTCGAAGACCTATGACGGAAACACGACGGCGAGCCTGACGGCGGGGAACTTCGGCTTCTCCGGCGTGATCTCCGGCGACAGCGTCAGCGTTTCGACCGTGTCCAGCGGGACCTACGACACCAAGAACGTCGGCACGGGCAAGACCGTCACCGCCTCGGGCCTGGCGCTGTCGGGCGCGAACGCCAGCGACTACACCCTGGCGTCGGGCAGCGTCTCCGGCCCCATCGGAACCATCACCCCGGCCACGCTCACCGCCACGCTCACCGGCTCGACGACCAAGGTCTACGACGGGACCACCGACGCGACCCTGACCTCGGACAACTACAGCCTGACCGGCGGCGTCGCGGGCGACACCGTGACCCTGAGCGCCCCGCACCGACGGCACTTACGACGACAAGAATGTCGGGACCGGCAAGACGGTGACCATCGCCGGCCTGACCCTCGGCGGTCCGGACGGCGGCAACTATGTCCTGATCGGCTCCAACCTGTCCGGGCCGATCGGCGCGATCACCTTGCGGCCGATCACCGTCACCGCCGATCCCGCCAGCAAGACCACCGGCGACGCGGACCCGGCGTTGACCTACCAGATCACCTCCGGCTCGCTGGTCACGGGCGACAGCCTGACGGGGGCGGAGACCCGCGGTCGCGGGCGAGGACCCGGGCACCTACAACATCACCCAGGGCACGCTCGCGGCCACCTCCAACTATGACCTGGGCTTCGTGGGCGCGCCCTTCATCATCAACGCGACGGGGTCCGTGACGACGGTGCAGCCCTACACCAGCCTGCCGGGCTTCGGCGAAAACGGCCCGGGCTCGTACGGCCAGGGCGCGTCGATCGGCGGCGACACGGGCACGGGCGCCGTCGCCACCTCCAGCGCGGCCCCGAGCGGCGGCACGGGCGGCTCAGGCGGCGGCGCGGCCGAGACTACGGAAGGCGTGCTGACCGGGACCGATGAGGGATACGGCGCGCCCTATCCCGACAACCGCCGCGTCTCCGTATCCATCTCCTTCAAGGCGTCCTGACCCATGACGAGCCCGCACCCGCTCCGCACCCAGCGCGCCGTTTCGGGCCGATCCGGACGGGGTCTGGCCCTGGTCCTTGGCGCGGCGCTGGTCTTGGCTGGATCCGGCGCCCTCGCCCAGGTGGTCGAGCGCAACCCGCCGCCGTCCCAGATCGTGGAGCCCAGCGTGATCCTGGGTCCCAACACCGTTCCGGCCGGCCAGGACGATACGCCCATCGGCCCGGCGCTGAGCGGTGTGCTGCTGCTCGACCCCACCGAACAGGTCCATGCCGGCGAGGTTACGGGCGTGCAGTCCAGCGCGTCGGTGCGGCTGACCACGTCGGAAGGCCAGCAAGGTGCTCGGGCGGTTCCTCGGCCGGCCGATCTCGCACAAACTGATCGCCGAGATGGAGGCGGCCATCGCCCGCTACTACCGGGGCAAGCGCTATCCCTTCGTCTCCCTGTCCACGCCGGCGCAGAAGATCTCGGGCGGCACGGTGCAGATCCGCGTCCTGGAATTCCACTCAGGCGGCGTCAGCGTGATCGGCGCCACGCGCACGCCCCAGGCCTATATAACGAACCGGGTGCGTCTGAAGAGCGGCGGGACGATCGACACCGAAAAGCTGGGCCAGGACCTGCGGTGGCTCAACCGCAATCCCTTCCGCCAGAGCCAGGCGGTCTTCACGCCGGGGACGACGCTGGGCGAAGCGGATCTGGTGCTGCAGACCCAGGAAACCAAGCGGTGGCGGGTCTATGCGGGCTACGCCAACTCCGGCTCGCCGCTGACGGGCCGCGACCGCTACTACGCCGGCGCGTTGCTCGGCGGCCTGCTGGGGACGGGACTCGCTGCTGTCCTACCAGTTCACCGCCGGCGCTGACTTCTTCCACGCGAACGGGAGCTTCCCGGGGCGCACCAGCCATCCGCAGTACATCAGCCACGGCGTGCGGTTGGACGTGCCCACCGCGCCGCGTCAGCAGGTGGTCGCCGGCTTCGACGCGGTGGAGACCAACATCGTCGCCGGGCCGTTCTCGGTGCGTCAGAACACGCTGGAAGCCTCGCTCGGCTACGGCTTCGCCCTGTCCGATCTGGCGCACCTGCCCGGCGACGCCACCGTCGGCGTCGAGATGAGCCGCCAGGAGCGCAAGCTATTCTTCGGCGGCGCGACCGCCTTGTCCGGCCAGGCGAACGCCTATCAGATCTTCGTCGGATGGTCCGACCTGTGGGTCGATCCGAGGGGGCGCACCTCGCTGGACGTCACGGTCCACGTCAGCCCCGGCGGCATCGACACCTACAACACCGCGTCGGCCTTCAACGCCTACACCCAGGGTCGGGTGACCGACGCCGGCTATGCCTACGTGACCGCCAATTTCGTGCGCTTCACACGACTGCCGAAGAACTGGGGCGTGTCCAACTCCGTGTTCGCCCAGGTGGCGACCCGTTCGGTGCCCGACAGCCAACAGATCGGCCTGGGCGGCGAGGTGCTGGTGCGCGGCTACACCATCGACGACGGCGCCTTCGACACCGGCGTCGTCTCGCGCAACGAGCTGCGGGCGCCGGCCATGCCCCTGGTGCGAAAGAGCGGGCGCATGACCGACAGCGTCGCGCCCTACGCCTTCGTCGACGTGGGCTGGGGACGGGACGACTTCACCAAGAAGGACGTGACGCCAGTCTCCGCGGGCGTGGGGGCCGACTACCAGGTCGGCTCGCTGTTCACCGCCAATTTCGCGGTGGCCCGCGCCATGCGCGACGTCGGCGTCACCAGGTCCGGCGACTGGACGGTCCACGCCCGCATCGCGATCGCCTACTAGCCCACGCTTTTCGCCGGCCCGATTGATCGCCCGCAAGCCGCACGGGCCGACATGTGTCTAGATGACGCCGATCGAAACGCGTGGGCCTCGCGGTGAACCATACGGACGCCTACTGGAGCCTTGGCCCCGCCGAGCTGCTCGCCAAGTTCGACGCTGGGCCGGGCGGCCTTTCGGCCGCCGAGGCGGAGCGACGGCTCAAGCAATTCGGCCCAAATTCGATGGAGGATCAGGCGCGGCTGACGCCGCTTCGCCTGCTGCTGCGCCAATTCGAGAGCCCGCTGGTGCTGATCCTGATCTTCGCCGCGGTGGTGTCGCTCGGCCTGCGCCAGTGGGTGGATTCCTCGGTCATCCTGGCCGTGGTGTTCGGCAGCACGCTTCTCGGCTTCACCCAGGAGTACCGGGCCTCCGAAGCCGTCGCCCAGCTCAAGGCGCGCCTGGCCCTGACCGCCAAGGTGCTGCGCCACGGCGAAGCCCCGACCCGAGCCCGCCGCCGACCTCGTGCCCGGGCGACGTGATCGTGCTCGCCGCCGGCGCCCTGGTCCCCGCCGACGGGGTGATCCTCGACGCCCGCGACTTCCTGGTCAGCGAGGCGGCGCTCACCGGGGAGTCCTTCCCGGTGGAGAAGCAGGCCGCGCCTTCACCGGCGGACGCGCCCCTGCCGGGCCGCAAGAACTGCGTGTTCCTCGGCGCCTCCGTGCGCAGCGGCTCGGCCAAGGTTCTGGTCGTTCGCACCGGCCGGCGGACGGCCTTCGGCGCGGTGGTGGCGCGGCTGCGCGCACGCCCGCCGGAAGCCGAGTTCGCCCGGGGCATCCGGCGGTTCGGATACCTGCTGCTGCGCGTGATGATCGTCATGGTGCTGTTCGTGCTGGTGGTGAACCAGCTGCTGCACCGGCCGTTCTTCGAGTCGCTGCTG
Organism: uncultured Alphaproteobacteria bacterium; assembly: GCA_963761065.1. Classification (GTDB taxonomy): domain Bacteria; phylum Pseudomonadota; class Alphaproteobacteria; order Caulobacterales; family Caulobacteraceae; genus JANWHQ01. The sequence continues at coordinate 177,505 of CAVXFP010000006.1, read as the reverse complement.
TTCGCCGTGGCCCTGGCCGTGGGCCTGTCGCCCGAGCTCTTGCCCGCCATCGTCAGCGTGACCCTGTCGGCCGGCGCCCGGTCCATGGCCAAGGAAGGGGTGATCGTCCGTCGGCTGGAGGCCATCGAGGACCTCGGCGGCATGGACGTTCTGTGTACGGACAAGACCGGCACCCTGACCGAGGGCGTGGTCGCCCTGACCGACGCCACGGACGTCGCCGGGGCTCCATCGGAGCGGGTGAAGGGCCTCGCCTACCTCAACGCCGCCTTCGAGACCGGCATCGAGAACCCCATGGACGAGGCCATCGTCGAGGCGGGCAAGGCGGCGGGCCTGACCACGGACGGCTTCGCCAAGGTCGACGAGATTCCCTACGACTTCATGCGAAAGCGCCTGACCATCGTGGCGGCCCCAGCGGATGCGCCCGGGACCTGCCGCATCGTCACCAAGGGCGCGGTGGACAATGTGCTGGCCGTCTGCACGACGGCGGCGGGGCAGGGCGGGCCCGTCCCCATGGACGCCAAGCTGCGCGCCAGGCTGGACGCCTTCGTCCGCGACCAGGGCCTTAAGGGTCGCCGCGTGCTGGGCCTGGCGACCCGCGACGTTCCCGCCCGCGCGCGCTTCGGGCGCGAAGACGAGGCGGACATGTGCTTCGAAGGGTTCCTTCTGTTCCACGACCCGCCCAAGCCGGAGGCGGAGCACGCCATCCGCGCCCTGGCGGCGCTGGGCGTACGGATCAAGGTGATCAGCGGCGACAACCGCCATGTCTGCGCCCACGTGGCCGAGGGCGTGGGGCTGGACGGGTCCGCCCTGCTCACCGGCGCCGAGATCGCCGAACTGAAGGACGAGGCCCTGTGGCGCCGCGCCGAGGCGGCCGACGTGTTCGCCGAGGTCGATCCTCAGCAGAAGGAGCGGATCGTGCGCGCCCTGCAGCGCATGGGCCATGCGGTGGGCTTCCTCGGCGACGGCATCAACGACGCCCCGGCGCTGCACGCCGCCGACGTGGGCATTTCGGTGGAGAAGGCCGTCGATGTCGCCCGCGAGAGCGCCGACATCATCCTGCTGCGCCGGGATCTGGACGTGCTCAGGCGGGGCGTGGAGGACGGGCGGCGCACCTTCGCCAACACCCTGAAGTACATCTGCATCACCACCAGCGCCAATTTCGGCAATATGGTCTCCATGGCCCTGGCCGCGCCGCTGCTGCCGTTCCTGCCGCTGGCCGCCAAGCAGATCCTGCTCAACAACTTCCTGTCCGACCTGCCGTCCATGGCCATCTCCACCGACCGGGTCGATCCCGAGCGGCTGGCCGGCGCCCAGCGCTGGAGCATCAGCGAGGTTCAGCGGTTCATGATCGTGTTCGGCCTGATCAGCACGGCCTTCGACCTGGTCACCTTCTGGGTGCTGCTGAAGCTGTTCCACGCCGCCGAGCGGGAGTTCCAGACGGTGTGGTTCGTGGTCTCGGTGCTGACCGAGCTGGCCGTGCTGCTGGTGCTGCGCACGCGCCGGCCCGCTGTGGCGAAGCACGCCCAGCCGCCTGCTGCTGTTCGCCACGGCGGCGACGGCGGCAGTCTCGTGCGCAGTGGCCTACGCCGGCCCGTCGGCGCGGCTGTTCGGCTTCTCCGCCGTGCCCTGGCGGCTGACCGGCGCCACGGCGCTTATCGTGCTGGCCTATGTCGTGGCCACCGAGGCGGCGAAGCTGTGGTTCTATCGTCAGGCGCCGGGGCCCCGCCGCCGGCCGGCGGCGGCTTGAGCGGATGCGGGCGAATTGTCCACCGGATCACCATATCTTGTGGGTGACGGGCAATGGACGCTCGCATGTAGTGGATACGCTGTTAACCTCAGGGGTCCGAAGCTCGTACGTTCCTGATTCCCCGATCCGCCAGGCATTGCCATGAACGCCCACACCAAGACCGGCCTGCTCACCCCATCTCACGCCTACAAGCCGTTCCGCTATCCGTGGGCCTACGACTTCTGGAAGAAGCAGCAGCAGGTCCACTGGATGCCCGAGGAGATTCCCCTCGGCGAGGACTGCAAGGACTGGGCGGCGAACCTCGACGACAGCGAGCGCAATCTGCTCACCCAGATTTTCCGCTTCTTCACCCAGTCCGACATCGAGGTGAACGACAACTACATGGAGCGGTACGCGCGCGTCTTCAAACCCACCGAGGTGAAGATGATGCTGTCGGCCTTCTCCAACATGGAGACGATCCACATCGCCGCCTACGCCCTGCTGCTCGAGACCATCGGCATGCCGGAGTCCGAGTTCGGCGCGTTCCTGGAATACCAGGCGATGCGCGACAAGCACGACTACATGGGCGCCTTCGGGGTGGAGAATAACGCCGACATCGCCCGCACCCTGGCCATGTTCGGCGCCTTCACCGAGGGGCTGCAGCTGTTCGCGTCCTTCGCCATGCTGATGAACTTCCCGCGCTTCAACAAGATGAAGGGCATGGGCCAGATCGTCTCGCTGGTCGATCCGCGACGAGAGCCTGCACTGCGAGGGGATGATCAAGCTCTACCACGCCTTCCGCCATGAGACGGGCTGCGTCACCAAGGCGGTGGCGGACGACATCGTGGACTGCTGCAAGACCGTGGTGACCATGGAGGACCGCTTCATCGACCTGGCCTTCGAGATGGGTCCGGTGAACGGCATGACGCCCGACGACATCAAGGCCTACATCCGCTTCATCGCCGACTGGCGCCTGCGCCAGCTGGAGCTGCCGGCGCTCTACGGCGTGACGGAGAACCCGCTGCCCTGGCTGCAGTCGCTGATCTCGGGCGTCGAGCACGCCAACTTCTTCGAGGCGCGGGCCACCGAGTACTCCAAGGCCGCCACCCGCGGCCAATGGCATGGCGCCGACGGCGTCTGGTCCGAGTTCGACCGGCTCAAGAGCGAGCGGGCGGCGAACCAGATCCCGGCGGAGTAGGGCTCCGGGCTGATCGCTCCCGGGCGGGGCGGAAATCCGCGCCGGCCGGTTTGCATGGCCGCTCAAAAGGTCTAGCCCTGCGCGCGGGGGACGCACGGTCGAAAGAGCGATCTGGATGATCCCTGTCTGCCTCAAATCCGGCGGCCTCGGCCGCGCCCTGGGCCGTTGGGCCGGCGCCGTCACCCTCGCCATGCCCATGCTCCTCGCGCCGGCCATGGCGCTGGCGGAGGAGACGCCCGTCACCGATCAGACCGTGTGGTCGCACTGGGACCTGACGCCGATCATCGTCGTTCCCACGCTGCTGATCCTCGCGGTCTATGCGGTCGGCCTCGCCCGCCGGCCGGGAAGCTTCGAGGCCAAGCCGTTGCGGCACGCGGCCTTCTTCTGGGGCATGGTCTTCGCGGTCATGTCGCTGGTCTCGCCCGTCGACGCCCTGGCCGACCGACTGTTCTGGATGCACCAGATCCAGCACATGCTGATCCGGGTGATCGGGCCGATGCTCATCGCCCTGTCTCAGCCGCAGAGCACCCTGATCGCGGGCCTGCCGCAGTGGCTCAAGCGCTGGGCGCTGACGCCGGTGGTCGGCTCCGGGGCGATCCAGGCGGTGTTCGCCGGCCTGACCCAGCCGCTGGTGGTGACGGTGCTGTTCATCGTCTCGCTGTACGCGTGGCAGTGGCCGCCCGTGCACAACCTCGCCATCGTGAACGAGGACGTGCACGACTGCATGCACTTCACCATGCTGGCGGCGGGGTTGCTGTTCTTCTGGCGGGTGTTCGACCACCGGCCCGCGCCCAAGGGCACGCGCTATGGCGTGCGGCTGATGATGCTGTGGGCGGCGGTGCTGTCCAATATCCCCATTGGCGCCTACACCGCCTTCAAGACCCGCGAGCTCTACACCGCCTACGACATCGAGGGCCGGCTGTTCCATTGGTCGCCCATGGCCGACGAGCGGCTGGGCGGGTTCATCATGTGGGCCCCCGCCAGCATGATGATGCTGCTGGCGATCCTGCTGGTCGTGAACGCCTGGGGTCGCGAGGAGGATCGCCAGGACGTCCGCCGCGTGAGCGCCGGCGCGCAGGCGCCCGTGATGGCCGAAGCGATGCTCGCCCAGCAGCGGCCGAAGAACAACGCCCTGGCGCTGGGTCTGGTCGCCTTCGTCGCCTGCATACTGGCCGCGACCGTGTCGATCGGCCTGCTGGTCGTGCGCCCGCACCGGCGTCTCGCGCCTGGACAGGCCGCCGTGGCCTACGCGGGCGACGGCTCCAGCGCCCAGCGCTGAGGTCCGCCGCGCCCGGGCCACGATCGGGTTCGCTAACCCTTTAACTTAGCAAAGGTTTCACAGCGTTTGCGTACAAGGATGGCCCTCAGAAAGCCTCCGGACGAATGCGAACGCCTAAGATCCTCGACTTCCTGCGCCGTCTGGCGCGGAGCCGACGCGCCAACGTGGCCGTCACCTTCGCCCTGACGCTCCTGCCCATCTCGCTGATGGTCGGGATGGGGGTCGACATCGCCAACGCCACGCGGCTGAAGCTGGAACTGCAGGACGCCACCGACGCCGCCGCCCTGGGCCTGGCGCGCCAGGCGCCGTTGATCGCGGACTCGGCCATCTCCGGCACGGCGAACAATCTGGTCGCCGCCAGCTACAACGCCGGCCCCTTTTCGGTGACCAACGTCTCCATCGACCGCAACACCACCACCGCCGTGCTCGACACGAAGGTGGACGCGCCGGTGTTTTTCGCCAGCCTGATCGGCGTGAACTCGATCCCGGTCACGGCGCACGCCATCGCAAAGGGGATGCTGCTGGAGATCGCGGTGGTGGTGGACACCTCCGGCTCCATGAACGACTCGGCCGGTTCCGGCGGCTCGAAGATCAGCGCCTTGAGGAGCGCGGGCGCCTCGCTGCTGACGGCCATGTTCGGGACCACGAACGTCAGCCAGCGGGTGTCGATGTCGATCGTGCCCTTCGCCGCCTCGGTGCGGGTGGTGCCCGCAGGCAGCGGCCCGCCGTCCTGGATGGACACCTCGAACCAGTCCTCGATCGCGGCGGAAGACTTCGATTCCAGCTGGGTGACGCGTTGGACCCTGTTCAGCCAGTTGCGGTACACCAGCTGGGGCGGCTGTGTGATCAGCCGCCCGCCGCCCTATGACGTCACCGACGCTGCGCCGACGTCCGGCGACACCCTGTTCGTACCCTGGTTCGCGCCGGACGAGCCCGATCCGAGCGGTGGCTGGTATGGCACGAGCTATGTGAACAGCTACATCGACGACCAGGGTGGGAATTGCCATGGCAGCACCTACTACTGGAGCGACGCCCAGCTGCAGGCCCGCACCTGCAAATATTACAACGCCTCGCCGAGCTATGGCCTGGGGCCGAACTTCCTGTGCGATTTCCAACGCCGTCACCGCGCTGACGAACGTCAAGTCGACGCTCAGCTCGGCCTTCAGCTCCCTTCAGGCCAACGGCAACACCAATATCCTGGAAGGGTTGATGTGGGGCTGGCGCACCCTGTCGCCGGCCGCGCCGTTCACCGAGGGCAAGACCTACACCTCGCCCAACAACCGCAAGGTCATCATCCTGATGACCGACGGCCAGAACAGCGTCACCGGCCTCAACAATTTCGACATGTCGTACTATTCGGCCGCCGGCTACGCCGCGAAGGGGCGCCTGGGCCAGGCGACCAGCAACAACTCCACCCTGACCTCGCTGCTGGATGACCGGACCCTGATCGCCTGCACCAACGCCAAGGCGGCCGGCATATTGGTCTACACCATCGCATTCGGCTCCGGCGCCAACGTGTCGCAGGGGCTGCTGAAGAGCTGCGCCTCCAATCCGAAGTATTTCTTCGCGCCCCAGAACTCCAGCGACCTCGTGCCGGTGTTCCAGCAGATCGCTCAGAGCATCAACAGCCTGAGGATCGCCCAGTAGCCTGCCGGGCCGCGGATTTCCCAGCCCGCTGCGCGGGCGTGTCAGGGTCGCGATGAGCCTGTTTCGGCCATTCACGCTGCGGCTTCAGAATGATTTTACCGCACAGCGGTAAAACACCTGCTTCTGCCCCGGGGGGCGTCGTAGAGTTTCGCACCGTCGTGATCTTCGACTTCCTGCGCCGTTTCGGTCGGAGCCGACGCGCCAATGTGGCCGTCACCTTCGCCCTGACGATCCTGCCCATCTCGCTGATGGTCGGGATGGGCATCGACGTGGCCAACGCCACGCGGCTGAAGCTGGCGCTGCAGGACGCCACCGACGCCGCCGCCCTCAGCCTTGCGCGCGAGGCGCCCACGATCTCGGATTCCGCCATCCCCAGTGCGGCCAACAACCTGGTCGCCTCCGGCTATGGCGCCACGGCCTTTACGGTGACCAACGTCTCGGTCGACCGCAACACCACCACCGCCGTGCTCGACACCCAGGTGAACGCGCCGGTGTTCTTCTCCGGCCTGATCGGCGTGAACTCGATCCCGGTCACGGCCCACGCCGTGGCCAAGGGCATGCTGCTGGAGATCGCCGTGGTGGTGGACACCTCCGGCTCCATGAACAACTCCGCCGGTTCCGGCGGCTCGAAGATCAGCGCCTTGAGGAGCGCGGGCGCCTCGCTGCTGACGGCCATGTTCGGGACCGCGTCCACCAGCCAGCGGGTGTCGATGTCGATTGTGCCCTTCGCCGCCTCGGTGCGCGTCGTGCCCGCCGGCAGCACGCCGCAGACCTGGATGGACACCGCGGGCCAGTCGTCCATCGCGTCCGAGGACTTCGACTCGAGCGCGGTGACGCGCTGGAGCCTGTTTCAGAAGATGAAGAACACCAGCTGGGGCGGCGCGTAATCAGCCGCGCGCCGCCCTACGACGTGGACGACACCACGCCCACCAGCAGCAACAAGGACACCTTGTTCGACCCGTGGTTCGCTCCCGACGAGCCGGATCCAGGCGAACGGCGGCGGCGGCGGCGGCGGGGCCTGGGGTTGGGGCTGGGGCTGGGGCGGCGGCTTCGGCGGCGGCGGCACCGACCTATGCGAACAACTACCTCGACGACCAGGGCGGCTCCTGCAACTGGGAGCACCTCGGGCTGGAGCGACGCTCAGCTGCAGGCGCGCACCTGCAAGTATACGAACGCCACGCCGAGTTCCGGGCTGGAGCCGAACTACCTGTGCGACTCCAACGCCATCACGCCGCTCACCAACAGCAAGTCCACTCTTAACTCGGCCTTCAACGCCCTTCAGGCGAACGGCAACACCAATATCCTGGAAGGGTCTGATGTGGGCCGGCGCACCCTGTCGCCGGGCGAGCCGTTCACCGAGGGCAAGAGCTACACCTCGCCTAACAACCGCAAGGTCATCATCCTGATGACCGACGGTCAGAACAATCTCGGCGGCACCAACAATTTCAACATGTCGTACTACTCGTCCTACGGCTTCGCCGTGAAGGGACGGCTGGGCCAGGCCACCAGCAACAACTCCACCCTGACCTCGCTGCTGGACAACAAGACCCAGACCGCCTGCACCAACGCCAAGGCCAGCGGGCATACTGATCTACACGATCGCGTTGGCTCCGGCGCCAATGTGTCGCAGGGGCTGCTGCAGAGCTGCGCCTCCGATCCGAAGTATTTCTTCGCGCCCCAGAACTCCAGCGACCTCGTGCCGGTGTTCCAGCAGATCGCCCAGAGCATCAACAGCCTGAGGATCGCCCAGTAGGCCGTCAGGCCGCCCTTTGGGGGGCGGGCCCCACATAGCGCGACTGGGGCCGGATCAGCCGGCCGCTCCTGTTCTGCTCGCGGGCGTGGGCGATCCAGCCGGCCGCGCGGCCCATGGCGAACACGCAGGTGAAGGCGTCCGCCGGGAAGCCCAGGGCGTCCAGCAGCACGGCGGTGTAGAACTCCACATTGGTGTCCAGCGCCCGGTCGGGCTTGCGCCGCTTGAGCAGGGCGAGCGCCGTCGTCTCCACCGCCTCGGCCAGCGCCAGGCGGCCCGGCCGGCGTCCCCTGGCGGCGCTGAGCAGTCAGAAGCGCGCGCTTCAGCGCGTCGGCGCGCGGGTCGCGCACCCGATAGATGCGGTGGCCGAAGCCCATCAGCCGCTCGCCCCGGTCCAGCGCCGCCTCCATCCAGGACAGGGCGCGCTCGGGCTGGCCGATCGCGTCCAGCATGGCGATCACCGGGCCGGGCGCGCCGCCGTGCAGCGGCCCCTTAGAGCGTCGAGAGCCCCGCCAGCACCGCCGAGCCAGAGCCCCGCGCCGGTGGAGGCCGCCACCCGCGCCGCGAAGGTCGAGGCGTTGAGCCCGTGGTCGATGATGGTGACGAGATAGGCGTCCAGCGCCGCCGCCTCGGCCGGTCGGCGGCCTGCCCGCGCATCATGCGCAGCGTGTCGGCCGCATGGGGCAGGGCGGGGTCCGGGCGCACGGCCGCCTCGCCCGCGCGCACGCGCAGCACCGCGGCGGTGAACACCGCCGGCGCGGCGATCAGGCGCAAGGCGGCGTCCAGGTCGTCCGTATCGGGAAGCAGCGCGATCAGCGCCCGGATCGCGTCCACCGGCGGCAGGCCCGCCACCGCGCTGAACAGCGCCTCGCCCGCCGCGAAGGCCTCCGCCCGCGCGCGACCCAGCCGTGCGGCGAAGGCGTCCTCGTCCGGCAGGTCCTCGACCAGATCCTCCAGCAGGAGGTGCGCGGCCGCCTCGAACGGGGTTCCGTCGGCCAGAACCTCGATCGGAACTCCCCTGATCACCAGCCGCCCGCCCGCGCCGTCCACGTCCGACAGCACCGTCTCGGCCACGACGACGTTCTCCAATCCATCCATGCGAATGCTCCTTTGACGCAGGCAGATGAAATCGGCTAGGCTCCGCGTCAATCTTGATCAACTGAATCAATCAATGTCTCAGGGCTGGATCGACGGGACGGAGGCGGGGGCCCGCCTGGGGGTGAAGCCCCAGACGCTCTACGCCTATGTCAGCCGCGGCCGGATCGAGGCGCGGCCCGATCCCGGCCGAGCCCCGCCGCAGCCTCTATCGCGCCGAGGACGTCGAGCGCCTGACGGTGCGCAAGGCGCGCGGGCGCAAGGCCTCCACCGTCGCCGAGACGGCCATGTCCTGGGGCGAGCCGATCCTCGCTTCGGCCATCACCACGGTGGAGCGACGGACGGCTCTACTATCGCGGCGCCGACGCGGTGGCCCTGGCGCGAGACCGAGACGCTGGAGGCCGTGGCCCTGCGCCTGTGGGACTGCGAGGACGCCGGGTCTTCGCCCGCGCGCCCGGCCCGCGCATCCGCCTGAAGGGCTCCGCCCGGCGCGCGCCTTCGCGGCCCTGGCCTACCGCGCGGGGGTCGATCCGCCGTCCTTCGGCCGCGCCAAGGAAGCTCTGTGGGCGGAGGGGGCGAGCCTCGTCGCCGATCTCGCCGGCGCCCTGGGCGAGGGCGTCACGCCCGCGCCGCTGCATCTGATGCTGGCCGAGGCCTGGGGGGCGGACGCCGCCGCCGCCGATTTGATCCGCCGCGCCCTGGTGCTGCTGGCCGATCACGAGTTGAACGCCTCGACCTTCGCGGCGCGGGTGGCCGCCTCCACAGGCGCATCCCTGGCGGCGGCGGCCCTGGCGGGGCTGTCGGCGCTGTCAGGCCCCCATCACGGCGGGCGCGGGCGCGCGGACCGCCGCCCTGATGGACCAGGCCGCGCGCCTGGGGCCCAAGGCCGCCGTGCGCGCCTGGATGGGCGGGGAGAGCCCCTGCCGGGCTTCGGCCATATCCTCTATCCCCAGGGCGATGCTCGCGGCCGGGCGCTGCTGGAGCATTCAGTCCGTCTACGGAGGTTCTTGAGCTGAAGACGGTGGCCGAGGGCCTGACCGGGCAGAACGCCAACATCGATTTCGCCCTGGCGGCGATGGCGCGCGCCTGCGCCCTGCCTCAGGACGCGCCCTTCGCCCTGTTCGCCCTCGGTCGATCGACCGGATGGATCGCCCACGCCCTGGAGCAGCTCTCCACCGGCGCCCTGATCCGCCCGCGCGCGCGCTACGTCGGGCCGCGTACCGGACGGCTGAGCCGCCGCCGGCTCCATGCCGGGCCTCAGCGGTGGACGGTGAAGCTGTAGGCGACGCCTACGCCGCCGAAATAGCTCAGGCCGTCGCCCACCTTCCGCACGATCGGGCTGGCCTGGGCGTCGCCGGTGAGCTGGTGGACGCCGCCGAACGCCGCCACCTTGCCAGCGTTGGTTCAGGTATCGGATGGCGGTGGCCTCCCCGCCGTAGTAGCGCAGGCCCGAGCCGGGGCTGAAGGCGGCGTTGATCACCGGGCTGGCGGCGGCCTCGGCGGGGGTGACGCCGAAATAGGTGTCCATGTAGTCCCGCGAGCCCCAGCCGACGCGCGGCCCGGCGGCGAGGACCCAGCCGCCGCCGTAGTGAATGAAGTCCAGGCCGCGCGTCGCTGACCCAGCCGTGGTGGCCGAGCACGCCCCTGCGCACCTCCACATGGGCGCGAAGCCATTCCGCCGGCCGGATATCGACATAGGCGCCGGGCTCGATCGCCAGATCGATCTCGCGCAGGCCGACGCGCTCGCCCTCGGCGTCGCGCTTGCCGGCCGCGCGCACCACCGGGCCGAAGGTGAACACGCCCGTGCGCAGCAGCGGCAGCTTCAGCCCGTCGTCCGGGGCGGTGTAGCGATAGGGTTCATCGACGCGGCGCAGGCCGAGCACCGGTATGGGGACGAAGACGACGCCGCTGCGCCCCTTCGTAGGCGGGCGTGAGCTTCAGGCGGGCGCCCAAGGTGACCACCCAATCCTCCGCCTGGGCCTGGCCGGCGAGGCCGCCGACGAGGACCAGGCCCGCCAAAGCGAGTCCGGACTTGCGCATGAAACCTGCTCCCACAGCGCGAGAAGACTTCAATTCTCGCGCGAAAGGGCAGTTCGGTCCTTACGCTCGCTCAATCTTTTCGTCGGCGACCAGGGGCTCGGCCAGGCGCGAAATCATCTCCTTCGGGCACACCTGCCAGAACTTTCCGCGCGCCGCGGTCCAGTCGCGCAGGATGTCCGCCGCGAAGCCGGAGCCGGTCTCCGCCGCGTGCTCGGCCACCAGGGCGCGCAACACCTTCTCCCAATAGGGCGAGGCCAGGCGTTGGACCACGACGCTCTCGCGGTTCAGGGCCGGCTCGAACCGGCCTTCCAGGTCGAGCACGAAGGCCATGCCGCCGGTCATGCCCGCGGCGAAGTTGTCGCCCACCGAGCCCAGGATCACGACCGTGCCACCGGTCATGTACTCACAGCCGTTGGCGCCGCAGCCCTCCACCACGGTCTCGGCGCCGGAGTTGCGCACCGCGAAGCGCTCGCCCGCGCGCCCGGCGGCGAACAGCCTGCCGGCCGTGGCGCCATAGAGCACCGTGTTGCCGATGATGGCGTTCTGGTGCGGCGCCTCCAGCCGGGCCGGCGGCTTGATCACCAGGGTCGCGCCCGACAGGCCCTTGCCGACATAGTCGTTGGCCTCTCCGGTCAGCTCGATGCGCAGGCCCTGGACGGAGAAGGCGCCGAGGCTCTGGCCCGCCGAGCCCTTCAGCTCGACGGTCAGGTGTCCGTGCGGCAGCTTGTCCATGCCGTACTTGCGCACGATGGCGCTGGAGATGCGCGCGCCGATGGCCCGCGAGGTGTTGGCCACCGTGTAGGTGAGCTGCATCTTCTCGCCGCGGTTCAGGAAGGCGGCGGCGTCGCGGATGATCTGCACGTCCAGCGCCTCGCCCAGCGGCTCGTTGCGCGTGGTCATGGTGCAATAGGGCTTTTGTCGCCCGGATCGGCGTGGACCAGCAGCGGGTTCAGGTCCAGGTCGTCCAGGTGCTCGCCGCCCCGCGAGACCTGGGTGAGCAGGTCGGTGCGGCCGATCGCCTCCTCCAGCGAGCGCAGGCCGAGCATGGCCAGGATCTCGCGCACCTCCTCGGCGATGAAGCTGAACAGGTTGATCACCTTGTCCGGCGTGCCGGTGAAGCGCTCGCGCAGGGCCTCGTCCTGGGTGCACACCCCCACCGGGCAGGTGTTGGAATGGCACTGGCGCACCATGATGCAGCCCATGGCGATCAGGCTGGCGGTGCCCACGCCATACTCCTCGGCGCCCAGCATGGCGGCGATCACCACGTCGCGGCCGGTGCGGATGCCGCCGTCCGTCCGCAGACGGACGAAGTGCCGCAGACCGTTCAGGGTCAGCACCTGGTGGGCCTCGGACAGCCCCATCTCCCAGGGGCAGCCGGCGTACTTGATGGAGGTCTGCGACGAGGCGCCGGTGCCCCCGACGTTGCCGGAGATCAGGATCACGTCCGCCTTGGCCTTGGCCACGCCCGCCGCGATGGCGCCGATGCCGGTCATGGAGACCAGCTTCACGCACACCCGCGCCTCGGGATTGATCTGCTTCAGGTCGTAGATGAGCTGGGCCAGATCCTCGATCGAATAGATGTCGTGGTGCGGCGGCGGCGAGATCAGCATCACGCCCGGGCGTGGAGTGGCGCAGCCGCGCGATCATCTCGGTGACCTTGAAGCCGGGAAGCTGGCCGCCCTCGCCGGGCTTGGCGCCCTGGGCGACCTTGATCTCGATCTCGCGGCACTGGTTCAGATACTGGGCCGTGACGCCGAACCGGCCCGACGCCACCTGCTTGACCGCCGAGTTGGGATTGTCGCCGTTGGGCAGGGGCGTGTAGCGCGCGGGATCCTCGCCCCCCTCGCCGGAGACCGAGCGGGCGCCGATGCGGTTCATGGCGATGTTGGCCGCGCCATGGGCCTCGGGCGAGAGCGCGCCCAGACTCATGCCCGGCGTGTTGAAGCGCTTGCGGATCTCGTTGACGCTCTCCACCTCGTCCAGCGGCACGGGATCGCGCGTCGGGCGCCAGTCCAGCAGGTCGCGCAGCGACACCGGCGGATTGGCCCGCAGGGCGTCCGAATAGCGCTTGAACGCCTCGAACGAGCCGCTGTCGCAGGCCTGTTGCAGCGAGTGGATGAGCCTGGCTTCGAAGGCATGCGCCTCGCCCGTGCGGCGCGCCTTGTAGAAGCCGCCCACCGGCAGCATCACCGCCGCGGGGCTCCAGGCCTTGCGGTGCATCTTCACCGCCATGCGCTCCAGCCCCGCCAGGCCGATGCCGGAGATGCGCGACGGCATGCCGGGGAAGAACTCCGCGGTGAGGGCGCGCGACAGGCCCACGGCCTCGAAGTTGTAGCCGCCGCGATACGACGAGATCACCGAGATCCCCATCTTGGAGATGATCTTCAGCAGGCCCGCCTCGATGGCGCCCTTGAAGTTCAGGCACACGTCCCGCAGCGACAGGTCGCCCGCCAGGCCGCGTTCCAGCCGGTCCTGGATGGTCTCCTGGGCCAGATAGGCGTTCACCGCCGTGGCGCCGACGCCCACCAGCACCGCGAAATAGTGCGTATCCAGACATTCGGCCGAACGGGCGATGATCGACACGTACGAGCGCAGGCCCGCCGCGACGAGGTGGCTGTGCACCCCGGCGGTCGCCAGGATCATCGGCATGGCGACGCGGCCGGGACCGGAGCCCTCGTCGCTCAGCACCACCTGGCCGCAGCCGCGCAGGGCGGCCTCCTCGGCCTCGGCCTTCACCCGGTCCAGCGCCGCGCGCAGGGTCTCGCCCGGCCGCGCGCCCTCCTCGGGCTCCGGCATGGTGCAGTCGATCACCGCCAGGTTCTTCTCGCCGATGAACTCGACGATCCGCGCATACATGCCGTTGGTGAGCACGGGGCTCTCCAGCACATAGACGTCGGTCTGGGCCTCGTCCTGGGCCAGGATGTTGCCGAGGTTCTTGAACCGGGTCTTCAGGCTCATCACCCGCGTTTCGCGCAGGGGGTCGATGGGCGGGTTGGTCACCTGGCTGAAGTTCTGGCGGAAGAAGTGCGACAGCGGCCGGTAGCGCTCCGACAGCACCGCCAGCGGCGCGTCGTCGCCCATGGAGCCGACCGCCTCCTTGCCGTCCTCCATCAAGGGCGCGAGGATCAGCTCAAGGTCTTCCAGGCTGAAGCCGGCGGCGGCCTGGCGGCGGATCAGCTCCTCCTTGCCATAGGCGCGCGGCTCCGGCCCAGGGCCGATCTTGGCCTCCAGCTCGACGGTGTTGGTCAGCCACTCCGTGTACGGATGACGTTCGGACAGGTGGTCGAGAATCTCGTTCTCGCCATAGAGCCGGCCCTCGGCCAGGTCGACGGCCACCATGCGGCCGTGGCCGATGTGGTCCTTCTTGACGATGCGCTCCTCGGGCACGCCGCACATGCCCGCCTCGGAGCCGACGATCAGCAGGCCGTCGTCGGTATAGGTCGCGCGCAGGGGGCGCAGGCCGTTGCGGTCCTTGCCGGCGATCACCCAGCGGCCGTCGGTGGCGCAGATGGCGGCGGGGCCGTCCCACGGCTCCATCACCGCGTTGCAGTAGGTGTAGAGCGCGCGATGCGGCTCGCGGTCGCCTTCGTCCAGCAGCGACAGCGCCTCGGGGATCAGCAGGCACTTGGCCATGGGCGCGTCGCGGCCGGCGCGCACCAGCACCTCGAAGGTGTTGTCCAGCGCCGAGGAGTCCGAGCAGCCCGGCTGGATCACCGGCTTCACGTCCTCGCCGAACTCGCCGAACGCCTGGGCGGCCATGCGGATCTCATGGCTCTTCATCCAGTTGACGTTGCCCTTCAGCGTGTTGATCTCGCCGTTGTGGGCCAGCATCCGGAACGGCTGGGCCAGCCGCCATTCGGGGAAGGTGTTGGTCGAATAGCGCTGGTGGAAGATCGCCACCGCCGCCGCGAAGCGTTCGTCGGTCAGGTCCGGATAGAACTCGTCCAGGTGCTCGGCCAGGAACATCCCCTTGTAGATCAGGGAGTTGACCGAGAACGAGCAGATGTAGAACTGGCTGATGGCGGCCGCGGCGACGCGCTTTTCGATGCGCTTGCGGCACAGGAACAGGGCGCGGTCCAGGCTCTCGCCGTCCAGGCCCGGGGGGCAGGCGAGCATGATCTGCTCGATCTCCGGGCGCGTGGCGTTGGCCTTCTCGCCGATCACCGAGGTGTCCACCGGCACCTGGCGCCAGCCGTAGATGTAGAAGCCGAAGTGCAGCACCTCGGACTCCACGATGGTGCGGCAGGTCTCCTGCGCCGAAAGATCCGTACGCGGCAGGAAGATCTGACCCACGGCGATGGGGCCGGGGCGCAGCTTGTGGCCGATCCGCTCCACCTCGCCGGCGAAGAAGTCCTGCGGCACGGACACCAGGATGCCCGCGCCGTCGCCGGTCTTGCCGTCGGCGTCCACGGCGCCCCGATGCCAGACGGCCTTCAGGGCGCGGATGGCCAGCTCCACCACCTCGCGGCGGGGCTTGCCGTCGATGGCGCAGACCAGGCCCACGCCACAGGCGTCACGCTCCGTGGACGGATCATAGGCGTGGCCGGCGATCAGCTTGGCGCGGTTGCGCTCGAAGCGGTCCAGGTCAAATCCGTCGGCCATGGCGGCCTCCTCGTGGGTCCGCCCTCGTCCTTCGACAGGCTCGGGATGAGGGCTACTGAAATTCACTGGAAATCCTCATGCTGAGCTTGTCGAAGCACGAGGATTTCGCTCTGCGGCTACTCCGCCGCGACCAGGGCCGGTTTTCGCCCGGCGGCGGTCTTGGCCTGCAGGTAGCGGTCGATGGCTTCGGCCGCGTCGCGCCCGTCGCGCAGGGCCCACACCACCAGCGAGGCGCCGCGCACGATGTCGCCGGCGGCGAACACGCCGTCGATGTTGGTCATCAGGTTGCGCAGGTCCGCGCGCACCGTGCCCCAGCGGGTGGTCTTCAGCTCCGGCGCGCCGAAGGCCTTGGGCAGGTCTTCCGGGTCGAAGCCCAGGGCCTTGATCACCAGGTCGGCCTTCAGGTCGAAGTCCGCGCCGGGAACCTCCTCGGGCGCGTGGCGGCCGGTGGCGTCCGGCGGGCCCAGGCGCATCCGCACCGCCCGCACGCCGTCCGCGGCGTCGGCGGCGCCCTTCACCGAACGGGGCGCGGCCAGCCATTCGAACACCACGCCCTCTTCCTCGGCATGGGCCACCTCGCGCATGGAGCCGGGCATGTTGGCCCGGTCGCGGCGGTAAAGGCAGGTGACGGAGCTCGCGCCCTGGCGCACGGCGGTGCGCACGCAGTCCATGGCCGTGTCGCCGCCGCCGATCACCACGACATTCTTGCCCGTAGCGTTCAACGCGCCCGACTGGAATTCGGGAACCTCGTCGCCCAGGCCCGTCCTGTTCGACGCGATCAGATAGTCGAGCGCGGGCGTCACGCCCTTGGAGCCGGCGCCGGGCACGGTCAGCTCGCGCGCCTTGTAGACGCCCGTGGCGATCAGCACCGCGTCGTGTTGCTTGCGCAGCTCCGCCAGGGTGGCGTCCTTGCCGACATCGAAGCCCAGGCGGAACTCAACGCCCCCGTCGGCCAAGCGCTTGGAGCGCCGCTGGACGACTTCCTTCTCCAGCTTGAAGTTGGGGATGCCATAGATCAGCAGGCCGCCGGCCCGGTCGTGCCGGTCATAGACCGTGACCTTGTAGCCCAGCGTGCGCAGCATGTCGGCCGCCGCCAGGCCCGCCGGGCCCGCGCCGACGATCCCGATCGACTGGCCAAGGTCCGCGATCGGAACCAGCGGGGCGACCCAGCCTTCCTCCCACGCCTTGTCGGTCAGATAGCGCTCCACCGCCCCGATGGTGACGGTGCCGTGGCCGGACTGCTCGATCACGCAGTTGCCTTCGCACAGGCGGTCCTGCGGGCAGATGCGGCCGCACACCTCGGGCATGGCGCTGGTGGCCTGGGAAAGGTCGTAGGCTTCGCGCAGGCGGCCCTCGGCCGTCATCCGCAGCCAGTCGGGGATGTTGTTGTGCAGCGGGCAGTGGGTCTGGCAGAAGGGCACGCCGCACTGCGAGCAGCGCGAGGCCTGTTCGGTGGCCTTGGCGTCCAGGAAGTCCGCGTAGATCTCGTGGAAATCGCGCGCGCGCGCGATCACCGCCCGCTTTTCGGGCATGTGGCGTTCGACGCTCACGAACTTCAGCATACGCTCGGCCATCGGCCGGAGACTCCTCGGCGAACCTTGTGGGAAGCAGCTTCTGATTACACGTTGAGGGGGGCGAGGAAAAGTTGATCGTCCAACTACTAGACCTATTTCGCATCCAGCCCGATCACGGACGCCTCCCGATGCCGTGATCGTGACCAATGCTGTCCAACAAATAGACTAAACGCCTCGTTTACGGATTCGGGCCCAGGGCGAGGCAAGCAGAATTTCGGCCGGAAACTCGTCATGCACGACATGCTCTACGCGGTCCTCCTGGGCGTCATCGAGGGGCTGACGGAGTTCATCCCCGTCTCCTCCACCGGCCACCTGATCCTGGCCAAGGACGCCCTGGGGCTGCAGGGCGCGAACTGGGACACCTTCATCGTGCTGATCCAGCTGGGCGCGATCCTCTCGCGTGGTGGCGCTCTACTTCCCGAAGCTGTGGCATGCGGTGATCACCCTGCCGAGCGAGGCGCCCTCGCGTCGCTTTGCCCTGTCGGTGATCGTGGCCTTCCTGCCGGCGGCGGTGCTGGGGGTGCTGCTGCACGACTTCATCAAGCACGTGCTGTTCGAGAGCCCCCTGGTGATCTGCATCTCGCTGATCCTCGGCGGGATCGTGCTGTGGGTGCTGGACGTCTGGCGCCCTCGGCCGCGCTATCACGACGCCGCCGGACTGCCAGTGCGCACCTCGCTGTGGATCGGCCTGTTCCAGTGCCTGGCGATGATCCCCGGAGTTTCGCGCTCGGGCGCCAGCATCGGCGGGGCGCTGCTGACGGGCGTGGATAAGCGCGCCGCCGCGGAGTTCTCGTTCTTCCTGGCCATCCCCACCATGGCCGGCGCCTTCGCCTATGACCTCTACAAGAACCGCGACGCCCTGACCGTGAACGACGCCGGCCTGATCGCCGTGGGCTTCATCGTGTCGTTCCTGTCGGGCCTGATCGTGGTGAAGACCATGCTCGGCTTCGTCCAGAAGCGCGGCTACTGGCCCTTCGCGGTGTGGCGGATCGTGGTGGGGGCGGCGGGGCTCTACTTCATCGCCGTCCACTGAGCCGCAGCGGGCTGGTGGCGGCCACGTAGAGCGCCGCGGCCATGACGGCGAGGTCCAGGGCGTACAGATAGCGGTAGTCGCAGGCGATCGAGATCAGCAGGAAGCTCGCGGCGAAGGCGAAGGCGGCGGCGAGCATGGCCGCGACCGCCATGTCGTCGGGTCGCCGCCGCAGGACCAGCTTCACCAGCAGCGCCAAGCCCAGCAACGCATAGGGCAGATGGCGCAGCACCGGCGTCGCCACGAAGGCCCCCGCATAGGTCTCCAGCGCCCGCTCGCGCGCGTCGTCGCGGTGTTTGAGGCCGAGCGCGCCGAACTCGGGCTGAGGGCCGTCCACCGCGACATAGATCGGCAGGCAGTCGCTGATCCTGGGCGTCAGGGTCACCCATTCGAAGGCCTTGAGCCGGACCCGCAGGTAGAGCCCCGGGTGACGCAGCACGAGGTCCCGCCACTGGGCGCCGATCGCCGCCTTGTGCTCCGCGCGATGGTCGCGCAGCGCGGGCATCAGCTGCAACGCGTCGATCCGCGCGGGGGAATAGGCGGCCAGGCCCCGGGTCCTCAACAGCCGCTCCAGCGCCGGATCGCCGCGCGCCAGCTCGGGCAGGGCGAGGCCGGGCTCAAGGTTCAGGGCGCTGACGATGTCGTAGGTCTGCAGATCTTCCCATTGGTAGGCGCGGGACGGCTCCCCATCGCCGCGCGCCGCCAGGGCCATCGAGGCGGCCACGACGATCGCCGCCGCGGCGGCCAGGAACCCGATCCCATGGGCCCAGCCGCGCCAGGCGCCGCCGCCGCGCTTCGCCGCGATCCAGCCGAGCGCTGCGGCTCCGAACGCCGGCGCCAGGGCGCCGTTCTGCCGCGCCAGGGCGGCCAGGCTGAGCAGGGCGAGGGCCGCCGCGATCAGCGACCATCGGAGCGAAGTCCGCCGCCACGTCCGCGCGACCCACACGAGGCAGGCGAAGCCCGCCAGGACGGCGCCGGCGTAGAGCACGTCCTTCCAGACGATCCCCGGATAGAGCACGAGCTGCGGCGTGGCGGCGACCGCAACCGCCAGCGCCGTCGTCAGCCGGGGCGACCGGGCCGCCGGCAGGGCGAAGGCGGCCAGGGCGCCGAAGATCAGCACCACATCGAAGACGACGAACAGTCCGGTCCCACGCAACACCGCGTCGCCCAGGCCCAGCATCCAGGCCATCACCGGCGGGTGCCAGGCGTTGTAGATCCCGGTCCGTCCCTGGAAGAGCTGCTGCACCGAGTCGTAGGAGATCTGGCCGGGCAGGTTCAGGACGAGGCATGCGACGGCGCCCAGCGCCAGCGCCACGCCCGGCGCGAACACGGTCAGCGCCCGCCGGTGGTTCCCGCCCGCTTGCGCATCCTGCCGCCCTGGCGCCACGTCTCAAGACCCCCTTCAGCCGTCGCTTCGCGCGCACGGCGTCAGTGGATGGGTATAGCGGACGGCCCGGCCGTCACCATATGGCGGTTGCGCCGCCGGCTCGCCCGTGGTGTGAGCGAGCCTCTCCCATCCGCAGCCGACGAACCCCAGCCATGACCGACGCCGCCGTCCCCGCCAACACCAAGGCCGAACTCCTGTCCGACGTGGTCGAGCACGTGGACATCGCCGCCTACGACGCCCGGCCGGTGATCGACGCCATGCGCCACATGAGCTTCTCCTCGCGCGACACGGCGCGGGCGGCCGACATCCTGTCCATGGCGCATCGAGGATAAGGCCTGCTCGGTGTGGCTGACCCTCGCCGGCTCCACCTCGGCGGGGGGCTGCATGCATGTGTGGCGCGACATGATCCGCTACCACATGATCGACGCGGTGGTCGCCACCGGCGCCTCGATCATCGACATGGATTTCTTCGAGGCCCTGGGCTTCAAGCACTATCAGGCCAAGAGCGCGGTGGACGACCGGGAGCTGCGCGCGCTCTACATCGACCGCATCTACGACACCTACATCGACGAGGAAGAGCTGCAGGCCTGCGACGAGGCGATCAAGAAGATCACCGACGCCCTGGAGCCGCGCCCCTATTCCTCGCGCGAATTCATCCACGAGATCGGCCGGTGGCTGGCGGCTGGCAACGCCAAGAAGCCCGGCTCGCTGATCCAGACGGCCTATGAGGAGGGCGTGCCGATCTTCTGCCCGGCGTTCACCGACTCCTCGGCCGGCTTCGGCCTGGTCAAGCACCAGGCCGAGCGGATCAAGGCCAAGCAGCCCTACGTCTCCATCGACGCCGTGGCGGACTTCCGCGAGCTGACCGACGTGAAGCTGGCGGCGGGGACCACGGGCCTGTTCATGGTCGGCGGCGGGGTGCCCAAGAACTTCGCCCAGGACACCGTGGTCTGCGCCGAGATCCTCGGCCACGAGGCGGAGATGCACAAATACGCCGTGCAGATCACCGTGGCGGACGTGCGCGACGGCGCCTGCTCGTCCTCCACGCTGCAAGGAGGCCTGCTCCTGGGGCAAGGTGGACGTCACCTACGAGCAGATGGTGTTCGCCGAGGCCACCACCGTCGCGCCGCTGATCGTGCTCGGACGCCTATCACCGGGGCGGCTGGAAGGCCCGCAAGGCCCGCCGCTGGGCCGATCTGTTCGCCTAGGCTGGCCCCGCCGACGTCTGTCTTGGGCGGCGTGTCCGACACCTTCCCGACTACTGCCGGTTGATCTCTATCAATGCGTGCAAGGTTAACGATGCCGATTAGGCATACGTGTCGCGCCATTTCACCATTGAGCAGGCGATGGATCAGGCCGAGGGCAGCAGGCTCGACGAGCCGAGCGTGATCGGCCTGTTCTCGCGGCTGCAGCGCAGCGGCCTGCTACGCCGGGGATGCGTGAACCTCATCAGCTTCCAGGCCCTGCGCGAGCGGCTGGGCGAGTCCGCCTGGCGCTATGCGCGGCCGTACATCTGGGACCACGTGATCGGCTGCGCCGCCCGCCACTTCCCCGAGGACGCCTGGGTCGAGCGGCTGAACGACACCGACTTTCTGGTCGCCTGGCCGGCGGAAAGCCCGGCCCCGGTGCAGTCCGCCAGCTTCCGGCTGCTCGCCACCGCGTTTCGCCGGGTGCGCATGGCGTGGCGGCCGGCGGACCTGATCATCCGGTGCGTGACCGAGGTGCGCGGTCAGGAGCTTGGCTGCGTCGGCCTGGACGCGGCCGCGATCGCGCGAAACGACCAGGCGGTCCTCGGTCCCTGGTGAGCCCGGGACGCCGCGACGTCCGCGCGCGGTTGCCCGCCGCCGCGCACTGAGCCAAGCTCGGCGCTGACCAGGGAGGGCTGTGGATGAGACGCGCGCCGATTCTGGCCGCCGTGATGGCGGCGGCGGGCCTTCTGGCCGGATGCGACCAGGGCGGCGGGTCGGACGGCCCCGGCGCCTCGGGCGCGCCATCGGTGAACGCCACGATCCAGAGCGATGACGGCGGCTTGAAGATAACGTCCGGCGACGCGGCCAAGGCCAACCTGCCGCCGGGCCTGCCGCTGTATCCGGGCGCCACGGTCGTCTCCAACATCTCGGCCCAGGGCGGCGGCAACACCGGCGGGACGACGATCTTCCAGGCCAAGGCCGCGCCCGCCGCGGTGGTGGACTTCTACAGGCAGAAGGCCAAGGCCGCCGGCCTCAGCGAGACCACCGCGTTCAACGCTGGCGAGCGGGTGATGTTCAGCGCCGCCCAGGCCGGCGGCGGCCGGGCGATCAGCGTGGTCGCCACCGCCCAGGCCGACGGATCCCAGGTGCAGCTCACTTGGACCGATCCTGGGACCAGATCGCCTGCGACCGATCCCGGGGGCCGGGTCCGACGACGACCCGGAGACCGGGCCCGCCACCAACTAGATGCGCCGCCGCTTGTACGGGAGCCTCGCCATGGCTACCTCATCTCAATGATCGCCGCCTGCGAGCACCACCGCCACGATCTCGGCCGGCCTGAAGGGCCGGGCCCTGTCGGCCGAGCTGAAGGCCGCCGAGGCGCGCTGCAAGCTCGCCGCCGAGCGCATGACCGCGCCGCGCCGCCGGGTGCTGGAGCTGCTGCTCAAGGCCGGCCAGCCGGTGAAGGCCTATGACCTGATCGCCGCCTTCGGCGAGGACGGCGCCCCCGCCAAGCCGCCCACCGTCTATCGCGCCCTGAACTTCCTGGAGCGCCAGGGCTTCGTGCACCGGCTGGAGAGCCTGAACGCCTATCTCGCCTGCCGCCAGGGGCCGGGCGCGCACACGGCGGCCTTCCTGATCTGCGACTGCTGCGGCGCGACCCAGGAGGTCGAGCCGGCCGGCGCGGACCGGCTGATCGAGCTGGCCGGCGAGGCGGGTTATACGATCGACATGGTGACGGTGGAGGCGCGGGGCCGCTGCGCGGACTGCGCCGCTTGAGGGACATGCAGTGAGTAAGATGCTTTGCGCCGCCTTGGCCCTGGTCCTGGCGGCGGGGTCCGGCGTTTACGCGCAGGCCCAGCCGGCTTCGCGTCCGGCGGGCTATCTCGGCGGGCGGATGAGCGCGGAGGCGCTGGTGCTGCTCACCCCGCCGCCGACGCCGACGTCTCCGGAGGGTCGCGCCGACCGGGCGGTCTACACCGCCACTCGCAAGCTCGAGGGCTCGGCCCGCTGGCGCATGGCCGCCGCCGACGCCCACGCGCACCTGCCCGGCGCCCTGGACGCCTTCGACTGCGCCGTGGGCGCGAACCTCGATCCGGACAAGGCGCCGGTGCTGTTCAAGGTGATGCGCCGCGCCCTGGTCGACGCCGGCGGCGCCATCGGCCCGGCCAAGACCCATTTCGCCCGGCCCCGGCCCATCGTCGGGAACGAGGGCGCGACCTGCACCCCGCGCTCGCAGATAGAGGGCGGCTCCTATCCATCGGGGCACGCCACGGCCGGGTGGACCTGGGCGATGATCCTGGCCGAGCTGGCGCCCGACCGCGCCGCCCCGATCCTGGCGCGCGGACGGGCCTATGGCGACAGCCGCGTGGTCTGCGGCGCCCACTACGTCACCGACGTGCAGGCCGGCCGCCTGGTGGGCGCGGCCACCGTGGCCCAGCTGAACGCCAGTCCCGAATTCCAGTCCGACATGAAGACCGCGAAGGCCGAACTCGACGCCCTGCGCGCCGCGGGCGGTCCGCCAGCCGTGCAGTGCGCCGCCGAGGCCAAGCTGGTCGCCGATCCCGGCTACTGAGCGGTCGGCCGCGCGACGTAGACCACGTGCGGGCGCAGCGGATCGCCCTCGGCCAGGACCGTGTGCTCGAAGTCGCGCTGCCGGATCGCGGACCATGCCGATGCGCTGCATCACCGCCTGGGAGCGGGCGTTGGTTTCGGCTGTGTAGGCGATGATCTCTTCAAGTCCCACGCGTGAGAAGCCGTCGTGGAGCGCCGCCCGCGCGGCCTCGGATGCGTAGCCCGCGCCCCACGCTCCACGCGCGAGACGCCAACCGATCTCGAACGCCCCCTCGCCCATGAAGGTCCGGGCCGGCATGATCCCCGTCGAGCCGATCAACGCTCCGTCCTCGCGCCGCTCCAGCGCCCAGCGGCAGAAGCCGGCCGTCTGGAACTGCTCGACGTAGCGGTCGACCGCAGCGTCGCTCTTGGCGCGATCCAGGCCTCCCAGCCAATACGACACTTCGGGATCGGTGTTGATCGCGGCCCACGGCTCCCGGTCCGCCTCGCGCCAGGGCCGCAGGATCAGGCGCTCCGTCTCGATCACGGCCGCGCAGCGAGGGGGCCGTAGAGGTCGGTCCTCCGGTCGCGGAAGAAGCCCCAGGCGGCGCGGTGCTTGGCCAGGAAGTCGAGGTCGAACGTGGCCACCGCCACGCCTTCCTCCTCGCGGCCCAGCTCGGCGACGATGTCGCCCCGGTGGTCGCAGATGAAGGACGAGCCGTAGTAGCTCTGGCCCTTGCCGGGGGCGGCCTCTTCGGCGCCGATGCGGTTGGCGGCGGCCACCGGGCATGACGTTGGAGACCGCGTGGCCCTGCATGGCCCGCCGCCAGGGGTCGCGGGTGTCCAGGCTCGCGTCGTGGGGCTCGGATCCGATGGCGGTGGGATAGAGCAGGGCTTCGGCGCCCATCAGGGCCATGGCGCGGGCGGCCTCCGGATACCACTGGTCCCAGCAGATCCCGACGCCGAGCTTGCCGGCCTTGGTGTCCCACACGCGAAAGCCCGTGTCGCCGGGGCGGAAATAGTACTTCTCCTGATAGCCGGGCCCGTCGGGGATGTGGCTCTTGCGATAGACGCCGAGCAGCGCGCCGTCCGCGTCGGCCATCACCAGGCTGTTGTAGTAGTGCGGCCCGTCGCGCTCGAAGATCGAGATCGGGATCACCACCCCCAGCTCCGCCGCCAGCGGCGCCAGGGCCGTCACGCAGGGGTGCTCGCGCCAGGGATAGGCGGTCTCGAACCAGCGCTCCTCCTGGCTGACGCAGAAGTACGGCCCCTGGAACAGTTCGGGCGGCAGCACCACCTGCGCGCCCTTCGGCCGGCCGCCTGCCGCGTCAGTTCGGCGACCTTCGCTGACATTGGCGGCCATGTCCTCGCCGAAGGCGGCCTGGATCACGGCGAGGGTGAGGGTGCGGGCCATCAGGCGGGCTCCTGCTGGGTGATGCAGTGGAACGATCCGCCGCCGGTCAGGATCGCGCGGGCCGGCAGGCCGATCACCTCGCGCCCGGGGAACAGGCCCGCCAGGACCCGCACGGCCATGGCGCCGGCCGCCTCGCCATAGGTGGGGCAGACCACCGCGCCGTTGGCGATCAGGAAGTTCATGTGCGAGGCGGCGGCGGGTTCGCCGTCCTCGTCGTCGACCCGGCCGGGGGAGGGGATGCGCACCACCTTCAGCGGCGCTCCCTCCGCGTCGGTCATGCCGGCGAGCGCCCGGGCGGCCGCGCCATAGACGTCCGTGTTCGGATCGTCCTCGCCCCAGCCCGCCGGGCAGGCGACGACGCCAGGCGCGACGAAGCGGGCGAGGTTGTCCACATGGCCGTCGGTGTGGTCGTTCATCAGCCCCTCGTCCAGCCACAGCACCTTGCGCGGCGCCGAGCGCGGCTTCAACGCGGCCTCGGCGCGTTCTCTCGCGTCCAGCCGGGGTTGCGGTTGGGGTTCAGCAGGCACTGGCGGGTGGTGAGGATCGTGCCCCGCCCGTCGTGGTCCAGCGCCCCGCCCTCCAGCACGAAGTCGTGGGCGTCCAGCGAGACGTGCGAGGCGTCGGCGATCTGGCGGGCCACGGTCTCGTCGCCCTCCAGCACATACTTGCCGCCCCAGCCGTTGAAGCGGAAGCCGGCGGCGCGCGGCCCCTCGTCGCCCGCCACGAAGATCGGTCCGGTGTCGCGCAGCCAGATGTCGCCGAACTCGCCCGCAACGATCTCGATCCCCGCGACCTCGCCCAGCCGCCGGCGCGCATCCGCCTCGGCGTCGGCCCCGCAAACCATCAGGCGCACCCGCTCGCGCCCCGGGCCGGCCAGGGCGCGCGCCAGGGCGGCGACTTCCGCCCGCGCGGGCTCCAGGTCTTCGAGCCACAGGTCGGCATGGCTGGGATAGCCGAGCCACATGGCCTTATGCGGCGCCCATTCGGGGGGAACGATGAGGGTCATGACCGGCCCATATGCATCCTCTGGCGCCAAAGAAAAGGGGCGGCCCCGAAGGACCGCCCCCCAATCTCGGACGTCGGGCCCGGCTAGAACGAGTATTTCAGGCCGAACTTGATCTGCCACAGCGAGGCGTTGGTCACGGTGAAGGCGTCCGGCGCCGTCACCCCGCCGCTGTAGAGGTACTTGCCGCCGACGATCGACGGCTGGACCACGGGCACGCCGCGATAGAAGTCGTACTGGTCCAGCACCCCCCAGGAGTCGTTGAGCAGGTTCCCGAAGTTCTCGATGTCGATGTAGGCGAGCAGCTTGGAGCCATGCGGCACGAAGGCCGGGAATTCCTGGCTGATGCGGATGTCGATGGTGGTCACCGAGTTTCCGCGGAAGCCGTTCCGCGGCGCCACGCCGCCGGCGTAGTTGATCAGACCGGTCTGCTTCAGGAAGGCGTTGAAGGCCGCCATGTCGAAGCCCGCCGCATAGGTGACGGTGGGGTCGCTGGTGGCGGTGACCGCCCCGCCCGAGGTCTTGGGCACGTAGAACAGCTGGTTGGAGCTCGCCTGCCGGCCCGAGTAGCTCGACACCACATTGCCGAACACGTCGTCGTAGGAACGATCGCCGGTCTTGTTGGTGTTGGCGAAGGTATAGCTGAACGGCAGGCCCGACCGGCGCTGGGCGAAGACGGTGATGCCCGTCTCGTTGTCGCCGAACAGCTTGCGATACCAGCTCACCTGCAGGGCGAAGCGGTTGCGCACCTCGTAGTCCGAGGTCGCGATCGGCGGGTTGTTGGGATCGCTGGTGGCGAACCGGGTGTAGCTCGACAGGCCGATGGAGCTGGTCATCGGGTTGCGGTCCTGCGAGCGGGTGTAGGTGTAGGTGCCCCGCAGATCGAGCCCTTCGAGCAGGCCGTCATGCCAGGACTTGGCGAGGGTCAGGGCGACCGACTTGGTGGTTCCCCCGTCCGCCGCGTTGGTCAGCATCAGGTCGAAGGTGTTGGCCCCGATGGTTCCGGCGGTGGTGCGGCCGTAGATCGGCCGTCCGTCCGGCGCCGTGCCGATCTGGACCGAGCGCAGGTCCTTCCACAGCAGGGAGTCGCGGAACATGCCGTACAGGCCGTCCACCTGCACCCGCCAGCGGTCGCCGAGCGGTCCGAGGTTGAAGTTGTAGCCGGCCGAGAGGCTGGCCTTCCACACCGACGGGATCTTCAGGTTCGGGTCCAGCGCGTTGGTGTCGCCGTTGCCGGGCGTGAAGGTGCAGCCCGCGGGCGCGGTCTTCAGATCGACGTTCAGGTACGGGCCGGCCGGGCACACCGCGTTGGTCTGGCGCACGCCGTCCACCGCGAACGGGTCGGAGATCCAGACGTTCAGGCCCTGGTTGGAGAACCGGCCGAAGCCGCCCGACACGTCCCAGGTCGCGTTGGGCTTATAGTTGAAGCCGAAGCGCGGGAGCACGATGGCCTTGCCGTCCAGCGTGGAGTTGTTGGCGAAGCCGTTGCGCGAGACGAAGTTGACGTTCAGCGAGGGCGCGTCGCTCTGCGAGAACCAGTCCGCGCGCACGCCGAACAGCAAGGTCAGGTCGCTTCGCGCCTGCCAGCTATCCTCGGCGTAGGCAGAGAACAGGTCGTAGCTGAAGATGGCCGCGCCGTTGCGGGCCGTGCCGAGCGCGGCCGGAACCGTGCCGCCGTTCGGGTCCACCGCGCCGGTCAGGCTGAACCGCGAGGCCGTGCCGGCCAGATAGTCGGCGTAGCTGTCGAAGGTCCAGTCGCCCAGCGACTTGGCGACGAACACGTTGGTGATGTCCTGGCGCTCGAACCGGCCGCCCACGGCGAAGTCGTGCGCGCCGGCATGATAGCGAGCGATCAGCTCGGCGGTGCGGGTCTTCACGTCCAGATAGTTGTCGTGGCGGTAGTTGTCCGGGCCGAAGCGGATCTCCGGGTCGCCCGATCCGGCCAGCACGCCCGGCAGAT
Source organism: uncultured Alphaproteobacteria bacterium (assembly GCA_963761065.1). Lineage (GTDB taxonomy): Bacteria > Pseudomonadota > Alphaproteobacteria > Caulobacterales > Caulobacteraceae > JANWHQ01. Next base: position 150,060 of record CAVXFP010000006.1, on the reverse strand, counting down.
CGGCCACCTTGACCGCCACCGTGCCGACCTCCAGCCCGCCGACGATCGGCAGCTGGGTGGTCTCGGTCTCCTTGCGCGACAGGCGCAGCTCCGTGGAGAACTGGTCGGTCCAGTCGGAGTTGAGCTGCAGGTTCAGCGTCCGCAGCACCTCGTTCTTGTTGTACTGGCGCGATTCCAGCCCGACGGCCGGCGTGGTGACGCTGTCGCCGGAGACGTAGGTGCTGGTGGTCGAGCCGTTCAGCGAGTTGCCCACCGTGCGCTGGTAGGTGAGCGCGAGGCGGTGGTGGTCGGTGATGTTCCAGTCGATCTTGCCGATGATCTTCTCGTCGTCCACCGGCGGCGCGCCGTCGAGCCAGGTGCCGGGATTGTAGTTGTAGATGGACTTGGTGGCGGCCACGAAGGTGTCGACCGCGCCGGTGGTGATGCGCGGGATCACCGTGCTCTTGCCGGAGTCCGCCGGGCCCTCGTCCAGCGAGAAGGTGGACTCGAACTTCTCGTAGCCGGCGAAGAAGAACAGCTTGTCCTTGATGATCGGGCCGGAGAACGTCGCGCCATAGGTCTTCTCGGTGAACGGCCCGCCCGCCGGCTTGCCGCGGACCGAGTCCCCGCGCACGGCGTCGGAGCTGTACTCGCCGTAGGCCGATCCGTGGAACTGGTTGGAGCCGGACTTGGTGACGGCGTTGATCGAGCCGCCCAAAAAGCCGTTGTTCAGCACACTGTAGGGCGCCACCGACACCTGAAGCGCCTGGATCGCCTCCAGCGAGATCGGCGAGCGCTGGGTGGGATAGCCGTTGTTGTTCAGGCCGAAGTCGTCGGTCTGGCGGATGCCGTCCACGGTCAGCTGGTTGAAGCGGGTGTTGGTCCCCGCGAACGACAGGGCGTCGGCGTTGGACGGGTCGATGGAGGCGAAGGCGTCCAGCCGCGCGATGTCCTTCAGGTCCCGGCTGATCGACGGCAGCTCCTGGATCTGGGTGGCGCTGAAGTTGGTGCTGGGGCCGGCCTGATAGCCCTCGGCGGTGGTCGGGGCGGCGGCCACCACCACCTCGCTCACCGTGTTCATGGCGTGCAGCTTCAGGTCCACCTCCTCGGTGGAGCCGACGCCGATGGAGGCCACGTTGGACCGCTGCGCCTCATAGCCCGAGGCCTTGGCGGTGACCGTGTAAGGCCCGCCCACGCGCAGGCCGCGCGCGGAGAAGTAGCCGTCCGCGCTGGTCGTCACGGTGGTGGATGTGCCCGTCGGCACGTGGGTGACCACCACCTGGCCGCCCGCCACGGGCGCGCCGCTCTCGTTGAGCACCCGGCCGCGCATGGAGCCGGTGATGTCCTGCGCATAGGCGCTGGCCGTAAGCATGAGCGCCACGGCTCCGGCGGCGACGCCGGCGACGAGTTTCGTTCTGAATTTCATGATGTCGTGCCCCTCTAGACCCTGGGCCGCCAGACACGGCCGCCCCCTTGAGCGTTAAGGCTTCAAGCGCAAGGTTCGGTGACGCCCGAATGAAAGGTTAACGACAGAAGCGCGACGCGCCAGCCGTATCGTGGTCGCCTTCTCGCGCGCGCGGACGGGCGGCCTTTACTTCGCCCACAACGCGGGCAATTCAGATGCTGATGCAGGCGTTGCGGTCATCCCTGACGGAACTGGACGGCCCGCGCGCGTGGCGCTGGGCGCTGTGGCTGGCGCTGGGCCTGACGCTGGCGCGGCTGGTGGTGATCTTCGTCACCCCGCTCGAACTCTATGTCGACGAGGCGCAGTACTGGCTGTGGTCGCGCGCGCCGGCGCTGGGCTACGTCTCCAAGCCGCCGATGATCGCCTGGCTGATCGGCCTCACCACCCTGCCCAGCGACGGGGAGGCGTGGGTGAGGCTGTCAGCTCCCCTGGTTCACGCCGGGGCGATGCTGGCCCTGTTCCGCGCGGGCCTGCGGCTCTACGGCCCGGTCGGCGGCGCTGTTGGCCTCGGCGCTCTATGGCCTGATGCCGGCGGTGCAGGTCTCGGCCCTGTTCATCTCCACCGACGCGCCGCTGATGCTGTTCCTGTGCCTGGCGCTATGGGCCTACGCGGCGCTGCTCCAGGCGCCGGACGCCCGCGCCCGGCTGGGGGCCGCCGCCGGCCTGGGCGCGGCGCTCGGCCTCGGCTTCATGTCCAAGCAGGCGGCGATCTATGCGGTGATGGCGCTGGTCATCCACGCGGCGATCGACCGCGACGCGCGGCGCGCCTGGGGCGGATGGGCCTGGGCCGCAGCGCTCGGCGCCCTCGCGCTCGCCTTCGCGCCGAACCTCGTCTGGCAGGCGATGAACGGCTTCGTCACCGTCACCCACACCGCCGAGGTCAACGCCCGCCTGTCCGGCCCCCTGTTCCATACCGGCAAGCTGACGGAGTTCGTGCTCGGACAGTTCGGGGTGCTGGGTCCCGTCCCCTTCGGCGTGTTGCTGGTCGGGACGGCCGTCCTCATGCGGAACAAGGCGCTGGAGCGAACCGACCGGATGCTGCTGTGCTTCGTCCTGCCGCCGCTGCTGCTGATCACGGCGGAGGCCTTCGTCTCGCGCGCCCACGCCCATTGGGCGGCGGCGGGCTATCCGGCGGCGACGCTGTTGGTCTCGGCGTGGCTGTTGCGCTGGAATGCCAGGGGCTGGACTGTAGCGTCGCTCGCTACACAGGGCGTGATCGCCGCCCTCGTGCTGCTGGTTGTCGGCGCCCCCCAGATCGTGGACGCGGCCGGCTATGGGCGTCGGCTGGAGCGTCTGCGCGGGTGGGCCGAGGTCGCCGCCATCGCTGCCGGCCAGGCCGCCGTTCTGAAGCCCACGGCCGTGGTGGCCGAGGACCGGGCGATGTTCAACGACCTGGCCTACTACGGCCGCCGCTACTTCGCCTCGCCGGGCGCGGCGCCCCTGCGCATCCGCCCGGCCGCGCAGGCGCTGGACGAGGCCGAGCGCTCATCGCCGCTGCGCCCGCGGGAGGCCGGTCGCGTGCTGATCGTGGAGCAGGTCGGCAAGCCCGCCGCGCCCAAGCTGCCGGCCGACTTCATGCGCGCCGAGCCGCTGGGCCGCTGGACCCTCGACCTCGGCGGCGGACGCCAGCGGCGGATCGACCTCTATCTCGGCGTCGGATATCGCGGCGCGCGATGAGCGGCCGGCCCTAGCTCGCCGAGGACGCCAACACCGGCGTCGCGCGATAGTCCTCGGGCAGGATCCGCTTCAGATCGGCGATCTTCGGCAGGTCGTTATAGACGATGTAGGGGTTGGTCGGGTTATGGATCAGGTAGTCCTGATGGTAGCCCTCGGCCTTGTAGAATCCCTTGTAGGGATCGACGCGGGTGACGATCTTCTTGCCGAAGGCGTGGGCCTTGTCGAGCTGGGCGATATAGGCCGTCGCGATGCGCTTCTGCTCGGCGTTCGTGTACCAGATGTCGGACCGGTACTGGGTGCCGTGATCAGGCCCCTGGTAGTTCAGTTCGGTGGGATCTTGCACCACCGAGAAATACACCCGCAGGATCTCGCCATAGGACACCTGGCTCGGGTCATAGGTGATCTTGACCGACTCCGCGTGGCCGGTGGTTCCCGTGCTCACCGTCTCGTATTGCGCCGTGCCAGCCGAGCCCCCCGCATAGCCGGCGTAGACCATCTTGACGCCCTTCACGTGCTGGAACACGCCCTGCACGCCCCAGAAGCACCCGCCCGAGAGCACCGCGGTCTGCAGGCTCCCCTTGGCCAGGGGCGCGTCCACCGCCGGCCGGGGCAGCGGCACGCCGGACTCGGCATGGCCGATCAGCGGGGTGATCATCAGGGCGGCGGCCCCGGCCAGGGCGGCGGCCCCGATGGCGGTCTTGGCTCGGTTGTTCATGGCGGGCGCTTCCTCTCATGCGTGGCGGCCGTGCTGCGCCGCTCGATCTTGGACATCGTCGCGCGGCCCCGGCGCGCGGCGCGGAGGCCCCGCTGCGGTCGGCTCGCATGTGCAAACGTGGCCCTTCACAACGGCAGGATCAAGGCGGGGGCGCGCCGGAACGGTCGTTTAGGGCTCGGGCGCCGAACGTCGGCCGCGCCTGAGGCCGGGCGTCAGAGCTGGTCGACGAAGGCCGCCGCGGCCTTGCTGCGGCGTCGCTCCTTGTGGGTCACGAGCTCGAAGGCGCGCGCCCCCAGGTCGAAGTCCAGCGGCGTCAGTCCTCCCGCCAAGACCAGCGCCTGGGCGGCCAGTTCGGAAACGGCGGCCACCGCGCCGCCGTTGGCGATGGCGGCGAGAACCGCCTCGTTGGAGGGCAGCTCCAGCACGACCTTCAGGCCGGCGGGATCGACGCCCCGGTCCGTCAGCGCGCGCTCGACCGCCGAGCGCGTGCCGGAGCCCGGCTCACGCAGCACCCAGGCCGCTCCGCTCAGATCTCGCGGGGTGATGGGCGACTTCGCCAAGGCCAGCGGGTGCATCGGGGCGGCGTAGATCGCGAGCTGGTCGTCGGCGACCCGCGCGCGGGCGAGGGCGGGGTTCGTCACCGCCCCCTCGACGAAGCCGAGCTCGGCCACCCCCTCGGCGACGGCCTGCTCGACCTGGGCGGTGTTCGCGGCGGTCAGGCGCAGCTCGATCCCCGGATAGGCCGCCGCGAAGCGGGCCATGCGCGAGGGCAGCCAGTAGCTGGCCACGGTCTGGCTGGCGGCGATGGCGATCACGCCCCGCTTCAGTCCGGCCAGATCCTCCAGCGCCTGTTCGGCGGCCTGGGCGCAGTTCAGCACGGCCCTGGCCTCGGGCAGGAAGACGCGCCCGGCTTCGGACAGAGCGAGGCCGCGCCCGACCCGGTCGAACAGCCGCACATTGTATCGCGCCTCCAGCGCCGCCACCCCCGCGCTGGCCGCCGACTGGGTGATGTGCAGCGCCTCGGCGGCCCGCGTCATGTGCAGGCGTTCCGCCACGAAGACGAAGATGCGCAGCTGTTCGAGGGTCATGCCAAATCAATCGCAATTGAAGATCAATATGACAAGAATTATGAGTTAGATTTATGAGTTTGCGGGCGTCATGGCTTGATCCATGCTCCTCGCTCGTCCCCATCATGACCTGCCCGCGGCCGCCCTCGGCCGGCTGACCGCGACAGCGCCCGGCGTTGTGCTGTGCGCGGCGATCACCGCCGGGGCGATCCTGCTGCAGGGCGCGGAGGCGCGCCTGTTCGGCCGCGCGTGGCTGGAGGCCCTGGTGATCGCCATCCTGCTCGGGACCGCGATCCGCACAGCCTGGACGCCCGGGGCTCGGTGGACCCGGGGGATCGAGTTCAGCGCCAAGGCGCTGTTGGAGGCGGCGGTCGTCCTGCTGGGCGCGACGATCAGCGCACGGATGATCCTGGGGGCCGGGACGGCCTTGCTCGCCGGGATCGCCGGCCTGGTCGTGCTGGCGATCGCGGTCAGCTACGGGCTCGGACGTCTGTTCGGCCTGCCGCATCGGATGGCGACCCTGATCGCCTGCGGCAACTCGATCTGCGGCAATTCGGCCATCGCGGCGGTGGCGCCCGTGATCGGGGCGGACGGAGACGACGTGGCGGCGTCCATCGCCTTCACCGCCGTGCTCGGGGTCGTCGTCGTGCTCGTGCTGCCCGTGCTGGCCGTGTCTCTGCACATGAGCCCCCGCGCGTTCGGCGTCTTCGCCGGGCTCACCGTCTACGCCGTGCCCCAGGTGCTGGCGGCCACCGCGCCGGTCAGCTTCCTGTCGGCCCAGGTCGGAACCCTGGTGAAGCTGGTGCGGGTCCTGATGCTCGGCCCCGTGGTGCTCGCCTTGTCGCTCCTGACCGGGCGGAGCGGACCGAAGCGCGCGCGCCTAGACCTGCGCCAACTGCTGCCGTGGTTCATCGTGGGCTTTCTCGCCCTGGTCGCCGCGCGGTCGACCGGTGTCGTCCCGCACATCCTGATCGCGCCCATGGGCCGGGCCGCCAACGCCCTGACGATCGTCTCGATGGCCGCCCTGGGGCTCGGCGTGGACCTTCGCGTCGTGGCCAAGGCGGGGCTGCGGGTGACCGCCGTGGTCACGCTCTCCCTGCTGGCGCTGGGCGCGGTTGCGCTGCTCCTGGTCCAGGCCCTGGCGCTGGGGTGACGTCGGCGCGCGGGGGCCGCCGCGCTCAGTCGGCGGCGACCGCGATGATGATCCTGGGCGGCGCCAGCACGCCGGCCTTTTCCATGGCTTCCTTGAGGGCGGGGTCGTTGAGGTAGGCGTGAGCCGCCTCAACGCTCGGAAGGTAGTTGATCACCGTGATCAGGTTCGGCTCGACGGGGTCGCGGAACACTTTCGCGCCCGTCACGCCCGCCTTCTGGCGAAGGGCCTTGGCGCCGTTGTAGACCACGCGCCAGGCGGCGTAGTCCTTCACCGGGTGGGTTATGACGCCCAGCACCGGGCCTACAGTTTCAGCCGACGCCGTTCCGGCGGCGAGGATGACCGGCAGCGCGGCCGCGCCGACACCAGCGGCCTTGAGCAAATCGCGTCTTTCCACAGTCTTTCTCCTCGGGTTGAACGCGTAGGGTTGAACGCGCGCAGAGCTACTGCGGCGGCGGGGCCATGATCTTCGCCCACCACGCCTTCAGCTCGCCGAGAGCCTTGTCGAAATCCGGCTTGCCGACAACAGTCCGCTCGAAAAAGGCCGCCGCGTCGCGGATTGTCGAGTCCATCATCCCGGGCAGGGAGACGAACTCGTGGATCAGGCCCGAATAGAGCCTCAGGTCCGACAACCCCGCCCGCGTCGCGGATGGCGCGATACAGGTCGATGGACATCTGCGCGGGAACCAGGCCGTCCTCGTCGCCGGTGAACAGGATGGTCGGCGGATAGCGGCCCGCGTGGGTCATGGGGCTGATCGCCGCCAGCGCCGCCGGGTCGGTGATCCCCAGCATGTTGCTGAGCGGCGGCTCGATGCGCGCGGGCGGGAAGAAGGCCGCCACGCCGGCCACCGTCTCGGCCTGGTCCGCATGGGGATCGTTCGCCGCGGCCGGGCCCGCGACGCCGCTGGCCGCGATGAGCGATAGCTGCGCGCCCGCCGAATAGCCGGTCAGGAAGATGTGGTCCGGCGAGACGCCCAGCGCCTTGGCGTGGGCGCGCACGGCGCGGATGGCGGTGCGGGTGTCGTCCAGCTGCGCCGGCCAGGGCGCCTCGCCGAGCAGGCGGTACTCCGGCGCGATGGCCACATAGCCCAGCCGCGCATAGGCCATGGCGGCGTCGGTCATGGCCGCCCGGTCGCCGCCGCGCCAGCCGCCGCCGTGCAGCAGCAGCACCGCCGGGGCGCCGCTGGGCGTCGCGGCGGTCCGGAAGACGTTCCAGTGCAGCGGACGCTCCCCGCCGGCATAGACCACGTCGCGCTCGGCGATCACTTCGGCGGCTTCGGTCATGGCGTTTCCCCTGTTGCGCTTCTGGCCACGGCCATACCGCCCGGGGCCCGCGCCGTCGACCTTACAAGCGGGGATAGGCGCGCATCTATCCCCCTCGGCGCCGCCGGCCTCACACTGAGCTCATGCCCAGCCCCGCCAAGCCGTCCATCCAACGCCGCCGCTCCGCCTCGCGCCCGCGCGCACCCGCGCGCCCCTCCGCCCGCGCACCCGCGCGCGAGGGGGTGGAAAATCTAATCCAGGGTCTTGCGGTAGCGCAGCACCGCCAATGCGCTGATGGCGGCCATGATGGCGGCGAGCGCCAGGAGGCTGCCGGACATTTCCGCGAAGCCGTGGCCCTTGAGCAAGGCGCCGCGCACGATCCGCAGGAAGTGCGTCACCGGCATCATCGTGCCGATGATCTGGGCCCACTCTGGCATGCCCCGGAACGGGAACATGAAGCCCGACAGCAGCACCGAGGGCATGATGTAGAAGAACGACAGCTGCATCGCCTGGCGCTGGTTGTCCGACGCGGTGGAGATCAGGAAGCCGAGCGCCAGGCTGCCGATGATGAACAGCAGCGTCCCGGTGAACAGCGCCGCCCAGCCGCCCAGCATGGGCACGTTGAACAGCCCCTTGGCCAGGGTCAGGATCACGGCGGTCTGGATCACCCCCACCAGCACATAGGGGGCGAGCTTGCCGATCATCACCTCCAGCGGCCGCACGGGGGTGGCCAGCAGGCTCTCCATGGTGCCCCGCTCCACCTCCCGCGTGACGCCGAGCGCGGTCATCATCACCAGGGTCAGCGACAGCACGATGCCGAGCAGCCCCGGCACGATGTTGTAGGAGGACAGGCCCTCCTGGTTATAGCGGCGGTGCACCACCACCTCGAACGGCGGCCTGGCTCGGGCGCACGCCGGAGAGGGCGCCCGTCAGGTCGTGGGACAGGGCGAGGTTCGGAAGCTGGGTCAGGGCCGCAGCCGCCCCGGCCGTGGCGGTGGGGTCAGAGGCGTCGGCCTCCACCAGGATCTGGGCGTTGTCGTGCCGCACCACCCGGCGGGTGAAGTCTCCGGGGATGGTGACGGCGAACTGGATCTTGCCGGCGCCCATCAGCCGGTCGAGCTCGGCCTGGCTCCTGGCGACCGTGGTGATGTCGAAATACTGGCTGTTGCGCATGGCCGCGATCAGCGAGCGCGACAGGGTGGAATGGTCCTCGGCCAACACCGCCGTCGGCAGCATCTTGGGGTCGGAGTTGATGGCGTAGCCGAACAGCAGAAGCTGGATCACCGGGATGCCCAGCATCATGGCGAAGGTGATCCGGTCGCGCCGCATCTGGATGAACTCCTTCGCCAGCACGGCGAAGGCGCGCGAGAGGGAGAAGTTCATCATTGGATGATCCCCCTCATGCGTAGTTGTCCTTGCCCTCGCCCATCAGGCGGATGAACACGTCCTCCAGCGTCGGCTCGGTCTCGGTCCAGCGGATAGGGCCATTCCGATAGGGGGCGAGGGCGGCCTCCAGCGCCTTTCGGTCGATCCCCGAGACGTGGACCGCCTGGCCGAAGGGGGCGGCGGTCAGCACCCCGGGCTTGCCGTCCAGTTCCGTGGCCAGCAGGTCGGCCCCCGGCCCCGCGCCCTGGAAGGTGATCAGGCCGGAGTTGGCGATGACGTCCGCCGCCGTGCCCCGCGCGATCAGCCGGCCGTAGACGATGTAGGCCACGTCGTGGCACCGCTCGGCCTCGTCCATGTAGTGGGTGGAGACCAGCACCGTCATGCCGTTGGTGGCGAAGGTGTGCAGGTGGTCCCAGAACTCCCGCCGCGCCTTGGGATCGACCCCGGCGGTGGGCTCGTCCAGCAGCAGCAGCTTCGGCTCGTGCAGCACGCAGGCGGCCAGCGCCAGACGCTGCTTCCAGCCGCCCGACAGATCGCCGGCCAGCTGGTTCTGGCGGTTGGTCAGGCCCAGGTCTTCCAGCGAGTGGTCCACGCGGTTCTTGCGGTCCGACATGCCGTAGACGCGGGCCACGAAGTCCAGGTTCTCGCGGATGGTCAGGTCCTCGTAGAGCGAGAACCGCTGGGTCATGTAGCCGGTCTGGCGCTTGATCGCCTCGGCCTTCTCGCGAAAGTTCATGCCCAGCACGTCGCCCTCGCCGGAGTCCGGCGTCAGCAGGCCGCACAGCATCCGCAGCGTGGTGGTCTTGCCCGAGCCGTTGGGGCCGAGAAAGCCGGTGATCCGGCCGTGCTCCACCTGGATCGCGACGTCCTGCACCACGTGCTTGTCGCCGAAGCTCTTGTTCAGCCCATGCACGTCGATGGCGAGGTTCGCGCCGGCGTTCGCGGCCTCGCTCACGGCCTGGCGTCCCCGCCCTTGGCCAGGCGCTTTACGTCCACCGGCAGGCCGGGCTGCAGGCCCGCCGGGTCGTTCGGAATGGCCTCGACCATGAACACCAGCTTGTCGCGGGTCTTGCGGCTGTAGATCACCGGCGGGGTGAACTCCGCGCGGGGGCTGACGTAGCTGATCTTGGCGGTCAGATCCTTGGCGCAGCCGTCGCAGGAGAAGCGGACCGTCTGTCCGGGCCGATAGCGGTCCATGGTCTTTTCCGGCACGAAGAACCGCAGCTTCACCTGGCCGTCGGGCAGCAGGCTGACGATCGGCTGGTTCGGCCCGGCCCATTCGCCCTGCTGATAGAACACGTCCTCCACCCGCCCGGCGGCCGGGGCGCTCTTGGACAGCTGGCCGAGGCGCACGCCCGCCTCCTTCAAGCCCTGGCCCGCCTGGGCGGCGCCGGCCTTGGCGGCCTCGGCCTGGACCCGCGCGGCCGCGGCGGCCTTGTCGGCGGCGAGCCTTTGGGCGGAGGCGCTGTCGGCGGCGGCCTTGGCCTGATCCACTTCCCGCGCCGAGGTGGCGGCGGGGTTGGATTTCTGCAGGGCCGCGAGGCGCTGGTAGTCGCTGCGGGCGTTGGCTTCCACCGCGCGGGCGGCCGCGGCGGCGGCTTCCGCCTGGGTGGCCTGGGCCTCGGCCGCCCCGATCTGGGCCGTGGTCTGGTCCAGCCGCGCCTGGGCCTGGCCCTCCTGGGCGGACAAGGTCGCCGGGTCCATGGCGAACAGCGGATCGCCCGCCTCTACCCGCTGGCCCTTGACCACCTTCACCGCCGTCACCGTGCCGGCGACGGGCGAGGACAGATACAGGTCGTCGCCTTCGACGTAGCCGGAGAGCACGTCCGCGTCGGCCCAGCGCGGCGACCAGGCCATCCAGACCAGGACCGCGACGGTCAGCACCGCCAGAACGGCGAGCACGGGTCTCAGCCTGGGGTTCATGGGGCGCTCTCCTTCAGGTCCGTCTCGCTCCAGCCCCCGCCCAGGGCCGCATAGAGCGCCACGACGTCAGCCGCCCGGGCCGCCTCGGCCTGGGCCAGGGAGTCCTCGTCGGCGATAGTGGCCTGGCGGGCGGCCAGGACGTCGGAATAGGGGTTCAGCCCGGCCTTGTAGCGATCCCGGGCGCTCGACTCCGCGGCCTTGGCGGCGTCCAGGGAGGCCTGCAGCGAGCCCCGTCGCGCCTCGTCGGCCTGATAGCGGGCCAGGGCGTCTTCCACGTCCTTCAGGGCGACGAGCACGGCCTTGCGGTAGGCCAGCAGGGACTCCTGCTCGCGGGCGTTCGCCTGGGCGAGCTTGGCGCGCAGCATGCCGCCCTCGAAGATCGGCCACAGCAGGCCGGCGGAGACCGCGTAGTTGCGGCTGCCCCAGTCCACCAGGGTCGCCAGCGCCGTAGAGACATAGGCCGGCTGAGCGGAAAGCGTGATCTTCGGATAGAGGTCGGCGGCGGCCACGCCCCTTTCGCCGGCGGCGGCGGCCACGTCCTGCTCGGCCCTGCGAATGTCCGGCCGCCGGCGCAAGAGGTCCGACGGCAGGCCGGGGGGAGGGGTCGGCGCATCGGGCAGGGCCGCGTCCTTGGAGAGCAGGTCGTCCAGCGCCCCGGGCGTCTCGCCGGCCAGGACGGCGAGCGCATGGATTTGTGCACGGGCCTCCGCCTCCAGCGGATAGGCGCGGGCTTCGGCGGCGGAGACCTCGGCCTCCCGGCGGCGCACGTCGGCGGAACTGGTCAGGCCCTGGTCGGCCCGCGCCTTCACCAGCTCCAACAGCTCGCGTTGGCGCGACAGTTCCGCCCAGGCCAGCGCCTGGCGCCTCTGGGCGGCGCGCAGGGCGAGATAGTGGTTGGCGGTCTCTGCGGCCAGGGCGACGCGCAGATCCCGTTCGCTCCACGTCGGCGGCGGCGGCCTTGGCCTTGGCGGCGGCCATGCCCGCCCGCGCGCCGCCGAACAGGTCCAGCGTCCAGGAGGCGTCCAGCCCCAGCCGATAGCTGGAGAACTCGCTGCCCGGCAGGCCGAAGGCGCCCCCGCCCTGGCCGGCGCCCGGCGGGATGGGGATGGCGTTCTCGGAGATGCGGTTTCGCGACACGGCCGGCGCGGCCGCGACCTGCGGCAAGGCCTGCGCTCCGGCGATGCGCACGCCCTGGCGGGCCTCCTCGATCTTCAGCCTCGCCTGCTTAAGGTCGATGTCCCCGGCCAGGACCTTCCCGATCAGTTGGTCCAGCACGGGATCGTGGAACGAGGTCCACCAGCTCGAAAGATCAGCCGCGCCGGTGGTCGGCGTATCGGCGCTGGTCTCGACGTAGGCGGCCGGAACCTTAGACGGCAGGGCCGGAGGCTTGCTCCCCAGATGCGCGCAGCCGCCGGCCGCCAGCGCTGCGGCCAAGCAGAGGACGGCGGCTACTCCCGCCCTGGCCGTCCTGGGCCTTCGGTCGATCTGATCCGAACCATCCGCCATCGCGGCGGAGACTAGAGCCGCGCCGGCCCCGGTGGAAAGGGCCCTCTTGCCTAGCGCCGCTTGCGGCGGCCCTTGCGGGCGCGGGTGAAGCGGACCACGCGGTCCTCCTCGCGCGGGGCGGGGATGGAGCGGGGCGCCAGGCCGTACATGGAGGCCATGGGCGGATCCTCGACGATCGCGGCCTCGGTCTGGCCGAAGCCGTTGAACCCCGTCCCCAGGGCCACGCCATAGGCGCCCAGCATCCCGATCTCGATGTAGTCGCCCTCGTCGATATCCTCGGGCAGCCAGAAGGGCCCGGGCATGAGGTCCATCGAATTGCAGGTGGGGCCGTAGAAGCGGAACGGCTTCAGCGCGCCAGCGGCCTCGCCGTCGCGGATCAGCTTCACCGGGAAGGGCCACTTGGAGTGGGCCGCGTCGAACAGGTTCCCGTAGGCGCCGTCGTTCAGATAAAGCGCGTCGCCCTTGCGCAGCTCCACCTTGACCAGGATCGAGGAGGCCTCGGCGGTCAGCGCGCGGCCAGGCTCGCACCACAGCTCGGTGGTCTCGTGCACCATCATCTCGGAGAAGCCCCGCTGGATGGCGTCCGCGTAGTCGTCCAGCGCCGGCGGGATCATCCCCGGATAGACCGAGGGAAAGCCGCCGCCCACGTCCACCACGTCGGCGAACACACCGGCGCGCACCAGCGCTCGCGACGCCGCGCTCATGGCCGCCTGATAGGCGGTGGGGCGCATGCACTGGCTGCCCACGTGGAAGCTGACGCCCATCAATTCCTCGGCGGCGCGACGCGCGGCCAGCAGCAGCGGGGCGGCGGCCTCGGGCTCGATGCCGAACTTGCCGGACAGCGGATAGGCGGAGCTGGTGTTGGCCGCGGCCAGGCGCACCATCAGGCACAGGTCGCGGGCGTTGCCCGTGGCGTCCTTGATCTTCTCCAGCTCATCGAAACAGTCGAGCGAGAAGGTCCGCACCCCGTAGTCGAAGTAGGCCTGGGAGATGGCGCGTCGGCTTTTGACCGGATGCATGAAGGCGAGGCGGGCGTCGGCGGGCGCGTGCTCTCGCACCAGCTCGATCTCGGGGATCGAGGCCACGTCGAAACCGCGCACGCCCTCTCGCGCCAGGGTCTTGATGACCCAGGGCGAAGGATTTGCCTTCACGGCGTAAAGCACGCCGTCGGTGAATTTGTCCTGGAACCAGCGCGCCGCTGCGGCCAGAGCCTGAGGCCTTAGAAGGGCGACAGGATTCTCGGGCGACCGCTCACGGACCAGGTCCAGGGGCGTATGGTGATGATGCACCTCACGCAACCCCCTAAGGATTGTTGACCCAGACCGGCGTTAGCAGCGCTTTTGGACAACGGGGTCCGCCGGAGGACCGCGCAAATAGGGACAATTGATCTGGATGTAAAGGGCTTTAGCCGCCCGTGGAGCCAAACCCGCCGTGGCCGCGCGCGGTGTCGTCCAGCGTCTCGGCCTCGCGCCAGGCGGCCTGGACCACCGGGCAGATCACCATCTGGGCGATGCGGTCGCCGCGGCGGACCACGAGGTTTTCTTCGCCGAGGTTGATGAGGATCACCTTCACCTCGCCGCGATAGTCGGAGTCGACGGTGCCGGGGGTGTTCAGGCAGGTGACGCCCGAGCGCGCCGCCAGGCCCGAGCGCGGCCGCACCTGGGCCTCGTAGCCCGCCGGCACGGCGATGCGCAGGCCAGTGGGAACCATGGCCCGCGCCCCGGGGCGCAGCACCGTCGGCTCGTCCTCCGGCACGGCGGCGCGCAGGTCCATGCCCGCGGCGCCCGAGGTCTCATAGGCGGGCAGCGGCAGGTCCCGCGCATGGTCCATCCGCACGACGGCGATCTCGACGCTCACGCCTGATGCCGTGCTCACGCCAGGGCCTCGGCGATCCTCTGGGCCAGGCGGCGGGCGACGGCGATCTTGGAGGCGCGCTTCCAGGGGTCGGCGCCCTGGCTGTCGAACACCACCACGCGGTTCTCGTCGCCGCCGATCACCCCGGCCTCGGTCACGTCGTTGGCCACCAGCCAGTCGCAGCCCTTGGCCTTCAACTTGGCGCGCGCCTTGGCGTCCAGGTCGCCGGTCTCGGCGGCGAAGCCCACCGTCAGGCGCGGCCGGCCCGGGCCGGGGGCGGACAGGGCGGCCAGGATGTCCGGCGTCTCTTCCAGCGCAATGGGCGGCGGCCCGGAGGCGGTCTTCTTCAGCTTGGCGGACGACAGGCGCTTCGGGCGCCAGTCCGCCACGGCCGCCACGCACACCGCCACGTCCGCGGGCAGGGCGGCGCGGCAGGCGTCAAGCATCTGTTGGGCGGTCTGCACGTCCACCCGCCGGACGCCGGCCGGGGCCGCGAGCGCCGTGGGGCCGGAGACCAGGGTCACGTCCGCGCCCAGCTCAGCCAGGGCGCCGGCGACGGCATAGCCCTGCTTGCCGCTGGAGCGGTTGGTGAGGACCCGCACCGGATCGAGCGGTTCGGCCGTGGGGCCGGCGGTGACCAGGGCGCGGCGCCCCTCCAGCCGCCGGGCGGCGGGGCCGGCGAGGGCCTGTTCGATGGCGGCGAGAATCGCTTCGGGCTCGGCCATGCGGCCGGGGCCGTATTCGCCGCAGGCCATCTCGCCCTCGTCAGGCCCGACGAACAGCACGCCCCGCTCGCGCAGGGCCGCGACATTGGCCTGGGTGGCGGGGTGCAGCCACATGCGCACGTTCATGGCTGGGGCCATCAGCACGGGTTTGTCGGTGGCCAGCAGGGCGGTGGAGGCGAGGTCGTCGCACAGGCCCGCCGCGGCCTTGGCCATCAGGTCGGCGGTGGCCGGGACCACCACCACCAGATCCGCCGAGCGGGATAGCTCGATATGTCCCATCGCCGCTTCGTCGGTCAGTGAGAACAGGTCCTGGTGGACGGCCTCTCCTGCGAGGGCCGAGAGCGACAGAGGCGTGACGAACCGGGCGCCCGCGGCGGTCAGCACCGGCGTCGCCCCGATCCCCCGGCCCTTGAGCAGGCGTACGAGCTCCAGCGCCTTGTAGGCCGCGACGCCGCCGCCCACGATCAACAGGACCTTTTTTCCGCGCGCTCTCATCGTTCGCCTCATAGCGCGACTTTATGGCGTGAGCCAATGGACATAAGCGAACAAATATGGAACATACTCACGCGATTCAGGAGGGGGTTCAACCATGGGTCACATCAGGATCGTTTCTGTGGCGGCCGTGCTGGCGACGGCGCTGGCGCTTTGGGGGTGCGGACGCGAGGCTGACAAGGCCGCCCGGGCCGACGCTTCGTACCAAGCCGCCAATTCGACGCCCGCTGACGCGCGCGGCGGGGACGCCGCCAGCTCGGGGTCAGGCCGCGCCGCGCCCGCGCCGTTGTTCAAGGACGGCAAGCCGCTCTGGGCGTCGAGCCGCCGCCGCACGGCCGAGGACGGCGCCCAGCGGCAGTTCGACCGCAACGGCGCGGACTTCGGCGCGTCCACGCTGGACGCTTATGTCGCCCGGGCCCATGCGTTCGTGGAATCTCCGCCCAGGGGCGTGCTCACCGCCAAGCGCTCGAACGGCGACGTGCTGTATTATGACCCGAAGGGCAATGTGTTCGCGGTAGCGGACAAGGACGGAGCGCCGCGGACGATGTTCAAGCCGCGCGACGGCATGACCTATTGGACCCAGCAGCAGACGCGCCTGGCCCAAGGCGGCTCGCGCAAGCCCGGCGGAACGCGGGTCGCGCGCGCCGGGACGTCCTCCGGGTCAGGCGGCTCGGACGCCGGCGGTTAGGCCGGTCCGCGCCGGATTCGCCCCAAGGCCGCCACAAACCCTCCGCCTGATGCGACAGGCGCGCCTTGCCGCCGTCGGGTCCGGCGCGCTAGACAAGGCCGGCCTAGCGCCCGTGGAGGGGCCTGTTAATGCGCATGTCGCTTTTCGCCGCGGCCGCCACGGCGCCGCTTCTGTGGCTCGCGGCGAGCGGCTCGGTTCTCGCCGAGACCCAGATCACGGGTAGCCAGACGACTCCGGTCGCCACCTCCACGGCCAACGCCGGGGCGCCTGACGACGTCACCATCGCGAGCGGCGGCTCGATCAATCCCACCGCGTCAGGCGCCGCCGTCACGCTGGACAGCAACAACACCGTCACCAACTCTGGCCTGATCAGCTTCAAGGACGTCGACAACGCGACGGGTATCCTGGTCCAGGGCGGCCACACCGGCGCGCTGACCAGCTCCGGCACGATCAACATCCTCGAAAGCTATACCCCTTCGGACACCAACGGCGACGGGGTGCCGGACGGCGCCTACGCCAAGGGGACCGGCCGCTACGGCGTGCGGGTGACAGGCCCCGCCGCGTTCACGGGCGATATCAATCTGACGGGCGGTGCGGTTACCGTGAACGGCAACAATTCCTACGGCCTGTCCGCCGAGGCGCCCCTGGTCGGCAACCTGACCTCAGCCGCAACGATCGGCGTGACCGGCGACAACGGATACGGCATCCGCGAGACAGGCGGCGTCAGCGGCGCCGTCAAGATCACCGGTCCGGTCACCGTGACCGGCGGCGGCTCCACGGCTGTTGACGTCGCTGGGCCTGTCGGCGGCCGGGTTTCGATCTACAGCGGCCTGGCCGCGACCGGCTATCGGGTGACCACGCGCAGCACCGACCCCGCCTTCCTCACCGGCCTGTTGCCCGAGAACAAGCTGCAGGCCGGGTCGGCTCTCAGCATCCGGGCGAACGTCGGCGGCGGGCTGTTCATCGGCGCGCCGCCGGTCGGAACCTCCCCGACCGACACCACGACGGACGCGGACGGCGACGGGATCATCGATTCGGCCGAAACCGCCGGGTCGCTGACGGTGTTCGGCTCGGCCCCGGCCCTCAGCATCGGCCAGGCGGGCGCGACCGTGACCCTGGGCAAGTTCGGGTCCGGCGACAACGGCTATGGCGTGATCGCGCGCGGCGGGATCACGAGCAACGGCGTCTATGACGGCGTTTCGGCGACGGGCGTGCAGATCGGCGCGGACGGCGGGATCGTCAACGTCGAGGGCGGCTACCGCAACGTCGGCGCGACGACGGCCTCGGCCTATGAGGCCAACGCGGTCGGGATTCTGGTGAAGTCCGGGGCGACGGTTCCCCAGGTCGTCAATTCGGGCGGCATATCGTCGGCGACGATCTCGTCGAGCGCTTCGACCTCGACAGCGCTGCAGATCGACGCCGGCGCCTCGGTCAGCGGTCTGAACAACTCCGGCAGCATCGTCGCCTCGGCGACGGGCGACACGGCCTCGGCCTACGCCGTGGTCGACCGGTCCGGCACACTGAGCTCGGTCGTCAACAACAACTCCATCCAGGCGACGATCTCGCCGGCCCTGTTCGGCGATGCGACGACCGGCCAAGCCATCGCCCTGGACCTGCGGGCCAACACCACCGGCGTCAGCCTGATCCAGAACCCCAGCCCCGGCGTGATCTCCGCCACGACCGACAGCACGGGCAAGGTCACGACCACGGTGACCCCAGTCACCCCGACGATCCGCGGCGACATCCTGCTGGGCTCCGGCGCGGACACCGTGGCTCTGCACGCGGGCAATGTGTACAGCACATTGGACTTCGGCGCCGGCGCGGGAACGCTGACGGTCGACGGCGGCGCCTCCTATGTGGGCGACCTGAAGAGCGCCGGCCCCCTGGCGGTCAGCGTCGCCAACGGAACCGTGACCGAACTGGGCGCGAACACTTTCTCCTCGCCAAGCCTGACCGTGGGCGACGGCGGACAGCTGGTGTTCACCGCCGACCCCGCGAACGGGCGCTTCACCCGCTTCAACGTGACGGGCCCGGCGGTCATCGCGCCGGGCGGCAAGCTCGGCGTCAACCTGCTGTCGCTGCCGAGCGCGGACGAGACCTTCACGGCGATCCAGGCCTCCTCGCTGACCGTCGGCGTGGCGGACGCGGATCTGGGCGGCCAGGTGCCCTACCTGTTCCAGGCGGGATTCCACAGCGACCCGGCGGCCGGCGCCATCGACTTCACCCTGCGGCGGCGCACAGCGGCCGAGCTCGGCTTCAACGCCGGAGAGACCGCCGCCTACAACGGCGTGTACGGGGCGATCGGCAAGGACAGCGGCGTGTTGCGCAGCGTCCTGGCGCAGACCAACGCGGCTGGTCTGCGGAGCGTCTACGACCAGATGCTGCCCGACTATTCGGGCGGCGTGTTCCGCGCCCTGTCCTGGGCGGCGGAAGCCCAGGGGCAGGCCGCAGCCGAGGCTCCCCAAGGCCAGTCGAGCTCCGGTCCCGACCCGGGCGTGGTCGCAAGAAATCGCCATGCGCGAGGACAAGAACCGCAACCAGGCGACCGGTTACCGAACCCAGGGCATCGGCATCGTCGGCGGCCTGGAAAGCGTCAGCCCCCGCGGCGATGCGCTAGGGGTCAAGCTCGGCTTCGTCACGGCCCAGATTCGCCAACCCAAGCTTCCTGGCGACAATCTGCTGGGCCTCTCGCAGATCAACACCGGCGTCTATTGGCGGGGAACCTACGGCGGCCTGCGCCTCGACGCCCAGCTGGGCGCCGGATACCTTTGGGTGACCAATCGGCGCGAGTTCCTCTACAGCGACGCCCTGGGCGTGGTGCATCGCGTCGCGAACGGGAGCTGGAGCGGTTACACCCTGTCCGGGCGGGTCGGCGCGGCTTATCTGTCGACCTTCGGCCGGGTGTTCGTCGAGCCGCGGGTGCACGCCGACTATCTGCGCATCCATGAGAACGGCTACTCCGAGACCGGCGGCGGGGACGCCTTCGACCTGACGGTCGGCGGGCGCAACAGCGACGCCGCCACGATCAACGCCAGCGTCGCGCTGGGCGTCAATCTCGGCGACAGCGGCTTCCGCTGGCGCCCGCAGGTGGAGGTCGGCTACCGCAGCGTGCTCACCGGCGGGCCGGGTCGCACCACCGCCGCCTTCGCCGGCGGGGACCCCTTCACCCTGGCCGCCGAATTCGCTCACAGGCGGCGCCATGGTCGGGAGCATCGGCCTGAGGGTCTATTCCGACTATCTGGACATCCTGCTCGAGGCCGGCGCGGAAAAGGCCAGCGACTACACCGACTACGACCTGCGGATGACCGCCCGGACGGTGTTCTAGCCGCATCGAGCGGGCCCGTGGGGCGCAGGTCCCGATCGTCAGGCGCCAATTCGTCGAGCCTTGATCGTCAGTCCTCGCGCATGGCGTCGCTGATCTGCTTGGCCGCTTCTTCCGGCGACAGGCCGAAGGCGAGCACGCGATCGAAGCGCCCCTTGGGATCCATCAGATAGGCGGCGGACGAGTGCTGCATCTCGTAGTCCTGCCCGGTCCCCACCTTGGCGTAGAAGACGTGATAGGCCTTGGCCGCCTTGGCGATGGCGTCGGCCGAGCCGGTCAGTCCGATAGCCCCCTTGGGGAAGGCGCTCGAGGACAGATAGGTCTTCAGCTGGGCCGAGGTGTCGCGGGCCGGGTCGATGGTGATGAACACCACCTGGAACTTGGCCGCCTTGGGGCCGAGCCGGTCCTGCGCCTCGGCCAGGGTCTGCAAGGTGGCGGGACAGACGTCCGGACAGAAGGTGTAGCCGAAGAACACCGCCGTCCATTTGCCCTTCAGCACGGACTGGTCGCGCGGCTGTCCGTTCTGGTCGATCAGCTTGAAGGGACCGCCCACCGGCGGCCGATCCGACCGGGCGCACCCCGCCAGGGCCACGACGGTGGCGAGCACCCCCGCCAGCAACACTCTGCGATTTGAAACCATAACCACGGCGCGGTCTGGGTAGACCCATGGGAGAGCCGTTTCAAGGCGCGAGGCGCCCCCGACTTCTCCGCCGGCCCGAGCCGGGGTAAGGCTCGGCCATGACAGCCACCGATCTTCCCGTTCTCGCGCCCGACCGGCTGGCGCAGTTCGACGCCTTCCTGGTGGAGCTGAACCGCGTCTCGGCCGAGGTGATCCTGCCGCTCTTCCGGGTCGAGAACGGGCTGCAGGACAAGGGCCGGGACGGCGCCTACGACCCCGTCACCGCCGCCGACCAGGGCGCCGAGACGGCGATCCGCAAGCTGATCGGCGAGCGCTATCCCGACCACGGCGTCATCGGCGAGGAGTACGGCGAGGATCGCCCCGACGCCGAGTTCGTCTGGGTGATCGATCCCATCGACGGCACCCGCGGCTTCGTGGCCGGCCTGCCGCTGTGGACCACCCTGATCGCCCTGCGGTTCCAGGGCGAGCCGGTGCTGGGGTCGATCGGCCAGCCCTATCTTGACGAGCTCTACATCGGCTCGCAGGCGGGGGGCTCGCGCCTTGTGTCGCGGGGCGAGACCCGGCCGCTGAAGGTCCGCGATTGCCCGCGCCTCACTGAGGCGGTGATCGCCACCACCGACCCGGATGTGCTGAACGGGGCGGAGCTGGGCGCCTGGACCCAGGTGCGCGCCGCCGCCCGCCTCGCCCGCATGAGCGGCGACGCCTACGGCTATGCCATGGTGGCGCTGGGGACGATGGACCTGGTCGTCGAAGCGGGCCTGAAGAGCTGGGACGTGGAGGCCGCCGTGCCGGTGGTCGAGGGCGCCGGGGGGCTGGTCACCGACTGGCGCGGCGAGCGCATCGGGCGCGAGGGCGGCCAGATGGTGGTGGCGGGTGATCGCCGATGCCTCGATGAAGCGCTGGTGGCGCTCAGCCGTTCGGCGCGGTGATGTCGGCGAGCAGGGCGTCGAAGGCGGTCCAGAACACCGCGCGCCGATCGTCGGTCTCCATCAGGATCTCGTGGAAGGCGCCCGGCGCTTCGGTGTAACGGCCGGCCGGCAGGCGCGCCGCCGCCTCGCGTGAGACCGAGGATAGCACCAGCCGGTCCGCCCCGGCGCCGACGATGCTGACAGGCGTGGTCACCTTCTCAAGCACGCCGGGCGCGGCCAGTTCGTCACCGGTGCTCAGGGCGAAGTCCAGCCATCCCCAGGTGGGCGCGCCCAGGGCCAGATCCGGGCAGGCGTGAAGCTGGGCCACATAACGTTCGAAGCGGGCCCGGTCGTGAGTCAGGGCGTCGGTCTCAAAACGCATCTTCAGGGGATCGTGGGGCGGCGTCGCGTGCGCCGTCGGGGCGAGCTTGCTCATCACCACCCCTATGGCGCGGGCCACGGGCCGGGGCAGCGGCGCCAGGGCGATGGCCAGCATGGGCGCGCACAGGGCCGCGCCGGCGAACCGCGTCTCGCCCCGCGCCAGGCTCAGCAGGTTCAGGCAGCCGCCCATGGAATGGCCGAGCGCGATGCAGGGCTCGGGCAGCCGCGGGCCGAATGTGTCGAGCAGGGCGCGGTAGTCGGAAATGAACTCGTCCGCGTTCCACGCGTGGCCCTTCAGGCGGTGCGGCGTCAGACGGTCCGAAAGGCCCTGGCCGCGCCAGTCGTGCGCCAGGACGACGAAGCCTCGCCCGGTCAGGTCCCGGACGACCTCGAAGTACTTTTCAAGCGGTTCGGAACGGCCGGGGCTCACGACCACCGAGCCCATCGGCGCGCCCGCCGGGGGGAACAGCGCCGCTCGCAGTCTCACCCCGTCCGCGGCGAAGAACCACTCCGCCTGTCCGCCGTCCGGCGTCGGAGCCTCGGGAATGGAGATCAGCGGCGCGGGATCGCCCACGCCGGACTCAGCCCTTGGCGCGGGCGAGCAACGGCTGCAGCGCCATGGCCACCGACATGTCGCCGTTGATCTTCAGCTTGCCGGTCATGAAGGCGGAGGTGGGGTCGAGGTCGCCCTGGGCCATGGCTTCCAGGTCGGCCTTGGAGACGATGACGGTGCAATCGGCCGGCGCGTCGTCGTTGGTGACGGTCGAACCGTCGATGTGGATGAAGCCTTCGCCCTTCAGATCGAGCGTCACGGTCTTGCCGGCGACCGGCTGTTCGGCCGCCGCCTTCTTCAGGCGCGCGGTGATGTCTTCGAGCGTGGCCATGGCCTTCTCCTCCGCTTGACAGACCTTGGGATAGACCGCGTCGGCGCGCTCGGCAATCGACGGCCGCGCGCGAACTAGCCGGGCTTGACGAACTTCAGCGTCATCCGGTCGCTCTCGCCGATGGCGTCGTATTTCGAGTGGTCGAAGTTCGGGTTGGGCGGCTGGCCGCGCGGGGCCGAAAGCCGCGTCGGCGGCAGGGTCCAGACGCCGAAGGGATGCTTGCGGTCGTCCTTGGGATTGGCGTTGATCTCGCTGGCCGCGACGAACTTGAAGCCGGCCTCCTTGGCCATCTGCTTCACATAGGCCTCTTCGACGTAGCCGTTGGAGGCCAGCACGTCCTGCACCCCGCCCGGCTTGGCGCGATGCTCCACGACGCCCAGCACCCCGCCCGGCTTCAGGGCCGCCTTGGCGTCGCGGAAGGCCTTCTCGGCCAGGCCCGCCGCCATCCAGTTGTGCAGGTTGCGCAGGAACAGCACCATGTCCGCCGAGCCGGCCGGCGCCACCGGGCCGGTCTTCGGTCCGAAGGCCGTGACCTTGACCGCGCCATAGAGGTCCGAGCGGGCCGCCAGCTTGCGCTTGTAGGCCTCGACCACCTGGGCCGCGGGGCCCTTCGGGTCGTCCACCTCCAGATTGACGGCGTAGAGCGTGCCGCGCGTCAGGGTGAGGTAGGGGGCGAGGATGTCGGTGTACCAGCCCGCGCCCGGCCAGAACTCCACCACCGTCATCGCGGGCATCAGGCCGAAGAACCTCAGGCTCTCGAGGGGGTGGCGCCATTTGTCGCGCGCCTTGTCGGCGGGGCTGCGCCAATCGCCGGCCAGGGCCGAGACCAGGGGGTCGTGCTTCGCATCGACCACGACTTGCGAGGCGGCGATCTTGCGTCGACAGGCGCTCAAGAACAGCGCCGCGCCGCCGCCAATCGCCATGCGGCGCGAAAGCGGTGAGAAGGGGTCGGTCAATCAATCACCTCAGGGCCTCCCCCAGACTGTGGGCCCGAGGGTCTTGGCTTAGCGCGGACAGCCGGCAGGGTCAAAACCGAGGGGGTCAGCCTTCGCTGCGCAGCGGCCGGGCGAGCAGGGCCTCGATCGCCGCGTCCACGCCGATCTCACCCGCCAGGATCGCGGCCACCGCGGCGCTGATCGGCATGTCGACGCCGAGCTTGGCCGCCAGGGCGCGCACCGCCGGCGCCGAGGCCACGCCTTCGGCCACCGACACCTTGCCGGCCAGGGCCTCGTCCAGCGTCTGGCCCCCGCCCAGCGCCAGGCCGACGCTGTAGTTGCGCGACTGGGCCGACGAGCAGGTGAGCACCAGGTCTCCCAGCCCGCACAGTCCCGCCACGGTGTCGGTCCGTCCGCCCAGGGCCACGGCCAGGCGCGTCAGCTCGGCGAAGCCCCGGGTGATCAGGGCGGCGTGCGCGCTGGCGCCCAGCCCCTTGGCCTCGACGATGGCGCAGGCGATGGCCAGCACGTTCTTCACCGAGCCGCCGATCTCCGCGCCGATCATGTCGTCTGACAGGTAGGGCCGGAAGGCGGGACTGGCGATCGCCTCGATGATCGCCCGGCCGACCGCGGCGTCCGGGCAGGCGAGGGTGACGGCCGTGGGCAGGCCGCGCGCCACCTCCTTGGCGAAGCTGGGCCCCGACAGCACGGCGGGCACGGCCTGGGGCAGGGCCTCGGCCAGCACCTGGGTCATCAGCTTTAGCGAGCCCTGCTCGATGCCCTTGGCGCAGACGGCGACGGGCAGGCCGGCCCGGGCGTGCGGGGCGAACGCCGTCAGCGCGCCGCGCAGGTGCTGAGCCGGGGCCACGGCCAGAATGAGCTCGCAATCAGCTAGCGCGGCCATGTCGCCGGTGACCTGCACCGCATCGTCCAGGCGCAGGCCGGGCAGGAACATGCTGTTCTCGCGCGAGGTGCGCACCTGCTCGATCACTTCGGTCTCGCGCGCCCACAGCCGCACCTGACGTCCCGCCCGGGCGCAGACCAGGGCCAGGGCCGTGCCCCAGGCGCCCGCGCCGATCACGCCGACGGTGCTCGATCTCGCTCATGCCTTGGCGCCTTTGCGGCCGGGAACGTGGGTCGGGTTCGCGGCGGCGGCGGCCTCGTCCAGCGGCCAGCGCGGGCGGGCCGGGGCGTCCAGGGAGTCCTGGAAGCCGGCGGCCAGCCGTTCCGCCCCCGCCAGCGCGATCATCGCGGCGTTGTCGGTGCAATATGCGAGCGGCGGCGCGGTGAAGGAGAAGCCGCGCTCGGTGGCCACGGCCTGCAGCGCCCGGCGCACCTCCGCGTTGGCCGCCACCCCGCCGGCTACGGCGAAGCGCAGGTCCAGGCCCCCGTGGGCGCGGGCGTACAGGGCCATGGCGCGGTCGGTGCGCTCGGCCAGCTGGCGGGCGATGGCGGCCTGGACGGCGGCGGCCAGGTCGCGGCGGTCCTCGTCGCTCTCCACGCCCGCCGCCATCCTCGCGGCGGCGGTCTTCAGACCGGAGAAGGAGAAGTCGCAGTCCTTTCGGCCCACCAGGGCGCGGGGCAGGGGGAAGCGTTTGGGATCGCCGCCCTGCGCCAGCCGCTCCAGAGCCGGCCCGCCGGGATAGGGCAGGCCGAGTGTCTTGCCGATCTTGTCGAAGGCCTCGCCGGCCGCGTCGTCGATGGTGGAGCCGAGCCGCCGGCAGGCGCCGATCCCGGCCACCTCCAGCAGCTGGCAGTGCCCGCCGGACACCAGCAGCAGCAGGAAGGGATAGGGCAGGTCGGAGGCAAGGCGCGGGGAGACCGCATGTCCCTCCAGGTGGTTCACCGCCACCAGCGGCAGGCCGCGCGCCAGGGCGATCCCCTTGGCGGCGGACAGGCCCACCATCACCCCGCCGATCAGGCCCGGCCCGGCCGTGGCCGCCACGCCGTTCACGTCGGCGATGCCGATCTGCGCCTCGGCCAGGGCCTGCAGGATCACCGCGTCCACGATCTCCACGTGGGCGCGGGCGGCGATCTCCGGCACCACCCCGCCATAGGGGGCGTGCTCGGCGCTCTGGCTCGCCACCACCGAGGACAGCACCTGCACCCGCCCGCCTTCCGGCAGGCGCACGACGGCCGCGGCGGTCTCGTCGCAGCTCGTCTCAATTCCCAGGACGACAAGGTCGGCCATCGGCCCTCGCATGCGTCACTCTAGCGGCGGACGCGCGCCCGAGGTAGCTGTCCGGCCATGACCGTTCAACCGCCCGTTCGCATCGGCGCCCGCGCCTCCGCGCTCAGCCAGGCCCAGTCGCGCCAGATGCAGGCCCGCATCGCCGCCGCGCTCGGCGTCCCCGCCGGGCGCCTCGCCGGAGGAGGTCGAGGCGGCCGCGCCCCTGGTCCTGATCACCACCACAGGCGACCGCATCCAGGACCGCCGCCTGCTGGAGGCCGGCGGCAAGGGCCTGTTCGTCAAGGAACTGGAAGAGGCGCTGCTGGACGGGCGGATCGACTGCGCCGTCCACTCCTTCAAGGACGTACCGACGCTCTCGCCGCCGGGCCTGGTCATCGCCGCCATCCCCGAGCGGGAGGACCCGCGCGACGCCTTCATCAGCCCTTCGCACGCCCGCCTGATCGACCTGCCCCAGGGCGCGCGGCTCGGCACCGCCAGCCTCCGCCGCCAGGCCCAGGCGCTCAGTCTGCGGCCGGACCTCGACGTCGTCATGCTGCGCGGCAACGTCGACACGCGCCTCGCCAAGCTGGAGCGGGGGGAGGCGGACGCCATCCTGCTGGCCCTGGCCGGCCTGCGCCGCCTCGGACTCGAAGGTGTCGTGCGCGAAGCCCTGGACCCCATCGCCGCGCCGCCGGCGCCGGGGCAGGGGGCCCTGGCCATCCAGACCCGCGCCGAGGACGCCGAACTCGCCCTGGCTGGCCGCCTTGCGCCACGCGCCCACCGCCCTGGCCGTCGCCGCCGAGCGGGGCGCGATGGAGGCGCTGGACGGCTCCTGCCGCACGGCGATCGGCGCCCACGCCTTCGTCGAGGCGGGCCAGTTCCACCTGGTGGTCGAGGCCCTGAGCCCGGACGGCGCGTTCAAGGTCCGCCGCCGCGACCAGCTCGGCGTTCCGGCCGCCCAGGCGCCCGAGGCCCTGGCCCGAGAGCTCGGCCTCGCGCTCGGTCGTCAGGTCCGCGACGCCGCCGGAGATCGCATCGTCTTCGGTTGAGTGAAGCGCTATGATCGCCCCATGCGCATCTGGGTCACCCGCTCAGCGCCAGAGGCGGAGGCCACGGCCGACCGGTTGCGGACCCGTGGCCACGCGCCCCTGGTGGCGCCGGTGCTGAACCTTCGCCGCGCGGAAGGCCCGCCGCCCAGCCTCTCCGGCATTGGCGCGGTCGCCTTCACCAGCCGCAACGCCGTGACCGTGTTTTGCGAAGCGTCCCAGGATCGCACCCTGCGGGTCTTCGCCGTGGGCGCCGCCACAGCCCGGGCCGCGCGCGAGGCGGGCTTTGCGCGGGTCGAGTCGGCCGAGGGCGACGTGGAGGCCCTGGCGGGCCTGATCGCGTCGCGTTGCGGCGATCTTTCCGGCGCGGTGCTGCATTCCGGCGCCAGCGAGCCGGCCGGCGACCTTTCGGGCGCGCTGGCCGCCGCGGGCGTGCCCTGCCTTCAGCATGCGTCCTATTGGGTGGAGGACGCCGAGCTTCCGCTGGCGGCGACGGCGGCGCTGCAAGCGCGGCCGGTGGAGCTGGACGCCGTCCTGGTGCATTCTCCGCGCGCCGCCCGTCGCCTGGCGGCGTTCGAGCCTGTGGAGACGATCGCGAGCGAGCTTCAGGCCTTCTGCATCTCACGGGCGGCGGCCGCGCCGTTGCTGAAGCTGAATTTCGCGCGCGTGGCCTGGGCGCCGCTGCCAAACGAGACCAGCCTGCTAGACTTGATTGATCGTTGACCGAACCGCCGCGCGCCGCCACTGAGGAACGCCGATGACCGCGCCCGACCCCGTCCAGCTCGCCGCGCCGGTGGACCCGGCCGCATATGGCAAGAGGCCCAAGCTGTTCGGCGTGGTCTTCTGGCTGGCGATCGGCTTCGTCGTCATGCTCATGGCCGCCGGCTATGGCGTGGCGCAGTTCGGCCCCCGTCTCATGCCTCTCAAATCCGTCCAGGCGCCCGCCAAGCCCGCGCCGAAGCCGGCCGAGCCCACGCTGGACCAGCGCCTGGCGGACATCCAGGCCAAGCTCGCCGCGCCGCCGCCCGCAGCGCTGGCCGCCGCCGAGCCCGCCTCGGCGGAGCTCTCCGCCCTGGCCGACCGCGTCGCGCGCCTGGAGTCCGACCGCCGACGCGTAGTCGGCGCGGCCGCGGCCGCCCTGGCGGCGGCGTCCCTGTCCGAAGCGGCCAGCGGTTCGCGCCCCTTCCCAGGCGAACTGGCGAGTCTTGAGGCCTCCCTGCCGTCCTCGCCGGACCTGCGCGCCCTGCGTCCCCTGGCCGAGACCGGGGCCCCGACCGTCACGGCCCTGGCCGCCGAATATCCCGACGTGGCCGCCCGCGCGGCCGTAGCCTCGCGCGCCCGGGCCCAGGGCACAGGCATCCTGGCGCGTATCGCGCAGGCCTTCGCCGCCATTTTCACCGTCCGCCGGGTGGACAAGCTGGAAGGCACTGGGGTGGACGCCATCCTCGCCCGCGCCGGCCGCGACATCGACGACGGGGACCTCTCCGGCGCCCTGCGCGAGCTGGCCGCCTTGCCGCCCGCCGGCCAGTCCGCCACCGCCGACTGGCGCGCCCGCGCCGCGCGGCGGGCGCAGATCGACGCGCGCGTCGCCGGAATCCGCGCCGCGGCCCTGGCCCAGCTCATCGGCTCGGCCACCGAAAGCCCGGCGTCATGATCCGCGCCGCCCTCGTCCTGGTCTTCGTCGCCGCCATGGCGGTCGCGGTCTCGGCCGTGATGGGCCAGCCCGGCCGTGCAAGCCTGGAGTGGCTCGGCTGGCGGCTCGACATGACCGCCGCCGCCGCCGTCATGCTGGTGGTGATGGGCTCGTTGGTCGCCGTGACCTTCTGGCGCACGGTGCTGTGGATGGTCCAGGCGCCCGCCCGCGCCGCGCAGGCCAGGGCGCGGGCGCGCCGTCGCCAGGGCGCGGAGGCCCTGAGCCGCGGCTTCCTCGCCGCCGCCGCCGGTGACGGGCCGGAGGCGCGCCGCTGGGCCTTGAAGGCCGCCGACCTGGTGGAGGACGCCCCGGCCCTGGTGCGGGTGCTTGCCGCCGAGGCCGCCGAGATCGCCGGGGACCTGCCCGCCGCCGCCGCCGCCTACTCCGCCATGCTCGGCTTTCCGGACATGCAGCTGGCCGGCCACAGGGGGCTGATGCAACTCGCCCTGACGCGCGGCGACAAGGCCGAGGCCATCCGCCATGCGCAGGAGGCCTATGCGCTGGGCCGCGCCGCGCGCTGGGCCTGGAAGGCGCTGCTTGAGGACCGGCTGGAGGCGGCCGACTGGCCCGGCGCGCTCGAGCTGGTCAAGGGCGCTCAAGACCGCAAGATCGTTCCGCCTCTGGTGGCCGAGCGCACTCGCGCGGCTCTGCTCGCCGCCCAGGCCGCCGGCGAGGCCGCGAGCGCCGATCCGCGCGAGCGGGACCAGGCGCTGGATCACGCGCAGGAGGCGGCCCGCCTGAAGCCCGGCTTCGCGCCTGGCGTGGCGCTGGCGGCGCGTCTGCTGGTCGCGGGCGGCAAGCCCGGCCGCGCTTCGAGCGTGATCGAGGCCGGCTGGCGCGCGGCGCCGCACCCGGCCCTGTGGATGGCCTATCGCGACCTCTACACCAATGAGACCCCGCGCGAGCGGGCGCGGCGGCTGCAGGGCCTGGCCGAACTGAACCCGGATTGCCGCGAGAGCCGCATCGTGACGGTCGAGCAGGCCCTGATCGCCGGCGACTCCGCCTCGGCGCGGGCGGCGGCCGAGCCTCTGCTGGCGGAGACGCCCACGGCCCGCCTGTGCGCTCTGATGGCCCGCGCCGCCTTCGCCGCCGGCGAGGCGGACGAGGCGCGCGCCTGGATCGCCCGCGCCCAGGGCGCCCGGCCGAGCCCGACTGGTCGGACATTGACCCCGAGGGCCGCGCCTTCCCGTATTCGCCCGAGGACTGGGCCCGCGTCGCGGCGGTCTACGCGGAGACCGGCGAGCTGGCGCACCCGCGCCTGGATCGCCAGGAACGCACCCTCAGCGCCCTGCCGGAGGTTCCCTTGAGCTATCACGCCTCCGCGCCGTTCCTGCGCGCGGCCGAGGCGGGATCGGGCCTTGCGCCCCTGCCGGACGACCCCGGCCCGGCCGCGGAGGCGGAAGAGTTGGACGGCTCGCCCAAGTCCGCCGGGCCATCTCGGGGCCGAGGCTTGGCGCCGGGAACCCGCGCCGCTAAATAGGCCGCCCCGGAGGCCGCCTTAGCTCAGCCGGTAGAGCGGCGCATTCGTAATGCGTAGGTCGGGTGTTCGAGTCACCCAGGCGGCACCACTATCTCCATGTGTTTATTGGAGATATTTCCCACATTAAGTCTTGCGGGGCCGCCTACGCCCAATTGGTGGGCACACCCTGGGCACACGGCATCCAGTTAAAACCAGGCTGCCGAGAGATTTCTGCTTTCGCATTCAAAGGGCCGTACAGGCCTAGTGGTGCGAACCAAACAGATGGTGCCGGTGGATCGCTCCCCTCTGCAGGCAATGCTGATTCCGCTTTCGGGCCGCCTGCTAAGGGGGACGATCGACCCACAGCGGACGTTGTCATGATGAAATCCGAATGTCCCGCATTGCGCCAGAAGCGGACGTTGCCGTCGTTCCAGGTTTCGGACATTCGCGGTCTGGGCGGGAAGGTCTGTTTGCCGCTAGGCGCAATGGACTGCTCCTGACTCAATGCTGTCGTTGGAAGGTCCGGTTTCGGCACGGAAGCCCGCGGCTGCGGAATGGCGAGTTTTGCTGGCTGGTCGGGGCTCTGGTCCTTCAAGGAGCGGACCGGGGTGAGGCCGCGTCATCACCTTCATTCAAGCCCAGTCTCTAGGTCGCCGCACCGGGATCGCTTCGCCGCGAGACACTGTGCTGCGCGTGGGTCGCGCCTTCAAGGCCGCGAGGCCTTTATGCCGCCCTTACGCCTGCTGGCCCCAATCCCTATCGAGTTCTGATCCCCGCCGGCGCCAATCTCCGCCCGCTTTCGGAGCGTCGGCTCGCTTGATCCCTATCAAGGCCGGCGATGGCGTCGTTAGGCATGTTCGCGCCAGTCCCCCGAAAGCGTCGAGATCGGAGAGCCTGATGGCTGATGTGATCTTTCTGGCGTTGGGCGTGGGCGTCTTCGTCGTCTTCGCCGTCTACGCGCAGCTTCTGACGAGGGCCTGAGCCATGCTGATCGCCTGGCTTTACGGCGGCGCGGCTCTGGGCGTCGCCATCTACATGGTGGCCGCCCTGTTGCGCCCCGAGAAATTCTGAGACCAGCCGATGGCTGACCTTCCCCAGTGGGCCGCCATGTTCATGGCGCTCGCCGTCCTTTCGGCGGCGGTGTGGTCCGTAGGCGCTGCGGCGATCACAGTCGCCGAGCGGCTGCCCCGGCGCAAACCCTAGACCTGAGAGGAGACCTCGCCATGGACGCGCGAGGATGGGGCGAGATCGTTTTCACGATCGCCCTCACTGTCATCTTGGCCTGGCCGCTGGGCATGTACGTGGCCCGGGTCTGGAAGGGCGAGAGCACCTGGCTCGACCCGGTGCTGCGGCCCGTGGAGGGCGTCCTCTACAAGGCCTTCGGCGTCGACCCGAACAAAGGCCAGGGCTGGCTCGGCTACACCGGCGCGTTCCTGGCGTTCAGCGCGGCGAGCTTCGTCGGGCTGTATCTGATCCTTAGGTTCCAGAACCTGCTGCCGCTGAACCCCCAAGGGTTCACGGGCATGGCGCCGGACCTGGCGTTCAACACGGCGGTCAGTTTCGTCACCAACACCAACTGGCAGTTCTATGGCGGCGAGACCGCCCTTTCGGCCTTCTCGCAGATGGCCGGCCTGACGACGCACAACTTCCTGTCGGCGGCGGCCGGCATTGCGGTTGCGGCGGCGATGGCGCGCGCATTCGCGGCCAACCGTGGCGACAAGATTGGCGACTTCTGGGTCGATCTGACCCGCATCAGCCTCTACATCCTGCTGCCGCTGTCGATCGTCATCGCCCTGACCTTTGTGGCGCTGGGCGAGCCTCAGACCCTTGCCGCCCACGCCAATGCGACCACGCTGGAAGGCGCCAAGCAGACGATCGCCCTGTTCCCCACCGCCAGCCAGGAGGCGATCAAGCAGCTCGGCACCAACGGCGGCGGCATCTTCAACGCCAACTCCGCCCACCCCTTCGAGAACCCGAACCCGATCACCAACCTGATCGAGATCGTGGAGATGAATGTCCTGGGCTACGCCTGCGTGGTCGCCTTCGGCCGCGTGATCCTGGCCCGCAAGGACGCCCGCGCGCTGGTGGCGGTGATGGCGCTGTTCGTGCTGGCGGCCTCGGCCGCGATCTATTGGACCGAGACCCAGCCCGCCCCGGCTCTGGTCGCCGCCCACGCCGACGCCGGCGTGAACATGGAGGGCAAGGAGGTCCGCTTCGGCGCACCCTCCACCGCCGTCTGGGCCGCCAATACGACAGGCGCCTCGGACGGCGGCGTCAACGGCATGCACGAGAGCTTCATGCCGCTGGGCGGGCGGCGTGGCGATGTTCATGATCCAGCTCGGCGAGATGCTGCCGGGCGGCGTGGGCTCGGGCCTCTATGGCATGGTGGTGATGGCGCTGATCGCCGTCTTCGTGGCGGGGCTGATGGTCGGGCGCACGCCCGAATACCTCGGCAAGAAGGTGGAGGCGCGGGAGATCAAGCTCGCCATGCTGGCGGTGCTGATCCTGCCCCTGTCCATTCTGGGCTTCTCGGCGGTCGCAGCCGTGCTGCCAGGCGCCCTCAAGAGCTTGCTGAACCACGGCCCGCACGGCCTGTCGGAGATCCTCTACGCCTACAGCTCGGCGACCGGGAACAACGGCTCGGCCTTCGCGGGCCTGTCGTCCAACACCTATTGGAACGTCACCATGGCGATCGCCATGCTGCTGGGCCGCTTCGCCTACGCGATTCCGGTGCTGGCCATCGCCGGCTCCATCGCCGCCAAGCCGAGACTGGAGGCGTCGACCGGCACCTTCCCCACCGATGGGCCGCTGTTCATCGGCCTGCTGGTCGGAGTGATCCTGATCATGGGCGGCCTGCAGTTCTTCCCCGCCCTCGCCCTCGGCCCGATCGTCGAGCACTTCCAAGTGCTCCAAGCGGTCGCCGGCCGCTGATCCCCCTCAAAGGCTTCAAGCCATGACCGACATGACTCTTCACCTCGGCGACAAGCGCCGCTCCGCCTTTGGAGGGACCACCTTCTCACCGGCCATCATGGGCCGGGCTATAGGCGACGCCTTCAAGAAGCTCGACCCGCGCAAACTCGCCGGCAATCCGGTGATCCTGACCACCGAGGTGGTCGCGGCGCTGGCCACTGTCTCGGCCGTCGTGGCGTTCCAGACCGGGACCTATCCCTGGTTCGCGGTGCAGATCGCCGCTTGGCTGTGGGCCACGGTGCTGTTCGCCAACTTCGCAGAGAGCGTCGCCCAGGGCCGGGGCAAGGCCGCCGCCGACGCCCTGCGGGCCACCCGCGTGGACACCAAGGCCAAGCTGATCGTCGATCCCGAGCGCGGGACTGTCGTCCCGACCTCCGCCTACAAGCTGCAGGTCGGCGAGGTCGTGCTGGTCGAGGCCGGCGACATGATCCCCTCCGACGGCGAGATCGTCGAGGGCGTCGCCTCGGTCAACGAGGCCGCCATCACCGGCGAGTCCGCGCCGGTGATCCGCGAGGCGGGCGGCGACCGCTCGGCCGTCACCGGCGGCACCACGGTGGTCTCCGACTGGATCAAGGTGCGCGTCACCGCCGCCCAGGGCTCGACGTTCCTGGATCGCATGATCGCCATGGTCGAGGGCGCCGAACGCCGCAAGACCCCGAACGAGATCGCCCTGGCCGTGCTGCTGGCCGGGCTCACGCTGATCTTCCTGATCGCGGTGGCGACCCTGCTCGGCCTCGGCGCCTATTCGGGCGTGAAGCTCGATCCGCTGGTGCTGGGCGCCCTGTTCGTCTGCCTGATCCCCACCACCATCGGCGGGCTGCTCTCGGCCATCGGCATCGCCGGCATGGACCGGCTGCTGAAGTTCAACGTGCTCGCCACCTCCGGCCGGGCCGTGGAGGCCTCGGGCGACGCCGACACCCTGCTGCTCGACAAGACCGGCACCATCACCTTCGGCGCGCGCATGGCCACCGAGGTGATCGCCGCCCCGGGCGTGCGCCCCGACGCGGCCCTGCGAGCGTCCCTGATGGCCTCGCTGGCGGACGAGACGCCCGAGGGCCGTTCCATCGTGGACTTCGCACTGGAGCAAGGACTGAAGGGCGAGCCGCCCAAGGGCTCGCAACCCATCTCGTTCAGCGCCATGACCCGCGTCTCGGGCTTCGACGCCGGCGACCAATCCTGGCGCAAGGGCGCGGTGGACGCGATCCTGAAGGCGCTGAACCTCAAGCCCGAGCAGGTCCCAGCCGGCGTCAACGCCGCGGTGGACCGCATTGCGCGCTCCGGCGGCACGCCTCTGGCCGTGAGCGAGAACGGCGTGTTGGTGGGCGTCATCCACCTGAAGGACGTGGTCAAGCCGGGCGTGAAGGAGCGGTTCGCGGATCTGCGGCGGATGGGCGTGCGCACCATCATGATCACCGGCGACAACCCGGTCACCGCCGCCGCCATCGCCTCGGAAGCGGGCGTGGACGACTTCCTCGCGGAAGCCACGCCGGAGGACAAGCTGCGCCTGATCCGCGCCGAGCAGGCCAAGGGCCGGCTGATCGCCATGTGCGGCGACGGCTCCAACGACGCGCCCGCGCTCGCCCAGGCCGACGTCGGGGTGGCCATGCAGACCGGCACCCAGGCCGCCCGCGAGGCCGGCAACATGGTCGATCTGGACTCCGACCCCACCAAGATCATCGAGATCGTGGAGGTCGGAAAGCAGATGCTGATCACCCGAGGCGCGCTGACCACCTTCTCCATCGCCAACGACGTGGCCAAGTACTTCGCCATCATCCCGGCGATCTTCGTGGTCTCGCTGCCGGCGTTGGGCGCGCTCAACGTCATGCACTTGGCGAGCCCCAGGAGCGCGATCCTCTCGGCGGTGATCTTCAACGCCTTGGTGATCGTCGCCCTGATCCCGCTGGCGCTGAAGGGCGTGCGCTACCGCGCCATCGGCGCCGGCAAGCTGCTGCAACGCAACCTGTTGATCTACGGCCTGGGCGGCATCGTCGCGCCGTTCATCGGCATCAAGCTGCTCGACCTTCTCGTCTCCACCCTCGGCCTCGCCTAGGAGCGACCGCCATGCTCTCCCAAGTCCGCCCCGCGATCGTCTCGACGATCCTGTTCACCCTGCTCCTGGGGCTCGCCTATCCGCTGGCGATCACCGGCGTCTCCAAGCTTGCCTTCCCGTTCCAGGCGGGCGGCAGCCTGCTGAAGGACCGCTCCGGCCAGGTGATCGGCTCGGCCCTGATCGGCCAGGCGTTCGCCAAGCCCGAGTACCTGCACCCGCGTCCGTCGGCCGCGGGCTCGGGCTATGACGCCTCCGCGTCGTCGGGCTCCAACTACGGCCCGCTGAACCCCGACCTCGCCAAGCGGGTGAAGGGCGACGCGGACGCACTGCGCGCCGAGGGGCTGAAGGAGGTTCCGGCCGACGCGGTCGACCACCTCCGGCTCGGGACTCGATCCGGACATTTCGCCGACCTACGCGCTGCTGCAGGTCGATCGGGTCGCCAAGGCGCGGGGTGTTCCCGGCCGAGACGGTGCGCAATCTGGTCTCCGCCCACGTCCAGGGCCCCTGGCTCGGCTTCATCGGGCAGCCGCGCGTGAACGTGCTGAAGACCAACCTCGCTCTCGACGCGGCCCTGCCCAAGGCTCACCCTTAGGCCGATGACGCTGGAAGAGCCTCGACGCCCCGATCCGGACGCCCTGCTGGCGGAGGCCGGTCGGGGCGGTCGTGGCCGGCTGAAGGTGTTCCTCGGCATGGCGCCGGGGGTCGGCAAGACCTACGAGATGTTGAGCGCCGCGCGGCGCCGCAAGGCCGAGGGCGGCGAGGTGCTGGTGGGGGTAGTCGAGACCCACGGCCGACGCGAGACCCAGGCGCTCCTTCGCGGGCTGGAGGTGCTGCCTCGCAAGCCCATCGAGTACAAAGGCCGCACGCTCCTGGAGTTCGACATCGACGCCGCCCTGGCCCGGAAGCCCGCGCTGCTCTCAGTCGACGAATACGCCCACTCCAACGCCCCCGGCTCGCGCCATCCCAAGCGCTGGCAGGACGTCGAGGAAATCCTGGCGGCGGGCATCGACATCTGGACCACGCTGAACGTCCAGCACCTGGAAAGCCTGGTCGACGTCGTCTGGAAGATCACCGGCGTGCGCCAGCGCGAAACCGTGCCGGACTCCGTGCTGTCCAATGCGGAAGAGATCGAGCTGGTCGACGTTACGCCCGACGAGCTCCGCCAACGGCTCGCCGAGGGCAAGGTCTATCTGCCGGACACCGCCCAGCAGGCGGCCGCGCATTTCTTCAAGCCTGAGAACCTGACGGCCCTTCGCGAGCTGGCCCTGCGCCGGATGGCCCAGACCGTCGACGACCAGCTGCTCGGCGCCATGCGCCGGGCGGGCGTGGAGGGCCCCTGGGCCGCCGGGGAGCGGATCGTCGTGCTGGTCGGGCCGGACCCCATGGCCAGCGCCCTCGTCCGGGCGGGGCGTCGGCTCGCGGAGATGATGGACGCGCCCTGGACGGCCGTGCACGTTGAACGGACCAACCGCCCGCCCGCCAGCGCCGAGGGCGCCGCCCGCTCTGAACGACGCCTTGAAGCTCGCCGAACAGCTCGGCGGCTCCACCCAGACGCTCACCGGCGAGGATATCGTGGCCTGCGTGGTGGACTACGCTCGCCGCAACAACGCCACCCAGATCGTCATCGGCAAGGGCCGGGACAGCCGCTGGCGCGACGTCTGGCGCCGCTCGCTCGCCGGGGCGTTGATGCACCGCGCCCGGGGCGTGGCCCTGCACGTGGTGACGGAGGCTTCGGCCGAGTCCGTCGCGCGGACGCCGCAGCGCGTCCCGCCGCGCGTGGACTGGCGCGGCCAGGCGGCATCCGTCGGCCTCGTCGGCGTGGCAGGCGCCATCGCAAGCCTTATCGATCAGCTCCAGTCCGGCGCGAACCTCGCCATGATCTTCATGTTGAGCGTGCTGGCGAGCGGCCTGGCGTTCGGCCTCTGGCCAGCGGTGACGGCGGCGACCGTGGCGGCGTTCGTCTACAACTTCTTCTTCCTGGAGCCGCGGCTGACGATCTGGATCGGCCATCCCGCCGATGTGTTGACGTTCCTGGTGTTCTTCGCCGTGGCCATGACCACCGGCTGGCTCACGGGGCGTATCCGTGACCAGGCGGCGGCGACCGCCCGGCGCGCCTCCGCGATCACCGCCCTCTTGGCCGCGAGCCGTCGGCTCTCCGGGGCGGCCAAACGCGACGGCGCGGCCCAGGCGCTCGCCGAACAACTCGCGGCGGCTATAGGTGGGCGCGCCGTTGTGCTCTTGCCCGAGGCCGGCGACATCCGCCCCAGCGCGGCGTCGCCTGCCAGGGTGGAGCTGTCGAGCATCGATATGACCGCCGCGCGCTGGGCCTGGGAGAAGGGCGAGCCGGCGGGCGCGGGCACGGGCACCTTGCCCAACGCCGTCTTGACCTTCCGCCCCCTGCAGGGGGTCAAAGCCCGCTCGGGCGTGGCGGGCTTTGAGCCCAGCCCCACGGCCGGCCCGGAAGATGAGCGCTTCGTGCTGGCGCTCTTGGAACAGGGCGCGGCGGCGCTGGAACGGGCGGAACTGGCCGCCGACGCGGCTGACGCGGAAGCCCTTCGCCGGTCCGACAAGCTGCGCTCGGCGCTGCTGAACTCCATCAGCCACGACCTTCGAACCCCGCTTTCCACCGTGCTCGGTTCGACGACGACGCTCTTGGACTATGGCGACACACTGACGCCCAAGGTCCGCCGCGACCTCCTGGAAAGCGTCCGCGAAGAGGCCGAACGGCTCGACCGTTATGTCGGCGATCTGCTCGACATGACCCGCCTGGAGGGCGGCGCCCTGACCACACGCCGCGACTGGCTGGACGTGCGCGAGGTGTTCCGAGCGGCGGCCGAGCGGATGTCACGCCGCCTCGGCAAACACCGGTTCACCTGGGATTTTCCGGCCAAGCTCACCCAGGTGAAAGGCGACCCTGGCCTCTTGGAGCAGGCGCTGGTCAACATCATGGAAAACGCTATCGCCTATAGCCCCGACGGCACGACCATCGAGCTGGCCGCCTATGAGGACCGAAACAACGTGGTGCTCTCCATCGAGGACGAAGGCAGCGGCATCCCGACGGCCGAGCTGGAGCGGGTGTTCGAGCGGTTCCGGCGCATGGAGGAGTCCACCGACCGCGGCAAGGGCGCGGGCCTGGGGCTGGCCATCTCCAAGGGCTTTGTGGAGGCCATGGGCGGGCGCATCGCCGCGGCGAGCCCGATCCACGAGGGACATGGCACGCGCATCCTGATCAGCCTGCCCAAGGAGACGCCGACGGCGGCGGCGCTGCTGTGACCGCCTATCGACCTCGCATCCTGGTGGTGGACGACGAGCCGCAGATCCACCGCTTCCTGGGCCCGGCGCTGGACGCGGCGGGCTATGAGCCCGTGCGAGCGGACGACGGCGTCTCGGCGCTGCGCGAGATCGCCAGGAAGCCGCCGGACGCCGTGGTGCTCGACCTCGGCCTGCCCGACATCGACGGCAAGGACGCCCTGGCCAAGGCCCGCGCCTTCTACGACGGGCCGATCATCATCCTCTCCGCCCGCGACCGCGAGACCGAGAAGATTGACGCGCTCGACGCTGGCGCCGACGACTATGTGGAGAAGCCCTTCGGGGTGGGCGAACTGCTCGCCCGGCTGCGTGTGGCGCTACGCCACAAGTTGCGGCGCGAGGGCGGCGAGCCGATCGTCCAGGCCGGGGACGTGGAGATCGACCTCGTGAAGCGGCTGGTCACCAAGGCCGGCGCGCCCGCGCGCCTTTCTCCCAAGGAGTACGACCTCCTCGCTATGCTCGCCACGGGCGCGGGCAAGGTGCTGACGCACAAGCAGCTCCTCACTGCCGTCTGGGGCCCCGCGCACGAGCACGATGTGCAGTACCTGCGCGTGATCGTCGGCCAGCTGAGGCAGAAGCTGGAGTCCGACCCGACGAGCCCAGTCGTCGTCCTGACCGAGCCGGGCGTCGGATACCGCTTCGCGGCGGACTAACGACGTTGAACTCGGCACCCGATCGATAAATCGGGATTACCGGGCCGGTGCTGGCAGGCTAACGCTAACAAGTCTCTGGTTTGGGGCCGTACTTTGGCCCGAGCCGGGGAGGGGCCATGAATCCGATCTCGTTCAAGCGTTATCGGTTCCCGCCGGACGTCATCCGTTACGCGGTCTGGCTCTATTTCGGGTTCACGCTCAGCATCCGGGACGTCGAGGAGCTGCTGGCCCAGCGCGGCATCGAGTCCAGCCGCGAGGCGGTGCGCTGTTGGGTGATCAAGTTCGGCCCGCTGATCGCGGCCAACCTGCGGCGCCGTCGATGGCCGCCGACGGGCCGGTGGCATCTGGACGAGATGGTGGTGAAGATCGGCGGCCGGCGGATGTACCTCTGGCGAGCCGTCGATGACGAAGGCGAGGTGCTGGACATCCTGGTTCAGGAGCGCCGGAACAAGGCGGCAGTCCTGAAATTGCTGAGGAAGTTGCTCAAGAACCAGGGGATCCACCCTGAAACGATCACGACGGACAAGCTGGCGTCGTATAGCGCGGCCGCCCGGGATCTCGGCCTCACGGATCGACACCGACCAGGCGGTATGCACGCCAACAATCGCGCCGAAAATTCTCACCTGGTCATCCGACGACGAGAGCGAAAGCAGCAAAAGTTCAAGTCGCAGGGCTTAGCCCAAAGGTTCCTCTCCAGCCACGCCGCCGTCTACAACACCTTCAACGTCCAACCCCACCTGATCTCCCGACCCACCCTCCGCCGCTTCCGGGCCGAGGCACATCAGACGTGGGCGGCTGCGACCGCGGCCGCTTGACTGAGGGCTGGGTGGGGTTTCCGCGCCTCGGCCCAGTTAAATTGTAAAAACCACTCTACTGGATCACAGACGGACGGAGACTCGGGCCCGCGAACGCGCGCAAACGGCTCCGGAATAGGCGGGAAATGTCTAACTCGGGGGAGTTTGAGCGGGAATAGCCGCGGGAATTCCGGGCGTTGCCGGGCCGCCGTCAGATTAGAGATTCTTTGGCGGGAAGTGTGGCGGTGCTGGCAGGCTAACGCTAACATGTCTCTGGTTTGGGGCCGTACATTGGCCCGAGCCGGGGAGGGGCCATGAATCCGATCTCGTTCAAGCGTTATCGGTTCCCGCCGGACGTCATCCGTTACGCGGTCTGGCTCTATTTCAGGTTCACGCTGAGCATTCGGGACGTCGAGGAGCTGCTGGCCCAGCGCGGCATCGAGTTCCAGCCGCGAGGCGGTGCGCTGTTGGGTCATCAAGTTCGGCCCACTGATCGCGGCCAACCTGCGGCGCCGTCGATGGCCGCCGACGGGCCGGTGGCATCTGGACGAGATGGTGGTGAAGATCGGCGGCCGGCGGATGTACCTCTGGCGAGCCGTCGATGACGAAGGCGAGGTGCTGGACATCCTGGTTCAGGAGCGCCGGAACAAGGCGGCAGCCCTGAAATTGCTGAGGAAGTTGCTCAAGAACCAGGGGATCCACCCTGAAACGATCACGACGGACAAGCTGGCGTCGTATAGCGCGGCCGCCCGGGATCTCGGCCTCACGGATCGACACCGACCAGGCGGTATGCACGCCAACAATCGCGCCGAAAATTCTCACCTGGTCATCCGACGACGAGAGCGAAAGCAGCAAAAGTTCAAGTCGCAGGGCTCAGCCCAAAGGTTCCTCTCCAGCCACGCCGCCGTCTACAACACCTTCAACGTCCAACCCCACCTGATCTCCCGACCCACCCTCCGCCGCTTCCGGGCCGAGGCACATCAGACGTGGGCGGCTGCGACCGCGGCCGCTTAACCGGAGGGTTGGCTGGGGTTTCCGCGCCTCGGCCCAGTTAACTTGTCAAAACCCTGCCGCACCGTCTCGTGGCAGATGTCGATGCCGCGCTCGAACAGCAGGTCCTCGACGTTCCGCAGCGACAGCGGATATCGGACGTACATCATCACCACCAGCCGGATCACCTCCGGCGAGCTGTTGAAATATCGGAACGGGTTGGCCATCCGGCGAGCCTACTGGCGCGCGGTGACCGGGTCATCAATTTGCTCTGACAGTGCCCTCTTTAGGCACGGGCGGCCGCCACCGTGGCCGCATGACCGGAGGGCTGGGTGGGGCTTCGGCGGCCCCGACGAGTTAAGCCCGTCAGTTCCCTCGACGCCGCGCCGCGCGCCTATCGGACGAAGACGTTGAACCGCACCGGGGCGTGGCGGTAGCCGCTGATGCATTGGTCTTCTATGCGCGCATTGGATCCCAGCACGTTGTGGAACCAGTCGCGCGGGAACATCAGATGACAGAGGCCGGCGTAGAGGCGGTCGTATTCCCCGGGGGGCAGGGCGGCGCGGCGGGTCTGAAGGATGCGCTCGGACTGGGCGGCGTCCGGCACGTCGAGGATGGCCAGGGGCCCGGCCGATTTGGCGGCCATCAGGCGCAGGACGCGTTCGGCGTAGCTGAAGTCCGGAAAGTACTGGAAGACCGAGTTGGCGATGACCGCGCCGTAGCGTGGGGATGGGTCCAGGCTGTCGGCCTCGCCCACACTCCAGCCGCCCGTGGGCATGACGCCGGCGGCGCGGCGGACTTGCCGGCTGGAATAGTCGACGCCGCCGACCGTCCGGCCCTGCTGATGGAATGGCCAGAGGAAGGCGCCCGCGCCGCAGCCGACCTCGAAAAGCGATGCTTCGCGCGACAGTCTCATCCTGCCCTCGACCTCGGCCAAGTAGGCTCGCCATGCCGCCGTGGCGACGCCGCCAGGGCCATGAAAGCCATCGGCGATCAGCAACCGGGTCAGCAGATCGCGTTCGCGGCCGCCGGTGCGCGGCTGCTCCCAGACGGCTCGCCACGGACTCAAGGTCGCCATGGACCGCTCACCGCTTCGAGTCCCGCGATCAGGCGGGTGTGGTCGGCCGGCGTGCGCACGCCGATTCTGGCCCACACGCCGGCCTCTGGAAACCTGCCGGAGACGTCTTTCAAGTAGAGATCATGGTCATCGACCAGGGCGTCGAAGATCGCCTCGCGGGCCTCAGCCGGGGCGTTCAGCTTGCAGAGAATGAAGTTGGCCTGGCTATCGAAGACCCGATCCGTCGCGGCGCTGGCCGTCAGGCGGGCCATCAGATCGTCGCGGGACGCCCGCGTCGTCTGGATCGACGCCGACCAGGCGCCGCGCCTGCGCAGGAGGAACTCGACGAACCGTTCGGCGAAGCTGTTGATGTTCCAGATCGGCAAATCCTCGCGCACCGCATCCAGGAAGTCGCCCGCCGGCGCGTGGACACAGCCGAGGCGAAGACCAGGGACGCCCAGGGACTTGCTCAAGCTGCTCAGGACGATCAGGTTCGCCAGCCGTCCGCCGACATCCTCGCGCGTCAGGCTGGGCTGATCTGAAAAGGCCAGAAAGGACTCGTCGACAATGACTGTCTTGTCCGGGTGGGCCCGGGCCAGATCGGCGATCCGCGCGCTGGGCAGGATCGATCCGGTGGGGATGTTGGGATTGACGAAGACGATGACCTGGGCCGCCTTCGCCTTGGCCTCGATCTCGGCCCAGTCGAACCCGACCGCGTCGGCGTAGGCGATCGCCTGGGGGAAGGCCCGCCGGTATTCCAGAAAACTCGGGTCGGGGACCAGGGCGGCCTGGCCGGCGAAGTATCGCTTCAAGAAGGGATAGATCTGGGACAGCCCGTTCAGCGCAACCGTGCGGGCGGGGTCGGTCAGCAGGAACGCCGCGAGCTTGGCGTCCAGCACGGCTTGCGACGAGCCATAGTTTTCCAGGCATTCCATGGTCGCCCGCGCCATGTCCGCGATCATCCTGGCGTCGGGAAAGGCGACGTTGCGTACATAGTTGAAGTCGATGACGCCCGCGTTCCACAGGCCGCCGTAAGCGTCGTCGAGCTTGGCCCGGCGGCTCTTGCCGCAAGAGAACGCCGCGCGCGCTTTCTCCAGATCGACGGGATCGTCCACCTCGAACCAGGAGCGGCCCTCGGTCATGGCCGCCGCCATGGGCTCGCCCGCTTCGATCAGGGCGGCGATGGCCAGTTCGTAGAATGCCTGATCGCCCGTCCGTGACTGGCAGGACCGGAGCGCCGGCATCAGCCGCCCGCGCCAATAGTCGGCGGCGAACTTGTAGATGTTCACCGTCTTGAAGGTCGGGCCGTAGTCGAAGTCCGGCCCCTGAAGGTGGGCGCCGATCATGGCGCCGATCCGCCCGTCCGGCGCCAGACGCACGACCGTGCCGTCAAGGTCGGGCCGCCAGCCGTCGACCAGGGCCACGGTGCGGGCCGGATGTCGGATCAGGTCGGGCAGGACTGACGGATCGAGCACCAGGTCGGATTCTATCAGCATCAGGTCGCCGCGCTCGCCAAGTTCGTCCAGGGCGGCGAGCGTCAGGTTGAGCGAGTGGATGTTGTTGGTCTCCGCGTGGCGGGGATTGGAGACGTAGTGAAAGGTCCGGCCCGGAAATCGCGTCGCCAGATAGGCTGCGATGTCCGCCTCGCGATAGCCGACCGCCAGGGTGATGTCCTGGACGTCGGCGTCGATCAGGGTCTCGATCAGCCGGCCGAGGATCGTATCCTCGCCAACTGGCAGCAGCGGCTTGGGCGTATGAACGGTGAGCGGCCCCATCCGCCGCCCCTGGCCGGCCGCCAGAATGACGGCCCTCATCGCGCCGGCGCCTCGAAATCGGATCCCAGAATGGCTGTCGGCGGCGCCCCCGCCGCCTGACCTGGCCGTGGGTCGGCTATAGCCTCTTCCATCACCGCGAGCACACGGGCGACGATGTCATTTCCCGGATCGAGATTGAGGATCTGCCCGCACAAGTCGCGGGCCCGGGCGTGGTGACCGCTCCACGCGGCCTTGAACAGTGATCCGTAGGCCAGGCAGCGGAAGTAGGGTCGAAATCCGCCTTCGATATTGGGCGTGGCCCAGGCCTCGAAGTAGGGGTTGGGCGTGCGCCAGTCGCCGTAGCACTCGGTCAGGAAGCGGTCGGCGTCATCGGGTATGGTCACCCGAAGACCGTCCCAGGTGATTTCGCGCCGGCCGAACGGGGCGTGCACCCACTTCACGGCCTCGTCGCGCCAGTACAGGCCATACCAGGTCCGGTCGTCTTCCTCGAACAGGCGGAAGATGTCGACGGGTGCGCCCTCCTCGAACACGTAGGCCGGCAGCAGGGTATCGTCGCCAAGGCCCGAAACGCGGACAAACCGGCTGTCCGCTTTCATGGCCTCCTCGATCTGGAGGGGGTCTATGCCCGGGCCCACGGCGACGTCGACGTCCTTGTCGAAGGTCATCAACGACTTCTCGCGCATGGCGGCGATCAGCGTTCCGGCGACCAATACGGGCTCGATGCCCCCTGCCCGCAAAGTGGTAAGCGTCGCCTCCAACGCCTTGCGGTATAGGCCCGTATTGTATCGCTTCACCCCGTTCTGCGACCCCAGACCACGGGTGCGCCAGTCGCGCCGAACGGCCAGACGTTCCAGCGCTCGTTCCAGGTGGAGGACGCAGGTCTCATACCGATCGTGGTGCAGCTCGATCTTGGCCAGGGCGTATTCGGGCAGCGGATGGCCGGGGTCGGCGTCGACGGTGTCCCGGAACGCCGCTTCCGCTCCGGCGTGGTCGCCTTGCGCCAATAGCGCCGCGCCCAGATAGGCGCGGGCGTTCTCCACCTCGGGGTCGACGGCGAGGGCTCGACGATAGAGCGCCGCGGCG
This sequence comes from uncultured Alphaproteobacteria bacterium, assembly GCA_963761065.1. Lineage (GTDB taxonomy): Bacteria > Pseudomonadota > Alphaproteobacteria > Caulobacterales > Caulobacteraceae > JANWHQ01. The sequence goes on along the minus strand of CAVXFP010000006.1, from coordinate 106,051 downwards.
CCGGCGAAGTCATCGAGGCCGTGGCAGGCGACCGCGAGGTTGCAGATCGCCGCGGCGTGGCGGGGCTTCAGCTCAATGGCTCGGCCATAGGCCGCCATCGCCTCACGGGTCTTGCCGGCGTGCTGAAGGGACAGGCCCAGGTTGAAATACCCGTCCGCGTCCGGGCGGCGGACCAGCGCGCGGGCGATCCAGGCCTGGGCGTCGCTGAAACGCCCCTGGGCGCCCAGAGCCACGCCCAAAGCCTGCAGCGCCCCGGCGTTCTGCGGATCGAGGCCCAATGCGCGGCGCAGGACAGTCTCCGCATCGGACGGGCGGCCGGCATGGATCAGCCAGGTTCCCAAGGGCAGAAGGTCGTCCACGCGAGCGGCCGGGTCCGTGATCGCAGCCTCCAAGCGCGCTCGATCAACAGCGGTCGTCGACTTGAAACTTGTCTGCGCGCGAGACATGGTTGCTTTGATAAGATTGGGCCGCGGGTTGTCAAACCGTATGCTGGTGTTGGTCCGGATGCTTTACATGGCGTCCAAGATTCTTTGCAATTCGTCCATGCCGCTTTTCAGAAAGGCGCGCTAGCGGCAATTGTTCCCCCGGTTATATCTTGGGGGCGGCCTGTGGTGCGGTCGACCAGTACTTGGCTGTGCTTGACCCTCGCCGCCGCGGGGGCCGCGACGTGGGCTTCGCCCGCGACTGCGCAAACGTCTCCAGGCGTCACCGCGCCAGGCCAGATCGAGCGGAATTTCGAACAACGCCTACCCGAGCGCAGAGACGCAGGAATCGAACTTCCCGCGCCCGCCAGTCTTGCCACGCCCAGCAATGCGAGCTCGCTGAAGTTCGTCCTTACAGGGATAGAAGTTAACGGAGCGACCGCCGTCCCCGCCGATGAGGTCGCCGCGACCTACGCCGGGTTGATCGGCCACGAAGTGACGCTGGACCGCGTCTACGCCGCGGCCGCCGCAATCACCGCCCTCTATGTCAAGCACGGCTATGCGATCTCCTTCGCCACCGTTCCGGCCCAGACCATCGGCCCCGACGGAAGGGCGCGCATTGACGTCATTGAAGGCTATGTGTCGCAGATCGTCCTTGCCGGCGATGTGACCGCCGCGCCGCCGGCGATTCGGCGCTACGCCAGGGCCATCCAGGCCTCCAAGCCGCTGCGCACCGACCAGCTCGAACGCTACCTGCTGCTGATGAACGATGTGCCGGGCTTCACCGTGCGCAGCGTCTTTCGCCATCCGTCGCAGAACCAGCGGGGCGCGACGCAGCTTGTGCTCGACATCGCCCGCAAGAAGGGCGCCGGCGAACTCTCAGTCGACAACCGCGGTTCTGACAGTCTCGGCCCCTGGGAGGGCGGGGCGGCGGCGTCGGCCTTCGACCTCTTCGGCGACGGCGCGGCGCTGGACGTGCGCGTCGTCCAGACGGCCCCCATCAGCGAGCTCAACTACCAGTTCGCCCGCCTCTCGGCGCCGATAGGCGGCAAGGGGATGACGCTGGCCTTGGAGGCTTCTCACTCCGGCTCTCAGCCGGGGGCGCCGTTGCTGAGGGCCGTGAACTTCAACAGCCTGGGCTGGATCGGACGGGCCAAGGTCGAATACCCCATCAAACGCTCGCGTCGGGACAGCGTCTGGCTGTCGGGGAGCTTCTCGGCCAGGCGGTTCGACACCGACCTGGCGGCCACGCCCAGTTCGCGCGACCGGGTCTACACGCTGACCCTCGAACTCGACCGAACCCTGCGAGACACGAGCGGCTTCACCACCCTGAGCGTCGCCGCCGTGCGGGGCCTGGGCGCGTTCGACGCCACCAGCGCGACCTCGCCCTTGCGTGACCGGGTCGCCGGGTCGGGCGAGTACAGCGCCTTGACCTTTGATGCACGCCGGTTGCAACACCTTTCGTCAGCCGTCGACCTTTATGCCGCCGGCTCGGTCCAGATCGCCTCGCGCGGCCTGCTGTCGTCCGAGCAGTGCACCTATGGCGGCTCCGCCTATGGCCGAGCCTTCGATGGCGGCTACCTGGCGGGAGACAACTGCGCTCAGGCGTCGGCCGAACTTCGCTACAACACGTCCGGCCCGGCCCAGAGCAAGGTCCAGGCCTACGCCTTCGCCGACGCGGCCCGCGTCGGCCTCAAAGGCGCCCTGCTCCCCGGCGAAGTCCGCATCCGGCACGCGGCTTCGGCGGGCGCCGGCCTGCGCGTGAGTTTCGCTCAGGGCTTGCTGGCCAGCGCCGAATGGACGCGACCGGTTTCCGGCGGACCGGGCGGGTCCGACCGCGTCTTCGTCTCCATCTCGAAGGGGTTCTAGATGCGCAAGGCTCGCCTGCGCCTGCTGACGGGAACGGCGCTCGCCGTCCTTCTCCACGCCCATGCCCGCGCGCAGGGACCGCAGGGCGGAACCGTAGTGGCCGGCGCGGCGCAGATCACCACGTCCGGGCCCGCGACCCGCATCGATCAGACCTCGCACATCGCCGTCATCGACTGGACCGCGTTCAACATCGCGCGGGGCGAGAGCGTCACCTTCGTCCAGCCGGGAACTTCGGCGACCGCGGTGAACCGCATCGGCGGCCACGCGCCCTCGACCATCCTGGGCGATCTGAACGCCAATGGCCGGGTGGTGCTGATCAACGGCGACGGATTCCTGTTCGGGAACGGCGCGCGGATCAACACGGGGGCCTTCATCGCCACGACCCGCGACGCCAGCAACGCCGACATCATGGCAGGCAAGGCGAACTTCTCAGGCGGCCGGGGGCGGATCGTCAACCAGGGAACCATCACCGCGAACAGCGGCGAGATCGGCTTGCTGGCGGGCGCCGTCAACAATTCCGGAGTCCTGCGCGCGACGTTGGACAAGGTCGTGCTCGGCGACGAGACCCTGTTCACCCTCGATTTCACGGGCGACGGGCTGATCTCGTTTCCGCTGGAAGGCGGGGCGCTCGCCAGCCTCGGCCCGGACGGGAGCCTCGCCGCCATCACCAATTCCGGCCGCATCGAGGGCGCGCAGGTTCTGATTTCGGCACGGGCGGCGGCGGCCCTGACCACCGGCGTGGTGTCCACCGGAGATATCGTCACCGCAACCGCCGCGGGCGCCGACGGGGGAAGCATCGTCCTGGATGGCGGCGCGGCGACGACCCAGGTCAGCGGACTCCTGGACGCCGCCTCGGCCAGCGGCGCGGGCGGGCGGATCGAGATCTCGGGCGACGGCGGGATCGTGCTCTCGGACGCCCATTTGACCGCGGCCGGCGCGCGCGGTGGCGGCCGTATCCGGGTCGGCGGCTGGACCGCGGCGTCTCTCGATGTGACCAGCGGGACCGTGCTGGACGTGTCGGCGACGGCGGCCGGCGACGGGGCGCCGCCTCGCTCATCTCGAACGACACCCGCTTCGCCGGCCTGATCCTGGCCCGCGGTCAGGGCGCGCAGGGCAAGGGCGGCTTTGTCGAGACCTCGGGACACCGCCTCGATGTGGCCGGCGGGCGGGTCGATACGCGCGACGCCAATGGCGGCTTCGGCGATTGGCTGCTCGATCCGGACGGGGTGACCATTTCGCAGGACGCCACCGACGCATCCCACCTCAATGTCGACGAACTGGTCGCCCAGCTGGCCACCACCAACGTCACCGTCACCACGGACGGCAGCTCTGGCGCCACCACCTGCACCGGCTCCTGCACCGGCTCAAGCACCGGCTCCAGCATCGGCGGCACCACCGGCTCAAGCACCGGCTCCAGCACCGGCTCCAGCATCAGCGGCACCACTGGCTCTGGCACCGGCTCTGGCACGAGCACCGGCTCTGGTAGCACTACCATCGGCTCTGGCACCACAGGCTCTGGCACCACAGGCTCTGGCACCACAGGCTCTGGCACCACAGGCTCTGGCACCGGCTCTGGCACGAGCACCGGCTCCGCCGCCACCACCACCACCAACGAGAACTATTCCGGATCGGACATCACCGTCCTGGCGCCGATCAGTTGGGCGCCGGGGAGCGCACTGACACTGTCCGCCTATGGCAGCGTGGAGATCGACGCCGCGATCGACGGCGGCGGCGGCCTGACGGTCCAGGCCAACACCGGCTTGAGCGGCGGAGGTGTCACCATCGCCGCTCCGGTCAGCGCGGCGGGCGTTCGCATCGAGGGGGGCGATGCGCTCCATATCGGCGCGGGCGGATCAATCACGCCCTCGATCAACACCGATGCGGTGCTGTCGACCACCGGCGCCTTCACCAATGACGCCGGCGCATCGGCGGTGAGCACGTCGGGGACGGGGCGCTGGCTGGTCTATTCGGCCAATGTCGCGGGCGACAGCTTCGGCGGGCTGGACAGCCACAACGGCGCCGTCTGGGGCCAGACCCTGGCGACCCTGGATTCGTCGGCCGTGGCCGGAACCGGACCCAGGTACATCTTCGCCGAGACTCCGACGCTGGTCGTGAACGTCGCCTCTACCGACGCGACCAAGACCTACGGCCAGGACTATTCCGCCAACATCGCCGGCGACTATGCGGTCAGCGGCCTTCAGTCCGTGGCCGGGGTCTTCGCCGACACGGTTTCGGGTGCTCCGACGGTGACCTCGACAGGCGCGGCGGCCAGCGCCGGGGTCGCTGGCGGGCCCTACGTCATCTCGGTCTCCGCCACCGGACTGACCGCGCCGGCCGGCTACACCGTCACCACCCAGGATGACGGACGGTTGACGGTCACGCCCAAGGCCCTGACGGCGTCGCTGACGGGGTCGACGACCAAGGTCTATGACGGCGGCCTGACGGCGGCCCTCACCGGGTCCAACTATAGCCTGGCGGGGATCGTCGGGAGCGATGCGGTGGCGCTGAACGACCCCGCGTCCGGCCTCTACGGCGATCCGAACGTGGGCTCGGCCAAGACCGTGACGGTCACGGGCCTCGCCCTCTCGGGCGCCGCGGCGGGCAATTACACCCTGGCCTCAGCCACCGCCTCCGGCGACATCGGGACCATCACGCCCAAGGCCCTTACGGCGTCGCTGACGGTGTCGCTGACGGGGACGACGACCAAGGTTTATGACGGCGGCCTGACGGCGGCCCTCACCGGCTCCAACTACAGCCTGGCGGGGATCATCGGGAGCGATGCGGTGGCGCTGAACGACCCCGCGTCCGGCCTCTATGCCGATCCGAACGTGGGCTCGGCCAAGACCGTGACGGTCACGGGCCTCGCCATCTCGGGCGCCGCGGCCGGCAATTACACCCTGGCCTCCGCCACCGCCTCCGGCGACATCGGGACCATCACGCCCAAGGCCCTGACGGTGCAGGTCAACGACGCCTCGCGCAACGAGCTTGTGGACAACCCCGCTTTCAGCGCCGACATCATCGGACTAGTCGCGGGCGATACGCCTTCGGTGGTGACCGGCCTGACGTTCCTGACGCCCGCCACGACCGCGGCGGCGCCGGGAACCTATCCGATCACCTCCCTCGGCGGATCGGCGACGAATTACGTGATCACGACGCGCCTGGACGGTCTGCTCACCGTCGTCGCCCAAAACACCGTGAACATTCAACAGACGCTGTATGTAAGCGGTCAGCCTGACGCGCCGCCTGGCTCGCAAGATGTAGGCGGTCCGTTTGGAGTTCCGCCCGGCTCGCAAGGGACGTCGAGCGAGCCTCCCGACCCAGCCCCGACGGATCCCCTGTGCGAGGTTGGCGGCGAGTTTGGGGGATGTGCGACTTCGGGCAATTGAGTTGCGACGACCGCCCGATTCGTGACAAATTGTTAGGCTTAATCCATACTCATAGTTGTAAGGCCTGGGCGCCAGACGCGGCGACCAGGAAGGGGGGGATTTGTCGTCGGAGAGCGGTCGCCATGATGAGGCCGGGCTGTCGGGCGCGTTCATCCGTCAGCAACGCCCGGGCTTGCCTGCTTCCCTGTTTCACACCGACAACCTCGACCCGGCGCAACGGTTCTCGGCTTGGCGCGAGAGCGTTGGCGTGTTTCTGGAATCCTCGCTCCTAGCTGGCGACGCCGGTGAAAATTTCAGCGGGCGCGTGGAAAGCTATCTACTGGACGACCTCATGCTGTCGCGGCCTCGCGCCGGCCGGCAGAAGTTCGATCGGCCGGAACGCAAAATCTCCGGAGATTCCATCGACCACTACATGATTTAGCTGTTCGTCGCGGGCGGGGTCGAGATGAACCGCCGGGGAAAGTTGATATCGGCGGGCGCGGGTACGGTGATCGCCTTCGACTGTGGCGATGTCCTCGACAGCATCAACACCGACTTCGACATCATCACCGTCCTCGCGCCCCGCGCAAGGCTTGCTCCGAGGTTGATCCATCCGGACGCCATCCATGGCGAGTCCCTGTCGCCCTCAGGCATAGGCCCTCTGGTCGCGGGATATCTGGCCGACCTGTTCGAGGCCGCGCCGCGGCTCAGCCCGGCAGAGGCCCGCGTGGCCGCCGAGGCCCTTCTCGAATTGCTGGCCGCGGGCTTCAATGGCGTGGCTGAACGGTTGGATCAGCTCAGCGATCCCCGCAGCCGGGCGCTGCAACTCAAGGCGCGGCTCTATATCCGCGAGCAACTGGCCTCGCCGTCGCTCACGCCCGGCGGGGTCGCGGCCGCCTTGGGATTGTCCCGCAGCGCGCTCTACACCCTGTTCAACTTCGATGGAGGCGTCGCGGGCCACATCCGGGAATTGCGCCTGCGCAGGTGCCTTGCCGACCTCAGGGCCGTGCGCACCCAACACTTGAGTGTCGCTGAGATCGGCTACCGCTGGGGCTTTTCGAGTCCCGCCAACTTCACCCGCGCCTTTCGGGCGCGTTTCGGTTGCGCGCCTTCAGAGGCTCGCATGGCTTCCAATCTGGCCGTTCGCCGCGACCGCTCCTCCCTCGATCCCCTGGTTGGCGATCGACTCTACGAGGACTGGATCGCGGGCTTGGGGTAGGCGGCGCTGTCGGGCTAACGCCAACATGTCGCTGGTTTGGGGCCGTACAGTCCGGTTGAGATGCGAAACACCTGTGAGGTTCCGACAATCCGCCTTAGGGGCAAACGCGGCGCAACATGGGAACGCTTGATCGCGTCAGGGTCCGCTTTGCGCCATTAGCGGACCTTAGGACCGCTCCGGAAACCTGACATCGCACCGCTTGGCCAATCGGCGTCTTTTGCTGTTAGCTATGCCCACAATAAATGCGGGGCTTGCAGTCCCCGAATGGGGAGGGACCACGCCATGCGCACGCAATCACGCCTGTCTCTTGTTTTATGGCTGCTTCCTGCGTGCCTCTTGCTTGGCATAGGGACTGGAGCTGGCGCTCAGGAAACGCACGCGCACAGGGACATGGGCGCGCAGGCAGAGGCGCCATCTTCGGCGGCCGTCCAGTCGCGCTGGTCCGACCCTGCGTCCTGGCCCGACGGCAAGGTGCCTCGCGAAGGCGACGCGGTGACGATCGCCCGGGACAAGGACATTGTCCTCGACGTCAGTCCGCCATGGCTGCGCAGTCTGACGATCAACGGCAAGCTCAGCTTTTCGGACAAACGCGATCTCGCGCTGACAACCGACTGGATCTATCTGGCGGGCGGCGAGCTGGACATCGGCAGCGAGGCCAAACCCTACGTGCGCAAGGCGACGATCACGCTGACCGACGTCGTTCCCAATGAAGACATCAACACCATGGGCGACCGCGGCATCATGATGCTGGGCGGAACCCTGAGCCTGCACGGCGACCGCACGAACAGCTGGACCAAGCTGGCGGCGACAGCCAAGGCCGGCAGCGCCAGGATCGAGGTCCTCAACGCCGCCGGCTGGCGCAAGGGCGACGTGATCGTCCTCGCCTCAACCGATTATGATCCTCACCAGGCCGAGGAGCGCACCATCGCCGCCATCAGCGGCAACGCGATCACGCTCGATAAGCCGCTGAAGTACATGCATTTCGGCCAAGTCACCTTCGGCGTCGACGAGCGCGGCGAAGTCGGCATGCTGACGCGGAACATCAAGATCCAGGCTTCGGACGATTCCGAGAAGACCTATTTCGGCGGGCACATCATGGCGATGGCCGGGTCGAAAATGTACGTCTCGGGCGTCGAGCTGTATCACATGGGCCAGTACATGCACCTGGCCCGGTACCCGATCCACTGGCACCTGCTCGGCGACGCCCCGGGGCAATACATCCAGAACTCGTCGATCCACGACACCTACAGCCGCTGCGTGACGGTGCACGGCACCAATGACGTGCGGGTGCAGGACAACGTGACCTACAACAACGTGGGCCACTGCTTCTTCCTGGAAGACGCCGTGGAGCACGGCAACCAGTTCATCCACAACCTGGCGATCCTGACCAAGTGCCATCCCGACGGGAAACCGTGCGAGCCGACCAATCTCGGCCCGGAGGGTGAGGGAGGCGGACCGGGCTCGGGCGCGGCCGGCCAACGCGCCAAGAACATCCTGATCCCGTCGGACAACACGGCTTCGAGTTTCTGGATCACCAACCCGGACAACACCTACATCGACAACGTGGCCGCGGGGTCCGAGGCGACCGGCTTCTGGTACGCACTTACCGGTGCATCCGACGGGATTGCATCACGATGACAACTACTGGCCACGCCGGATGCGGGTGCGTGAGTTCAAGGGCAACACCGCCCATTCGAACTTCGACGGCTTCATGTTCGACCGCGGCCCCAATCAGGACGGCACGTTCAGCGTCGGGGGCAGCAATTACCATGTCGCCTACGCCGATCCGACCGACACGAACAGCAAGATGCTGGTTTCGGAGTTCGATGACTTCACCAGCTACAAGAACCGGCACGGCGGCGTCTGGGCCCGCGGCGAACTGGACCTGTTCAAGAACCTGCGGGTGGCCGACAACGCGGTCGGCTTCACCCATGCGGCCGCCTTGGTGGGCCGAACGCCTTACACGTCACGGGTGGTGGATTCGCTGTTCGTGGGCGAAAGCGACAACATCGGCAATCCCCGGACGCCGGCGGAAAAGGCTTACGGCCGCACCCGGCCGAACGGCATCCCGGATTTCCCGATCCATGGCTACGAGTTCTACGATCTGCGCCATGACGTGGTGAACACCACCTTCGTGAACTTCGAGCCCAACGCCACGCGCAGCGCGGCGGCGATCTCCTACCTGATGTACACCAGCTTCGGGATGAGCACCGAGAACTCGGTCGAGGGCGCGAAGTTCATCAACTCCAGGCCGGTCGAGTTCCCGCCGATCGTGCGCAGATGGGCCTCGGATTACGGAAGGAACAACGCCTGGCGGGGCGCGGCGATCCACGACAAGGACGGCTCGGTCGGCGGCGTCCCCAATTCCTACATCGTCATCGACAACGGCATCGCCGACGATGAACAGGCCTGCACGATCAAGCCGAGCTGGGGCGCGGCCATCTGCAAGGGCGACTTCGGTCATTTCAGCGTCGGCGACGATTTCGGCTTCGGCTTCGGCAATGGCCCGATTACCGACCCGGTCATGCTCAGCCGTAACGGCAGGCGGTGGGAATACACCGGCCAGACCACGATCCACAGCGGCGCGGAGGTGAGGGTGGAGACCGCCAGGAAATCCCTGTCCCTCACCCTGAACGAAATGGACGACGGCTCGTCGGTGATCTTCGAACTTCCCGGCTTCACCACCGCCGCCGGGGGCGCGCAGCAAACCAGCCTGGACGCGCTGCGCGCCGCCGATGACACCTCCTACTTCAAGGATGGCGACACGCTGTGGGCCAAGCTGGTGGTCGACAACGAGGCCGGCAAGACCGTTTCCATCGGCAGGCCCGGCGCCGGCGTCAGCACTGTCGGTCCCGGTCCCGGCGGCGCTTTCCGCGCGGGAGCCCGCCTCGACGTCAGCAGGTAATTTCAGCCCGTTGAATGAACGAGACCCCCCGGCGCGAGCCGGGGGCTTTTGTGTTGGCGGCCTTGCCGTGCTTCTGGGGTCGCAAGCGCCGACTAGCATCCCTCCCGACCGGACCTCGATGACGAGATTCCATTCTGAAGCGGCCGGAGGGTTTGCGCCAACCCCGGGGGAGCGTTCGTCGACAACCTTCCCCTAGGTTGGCTGCAACCATCCCTGAGGTCGTGCGGTGTAGTGGGCCAGCGCGCCCCGGCTCGGGCTGGCGGAGGGGAAGGTCGCAACGCTCTGGACGGGCAAGGTTTTCTTTTTCCTACCCGCTGAACAAGTGCCCCTGAACGCGCCAGCTTTCGCTCATTCACCCGTGAACGGAGCGAACCCGTGGACCCCATCACTGCATCCATCAACGACACCGCCAAGGCGCTCAGCCTTGAAGATGCACGCCGCTGGCGACGCTGCGGTGCGCGAGGGTCTGGACGCCATCGCCGCAGCCCGAAAGGCGCACGGATTCTCCGGCCTGCTCCACGACGTCGCTCACAACAGCTTCGTGCAGATGGATGACATCAAGCGGGCGCGCGGCATCGGCGCCGTCTTCGAATTCTCACCCTACATCTGGTACGATTCTCCGATTACCGAGGACATCCGCAAGGCCGTCGGCGAAGAGCGTATGAAGCGCTGGATTCCGATCAAGGACGCCCTCGACGCAGGCGATTTTGTAGTGATCGGCTCGGACTGGGCGGTCGTTCCCTCGGTGAACCCCTGGCTCGCCATCGAGACCCTGGTGACGCGCCAGGTTCCTGGCGGCGGCGGTGAGGCCTTGGGCGCCCAGGAGCGGATCACCTTGAAGCAGGCCGTGGATATCTTCACCCTCAACGGCGCCCGTCAGCAGTATGCTGCGGATCGGTTGGGCACCATCGAGCTCGGCAAGCTGGCCGACTTGGCGGTGATTGATCGGAACATCTTCGAGGTCCCGATCACCACCGTGCACGACACCAAGGTGATGATGACCATCATCAACGGCAAGGTGGTCTACAGCGCCGACCATCCCGTTCCCGCCCATCCTTAAGTCTTAGGTCCCTGGCGCGCCCCAGGGGAGGGGGGCGAGGCCGGCTCGATTTATTTGTGAGACGGCATGTTGCGAGTTGACGGTCTTATCGCGGGGTATGACGGCAAACCGGTAGTCGGTTTGCCGTCACTCTCCGTTTCGGGGGGAGAGGTGAACCTGCTCCTCGGAGCGTCTGGATCTGGCAAGACCACGCTGCTGCTCGCCATGGCCGGACTGGCGGAGGTGATCTCCGGACGGATCGACATAGACGGGGTCGACCTGAACCAGCTCTCTGCGGCGAAGCGGGATCGGTTTCGGGGCCTCAACATTGGGTTCGTGTTTCAGGAGTTGAACCTGATCCCCGGGCTCTCAGCCCTGCAAAACCTCCTGCTGGCGCCTTTCGCGGCGTCCGCTCACCAGGATCGCAAACGGGCGCTGTCGCTGCTCGAGGCCTTGGGCCTGGGCGCGGTGGCCCGGCGGCCGGCGGAGCGCCTGAGCCGGGGACAGGCGCAGCGCGTCGCGATCGCCAGGGCGATGCTGATGCGCCCGAAGCTCATTCTGGCGGACGAGCCGACCGCCAGTCTCGACGCTGAGTCCTGCCGTGTCGTGGCCACTTTACTCGGGCAGGCGGCGGCCGAAACCGGCGCGGCGCTGGTGATCGCTACGCATGACGATCGCTTAAGGTCGATTTTCCCCTCCCAGACGTTGGTGGAGCCGATGCAATGAACATGGCGACGCTGATCTTTTCCTACATTCGCCGTCGGCCCCTGACCTGGAGCTTTCACCTGCTGACGCTCGCGCTGGGCGTAGGAGTCGTAGCCAGTCTGCTGCTGTTGCAGCAGTCCATGGACGACCGGTTCAACCGAGATATTGGGCAGGTGAACCTTGTCGTGGGCGCCAAGGGCAGCCCTTTGCAGCTCATCCTTTCAAGCCTGTTCCAGATCGACACACCCACCGGCAACATCACCTTGGCCCAGGCAGACCAGCTCGCCCACAGCCCCCTGGTCGGGCTGTCGGCCCCGGTGTCGATCGGCGACAATGTTGGGGGCCTGAGGATTGTCGGCACATCGCCCGACTACGCGAAGCTGTACGGCGCCACCCTCGCGCGCGGGCGTTGGGCCGGCCCGATGGAAGCCGTGTTGGGTGACCAGGCGTTTCGCAAGCTGGGGCTGAAGATCGGGCAGACCTTCGTTGGTGAGCACGGCCTTGCCCCTGGCGGGGAACGTCACGCCAAGACCCCTTACAGAGTTGTCGGCGTGCTGAAGCCGACAGGCGCGGTCATCGACCGGCTGGTCTTGACCGACACCGCCAGCGTTTGGCGCGTCCACGCCGACGAGACCGACCCTTCCAAGCCATTGGAGGTCACGTCTCTGCTGGTGCATTATCGCTCCGCGATGGGGGCGGTTGTCATGCCGCAGCTAGTGCGCGCCATGCCGAACCTCCAGGCGGCCGTACCGGCGATCGAGCTTGCGCGGCTGAATCGGCTGCTGGGGGCCGGAGCGGAAATTCTGCGGGCCTTCGGCGTCGGGCTGCTCGCCATTTCGGCCCTGGGGTTCTTCCTGGCGATGTTCGGAGCGGTGAATCAGCGCCAAAGAGAGCTCGCGCTATTGCGGACACTTGGAGCTCATCCCAGCCTCTTGGTTAAACTTGTGGCCGGCGAGGGCCTGCTGCTCGGTGCGCTCAGCGGCATCGCCGGCGTGGGATTGGCCCGGTTTGCGGTCACCGCCACAGCCGCCGCCCTGGCGCGTCACGGCGGCCCAGCCCTCGTTCCACCGCGAGCGGGCATGCTGGAGATCGTGGCCGTCGCTGGCGCGCCCGTGATCGCTCTGGCGGCCTCGATATTGCCGAGCTTCATCGCCTACCGCGTCGATCCGGCACGCGCGCTAAAGTCCGCCTAGTTCATATCCACAAACCGTCCAACGGTTCAGGCACTGTTGATCAATGCTACATGTGCGGCGCCGATGAGATAGTCGCCGGCGCTCGCACGCCCTTCTGTCCGCATGGGAAGGTGCGGCCATCCGAGCAGGTCAGTGCTTCAGATTGTCTCCGCCTTCGGCACGTTGGCGGGCGAAGATCGCGTCGAGGAAGTGGAGGACTCTCCGCACGGGGAAGCGGAGCGGCATGCGGCGTCAGCGACAGCTCCATGACCTTGTCGTCGCTGTAGGTCGGCCATTTCGGCAGGCCGGGCCCGTTCGGATCGCCGGTTCGGGCGAAGTTCACCCAATAGTCGGATAGCGTCTCGCTCAGTTTCCGTTCCTGCGCGGTCCAGGGGAAGTTGATGAGGTGCTGGGTGCGGAACACGAACGGCAGCTCCGAGCCGTGATAGGCCCCCATCGCCACACCGTCCGCACGGCGCGGCGCGGGCGGTGCATGGGTGTTGAACCATAGGAAGGATTTTCTGACGCCCGATTTGGCGTTCAGCCGCACCCATGTTCGCGCCTGCCACAGGACAGCATCTGACATAGCGTGGCCATTGGGGGCGTCTGGCGGGCCGTAAAGCCGTATCGCCTCCGCGGACTCGGCCGGTGTCTGGGGGTGGATCCAGCCTTGGTCGGGGCCGAGAACGGTCCATTCGTCTGCCGAAGCACCGGCCATCAACGGGACCTTGGTCTGCTTCCCCGCCGCGAAGATGTCGTAAATCTCGCCAGGAAAGACGTAGCCGTCATTTTCCATAATCCAGAATTTCGGCGGCGCATCGGCAAGCTTCTGGGCCGGGATGGCGCGCATGTCTGCGAGCGATTTCGCCCGAAGAGCTTCATGTAGTCGCGCCCGTATTGGTTGGCCTGCGCCACGGTCCGTAGACGCCAGATCCCTGCGGCCGGGATTCATGTCCGCGCCGCTGTGCCCGATCGCCCGCTGGAACAATCCTCGGGCCAATGGCGTGGCCTGGAGAGCATTAACCGACGCGCTGCCCGCGGACCAGCCGATGATCGTGACCTTGCCGGGATCGCCTCCGAATGCACCGATGTTGGCATGCACCCACTTCAGAGCGGCGATCTGATCCAGCAGACCGTAGTTGCCCGAAACGTGGTGAGGAAATTCCGCGGCAAGCTCGGGAAGAACGAGGAAGCCGAGCGGCCCCGAGACGATAGTTGAGGGTGACGACGACGACACCCTTACGCGCCAAGTCGGCCCCCTGAGTTCAACGGACTGGATCCGGAACCTTCCATGAAGCCGCCGCCGTGGAGCCAGACGATGACTGGCATCGGCTTCGCCGGCTTGCCGGCGGGTTTCCAGACGTTCAGGTAGAGGCAATCTTCGCTGTACCGTTCGTTCGGGATCTCCGGGAACAGGACGCTAACTCCTGGCCGCATCACCTGGACGCAACTCGGCGCATAGGCTCCGGCGTCGATCGTTCCGGTCTTGAGCGCCAGCGGCTGCGGCTCGCGCCAGCGCAGCGCTCCGACGGGAGGTGCGGCGTAGGGAATGCCGAGAAAGCGATCGACCCCCGCGACCATATCGTGCCGGCCGCGCACGACCTCGGGGCCGACGCGGACGACCGGATCATCGGCGCGCGCGGCTTCCGCGGATGCAGCGCCGAGCAACAGGCTGACAACGGCAATTACGACCAGCGACCTCATCAGCAGGCCCTCCCGAATTCGTCGCGGCGATATTAAAAAGGAGCTCGCTGAACGCATAGTAGAGTTTGGCTAGGCGGTGTCTGTCCCCTCCATATGCGACACGTTTGTCCCGACGTGCCCTTGGCCAATCAGTGTGGAGACCACGCCGCCGCTGCGGACATTGCAGGCGAGATCGATCGTCGGAGCGAGCTCCAGATCGGTCTTGACGTCGCCCATCCACCCTAGCGAACCCGGGCCCCGGGCGACGGACCCGTCGTCCGTAACGTTGGGGACAGACACGCCCTGCAAGCCGGTGCAGTGTGCCAGGAGACGGTCGCCGTCGTCAGCCTCCGCAGATTCCGCATGCGCTCGCAAGACGTCATCGCCGACAAGGGGCGTCCCTACATCGGCGCTGAGTGCGTTGAGAGACTGAACGACGGGCGCGAGGTCTACATAGACGGTGAGCGCATCAAGGGTCTCGCGGAGCATCCGGCGCATCGCAGCTCTTTGCATTCTATGGGAACGAAGCCTGCGCCAGCCGCCATCTGGAGTTCGGTGCGACCTGCGTCGCGGTTGGAACCGGTGTTGGGCTGCTCGCCCGGCCCACGAGCGGCCTGGTCGAGCAATTCAAGGACGACAGACAGGCGACTGAGCGGCCCACTGCGACGGGGCCAATTAGCCGGGGAGGGTGGCGGTGAAAATCACGACGTGCTTCCGGGCTATCCGTTCTCGCCATCAGCGCTATGGGCGCGAGCATTCCGGTGTCAGAGGCGGCGAGCGTTTTCGCAACCGTTATCCGACCCTTGGCGGTGACGCCGCGATCGCACCCGTTCTCGGCCGCCGAACATCAGAAGGTCCCCCTGGACCTGCAGCCGACGGTGGCTATGTCGAGCAGGAGTATCTGGTGAACGGTCGGGCGCGCGTGTTCGATTGGGGCGACAAGGCGAAGCCGACAGTCCTCGCCGAGGGCCCGTATGTCACCCGCATCCTGGTGCGCCGGCCCAAGGACCCGCGGCGGTTCAACGGAACGGTGATCGTCGAGCCGCTCAATCCATCCGAGGACGTGGATCTCCCGATCATGTGGGCCGAGTCCTATCGGCAGCTGATCGCCGACGGCTACGCCTGGGTCGGCGTCACCATCAAGCCCAACACCATCGCGGCGCTGAAGCGGTTCGACCCAAAGCGGTATGCCGCCGTCTCCATGCCAAGCCCGTTCGCCAAGCCGGCTTGCGCCTCGGCGGATATCAACGCTTGGTCGCGGCCGACCACCACAGCCGACGAGACCGGCCTAGCCTGGGACATGCTCAGCCAGACATCGGCGAGTCGCTGAAGACGCGCTCGCGTTCCAACCCGATCCCCTGGCCGGTCAAGCGCCTTTACATGACCGGCCAGTCGCAGACCGCTGGCTATGCTCGGACCTATGCGACCGTATTTACGCGCACGGTTCGCGCTCCCGCCGGGGGGCGGCCACCTCTACGACGGCTTCATGTACAGCGGCAGCCCACCCTGGCAGGTCCCGCTGAACCAGTGCAGCAAGGACCTCGTGGCGGGTGATCCGCGACTGATCACGCCCGCGGCCGGCGTGCCGGTGATCGAGGTCTTCACCCAGGGGGACATGGGGACCAACCTCGAGACCCGCCGGCCGGACGCGGATACGGCCGTCGACAAGTACCGCCGTTATGAAATCGCAGGCGCGCCGCATGTGGATCCCTGGGAGAGCCGGTCATTCGCGCGACGACCTGGACATGGCTCGGGCCGGGATGCGCGACAACACCGAAGCAGAGAAGGCCTGCCGGCCGGGGGGCGTGCAGCCGACCGACTTCCCGAACCGCTATGTCTTCGATGCAGCCTGGCGGAGCCTTGACCGGTGGGTCAGGCGCGGGCGTCCCAGCTCGGCATGGCGGCCGCTTGCGAAGTCAGAGGACGGACATCCCGTTCCATCCGGACACCGGCTTCATACCGATCAGCTCGGCAACGCCAGGGGCGGCGTCGCAGCCCGGCCGTCGACGTGCCGACCGCTCGCTGGGTCGGGGCGAAGTCAGGCCCATTCGTCTGCATATTCCAGGGGTACAAATATCCGTTCGGCGAGGCCGAGTTGCGGCGGCTGTATCCCACCAGCGCCATCTACGTCGCCAAGGTCCGACAGAGCGCCGCGGCGCTTGAGGCGCAGGGCTGGCTCACGGCCGAAGACGGTGCGGAGATCATCCGCAACGCGGCGCGTTCAAAAGTTCCGTAGGCCTCAGGGCAGGAGAGACCGCTCTGCCTAGTCTCCACCGACGATCAGGTCGACATTGGCTGCTTGAGCTTCACAGCCCCCTGTGCACTGCTGGACGAGCGCGGACGAAGATCTGCGGTTGGGAGGTTGTAGTATGAAATGGCGTTTCGCGGCCGGCGCGGCGGTCGCCCTCAGCCTTGCGGCCTGGTTCGGCGCAGCGCGTACTCAAGAGGCCCATCCGACGGCGCCCTCGTCCGCCGGAACCGAGACTGGTTTCGCGGTCTTCCAGACCCGCTGCATGGGCTGCCACGGCAACCGCACTGGATCGCGGACGCCCTGAGACCGGGCCGCCCAAATAGCCCCATAGGGGCCGGCCTTCGGGGAGGAAGGTGCGGTTACGGTGCGCTAAATTGAGGGAAAGTCGAGGACTCAGCCGGAGGGTGTGGCCACAGGAGTCGATATGAGACTTAACTCGTCGGGTCGGTGGCGGTGAGAGAGGGATTCGAACCCTCGTTACGGTTTCCCGTAAACACGCTTTCCAAGCGTGCGCCTTCAACCACTCGGCCACCTCACCCCACAGCGGCGGCCTCGCCGGCCGCTTTGGAGGGCGCGCAATATCAGGTGCGTGGCAGGGCAGGCAAGCCGTGCGGATGGATGGCCGCCCCCTGTAGGCGCGGCGCGCATCAGAACCTATCTTGGGAGAAGACCCAGCGGAGGACGCGTTCGCCATGGCCCTGTTCGCAGACAAGCTTTCCATTCCCGGCGCCGGGCAGGCGCTGCCAGGCCGGCCCGAGCCGATCCCAACCGCCGAATCCCACTTCGTGAATGGCTTTCCGTTGAAGGGCCCGTATCCGGAAGGCGCGCGGCTGGCCCAGTTCGCCCTGGGCTGCTTCTGGGGGGCGGAGCGGCTGTTCTGGACCCTGCCGGGGGTGATCGTCACGGCGGTGGGCTATGCCGGCGGGGCGACGCCCAACCCGACCTATGAGGAGGTCTGCTCAGGCCGCACCGGCCAGGCGGAAGTGGTGCTGGTGGTCTACGATCCGGCCAAGACCTCCTACGAGGCTCTGCTCAAGGCCTTCTGGGAGAACCACGACCCCACCCAGGGCATGCGCCAGGGCGGCGACGTCGGCACCCAGTATCGCTCGGCCATCTACACCTACGACGAGGATCAGGCGCGCGCGGCGGAGGCGTCCAAGGTCGCCTATGGCGAGGCGCTGGCGGCGCGGGGGCTGGGGCCGATCACCACCGAGATCGCGCCGGCCGGCCCGTTCTATTTCGCGGAGGCCTATCACCAGCAGTATCTGGCCAAGAATCCCGCCGGGTACTGCGGATTGGCGGGGGTCGGGGTGGCGTGTCCCGTAGGCCTCGGCGCCGAGGTTTAACGCCTGAGATTGTAGTTTGATTTGCCAAGACACTTGAACCGTTTGCGACAAAGCGGTGAAATTCGGGGATCGTCCGCCGGGGCTGGGCGATGTGGCGCAGAGGGGGTCGGTACATGCTCCACGCGTTTATGCAGGGGATCATCAAGGTCGGGCGCCTGCGGGTGCGCCATCCTAACGGGCGGATCGAGACCTACGGGGACGGGACGGGCCCGCTGATCGGCATGCGCATCAGCTCGGCGGCGGTCCGACGGCTGGTCAGCAATCCTTCGCTCGGTCTGGGCGAGTCCTTCATGGACGGCGAGATCGAGATCGACGAAGGCGACATCTGGGGCCTGCTGGACCTTGTCGGGCGCAACCGAAAGTACCGGCCCAAGGCCAAGAAGGCGGGGCCGCTGGGACGGGCGGTCCGGGACGTGCGCCGGCGGGTGCAGCAGTGGAACGACCGCGATCGCGCCAAGGCCAACGTCGCGCACCATTACGACCTGTCCTACGACCTCTATCGGCGCTTCCTGGACGCGGACATGCAGTACTCCTGCGCCTACTTCGCGCGGCCGGACATGTCGCTGGAGGAGGCGCAGACGGCCAAGCGGGCGCACTTGGCGTCCAAGCTCAAGCTCGAGCCGGGGATGAAGGTGCTGGACGTCGGCTGCGGCTGGGGGGGCCTGGGCCTGGAGCTGGCCGGCCGCCACGGCGTGCAGGTTCAGGGCATCACCCTGTCCGAGGAACAGCTGGCGGTGGCCCAACGCCGCGCCCAGGAAGCGGGTCTGGCGGATCGGGCCAAATTCAGCCTGATAGACTTCCGCGACGTGCAGGGCCCCTTCGACCGGATCGTCTCGGTGGGGATGTTCGAGCATGTGGGCGCCCCGAACTTCGAGGCCTATTTCGAGGCGGTGCGCGACCTTCTGACGCCGGACGGGGTCGCCGTGGTCCATTCCATCGGCCGGACCAGCCCGCCGGGCCTGACCGATCGCTGGATCGCCAAGTACATCTTCCCGGGCGGCTACATCCCGGCCCTGTCCGAGACCCTGGCGGCGGTGGAGAAGACCGGCATGTGGGTCACCGACATCGAGGTGCTGCGTCTGCACTACGCCGAGACGCTGAAGGCCTGGGGCGAGCGGTTCATGAAGGAGCGCGCGGCGATCGCCGAGATCTACGACGAGCGCTTCTGCCGGATGTGGGAGTTCTATCTGGCGGGCGCGGAGATCGCCTTCCGCTATGGCGACCACATGAACTTCCAGATGCAGCTCGCCAAGAAGGTCGACGCCCTGCCCATGACCCGCGACTACATGGTGGACAACGAGCGGGCGGACGCCGCGTCCTCGTCGCGGGACAAGGCGCGCTCGGCGGCCTGAGGCCTCGCGCGCCTTGACCCGTGTCAATGCCGGCGTGCGGGATTGCGCGAGAAGGCCCGGGTTGCTACCGCCCTTCTGACCTTCGAGGACAAAGGAAATCGCCATGGCCCGCATCGTCGGCGGCATCGCCACATCGCACACGCCCACCATCGGCTTCGCCTACGACGCCAACAAGCAGGCCGATCCGGTGTGGAAGCCGATCTTCGAGGGCTTTGAGCCGATCCGGGCCTGGCTGGACGAGAAGAAGCCCGACGCCCTGTTCGTGATCTACAACGACCACGTCACCTCGTTCTTCTTCGATCACTACTCCCCCTTCGTGCCTGGGGATCGGCGACGAGTACGCCGTGGCCGACGAGGGCGGCGGCCCGCGCAACCTGCCGCCGGCCAAGGCGCACGGCCCGCTGGCGCGCCACATCGGCCGCCAGTTGATGGCCGCCGATTTCGACATGTCGTTCTTCCAGAACAAGTCTCTGGACCACGGCTGCTTCTCGCCGATGTCGGTCCTGATGGACCACGAACCGGACTGGACCTATCCGATCGTGCCGCTGCAGATGGGCGTGCTGCAGTTCCCGGTGCCGAGCAACAAGCGTTGCTTCGCCCTGGGCCAGGCCCTGCGTGACGCCATCGAGAGCTATCCGGAAGACATCGACGTGGTGATCGTCGCCACCGGCGGGCTGTCACACCAGATCCAGGGCGAGCGCTGCGGCTTCAACAACCCGGCCTGGGACGAGCACATCATGGAGCTCTACGAGAAGGATCCGGTCGCGCTCACCCGCCTGACCCATACCGACCATGCCCGGATGGGCGGCATGGAAAGCTCCGAGTTCGTGATGTGGATGGTGATGCGCGGCGCCCTGTCGTGGAACGTGAAGCTCCTGCACAAGAGCTACTATCTGCCCTCGATGACGGCCATCGCCACCATGCTGTTCGAGAACGAGGCCGAGCCCATGTCCGCCGAGCAGGCCGCCGCGGCCCGCGACAAAGCCGGCGAGCAACTTAAGGGCATCGAGACGCTGGAAGGCACCTATCCGTTCGATCTGGAGCGCAGCGTCGGCCACTATCGGCTGAACGCCTTCCTGCACGAACTGGTGGTTCCCGAGCACCGGGCGGCGTTCGTGAACGATCCCGAACCCCTGTACGAAAAGTGGAAGCTCTCCGAGCAGGAGCGCGACATGCTGCGCCGGCGCGACTGGCGCGCGCTGATGCAGTACGGGGCGATCTTCTTCGTGCTGGAGAAGATGGCCGCCGTGGTCGGGGTGTCGAACCTGCACGTCTACGCCGCCATGCGCGGCCAGACGCTGGATGAGTTCCAGAAGACCCGCAATCAGCAGGTCGTCTACGGCGTGGGCGGCTCGGAAACCCAGGCCAAGGTGGAGGCCAGCGGCGGGGTGAAGTGACGCGGCGGGGCCCGCCCCCGCCGCCCCGGCCTTCGCTCGGAGAAGGCCGGGTTCGCCTCTGACGAGCGCGGAATCGAACCGAACCGAGGCCTTCCCGCTGGATTTCCTCGTCAATCTGTGTATGGTGGGCCGATCGAATATCGAATGGGTTCGGTTGCTCTCCACGCTCAATCTTCGGATCGAGCTCCCGGGTTCATCAAGATCCTCTCCGACGATTTGATCACGCAGTCCAATCGGGGCTGCGCGAATATCTACACCTGAAAGGTGATGCACATGACTACCGGCACCGTGAAGTGGTTCAACCCCACCAAGGGCTACGGCTTCATCCAACCTGACGACGGCGGCGCGGACGTGTTCGTCCACATCTCCGCCGTCGAGCGCTCGACGCTCGGCTCGCTCAACGAAGGCCAGAAGGTCTCCTTCGAGCTGGAGCGCGATCAGCGCAGCGGCAAGATGTCCGCCGGCCAGCTTCAATCGGCCTAGTTTCCCGCACGGCCGGGTCCGCCCGGCCGCGCTCGGACCGGAGTGGACGGGGCGGCGCTAGCCGTCGTCCCGTCGCTCTCGTTCCCTGAATTGCGTGTATGACATGACGGAATTGACCCTCGAACGCGCCTATGCCCTGGCCCGGTCAGGCCAGTACGGCGACCTCGAGACCCTCAAGCAGCGTCTCAAAGCGGACGGCTGCCGGGCGGTGGACGTTCTCCTCGCGGGCCGCTCCGTCCGCGGCCATCTGGCGGCGATCTGCGCCGCCACCTCCAAGCGCGGCCTGACGGCCGACGCTCCCGACTGACCCTGACGCCAGAAAGACCCACAAAGAGACCTATGAGCGCTGTTCACAACACCGGATTCGAAGATCGCCTGAAGACCGCGGCCGAGGCCAAGAAGGCCCTGTTGGCTAAGTTCAAGCCCAAGCCCACGGTCACCGACCCCCTGTTCCACGAACGCGAGGCCATACGGCTCGCCGAGCTGGAGAAGGTGCGCCAGCAGCGCGCCGAGGCCAAGGCCGCCGCCAAGCAGGCCGCCCTGGACGCCCAGGAAGCCGCCCGTCAGGCCGAGGCCGATCTGGAAGCCGCCGCCCTGGAAGCCAAGCGCGGCGAGCGCAAGGAACGCAAGCAGCTCTCCAAGGCCGAACAGAAGGCCAAGCGCGACGCGCGCTACGCCGCCCGCAAGGCCCGCCGCTAACCGCCGACGTCCGGATCCACCGCTGAAAGGAGACCGCCGCCATGGCGCGCAAACCCAACTACTCCTTCGAGCGCATGGAGCGCGAACGCCTGAAGGCGATCAAGACCGCCCAGAAGGCCGAGGCCAAGCGCGAGCAGCGTGAGGCCGAGCGGATCGCGGCCGGCGGCGCCGATGATCGGAACCCCTCGGGGTCGTCCGACCAATGAGCGCCCTCCAGACCGCGACCCTCTACAGCCACGAGACCCTGGCGCTCGACGGCGAGAGCTATTCCGACTGCGAATTCAAGGACTGCCGCCTGGTCTATGGCGGCGGGGAACCGCCGATCTTCGAGCGCTGCCGCTTCGCCGACTGCGAGTGGAAGTTCGAGGGACCCGCGGCGCGCACCCTGGCGCACATGAAGGTCGTGTGGGGCGCCGGCGGCAAGACGACCGTCCAGGCCCTGATCAAGGACATCACCGCCGTCGGCGGCGGCCGATAGGCCCTCCGCGCGTCAGGCGACCGCGGCGGCCTTTGCGGCCTGCGGCGCCGTCTCGGCCTTGATCAGCCGCTCCAGCACCGCGCGGAACTGCATCGGCCCCACATCGGCCGACGTGAGCACCGGCTTCACCTCGCCATTCAGGTCGATCACCCGCTGCTGGGCCTCGATGATGGTCTTGTCCTCGGCGAAGGCCATCTGGGCGACCTTCATCATGGCGTCGGCGGCGGCGTCCGCCCCCTCGCCGGCGCGCGGACCCCAGTTGAAGAAATAGCGCGAGGTCTTGTCCGTCATCGGCGTGACGGCCTGGGAGGTGAAGTTCTCCGCCAGCGCCTCGGCCTGGGTCGGGTCCGGCTTGCCGCCGCCGAAGCGCGCGGCGGTTCCCGCCGGGAAGGTGGCCCCGTACATCAGCAATACGCCCGGCGCGAGGAAGTCATAGCTCTGCCAGCTGTCGCCTGCCGCGGGGCGGTGGGCTGGCCGCCCCACGTCAGCGCGCACCGCCGCGTCGCCGGCGATCCAGCGCCAGATGCGCACGCCCCGCTCCAGGATCTCCACGGTCGGCCGCGTGCGGGCGAAGGCCTCGGTCGCGCCGAAGGACTCGGCGTGCACGTAGCTGAGGTGGGTGAAGTCGGTGAGGTTGTCGTTGATCAGCAGATAGCTGGCCTCATAGTCCAGATGGCCGGAACGCAGCACCCAGTTCGGATCGTCGAAGCCGACGGCGGCGGGGATCAGCGCCTCGTCGGCGGCGGCCGGATCGCCCATCCACACCCAGATCCAGCTGTGCCGCTGGACCACCGGATAGGTCTTCACCTTGGCCGTGGCGGGGATCATGTCTTGCCCGGGAATCTCGGTGCAGGCGCCGGTGCGGGCGAACTTCAGCCCATGGTACATGCAGCGGACCTCGTCCCCCTCCAGCCGGCCCAGCGACAGGGGCGCGGAGCGGTGCGGGCAGCGGTCGGCCATGGCGACCAGGCCGCCGTCTCCGGCGCGATAGATCACCACCGGCTCGTTCATGATGGCGCGCGAGATCAGCGCGCCCTCGGCCAGCTCATAGTCCCAGGCGGCGACGTACCAGCAATTGCGCACGAACATCGGCGGGCTCCCTAGGCGGCGTCGGCGTTTTCAAGGATGGCGCCGCTGGACGATCGTCGCAACGCTGACCGTATCGCGCACGCATTTGACACGGGCGTCCCTCCTTATGCTCGCGGTCAAGCAGAGGGGGCTCGCCGGGCTTCGGAAGCGCATTGCGCCCCGCCGCGCGGCCCAACATACTCGTCGTCAAAACAGATCAAAGTGGGAGCGGCGCCATGCGCACGGGCGAGGAGTATCGCGCGAGCCTGAAGGATGGCCGGGACATCTGGATCCTGGGCGAGGGCCGCATCGACGACCTGACCACCCATCCGCTGACCCGGGGCATGGTGGAGTCCTACGTCGCCTGGCACGACAGGCACTTCGACCCGGACTGGCGGGACCTGTTGCTCACCGAACCGGGGCCGGACGGCGCGCGCAGGCCGCTGGCCTATGAGGTTCCCAAGACCGTCGAGGACCTGCGCCGCCTGGGCAAGGCGATCTCGACGGTGTCGTTCACCACCGGCGGCAACATGACCCACACGCCGGGTTATGGCGCCTGATCGCGCTGGGCCTGATCGACACCCTGAAGGCCATGGACATCTCGGCGGCGGAGGTCGCCAACGCCGAGGCCTATCGCGACGAGCTGGCCCGCACGGGCCGCTTCCTCACCTTCTCGGCGGGCGGGGCGCCGGTGGGCTTCCGGTTCCGCGAGGATCCCGCCGAGCGCGCGGCGATCCAGGTGGTGCGCGAGCGGGACGACGGCCTGGTGATCTCCGGCAAGGTGGCCATGCACACCTCCTCGCCCTTCGCGGACGACGTGCTGGTGGTCGGGCGCCACCAAGCGCAAGGGCAGTGAGCTGTTCAACTGGTTCATCATCCCCGTCGCCGCGCCCGGCGTGCGGGTGGTGACGCGCAAGCCCGCGACCCGGCACGAAGACCCTGGCGTCGCGCCGCTGAGCCACGCCTACGACGAACTGGACGCCCAGCTGTGGCTCGACGAGGTCTTCATACCGTGGGAGCGGGTGTTCACCGCCGATACGCCGATCGGCACCGGCTCCAGCGCGGGCAAGGACGGCGCGGCGCCGCGTTCGTCCAACCTCGTGGCGTGGCTGCTGTGGCACCAGCATCATGGCTGGCTCGCCAAGCTGGAATTCACCCTGGGCCTGGCGCTGGCGGCGGCGGACGTCATCGGCTTCCGCCACAATCCGCTGGCTGTCGAACAGCTCATCGACATGCTGGCCGACGTGCAGACCGGGCGCACCTGCATGGTGGCGGCCGAGTGCGATCCGGAGGTCACCGACGGCGGCTTCCTGTTGCCCAGGCAGCTGCACCTCGCCTCGGCGAGCCTGCACACCCTGCGCATCCGCCAGCGCGTGACCGAGACCCTGCGGCGGCTGCCGGGCTCGTCGCTGGTGGTCACGCCCACGCCGACGGACTTCGACGATCCGAAGATGGCGGCGGATCTGGAGGAGGCGTTCGGCGGCGGCGGCTATACCGCCCGCCAGCGCGCGGCCCTGCTGAACCTGATCTGGGACCACGTCTCGTCCGGCCTGGACGGGCGGGAGTCCACCTACGAGATGCACGCCAACGGCGGCGTGCCGGCCTGGCGCATGCGCCTGCGCGGGGCGTTCAAGGACTACAACGATCTCGCCAACGGCGTGCTGCGGGCGCTGGACGTCGAAATGCCCAAGATCGACATCGCCTCCATCGGGGTTCCCCAGTGGCCGCGCGGCGCGCCTGGCGGGCCGGCCGCCGCGCCGCCGAAGATCGACCCAGCGGCCGACATGCGCGCGCCCGGCCAGTGGCTCGGCGAAGGCGCCCCGCGGCCCAAGCGAGGGCGCTAGCCGCCCGCCCGCCAGCGGCTCAGCGCCAGCGCGCCGCCATCTCCGCGACCGCGTCCGCCGCGGCCTCCTGGTCCGCCGGATCGAGGCCGGGCAGCTCCACGGTTCCCAGGGGCGTGCGGCCGTCCTTGCGGCTGGAGCGGTCGTAGGCGGGATCGTAGTGGGTCTCCATGAGGTCGGCGGCGAGGGCCTCCAGATCGCCTGCGTCGGCGAGCGCCCGCCAGCCCTCCAGCGCCTTGCGGCCGGGATAGACGCGGCAGGCGGGCCAGGGTGGCGTCGAAGGCCGCGCGGTCGGCGACGATGTCGGCGTAATGATGAGCGAGGTACTGGGCGCGCGCGTCGGGCGGGGCGACGAGCGCGATGCGCGGGGCGGCGAGCATCGCCTTCCAGACGCCGGCGGAGATCATGCGGTCGCCGACCTTGCTGGACTCCGCCTCCGCGACGATCGGGCGCGGACGAGGTCCAGGGCGTCCAGCGCGGCGAGCGAGGCGGCTCTCGAACATCTTCTGGCTGGGCTGCGGCCGGCCGGCGACGCCGCCGAACAGCGAGCCGCGATGGTCGCGCCAGGCCCTCCAGGTCCAGGGTCTGCACGCCCGCGCGCGGCCAGCCGGCCAGGATCTCGGTCTTGCCCGACCCCGTGCGGCCGTCGAGCAGGACGAGCTTCAGCGCCGGCGCCTCGTCGTAGAGCCGCGCCTTCACATGCCGCCGATAGGTGCTGTAGCCGCCCGCCAGCACCGCCGTCCGCCAGCCGACCTGCGACAGGATGGTGGCCATGGCGTTGGACCGCTGGCCGCCGCGCCAGCAGTAGACCAGCGGCCGAAAGTCGGACGGCTTGTCGGCGAGCGCGGTCTCCAGGTGCCGGGCGACGTTGCGGGCCACCAGCGCCGCGCCGACGCGGCGGGCCAGGAAGCGCGACTCCTGGACGTAGATCGTGCCCACCCGCGCCCGCTCGGCGTCGTCGAGCACGGGCAGGCTGATGGCGCCGGGCACGTGGTCCTCGGCGAACTCCGCGGGGCTGCGCACGTCGATGATCGCGTCGAAGGGCGCGAGGGTCTCGGGATCGACGGCGCTGATGACCTGGACGTCGGACATGATCGAAGGGGGCCGCCTCTGATATGGGTGGGGCGACGCCTGAGCCCGAGGACGCCCTTCGATGCAAGACGCCGCCACGATCGAGCCCGTACGCCTGACCTCCCTGGCCCATGGCGGCGGCTGCGGCTGCAAGCTGGCGCCGGGGGTGCTGCGCCGAGATCCTGGCCGGCATGCCGGCGGCGGGCGCCTTCCCGGGCCTGATGGTGGGGACCGAGACCAGCGACGACGCGGCGGTCTGGCGGCTGAACGACGAGCAGGCCCTGGTGGCGACCACGGACTTCTTCATGCCGGTGGTGGACGACCCCTTCGACTTCGGGCGCATCGCGGCGACCAACGCCCTGTCGGACGTCTACGCCATGGGCGCCAAGCCGATCCTGGCGCTGGCCATCGTCGGCATGCCGGTGGACCGGCTGCCGGTGGAGACCATCGGCGCGATCCTGGCCGGCGGCGCGGCGGTGTGCAGCGCGGCGGGGATCCCGGTGGCCGGCGGGCATTCCATCGACAGCGTCGAGCCGATCTATGGGCTGGTGGCCCTGGGCCTCGTCCACCCGGACAAGGTGATGACCAATCGCGGCGCGCGCGAGGGCGACGTGCTGATCCTCACCAAGGCGCTGGGCGTGGGCGTGCTGAGCGCGGCGTTCAAGCAGGAGCGGCTGTCGCCGGAGGGCTACGCGGCCCTGATCGCCTCCACCACCCAGCTCAACACCCTGGGCGCCGATCTGGCGGGCCGGGCGGGGGTGCACGCGGTGACCGACGTCACCGGCTTCGGCCTGCTGGGTCATGCCCTGGAGATGAGCCGCGGCGCGGGCCTCGCCGCCGAGATCGACGCCGCCGCCCCGGCGCTGCTGGCCGGGGTGGAGGACCTGGCGCGGGCGGGCGTGCGCACCGGCGCCTCCACGCGCAACTGGGCGAGCTACGGCGATGCGGTGCGCGACCGAGGACGCTCTTGCCGCAATGGCGACGCGACCTGCTCACCGACCCCCAGACCAGCGGCGGCCTGCTGATCGCCGTGGCGCCCGACCACGCCGACGCCGTGCTGCAACTGGCGCTGGACCGGGGCTTCGCCGCCAGCCGCGTCGTCGGCCGCATGGCCGCCGGCCCAGCGGGGGTGAGCGTCTCGGGACGCGAATAAAGGGCCGCGCGCGCGTCGTCCGCCGCGCCCTGAGCCCTACTGCGGCAGGGCGAAGACGTACATCGCGCTGTTCGACTGCACCGAAGCTTCCGGCGTCATGCGGCTGAGGCCCATGGACTCCGGCGAGGGACCTACGCCCACGGCCACGTATTGCTTGCCGCCCGCCGCATAGCTGATCGGAAAGCCGCTGACGGACGAGGACAGGTTCACCGACCACAGCTTCTTGCCGGTGCGGTCGTCGAGCGCCTGGAACTGTCCGACGGCGTCGCCGGCGAACAGCACGCCGCCGGCCGTATCGACCAGAGACATGGTCCCCGCCCGCTGCGCGTACTTCCACGCCAGCTTGCCGGTCTTGACCGAGAAGGCCTGAACGGTCCCGACGTCGGTCTCGCCCGGCGCCATCACGGCCTTGTAGTCGATGGCCATGCCGATCTGGCCTTCGCCCGTCTTCGGCCCCGCGCTGGTCACCACGCTGCAGAGGTTCTGAAGCGGCATGTACATGAGCCCGGTCCTGGGGCTGTAGGCGCCGGCCGGCCAGTTCTTGCCGCCGGTGAAGGCGGGGCAGACGTCCAGCGCCTGGTCAGGCTCGGTGAACTCGGTCGCCGGGTTGTTGGTCACCTTGCCGGTGGCGCCGTCGATGGAGGAGACCACGTTCTGGCGCACCGTGGGCCGCGCCCACAGGAACTCGCCGGTCTTGCGGTCGAGCGTGTAGATGATGCCGGTCTTGCCGGGGATGCCGGTGACGACCTTGTAGACCTTGCCCGGTTTGATGTTCGGATTGATCCAGGCCACGTCCTTCGGGTCCGGCGCGACCTCGGTGTCCAGCAGGATGCGCTCGAAGGGGTGGTCGAAGTCCCAGAAGTCCACCACGTGCTGGAAGTACCAGACGATCTTGCCGGTGTTGGCGTCCAGCGCCAGGGTCGAGGTGAGATAGAGGTATTTCTTGTCGTTGCCGGCCATCATGAACTTGGGCGTCGGCGAGGACACCGAGGTGCCGAAGTAGATCAGGTTCAGCTCCGGATCGTAGCTCGGCGGCATCCAGGTGCCGATGGTGACCCGCTTCTCCCAGGGTATCCCGCCCCAGGTCTCGTCGCCGGGCTCGCCGGGCTTGGGCATGGTGTGGGTGCGCCACAGCTCCTTGCCGGTGCGCGCGTCGTTGGCGACCATCACGCAGGCGTCCGGCCCCGCCGCCACCGCGCAGGCGCGCCCGGAGATCACCTTGCCGTCCGCGATGATCGGGCCCGAGCTCATGTTCACGGGCTGGGTCTTGTAGTCGGTGACCTGGGTCTCCCAGACCTGCTTGCCCGTGCGCGCGTCCACCCCATAGACGAAGCCGTCCGCGCTGGTGCTGATCAGGGTGTCGCCGAAGATGGCGATGTTGCGCTTGGTCCCGCCGCCCTTGAAGTCCGCGGGGTACTTGCGCTCGAAGTTCCAGATCGGCTTGCCCGTGGCCGCATCGACCGCCTCGATCCGGTCGCGAGGCTCGGGGATGTACATGATCCCGTCGTGGACGAGGGGAGTGGCCTCGAACAGGCCGCCGGGCATGAACCGGGTCCAGACCAGGCGCAGGCCCTTCACGTTCTGCGGCGTGATCTGATCGAGCGGGCTGTAGCCCCAGTCGTCCAGCGTCCGCCGCCAGGACAGCCAGTCCGCCGCGTCGGGGTGTTGCAGCATGGCGTCGGTGACGGGCCGGAACGGGGCCTCCGAAGCGGCCGCCGGCGCGGGGGCGGCCACCGAATCCGCCGGCGCGGCGAGGGCTGGCGCGCCCATCGCCGCCAGCGCAAGCGCCATCATCCCCGCCATGGGCCGCGCGGCCGCGTATGCTTTGGACATCGAACTTCCTTCCCTGGCTCCGACCGCGCCAAGGCGTTGAGCAGCTGCTTGGCTTCAGACCGACAGACAGGCCACCCTTAGGGGCCTGCACGCTCCCATGGAAGCCCTTTGCGCTGCTAAGGCGCTCGTCGCCGTCAGACCGGCGTCTCGCCCACGACCGTGGTGCGGTACAGCTCGCGCCGATGGCCCTGGTAGTCGTTGAAGGCGTGGTGGACGCACAGCCGGTTGTCCCACATCGCCAGCATGTCCGTCTCCCAGCGCAGCCGGCAGGTGAAGGCGTGCTGGATCAGGTGTTCGCCCAGGAACTTCAGGATCGGCGCGGCCTCCTCGTCGGTCATGCCGTCGATGCCGATGGCGTAGGAGGTGTCGACGTACAGGGCCTTCTCGCCGGTGACCGGATGGGTGCGCACCAGCGGATGGACGTTGCCCTCGACCTTCTTCAGCAGGTCGTCCGACAGCTGCGCGGCGCCCTTGGTGGCGGCGAGCTTGCCCATGGGGTTGTCCCTCAGCTCGACGCCATTCCTGGGCGGACTTCAGCACGTCGCGCATGGAGAAGTGGACCTTCAGGTCCGCGATCATGTCGCGGTAGGTATCGCTCAAGGTCCGATAGGCCAGCGCCGAGTTGGCCCAGATGGTGTCGCCGCCATAGGGGGGATCTCGACGGACCTCAAGGCGGTGATCGCCGGCGGCTGGGGCAGGAACGGCGAGTCGGTGTGCCAGCCTTCGCCGAACACATGCTTCGACCGGTCGTCCGCCTCCTTGATCAGGGGATGCACGTCTTTGTGGCCGGGCACGCCGTTGGTGTAGGCGTCCACCGCGAAGGGGCCGAAGCGCAGGCTGAACGCCTCGTGGTCGGCGTGGGTCAGCTTCTGGTTCCGGAAGTAGATCATCTTGTGCCGGAACAGAGCGTCGCGGACCGCCGCGAACTGATCGTCGGTCAGCTCTCTGATGTCGATGTCGCAGATCTCCGCGCCCATGGCGGCCGCCAGGGGTCTGACCTCGATGAGGTTGCTGGGGATCGCGGAGTTGTCGAATTGGCCGGTGGGGTGAAGCCGCACTGTCGTTTCCTCGCCTCTATCGCCGCGGATCGAGACCCTGAGACCCGTTCGCCGCCGCGCGCCTGTCCTTCTAACCTGCCCAGTTCGGCGCCGAAAGTCGCTCGGCGGCTTTGAGCGAGCGCAAGGCGGCCGATCTATCGAGGCGCCGCGCTTGCGCCGAGGCGTCCGCCCCAGATACGAAAGGCCTGCAGAGGAGTTCAGTGTGGCCTCACCGTTCGACGGCTATGAAGTCGCGGCCCGGATGCGTCCGTCCGCCGAAGCCTACCGGTTCGACCTGGACCAGGCCCTGTCGTCCGTGGTGGCGCTGGAGGCGACGGTCCCGTCCGACGCCTTCACCGCCGGCATCCTGGGCACCGAGCGCATCGGCAACGGCGCCGTCATCGGCTCCAACGGCCTGGTGCTGACCATGGGCTATCTGATCACCGAAGCGGAGGACGTGATCCTCACCTTGAACGACGGGCGCCGCGTGGCCGCCCACGCCCTGGGCGCGGACCAGGAGACCGGCTTTGGCCTGGTCCAGGCGCTGGAGCCGCTGGACCTGCCGCCTCTGTCCTTGGGAACCTCGCGGGGTCTGGTCGCCGACAGCCCGGTGGTCGTCGCCGGCGCGGGGGGTCGCGCTCACGCCGTGGCGGGCAGCGTGCTCACCCGCATGCAGTTCGCCGGCTACTGGGAGTACCTGCTGGACGACGCCATCTTCACCGAGCCGGCCCATCCGCACTGGAGCGGCGCGGCCCTGATCGGCGCCACGGGCGAGCTGGTGGGCGTCGGCTCGCTCAGCCTTCAGGGCCAGGCGGGCGGCAGCCTGAAGCCGATCAACATGTTCGTGCCGATCGAGCTGTTGCCGCCGATCCTGGACGACCTGGCGCAGGGCCGGCCGGTGCATCCGTCGCGGCCCTGGCTCGGGCTCGTCTCCCAGGAGATGGGCTCGCACATCGTGGTGGCGGGCATGACGCCGAACAGCCCCGCCGCCCGGGCCGAGCTGCGCGCGGGCGACCTGATCCTCGCCGTGGACGGCGCTCCGATCTCGGACCTCGCGGGCTTCTACACCCGGCTGTGGGACCTGGGCGACGCCGGGGCGATCGTTCCCCTCAGCATCCAGCGCGAGGAGGACGTGTTCGACGTGGAGATCCGCTCGGCCGACCGCGACGCCATGCTGAAGAAGGCCAGGTTCAACTGAGGCCGACGCGCCTTCGCCCCGAGGCCGACCCCGGAGCGGCGCTCGATTGCCTGTTCCGTTCGAATTGATAGGTTGCTAGCAATCTGCCGCGACAAGGCCGCGCGGCGCTTCCAGGCGTCCTCGGCCGAACGGCGACGGACCAGAGCGGCTTCAGCCGCCGGGCGGGACGAGGGCGTCCGCGCCAAAGGGAGGATCGATGCGCGCCAAGGCTTTGTTGTCCTACGAGAACGTGCTGCTGGGCATTCTGACCCTCAGCCTCGGGTTCACGATCTTCGACCGCGTGGCGCTGAGCCTGTTGTCGCCGTTCATCCTGACGGACCTGCACCTCAACAACACGGCGCTGGGGATCATGTCCTCGGCCCTGTCGGTGACCCTGGCGATCTCTGGCTACGTGTTCGGCCGGATGTCGGACAAGACCAGCAATCGCAAGACGATCCTGGGCGTGGCGGTGGTGTTCTTCTCGCTGTTCTCGGCGGTGTCGGGCCTGGCGGTGTCGCTGGTCACCATGGTCGGCGCGCGGCTGCTGATGGGTCTGACGGAGGGCCCGATCCTGCCGCTGTCCTATTCGGTGATGGCGATGGAGTTGTCCGAGCGACGCCGCAGCTTCAACCACGGCTTTCTGGCCAACTTCGCCACCTGCCTGATCGCCGGGGTGATCGGGCCGATCGTGCTGACCCAGCTGGCGGCCGCGCACGGGTGGCGAATCGCCTTCTTCCTGACCGGAGTTCCGGGACTGATCGTCTCGTTCCTGCTCTTCCGGTTCGTGCGTGAGCCCAAGCCGCTGGCGCCCTCGCCGACGGTCCAGGCGGCGCCGTCCAGTGGTCTGAAGGCGGTGTTCGGGCGACGGAACGTCTGGCTGTGCATGCTGCTGATCTGCGGTCTGTACACCTGGCTTTTGGTGACCCTGACCTTCCTGCCGATCTATCTGGTGCGCGTGGTCGGGCTGAAGCCGACGGTCATGGGCTTCGTCACGGCGCTGAACGGCGTCTCGGGCTTCACCCTGGCGATCGGCGTCTCCTGGATAGCCGACCGGATCGGTCGCAGACCCACCGTGGTCCTGTTCACCCTGGCCGGCCTGCTGGTGCCCATCGGCGGGCTGTGGTTCCACCACTCCCTGCCGGTGATGATGGGCCTGATGTTCCTCGGCTGGTCGGCGATCGGCTGCTCGCCGCTTCTGGCCGGGACCATTCCCTCCGAGAGCGTCGGGTCCGCCGAAGTGGCGCGGACCTTGGCCCTGATCATCGGCATTGGCGAGGTGGTCGGGGGCGTCATCATGCCGACCGTGGCCGGCTGGGCGGCCGACCGCTGGGGCCTGGACGCGCCGCTGTGGATCGTGCTGGCGGTGACGGCGGCGACGGCGGTCGCGGCCCTGTTCCTGCACGAGACCCTGCCGGCGCGAGCCCGCCTTGGCGCCGCGGCGCCCGTCGCGGCGCAATGAGATATGAGCTGATCGGGACGCTCGATTATCGTCCGCCGACAGGGATCGGCCGAGGCGTCGGGGAGTGCGATCCATGATCGTCAAACCGCTGCATCCGCTGTTCGTGGCCGTGCCAGAGGGCGAGGACGCCGCGCGGGCCTGCGCCGGCTGGGTGGCGCACCTGGAGATGCTGCACGCGGCCCTGTTCGGCGTTCCGATGAAGTTCCCGTTCGACCGCTTCAAGGCCGCGCGCGAGGCCTACAAGGAGCGCCTCCAGGGCTGATCCGAAGGTGTCGGCCCTCCGGTCTTACGCCGTGGGCCGGGGTCGGTCCTGCGGTCGCGCGCCGCGTTCGCCCGGCCGGCAGACGAAGTTCGCCGGGTCCTTGTCCGAGCCCGAGCCGGTGTAGGTCGCCACATCGGGATAGGCGCAGATCGGCCGCGAACCGAGATCGGGCGGGCTCGCGGGCGGGCCGGCGGGCGGAGGCCCGAAGGCGAACGGCGGCAGGCGCTTGCCCAGCACCTGATCCGGGGCGTGGCCCTCTTCGACCCACCGCTCCAGCGCGCCGATCCAGTCGACGCCGTAGGCGCCGCCGCAGTGGCCCATCGCCGGGACCATGAACAGCCGGTAGGCGTCCTTGGTTTTGCTGAGGCCGCCCTGCTGGGCGACGACGCTCTCATAGTAGTTGAGGCTGTTCTCCGACGCGATCAGCCCGTCGGCCCAGCCGTGGTACTGGATCAGCTTGCCGCCGTGGGCCGTGAAGGCGGAGATGTCCGGGTTCGTGGCCGCAATGCCTGGGTCCCACGCCTGCGCCGCCGCGAAGTCCTTCACCGGATCGAAGGTGTAGGGGTCCCAGTTCGGGTCGTTGTGGGCCAGGGCGAAATTGTCGGTCCCCACCGTCCAGTCCCCCATGATCACGGCCAGCCACTGCTCTTCGCTGCCAGGCGTCATGCCCGGATAGATCAGCTCGCCGGTCTTCGGGTTGCGGATCGGGGCGTAGATCTTGTCGGCCACGGCGGCCTGCTCTGGCGTCAGGCACGTGGCCGCGTCCTGGCCGGGCTTGCAGACGATGCTGGAGGCCTTGAAGTCGCACTTGCGCGGATCGGCGATCTCGCCGTCGGTCACGCCGTCGAGCGCGTCGCACTGGCCCACCGCCGCCTTGTGGAGCAGGGAGATCTGGGCGGGGCCGAGGACGGGCGGAAGCCCCTTGGGCCGGTTGGCGAGGTTGGCGGCCATGGACTGGACCTGCAGCCCCATCCAGTTGTTGGCGGGGGCGCCGGCGATCACGCCGTCGTAGTCCGCCGGGAACATCTGGACCTCCTTCAGGCCCTGCTTGCCGCCCGAGGAACAACCGTCCCAGTAGGACAGCTTCGGAGCCCCGCCGTAGTAGGCCGCCGTGAGCGCCTTGCCCTTCACCGTCGTTTCGTGGACGGCCCGCCAGGCGAAATCGACCAGCTTTTCGCGGTGGCCGAAGCCGAACGTCGCGCGCAGGCCCTCGTGGCCGGTGTCGGTCGAGGCGACGGCGTAACCGCGCGCCAGGGGTTCGGCCAGGGCGGAATAGGAGACCGCGCCGCTCCACACGCCATTGCCCACCATCATGAACTTGCCGTTCCAGTTCGCCGGCAGCCAGACCTCCATCTTGATGTCGGAGTCCGAGGTCGGGGTCAGCGTCGCGGCCACGCGGCAGAAGGCGGGGAGGTTCAGGCTGCTGGGCCCGAAGGGCGAGGGCGGCCCGGGAATGGCGAAGGCGCCCGCCGCGTGCTCTTCCGCCAAGGTGACCTTCGCGTCCGGGAACGCTTGCTGAGCGAGCTGCTCACACGGGATGGCGGGCGCGCGTCCGGGCTGGAGCGGCGGCGCGGATCGGCGCCGGCCCCTGGGCCGCGGCCAGGCCAGCGGCTCCGACAAGGGCGGCCGCCGCGAGCGCGACGCCCGCCCATGCAATAGGCTTGGAATTCACAGCGAGCCCTCCCGAACTCCGCGCCAGCGTGCCCCGGCGTCCGCGCCATTGGTAATTGGAACGATCGTTCCAAGGCAAGCTGGAATAACCGTTCCAGGATGCTCGCCGGCTTGACATCATGGGCGCTGCGGCGCCGTTCAGGACGGCGCCCCCCGGGGGGGCGCGAAGAGGGGATCGGAAGCTGTTGAAGCCGGCCGTCGAGTTTCGCGACCTCGGGCCCTCCGCCACGGCGATCCTGGAGGCGGCCGAGCGTCTGTGCGGCGAGCGCGGGCTGGAGTCCGTCTCCATCCGCGACATCGCCAGGCAAGCCGGCGTCAGCATCTCGGTGATCTACCACCACTACGGATCCAAGGCCGAGCTGCTGCGGACGGTGCTGCGCACGCGCCTCGAAGAGCTCGCCCGGATGCACGACGTCGTCTTCGCCGAGCTGGAGGCAGAGCCCAAGCCGGAGCTGCGGCGGATATTGCACGCCGTCTTCGCGCCCATCGCGCGGCTGCGGGCGCCGAGCAGCGGCCGGCACGCCACGCTTCAGTTCCTGGCCCGCGCGCTCGTCAGCACCCTTCCGGAGGTCAAGGAGGAGACGGACGCCACGGTCGTCCAGCTGCGGCGCGTGGTCGGGCTGTTGGAGCGGGCCTTGCCGCATCTGAGCCATGCCGAGATCTGCTGGCGGCTGCACTTCACCTTCGGCATCCAGCACATGACCCACTGGGACGACGAGCGCCTGGCCATCCTATCGCAAGGTGAATGCGACGGCGGCTCGGCCGAGGAGTCCGTCGAGCGGGCGGTGGCCTTCGCCGAAGCCGCCTTCCTGGCTCCGTCCCAGAACGCCCGCGGCGTGACGCGGCTCGCGTTTTCTGAGAATTAGCTGGCTGCCCCACGTTCGGTTGAGTAAGGGTCCGCCCCGTAACCGGGCGGGGGCCGGCGGGCGTCACCATGGATCTGACCGTCATCGTCGCCGCCGGACATGAAGCGGAACGCTTCAACGCGGCGTTCTACCGGTTCTTGGAGCTGCACATGGCCGCCGCGGAGAGTGCGGCCGAAGCGTGCAGGCTGACCACGCTTCCCGGCGCGGGGGTCGAGACCAAGGTCATCCGCCTGTGGAGCCAGGAGGCGTGCTTTCTCTTCACGCTGTTCTGGAACAGCTTTCCGACGTAACGCCCGGACGAGGCCTTGGCGCCGCGCGGCCACCGCGCGCTTGACACGGGCCGGCCCGCCAAACCACACCACCCCTCTTTGCAGTGCGCCGCGGGGCCCGGATGAGCGTTCGAGACCAAGGCCAAACCCCGCAAGGCCGCGCAGGCCTTCATCTTCGTCACCATCGTGCTCGACGTGCTGGCCATGGGCATGGTGATCCCCGTGATGCCCCAGCTGATCATGCAGGCGGGCAAGATGGACATCGCCCACGCCGCCCCGGTGTTCGGCGTGTTCGGGACGGTCTGGGCGGTGATGCAGCTGGTCGCCTCGCCAGTGCAGGGCGCGCTGTCGGACCGCTATGGGCGGCGGCCGATCATCCTCACCTCCAACTTCGCCATGGGCCTGAACTATGTGCTGATGGCCCTGGCGCCGAACCTGGTGTGGCTGTTCGCCGGGCGGATCATTTCCGGCGTGACGGCGGGCAGCATCCCGGCGGCCATGGCCTACCTCGCGGACGTCTCAGAGCCCCACAAGCGCGCGGGCAGCTTCGGCCTGATGGGCGCGGCCATGGGCCTGGGCTTCGCCGTCGGGCCGGCCATGGGCGGGATGCTGGGCGGGATCGACCCGCGCGCGCCGTTCTGGGCGGCGGCGGCGCTCGCCTTGACCAACGGCATGTATGGCCTGTTCGTCCTGCCGGAGTCCCTCACGCGGGACCGCCGCGCGCCGCTGGAAATTCGCCACCTGAACCCCATCGGCGCCCTGGGCGGGTTGATCCGCAGCTATCCGGCGCTGCTGGGCATGTTGGCGGTCAGCTTCCTGCTCAGCCTCGCCCAGCAGGGGCCCAACAACGTCTTCGTGCTCTACGCCGACCACCGCTACGGCTGGGGCCCGACCGACATCGGCCTGATGATGACCGGCTTCGGCGTGGGCACCATGATCGTACAGGGCGGGCTGGTGCCGATGGTGCTGAAGTGGCTGGGCGAGCGCCGGGCGATGCTGACCGGCTTCGTGCTGCAGACGGTCGGCTTGACGCTGTTCGCCCTTGCCCAGACGGGCGCGCAGTTCTGGATGTGCCTGCCGGTGGTCTCCCTGGGCGCGGTCGGCGGGCCGGCCTGGTCGGCCTTCGTCAGCCGTCAGGTGAGCGCCAGCGAGCAGGGCAGGCTGGCCGGCGCCACCTCCAGCCTGAACAGCATCACCGGCATCATCGGCCCGGGGCTGTTCACCATGACCTTCGCGCTGGCCATCGGCGGGCAGGCGCCGTGGATGCCGGTGGGGGCGCCGTTCTTCGCCGCGGCGCTGTTCACCGCCATGGCCGCGCTCGGCGCCGCGGCCGTTACGCGCAAGCCGCCGGCGCTGGTGACGGCGGAGGCGGAGGCCTGACCGGCCAGGTCGGCGGACTTCATCGTGAGCGAGCGGCGGGGTAAGGTCACGTTGGGCTGGATGTCGAGGATGTTGAAGGCGCTTCGGTGGGCGTTGCTGCCCTGGTGGCTTGTGCGGCTGTTCAGCGAGGAGAAATCCTTCGAGCACAATCCGCTGCTGGATAGCCACACCCTGGCGCGGCGGGGCCTGCACGTCTGGCGCGCCCGTCTGGCGCAACGGATCAGCCGCTGGCGGCGCGCGCGCCTGACGCACCTGGTCAGCCAGGCCGACCGCGCCGCGCTCGAACGCTATGGCGTGCTCGCCAAGCGGGACTTCCTGCCCCCGGACCTGTTCAAGGCCCTGTTGGCCGAGGTGGAAGGGCTCTCGATCCGCGCCGGCGAGTTCAAGGAGGGGGACGCGATCACGCGCCGCATCCCGCTGACGCCCGAGCTTCTGGAGCGCCTCCCAGCCTGCCGCGCCCTGCTGCAGACGCCCGAGTGGCGCGGCCTCACCCGCTATGTCTCCAGTTTCGACTCCGAACCGCTGGTGTTCATCCAGACCATCTTCAGCCAGGTGGACGACAGCCGCCGCGACCCGCAGACCGACCTGCACATGGACACCTTCCACCCGACCATGAAGGCGTGGCTGTTCCTGCACGACGTGGCCGAGGAGGACGGGCCGCTCAGCTATGCCCCTGGATCGCACCGGCGCACGCCCCGGCGCGAGGCGTGGGAGCGTCTGCGCAGCATCCGGATCACCGACCCCGCCTCGGTCAAGAAGGGCGGCGCCCTGCGCATCGGCAAGGCCGAGCTGGCCCGGCTGCGGTTTCCCAAGCCCCAGCGCTTCGCCGTGCCGGCCAACACCCTGGTGGTCGGCGACACCTATGGGTTCCACGGCCGACGGCGCAGCACCCGGCCCTCCACACGCCTGGAGATATGGGCCTACAGCCGGCGCAATCCCTTCCTGCCATGGACGGGGCTGGACCTGTCCTCCCAGCCCGGCGCCAAGGGACGCGCCGTGCTGATCAGCTGGCTGATGATCCGGCTGCGCCGCAAGCTCGGCCTGCCCGCCCCGGTGTTCC
Organism: uncultured Alphaproteobacteria bacterium; assembly: GCA_963761065.1. GTDB lineage: Bacteria > Pseudomonadota > Alphaproteobacteria > Caulobacterales > Caulobacteraceae > JANWHQ01. The sequence goes on along the minus strand of CAVXFP010000006.1, from coordinate 67,519 downwards.
GCATGGTCCAGGTGGACGGGCCGCAATCGCCGCCGCAGCCCTGGCCCGAGCCCTGATCCTGCTCAGGCCGGCTCGCGCTTGAAGCCCAGCACGTCGGCCATGTCGTAGAGACCCGGCGGCTGGCCGGCCGCCCAGGCCGCCGCCGCCACGGCGCCGCGCGCGAACAGCGAGCGGTCCCGCGCGGAGTGGTGCAGGGTGAGAATCTCGTCGTCCGCGGCGAACACCACGCTGTGCTCGCCGACGATGCCCCCGCCGCGCATCACCGAAAAGCCGATGGCGCCGGGCGCGCGCGGGCCCGTGACTCCGTCGCGGCCGCGTTCGGACACGGCGTCGAGATCCACGTCCCGTCCCCGCGCCGCCGCCGCGCCCAGCATCAGGGCGGTGCCGGAGGGCGCGTCGATCTTGCGGCGATGGTGGGCCTCGAACACCTCGATGTCGTAGTCGCTGGCCGCCAGCGCCCGCGCGGCCTGCTCCACCAGGCCCAGCAGCATGTTCACGCCCAGCGAGAAGTTGCCGGACTTGACGATGGCGATGCTCTGGGCGGCGCGCAGGATGTCGACCTCCTCCTCGGCGGTGAAGCCGGTGGAGCCGATCACCAGGGCTGGCCCGCCCCGCTCGGCGGCCGTCAGCGCCAGGGCCGCCGAAGCGCCGGCGACGCTGAAGTCGATGGCCACGTCGCAGTCGGACAGCGCCGCGTCGGCGGTGACCAGCTTGTGGCGGTCCGCCGACTGGCCCTCGGTTCCCGGTCGGTCGAACAGGGCCGCGAGCGTCATGCCGTCGTGCGCGCGCACGGTCTCGGCCACGACCCGGCCCATCCGGCCGAGCGCGCCGGCCACGGCGATCCTGATGGGGGCGGCGTCTGACATGGCGCGGACCTTATCCACCGCCGCGATCCTGCGAAAGAGCCGGCGCGGGGGACGTTGGGGTCTCGACACGCCCCTTGACGCGTCGCGCCTGCGAATCCGCTAAACACTCCGGGCCGGGGAGGAGCTTCAGCGATGGACGGCGCGACGCCGGTCTATTTCCTGCTGCACGTGCCCAAGACGGGCGGGCAGACCGTTCAGGTGCACCTTCAGGAGACCCTGGGGAGGCGGCGCTGTGGATGCCCGGACCCCCGCCGGCCTGGCGGCGCGCCCTGGGCCTGGCCGATCCTCGGCGCCCGGCGCATCCGGATGCAGGTGAGGGCCGCCGCCGGCCACGACCTGGCCCGCTCGCACGAGCGCGCCTTCGCGGGCCGCCCGATCCGCCGCGCCGTGCTGCTGCGCGAGCCGTTGAGCTTCCACCTGTCGCTCTACAATTTCCGCATGATGAACCGGCTGAGGCTGAACCGCGCGCCGACCAGCTTCGAGGCCTATCTGCGCGCCACGCCGCTGGACGCCATGGCGCACTTCATCCTGCACCAATGGCTGGAGATCCCCTGGCCGGAGCTGATGGCGCGGTCGGCCGCGTGGAAGTACGCCCGGCTGAACGCGATGCTGAGGGACTTCTGGTTCGTGGGCGACGTGGGGCTGTGCGACGCCCTGGTGGCCGAACTCGGCAAGGACCTCGGCATCGCGGCCAAGGCCCGGCGCCGCAACACCGAAAAGGCCTGGCTCGGCCGCGTGGAGTGGGAGCCGCTGCGCGCCGAGAGCCTGCCCGACGCCGCCGTCGCGCACATCCGGGGCGCCAACCCCATCGACCGCGCCCTGTGGGAGAGCTGGAAGGACGCGGGCGCGAACCCGGCGGGCGTGCGGCCCGTTCCCCTGCCGCCGCGCCAGGGGCCGAGCTTCCTCATGCACGAGCTGGGGCGGATCGGACGCTGACGCGCGCCCTCAATGGCCCCGCTGCTTGGCGAGGTCCTGGCGCGCCCTGGCCAGGGACTCCGCGGCCTCGCCCTTGCGACCCTTGTCGGCGATGGCCCAGCCCGGCCGGGCAGGGGCGTTCATCGCCCGCTGCAGCACCGGGATCGCCTCGGCGGGCTTGCCCTCGGCGATCAAGAGGTCGCCCAGGAAGAAGTTGGCGTCCAGCCCCGTGGGATTGATCGCCAGGGCCTTGGCCAGATACCGCCGCGCCTTCCGCTTGTCGCCATAGGCGATGGGGAAGCCCGGCACCTGGGCGTAGAGGTTGCCGATCAGGGCGTAGAGCGTGCCGTCGCCGAACGGGTCGGGATTGATCATCTCCGCCTGGTCCAGCAGCCACTTGGCCTTCACGGCCAGATTCAGGCCGCGCATGTCGCGCTTGGTGTCGGCTTCGGACAGCAGCAGCATGGCCTCCAGCATCAGCGGCTCGGCGCGGTCCGGATTGCGCTCGGCCAGGGCGTCGGCCTGCGTCGCCAGCCGCGCGGCCTCGCGGCCCTCGGCGCGCTTGTCGGGAATCTCGTAGTTCACGTGCCCCCAGGCCCGGACGAGCGTCTGGACCTCGGCATTGAAGTCGCCGCCGTCCGCGGCCCGCGCGACGCCCGCCAGCGCCAGGGCGACGACCATCCCAGCCGCCGCCAGCCGCCCACGCCGGAGCTTGGGCCCGCGGCCGTCAGATACGCTCGAAAACACCATGGACTTCCTGTTCGACGCCCCTCGCCGGACCTATCTAGCGATTTGCGCCGTCCGATGCGAACCGGCGCCGGTCGCCGCGCCGCCCCTTGAACCGGACCCGCCGGGCCTTTATGGCGCCGGGCCTGAACTCGCAAGGACTTCACATGGCCGCCCAGCCGTCCCCGCCCAAGAAGGTCGTGCTCGCCTACTCCGGCGGGCTGGACACCTCCATCATCCTGAAGTGGCTGCAGACCGAATACGGCTGCGAGGTGGTGACCTTCACCGCCGACCTCGGCCAGGGCGAGGAGCTGGCGCCGGCGCGCGACGAAGGCGCTGCTGCTCGGGATCAAGCCCGAGAACATCTTCATCGAGGACCTGCGCGAGGAATTCGTGCGCGACTACGTGTTCCCGATGTTCCGGGCCAATGCGCTGTACGAGGGCCAGTACCTGCTCGGCACCTCCATCGCCCGGCCGCTGATCGCCAAGGCCCAGATCGAGATCGCCCGCAAGGTCGGCGCCGACGCGGTCTGTCACGGCGCCACCGGCAAGGGCAACGACCAGGTCCGCTTCGAGCTGGGCTACTACGCGCTTGAGCCCGACATCCGGGTGATCGCGCCGTGGCGGGAGTGGGACTTCGCCAGCCGCGAGGCGCTGCTCGACTTCGCCGAGCAGCACCAGATCCCCATCGCCAAGGACAAGCGCGACGAGGCGCCCTTCAGCGTCGACGCCAACCTTCTGCACTCCTCCTCCGAGGGCAAGGTGCTGGAGGACCCGGCCGTCGAGCCGCCGGAGTTCGTCTATCAGCGCACCATCTCGCCCGAGGCCGCGCCGGACAAGGCGACCGTCATCGACATCGAGTTCGAGCGGGGCGACCCGGTCGCCATCGACGGCGAGCGGCTGACGCCGGCCGGCCTGCTGACCAAGCTGAACGCAGCTCGGCCACGACAACGGCATCGGCCGGCTCGACCTGGTGGAGAACCGCTTCGTCGGCATGAAGTCGCGCGGCGTCTACGAGACGCCGGGCGGAACCATCCTGCTCGCCGCCCACCGGGGCATCGAATCCATCACGCTGGATCGCGGCGCCGCGCACCTGAAGGACGAGCTGATGCCCCGCTATGCGGAGCTGATCTACAACGGCTTCTGGTTCGCCCCGGAGCGCGAGATGCTGCAGGCCCTGATCGACAAGTCCCAGGAGCTGGTCACCGGCCACGTGCGGGTGAAGCTCTACAAGGGCAACGCCACGGTGATCGGCCGCGAGAGCCCCAACTCCCTCTACGACCAGGAGCTGGTCACCTTCGAGGAGGGCAAGGTCGCCTACGACCACCGCGACGCGGCCGGCTTCATCAAGCTGAACGCCCTTCGCCTGCGCGTGGCCGCCCGGCGCGACGACGCGCGCGGAGTATCCGGAGTAGGCCCGTGGCCTTGGGCGCCTGAACGCTTCAAGCTCCCTGTCCGGCGGCCGTCGAGTTGCCGGATGATCGAAGGGAGCCGTCATGCCCGCCTACAATGTCGTGGTCGTCGTCACCCTGCTGGCGCTGCTTCTCTACTTCGGCATGGGGCTGCGGGTCGCGGCCGCGCGCGGCAAGTATGGCGTCGTGGCGCCCGCGGTCACCGGCGCGCCGGAGTTCGAGCGCGCCTACCGCATCCAGATGAACACCCTGGAATGGCTGCCGCTGTTCCTGCCGTCCCTGTGGCTGTTCGCCGCCTACTGGAACCAGTTCCTGGCCGCCGCCCTCGGTCTCGTCTGGATCCTCGGGCGCCTGCTCTACATGACCAGCTACACCAAGGACCCGGCCAAGCGCGGGCCCGGCTTCGGCATCCAGGCCCTGGCGACCCTGGTCCTGCTGCTGGGCGCGCTGGGCAAGGCGGTGTGGTCGGCGGCCCACGGCGGCGTCTAGCGCCGACCGCCGCATTTGGCGGCACTCCTGAGCCCCTGCTGCTAATCCTCTGATCTTTCAGGGGTTATGTGGCATTTGCGTCATTGTGCGCCGCCGCGACGCATGGAAGCCTCATCGTCAGTGCAGGCATCCGTAGGGGAGTTTCCGTTGGACGTGATCAGGCTCGACGACTTTCAGGCGCAGCTTCAGGGACAGCGGCTCACCACCGCCGAGGTGCTCTTCTACATTCCCGACCATCCCAGCCTGCTGCAGAGCTTCCTGTGGCAGACGCTGGACGAGGCGCCGGACTTCCCGCGCGTGCACCGGTTCCTGGACTTCTGGCGGCGCGAGATCGAGGCGGTGATCCACTCCGTCTCCATCACCTCGCAGGCCCAGCTCGCCCCGGCGAAGGTGCGGCCGGCGCGGTTCATGGGACGTCTTCACTAATTTCCGCTGCGGACGGCCGCCGACAGGGCTATGCTGGCTCGTGGGTGGGCTTTAGGCGACCTCCAAAGGAGGCGGCGATCCGCATGAGACGTTTTCTTCTGACAGCAGCGGCCGTGGCGGCCATGGGTGCGGGCCTTGCCGCCTGCGTGACGGCCACGCCCTATCAGCCGGCCGCGCCGCACGCGGCGCAGACCGGCGGCTACAAGGACTTCCAGATCGACGGGACGCACTGGCGCGTCAGCTTCTCGGGCAACAGCATGACCGCGCGCGAGACGGTGGAGAAGTATCTGCTCTATCGCGCCGCCGAGCTGACCCTGGCCCAGGGCTTCGACTGGTTCGAGACCGCCGACCGTCACACCGAGAAGCACTCCGCCTCGTGGGCCGACCCGACCCGTTCTACGCCAGCGGCTTCGGCATGACCTACGGCTGGGGCTGGCGGCCCTACTGGCGCTATTACGGCGGCGGCTTCGGCTGGCGCTCGTGGGACCCCTGGTTCGGCGATCCCTTCTGGGCGCGCAGCATCAACATCCAGGAGATCAGCCGCTACGAGGCCACCACCGAGATCGCCATGGGCAAGGGCGCGCCGCCGAACGGCGAGCGGGTGTTCGACGCGCGGCAGGTAACAGAGCACCTCGGGCCGTCGATCGTCCGCCCGGCCGGCTGACGTCGGCGCGATGGTCGCCGCGGTGAACGACTCCCCAGACGCGGGCGTGGCGCCGATCCCGCGCGAGCGGGCGCTGGACCTGTTGGCCGTGAAGGTGGACGAGCGGCGGATCGAGCAGGGCTTCTGGCCCAAGCTCAAACGGGTCGCGCCCAAGATCCCGTTCCTGCCCGACCTGCTGGCCGTCTACTACTGCGCCCGCGATCCGGGCACGCCGGCCGGGGCCAAGGCGCTGTTGATGGCGGCGCTGGCCTATTTCGTCCTGCCCTTCGACGCGATCCCCGACTGGCTGGCCGGCGTGGGCTTCACCGACGACGCGGCGGTGATCGCGGCGGTGATCGCGACGCTGGGCGGGGTGATGAAATCCCGCCACAGGGAGGCCGCCCGCGCCTTCATCGATCGCCTGGCCCGTGACGCTTGAGTCCTCGCTGCCGTACCTGTCCGTGGCCGCGGCCCTGGCCGCCGGCTGGACCAGCGGCGCGGGCTCACTGCAGGCCGATAGGGGGCTGAAGGCCGCCGCCTTCGCGGCCCTGGCCCTGTTCGCCTACTTCCGCGGGATCGCCCCCACCTCCATCGCCGAGGCCCTGACGCTCGGCGCCATCGGCCAGGCGATGACCCTTCGTAGCGCCGCGCGCTACGCCGGCGCGGGCCTGGTGTTCCTGCTCGGCGAGGGGCTGGTCTTGGCCCACCTGTTCAGCGGCGTCGGGCTGAGCCTGGCCGCCCTGACCCAGGCCGCGCGTCTGGTCCCGCTGGCGTGGGCGCTGGCGGTCTTGGCCTGGGGCCTGCTGCGGCTGGAGCGGGGCGGGGGCCTGAGGCTCGGGATCGGCGCGGGCGCGGCCGTTCTCGCGCTCATGATCATCGGCGCCCTGACCCTGCGCTGGGAGCTGTGGCCGGCCATGATCGGCGTTCTGGTGATCGCCACGGCGGAGGCGGCGCGGATCGTCTGCGGGGGCGAGGCCGGTCCGGGCCCGAGGATGCGCCGGCTGGCCTGGGCGGGCGAGTATCTCGGCCGCGTCGCGATCGCCTACGCCTTCCTGCGATAGGCCGCCCATGCGGCGCCCTGGCGCGCGCGGCGCAAATTAGCCGACGGACGGATGCACAGGGACCGCGAATATGCTCTAGGCTGGCGGTCCCCCTTAAGAGCCCGCCCACATGACCACTCCGGACAAACACGCCGTCACCGACGAGGAGGCCCTCGCCTTCCACCGCTAGCCGACGCCCGGCAAGATCGGGGTCCACGCCACCAAGCCCATGGCCACCCAGCGGGACCTGTCGCTGGCCTATTCGCCGGGCGTGGCCGCGCCGGTGCGGGCCATCGCCGAGGATCCGGACGCCGCCTACGACTACACCTCCAAGGGCAACCTGGTGGGGGTGATCTCCAACGGCACGGCCATCCTGGGCATGGGCGACCTGGGCGCCCTGGCCGCCAAGCCGGTGATGGAAGGCAAGGCGGTGCTGTTCAAGCGCTTCGCCGACGTGGACGCCATCGACATCGAGGTCGCGGCCACCGATCCGGACGAGATCATCACCGTGGTCAAGAACATCGGCGCGACCTTCGGCGGGATCAATCTGGAGGACATCAAGAGCGCCCGAGTGCTTCCGCATCGAGACCGAGCTGCAGGAGCTGCTCGACATTCCGGTGTTCCATGACGACCAGCACGGCACGGCGATCATCTCCTCGGCCGGCCTGATCAACGCCTGCTACATCACCGGGCGCGAGCTGCAGGACGTGAAGCTGGTGCTGGTCGGCGCGGGCGCGGCGGGCATCGCCTCGCTGGAGCTGATGAAGGCGCTGGGCGTACGCTCGGAGAACTCATCGCTGTGCGACAACAAGGGCGTGATCCATCGCGGCCGCGACGATCTGAACCAGTGGAAGTCCGCCCACGCGATGGAGACCGACGCTGCGCACCCTGGCCGAGGCCATGGTCGGCGCGGACGTGGTGCTGGGCCTGTCGGCCAAGGGCGCGATCACCAAGGACATGGTCACGTCCATGGCGCCCGATCCGATCATCTTCGCCATGGCCAACCCCGACCCGGAAATCACGCCCCGAAGAAGTGGCCGAGCGTGCGCGACGACGCCATCATGGCCACGGGCCGGTCGGACTATCCCAACCAGGTCAACAACGTCCTCGGCTTCCCCTACATCTTCCGCGGCGCGCTGGACGTGCGCGCCCGGCGGGTCAACCACGAGATGAAGCTGGCCGCCGCCTACGCCCTGGCCGAGCTGGCGCGCGAGGACGTGCCCGACGAGGTCGCCGCCGCCTATCACGGCCGCCAGCTGAAGTTCGGGCCGGAATACATCATCCCCACGCCCTTCGATCCCCGGCTGATCTGGTACGTCCCGCCGTTCATCGCCAAGGCGGCCATGGACACCGGCGTGGCGCGCAAGCCCATCGCGGACATGGACGCCTACCGCGCGGGCCTGGCCCAGCGGCTGGACCCCGCCGCCGCCTTCACCCAGAAGGTCACCGCCGCCGTGAAGGGCGCGGCCAAGAAGCGCATCGTGTTCGCCGAGGGCGAGGACGCCACGGTGATCCGCGCCGCCTACGCCTTCCAGAACCAGGGGCTGGGCGAGGCGATCCTGGTCGGCCGCGAGACCCTGATCCACCAGAACATGGCCCTGGCCGGCATCGATCCGCAGACGTCGGGGCTGGAGATCATCAACGCCCGCCTGTCGGACCACAACGCCGACTATGTGGATCACCTGTACAAGCGCATGCAGCGCAACGGCTATCTGATCCGCGACGCCCAGCGGCTGATCAACCTGGATCGCAATTCCTTCGCCGCCGCCATGCTGGCCTTCGGCCACGCGGACGGCATGGTCACCGGCGTCACCCGCAACTTCGACCGCTGCCTGACCGAGGTGCTGCGCGTGATCGACCCCAGCCCCGGCGGGCGGGTGATGGGCATGATCGTGCTGCTCACCCGCGAGCGGACGCTGTTCATCGCCGACACCAACGTCACCGAGATGCCCGACGCCAACGACATGGTGGAGATCGCCATCGAGGCGGCCGGCGCGGTCGAGCCGCCTGGGCTATCACGCCGCGCGTGGCGTTCATGTCCTACTCCGCCTTCGGCCAGCCGCCGGGCGAGCGGTCGCAGCGCGTGCGCGAGGCGGTGCAGCTGATGGACGCGCGCGGAGACATCGAGTTCGAGTACGAGGGCGAGATGCCGCCCGACCTGGCGCTCGATCCGTGGCTGCGGGCCAACTACCCGTTCATGCGGCTCACGGACTCCGCCAATGTGCTGGTGATGCCGGGCATCCACTCCGCCTCGATCGCGTCCAAGCTGGTGCAATCGGTGGGCGGGGCGACGGTGCTGGGACCGCTGCTGCTGGGCCTGTCGCGTTCGGTGCAGATCTGCCCGCTGTCGGCCTCGGTCTCTCAGGTGCTGAACACCGCCACCTTCGCCGCCTACGGCATGCACGCGACGGTCGCAGGGTAGCGGCGCTACAGCCTGCCCAGCAGGACCAGCACGATGATGATCACCAGCACCAAGCCAAGGCCGCCGCTGGGATAGTAGCCCCAGTTTCGGCTGTGGCCCCAGTGCGGCAGGGCCCCGAGCAGCGCCAGGATCAACAGAATGATGAGGATGGTCCCCAACATGGCGGTTCCTTTCGCGGGTTAACCGGCGGGGCGTCCTGAAACGGCCCGCCGGCCGGGGCTGGCCCTAGCGGGTGCAGTAGTGCCTGTAGCCGTCGTATCCGAGGTAGGTGCCAGTGCGGTAATCGAAGCTGCGATAGGCGCTGCTGCACCGGGCTGCGCCAGTTACGGTCGTTGCGGTGGGAGTTGTAGTAGGCGCGATCGTTGTTGGAGCCGGCGATGGCCGCGCCCAGGATGAACCCGAGAATGCCCGCGCCGACCGCCGCGCCGCTGGAGTCATGACGCTCATAGCGGCCGTTCCGGTAGACGTACTGTTGGTTGCTGCGCTGTTGGACGCGCAGGCGTTCGCGGCAATCGCGGGCTCGCTCGCCGGCGTAGCAGCCTCCGCGGCCTTGGGTCGCGATAGTTCCTGCGTCCGCCTGAGCGTCCGCCGCGCTGATAGGATTGGGCGTCGGCGACGGTGGAGGACAGGGCGGTCGCCGCCAGCACGGCGGCGATAAGTATCTTGTTCATGGCCGTATCTTTCTTCGAATGAGGGGAAAATCACCGACCTGGAACGAGCCCCGGGCGGTTCAAGACGCACGCGACGCATGGGCTCCAACGAGCCGGAAACAATTGCCGTTTGACTGTGGCGACCGCCGTCCGGATTCTACTCGGACTGTGCTGGATGCACCGAGTGTCAGTAACTATGGGGGCGCGGTCGGCGCCTTGAGGCAGGTCAAGAAGGTCCGGGGTCGCGGCGCGTCGTTGGGAGATGTGCCTGTCATGAGCAGGCTCAAGATCGGATCTTGGCTTCTGCGTCGCGCGGCGGGCGCGGTGTGCGCCGTGGCGCTCGCCCTGGCCCTGGTGTCGCCGACGGCGTCGAGGGCCGCGGATGTGGCTCCGGCTCCGGTTCCCGGAGGGAATCTGGCTCATGCCCTTGGAGGTGGCCGTGCGGATATTCAGCTGCACGGCCAGCTGTGCGGTCAGCTCGTGTGGGTGTACAAGCCGCGGGATTCCGAGGGCGAACTCCGGCGCGACCCCAAGAACCCGGACCCCGCGTTGCGGTGGCGTCCAGCGTGCGGGCAAACTGTCCTTTGGGGGCTGGAGCCCGCGGGCCCCGGCCACTGGAAGAACGGCTGGCTCTACAATCCCGATGACGGAATTACCTACCGCGTGAGGATCGAGCTGCGTTCCGACGATACACTGCTCGCGCGGGTGTATCTCGGTCTGCCGCTCTTGGGTAAGACCTGGACGATGTCCAGCGTCGAGCGGCTCAGTTCGGAAGGCTGGTGCTGAGCGCCCGGCGCCGAGCGGGCTAGGAGGCGGAGAGTCCGGCCCGCGCCGCTGGGCCCGTGGCGCAGTTCGCGGAACGAGATCAGCTTCTGTCGCGCTTCGTCCCACAGGGCGAGGCTCACGCCGCGCAGGCTCTGGGCCATCGTCAGCCGGTTGGCGTCCAGCTCCGGGTGGTCGCGCAGCACCTGGCGCAGGCGATAGAACGGAATGCGGCTGCTCAGGTGGTGGATGTGGTGCACGCCGATGTTGGCGGTGATCCAGCCCAGCGGCCCCGGCAGATGGTAGTGCGAGCTGCCGGTGAGCGCGGCCTTGCGCAGGCTCCAGTTCGGGCTTCGCACCCAGGCCACGCCCTCGTACTGGTGCTGGATATAGAACAGCCACACCCCGATGCCGGCGGCCGTCAGGGTGATCGGGATCTGGATCACCAGGAAGGTGCGCACGCCCACGAGCAGCATCATCCCCACCACGATCACGGCGATGGTCAGATTGGTGCCCATGGTGCTGAACCAGGGCCGCCAGCCGCTCTTCATCTCGCCCAGCGGCAGCCGGTGGGTGACGAAGAACACATAGGCCGGACCCAGGCCGAACATCACCGCCGGATTCCGATATAGCCGATAGCCGAGCCGTCGGTGCGCACGGCAGGGCGAGGTATTCCGCGACGGTGAGGGTGTCCACGTCGCCGAAGCCGCGCCGGTCCAGGTCGCCGGCGGTGGCGTGGTGCAGGGCGTGGCGATTGCGCCAGTGGTCGTAGGGGGTGATGGTGAGCACGCCGATCACCCGGCCCACCCAGTCGTTCAACCGCTTGTGGCGGAAGAAGGCGCCGTGGCCGCAGTCGTGCTGCACCATGAACAGGCGCACCAGGAAGGCCCCGGCCGGCACGGTGAACAGCACGCCCCACCAGTAGCCGGCGTGCAGCGTCGCCCACGCCAGGGCCCAGAGCAGGACCAGAGGCACAGCCGTGATCGCCAACTCGACGATGCTGCGCAGGGTGCTGGGGGATTGGTAGCGTTTGAGGCGGGGTGGTCGGGCGCCGGCGCTTTGGCCTGCGCCATCGCGCGAATGTATATTCAACGGAAATCTTCGATGTTGCGGCGCGCAGGCCAATCTTCCCTCGGGGAGTGTATGGGCGTGTTCGGAGCGAAAGGCCAGGGCGTTAAGCTGCCTTCGGCTGCGCCCGCGCCAGGAAAATGCACAGGATCAGGGCCGGCAGGCCGATGGCGCCGGCCCCGATGAAGAAGATGGCGTAGCCGCCCAGCACACTGTGGCTCTGGGCCTGCAGTCCCTCCACCGTCCAGCCGGAGAAGCCCTTCAGGAACTTGCCGACGTAGGCGTAGGTCGAGGAGAGCAGGGCGTATTGCGTGGCCGTATAGCCCAGGCTCGTCAGGCTCGACATGTAGGTGACCAGCGCCACCCCGGCGAAGGAGATGCCGAGGCTGTCCATCGCCATCACCGCGCTGAACAGCCGCAGATCCGGCCCCGCGTGGGCCAGCAGCGCGAAGCTCGCCACCGCGCAGCCCTGCAGGATCGCCCCCAATATCAGCGTGGTCATGTAGCCGAACCGAACCGCCGACAGACCGCCCAGCGTGATCCCGACCAGCGAGAACGCCAGCCCCACCGTGCCGCGCACCCCGCCCACCACGTCCTTGGAGAGCCCCAGGTCGTGATAGTAGGGGTTGGCCATCGGCCCCATCACGAAGTCCGGCAGGCGATACAGGCTGATCATCGCCAGCATCAGCAGGGCCAGCCAGCCGTAGGTCTTGAAAAACGCGATGAACGGCCCGGCCACCGCGTCATAGAAGCCGCGCGGGGTCCACAGCGCCGCGGCGACGGCCTTCTGGTCCATCACCTCGTCGGCGCGGGCCGGCTCCACGGCCTTGAAGGTGGCGAACACCCCCACGCTCATGATCACGGCCATCAGGGCGTAGGAGGGCGGCCAGCCCAGGTGGTTGGCGGCGATCAGGATCAGGGCGTCGGTGGTGAGCAGCGCGGCCCGATAGCCGAGCTGATAGGCCGCCGACAGCAGGCCCAGCTCGTCCGCGTTGTCCGCCGCCTCGATGCGCCAGGCGTCCACCACGATGTCCTGGGTGGAGGAGGCGAAGGCCACCATAAGCGCGAAGGCGCCGATCACGCCCAGACCCGCCTTGGTCCCGACCACGGCCATGCCCATCAGGCCCAGCCCGACCAGGATCTGGGAGACCGCCATCCAGCCCCGCCGCCGGCCGAGCTTGCCGAACAGGGGCGCGTCCAGCCGGTCGATCAGCGGCGCCCAGAACACCTTCAGCGAATAGGCCAGGCCCACCCACGACAGAAAGCCGATGGCCTTCAGCGTCGTGCCCTCGTCGCGCAGCCAGTAGCCGAAGGTGTTGCCGGTGAGCAGGAACGGCAGGCCGGACGAGAAGCCCAGGGCCAGCATCACCGCCACCTTGGGCCGGCGCAGCGCCTGCAGCACCTCGACCAGGCTGCGCCTGTGCTTGGCGCCCGTTCCGCTCATCAGCCATGGCCGCCTCGTCCCCGATTCAGGAGGCGAGCTTGGCCTCGGGCTTCGGTTGCGTAAAGGGCGCGCGCGTCCAGCGGGCCAGAAGGGCGCGAAGGGCGGCGGTGTCGATGGGCTTGGTGACGAAGTCGTCCATGCCGGCCTTCAGACAGGTCTGGCGCGTGTCGTGGAAGGCGTCCGCCGTCAGGGCCGCGATGGGCGTGCGCACCCCGCGCGCGCGCAGCGCCTCGGCCGCCTCGCAGCCGTTCAGCTCGGGCATGCGCAGGTCCAGCAGGATCAGGTCGTAGGCGCCGGTGGAGCCCGCCTCCAGCGCCTGCAGGCCCGGTCTGGACTCTATCGACCGCGCAGCCTTCGCGTTCCAGCAACGCGCGCGCCAGCATGGCGTTGATGGGGTTGTCCTCGGCCAGCAGGATCCGCGCGCCCTGGGCGGCGGCGGGTTGGGCGCGCTCGTCGTCCACGGGCGAGGCGTCGTCGGCTTCATCCGCCGCCATGCGGCCAGAGACCGCCAGCACCCGCGTCGCCAGCGACTTTCGCCGCAGCGGCTTGATCAGATAGCCGGCGTAGCCCGCGCGCCGCAGCGCCGGGATGCGCCCGCGTTCCTCTGGCGTCAGCAGCACGATGCATGGCCGGCCGGCCAGGGCCTTGGGCGCGCGTTTCTTGCCGCCGGCAAGATCGATCAGGGCCGGAACCCCCGCCGGGGCGCCTGCCGCCTTCGCCGTGCTGGAATAGACCAGCGCCTCGCCGCCGCTGGCCTCGATCTGACGCGCCGCAGCCTCGGCCACGATGGGGCTGGGCGAGGCCACGGCGACTTGCAGGCCCTTCAGCGATGTGTCCGCCTCGGCTGGTCCCGCCTTGTCCAGCGTCACCTCCAGGCAGAAGGTCGACCCCTCGCCCGGCGCGCTGGTCAGCGACAGCCGCCCGCCCAGGGCGTCGGCCAGCTTGCGCACGATCGCGAGACCCAGGCCCGTGCTTTCAAGTTGCGAGTCGGCGACGACAGGCCCCTGCACGAAGGGTTCGAAGATGCGTTTCTGGTCGGCCTTGGCCAAGCCCGGCCCGGTGTCCTGGACGCAGAACCGCAAGGCCCCGCCCTTTCCCCGCTCGGCGTAGAGCAGCACCCCGCCCTGGGCCGTGAACTTCACCGCATTGCCCGCCAGGTTGAACAGCACCTGGCGCAGGCGCCCCTCGTCGACCATCACCTTGGGCAGGCCCGCCTCGGCCCGCCAGGCGATCTGGATCCCCTTGGCGTGGGCGCGCGGGCTCAGCAGCTCGGCGACGCCCTGCAGCAGATATTCGATGTCGGTGGCCGTGGGGTGCAGGTCGAAGCCCCCGGCCTCCAGCCGCGCCAGGTCCAGCACGTCGTTGACCAGGCCCAGCAGATGCTCGCCGGACTCCTGCAACGCCGCCACATAGGCCCGCTGCGGCGCGTCCAGCCGCGTGCGCGACAACAGCCCCGCCATGCCGATCACGCCATTGAGCGGCGTGCGCAGCTCATGGCTGAGCGCCGCGAGGAACGCATCGCCCCCGGCGTCGGCTTTCTTGGACTTTCGCGCGCGCTTGCTCATCGCGCGAACCTAGCGCGAGCGGCTTAACGGCTGGTGGAGGGCGTTCGCCGCCTTGCCCGCGGCCGGCCCCGCGCCTAAACCGCCGGGCGTCAGCAAAGCGAAGGCCGCCATGCCCGCCACCCGCACCGAGACCGACACCTTTGGCCCCATCGAGGTCCCCGCCGACCGCTATTGGGGCGCGCAGACCCAGCGGTCGCTCGGCAACTTCAAGATCGGGTGGGAGAAGCAGCCCGCGCCCATCGTCCGCGCGCTGGGGGTCATCAAGCAGGCCGCCGCCCAGACCAACATGGCGCTGGGCAAGCTCGACGCGAAGATCGGGGACGCCATCGTCGCCGCCGCCCAGGAGGTGATCGACGGCAAGCTCGACGACCACTTCCCGCTGGTGGTCTGGCAGACGGGCTCGGGCACCCAGACCAACATGAACGCCAACGAGGTGATCTCGAACCGCGCCATCGAGATGCTGGGCGGCGAGATGGGCTCCAAGTCGCCCGTCCACCCCAACGACCACGTGAACATGAGCCAGTCGTCCAACGACTGCTATCCCACGGCCATGCACATCGCCTGCTCCGAGCAGGTCGTGCACGACCTGATGCCGGCGCTGGAGCACCTGCACGCGGCGCTGAAGCAGAAGGTCATCGAGTTCGACCACATCATCAAGATCGGCCGCACCCACACCCAGGACGCCACGCCCCTGACGCTGGGCCAGGAGTTCGGCGGCTATTCCCACCAGGTCGCCATGGCGGTGCGGCGCATCAAGGAGAGCCTCTATGGCCTCTACGAGCTGGCCCAGGGCGGCACCGCCGTCGGCACGGGGCTGAACGCGCCGGTGGGCTTCGCGGAGGGCGTGGCCGAGCGCATCGCCTCCATCACCCGGCTGCCCTTCGTCACCGCGCCCGAACAAGTTCGAGGCCCTGGCCGCGCACGACGCCATGGTGTTCGCCCACGGGGCGTTGAACACGGCCGCCGCGGGCCTGTTCAAGATCGCCAACGACATCCGCTTTCTGGGCAGCGGGCCCCGCTCGGGCCTGGGCGAGCTGGCCCTGCCGGAGAATGAGCCCGGCTCCTCGATCATGCCGGGCAAGGTGAACCCCACCCAGTGCGAGGCCATGACCATGGTCTGCGCCCAGGTGATGGGCAATCAGTCCACGATCACCTTCGCCGGCGCCTCGGGCCACTTCGAGCTGAACGTGTTCAACCCGGTGATGGCCTACAATTTCCTGCAGTCCGTGCGCCTGCTGGCCGACGCGGCCCAGAGCTTCACCGACAACTGCGTGCTGGGCATCGCCGCGCGCGAGGACAACATCAAGGCCGCCCTGGAACGCTCGCTGATGCTGGTCACCGCGCTGGCGCCCAAGATCGGCTACGACAACGCCGCCAAGATCGCCAAGACCGCCCACAAGAACGGCACGACTCTGCGCGAGGAGGCGGTCGGCGGCGGCTATGTGACGGACGCGGAATTCGACGCCCTGGTCCGTCCGGAGCACATGATCGGGCCGCGCTAGGCCCACGCGCCGGGGCGCGATCCGGCCTGCCTTCGTCCCGCCTTTGGGCGACAGCCGCGACGTCTTGGGGTATCTGACCGCCCCGAAAAGGCGTGGACCAGGAGAGCGTGCGTGGTGATTGAACCGGGGGGGGAGCGGACGATCAACGTCACCTCCGCCTGCAAAGGCAAGCATCTGTTTCCGATCCTCGGCGGCCCGAAGATCGTCTGCCGCAGGTCCGAAAAGGGCATGAGGGGGCCGCCCGACATCATCGTCATTTCGCTGCAGAACACCGACGAGGCCCTGGTGGAGGCGCGCACCTCCCTGCCGGCGGAAGCCTGGACGCGGGTCGCCGAGGGCAAGGCGGTGGTGGTGTTCGACCATTCGCCCGAGGCCGTGGTCCACACGCCCGAGCGCACCGCGATGCTGCACGGCTTCCTGCGGGACATGGGCGTGGCGCCTCACAGGGCCGTCTACCTCACCGAGGACCGCACCTATCGGGAGCCCTACGAGGCGTACTGCGCCCGCGAGGGGCTCGGGCGCCCGATGAAGGTGCTGTTCTACGACTACTACACCAAGCGCTTCTTCATGGAGTTCGAGACCGGCGGGGAAGAGCTGTTCGCCGAGCGGCTGGCGCGCTTTCGGGCGCGGCCGGCGCGGCGCGAGCGCGCCTTCATCTGCCTGAACCGCGCGCCCCGTCACAACAAGCTGTTCCTGCTGCTCAGCCTGATCCGCGACGGGTTGTGGGACCGGGGCTACATCTCCTTTTCCGGCTTCGACAAGCGGGCCAACATCTACGCCAAGTCCCGCCACATGCTGGGCGACGAGATGCTGGCCGAGCCGGGGTTCGCGGACCTCGCCGCCGAGCTGGTCCCCTATATCGAGACGCTGCACGCCAAGGGCTCCATCGTTCTGGGCGTGGATGAGGGCGTGGACACCCTCTATGTGCTGGATAACGCCACCGTCTCGGACCCGCCCCTGCCGGAGCGCGACCAGTCCTGGTTCACCATCGTCACCGAGACCGAGTTCTCCGGCGCGCGGCGCGTCACCGAAAAGCCGTTCAAGTCGATGCTGAACTTCCACCCCACCTTGATGATCGGCACCGAGCGGTCGCTGGAGCTGATCCGCGAACTGGGGTTCCAGACCTACGACGGCTATTTCGACGAAAGCTATGACCAGGAGACCGATCCGCGCCGCCGGTTCGACATGGCCTATGCCGAGGTGCGCCGCCTGTGCGCCCTGCCGGACGAGACGCTCTACGCCATGGAGCAGGAGGCCGCCGAGGTGATGACCTTCAACGCCCGCTGGGGCCTGACCCGGGCGGCCGCGCTCTATCGCGACGAGATCGACGTCAAGTTGATGAACGACATCCTCAGCCTCATCGACTGAGGCGGGGCTATCGGCCCAGCGACGGCGTGAGCTCGTAGGCGAGGTCGCAGGTGTCCGAGCGCAGCACCAGGTCCGCCACGGACTTGACGTCCATGTCCCCTTCGGTTTCCGCGTTGATCAGGGCGGCGTAGAGGGTGGTCTGCTCGCCCGACGCTTCGGTCTTCAGGTCGGAGACGCCCATTTCGGCCTTGCCGGCCAGCCGCACGATGCGGTCGGCGAAATCGATGGAGCCGAATAGGGGATAACGCTCGGTCATCAGGGCGTTCTGCGCGCCGATCGCCTGCTGCAGCTTGGACAGGGCGCCATAGGCGGCGGCGCACTGCACGGGCGTGGGCTGGTCATCGGCCCGAGCCGCCCCGGCGGACAAGACGAGGCCGACGGCGGCCAGCAGGACAGGCTTCACGGATCGCTCCTTCGCAGCGCGCGCATTGAGTCTTCCGCTGGCGGCTGAATTGAGGCGGCCGGCGTTGACGGCGCCGTTGACCTGTACGCGTGTTCTTATATTGTTCCGGGCCTGGGTTGGGAGGATGCTCATGCTCACGCTCTATCACTCGCCGCGCACGCGGTCGTCGCGGTTCATCTGGCTCCTGGAAGAGGTCGGGGAGCCGTATGAGATCGAATACGTCACCATCCGGCGGGGCGACGGCTCCGGCGAGTCCGATCCCAGGAACCCGCACCCCGACGGCAAGGTGCCGGCCCTGGTCCACGACGGAGCGCTCATTACGGAGTCCGCCGCCATCTGCCTGTATCTGTCCGACACCTTCCGCGCGGCCGGGCTCGGGCCGGCGGCGGGCGATCCGGGACGGGCGGACTATCTGACGTCGCTGTTCTTCTACGCCGCCGAAATCGAGCCGGCCCTGATCGGCAAGTACACCGGCCGGGTCGACAGCGACGAGCGCGAGGCCCGCAACTACGACATGGCGATCGGGCGGTTCGAGGCGGCCCTGGCGCGCGGCCCGTACATGCTGGGGGACGCCTTTTCGGCGGCGGACGTGCTCTACGGAAGCATCGTGGCCTGGGGCGCGGGGATGCTGCCCGAGAGGGACGCCTTCAAAGCGTATCTGGAGCGGCTGTCCGCGCGGCCGGCCTATCAGCGGGCCCCGGCGCGAGAGGACCCCTGAGCGTGGCCGAGCCCATCAACCTCAATCGCGCCCGCAAGGCCCGCGCCCGCGCCGCCGCCGAGGCCGAGGCGTCGCAGAACCGCGTGCGCTTCGGGCGAACCAAGGCCGAGCGGACGCTTCAGAAGGCGCGCGAGGACAAGGCGTCGAAGGACCTCGACGCCGGCCGGCGGGACTCCAAGCCCGACCCGGACGCCTGACCGCGCCATGCTGAAGAAGCGCTCCATCACCCTGGCCGGCCACGCCACCTCGCTGGCGCTGGAGCCGGAGTTCTGGGCGGCGCTGGAGGCCATGGCGGCGAAGGAGAAGATCAGTCTCGCGGCCCTGATCGCGCGGATCGACGCGGGCAGGGCCGGCCGGCCCCTGGCCTCGGCCTGCCGCGTGGCCGCCCTCAGGCCGGATGACTTCCCAGCCAGGTCAACAGCAGCAGGAACACCGCCGCGGCCGCCACGCCGATGATGATCCACAGCAGAGCGGGCGCGTCCGTCAGCCGGTCGGATTCGGTTCGGCGCGGTTCGGTCGGATTGTCGTCGCGTTGCATCGCCAGCCTCCGTCGCAGATGACGGTGACGCCAGTGTGGCCTGCGCCGGCCACGTACCGCAACCCGCGCCCCTAAGCGTCGGCCGGCGTGCTAAACCCGACTTTCCGAATCCGAGCCCCCGTCGTGTCCGATCAGCTTCCCACGCCCCGCACCTCAGACCTCGCCCGCGTCGACGCCGGCGAAGCCGTATCTGCGCGGCCTGAATCCCGAGCAGCTTGAAGCCGTGCGAGGCCATCGACGGCCCGGTGCTGGTGCTGGCCGGCGCGGGCACGGGCAAGACGCGGGTGCTGACCACGCGGCTCGCCCACATCCTGGCCCAGAACAAGGCGCGGCCGTGGGAGCTGCTGGCCGTCACCTTCACCAACAAGGCCGCGCGCGAGATGCGCGAGCGGATCGCCGCGATCATCGGCCCTTCCGCCGAGGGCCTGCGCTGGCTGGGCACCTTCCACGCCATCGCCGCCCAGATCCTGCGCCGCCACGCCGAGCTGGTGGGGCTGAAGTCCAGCTACACCATCCTGGACACCGACGATCAGGAGCGGCTGATCAAGCAGCTGCTGGAAGCCGAGAACATCGACGCCAAGCGCTGGACGCCCAAGCTCCTGGCCGGGCTGATCGACCACTGGAAGAACCGCGGCTGGACGCCGGACAAGCTGCCCGCCGCCGAGGGCGCGTCCTTCGCCAACAACCGCGGCCAGGCGCTCTACAAGCTCTATCAGGATCGCCTGCGGGTGCTGAACGCCTGCGATTTCGGCGACCTCTTGCTGCACAACCTGACCATCTTCACCAGCCACGACGACGTGCTGAAGGACTATCAGGAGCGGTTCCGCTACGTGCTGGTGGACGAGTACCAGGACTCCAACGTCGCCCAGTACCTGTGGCTGCGCCTGCTGGCGGCCGGCCGTCAGAACATCTGCTGCGTGGGCGACGACGACCAGTCGATCTACGGCTGGCGCGGGGCGGAGGTGGACAACATCCTGCGCTTCGAGCGCGACTTCCCCGGCGCCAAGGTCGTGCGGCTGGAGCGCAACTACCGCTCCACCCCCCACATCCTGGGCGCGGCCTCGGGCCTGATCGCGGCCAACAAGGGCCGGCTCGGCAAGACCCTGTGGACCCAGGCGGAGGGCGGCGAGAAGATCAAGGTGCGCGGCGTCTGGGACGGGGAGGCCGAATCCCGCCTGATCGCCGACGATCTCGAACGCTGGAAGCGCGGCTCGGACCGCGCCGACGGCCCCGGCCCGCGCCGTTACAGCGAGTGCGCCATCCTGGTGCGCGCCTCCTTCCAGATGCGGGCGTTCGAGGAGCGGTTCGTCATGCTCCAGATCCCCTACAAGGTGGTCGGCGGCCCGCGCTTCTTCGAGCGCGCCGAGATCCGCGACGCCCACGCCTATCTGCGCCTGATCCAGTCCGAGGACGACGACCTGGCCTTCGAGCGGATCGTCAACACCCCGCGCCGGGGCATCGGCGACACCACCGTCACCAAGCTGCTCCAGCTCGCCCGGCTGCAGGGCCTGTCCTGCTCGGCGGCCGCCCGCGCGGTGGTCGGCGACCGACGAGTTGCCGGCGCGCACCCGCACGGCGCTGTCCAACTTCCTGCGCGACCTGGACCGCTGGCGCGCGCCTGGCGGCCGGCACGCCGCACGCGCACCTGCTGGAGACCATCCTGGAGGAGTCCGGCTACACCGACGCGCTTCGGGCCGAGAAGGGCCCGCAGAGCCAGGGCCGGCTCGACAATCTGAAGGAGCTGGTCCAGTCCATGGCCGCCTTCGACACCCTGCAGGCCTATCTGGAGCACGTGTCGCTGGTGATGGACCTGGACCGGGAGTCCGGCGACGACTCCGTCCAGATCATGACCCTGCACTCGGCCAAGGGGCTGGAGTTCCCGCTGGTCTTCCTGCCGGGCTGGGAGGAGGGCGTCTTCCCCAGCCAGCGCAGCATGGACGAGAAGGGCGAAAAGGGCCTGGAGGAGGAGCGCCGGCTCGCCTACGTCGGCATCACCCGGGCGCGCGAGGAGGCGCGCATCTCCTTCGCCGCCAACCGCCAGGTCTATGGCCGCTGGACCAGCCAGCTTCCCAGCCGCTTCGTGGACGAACTGCCCCAGGCCCACGTCGATGCGGTGTCCGAGACCGGCTACTACGGCGGCGGGCCGGGCATGCAGGAGGCCGCCGCCAGCCGCTGGGACACGCAGTCGTCCTTCGGCGGCTCCGGCTATTCCTCCCCCGGCTGGCAGCGGGCCCAGGCCCGCGCCGGCGGCTGCGGCTTACGGCGGCGGCGGCCGCGCGCCGGTGATCGAAGGGGAGGGCCGCCTGCTCGCGGTCTCCGAGCCCGGCGCCAGCGCCTACAAGACCGGCGAGCGCGTCTTCCACCAGAAGTTCGGCTACGGCCGCATCCGCGCCGTGGAGGGCAACAAACTCACCGTCAACTTCGACAAGGCCGGCGAGAAGAAGGTGATCGATACGTTCGTGGAGCGGGGGTGAGGGTGGTTGTGGCCAATCCGCTCGCCACCGTCACCCTAGGCCTTGTGCCTAGGGCCCCTCTATCGGCCGCACGAGAAGGGGGCGTTCTTGCGCGGCGGGAGACGCTGCGTGAGGGGCTCTCGGGACAAGCCCGAGGGTGACGGAGAGGGAAGCGCGGACTACTTCGGCTCCGCGCCATAGAGCTTCGCGTAGATATCCTCCCAATGGGGGTTCTCGCGCTCGATCAGATTGATCTTCCACTCGCGCGGCCAGCGCTTGAGCGACTTCTCGCGCTGGATGGCGGCGTTCATGCTGTCGTGCGGCTCGTACCAGGCCAGCCGCTTGAGGCCGTAGGTCTTGGTGAAGCCGCCGATGAGTTCTTCACGGTGCTCATGGATGCGGCGCGGCAATTGGCTCGTGACGCCGATGTAGAGCGTGCCCCTCGGCTTGTCCGTCATGATGTAGACGGCGATGTAGGCGTCCTTTCCGACCACGCCTGAGCTTCGGCTAGAGGGCCCCTAGGCACAAGGCCTAGGGTGACGGTTGGGGAGTGCTAGCGCTCCGCCCCCCGACCCACCATCTGTCAGCGGACGACGTGCGTCGTCGGATCCCGAGGCCGGGCTGCCGCCCCGCCGCGCCATCCTCCTCGAACATGCAGGTGAGTTCCGTGGCCAAGGGTCAGAAGAAGAGCAACAAGGAAATCCGCAAACCCAAACAGGAAAAGCCGAAGGCGCCCGTCACCTCGGGCAAGGACTTCCTGTCGCCCCCGCCCAAGGCGAAGTCCAAGTAGGGCGCTTATCCCCGCCGCGCCGTCCGGCCCCATACTGTGGCCATGACCGCGGCCTACGAAATCTGTCCGCTCCGCCCGCCGACGCCTCACGCGCGCGCCTCCGCACCCGCGCGCGCCTCCGTGCGCCCCCGCACACCCCCGCGCCCGCGCGCGAGGGGTGGACTTTGAACCCGCGCCAATCCCCTATTCTCACGACCGCCGCGCGCCCGCCGAAGCCGAGAAAGACCGAGCCTCATGTCCTCCCAGCCGCCCCTGACCATCCTGGCCATTTCCGGGAGCCTGCGCGCCGGCTCCTACAACACCGCCGCGCTGCGGGCCGCCCAGGAGGACGCGCCCAATGGCGTGAGCATCGAGATCGCCTCCATCGCCGGGATCCCGCTCTACGACTCCGACATCCAGGCGCAGGGCTTTCCGCCTGAAGTGACCGGGCTGGGCGAGTTGATCCGGGGGGCGGATGCGGTGCTGTTCGCCTCGCCGGAGTACAATTATTCCATGTCCGGGGTGCTGAAGAACGCCATCGACTGGCTCTCGCGCCTGCCCGAGCAGCCCTTCGCCGGCAAGCCCGTGGGCATGATCGGGGCGAGCATGGGCCTGCTCGGCGCCGTGCGGGCCCAGTACCACCTGCGCCAGACCCTGGTGTTCCTCGACGCCCTGCCGGTGAACAAGCCGGAGGTGTTCATCGCCCAGGCGCACCAGAGGTTCGACGCCGAGGGCCGTCTCACAGACGATGCGGTGCGCGGCTTCATCCGCGCCCATGTGGAGGCGCTGGCCGCCTGGACGCGCCGGCTGATGGCGCCGCCGCCGACCTAGCCGGCCGGGGCTTCCGCCGCCGGGCGACCGTGGCGCAGCTTGCCGAGCGCGGCGGCGAACTTTTCAGAAAGGTCTGACGGGGCGCACCGGGCCTTGGCCTTCTCATAGGCCATCACCGCCTCTATCCCCCGATCCAGGTGCCGCTCGGCCTCCGCGGGGCTGGAAGACAGCCGCACCGCCAGGGTGGAGGCCAGAAGGCCCGCCAGTATCGCGCGCTTGGAATAGTGGTTCTCGTCCGTGGAGGTATCACCGGCCCAGCGCCAGACGCCGTCCGCGCTTTCCCACAACAGCCGCCCGCCCAGCGCCAGGTTCCGGGGCAGGGCGAAAAAGCCCATCAGCCGGCGCGTGGCCGCCTCGTCCGCCATGGCCGCCTCGACCCGCTCGATGGCGCCCAGCCTGATCCGCTCGCGCACCTTCAGGCTCGCCGGATCGACCGCCGCCAGGGCTTTCAGGGCGGCCGTGTCGTGCCGGCGAGACAGCAGGGCGGCCAGATCCCGCGCCCCGCCGGGGCAGACCAGCTCGGCCTCGCCGAGACTCAGGCCCGCGTCCTTGGCCGCCGCGGCCAGCAGGCGCGAGGTCCAGCCGAACTCGCGCACCCTGGGCAGGGCGGCGTCCAGCAGGCGCTGTTCGGCCTGGGTGGCCCAGTCGGTTTCGGGGGCGTCTGGAGCTTGGGTCATGGCCTCTGTATAGACCCAGCGCGAAGGGCGCTCCAGAACCCGCCGCGCGCATGGACAAGCCCCCGGGCCTCTGGTATCAGCCGCGCCCTCGCGTTAGCTGCGTCTGGCGCGTAGGGTCACGGGTTCAAACCGCGTCCGCCGAGGCGGAGGGCGCGCCGGTCATAGGAGGGCCGAGTTATCGTTCAGATCTTCGTACGCGACAACAACGTCGACCAGGCGCTCAAGGCCCTGAAGAAGAAGATGCAGCGTGAGGGATCGTTCCGCGAAATGAAGCGGCACGTCCATTACGAGAAGCCCTCCGAAAAGCGGGCGCGTCAAAAGGCCGAAGCCGTGCGTCGCGCGCGCAAGCTGGCCCGCAAGCGCATGCAACGCGAAGGCCTGATCGCCGCCCCGGTCAAGCCGGCGCGCTAGGCGTTCAAGTCCAAGCTTCGGATCGAATGAGGCCCCGTTCGCGCGGGGCCTTTGCCGTTTGGGGCTGGCGCTAGTGGATCGTGGCAAACGGATGATTCCTCATCCGTCTTGGTCCGATCCACGAGATCCAAGGACTAGGTCATCACCAGGAAGATCACCGTCAGGACCGTGAGGTCCAGCAGCTTGGCGGCGATGGAGTACATGGCGGGCTCCGGGCTGATCGACCCGGAACGCCAAGCAAGAGCCGCGCCAGCCTGGGCGGGCGGCGGCCCGTCAGATGTCTTTTTTGGTGATGCGCCCGCTGAGGCCGCGGCGATCGTCCACGCCGGACCATTCCGCTTCCAGATAGGCCGAGCGGGCCTCCTTCAGCACTGGCTGGCCGCCCTTCAGGCCCCGCTTCTGCCCGCTCTGGCCATAGAGCTGGGCGGTGAAGGTCGAGCCGGGGTCCCGGCCGTTCGGCGAGGGCGGTGGCTGCGGGATCACCATGGGCAGGCGCGCTTCGAAGCCGTCCGCCGGCGCGCGACGTTCGCCGGTGCGCCGTTCTTGGGCTCGCCGTTCCGCGGCTCTGGAATGGATTGGATTGACTGGGTCGGTCATCGTCGTGGGCTCAGCCTAGAATTGCAAGCATACGCCGGCACTGGTTAAGGACCGGTCACGCGCGCGCACATTTGTGTGAGGCCCGGACGCCGCCCGCGGGGGCGCCCCGCGCTGGCGGCGGACGCCCTCCGACTCGGCCCTGGCGCGCAAACGTGGGAAAGTTCGAAAATTCAGGTGTTTGGGTCATGCACGGGCGAGCTTGACGCTCCGCCCCGGCGCCAGTAGGTTCCGCGCCGACCAAAGCCGGGCCGCGGCTGTCGTCGTGCTCGCCCGCGACGCAGGACCGATGCCGCAGCCCGACGATCGGCCCGATGAGGCGCTCGAACGCCTCGACGAAGAGCTCCAAGCCTTCGAAGCCGCACGGGCGCGGCCCGCCTCTGTGGAGGCGAGCCGTTCGATCGGGGAAGGCTATCGCCTTCTCGCGGAGTTGATTGGCGGCGTGCTTGCGGGCGTGGGGCTGGGTTGGCTTGCCGACCAAGTGGCTCATACGGCGCCCTGGGGCATGGCCGTCGGCGTGTCGCTCGGCGCGGGGTTATCGGTCTTCATGGCCGCCCGCACGGCGGCGCGAATGGGTAAGAGGGCGATTGGGGAAGCGGGTCCGGTTCAACCGGACCCCTTCGATGACGAAGACTGAGAAGGGGATTTCGAGCCGATGCCCGCCATCGACCCGATGCACCAATTCCTGATTCACAAGGTCGTGGAGCTTCCTCCAATCAGCACCCCGCTTGGGGCGCTGGACCTGTCGATCACAAACTCCGTGGTGGCCATGATGAGCGGCGCTTTGCTGATCTGCGCCTTCTTCATGCTGTCCGCCAAGCGGCAGATCGTGCCTGACCGCGTGCAGGCCATGGGCGAGATGGTCTATGGCCTGGTGGACGGCGTCCTGGTCGGCCCGATCATCGGCGACAAGGGCCGGCCGTACCTGCCGTTCGTCTTCACCATCTTCATGGTGGTGCTGGTCTTCAACATGATGGGGGTGCTGCTCGCCGTCGGCAATCTGGCCGGGCTTGAGCTGACCTTCACGGTCACCGCTCAGCTGGCGGTGACGGCCACCTTGGCGATCCTGACCTTCCTTTCGGTGGTGGTGATCGGGTTCTGGAAGAACGGCCTGAAGTTCTTCACCCTGTTCGTGCCCAAGGGGGTGCCGATCTTCATCCTGCCGCTGCTGGTGGTGATCGAGTTCATCTCCTTCATCGTGCGCCCGATGACGCTGGCCATGCGACTGTTCGGCAACATGATCGGCGGCCACGTGGTGATGAACATCTTCGCCAGCTTCGTGGTCGCGCTCGGCCTTCTGGGCATGACCGGCGGTATGGCGACCCTGGGCCTTCTGGGCTCGGGCGTGTCGCTGGCCATGGTGGTGGCCCTGACCGGACTGGAACTTGTCGTGGCGTTCCTGCAGGCCTTCGTCTTCGCGGCGCTGGCCTGCGTCTATCTCAACGAAGTCGTCAATCTGGGACACGGCCACTAGCCGGTCTCAGCCCAGCCAATCTCGAAGGAGCTTCTTCTATGGACGTCGCAATGGCCAGATACATCGGCGCGGGCCTCGCCACCATGGGCGTGATCGGCGCCGGGGTCGGCTTGGGCGTGCTGTTCGGCGGCTACCTGCAAGGCGCCCTGCGCAACCCCACCGCCGCGCCCAGCCAACAGCCCATGCTGTTCCTCGGCATGGCCCTGACCGAAGCCATGGGCATCTTCGCCCTGGTTTTGGCGTTCATCATCCTGTTCGTCTAGGCGGCTCACGCACATGGCGGCGACGCCGACCACCACCACGACCAGCGAGCCCGCGCACAAGCAGGCCGGCCTGCCGCAGTTCGACGCGGCCTGGTGGCCGGGCGAGGCGGTGTGGTTCCTGATCATCTTCGCGGCGCTGCTGGCGCTGATGGCGAAGGTGTTCGTTCCGCGTGTCGGCGGAACCATCGCCGAGCGGGAAGACCGCATCGCCGGGGACATCGGCCAGGCGCGCCGGCTCAGGGATCAGGCCGAGGCCCAGGCCGCCGCCGCCGAGCAGGATCTGGCCGCCGGCCGCGCCCGCGCCCAGAAGCTGGCGTCGGACGCCCGCGCCCGCGTCAAGGCCGAGGCGGACGCCCGTCAGGCGGCCGAGGAAGCCAAGCTGGCCGACACCCTCGCCGCCGCCGAGGTGGCTATCCGCGCCTCTCGCGACGCGGCCATGGCGCATGTGCAAGACATCGCCGGGGACGCCACGGCGTCCATCGTCGCCAAGCTGACCGGCAAGGCCGCGACCAAGGCGGAAGTGACCGCCGCCCTCGCCGGCTCCGCGTCGGGCCGGGCATAGGAGCGCCCAGGTGGAGATGATCGCAGAACACCTTCAGGAGGCCGAATTCTGGGTCGGCGTGGCCCTGGTCATCTTCCTGGGCGTGCTGGTCTGGGTGAAGGTTCCAAGCTGGATCTCCTCGAAGCCTGGACGCCCGCGCCGACCTGATCCGCGCCGAGCTGGCCGAAGCCGAGCGCCTGCGCATGGAGGCCGAAGACCTGCTGGCCGAGATCCGAACCCGCAGCGAGGAGACCGAGCGTCACGCCGCCGACATGCTGGCCAACGCCGAGACCGAAGCCAAGCGGCTGGAAAGCGAAGCGCGCGTGCGGCTCGATGAGCAGATCAAGCGCCGCGCCGAACTGGCCGAGCGCAAGATCGCCCAGGCGGAGGCTCAGGCCGCCGCCGACGTGAAGGCCGCGGCCGGCGACCTCGCCGCCGAAGTCGCGGGCGCCGTGCTGGCCGCCCGGCTGGCGGGCGCGGGCTCCGATCCCTTGGTGGACAAGGCCCTGGGCGAGCTTTCGGACAGGCTCAGCTAGGAAGGTCTGCGGCGGGGGAGCACCTTGCGCCGCAGCCTGCGCCAGACGCGCCAGCGCTGCGGCAGCACCATCCGCTCGAACCGCAACAGCTGCTGCCAGATCACCGGGATCACTTCCGGATTGCGCCGGATCAGTCGGCGCAGGGGAAACAGCAGCTTCGGGTGACGGCGCTGGGCCTCGATGAACCGGCGCCGGGCGATGAAGGAATTGCGCAGCACCACCACCAGGCCCACCGCGAACAGCGGCACGCCCAGGTGTCCGGGCAGCAGCGTCAGGGGCACCGAGACGGTCATCAGCACCACGCCCGCACCGGTGAAGGCGGCGCGCATTCCACGACGCAGCAGGGGGGTCCGGCGACGCCCGTGAGCCTGCGGCGAAGGAATGAAGCCCAGGACCGTCATAACCTTAGGGACCCCACGTCCGCGCGAAGGTCGAAAGTTCGGCCGCGCCGGTCGCGTTCGTCATATGCGGTCAGCTTGCGGCGCTCGCAAGGCGCCGGATGCTTAAGGTTTGGACAGGTTGCGCGGATGCTACATCCGCTCGGGCGTGGCGATCCCCAGAAGGTCCAGACCCAGCTCCAGCTGCTCGAGGCACGCCCGGGCCAGCGACAGGCGCGAGGCGGCCTGAGCCTCCTCCTCCGCCCCCAGCACCGGGCAGGCGGCGTAGAACTTCGAGAACGCCTGGGCCAGCTTGTAGGCGTGCTCGGCCAGCACGTTCGGGGCGCGCTTGTCGTAGGCTTCGGCCAGGGCGTGATCGAAGGCGTCCAGGATCAGGGCGAGGTCCCGCTCGGCCGGCTCGGACACCGCGATCGGCCCGGCCTTGGCGCCGGCCTCCTCGGCCTTCTTCAGCAGGGATTTGATCCGCACCGCCTGATACAGCAGGTACGGCCCGGTCTTGCCCTCGAAGCTGGTGAAGCGGTCCAGGTCGAACACGTAGCTGGTGCCGCGGAAGTTCTGCAGGTCGGCGAACTTCAGCGCCGCGACCGCGACCTTGTGGGCGGTGTCCTCGAACGCCTCCTCGGACAGCTCCGCGCCCAGCCCAGCCTCGCGCAGCCGTTCGCGCGCCTTCTCGCGGGCCATGTCGATCAGGTCGTGCAGCTTCAGCACGCCGCCTTCGCGGGTCTTGAAGGGGCGTCCGTCCGGGCCGTTCATGGTGCCGAAGCCGATGTGCTCCAGCGTGTCCTCGGGCGCGTAGCCGGCCAGATAGGCGGCGCGGAACACCTGCTCGAAGTGGTCGGCCTGGCGCTGGTCGACGCAATAGATGCTCAGGTGCGGATCGAAGCTCCTGCGCCGGTCCAGGATGGTGGCGAGGTCCGTCGCCCCGTACATGGCCGAGCCCTCGGACGACACCACGATCAGCGGCGGGATGTCGCGCTTGTCGCTGTCGCGCTCGACCCGGACCACCTCGGCGCCCTGGTCGTGGATCAACAGGCCCTTGTCGCGCAGGTCCTTTTCCATCTCGTCCAGCAGATGGTCGGCGTCGCTCTCGCCCTTCCACAGGTCGAAGTCCACGCCCAGCGCGTGGAACTCCCGCTGCAGCGTCGCGCGGCTGACCTCCACGAACCGGCGCCATAGGGCCAGATACCCCGCCTTGCCCGCCTGCAGCTCGGCCGTCGCCTTGCGCGCCCGGTCGCGATAGGCCTCGTCCGCCTTCGCCCGCGCGGCGGCCATTGGATAGAGGCGGTCGAGGACGTCGAGGTCGAGCCCTTCGAGCAGATGCGGCAGCACCTGGGCCTCGCCCGCCGCCTTCAGTCGCTCGTCCTGACGCCAGGTCTCCTCGGCCACCGCCTTCCAGCGGGGGTTCTCATCGCAGGCCGCGATGATCAGCAGGCCCATCTGGAAGCCCCAATCGCCGAAGTGGGCGTCGCCCAGCACCTCGTCGCCCCGGAAGCGGAAGATGCGCTTGATCAACTCGCCGATGATCGAGGCGCGCAGGTGGCCCACGTGCATGGGCTTGGCCACGTTGGGCCCGCCGTAGTCGACGATCACGCGGCGGGGATGCTCCACCTCGCCCGCGCCGCGGCGGGGATCGTCGGCGATCTCCTGGGCGCGCGCCGCCAGGGCCTCGCCGGAGACCCGCAAGTTGATGAAGCCCAGCCCCGCGATGTCCACCGAGGCCAGGGCCGGATCGTTGCGCAGCGCCTCGACCACCTGGACGGCGATCTCGCGCGGAGGCTTGCGGGCGATCTTGGCCGCGGCCATGGCGCCGTTGCACTGGAAGTCGGCGAGGTCGGGGCGGTCCGACGCGGTGATCCGGCCGAACTCGGCGGGCAGGCCGGCGGCGGTGAATGCGGCTGCGGCGGCCTCGCTAAGGGCCCGTTTGAGATCCGTCATTTGCCGTCGGAGGAGGCGACCTCAGCAGGGGCGCCGGCGTTGACCCGGAAGCGTTTGCCCAGGCGATTGAAGTTGGCCATTTCGGGGGTCACGTCAAAGCCCACCAGGATCTCGAAGTTCTCGCCGCTGACCGAGGCCGCCGCGCGCGGGATCACGATCTGCTTGATGGTGTCCAACTTCGAAATCCGGTCCTTGCCGGCGGGGAAGGTGACGGGCAGGTCGAAATAGTCCTTGGTGATGACCTGGCGATTGCGCTGGGTGACGGCCACCCAGTAGCGATAGGTCTTGTGCGCGCTGTCCGCCTGCGGGCCGCGGCCGAAGGAGAACAGCACCGCCATCTGCACCTTGATGGGATCGGTCCCCTTGTACTCGCAGGTCGATGAGACGCCCTCGATCTCGCCGGTGTAGCGAACGGCCTCGGAGGCTTCGCGGTTGTCCTTGAATTCCTCATAACGCGCCGCGTCGTAGAGCATCTTCACGAACGGGCAGGGGCCGGCGTTGCGCACGCCCGGCAGCGGCGCCTGGCGAAGGTTCCATTCGGCGTCGCGGTCTTTCTTCTTCTTGGCGCCTTCATCCGAGTCTCGGCCGGCCTGGGCGTGCACGGCGGCGGCGGGCGCGACAGTCCATGCGATGAGGAGCGCGAAGAGCAGAATGAGCGTGCGGCGCATGGAATCTGTCCAGGAGGGGCGGCGAGCGGGTCCCGTCGCCTTTGACCAGTGCGCTTGATAATGGCTTTGGCATGGCCCCGCAACGCGGCGGGGCATGGCTGGCGCAATCGGTCCGAGAGGCATAGATAGGCGCCCATGCACGACGGGACGTCTCCCCCCCGGCCCCTGCACGTGCGCCTGGCGTCTCCGCGCGGCTTCTGCGCGGGGGTTGAACGCGCCATCCGCATGGTCGAGCAGGCGATCGCCAAGTACGGCGCGCCCGTCTATGTGCGCCATGAAATCGTCCACAACCGTCATGTGGTCGAGCGCCTGCGGGGGCTCGGCGCGGTGTTCGTCGAGGATCTGGCCGAGGCGCCGGACGACCGGCCGGTGATCCTGTCCGCCCATGGCGCCCCCAAGGCGGTGGCGGACGAGGCCCGCCGGCGGCGAGATGCTGTACCTGGACGCCACCTGCCCCCTGGTCTCCAAGGTCCACGTGGAGGCCGCCCGCCTGCACGCGGAGGGCTATGAGGTTGTTCTGATCGGCCACGCGGGCCACCCGGAAGTGACCGGGACCATGGGCCAGCTTCCCGAGGGCGCGATCACCCTGGTGCAGACTGAAGACGACGTGGAGCGGCTGCGAGCCGCGCGATCCGGAGCGTCTGGCCTTTGTCACCCAGACCACCTTGTCGGTGGACGACACCGCCCGCATCGTCGCGGCCCTGCGCGCGCGCTTCCCCAAGGCCGCAGCGCCGCGCAAGGAGGACATCTGCTACGCCACCACCAACCGCCAGGACGCGGTGAAGCGGATCGCGGCGGACTGCGACCTGGTGCTGGTGCTGGGCTCGGCCACCTCGTCCAACTCCGCGCGCCTGGTGGAGGTGGCCCTGAAGGCCGGCGCGCGCGACGCCCGGCTGATCGACGACGCCTCGGCGCTGGACTGGCGCTGGTTCGAGGGCGTGCGCCAGGTCGGGCTGACCGCCGGCGCCTCCGCCCCCGACATCCTGGTGGACGGGGTGATCGCGGCCATCAACGACCGCTTCGCCCTGGACCTCAGCGAGGAGCCGCCGGTGCGCGAACCGGTGACCTTCAAGCTCCCCCGGGTGCTGGCGGAGTAGGGGCCGAGTTCGCCCGGACCCAGGCGGTCAGAGCTCTCGAGGTCGAGCTTGCCCGCGGCCAGAGCCAGGACGGTCAGCGCCGCGTCGGTCTGGCCGGCGATCAAGCCGCAGGCCGTTCTTCTCCAGGAACAGGTCGGCCGCCAGCAGAGCGGCGCGCTTGTTTCCATCCACGAAAGGATGGTTGGAGGATATCGGCCACAGCGTAGGTCGGCGGCCAGCGCTGCGAGGTCCGTTCACACTCTCATAGGCAAACGCGGTTCGATCGGGCGGGCAAGCGCGGAATTCCAGCAGGCCCTCGTCTCGCATCCCTTGCGCGCCGCCGTGCAGCGCCAGGCTGCGCTCATGCAAGATCAGCAAGCCGGACTTGGTGATCCAGCGCGGTTCGTCGCCAAGCCTTCACTTGGCGAGCGCGCGGAAGGTGTCCTTGTAACGATCCATGAACGCCTCGCCCAAGGCGACTTCTTCCGCGACCTCGGCGCTGAAGGCCGACACGCGCATGTCGCCGCCGGGGGCCTCGGTGAGATAGAGCGTGTCGCCCTTGCCTACGCCGAGCTTGGCGAGCGCTTCCTTCGGCAGGATCACCCCGACGGAGTTGCCGATCTGGCTGAGCTTCAGGGCGATCATTAGCGACTCCATTCCAAGCAGATGCGTGGCTATCGGGTATGATCCCCGACGATTATGCGTATGACGCATATGTTCTAACGAACGTATTACGTCAAGGTGCGCTTGACCCCGCCGCTCTGCTCCCCCATCCCCTCGCCGTGGCCGTTTACACCGACATTTCCGACGCGGAGCTGGAAGGCTTCCTGGCCGAGTTCGATCTCGGAAGCCCCTTGAGCTGCAAGGGCGTGGCCGAAGGCGTGGAGAACTCCAACTTCGTGGTGGAGACCACCAAGGGCCGCTTCATCCTCACGATCTACGAGCGCCGGGTGCGCGAGGAGGATCTGCCCTATTTCCTCGGCCTGATGCAGTGGCTGGCCCAGCACGGCTATCCCTGCGCCGAGCCCATGGCCGGGCGCGACGGGCGGATCTGGCGCCACATCCGCGGCAAGCCCGCCGCCCTGGTGGAGTTCCTGAACGGCCTGTCGGTGCGCCGGCCCACCGCCGCCCACTGCCGGGGCGCGGGCGAGGGCATGGCCTGGCTGCACCAGGCGGCGCAGGGCTTCCCCGGCCGCCGCGCTCAACGACCTGGGCCATGACGCCTGGCGGCCGATGTTCGAGCGGCCTGAGCGCGGCCGCCGACGAGCTGAAGCCGGGCCTCGCCGCCGTCATCGACCAGGACCTGAAGCCGCTCGCCGACGGCTGGCCCGACGGCCTGCCGCGAGGGCGCCGTCCACGCCGACCTGTTCCCGGACAACGTCTTCTTCCAGGACGGCAAGTTCGCCGCGGCCATCGACTTCTATTTCGCCTGCGACGACGCCTACGCCTACGACATCGCCGTGGGCGCTGAACGCCTGGTGCTTCGAGCCGGACGGCAGCTTCAACCTCACCCTCGCGCGGGCCTTCGTCGCCGGCTATGAGCGCCGCCGGCCGCTGAGCCGGCGCCGAGAAGGCCGCCCTGCCGATCCTGGCGCGCGGCGCGGCGCTGCGCTTCTTCCTGACGCGCCTGGCCGACTGGGGCTCCACGCCCGAGGGCGCCCTGGTCAAGCCCAAGGACCCGCTGGAGTACGAGCGCAAGCTGGCCGTCCACCGCGCGGGCGTGCACCTGTTCGAGGCGCAGGGGTGACGCCGAAGGTCGTGATCTACACGGACGGCGCCTGCAGCGGGAATCCCGGCCCCGGCGGCTGGGGCGCGGTGCTGCTCTATGGCGCGACCGAGAAGGAGCTGTGCGGCGGCGAGCCGGCCACCACCAACAACCGCATGGAGATGATGGCCGCCATCCAGGCGCTGGAGACCCTCAAGCGCCCCTGCAAGGTGGAGCTGCACACCGACAGCCAGTACCTGCGCACCGGGATCACCGAATGGCTGGCGGCTGGAAGGCGCGGGGCTGGCAGACCGCCGCCAAGCAGCCGGTGAAGAACGAGGACCTGTGGAAGCGCCTCGACCAGGCCCGCGCGCGCCACGACGTCGACTGGCGCTGGGTCAAGGGCCACGCCGGCCACGAACTCAACGAACGCGCCGACGGCCTGGCGCGCAAGGGGCTGGAGCAGGCGAGGGCGCCAAGGTCCTGCTCGGACAGGTCAACGACGAGACCGGCGATCTGGCCTCGATGCCTCTGGAGGACATGACCCTGAAGGAGCACGGCAAGTCCTGGTTCACCGTCGTCACCGAGACGGAAATGAGCGACCGGGTCCTGCGGATCACCGAAAAGCCGATGAAGGCTCTGGTGGACTTCCATCCGCTGATCCTGTTCGGAAACCCGGGATCGCTGAAGCTTATCCGCGATCTGGGGTTCGAGACCTTCCAGGGCTTCTTCGACGAGGCCTACGACGAGGAAATGGTCCCCCGGAAGCGTTTCGATATGGCCTACGCCCAGGTCGAACGCCTGTGCCGGATGGACGAGGCGGAGCTGGCGCGGCTGGAGAACGGCATCTCCGAGGCCCTGATCCACAACGCCCGTTGGGGCCTCACCAAGCTGCCGGGCGTCTACCTGGACCGCCTGGACGTCGCCTTGTTCGAGGACATCCTCGCGGCCGTCGGACTGGGCCAGCCGGTAACGGCCTAGCGCCTTGGAGCCTTAGAGCCCGCGCGCCTCGAACACCTCGCGCGCCACGGCCAGGGCGTTGATGGCGGCCGGCACGCCGGCATAGATCGCCATCTGGACGATGGTCTCGACGATCTCCTCGCGGGTCAGGCCGACGTTGAGCGCGCCCTCGATGTGGGCCTTCAGCTGGGCGGGCGCGTTGCCCAGCGTGGTCAGCGCCGCCAGGGTGGCGATCTCCCGGCGCTGCAGGTCCAGGCCCGGGCGGCTGAGGATGTCGCCATAGCCGGCCTCCATGATCCAGCGGGCGAAGTCCGGCGCCACGGCGCCGAGGTTTTCCATCTGCCGGTCGCGGGCGGGGGCGTTGATCTTGCCCACCGTCTCCCAGCCCCGGGCGAAGCGGTCGTCGGAACTCTCGGCCATGCGCCGCGCCTCCTCAGGTGATCGCCTGAACCACGCCGCCGTCCGCCCGCACCGGCGCGCCGGAGATGGCCGAGGCTTCGCGCGAGCAGACGAAGGCCACCACATTGGCCACCTCCTCGGGCGTCGTGAAGCGGTCCAGCAGAGTCGTCGGCCGCGCGTTGGCGAAGAAGGCCTTCTCCACCGCCGCCTCGGAGATTCCCTGCTCGGCGGCCTGGGCCTTCATGTAGCCGGCCAGGGCCTCGGTGCGGGTGGGGCCGGGCAGGACGGCGTTGACGGTGACGCCGGTGCCCTTCAGCGCCTGGGCGAAGCCGCGGCTCACCGCCAGCTCGGCGGCCTTGGAGAAGCCGTAGTGGATCATCTCGGTGGGGATCTGGATGCCCGACTCCGAGGAGATGAACACGATCCGCCCCCAGCCCTTGGCCTTCATCATCGGCCCGTAGTGGCGGGTCAGGCGCACGCCGGCCAGGACGTTGACCTCGAAGGACTTGGTCCAGTCCTCGTCGGTGATCTCGAAGGCGGGGGTGAAGCCGATCCAGGCGGCGTTGTTGACCAGGATGTCCAGGTCCCCGGCCGCCGCGATCACGTGCTTGGCGCCCTCGGGCGTGGAGATGTCGCCGGGCGCGGCGATCAGTTCGCCGCCGACCCCGGCCTTGCGCAGCCGGTCGATGGCCTCGGCCACCCGCGCCGGGGTGCGTCCGTTGATCGCCACGGCCGCGCCGCTCTCGGCGAGCTGCTTGGCCGTCGCCCAGCCGATCCCCTGGGTGGAGCCGGTGACCAGGGCGCGCAGGCCCTTCAGGTCGATGTGCATGGAATGGTTCCTCCGCCGGGGCCCTGGCGGAGGAGATAGAACCTCTGGCCGGGCTAGGCCACCATCTCCGCGCGGACCTTGGCGCGCAGCACGTCGATGGGGGCGAGGCCCTTGTCGGTCTTGAAGTGCCAGTAGGTCCAGCCGTTGCAGGCGGGCTGGGCCTGGACCATGCGCGCCGACCTTGTGGATCGAGCCGGTCAGGGCGCCGACCGACAAGGCTGCCGTCCGCGCGCACCCGCGCCATCAGCCGGCCCTTGGGGCAGTACAGCTCGTCGCCGGGCCGCAGCAGGCCGGACTCCACGATCAGGCCGAAGGGGATGCGCGGCTCGGACTTCTTGGAGCCGGTCACCACCAGATCGTCCGGCCCGGCGGGAACCACCTCGGCGATGCGCTTCCTGGCCAGGGCCGCATAGTCCGGCTCGCGCTCGATGCCGATGAACCGCCGGCCCAGCCGCTTGGCCGCCGCGCCGGTGGAGCCGACGCCGAAGAACGGGTCGAGCACCAGGTCGCCGGGCTTGGACGCGGCCAGCAGCACCCGATAGAGCAGGGCCTCGGGCTTTTGCGTCGGATGCGCCTTGCGCCCCGAGCCGTCCTTCACCCGCTCCTCGCCGGTGCACAGCGGCAAGGTCCAGTCCGAGCGCATCTGAAGGTCGTCGTTGGCCATCTTCAGGGCGTCGTAATTGAAGGTGTAGCGCTTCTGGCCGCGCGACTTGGCGGCCCAGATCAGGGTCTCGTGGGCGTTGGCGAAGCGGGTGCCCTTGAAGTTCGGCATGGGGTTGGTCTTGCGCCAGATCACGTCGTTCAGGATCCAGAACCCCAGGTCCTGCAGCGACGAGCCGACGCGGAAGATGTTGTGATAGCTGCCGATCACCCACAGCGAGCCGTCGTCCTTCAGCACGCGACGGCATTCGCTTCAGCCAGGCGCGGGTGAAGTCGTCATAGGCCTCGAAGGAGGCGAACTGGTCCCAGTCGTCGTCGACCGCGTCCACCTTGGAGTTGTCGGGCCGCAGCAGGTCGCCGCCGAGCTGGAGGTTGTAGGGCGGGTCGGCGAACACCAGGTCCACCGAGCGCTCCGGCAGGCGGGCGAGCACCTCCAGGCAATCGCCTTCGATGATCGTCTCGGGCCCGAAGGCGTCCTGGGTCATCGGTCGCTCCGCCTGGCCCCAACCTTTAGGGCCTGTGGCCACAACCCATGAATCCATCGCGGTTAATGCCGGCCTAAGCCCGCCGCGTTCGCCGGCGCGATCTCAGCGCCAGCCGCCCGCCGAAAGCTCGTTCGCCACAGGGTTGGCCGGCCGCGCGACCAGGCCGCTTTGGGTGATCCACACCTCGTACTTGGCCCCGTCGGCCATGGGCATGTAGGCGGCGCTGCCATACAGCGTGTCCACCACCGGCCAACGCTTGCCGTAGCGCCGGGCGAGCTTCCACAGGTCCAGGCGCCGGTCGGGATTGGGGCGCAGGTCATAGACGCTGCGGTCGGCGTGCAGCTCGGACTCGACATCCTCGTAGCGGCCCGACAGGCGGTCGAGCTGGTACTGGGCGTCCAGCCCCAGCACATTGGCCCAGGGCTTCCACTTCAGCACCCGCGCCTCGATCCGCCAGTCGTCGCCGTGGATCAGATAGGTCTGCGTCGAACCTGCGGGGTGCTCGGGTCCGGGCGGCTGGGTGAGGGTGGCCTCATAGAGCCGGGGGCCCTTGTTGTGCAGCTCGATGCTCGCCACCGGCCGCTCATAGGTGAGGCGGTTATAGGTCAGCACGTCGGCGCCGATCATGCCCGCCAACCCCGCCACGGCCAGCAGCGCCACGCCGACGGCCAAGCCCAGCACCCCGTTCAGAGGCCGGCCCCTGAACGCCCAGCCCAGGCCGCCGAGCGCGACCACAAGGCCGATCAGCCCGACCACGGCCGGCGGAATCCACCACCACCACACCATCGCAGGTCCCCCTGGAGCCTTGGATATCCTTCTTCAGTATGGCCCAGGCGGCTCCGCCCGGCCAGCGACGGCCCCTGAAGGGCGAGCCGCTTTGCGTCGGCCGCCGCGTGGCGGTAAACGCCGGAGGGGCCAGAAAATATCCGTGGAGTCTTCCCTTTGCCCGCCATCGCCGTTCCGGACCAGCCGCCCGCAATCCAGACCGTGGTCGTCACCGCGCCGCGCCTTCCCCCGCTCGCCGGGGATGCGGCCTTCTCCATCGTGCGATTGACGAGCAAGGACATCTCCGGCCAGGCGCGGCTTGACGACGTCATCGGCCAGGTGCCCGGCGTCTCGCTGTTCCGGCGCACCTCCAGCGCGGCGGCGAACCCCACGACCCAGGGCGTGTCCATGCGCGCCATTGCTCCGTCCGGCGCCGGACGCAGCCTGGTGACGCTCGACGGCGTGCCCCAGAACGACCCCTTCGGCGGCTGGGTGATCTGGACCTCCCTGCCCACTGATTCCATCGAGTCCGCCCAGGTGGTGCGCGGCGCCGGGGCCGGGCCCTATGGCGCGGGCGCGCTCACCGGCGTGGTGGCGCTGGATGAGCTGTCGCGACCGAACGCCATCGTGGCGGACGCGGAGGTCGGGGGCCTCGGCCAGCGCCGCGCGGCCGTGGCCGGAACCGCCGAGGCCGGCGGGGCCGCAGGTGTTCCTATCTGCCGCGGGCGGACACAGCGACGGCTGGATTCCCGTGCGCGCGGGCCGGGGCGCGGCTGACGACCAGGTGAGCCTGACCGACTGGAACGCCGCCGCCCGCGTCACGGCGCCGCTGGGGCGCGCGCTGATGTCCGTGCGCGTGGCCGGCTATCAGCGAGGAACGCGGCGGCGGCCTGGTGGGCGCGGGGTCCTCCACCAAGGGCGCGATCGCCAGCGTCACCGTCGCCGCCCAGCCCGAGGACCACGCCCTGGGCTGGCGTCTGCAGGGCTGGCTGCACGCCAGCGACCTGACCAACCATTTCGTCTCGGTGGCGGCCGACCGCTCCTCCACCACCCCCGTCAACAACCAGTACGCCACCCCCGCGCTCGGCTTCGGCCTGAACGCCGCCGTGCAGGGACGGGCCGGCGACCTGACCTATGAGACCGGCGTCGATTTCCGCCAGACCGAGGGCGACGACAACGAGCAGTTCCGCAACCTCGGCGCCGGCTTCACGCGCAGCCGCGTGGCCGGCGGGCGCACCCTGGTGGCCGGGCTCTACGGCGAGGCGTCCTACGTCACCGGGCCGTGGGTGCTGACCGGCGGGGCGCGGCTGGACGGCTGGCGCTCCAGCAACGGCCACAGGACCGAAACCGACCTCGCCACCGGCAAGGTGACCTTCCAGGACAATCCCGCCAACCGCGACGGCCTGGTGCCCACCGGCCGCCTCGGCCTGCGGCGCGACCTGGGCGGCGGCGTGGCCTGGCGCGCGGCGGGCTATGCGGGCTTCCGTCCGCCGACGCTCAACGAGCTCTACCGGCCGTTCCGCGTGGGCAACGACATCACCGAGGCCAACGCCGCCCTGAAGCCTGAGCGGCTCTTCGGCGTCGAGACGGGCCTGTCTGGCGACGAGGGGGCCCTGCGCTGGAACGCCACGGTGTTCCTCAACACCCTGAAGGACCCGATCACCAACGTCACCGTCGGCGCCGGCCCGGGGGTCGTTCCCGGCTTCCCCGGCGCGGGCTTCGTGCCCGCCGGCGGGGTGCTGCGTCAGCGCCAGAACGCCGGGCGCATCGACGCCTGGGGGCTGGAGGCGGACACGTCCTACGCCCTGGACTCGC
The DNA here is from genome assembly GCA_963761065.1 of uncultured Alphaproteobacteria bacterium. Taxonomy (GTDB): domain Bacteria; phylum Pseudomonadota; class Alphaproteobacteria; order Caulobacterales; family Caulobacteraceae; genus JANWHQ01. Next base: position 28,318 of record CAVXFP010000006.1, on the reverse strand, counting down.
GCCTGAACCTGCGGGCCGCCGTCGCCTACACCCGCGCCAAGGTGGACGGCGGGACTGTCGCGCCCCAGCTCACGGGTCTTCGCCCGGCCCAGACGCCGCGCCTGACCCTCACCGCCGGGGCGGACTGGAGGGTGACCGACCGTCTCGGCCTGTCCGGCGACCTCCACTACGAGAGCGCCCGCTTCGAGGACGACCAGAACGTTCGCCAGCCTCGACTCGGCCGTCACCGTGAACGCCCGCGCGGATTGGCGCGTCGGGAGCGGGGCCAGCCTCTACGCGGCGGTGGACAACCTCACCGACGCCGGCGTGCAGACCGGCGTCACCGCCGACGGGATCGTCAGCTACGACGCCCCGCGCACCTGGCGCATCGGGGTGAGCTTCCGGCGCTAGAGGCGCGCCAAACCGGCCGCCCCGCGCTTGTAATCGCCTGGCGCCGGGCCGATGGTGGGGGCTCGGGATTCGGCGGCGGGGCGAGGCCCTCTGGCCGTCGGCGGAGTGCGTGCATGAAGTTCGTCTCGCTTCTCGCGGGCCTGGTCTTGGCCGTTGGCGCGGCCACCTCCGCCTGCGCGTCCACCGACAGCGGCCTGGCGATACGCGACCCGGCCCTGAAGGCGGCCAAGACCCTGACGGTCACCTCGCCCAAGATCGCGCCGGGCGGGGCGATTCCGGCTGTCTATTCCGGCTATGACAAGAGCGTCTCGCCGCCGCTGCACTGGGGCAAGGGGCCCTATGGCGCGAAGAGCTTCGCCCTGATCATCGAGGACCCGGACGCCCCGCTGCCCCAGCCGTTCATCCACTGGATGGCCTATGCGATCCCCGCCGACGTGCAGGGCTTCGCCGAGGGCGCGGTTCCGGACGGCGTGCGCCAAGGCAAGCTGCCCTTCATCGGCAAGGAGGGCTATTTCGGCCCGCGCCCGCCCGCCGGCGGGCCGCACCACTACCATTTCCAGGTGTTCGCCCTGGACGCCGACCTGGGCCTGGCCGCCGGGGCCGACCGCGCCAGTCTCGTCGGCGCCATGAAGGGCCATGTCCTGGCCTCGGGCGAGCTTGTGGGGACCTTCCAGAAGCCATGAGCCGAGCCTACGCCCGCGCATGATCCGCACGCGCCGCACCCGCATTGTCTGCACCCTGGGACCGGCCAGCCGCTCGCCCGAGAAGGTCGAGGCCCTGGCCCGCGCCGGCGCGGACGTGTTCCGTCTGAACTTCAGCCATGGCTCGCACGAGGATCACGCCGCCACCTACGCCGTGGTGCGCGCGACCGAGGCGGCGCTGGAGCGGCCGCTGGGCATCCTGGCCGACCTGCAGGGCCCGAAGTTCCGGCTGGGCGAGTTCGTCGGCAAGAAGGTGAAGCTAAACGGCGGGCCAGAAATTCCGCCTGGACCTCGATCCCACGCCCGGAGACACCGAGCGCGTGGGCGTGCCGCATCCGGAGATCCTGGCCGCCCTGAAGCCCGACGCCCTGGTGCTGATCGACGACGGCAAGGTGCGTCTGAGGGTCGTGACCACGGACGGTACCTCCGCCGAGACCATCGTGGAGGCGGGCGACGAGCTGTCCGACCATAAGGGCCTGGGCGTGCCGGGCCTGCGCATCCCCCTGCCGGCGCTCACCGAAAAGGATCGCGTCGACCTCGCCTTCGCCCTGAGGCTAGGGGTGGACTGGATCGCCCTGTCGTTCGTGCAGCACCCCCAGGACATGGCCGAGCTGCGCCGCCTGGTGGACGGCCGGGCGGCGGTGATGGCCAAGATCGAGAAGCCCTCGGCGCTCGACCATATCGACGAGATCCTCGACCTGTCGGACGGCATCATGGTCGCGCGCGGGCGACCTGGGGGTGGAGCTGGCGCCGGAGGACGTGCCGGTGGTCCAGCGCGACCTGATCCGCGCCGCCCGCGCGCGCGGCACGCCGGTGCATGGTCGCCACCCAGATGCTGGAGTCCATGACCCACGCGCCGGCGCCCACCCGCGCGGAGGTCTCCGACGTGGCCAACGCGGTCTACGAGGGCGTGGACGCCCTGATGCTGTCGGGCGAGACGGCGTCCGGCGACTATCCAGTGGAGTCCGCGGCCACCATGGACCGCATCATTTCGCGCGTGGAGCGCGACCCCCGCTGGCCCGAGCTGATGGCCGCCGAGCGCGGCGCGCTCGAGGACGCGGACACCGACGCCCTGGTCGCCGCCGCCCGCCGCGCGGCCGACGCCACCTCCACCGCCTGCCTGGTGGCCTTCACCGCCACCGGCGCCACGGCCCGGCGCCTGGCTCGCGAGCGGCCGCTGCAGGCGGTGCTGGCCCTGACCCCTAATGACCGCACCGCTCACCGGATGACCCTGGTCTGGGGGCTGGAGCCCCGGGTGGCCACCGACCCGAGCTCGCTGGACGAAATGACCGACGAGGCGGTGGAGATCGCCGTCTCGCTAGGACTCACCAAGCCGGGCGCGCGCATCCTGGTGATCGCCGGCACGCCCTTTGGCGCCCCCGGCTCGGCCAACCTGCTGCGCTTCGCCCACGCGCCCTTCAGAACCTGAATGAACCCGATCATCCTGATCCCCGCGCGCATGGCCGCAACGCGCCTTCCGGGCAAGCCGTTGGCGGACATCGGCGGGCCTGCCCATGACCGTGCGCGTGCTGAAGCAGGCCGAGGCGGCCGGCGTCGGTCCCGTGGCGGTGGCCGCTGGCGACCCTGAGATCGTCGCGGCGGTGAAGGCGGAGGGCGGACGCGCGGTGCTCACCGACCCGGCCCTGCCGTCGGGCTCCGACCGCATCCTCGCCGCTCTGGCGGAACTGGACCCCGAGGGCCGCCACGACGTGGTGATCAATCTGCAGGGCGACATGCCGTTCGTGCGGCCGTCCGTCGTTCAGGCGTGCGCGCGGCTGCTGCGCGAGGAGCCGGACTGCGACATCGCCACCGTGGTCGCGCCGGAGGCCTCGCCGGACGACCGCGCCAATCCGGACGTGGTCAAGGCGATCCTGGCCATGGCGCCGGGCGGGATGGCGGGCAGGGCGCTCTACTTCACCCGCTCGACCCTCTATGGCGAGGGGCCGATCTGGCGGCACGTGGGAATCTACGGCTATCGGCGCGCGGCGCTGGAGCGGTTCAACGCCGCGGAGCCCTCGCCGCTGGAGCGCCGCGAGAAGCTGGAACAGCTGCGCGCGCTGGAGCTGGGACTCTCCATCTGGGCGGCCGTGGCTGACAAAGCGCCGATTTCGGTGGATACCCCCGCCGATCTTGAGGCGGCGCGCGCCGCGGCGGGGACCCCATGACCAAGACCAAGAAGATCGCCTTCCAGGGCGAACTGGGCGCCAACAGCCACGAGGCCTGCCGCACCTACTTCCCGGATTACGAGCCCGCGCCTTGCACCAGCTTCGAGGACGCCTTCGCCGCCATCAAGTCGGGCGACTGCGCGCTCGGCATGATCCCGGTGGAGAACTCCATCGCCGGGCGGGTGGCGGACGTGCACCACCTGCTGCCCAATTCGGGGCTGAAGATCATCGGCGAGCGGTTCAAGCCGATCAGCTTCCAGCTCATGGCCAACAAGGGCGCGTGGCTGGAGGGTCTGCGCACGGTGATGAGCCAGCCCATCGCGCTGGCCCAATGCCGAAAGGCGATCCGCAAGCTAGGGCTGGAGGCCCGGCCGGTCTACGACACCGCCGCAGCCGCGCGGATGCTGTCCGAACAGCCGGACCCTGCCCAGGCGGCCATCGCCCCGGCCCTGGCGGCGGAGATCTACGGCCTCGATATCCTCATGCGCGATGTGGAGGACGAGCGGCACAACACCACGCGGTTCCTGGTGATGACGGGGGACGCCAATCCTCCGCGTCCGGCCTTCACCGAGGCGTGCCTCACCGCCTTCGTCTTCCGGGTGCGGAACATCCCCGCGGCGCTCTACAAGGCCATGGGCGGGTTCGCCACCAACGGCCTGAACATGACCAAGCTGGAAAGCTACATGGAAGGCGGCGGCTTCACCGCCACCATGTTCTATTCGGAGGTGGAGGGCCGGCCCGAGGATCGGGGCCTGGCCATGGCCTTCGACGAGCTGCGCTTCTTCTCGGATCACTTCGAGATTCTGGGCGTCTTCCCCGCCGATCCTTTCCGCACGCGGGGCTGATCGCGCGGCGGGGTCGTCGGCGGGACTTCGCCCTAGCGCGCCGAGGGTCTATGCCTTGGGCGATGCCGCGCATCCTGACCTACAACGTCCACCGGTGCCTGGGCACGGACGGCAAGCTCGACGTGGAGCGGATCGCCTCGGTGATCGCCGCAGCCAAGCCGGACATTGTCGCCCTGCAGGAGCTGGATGTCGGCCGCGCCCGCACCGGCCACGTGGACCAGGCCCATGTCATCGCCGAGTTGATCGGCATGAACCATCACTTCCACGCCGCGCTGCACGTGGCGGAGGAACGCTATGGCGACGCGGTGCTGACGGCGCTGCCCATGCGGCTGATCAAGGCCGGACGTCTGCCGGGCTCCAAGGCGGTGCGGCGGCTGGAGCCGCGCGGCGCCCTTTGGGTCCGCATCGACCTGGGCGGCGTGCAGATCGAGGTGGTCAACACCCATCTGGGCCTGGTGCCCCACGAGCAGAGGGCCCAGGCGGCGGCCTTGGTCGGTGAAGACTGGATGGGGAGCGAGGGCTGCCGCGATCCGGCGATCCTGCTGGGCGACTTCAACGCCACGCCCCGTCATGCGGCCTTTCGGCGCATCGTGGCGCGCCTCGCCGACGCCCAGGCCGGCCAGCGGCGGCGGCGACGCACCTTCCCGGCCAACATGCCCATGCTGCGCATCGACCATGTGTTCGTCAGCAACGCGGTGGAGGTGACGGGCGTGCACGTCCTCGGCGGCGCCACAGCCCGCGTCGCCTCCGATCACCTGCCCCTAGCGGTCGACTTCCGGATCGCGGGCGGCGCCTGAGGGCGGCGCCAGCAGCAGCGGCATCTTCGCCCTCAGCCGCCGCCGCCGCCGTCCAGGCCGCCAGGAGTCGGACGGGTCGCAGGGGTCGCCCAGGTGATAGGCCGCGATCAGCCTCGCGGCCGGCCCCATCGCCCTGGCGCGCAGCGGCGACAGTCGCCCGCCTCCGGCCGCCGCCAGGGCGTCCATGCCTTTGGCGAGCCCCCTTTCGGCGATCAGGGCCTGAGCCCTGTCGGTCTCCACGCCCGAGAAGTGGCCGATCAGCCGTGCGCGGAAGCCCGCGACCGCCGCCGCCTCTCGGGATGACCGGGCCTCCACGGCGATGTCGCATTCGGTGTCGAAGCCGCCGGAGCGGTTGTTCAGATTGCCCGAGCCCACCCGCGCGATCCGCTCGTCGATCACCGCCGCCTTGGAATGCACCACGATCGGCTTGCCCCCGGCCGTGAGCGGGCAATAGGCGCGGAAGCGGCCATACACGTCCGCGGCCCTCAGGCGCGCGACCAGGTCCGAACGCGCCCAGTCCATGGTCAGCCGGTCGAAGTAGCTTGGGCTATGCAGGCTGGAGATCAGCGCCACGTCCGGCCCGTCCGGCTCGGCCAGGCGCGCGGCGAGCGCCTCGGCCACCACCGGCGAGGCGAAGTACTGGTTCTCCAGATAGATGGAACGCTGGGCCTGGCGGATCGAACTCCAGGTGCAGGGTCTCCACCTCGCGGACCTCCATGCGACCGCGCCAGGCCGGCTCGGTGCGGGCGATGGCGACCTCGACGTCGCGCATGTCCGCATCCAGGCCCTCGGGCCAGAGATCGGGGCGTGGCCTGGGGTCGGGCCCCGCGTCCGGCGTTGAGCGGGCCGGGGTGTGGCCATTGGCGCGGGTCCAGCGCGCCCGCGCCAGATCGCCCAGCGCGCGCGCCGCCGGCCCGTTCACCATCATCATCACCTCGTGGCGGGGCGGATGGCGCAAGCCGCCGGGGTTCACCCGCCCCGGCTCGTCGTCGAGGTGCGCCTGAGTGTCCCAGCGGTCCACGCCGAAGTCCGCGCCGCCGCAGAAGGCGACCTCGTCGTCCACCACCAGCACCTTCTGATGGTGGCAGGCGCCATAGGGCACGCTGGCGTCCAGGCGGAAGCGCACGGACGAGGCCTTGAACCAGCGGCGGGCGCGGTGAGGGAAGAAGTGCTGCGAGGCGCTGATCGGTAAGGCCGACTTCCAGATCAGCACCCGCACGTCCAGCTCCGGCCGGCGCGTCGCCAGCCAGCGCAGCAGGGTGCCGATCTCGCCGGCGTCCTCGGCGCGCGGGGTCAGGCGGGTGCGCGGGTCGAATCCCCAGCCCAGCAGCAGCACCTGGCGACGAGCGCGGCTGATGGCGAACTTGGCGGCGGCGAAATAGGCGGCGCTATCGACCAGGAAGGCGACCTTGCCGGCCCGGGCCTTGCGCCAGGGATGCGCCAGGTCGAGCGGAGAGGGATGGCCCTCCAGGTCCGCCGACACGCTCTCGCCGCCTTCAGACTTGCCAGACATGCCTAATCCATAGGCCAAGGACGACCGCCCCGTCGCGGCTAACCGACCGACGCGGCCGCGGCAAGCTTGCTGATTGGGTCAGACGGACGCGGCCAGCCGCTCGGCGGCGGCGGCGGCGGCCATCTTCAGGCCCTTGGGCGGGTAGAAGGCGCCATTGATCTGCGTGCGCTCCATCATCACGTAGCGGAAGCGCAAGAACAGGTCGTGGTCGGGCGGCTGGGGCGCGTTCCAGAAGCGACTCAGCGGCGTGCGATCGGTCAGGCCCTCGATGTCGTAGACCGCCCGGCCCAGCACCTTGGTGGGGCAGCCGAAGCCGATCGTGGCCAGACCCGCGGTGGAGTTGATGGTCACCGCCCCGCGCGCTCGGCGGGCCAAAATGTTCAGGTTGCCGCCGTCCAGGAACACCACGCGGGGGCTTACGTCGTGCTCGGCCGCCAGCGCCCTGACCATCTTCTCATAGTCCACCAGCCCCGGATCGAGCGGGTGCAGCTTGAACACCAGCCGGGCGTCCTCGTCGGCATGCCGGGCGAAGTTCTCGATCACCTCGGCGGCGAAGCTTTCGTTGGTGTAGTTGGAGTGGCGCCACAGCTGGCTGTCCCCGGCCCGCTGCATCAGGGCCAGGAAGTAGGGGCGAGGCGAGGCGGTCAGCCGCGCCGCCCGCCGCGCCATGGTCTTCTTGCACGCCTGGTTCTTGGCGTAGCGCAGGATCGAGCCGATGATCTGGTCGAACACCGGCAGGGCGAAGGGGTTGCGCCGCTTGGGGTACGTAGGCGCAAGCAGCACCTTGTGCACGTAGTGGCCGATGGCGCGCACGATCAGCCAGCTGGTCGGCCTGCCCACGTCCTGATCGCCCACCGGTGGCACGCCGGTCGGATCGCCGTTGCTGCGATAGAACTCCGGATCGCGAGGGCAGGGCGAATAGGCGTTCACCCCTTCGAACTCCAGGGTGATCCACTTGGGCCGGAAATAGCCTTCCTCGAAGACATGCACCTTCAGACCGCGCCGCTTGGCCGCCGCGATGGCGGTCATGTGGACTTCGATGCAGTCGTTGAACACCACCAGGTCCGTGACCTTGTTCTCGGTCAGGAAGCGGTCGATCCAGTCGGGCCAGGCCTCTTCCGTCTCGCGATAGCTCACGTGCGGGCGGAAATGACCCCAGTCGGACAGGTCGCCGCCGTCGAAGATCACCTTGCTGACCTTCAATCCGCCCGCGGTCAGCCGCTCGGCGATCTGGGCGAAGAAGCTTCCGAAGGGGCCGCGCAGGAACAGGAAGTGGCGTTCGGCCTCGGCCGCGGCGACGCGTCTCGGACGCCGATAGGCCCGGGCGCGGCGGGCCACGGCGGGACTCTCGAAGTCCGGCTCGCTAGCAACTCCGTGGAACGCCGCAGTCATGATCGAACCCCCTCAACCCAACATGCACGTCCACGTCCGAACTCGCCAAGCCTAATTCGCCCGCGCGTCCGCATCTTTTCGCTCCGCGGTGACAAGACCGCGGCCCCTGCCTGCGTCCCCTTCCCGTCCGATCCATTGCCTTAGAAGCGGTTGAATTCGGTTCCGCCGTAATAGACCCTCACGGTCGGTTCGGAGAAGCGAAAAGGCTAGAAAATGAGCAACGTCCGCCGCTTCACAGGGCCAGTCTGACCCACGGAAGACATAGCGTGGATAGAGAATGAGCGCCCCGGCGACCATCTCGTCCAGGCCCAGCCGGCGCGTCCGCCGCGCGCAGTGCTCGCGGTCGAAGGTGAGCCCCCACCCCGCATAGAAGGGCAGGCCGTAGGTGTGCACGGCCAGCCCTTTCAGCAGCGCTTCGAACCCGGTCAGGGAGGTGAGGGTGTGCACTTCGTCCACTTGGTCGAGTATGTGGGCGATGGAGGCGTTGGCGGCGACCTGGTCGGCCAGGCGCTCCAGATCCTCGGCGGGGACGGCGCCCGGACGCAGGCCCGCCTCGACGTCGGGATGGGGCTTGTAGACGATGAAGGCGTCCGGCCGCGCCGCCCTGACCGCCTCCAGAAGTTGCAGGTTGGTGCGCACCGCGCCGCCCCCGCGCAGCACCGACGCGTCGTTCTCCACCTGGCCGGGGACCAGCAGGCGCGGACGCCCGCCCGCTTCCAGGGCCTGGATCGAGATCTCGGCGGCCCCGACATTGTATTTCGACAGCCGCGAGGAGGTGATCAGCCGGCGCAGATCGGCCGCCTGGCGTAGCAGGTCCTTGTCGAACACCGCCGTCTTGAAGATGTACTCCAGGTCGCTAGGCCGGCTCGGGTCGTAGTAGACGCCGCGGCTGTCCAGCACGAGCGAGGAGGGCGGCTCGAAGTTCGCGCCCAGCCCCACGGACCTCAGGAATCCGTCCTCCATGCGCACCAGCGGCGCGCCCTGCGCCGTGCAGCGTTTGGCGAAGCCGGCCGGCTCGCGCGAGGCCCACAGCACGATGCGTCCGCCCTGCTCGCGCTGGCGCTTCAACGCCACCGAGGGCTTCATCGTGTAGGTGATGCGCGAGCGGCGGCCCTTCACGAAGGGCTCCACGTGGAAGTCTTTCCAGCGGTGTACGCCCAGCAGATGGGTGACGCCCTCGCTCTCCCGGTCGCGACGGCGGCGGGCGGCGAGCAGGCGGGCGATCTCAAGTCCTGAACACGGCTCTCCATCAAGGGGGCTGAGATAGCGGGTGTAGCGCAGGTAGATGGCCGCGATCAGCGCCTCCAGCGACGGGCGGGCCGTGCGTCGGGGGCTCTGCAGGCGATCGTCCGTCAGCCCCCAGCCAGCGTAGATCGGCAGGCCGAAGCAGGTGACGTCCGTTCCCGCGATCAGCGCCTCCAGCCCCGCCAGGCTGGTCGCCACGTAGACGCGCTTGGCCCGCTTGGCCAAGGACATCCAGCTCACGTCCTTGTCGAAGATAGCAAGACCCCGCTCCGCCGCCAGGGCGCGCAGGTGGCCGCGCCGGCCCCGGCGGCCTTCCACCGGATGCACGCGGGCGATCACCCGGGCGCCGGGATTCTCGGCCACGGCCGCGTCCAGCATGGCGGCGAAGGTTTCCGGCCCGCAGCCGCCGCACTTGATCGAGCGGTCGCCGCGAATCTGGTCCACCACGATCACCGGGGGGCCGTCCGCGAACACCGGATCGTCGGGAGAGATGTCGGCCGCGCCGTTGTATTTGCCGAGGTTCGCCTCGCGCATCAGCGCCATCAGGGCTCGGGCCTCGTCGGCCTCGGCGTCGGACAGGGCCGCGCCCTCGGCGATCATCCGCTCGATCTGCGACGGCCGCGAGGCGTCGTAGTGCGCGCCTTCGATGTCCGCCGTCAGGCTCAGCGCCGGGTCGTTGCGGCCGCCCAGGCCGGCGGTGCTGAGAAAGCCGTCCTCCAGCGCCAGGTAGGGCAGGCCGCGCCGCTGCGCCTCGCCGGGTGGACGGCCTTTCAGCCCCCAGCCCGCCATGCCGTCGAACCCCCGGCCCACTGGAACGCCAGGCGCCAGGAAATCGAGCCGGTAGCGGCCCTCCAGGAAGCGCTCCAGCCGGCGCGCCTTCAGGCCCACGCCGATCGAACGCACGGCGAGGCGCAAGGGTCGATCGGTGTCAGGTGCGGGTGAAGGGATGGCGGGGCTGGCTCGCGCAAGCATGTGTGCTATCCGAACCGTCGAGCGTCGGGGAATAACCCGCGGCCGCATCGAATCCAATTCGAAGAGGTATGCCACCATTGGGCCTTTCGGCAGGTGTGCGCAAGGCGCGAGAGCTTGGGCGAAGGACCCTCCGCCTGGCGCTGACCGCGCCGCATATGGTTAATCCCCGGGCGAACTATGCCTCTCGTGATCTCGATGGCATCCTGGTTCTCCAACGCGGCGAAAACGCGACTGTCGACTACTACCTTCGGCCTCGGCTGGAGGCGTCCGGTCTGCCCTGGTGGATCGCGGACCTGGATGATGCGCCCGGGGCCTGCGCGGCCTTGGCCCAAGACGGTCCCAAGGCACTGCTGGTGGTCATCTGCCGCTATGCGTCCGGGCCGTGGCTGGAGGCGCTGGCGGCGGTGCGTGGACGTCTGGCGCGGGCGGCCTTCTTCATGGACGACGACCTGCCGGCGGTGATGCGCGACGCCTCGCTGCCCCAGGCCGCGCGGGGCAAGACGGCCTTGCACTACGGCGCCCACGTGGACCGCCTTGGCGCCCTGGCGAGCGAGGTCTGGGTCTCCAGCCCGGTCCTGGCCGAGCGGTATCCAGACACCCACGCGACGGTGCTTGAGCCCCTGCCGGAGGCCGATCCGCCAGCGCCGGCGCCGGCTTCTTGCCGCAAGGTGGTCTATCACGGCACCGACGCCCACCGGCCCGAACGGCGCTTCGCGCTGGAGGTCGCGCGGAAGCTCGCGGCGGCGGGCGTGCGGGCCGAGTTCGAGATCACGGGCGACGCCGCCCTGGCCCGCGCGGCGGTGGGCGTTCCGGGGGTGAGCGTCACGCCCCAGCTCTCTTGGCCGGACTATAGGAAGCGCCAGACGGGCGCCCAGGCCGCGATCAGCCTCGCGCCGCTCATGGCCTCGACGGTCAACGCCGCCCGCGCGCCGGTGAAGGCGTTCGACGCCGCCCGGCTCGGCGCGGCGGGCGTCTATGCGGACTATGGGCCCTATCCGCGGTTCATTCGCGATGGGCAGGACGGCCTGCTGCTGCCCATGGAGGCGGACGCCTGGGTCGCCGTGATCGCGGCTCTGCTTTCCGAGCCGGATCGGCGCATCGCCCTGGCGCTCGGCGCGCGCAAGCGCCTGCTCGCCCTGCGCCGCGACCCGCCCGTCTTTCCGGTCCGGCCCGCCGGATGAGCGCGCCGTCCCGCCGGGAGTCCCGGTTCCGCTCGCGCCTGCGCAAGTGGCGGCGCGACCCGGCCGCCTTCATGGACGACCTGCCCTGGCCGGCCGTGCGGGCGTTGGGTGTGGGGCTGCTCGACGTCGTCACCCGCCTTGAGGACCTGGTCGATGTGAAGGGCGCAGTGGCCGCCTGGTCCTGGCGCGCGGGCGGCGCCGGCCTGTCGAGGCGCGCCGGCGAGTCCTCCGGCCGTTATACGGTGCTGGACAGGCGCGGCCGCGCTCCGGGTCTGTGGCCCGAACGGGTGTCAGTCGAGGTTCCGGCCGGCCGCGCGGTGGTCTGCGCCTTCGACGAGGCCGGCGACCTGCGCGGCGCCTGCGAGGCCGAGCCTGGCGCACCCGGGGTCCTGGCCCTGGCCGGCCGTCCGGCCTTCGTGGAGGTCTATGGCGTGGAGGGGCCGGGCGGTCCGCCCGAGCGGCTCACCGCCCGGCCGCTCGGCCGCGCCGCCTGGATGCGGCGGCTGCGCGCTGAGGGCGCCAGCGTGGGTCAGGCGCTGCGGACGGTGTGGCCGCCCACCGACCGGCGCGCCGCTGAGCCGGGCGCCGGCCGCCTATCGCGCCTTCATCGCCGCCCATGAGCCGGGTCCTGACGGCGCCGACAAGATCCGCGCCTGGCTCGCCAAGCGCGGCGTCGCCTCGACCGTCAGCGTGATCATGCCGGTTCATGATCCGCGCCCGGATCATCTGCGCGCGGCCATCGCATCCGTGCGCGCCCAGATCCACGACCGCTGGCTGCTGTGCATCGCCGACGACGGCTCGACCTCGCCGGAGGTCCGCCAGATCCTGCGCGAGGCAGGGGGCGATGCGCGCGTGCGCCTGGTCCGCCACGAGACGGCGCGGGGCGTGGCCGCCGCCACCAACGCCGCCCTCGGCCTTTCCGAAGGCGAGCTTGTGGTCTTTCTGGACCACGACGACGTGCTCGCGCCTCATGCCCTGGCGATGATCGCGGCGGCCTTTCTCGGCCGGCCGGAGGTCGCGGCGGTCTATTCGGATGAGGACCGCATCGATGCGGAGGGCGGCCGCGCCGCGCCGCAGTTCAAGCCGGACTTCGACCACGAGCGCCTGCTGGCCCAGAACTACGTCAACCACGCCTTCGCCGTGCGGCGGAACCTGGCGCTGCGGCTGGAGGGCCTGAGGCCCGGGATCGAGGGCGCCCAGGACCACGACTTCGTCCTGCGCGTCGCCGAGCGGGCGGGGGAGGGCGGGATCGTCCACATCCCTCACGTCCTCTACCACTGGCGCAGCTATCCGGGCGGCGAGAGCCTGTCCCAGAGCCGCCGGCCGGCGGTGGAGGCTGCTCGGCTGAAGGTCGTGGGCGAGGCCCTGCGCCGGGCGGGCGAGGCGGCCTCGGTGCGGCTGGACGCCGGCGGGCGGGCGGTGGTGGAGCGCCTCCTGCCGGAGCCGGCGCTGGAGGTGCTGGCCATCGTGCCGACCCGTGACCGGCCGGGCCTGCTGCGCGCCTGCGCCGCCGGGCTTCTGGAGCATACGGACTATCCGGCGCTCCGCCTGCGGATCGTCGACAACGGCTCCACCGAGCCTGAGGCCCTCGCCCTGCTCGAACGCCTCTCCACCGACCCGCGCGTGGACGTGCTGCGGATCGAGGGGCCGTTCAACTTCTCGGCCCTCAACAACGCCGCGGTCAAAGGCGCGACGGCTCAGCTGCTGGCCTTCATCAACGACGACGTGCTGGTGGTCGAGCCGGGCTGGCTGAAGCGGATGGCGGCCCTGGCCGTTCAGCCCGACGCGGGGGCGGTGGGCGCCAAGCTGTTCTATCCGGACGGGCGGCTGCAGCACGGCGGCATCGTGCTGGGGCTCGGCCCGCATCGCGTCGCCGGCCACGAGCTGCGCGGCGCGCCGGGGAACTCGCCGGGACCCCAGGGCCGGCTGATGGTCGCCCGCCAGGTCAGCGCGGTGACCGCCGCCTGCATGGTTGTGGAGCGCGAGAAATTCGAGGCCGTCGGCGGCTTCGACGAGACCGCCTTCCCCGTGGCCTTCAACGACGTGGACCTGTGCCTGAAGCTCGGCGATCGGGGATGGCGCAATCTGTGGACCCCGCACGCGCGCCTGATGCATCTGGAGTCCGCCAGCCGAGGCTCGGACGCGTCAGGCCCAGCCGCCCGCCGCCTGGCCGAGGAAGCCGAGCGGATGCGCGCGCGCTGGGGCGAACGGCTCGACGCGGACCCGTTCTACAACCCGAACCTCAGCCTTGAGGACGAGAGCTTCGCCCTGGCCCGCCAGCCCCGTTTCTGGGCGCCCTGGCGCTAGACGGCGCTCCGGCGCGCATCGGCTAGGGCACGATGTTCCTGATCGAGCTCGAGGTGACCGCCAGCTGGAAGAGCAGGGTGGAGACGTCCTTGGCCAGCTGGAAGTAGCCCGAGTTGACCTTCGGCAGCACCACGATCTCGTCGCCCGGCGCGGGCCTGTCGTCGCTACGGACAACGACGCCGCTGCCGTCAAGACGGCGCAGGACGAACTTGCCCTTGTTGGCGTTGGCCGCGAAGCCGCCGGCACGGTCGATGTAGTCCTTCAGCCTCATGCCCTTGGTGTAGGCCATGCCGCCCGGCGTAAGCACCTCGCCGGCGACGATGACCACGTCGGTGCGGTTGGGCAGGATCACCACATCGCCGTTTTCCAGCCTCAGGTCCTGCAGCTTGCCGTTGTTGAAGACGGCGATGTTGCCGTCTGGCTGGACCTGCTTGGCGGCGGCGACGAACTGATTGATCAGCGTCGATTGGGCGGTGGCCAGGGCGGCGGCGTCGGTGGTGGACGGCGAACTGGTCAGCACCTGCTTTTGCAGGTTGTACAGGGCGTCGTCGATCGCTCGCTTCTGCTCGGCGGCGACGGAAGTCGCGCTGCACATGCACGTACTTTACGTCGATGTCGGTGCCTTCGAGCGGGATCTTCGCAAGGAGGTCCTTCAGCGTAGCGCCGCGCGGCATCACATAGACAGACGGCCCCTTCATTCGCCGCTGATCGACACCGCCACTGAGTTGTTGAAGGAGTCAGAGCGGAAGTCCACGTGGTCGCCGTCGCGCAGCACGACGCGCTCGAAGTCCTGCAGCGAGAAATAGGCCGAGCGAGGCTCGCCGTTGCGGAAGCCGGACAGGGCGGCGTTGCTGACCGTCGGCTCCACCCGAGCGAACGGCAGGAGCTCCGCGCCAGTCATGCTGGAGGCGCCGGCCGGGGCCTCGAACGCGAAGGCGTTACGGGCCATGCCGGTGACTCCGATCATCGCGCCGCGAGGCTTGACGAGGATGACGTCCCCGTCCTCGAACTCCATGGGCTGGACCTCGCCCTTCAGCAGGAAGTCGTACAGGTCATAGGTGGCGATCACCTGGCCGCCCCGGCGCACCTGGATGTTGCGGAAGCTGCCCCGCGAGGGGTCGATGCCGCCCGCCTGGGACAGGAAGAACAGTACATTGTCGCGCGGGCCGCCCAGGTAGCGTCCCGGCCGCGGCACGTCGCCGGCGATGTAGACGCCGATGGACCCGGCCTGGGCGACCTGGGCGTAGACCCCCACCGCGCTGGTGAAGACGTTCTTCATGGCGTGCTGGATCGTGGCCTGCAGTTCCTTGGCGTGCACGCCGGCCAGATGGATCGGGCCGACCCCGGGCAGGAAGACGTTGCCTGTGGCGTCCACGGGCTGGTTCGAGCCGGTGTTGAAGGCTCCGAACAGGTTGATGGCCACGACGTCGCCGACCTGGATCGTGTAGTCGCCGCGGTCGCCCGGCCGCGTCCCGGCATAGGCGCCGGTGAACAGCTCAGTGCCGAACACCGGCATGGACACGCCGTCGGCCGCGGTGATGAACGCGCTGACGTTGGCCGAGCTGGAGGACGAACCGACCACGATGGCCGGCGACGCTTGGGGCAAGGCCGGCGCCGCCCCGAAGGTCGGGCCCGCCGGCGCGGTGAGCTGAGGCGTCAGCAAGGAACCGGAGCCGGTCAGGCTGGATCCGGAGCCGGTCAGGCTGGATCCGCGGGCGTCGACTGACCAGCCGCCTCGCCCGCGACGGTCGTGTTCTGACTAGCCTGGGACGCCGCCAGCGCCTGCTGGATCTGCGCGGCGGACAAGTTCTGCGCCGAAGCCGCGGTCGCCGCGAGCAGCAGGAATGCGCAGATCGAGCCGATAAGACGCATAGGTCAGATCCCTTGGTGGTCTTTGATGCCGGCGATCGCGAGAGCGATCGATCCCATAGGCGGCGATCAGCACCGCAATGGTCTGCAGGAAGGACTGCATCCGATGGGGCAAGGTCGCCTTGTCCGGGAAGTTCGGCTGGGTCACGGGCACCACGAACCGCTCGCGCTGATTGGCCAGGGTCCGGGCGCTGTCATAGCCGGCCAACGCCGCCACCAGCTGCTTTTCGGCGTATTCGCTGGTCACCAGCAGCCCCTCGTACTGGTAGAGCTGCCGCGCCATGGTGTCGGCCTCTTTCGGGCTGGTGAGCGTCTGCTGGGTCGCGGCGATCTGCGCCTTCAGCGCGTCGATCTTGGCCTCGAACTGACGCACCTGCGGCGAGCCCGGCGCGGCGTAGGTCCTGATGCCCGGCCATCTCGGCCTGGGCCTGCACGATCTGCTGGCGCATGGCCTCGATGCTGCCCGAACGGGCCGCCGCGGTGTTGAGCGGGCTGAGCATGCCCGTCTCGATCTGGTTGCGGGTCATCGCCAAGCGGGCGTCGCGCACGGCCGATTCGGCCTTGGCCAGCTCCTCTTCCGACGCGCGCAGGGTGTCGCGCCGCATCACGCTGGAGATGTCGTTCACATAATCAGCAGTGAACGACAGGATCGCATTGGCGACCTGCTGGGCAGTCTTCGGATCGAAGGAGCGGACCTCCAAGTGGAGCATGCCGGAGTCGTGGTCGACATGCACCTTGATCATGCGTTTGTAGAAGCCGAGGAAGTCCTCGCGCCGGGCTCCGCCGGACAT
Source organism: uncultured Alphaproteobacteria bacterium (assembly GCA_963761065.1). GTDB lineage: Bacteria > Pseudomonadota > Alphaproteobacteria > Caulobacterales > Caulobacteraceae > JANWHQ01. The sequence goes on along the minus strand of CAVXFP010000006.1, from coordinate 12,150 downwards.
GTGATTGAACAGATCCAACCGGGCGGCCGAATAGTGCTGGCGCAGATGGAAGCGGGCGTCGAGCTTCCTCAGCAGGTCGTCGGACTTGATGTACTCCTGCACTTCGGCGGTCTCGAGGGCCGAGTTGGTGGGCTGGCCGCTGACGGCGCCCAACAGGCTCATGGCCGAGGCGGCGGATTCGCGCCCGCGGATCGAGAAGCTGGCCTGGGAGACGTAGATCGGCGCGGCCATCACGAAATAGTAGACGCCCACGATCACCGCCGAGACCACCACGAAGGCCACGAACGGGCGGCTCTTGAACGTAGCCTGCAGACGGTGGGTGAGCTCCTGGAAGACGGCGTTCGCCACGCGACGCCCATGGGCCGGGTTGAAGCCGAGGCTGCGGGGATCGGGATCTGTCATGGACTAAACGCTCAACCCCTCTCTTCGGGCCGACATTTCCGCGATGTACTGCTCCACTCGGTTGGAGACATCGTCAGAGAGTTCGGGCTCCGGCCCCCCCAGAACCAGGACGCGGTCGCAAAGACGCTGCACCTCGCCCAGGTTGTGCGTCACCAGCACGAAGCTGGAGCGCTTCTTTCGCTCCTCGATGAGCAGTTCGGACTTGCTGCGAAAGAACTGGTCCCCAGCGCCCATGCCCTCGTCCACCAACGTGCAGTCGAAGTCAATCGCCATCGACAGGGCGAACGCCAGCCGGCTGCGCATTCCCGAGGAGAAGGTCTTCACCGGCCAATCCATGTACTCGCCGAGCTCGGAGAAGTCGGCGACGAAGCGCACGATGTCGTCCGGATTCTTGCCGTAGAGGCGCGCCAGGAACCGGCAGTTCACCACGCCGGTCAAGGCGGTGTTGATCGCCGCGCCGTCCCCCACGGGCCAGGACACCGTCATGTTGCGGACGATGCGGCCGGTGTCCGGCTGGATCGCCGCCGGCGATCATCCCCATCAGGGTGGACTTGCCCGAACCGTTGGCGCCGATGACCCCCAGGTTCAGGCCCTTCGGGATGCTCAGACTGAAATTGCGAAAGACCGTCTTGCGTTTGCCGAGCGTCACATAGGTCTTGGAGATGTTGACCAGCTCGATGCTCATGGACCCACGAACCGCCGAGTAAACCGCTCAGACACGAGACCCGCGATCATCAATATGAAGCCGCAAAGGATGATGTAGCCCGGATCGAAGACCGGAGACTGATAGGCGGAATTCCACGACTCCCGCGCGCCTTCCACGGCAGTGAAGAATGGGGTTCCAGCGCAGATAGACGAGCACGGACTCGGGCATCCGGTCGGCCATGAACACCACGCCCGAAACCCACATGCCGAACCGAATGACCATGCTGAAGAAGTTCATGAACAGAGGGAAGATTCGCTCCACGGCGCACAGGGCCAAGCCCAGCGACCAGCCCAGCCAGATGCAGGCCCAATAGCAGAACAGCACGCCGAGCGGCGATTCCGGCATGCCAGCCTTGAAGAACATCACGCCGCTCGCGACCAGAACACGAACACGACCGTGTTGTCGCCGCCTCAAGGATGACGCCGGCCAAGATCAGATCGAGCTGGGTGATCTGCGGAAACATCAACAGCGCATTGCCCTTCGAAGCCTTCGGATGGTCCCGCGGAACTGTCATCAGGAACCCCATCCACAACGGGTAGCCGGTGACGAAGAAGGCGAACAGCGAGAAATTGTCGGGGGCCACCCGGCCTCGGAGCCCGAACGCCACGATAAGCACCGACAGCGTGCCGAGCGGCAAGAGCAGGCCGAGCAAATAGCCCAGACGGGAGTTGCCGTGCCGAGAGGTCATGTCCCGCAGGACCAGCGCCTTCAGGACCCTGAACTGGAATTGCAGCGGGGTGGCGCGGCTGGGCGGGCCAACCGGCGCCAAGGTGGCCGCGCCCGCGCCCGCCTTGACGCGCGACCGCACTTCCGCGCCAGGGACGTCCGTCCCGGAGAGGTCGCGCCCGGCCTTGTTTTCGGACTTGTCCATGAGACTTGGCGGTCAGCTCAAAAGGTCTCGGTGAAGCCGTCCGGCGATCCGAGCCGCGCCGTCGCCGGGAACCAGCACGCGCGATCGAAACAGGTCAAGCGTTTCCCCGTCCGCATCAACGCTGGACGCGAATCTAACCCAGTCTTCCGGCGACATCAATACAGGCAGGGGAGAATAGAGCCGCCGCCGTCCACCGCCAGGGCCATGGGCCTGTCGGTCAGGGCTGCGTCGAGCGCGACGGTCGACGGCGTGGTGATCACCCGCTTGATTCCCCTCAGAATCTCCGCCGCATCGGCCATGCCCCGACGGGCATCGACGGCGGCCGGCGCGGTTATATTACCGAATTGGGCCAGTTCGTGGCTGAGCCCGTCCGCCCATGCGCCCGCCGGGTGCGATCCGACCAGTATGCGCGCACGAGGGCAGGGCGCGGCGACGGCGAGCAGGCCCGCCGGAACGCGGCGCGGTCCGCGTCCGTCGTAACGGTCCCAGTGCAGGTTTTCGAACACGCCCAGATCAAAGGCCGGCTGCGGCGCGTCCAGCCCATCCGCCGACGGTTCGGGCCGGCCGACGTGCGCCAGCTTGGCCCGCGTCGCCTCCGGCATGTCCTTGGCGTCGCCGCCGGGCGGGAACCAGCAGAACACCAGTTTCCGAGGCGAAGCTCGCCGCCCTGGCCTCCGGCCGGCCAGACCGATGTTCTCCAGACCGTGCTGCACGACGTAGGTCTCAATCCCGCCGCCTTGGCGCGAGGGCCAGAGCGTGGCCGGCCGCGTGGGCTGGATGGCTGCTCTCGGCGGCGGCGATCACCGCGGAACGCCCCCGCAGAGATGGCGCGGGTCCCGCTATCACGCCCGCCGGCGGACGTAGGCGAACGGTACGCCGTGGGCCGAAGCAAGGCCTCGGTGCGCGGGCTCTCCGCTCCAGCCAGCGGGACACCGCAACCGTCTACCGCCAGCGCGTCGTCCGCGCGCAGGGCCAGGATGACGGGCAGCAGGACGTCGATATCCTGCATCAGGTCGACGAACACCAGCACGCGCTTGGCGAAGACCGCCCGGGCCGCCGCCTTGAGCAGGGGCTTCATTGGGCGATATCTCGGAGGGTCGACATCGTCTCGCGGCCTCTCATCGGGACGCGTCCAAGGCGCGCAGGACAGGTCGCCCCTCGGCAAGGCGCGATAGCGGCCAGGACTATACAAGGCCGCGCGGCCCTGAACCAAGGACCCGTCAGTCAGCAAGGAAGTCCATGATCGCCGGCAGGGCCGTCGGGTCCTGCAGCATGAACATGTGCCCGCCCTCGAAAATGCGCAGCTCGGCGCCCGAGATCCGGCCGGCCATGTTGTGCTGGGTTATGGGCAGGGCGACGCCGTCGTAGCGGCCTGACGCGATCATCACGGGACAGGCGATCCGGTCCAGCCGATCCCACGTGTCGTGATCCGCCCGCGCCTCGATCTGGCGGCGCGCGCCCGCCGCGGCGCCCGGCTCGTCGGCGAACGGCGAGAGGCCGCCCAGCGCGAGCATCCGGGCGTGCTCCTCCGGATTGGCCTTGGCCCAGGCCTCGTCGCAGCGGGTGTCCAACAGCGGCGTCATGAAGCGCGCCCGCGCCTCGCCGGTCAGGTGCGCGATCTCATGCAGCGGATAGGAGGCGCCGCCCGCGCCGCCCGGGGAGGTGGCGGCGAGCACGAGTTTTCGCACCTTGCCCGGATGCCGAAGCACCAGCTCCTGGGCCACCATGCCGCCGAACGAGTAGCCGACCACCAGGGCGTCGTCCCAGCCCGCCGCGTCCATCAGCCCCGCGGCGTCGTCAGCGTAGTCGGCCATGGTGCAGGGGGCGTCCGGCTTCGAGGACCGGCCCATGCCACGCTGGTCGTAGGCCAGCACCTCGAAGCGCGCGGGCAGCGGCCCGTCGAACGCCCCCGGCCGAGTCCTCAGGTCGCCGCCGGTGCCGGAGATGTAGAGCAGCCGAGCCCCCGCGCCGCCGCGCTCATGGCAAAGCTCGACGTCTCCAACCCGGACGAATGGCACGGCGCGGTCCTCCTGCTCCGGCGGCGCCTCAGCCGCCGGGGGCCTTGAGCTGGTCGGGCAGCTTGAAGCCGCAGTTGAAGCTCTTGCAGACAGTGATGGTGTGCACGTAGCGGATCTTGCCGTGCTCCACGCGGAAGGTGTGGGCGTCGGCCAGCTGGTTGGTTCCGAAGGTCAGCAGCACCGTCACCGCGCCCAGCGCCTGGTCGACCACATAGCTGCGGTTGACCAGCTTCACGCCGCTGGGCACCCCGACATTGCAGGTGTCCTCGGGCGTGGCCACGCCGGGCGCCCCCTTGCCCGTGTACAGCCCGCCCTCCAGCCGCGCGCAGGGGCTGCCCCAAGGCACGGTCACGCTCTTGTCGTCGAAGTAATCGAGGTAGGCGTTGGCTGCGGCGATGAGCGTGTCGCGGCTGTCACGCTCGGCCGGGGGGATCACGCTCCAGTCCTCGGCTTGCGAGTACTTCATGGTGTTGACCGGGTTGAACAGCCAGCCGTTGTCGTGATCGGTGACCAGAATGTCGATCCCGCTCACATAGCCGCCGCGGACCTGAAGCTGGACGCCGAGCACATAGGGGTGGGCCGGATCGGTGATGACCACTTCGGTGAAGGACGAGCAGGTCCCGGTGTCGATCAGGCTGCGATGGAAGTCGATCTTCTGCGGCTTGGAGATGATGCCGGTGGCCATGCTGGCCTCCTGCATCTGCTCGTTGTAGTCGACCCACAGGTTCATCGGGATCACGGTGGTGTCGCCGGTGGTCTGCGCCTTGATGTAGTCGTCAGTCACCTTCTGGAGGTTGGCCCCGTCGCACTGGAACTGGGCGAAGGCCGGCGCGGCGCCGAACAGCAGCCCGCAGGCGGCAATCGAGCCCAACAGCCGTCTGAGTTTCAAGCCGCCCAGTTCCCCGAGCGCGGGCGACGATGCAATCGCCCGTCCGAACCCGCCGTCGCGATCTCGTGCCGAAGCCATCCCCGAACTCCCTCTCCTGATGTCTGTTTTGCGGCGACTATCGCCGCTCGCGCCGGCTCTGTCACGGGGGGTGAGGGCTGTTCCGGCGTCCGGTCAGCGACGGGCGAGGCGGAAAGTTCAGAGCGCCTGCTCACGTCGTCGCCAGGGCGAGCGCGGCGGCCATGGCGAGCCTGTGGTCCTGCGTCCATGGCGGGTAGAAGCGCGCCTTGCCCTCGGCGAAGCGGCGGTCCAGCTCGCCGCCGCCCAAGGCGCGGCCGGCTTCCTCGATCGCCGCCTTGGCGTCGAACCAATGCACCGCCCAGCCGCGCGCCTGCGCCGCCTCCGCCAGGGCGTGGCGGTACATGATGGTGTCGGCCTTGGTCTGCGCCCAGTAGCTCTGGATCCGCTCGGCCACGGTCGGCGGCATGGGCGGGTGAGCGCGCAGGGCGACGGCGCGGACCTTGGCGCGCACGGCGCTCTCGGCGATCTCCAGCCCCAGCTTGGCGAGGCGTTCGGCGGACAGGCGCACGCGCTCCACCAGGGCCACGCCCTCGTCGATCGGCAGCCCCTGGGCCCCGTGGTGGTAGGGGAAGTTGGACAGGCCCTCGTCCACCAGCTCGACGCGGCGCGTATCGAGCAGCGTTCCGTCGCCGGCGACCGTCACCAGCACCGCCCACCCCGCGTGGTCCGACACGCCGATGATCGCGTCGTCCTTCGTCATGGCGCCCGTCGCGACGCTCAGGGCGTCTTCGTGGGGGGCGGGGGCATTCCCACGATGCCGCCGTTGTCGTCGGCCTGAGGCGAGGGCGTCGCCGCCAGGTTCACGCTCAGCGTATGCACGCCGCGGATCTTGCCGTCGATGAAGCGGAAGGTGTGGGAGTCGGGCATGCCGTCCGCGGCTGTCGCCGAAGCGGCAGAACACGTTGATGACGCCCTTGTCCTCGTCGATCAGATAGTCGCGGTTGACGATGTAGAGGACGCCGGCAGGGATCCCGACCTCGCAGGACGCCTGCGGATCGCCGTTGCGGTTGGTGTAGGCGCCGCCCTCCAGCCGAGCGCAGGGCGTGCCCCAGGGCACGTCCATGAACTTGTCGCTGAAGGAGCTGAGATAGGCGTTGGCGCCCCGGATCATCTCGGACGGCGGCGTCTTCTGGTACTTGCTGAGGTCGCCCCAGTCCTCCTTGGTGCTGTATTTCAGATAGGCGTTGGCGTTGAACAGCCAGTCGCCCTTGTCGGTGACCAGGCTGTCGACCCGGATGATCTTGCCGTCGTTCAGGTAAAGCCGCGTGCCGATCACATAGGGATGGCCGCCCTGGGTCACGATGATCTGGGTGAAGGTCTTGCAGCGCTTCGGATCGTGGAAGCTGATGGCGTCGGCGACGGGCAGCTTGGTGTTCCACAGGCCCTTGTCGCGCGCGACCGTCTGCATGTTCTCCAGGAAGTGCGCGTTGGCGGCCAGCGGCAGGCCCGAGATGTCGCCCGTGCGCTGCGCCTCGACATAGGCGTCGGTGGCCGACTTCAGCTCGGCCGAGGTGCAGCTCGGCTTGTCGGCGAGGGGCGCGTAGGGGCTTGGCGTCGTCGCCGGCTGGGCCGCGGCCGCGCCCGCAGCGCCGACCAGCAGGCCGACGAGCAGTAGGTTCTTGATCATGGCGTTTCCCCTTATCGACGGGAATTCGAACCACGAACGGGCGGCGGATTCAATTCCACGAGACCATGGGGCCCTCGCGAGCGTTACTGGACGGCCGGGTCGCGATCGAAGGGCTTGGCGAACCGCTCGCGCATGTCCGGCTCATCGGCCTTCGCCGTGCCCGCCGCGATGGCCGCCCGGTGGGCGCGCGAGGAGGTGATGTAGTTGCGGACCTGCTCGTCGCCCTCGTGACAGGCGTATTCGTAGAACTTGTAATTGTTGTCGCGGGTCCAGTCGAAGCGCGCGGTCCACGGCTTGGTGAACACTTCCGGATCGGAATAGGTCACCTCATAGACGATCGTGTTCGGCCCGATCATGGTCAGCCGCTCGACGGTCTTGGCCTCTTTGCTCGTCGGGATGGTGTTGAAGGGCGGCGCGCCCTGGGTCGCCACATTGATCGGCGAGGCGGCGCGCTTGAAGGGGTCGTGGGTCACGCTGTCGCCGGACTTGATGTTGGTGGTCTCGATGACCAGCGTCTTGCCTTCCCAGTGGCCGCGGCTGTTGCCCATCCAGCCCTCGACGTTCTTGGGCCAGTGGGGGGCGTTGCCGAGCGGGATGATGCGGTCCCCGAGCATCTCCAGATGGATCTCGACGTAGCCGGGCGACTGGAAGATCCGGATGCCGTTGTTGTAGCGGAACGGGAACATCGAGGCGGGGAAGCCGCGCGATATGCAGCGGTCCCAGGTGTCGAAATCGTCCACCCAGTCGAACTCCAGGTGCGGCACCCAGCTCGACCGCCCGGCCTTGAACAGCGCCTCGGCGTGGGGCGTCAGCGGCGGCAGCTGGCCGTCGGCCGGGCTCACCAGCATCGAGGTGCGATGGGCGAACGGATCGGTCTCGACCCACTTGGCCAGGCCCTTGGAGCCCCCGCCGCGCAGGTCCGTGGAATAGCGCGCGTCGGACGCCTTTGCATAAGCCAGCCGCTTGGCGAATTCCGCGTCGGTCACATAGAAGCGGTCGCCGTACGCCTTGGGCCGCTGGAGCAGGATGTGGATCTGGTCGATGTTTTCGATCGGCCAGATGCCTCGGAAATCATAGTCGCCCCACGAGGTCTTCTTGGGCGTGTAGGTGGTCGGCACGGGGCGGAGCACGTTGAGGGCGGCGGCCGGCGGCTGCGCGCCGGCGCTGGTCGGGCCGACGAGGGACGTTGCGACGGCGGCGACGGCGAAAGCCGCCGCGGCGCTCAGTGATGCGAGACCGCGATGCGTCATCAGATCAGCTCCTCTCCCAACGTGTTCTTGCGGTCTTGTCTATGGGCTTTCCCGGGGGCAGGCCAGTCGTTTGATACCGTCAACGCCGCGCGGCGGGCTTAGGCCCCGTTCAGGGCTGCGGCGGCGCGGATCAGAGCCTTGAAGGCGTCCGGGTCGAGCGCCTCGCCCTCATGGATGTCGATGGCGCGCCGCGTGCCGCCCTCCAGGCTGGCGTTGAACAGGCCCGTGGGGTCCGCCAGCGCGGCGCCCTTGGCGAAGGTCAGCTTCACGGCGGCCTTGTAGGTCTCGCCGGTGCACAGGATGCCGGCGTGCTCCCACACCGGAACGCCGAGCGGGCTGGACGGCTTTCGCCATTTCACCGTCTCGACCACCTCGGGGTCCGCCTCGTGGATGAGCGCGCGGACCCGGGCGAGCGTCGCGCCCCGCCAGTCGCCCAGCGCCGCGATCCGCGCGTCGATCAGCGAAGAGGGGGAGTCGTCGTTGGGCGGTGCGGGCTGTTTCACGGGGTTTGCGGGGCCTCCATGGCGGCAGGGTGAGCCAATCGAGCGGAGGGCTCAAGCCGCGCTGCTCCGGCGGATGATTATTGCACCCCCAAATAATGCTTGTGCACGAGAATTATCGTCGGTACGGTAAATCGTGGACATCGAGTTCGATCCGGCCAAGGACGCCGCGAACATCGCCAAGCATGGCCTGTCGCTGGCCGACGCGGTTCGGATGGATCTCGCGACCGCCGCCGTGGTTCCCGACGAACGCGGAGACTACGGCGAGGCCCGCTTTCGCGCGTTCGGCCGGATCGACGGACTGGCCTACTGCCTAGCCTTCACCCTGCGCCCCGGCGTGGTGCGGGTCATCAGCTTCCGCCGCGCCCACGAGGAGGAACTGAGACGCTATCTGTAAGGACCACCCTGGGCCCGCGCCGCCGCGAGCCCGCTGTAATCAGGAGAAGGCGCCCATGACCGACACCACCGGTCGCAAGCCCGCCGCGACCATCGGCGACGACGACAATCCGGAATGGACCGAGGAAGACTTCGCCCGCGCCCGGCCGGGCGCGGAGGTGCTGCCGCCCGAGGTGATCGCGGTCTTCGGCCGCCCGCGCGGCCGGCCGAAATCGGCGGCGCCCAAGGTGGCCGTGAAACTGCGCCTCGACCCCGACGTGCTGGAGGCCTTCAAGGCGGATGGCCCGGGGTGGCAGACGCGGATCAACGCGGCGCTGCGGACGGCGGCGGGCAAGCGGCGGGCTTAGTTGGTTGCCCGGCCATCGGTCGCCGCGCCGCGCGTGGGGGTGCACTAGTGCAGAAGGTGCAATTAGCGGTTCTGTGAACGGCGGCCATGCCGCAGTATGCGGCCGGCGGCGGAGGGGGGGGGATTAGTTCGGTGGGTGCCCCTTTTATGCATCCCTTAACATGCCCTTCGATTTGCCCTCGGTTGGATCGGTCGAGCAAATTGACAAACTTTTAGTCACCAATGCCTGTGCCAAGTCCTCTGTGGAGAGCGAACCTGTCGCGACATCGACTTCCTCCCAGCGTATTTCGCGGGCTAGAGACAGCTTCGGTTGAAACCTGCGCCCGCTTAGTTCCTTCGGAAGGACCTGGTCATCAGCTTTTCTGACAGAAACGACATAGGTGCGTTTGAACTCCGTAGCGACAATCCCAGCCGCGCCATCGACGCGATTGGTGTAGGGCTGGTTGCCAGCCGGACGTTAAGGCGCACGCGATCAGTCCGCAACACACAGCGCGTTCCTTCCACTCGGGCGACGAGGCTCATGCCGATCTGTTGCTTGATTTCCTCACGGCCACAGCCGCCGTTCGGATCATCACGCAACAGATCGGCATGAGCCTCGTGGGCCGCCTGGAAGGAACGCGCTGTGTGTTGCGGACTGATCGCGTGTGCCTGAACGTCCGGCTGGCGCCCCGCCCTACACCAATCGCGTCGATGGCGCGGCTGGGATTGTCGCTACGGATTCGAACGGACCCCTGTTCGGTTCCGTCAGAAAAGCTGATCGACCGGGGTCCGAAGGAACTAAGCGGGCGCAGGTTTCAACCGAAGCTGTCTCTAGCCCGCGAAATACGCTGGGAGGAAGTCGATGTCGCGACAGGTTCGCTCTCCATAGCGGACTTGGCACAGGCATTGGTAACTCGGGGTTCATATCAATTTGCTCAACCAATCCAACCGAGGGCAAATCGAAGGGCATGTTGGGGGATGACTACGAGGGGCAGCTCACCGAAATAATCCCCCCGCCTGCGCCGCCGGCCGCATGCTGGGCATGGCCGCCGTTCACAGAGTCCGCAATTGCACCTTCTGCACTAAGTGCACCCCCACGCGCGGCGCGGCGACCGATGGCCGGGCCAACCAACTAAGTCCGCCGCTTGCCGGCCGCCGTCCGCAGCGCCGCGTTGATCCGCGTCTGCCGCCCCGGGCCGTCCCCCCATGAAGGCCTCCAGCACATCAGGGGTCGAGGCGCAGTTTCACGGCCACCTTGGGCGCCGCCGATTTCGGCCGGCCGCGCGGGCGGCCGAAGACCGCGATCACCTCGGGCGGCGGCGCCTCCCACGCCGGCCATCGGCGGGCGAAGTCTTCCTCGGTCCATACCGGATTGTCGTCGTCGCCGATGGTCGCGGCGGGCTTGCGAACTTGGTGGTGTTGGGGTCGTGCAAGGATCTTCCTGATTACAGCGGGCTCGCGGCGGCGCGGGCCCCGGGTGGTCCTTAATGATAGCGTCTCAGTTCCTCCTCGTGGGCGCGGCGGAAGCTGATGACCCGCACCACGCCGGGGCGCAGGGTGAAGGCTAGGCAGTAGGCCAGTCCGTCGATCCGGCCGAACGCGCGAAAGCGGGCCTTTTAGTCTCATCATTCGTCGGGAACCACGGCGGGCATGGCCGATCCATCCGAACCGCGTCGGCCAGCGACAGGCCATGCTTGGCGATGTTTGCGCACGTCCTTGACCGGATGCGAACTCGAGGGCCACGATTTTCTGTACCGACGATAATTCTTGTGCACAAGCATTATTTGGGGGTGCAATAGATCATCCGCCGGAGCAGCGCGGCTTAGAGACCCCCGCTGGATTGCCGGCTCACCCTGCCGCCATGGAGGCCCCGCAAACCCCGTGAAACAGCCCGCACCGCCCAACCCGACTCCCCCTCTTCCGCACATCGACGCGCCCTCTGGCGGGGCGCGGCGCTCGCCCGGGTCCCGCGCGCTCCTCCGCGAGGCGGACCCCGAGGTGGTCAAAACGGTGAAATGGCGAAAGCCGTCCAGCCGGCTCGGCGTTCCGGTGTGGGAGCACGCCCGCATCCTGTGCACCGGCGAGACCTACAAGGCCGCCGTGAAGCTGACCTTGGCCAAGGGCGCCGCGCTGGCGGACCCCACGGGCCTGTTCAACGCCAGCCTGGAGGGCGGCACGCGGCGCGCTATGCGACATCCATGAGGGCGAGGCGCTCGACCCGGACGCCTTCAAGGCGCTGATCCGCGCCAGCCGCAGCCCTGAACGGAGCCTAGGCCGCCGCGCGGCGTTGCAGCATCCCTTTGTGGCCTGCCTCCGGGAAAGCCCATAGACAAGACCGCAAGAACACGCGTTGGGAGAGGAGCTGATCTGATGACGCATGGCGGTCTCCCGTGGCTGTTTTTTTGGCGCGCTTTCGCCGTCGCCGCCCTCCTTTCTTCCCTAGTGGGCCCCAGCCCCGCCGGCGCCGCCAGCAGCCCTGCCGGCGCCCTTCGACCTGCGCCCAGTACCGACCACCTACACGCCCCGACCCCTCAGTGGGACGACTCTATAGATTTCCCAAGCATGTCGCCGATTGAAAACATCAACCAGATCCACATCCTGCTCCAGCGGCCCCCAAGGCGTACGGCGGAGACCGCTTCTATGTGACCCGACACGGAACCCCCCAAGCGGCTGGCGTTGCGAAGGCGTCCGACGGCGCGGTATTCTACGGACCTGCGCGGCGGGGGCTCCAAGGGCCTGGCCAGGGGGTCGAGACCGATCCGTTCGCCCGTCGCCCGCTCGATGCTGGTGAGCCCGGCCGACGGCCAGCTGCCGCCGCTGGGGGCGCCACGCCCGAGGGCAAGTGTCCAAGGCCGGGCGGTTGAGCTGGGTGCCGCACCTGGAGTTCGACTGGGTGGACGTATTTTCGACACCTGGGACCGCTGCATATGGCGAGCGGCTTCCCCGCCTGCGATGTTCCCGTTCCGCTAAAGACAACGGCATCCGGATCTTCCAGTGGCCCGGCTACGTTGAGATCCATCTGGAGATGCTCGGGGAGAGCATCATCCCGCTCGGCAACGCCCCCCCACTCACCCCAAGAATGTCGAGG
>CAVXFP010000005.1:0-167155 GCA_963761065.1 uncultured Alphaproteobacteria bacterium | reverse complement strand
CCTCGCCCGCCACAGGGCGCAGGTGGGGTGGAGCTGCCCGCCGCTGCGGGCGAGCGCCACGCCGACGTCCGGCGTCAGGGCGTCGGCCAGCCGGTCCACAAGGTCGTCCGGCAGGAAGGGCGCGTCGCAAGGCAGAGTCAGGACGGTCTCGCCGCCGCGCGCCTGCCGCGAACCTCAGCGCCGAGGCTATGCCCCGCCAGGGGCCCCGGAATCGCCGGATCGTCCGTGAGCAGATCAACGCCGGCCGGGGCGGCCTGTCCCTCGGTTCGCACGGCGACCGCGACCGTCGTCAGACCAACCGGCCGCGCGCTCCAGCGCCCGCTCCAGCAGGGTGCGCCCGCCCAGCAGCCGCGTCGCCTTCGCGCCGCCGATCCGCCGGCCCTCGCCGCCGGCCAGGACGACGATGACGGGTCGCCCGGTGCTCACCCGGCGGGCCGCTTGAAGTGATCGGCCAGGATCAGCGCCACCGCGTGGGAGACGCGCTTGCCGGTGGGGATGTGCAGAAACTCGTTGGGGCCGTGGGCGTTGGAATGCGGGCCGAGCACGCCGGTGATTACGAACTGGGCCTTGGGGAACTTGTCGCCCAGCATGCCCATGAAGGGGATCGAGCCGCCCTCGCCCATCTGGGCCGCCTCGGCGCCGAAGGCCTCGCGCGAGGCCTTGACCACCGCCGCCTCCAGCCAGGGCGCGAGCTCGGGCGCGTTCCAGCCGCCCTCAGCGCTGTCGGAGCGGAAGGTGACCTCCGCGCCATAGGGCGGGTCGGCCTCCAGCACCTGCTTCACCACCTGGGCGGCGCCCTTGGCGTCGGTGGTCGGGGGCAGGCGGATGGACAGCTTGGCGGAGGTGGCCGGCCGCAACACGTTGCCGGCGCTGCCCATGGGCGGCACGCCGTCCATGCCGATCACCGAGACCGTGGGCCGCCAGGTGCGGTTCAGCACCAGTTCGGCGAGGTCGGTCGTGACCGGCTTCATCCCCGGCATGAAGGGGAACTTGGCGAAGATTTCCTGGCCCAGGATCTGGGCGGCCGCGGCGGCCTGGGCCGAGCGCTTGGCGGGAATCTCGGCGTGCAGCCCCCCCGGCAGGATGTCGCCAGTGGCCGGGTCCTCCAGCCGCGACAGCAGATGGCGCAGGATGCGGAAGCTCGACGGCACCACGCCCGAGGCGTCGCCCGAATGCACCCCCTCCTCCAGCACCCGCACCGTCAGCGCCCCGGCCATCAGTCCACGCAGCGACGTGGTCAGCCACATGCGCTCATAGTCGCCGCAGCCGGAGTCCAGGCACACCACCAGCGAGGGGCTGCCCAGCCGCTCGCCCAGGTGATCGACATAGAAGGGCAGGTCCGGGCTGCCGGACTCCTCGCACGCCTCGATCAGGATCACGCAGCGGCGCATGGGCCACGCCCTGTTCGCGCAGGGCCAGAAGCGCCGACAGGGCCCCGAACATGGCATAGCCGTCGTCCGCCCCGCCGCGTCCATAAAGCTTGTCGCCCCGGATCACCGGCTCCCAGGGGCCCAGGCCCTCGGACCAGCCGGTCATCTCCGGCTGCTTGTCCAGATGTCCGTAGAGCAGGACGGAATCGGAGCCCTCGCCGGGGCACCTCGATCAGGATCACCGGCGTGCGGCCGGGCAGGCGCACCACCTCCAGCGTCGATCCGGGCAGGTCCGGCAGCTTGCGTTGGCCCAGGCGACCAGCAGGTCCACCGCCTTGTCCATGTGGCCGTGGGCTTCCCAGTCCTTGTCGAAGGCCGGGGACTTGTTGGGAATGCGGATGTACTCGACCAGGGTCGGGATCACCTCCTCGTCCCACAGGCGGTCGATGAAGGCGCGGACGGGCGAGGACTGCGGTCATGGCGGGCTCCTAGAGTTCCAGCTCGGCGGCGGCCTCGGCGGCCTTCATGTCCTTCATCATCATCGGCACCTGGGTCAGGGCGAAGGCCACCGACAGGATCTGAAGGCCCGGGAAGCGGAAGATCACCCACACCGCGTCCGTCTGGGTGCGCCACACCGCCTCGTTCAGCACCGCCATGGCCAGGAAGAACACGCCATAGCGCACCGTCAGCTTGCGCCATCCGGCTTCGGACAGGGCGAGCGCGCCGCTGAACAGCCCCTTCAGCGGATTCTGCCCATGGCCGCGCCGCCCAGCATCACGGCGCCCAGCACCACATTGATCGCCGTGGGCTTGATCTTCACGAAGCGCGGATCGTGGAACACCAGGGTCAGGCCGCCGAAGATCAGCGCCGCCAGCCCCGCGAACAGCGGCAGGGGCGCCAGCCGCCGCTGAAAGATCAGGCCGATGGCCAAGGCCCCTGCCGAGCCGGCGACCAGGCCCCAGGTGGCGGTGATCATGCTGCGGCTGACCAGATAGGTCCCGACGAAGACGACCAGGCCGCCATAGTCCACCAGCGCACGGACGATCCCGCCTGACGTCCTGGGTTCTTCGCTCATGCGCACGCCCTCAATTGACTTCCAGTCCCAAGAGGCCGCGCGAGAAGGCCCGCGCGTCGAAGGGCTGAAGGTCGTCGATCCCCTCGCCCACGCCGATCATCTTCACCGGCGCGTGGGACGCCTGGGCCACGGGCACCAGCACCCCGCCGCGCGCCGTGCCGTCCAGCTTGGTCATGACAAGGCCCGTCACCCCGGCGGTGCGGTCGAACACCTCCACCTGGGAAAGCGCATTACGGCCCACGGTGGCGTCGAGCACCAGCAGAGTCTCGTGCGGGGCGGCCGGATCCATCTTCTTCAGAACCCGGACGATCTTGGCCAGCTCGTCCATCAGCTGAGCCTTGTTCTGCAGCCGCCCCGCGGTGTCGATCAGCACCACGTCCAGGCCCTCGTCCCGGGCGCGCTGCAAGGCGTCGAAGGCGAGACCCGCGGGGTCGGACCCCTGAGGCCGGGTGATCACCGGCACGCCGGCCCGATCGCCCAGACCTGCAGCTGCTCGATGGCGGCGGCGCGGAAGGTGTCGCCGGCCGCGATCAACACCTTGGCCCCGCGCCGGTTTAAGTCGGCGGCGATCTTGCCCAGCGTGGTGGTCTTGCCCGAGCCGTTCACGCCGACGAACAGCACCACATAGGGCCTGGGGCCGGACAGGGGATCGAAGCGGCCCTCGTGGCCCTTCAACTCCTCGGCGATGGCGTCGGCCAGGGCGCCCTTGATCTGGGCGGCGGTCTCCGTGGCCCCGAACCGCGCCGTCGAGAAGGCCTTCACCACCCGCGCGGAGGCCTCCGGACCCAGGTCGGACTCGATGAGCACGTCCTCCAGTGTCGCCAGAGCCTCCTCGTCGAGCTCCATCTTCGTCAGCACAGAGACGACCTGCTCGGTCATCTGCTTGGACGAGCGCGACAGTCCCTCCGTCAGACGCGAGAACCAGCCCTTTTTCTGGTCACCATCGGCCATCAGGTCGCCCTGTGCTTCAGGTCCGGCGGCAGGGCTTCGGCGCAAGCAGTTCGGCGGCCTCCTCCAGGGTCACGATCTCCTGGCCGTCGGAGCCCAGGCGGCGCAGCGCGACCTTGCCCTCCTCCGCCTCGCGGCGGCCGACCACGGCGATCACCGGAACCTTGGCCACGGAGTGCTCGCGCACCTTGTAGCCGACCTTCTCGTTGCGAAGGTCGGTCTCCACGCGCAGGCCCGCCTTCTTCAGACCGCGGGCGGCCTCGATCGGCGTAGTCGTCCGCGTCCGAGGTGATCGTCGCCACCACCGCCTGCATCTGGCGCCAGCCACAGCGGGGAAGGCGCCGCCGTGGTGCTCGATCAGGATGCCCAGTGAACCGCTCCAGCGTGCCAAGGATCGCCCGGTGCAGCATCACCGGCCGGTGCTTTGGCCTCCTCGGCCCAATGTATTCCGCATCCAGACGCTCGGGCAGCACGTAGTCGAGCTGCAGCGTGCCGCACTGCCAGGTGCGGCCGATGGCGTCGTGCAGGTGGAACTCCAGCTTCGGGCCGTAGAAGGCGCCTTCGTTGGGCAGCGTCTCGACCTCGACGCCGCGCCTGGTCGCCGCGCTTTCCAGCGTGTCCTCGGCGACGTCCCAGACCTCGTCCGTGCCGAAGCGCAGGTCGGGCCGCAGCGCCAGCTTCACCGAGTGCAGCTCCACCTCCAGGTCGGCATAGACCTGAGCGCAGCATGTCGATGAAGGCGTTGGCTTCCTCCTCGATCTGGTCCTCGCGGCAGAAGATGTGGGCGTCGTCCTGGGCCATGCCGCGCACGCGCAGCAGGCCGAGCAGCGCGCCGGAGCTTTCATAGCGGTGCAGGCCGTCGAACTCGGCCATGCGGATCGGCAGGTCGCGATAGGACTTCTGGCCGAAGTTGAAGATCTGCACGTGGCCGGGGCAGTTCATCGGCTTGACCGCCAGGGTCTCGTCCTCCTCCGTCTCGCAGGTGAACATGCTCTCGCGGAACTTCTCCCAGTGGCCTGAGCGCTTCCCAGAGCGAGCGGTCCAGCACCTGGGGCGTCTTCACCTCCTCATAGCCGCTCCGCGTCGAGGCGGCGGCGCACGTAGTCCTGCAGCGTGCGGTAAAGCGTCCAGCCCTTGGGATGCCAGAAGATCATCCCGCGGCCCTCTTCCTGGATGTGGAACAGGTCCATCAGGGCGCCGAGCTTGCGGTGGTCGCGCTTTTCGGCCTCCTCCACGCGCTTGAGGTAGGCCTCCAGGTCCGCCTCGTTGGCCCAGGCGGTGCCGTAGATGCGCTGCAGCTGGCGTTGCTGGTGGTCGCCGCGCCAATAGGCGCCGGCCAGCTTGGTCAGCTTGAACGCCTTGCCCACCGCCTTGGTCGAGGGCAGGTGCGGCCCCAGGCACAGGTCCTTCCAGGCGCCCTGGCGATAGACGCGTGATCGTCTCGCCAGCCGGAAGGTCGCCGATGATCTCGGCCTTGTAGGCCTCGCCCATGGCCTTGAAGTCGGCGATGGCCTCGTCGCGATCCACCTCAATGCGTTCGATCTTCTCGTCGCGGTCGACGATCTCGCGCATGCGCTGCTCGATCTTCCCGCAGATCCTCCAGCGAGAACGGCTCGTCGCGGGCGAAGTCGTAATAGAAGCCGTCCTCGATGGCCGGGCCGATGGTCACCTGGGTTCCGGGAAACAGCTCCTGCACCGCCTCGGCCATGATGTGGCGGTGTCATGGCGGATGTCGTCCAGCGCCTCGGGATCCGTCGCGGCTGACGAACTCGATGGCCCCGTCCGCCTTGATCAGGCCAGGCGTGATGGGCCGGTCGAAATCGATCAGCGCGCCGTCCAGACTTGCATCAGCACGGCGCGCTTTTCCAGGCTACTTGGCGATGGACGCGGCGATCTCGCGGCCGCTGGTTCCGTCTTCGGATACTGCGGACCGAGCCGTCCGGGAATTTCAGGCTCGATCATGTCTTTGTCCGGTTCCGCGCGGGCGGGCGTCGGCCTTTCGCGCAGCGGCGGCGGGGGATCATAGCCCGGTCCGCCCCAGGGGATGGCAACTGCACACGCCGCTCGGACGGCGAGATAGCCAGGTTCCGCGCACCGGGCCGTGCTGATCAGGGCCTCGGCCGCATATTCCGAACAGGTCGGCAGATAGCGGCACTGACGCCCGATCAGGGGCGATAGCGTCCATTTGTAGGCTTTCGGTGCCCCTCGGACGCAGCGTTCGTAGATTTCATGCCGGGCGCGGATGCGAACGAGGCTCGGCCTTCGGGTCAGTCCCCCCGGAAGGACCGATCAAGCCGCGCCGGCGGGGCTAGTTCGCGCCAGGGCCGGCGCGCGGCCTCGGCCGGCCGCCTGGAAGGCCAGCAGGGTGGAGGCGTGACGCGCCGGATAGTCCTTCACGGGCTGCAGCACCTTGCAGGTCCGAAAATCTTCCTGCCGGCGGAGGTCCGCCCGTCTTCAGCATGGCCGCAAGCTGCATCGCGCGCCGACGTCGATCTCTTCAACCCCGTGCGCCGATCACGTGCGCGCCCAGCACCGCCGCGGCGGCCTGGCCGAGCGCGCAGGCCTTGACCTCCTGGGCGAAGTCGCTGACCCGCCCGCCCTCCAGCTTCAGGTCCACCATGCACGCGGCTGCCGCACAGCTTGGAGACCTTCTCGGACGGACGCTTCGCGGCGCAGGCAATCGCCCGGCGTGGGGCATGTTGGCCGCCGGGCCAGGATCTTGGCGCTGTAGAGATCGTCCGATCATTCCGGTTTGGATGTGGGCTGCCGCCCCGCTCTTGCCAGAGCGCTTCGGCGCGCGGCCTTCACGGCCTCGCAGAAGGCCCGAAAGCCGCGGCTCAGCGCCTTGCGGCGGCGCGCGACGAAAAGGTCGCCGAGCAGACCCGAAGATCGCCCCGCACGAGAAGAGCGCAGCCTCGTGCCGGTGAGGGCCTCGATCTCGATGTAGTGCATCACCCGCACCAGGCCGCCCCAGCGGCGCTCGGTCCACAGGATCTGCTCCTCGGGCATCCAGTCGAGGATCACCGGCGACAGGGCGCGCGGCGACTCGCCGGGGATGGCTTCGACAAGGGTCAGCCGACTGCCGATCTTCAGGGCGCCGGCGGCCTTGGGATAGACCGCCTGCCACGCTGGCCAGCCTTCGACGTCCGCCAGCAGTTCCCACAGAACCTCGGCGGCGGACGCGCACGCCGACGCGATGCTCCACCTTGGCCGCGACCTTGGGCGGCGTGCCGCCCGAGGGCTTCGGGCAGGCGAAAGAGGGTGAGGCCCGTCACGTGGTCAGCCACGCCGCCTTCAGCCGCCAGGTGGCGCCCTGGGGCCCGTCCATCACCTCGACGTTGAGCGCGGTCAAGCTCGTCGCGGATGCGGTCGGCGGTGGCGAAGTCCTTGGTCTTGCGAGCCTCGGCGCGGGCGGCGATCAGGCGCCTCGACCTGCTCCGCCAGGTCCTCGTCCGCCCCGCCCCGGAACCAGGCTTCGGGATCGGCGTGCAGGAAGCCCATCAGGGCGCCCGCCTCGCGCAGGACCGCGCGCAGGCGGTCGGCGGCCGGCGAAGTCCCGCTCCGACAGGGCAGCCGCAGCGCGGTCGCCAGCCGCGAACAGCTCGCCCATGGCCGCAGGCGTGTTCAGGTCGTTGAGCAGGTGGTCGCTTCAAGCGCGCCGACCTCCGCCGGTTCGCCATCGGCGGCGTCGAGCTCGGCCGGCCAGCTTCGCGGTCGGCGTCCTGCAGCACCTGATAGAGCCGGTCCAGCGCCTTGCGCGCCTGCGCCAGCAGCTCCTCGGTCCAGTCCAGCGGCTGGCGGTAGTGCGCGCGACAGCAGCGCCCAGCGCAGCACCTCGCCCGGGTAATGCCTGTCACCAGATCGTGGACCAGCACGACGTTGCCCAGACTCTTGGACATCTTCTCGCCGGACATGTCGATAAAGCCGTTGTGCATCCAGTAGTTGGCCAGCGCCGGCACGTGGTCGGCGCAGCGGCTTTGGGCGATCTCGTTCTCGTGGTGGGGAAACACCAGATCGATGCCGCCGCCGTGGATGTCGATGGGCAGGGGAGCCAGGGCCTTCTCGATCATGGCCGAGCACTCGATGTGCCAGCCTGGGCGGCCAGGACCCCAGGGGCTGTCCCACACCGGCTCGCCGGGCTTGGACGGTTTCCACAGCACGAAATCGGCGGGGCTCTTCTTGTAGGGCGCCACCTCCACCCGCGCGCCGGCGATCATTTCGTCCAGGGCGCGCCCAGATAGTTTCCCATAATCGGAATATTTCTCGATATTGAATAGCACATGCCCTTCGGCGGCATAGGCGGCGTCGTTGAGGACCAGGCGCTCGATCATGGCGATGATGTCGGCGATGTGCTCGGTGGCGCGCGGCTCGATGGTGGGGCGCAGCACGCCCAGCTCGGACATGTCGGCGTGATAGGCGTCCAGATAGCGGTCGGTGACCACCGAGATCGGCACGCCTTCCTCGGCGGCCTTGGCGTTGATCTTGTCGTCCACGTCGGTGACGTTGCGGGCGTAGACCACCGCGTCCTCGCCATAGAGGCGGCGCAGCAGGCGGAACAGCACGTCGAACACCACCACCGGCCGGGCGTTGCCGATGTGGGCGTAGTTGTAGACCGTCGGGCCGCACACATACATCCGCACCCGCTTGGGATCGACGGGGACGAAGGCGCGCTTGTCGCGGCTCATCGTGTCGTAAAGCTTCAGGTCAGCCATGGTGCGAAAACGGCCCTTTACGGGGATGTGTGGTGTTGCCCTGGGGCGGGCTCGTCCCATATAGCTTGATAGCGCCTTTGGGAAACGGGCCCGAGTTTTCGTACTCACCCCGTGCTTCCGATCGCCGCGCGCCTAGAGGGAAGCCACGCGTCATTCCAGGACCGTCGTCCTGGCGCTACTCAGCCCCTCGGAGAAAGACGCTTTCCATGGACGGCTTTACCGAAGAACACCGCCCTCGTCGGGGCGAACGACATCGACCGCGAGAAGCCTGCGCGCCCCACGCGCGAAGAGGCCATGGCGGCCGTGCGCACGCTTCTGGCCTGGGCGGGCGACGATCCCGACCGCGAGGGCCTGATCGAAACGCCCCGCCGAGTGGTGGAGGCCTTCGAGGAATGGTTCTCGGGCTACGACGAGGATCCGAACGCCCTGCTCAGCCGCACCTTCGAGGACGTCGAGGGCTACGACGACATCGTCATGCTGCGCGACATCGAGGTGGAGAGCCACTGCGAGCACCACATGGCGCCGTTCCTGGGCAAGGCCTACGTCGCCTATGTGCCCACCGACCGGGTGGTCGGCATCTCCAAGCTGGCCCGGGTGGTGGAGGTGTTCGCCCGCCGCCTGCAGAACCAGGAGACCCTCACCCGCCAGATCGCCGAGGCCATCAAGCACGGGCTGCAGCCCGCCGGCGTGGCCGTGCTGATCGACGCCGAGCACCAGTGCATGACCACCCGCGGGGTGCACCACCGGCATGTCTCGACCATCACCACCCAGTTCTCGGGCGTGTTCAAGACCGACCCGGTGCTGCAGGAGCGGTTCCTGAACTTCTGCAGCCGCACCGTGAAGTAGGGAGCGATCCGCGGTTCGCGCCACGCCCTCGTCCTTCGACAGGCTCAGGACGAGGGCGACTGGGGCGACGCAGCCCGTTAGAAGGCCTCATTCGAAATCCTCATCCTGAGCTTGTCGAAGGACGACGATCGCACCTGAGCGGCTCTGATGACCGACCTCTTCCCGCCCCCCGGCGATGACCGCCGAGCTTGAGCGCGGCGCCGTGCTCACCCCGCGCTTCGACGCCAACGGCCTGATCGCCGCGGTGGCCACCGACGCGGACACCGGCGAGGTCTTGATGCTCGCCTGGATGAACGCCGAGGCCCTGAAGGCGACGCTGGACACCGGCGAGGCCCACTACTTCAGCCGCTCGCGTGGCGCGCTGTGGAAGAAGGGCGAGACCTCCGGCCAGGTGCAGAAGGTCTCGGAGATCCGCATCGACTGCGACCAGGACGCCGTGTGGCTGAAGGTGCATCCACAGGGCGACGGCGGCGCCTGCCACGTGGGCTTCCGCTCGTGCTTCTACCGGGTCGTTGAACACGGCGCTCTGGTCGAGCGCGCCGACGGCTGATTATCCCCCCTGCTCCCCCACTACCTTTCGGAAGGACCATCCATGTCGAGTGAAAACCTTCACGTCCCGCGCGAGAAGCTGTCCGCCCAGACCCTGCACGCCCACTACGCCATCACCTCGCTGATGGAGGAGCTGGAGGCAGTGGACTGGTACCGCCAACGCGCCGACGACACCCAGGACGAAACGCTCAAGGCCATCCTGCTGCACAACGCCCGCGAGGAGATCGAGCACGCCTCCATGCTGATCGAGTGGCTGCGCCGCAACGACAAGGTGTTTGACGCTCAGCTGCGCGAATACCTGTTCACCGACAAGCCGATCACCGCTGTCGAGGCCAAGGCGATGAAGCGCGAATAGCGGCGCCGCCCTCGCGCGATCGCGAGTTGAAAACAGAGGCCCTGTGCGTCAGGAAGGGGCCGGCATCTAGGAGGAAACGATGGCCTCGAAGGTCTTCGCCGACGCTAAGTCCGCGCTGGAAGGCTATCTGTTCGACGGCATGACCATCATGTCGGGCGGCTTCGGCCTGTCGGGCAACCCGGAGAACCTGATCACCGCGCTGAACGCCTCGGGCGTGAAGGGCCTGACGGTGATCTCCAACAACTGCGGCGCCGACGAGAAGGGCCTGTGGGTGCTGCTCAACGACGGCCAGATCGACAAGATGATCTCGTCCTACGTGGGCGAGAACAAGCTGTTCGCCGAGCTGTTCCTGTCCGGCAAGCTGGAGCTGGAGCTGAACCCGCAAGGCACCCTGGCCGAGCGCATCCGCGCTGGCGGGGCGGGCATCCCGGCCTTCTTCACCAAAACCGGCTACGGCACCTTGGTCGCCGAGGGCAAGGAGACCCGCGAGTTCGACGGCGAGATGTATGTGATGGAGCGGTGGCTCCGCGCCGACCTGTCCATCGTCAAGGCCTGGAAGGGCGACACCGAGGGCAACCTCGTCTTCCGCAAGACCTCGCGGAACTTCAATCCGATGATGGCCACCGCCGGCAAGGTGTGCGTGGCGGAGGTCGAGCACTTGGTGGAGCCCGGCGAGCTGGAGCCGGACGGCATCCACACCCCCGGCATCTATGTGGACCGCATCGTCCAGGGGTCGGGCTATCAGAAGTGGATCGAGCAACGGACCGTGCGCAAGCGGCCCGAGATGGCCGGCGCCGGCGCCGGGGAGGAAGTCTGATGCCCTGGACCCGCGACCAGATGGCCGAGCGCGCCGCGCGCGAGCTGAAGGACGGCTTCTACGTCAACCTGGGCATCGGCATCCCGACGCTGGTGGCCAACTACATCCCCAAGGGCGTCAGCGTCACCCTGCAGAGCGAGAACGGCATGCTCGGCATGGGCCCCTTCCCCTATGAGGGCGAAGAGGACCCGGACCTGATCAACGCCGGCAAGCAGACCATCACCGAGCTGCCGACCTCCAGCTTCTTCTCCAGCGCCGACAGCTTCGCCATGATCCGCGGCGGCCACATCGACCTGTCGATCCTCGGGCGCCATGGAGGTGTCCCAGGACGGGGACCTGGCCAACTGGATGATCCCCGGCAAGATGGTCAAGGGCATGGGCGGGGCCATGGACCTGGTGGCCGGCGTCAAGAAGGTGGTGGTGGTCATGGACCACTGCGACAAGTCCGGCGGCGCCAAGTTCCTGAAGGCCTGCACCCTGCCGCTCACCGGCAAGGGGGTGGTGGACCTGCTGATCACCGACTTGGCCGTGTTCGAGATCGACAAGAAGCACGGCGGCGCCAAGCTGATCGAGCTGGCGCCCGGTGTTACGGTGCACGAAATTCGCGCCAAGACCGAGGCGGCCTTCGAGACGACCCTGGAGCCGGCCTGACCCCGCCCTGGATCGCTGCTCCAATCGCGAGCGGCGCGCGCTTGATGTGACTCGACATGCGGCAGGCCAGCCGCTCCTTGCCCGCTGCGGCGATCTGTCGTGTTGGGGATAACGCGCCCTTAACCCACGCTGGGCTTCGCTTCGGCAGCGTTTCATCGGGGAGAGGGGCGATGGGCGATTGGCCCGCGCTTGGAGCAAAGCGTCCGCCACGGCGAAGGCCGTCGGGAGGGCGTGCTCGCCTTCCTTCGGCGATGGGACAAGGACGCCCTGGAGAGGGCGGAGATCGACGCGCGCAAGGCCGAGCGCCGGCTGCGCGACGCCATCGACGCCCTGCCCGAAGGCGTGGTCTTCCTGGACAATGAAGGCCGCTACATCCTTTGGAACGAGAAGTACGCGGAAATCTACCATCGCTCCGCGGACCTGTTCGCGCCGGGCCGCCGGCTGGTCGACACCCTGCGCATAGGCGTGGACCGCGGCGACTATCCAGACGCTGAAGGGCGCGAGGACGCGTGGCTGGCCGAGCGCATCGCCCTTCTCGAAAACCCCGGCATGCGCCACGAACAACGACTCTCCGACGGCCGCTGGCTGATGATCGAGGAGCGCCGCACCGGTGAAGGCGGAACCATCGGCCTGCGCGTGGACATCACCGAGATGAAGGAGCAGCAGCAGGCCCTGCGCCAAGCGCTCACCCGCGCCGAGGCCGCCAACCGCGCCAAGAGCGACTTCCTCGCCAACATGAGCCACGAGATCAGGACGCCCTTGAACGGCGTGCTGGGCCTGGCCAGCGTGCTGGACGGAAGCCGCCTGGACCCGAACCAGCGTGAGATCGTGGGCACGATCATCGCCTCGGCCAACACCCTGAACGACCTGCTCGGCGACCTTCTGACCTTCGCTCGGCTGGAATCCGGACGGATGGTGCTGACCCGCGAGCCGTTCGAGCTTCGCGAAGCGATCGAGGAGACCGTCGCCCCGTTCCGCGCCGAGGCGGCGGCCAAGGGCCTCTTGCTGAAGCTGGACCTCGCCGAAGAGACCGACGAAACCGTGCTCGGCGACGCCGGGCGGCTGAAGCAGGTGCTCGCCAACCTGCTCTCCAACGCCCTGAAGTTCACCGCCGAGGGGCGGATCACGGTCCGCCTGTTCGTGGAGGGGCGCGGCGAGACGCGCCGCCACGTGCTGGAGGTCGCCGACACCGGCATCGGCTTCGATCCCGACGACGCCGAGCGGCTGTTCTCGCGCTTCGAACAGGCCGACGCCTCGATCACCCGCAAGTACGGCGGCACGGGCCTGGGGCTGGCCATCTGCCGCCAGCTCGCCGACCTGATGGGCGGGACCATTCGCGCCTCGGCCGAGCCCGAGCAAGGGCGCGACCTTCCGCCTGGAGCTGCCCCTGGAGCCCGCCGCGGCCGCCGCAGAGGGACGTTGAAGCACCGCCGCCGGCGAGCGAGGACCCGGCCGGGCCGAACCAGCCCCTTCGCATCCTGGTGGCCGAGGACAATCCCACCAACCGCAAGGTCGCCGAGCTGATGCTGGGGGCCATGGGCGCGCGAGACCGAGTGCGTGGAGAACGGCGCCCTGGCCGTGGAGGCCGTGCGCCACAGCCGCTACGACCTGGGCCTCATCGACATCCAGATGCCGGTGATGGACGGGCTGGAGGCGATCCGCGCCATCCGCGCCGAGGAGCGCGCCAAAGGCGCCCCGCGCCTGCCGCTGGTGGTGCTGTCGGCCAACGTCATGCCCGAGCACCTGGCCGCCTCCCGCGCGGCGGGCGCGGACAACCACATCGGCAAGCCGGTGCGCGCCGACGAGCTGGCGGAGGCCATCGCCCGCGCGTTGCAAGGCGGAGACGGACGAGCCGGATGCTGGCCAAGGCGGGCTAGTAGTCAGCCGGCGAGGGCGGCGGCCAGCAGCGCCTGTAGGCCGCGCGCGTCCAGCCCCTCTGGATTGCGGTCCGAGCAGTAGGAGAAGCCCTCCGGCGCGGCGATCGCGCCCTCCTCCAGATATTCCGCGCGGCGGCGGCTGTCGGCGCTGGGCAGGATCACATAGCGGTCGGACAGCTCCACGGTGGAGCGGGCGTCGTCTTCGGGCGCCATCACCTCATGCAGCTTCTCGCCGGGGCGCACGCCGACGATCCGGTGCGGCAAGCCCGGCGCCATGGCGGTGGCGAGATCCGCCACGCGGCAGGAGGGGATCTTCGGGATGAAGATCTCCGAGCCCTTCATCAGCTCGAGGCTGGACAGGACGAAGTTCACCCCCTGCTCCAAGGTGATCCAGAACCGGGTCATGCGCGGGTCGGTGATCGGCAGGTCCTCGGCGCCCTCGGCCATCAGGCGGCTGAACAGCGGCGCGACCGAGCCGCGCGAGCCCAGTACATTTCCGTAACGCACCACCGAAAACCGCGTGCCGGAATCCCCCGCCATGGCCTCGGCCGCGCAGAAGATCTTGTCGGCCGCGAGCTTGGACGCGCCATACAGGTTGATGGGATTGGCCGCCTTGTCGGTGGACAGGGCCACCACCCGCTTCACGCCGCGCGCGATCGCCGCGTTGACGACGTTCTCGGCGCCCATGACGTTGGTCTTGATGCATTCGAAGGGATTGTACTCGGCCGTCGTCACCTGCTTCAGGGCCGCGGCGTGGATGACGTAGTCCACGCCCCGCATGGCCATTTCCAGCCGGGCGACGTCACGCACGTCGCCGATGAAATAGCGCATGAAGGGGTATCGCTCGTGCGGGAAGGCCTGGGCCAGCTCGTACTGCTTCAGCTCGTCGCGGGAGAAGACGATCAGCTTGCGCGGCTTGAACTCGGCGCAGACCATCTTCACCAGCGCCTTGCCGAACGAACCCGTGCCGCCGGTGACCAGCACCACCTTGTCGTTCAGGTCCGCGCGCGGCTCGCGGAATTCCCGCAGGAGCGTCCTGCGCCTCTGACCCGCCCTCCGGAGCTGACGACGGCGCGAGGCGGACAGTAGCGGCGTTGGACATGGCGCACCGGGACCTGTGGAAACGGCCGCGATGGTCGGGTGTTTATGGTTAACCGGGCGTCAACGTCCGATGGTCGGGGCGGAGGGTTCGCCCGTCCACGGGCTACCCGTGGCGTACAGCAGGGCCGCGGCGTCCTTCAGCCGCTGGGCCTTGGCGCGGATCAGGGTCATGCGCGCGCGCGCCCAGCTGCGCTGGGAGTCCAGCACTGGCAGCAGCGCGGCCTTGCCGTCCTCATGACGCAGCCGCTGCAGGCGCAGGCTCTCGCTGGCCGAACGGTTGGCCTCCTCGGCCAGGGCCACGGCCTGTTCGTCCTGGGCCAGGGCCTCCAAGGGCGTCGGCCACCTGGACGAAGGCGGAGAGCACGGTCTGCTGATAGTCGGCCAGGGCGACCCGCGCGCCCGCGTCGGCCATGCGGCGCTTGGCCAGGAGCTGGCCGCGCTCAAGCACCGGCAACGAAAGGCTCGGCCCGACCGAGAAGCCCGTGGCGCCGAAGCCGAACAGGTCCGCCGGCTTCAGGGCCCCCTGGGCGATGTCGCCGGTGAGGCTGAGCTTGGGATAGAGATCCGCCTGGGTCTCGCCGATCCGCGCGGTCGCCGCGTGCAAGCGGGCTTCGGCGGCCTGGATGTCGGGCCGTTCGCGCACCAGCTCGGACGGCAGCGCCACGGGAATCTTGGCCGGCGGCGACAGCTGGTCCAGGTCGAAGTCCGGAGGCGTCCAGTCCGACGGCGCCTTGCCGACCAGGGCCGCCAGGGCATGGCGGGCGGCGGCGAGCTGGCGACGCAGGGGCGGCAAGGCGCCCTCGTCGGCGGCCATCTCGGTCTTCACCGTCTCCACGTCCAGCCGCGTGCCCCCGCCCAGCTCGAAGGACCGTGTCTGCAGACCGAGGGTCTCGTGGTCGCTGTTCACGATGTCCTCGGCGGCGGCGATCTCGGCGCGCAGGGCGGCGATGTCCACCGCCTGGCCGACCACCTGGGCGGTGAGGGTCAGATAGGCCGCCTCGGTGCGGAAGCCCTGGGCCTGGGCTTCGGCCAGAAGCCGTTCGCGTTCGCGCCGCTTGCCGCCGAAGATGTCCAGGTCGTACCGGCCGTTGGCCCCGAAGCTGTAGAGGTTGAAGGTCGGGTTCGACAGGGTCAGGGTCTGGCCGCCCGGAAGGGGAAACTGCGAGAACCCGAAGGACGTCAGGTTCATTCGGTCGCGGGCGTAGCTGGCGTCCACGCCGCCCGTCAGCGTCGGATTACGCGCGCCCACGGCCTGTTGCGCCTCGGCCAGGGCGGCCTGGGCGGCCTTCAGGCTGGGCGCGCCCGCCACCGCCGCGCGCACGGTCTTGTCGAGCTCGGGCGAGCCGAACAGGCTCCACCAGTCCCCGGCCAGCCGCTCGCCCAGCGCCGCGCGGGAGGCGGCCTCGTCGCCGACCATGGCGTAGCCGGACGCCGTAGGCGCGGCGGGCGCCTTGAAGTTCGGCCCCACGGCCGCGCAGGCGCCCAGGCCCGCAAGCAGAGCAGCAGCCGACAGGAAGCGGATCGCGCGGACAGCCATCAATCCATCACCACCCCGGCGGGGGCCTCCGCGCCGTACTTTGGATTCCGCATGAAAAACAGCGCGGGAAGCATGCACAGCATGGCGACGGCCATCAGCCAGTAGTCATTGATGTAGGCGATCATCATCGCGTCGCGGGTGACCAGGCCGTTGATCGCCGACAGGGTCTGGGACGACACGGTCATCTGGGCCAGCGCCCCGGCTTCGGACGTCACGTTGCCAGCCAAGCCCGCGTGCGCCCGCTGGATATTGGAGGTCAGCAGCGCCTGCAACAGCGAGATACCGATGGCGCCGCCCACGTTGCGGGCGAGGTTCGATATGGTCGTCGCCCTGCACCCGGTAGGGTCCGGGAAGGGTGGCGAAGGAGATGGTGGTCAGAGGCACGAAGATCAGCCCCATGGCCACGCCCTGGATGAAACCGCTGGAAATCATCGGGCCGAAGCCCATCTCCAGGGCGAAGCGGCTCATGATGAAGAACGACACCGCCAGACCGACGATGCCCCCGCCGATCAGGACTCGCGCATCGACGATGCTGACCAGCCGCCCGACCACCAGCATGGTCATGAACACGCCGATCCCCCGCGGCAGCAACAGCAGGCCCGCGGTGAATACCGGATAGCCGTACAGATGCTGCAGCATGGGCGGCACCAGGGCGAGGCTGGCGTACATCGCCCCCATGATGATGACGCTGGCGAGCGTGGCGGTGCTGAAGTTGCGGTCGGCGAACAGCGCGCGGCTGAACAGCGGCGCGCGCGCGCTCAGGCTATGGATCAGGAAAAGATAGAGCGACAGGCCTGAAACCGCCGCTTCGATCCAGGTCTCGGTGGAATGGAACCAGTCGTTCTGCTGGCCCCGGTCGAGCAGCATCTGCAGCGCCCCCACCCCTATCGCCAGGCTGCCGAAGCCGAAGAAGTCGAAGCGCGGCGAGTTCCTGTCGGCCTTGCCCGGCATGAACATCCAGGTGCCGACGAAGGCCGCGATTCCCAGCGGCAGGTTGATGTAGAACACCCAGCGCCAGCTGTAGTTCTCGGTGAGCCAGCCCCCCAACGTCGGCCCGATCAGGGGGCCCAGCACCACCGCGCTGGCGAAGGTCGCCATGGCCTGGCCGTAGCGCTCCGGCGGGTTGATATCCAGCAGCACCGCCTGGGCGAGCGGCATCAGGGCGGCGCCCGCGATGCCCTGAAGGAACCGGAAGGCCACGATCTGGCCGAGACTCTGGGCCGCGCCGCACATCGCCGACGCCAAGGTGAAACCCGCCACGGAGAACAGGAACAGATTCTTGCGTCCGATCCGCGCGGACAGCCAGCCGGTGAGCGGCGTCATGATCGCCGCGGCCACGATGTAGGAGGTCAGGACCCAGACGATCTGGTCCTGCGAGGCCGAGACCCCGCCTTGCATATGCGGCAGGGCGACGTTGGCGATGGTGGTGTCCAGCGTCTGCATCAACGCCGCGGCCATGATCGAGGCGGTGATGAAGACCCGCTCAAGCCCCGGGGCCCGAGAACCAGGGGTCGCGGTCATCCCGGCGGTCCGCCACCGAATCGCCCGTGGCCGGTGTCGACCTTAACCTGGACGCTGAGCCCGCCTTGCAGGTCCTTGGGCGGCGCGTCCTCGAAGGCGAGGCGCACGGGCAGGCGCTGGACCACCTTCACCCAGTTGCCGCTGCCGTTTTCGGCGGGCAGCAGCGAGAATATCTGATCGGTGCCCGGCGCGACGCTCTCCACCACCGCGCGGTAGGTCTTGCCCGGATAGGCGTCGACCTTCACCGTGGCCGCTTGGCCGGCGCGCATGTAGCGAAGCTGGTTCTCCTTGAACGAGGCTTCGATCCAGACCCGGTCCGCCACCAGATGGAACACTGGCGCGGAGGCGTTGATGTAGTCGCCGACCTGAAGCTGCTCGACCTTGGTCACCCGCCCGGCCTGGGGCGCGCGCACCACCGTCCAGGACTGCTGCAGCATCGCGCGCGCGAGCTGGGAGCGCGCGGCGCGCACCTCCGGATGGGCCTCGACATTGGCGTCGGTTCGCCCGCCCAGCCGCGCCAGGGCGGCGGCGAGCTGCTCCCGGACGGCCGTGACCCTCAGGCGCGCCGACTCGGCCTCATGGGCCGCCTCGTCGTATTCGGACTGGGACGCCGCGCCGGCCTGCATCAGCCCCTTTTCGCGCTGACTTTCACGATCTCGATAAGCGGCCGAGTCCTGGGCCGAGCCCAGCTCGGCCTGGAGCTGGCGGTAGGTCGCGATCTGGGCCTTCAGCTGCTGGCGCGCGTCGGCCAGGCCCGCCCGGGCCTCCTCGACGGCGATCTCGTGAGGCGCGGGGTCGAGCCGGAACAGCACCTGGCCCTCGCGCACACGCTGGTTCTCCTGGACATCCACCTCCGTCACCCGGCCGGCGATGTTGGAGCTGATCTCCACCCCCGCCACGCGCACATAGGCGTCGTCGGTGGACTGGTAGCGCCCGCCCAGCAGCCAGGCGATCAGGGCGACCAACACCACCAGCACCAGTCCCCCGAGCATCAGCGGCGCCCGAAGGCGTCGGGACAGCGGAGGGACGCCCTCTGTTGAGATCTGGGCGGGGGTTTCGGTCAATGCTGAGGTCCGGAGATAGTTGCAGCCCCGACGCTCAGTGGGGGGAGGACCGCCGCACGAATGCGACGGGAGCGCCGGGGCTTGCCATTCCAGCTAAGCCCTGATGGAATATGATTCAAATGAGAAGTAATCACCACGTCCATGCAGGAAATTCATTTCCAAAGCCTCGATCTCAATCTTCTGCGGGTGTTCGACACCCTGGCGGAAGAACGTAGCGTCACGCGCGCCGGAGAGCGCCTCGGGCTCACGCAATCGGCTATCAGCCATGCTCTGAACCGTCTGCGCTATGCATTCAAGGACGAGTTGTTCGTCCGCGCGCCCGAGGGAATGCAGCCCACCGCCCGCGCCGCCGAGGTGTGGCCGGACGTGCGGCGCGGACTGGTGCAGCTTCAGCACGCCCTGGCGCCCACCGAGTTCAATCCGGCCGAGGCGGAACGTGCGTTCAACATCGCCGCGTCTCCCTACTTCTGCGAGGTGCTGCTGCCCGGAGCGGTCGCGCGTATCCGCGCCGAGGCGCCGAACGTGGAGCTGCACATCCGCACCCCCTACGGCGGGGTGGCCGAGGCCCTGGAGACCGGCCGGCTGGACCTGGCGCTGGGCCTGTTCGGGCGAGTCGCCGACGCCTTCAGCCGCGAGGCCCTGTTCGACGAGAACTTGGTGTGGGTGGTTCGGGCGGACCACCCGGTGCTGTCCGAACCGAAGACGCTCTCGCGCCTGCCGGAGCTTCCGCTGCTCGTGCTCGCGCCGTCCGCCGACGAGCCCGGCCGCGGCGACCGCGTCCACCGCGGCATCGAGCGCCTGTCGATGTGGGAAGAGCTGAATGCGGGCCAGACCCCGATGGGACCGGACGCGCGCCAGCGCGTGAAGGTGGTGATGGACAACGCCCACGCCGCGCTGGCCATCACCGCGCGCACCGACATCGCCACCCTGGCGCCGCGCCGCCTGGCGATGACCTGGCGCGAGGTGCACAATCTGAAGATCCTGGAATTGCCGGCTGAGATCGCCCCGGCGCCGGTGTCTTCGAGATGATCTGGCGGAACGACCAGGGCGTGCACCCCGCCCACTTGTGGCTCAGGACCGTGATCCGCGAGACCGCCCAGGACGCCTGAGTCGCCGGGACTCCAGCCGGGCGGCGCCATCTCGAAAGCTGCGAACTCGAAGGCCGGCGCGACGGTGCAGCCGACCAGGGTCCAGTCGCCCAGGGGCTCGGCCGCCTGCCACCAGTTCCTCGGAACCACCACGTGGGGCTCCTGGCCAGCGAATATGTCGGGCCCCAGCACCACATCTCTGCGCGGGGCCATCAGGCTCGGCGAGGCTGAGCTTCAACGGGCCGCCCGCGTAGAAGTGCCAAACCTCGCTGGCGTCGCGCACGCGATGCCAGGCGGAGACCTGGCCGCGCTCCAGCATGTAGTAGATCGCCGTGGAGGCCGCCCGTTCGCCTTCGCTGGCCTCGTCGCGGAAGGTCTCCTTGAACCAGCCGCCCTCCGGATGGGGCGCAAGGCCCAGGGCCTCTACGATCCGAGCCGCGGGCGTGTCCGGACTCATCCCTTGAAGACGTCCTTGGCCGCGCGCACCGCCGCGAAGGCCTCCGCCGGGCTGGCCGCGCCCTGGCCGAGCGCGAGCACCGGCGCGCGCAGAAAGGGGTTGGAGGCCTTCTCCTGGCCGATGGTGGTGGGCACGGTGGGCTCGCCGCGCTCCCTCGCCGCGAACACCGCCGCCGCCCGCGCCTTGATCGCCGCGCCCGTCGTCCACGCTCAGCGCAAAGCGGGCGTTGGAGGCGGTGTATTCGTGGGCGCAATAGACCTGGGTGTCCTCCGGCAGGGCGGTGAGCTTGGAAAGGCTGGTCCACATCTGATCGGCCGTGCCCTCGAACAAACGCCCGCAGCCCAGCGCGAACATCGTGTCGCCGACGAAGGCCACGCCGTCCGCCCGGTCGTAGTAGGACAGGTGCCCGAGGGTGTGCCCGCCGGTGTTCAGCACCTCGAAGCGGGTCTCGCCGAGCTCCACCACGTCGCCCTCGTCCACCGCCCGGTCCAGCGGCGCGATGCGTGTCACTTCCTTCGGCCCGACGATCTGGCAGCCCGTGACCTCCTGCAGCCGCGCGTTGCCGCCGGCGTGGTCAGCATGCCAGTGGGTGTTGAGGATCAGGTCCAGGCTCCAGCCGAGCTTGGCCAACTCGGCGAGAATCGCCTCGGCGTCGGGCGTGTCCACGCAGCCGACCTTGCCGGTCGCCTGGTCGCGGATCAGGAAGCCATAATTGTCGTCCAGGCAGGGGAATTGGTGAACTTCGAGGGTCATGGGTCCGCCTTTCGGCGATGGATCAAGCGATCCTGCTATATTGGGGCTTCAACCCCGGAAGGTCCATGCGCCGAGACGTCGTCCAGCTTCGTCAGTTCTACGCCACGCCGCTCGGCCGCGCCGCGCGGCAGATGGTCGGGCGCAAGCTGCACGAGGCCTGGGGCGACGCGCGCGGGCTGGACGTGCTGGGGCTCGGCTACGCCACGCCCTATCTGGACCTGTTCGCCCAGGCGCGCCGGACGACCGCCGCCATGCCGGCCGCCCAGGGGGTTGAGGCCTGGCCGCGCGAGGGCCGCAACCTCGCCTGCCTCGCCGAAGAGGCCGCCCTGCCCTTCGCCAACGCCCTGTTCGACCGCATCCTGGTGATCCATGGGCTGGAGGAGGCCGAAGACCCCCTGGCGATGCTGCGCGATGTATGGCGGGTGCTGGCGCCGTCCGGGCGGGTGATCATCGCCGCCGCCTCGAGGCTGGGCCTGTGGTCTGACGCCGAACAGACCCCCTTCGGCCACGGCGCGCCCTATAGCCGCGGTCAGCTCGAAGCCCTGGTGCGTGAGGCGGAGCTGGAGCCCTCTGGCATGGTCGCGGGCGCTGTACGTCCCGCCGGTGGACTGGGCCGCGCGCTGGGCGGAGGGATTCGAACAGATCGGCTCGCGCCTGGCGCCGGCGGTGTCGGGCCTGATCCTGCTGGAAGCGGTCAAGCAGACCTTCGCGGTCAAGCCCCGTGCGCGCACCGCGCGCGCCCGGCGCGCGACGGGGGCGTTTCAGCCGGCGCCGGCCGGTCCTTTGTACGATCCCGGCCCGGAACGCTTGGAGCCCGTAGGCGTAGGCCCTACCTTTGGAGTCGTCCCAGCCGAGGAGCTCGCCCGCCCATGAAGATGATCGTCGCCATCATCAAGCCCAGCCGCCTGGACGCCGCCCTGGAGGCCGTGACCGGCGCCGGGGCCTCTGGCCTCACGGTGACCGAAGTGCGCGGCTACGGCCGCCAGAAGGGCAAGACCGAGGTCTATCGCGGCGCCGAGTACGAGATAAAGCTGCTGCCCAAGGTGAAGCTGGAGATCGCCGTCGGGGACGACATCGCCGACAAGGTGGTCGAGGCGCTGGCCAAGGCGGCCAACACCGGCAAGATCGGCGACGGCAAGGTGTTCGTCCTGGACCTGCTGTCCGCGCTGCGCATCCGCACCGGCGAAAAGGACGGCCAGGCCATAGCCGGCTAGGCGGCCCCCCCGCCGTTCTTCGTCAGCAGGAACAGCGCGGCCTCCGCGCGCCAGGCTTCGACCTCGCGAGTGGGGTCGATGGGCCGTGCGTCCTTGCCCTCGGCCAGGGCGGCGCAGAACTCGATTTTGAGGTCAAGATCCCGGCACAGGTCCACGAAGTCCTTGAAGGTGCACATGTGGATGTTGGGTGTGTTCCACCAGTGATGCGGCAGGGCCGTCGTCTCGGGCATCCGTCCGTGGGCCAGCAGCGACAGGCGCATGCGCCAATGGCCGAAGTTGGGGAACGACACCACCGCGTGCTCGGCGATGCGCAGCAATTCGCCTAGCACCTCTTTCGGCGCCACCACGGCCTGCAGAGTCTGGGACAGGATGGCGTAGTCGAAGGCGCCGGTGGGATAGTCGTGAAGGTCGCGATCCGCGTCGCCCTGCACCACCGCCAGGCCCCGCGCCAGGCAGGCCGAGACGCCGCTGGCGCTGATCTCCAGCCCGCGCGCGTCGCAGCCCTTCTCCTGCACCAGCAGTTCCAGCAGGGCGCCCTCGCCGCAGCCGATGTCCAGCACCCGCGCGCCCGGCCGCACGAGGTTCAAGATCTGCAGGAAGTCGGGACGCAGCTCGCCAGGCCGGCCGAGGTCGCGGCGGGGACGCAGGCGCGCGCCGGGAGCGTGTTCCAACTCCGGATCGGCGTCGGCGGGCGGCGTCACGCCAGCCCCCGCGCGCGCCCGGCGGCGTCGAGGAATCCGGACAGGGCCCGGCGCATCTCCGGCTCGTCCAGCAGGAAGGCGTCGTGGCCCTTGTCGCTCTCGATCTCCACGAAGCTTGCCCGCGCGCCGGCGGCGTTCAGGGCGCGCACCACCTCGCGGCTCTCGCGGGTCGGGTAGAGCCAGTCCGAGGTGAAGGACAGCACGCAGAAGCGCACGTCGCGCGCCTTGCGGAAGGCCGCGGCCAGGGAGCCGCCGTGGCTGGCGGCCAGGTCGAAGTAGTCCGTGGCCCGGGTGATGTAGAGGTAGGAGTTGGCGTCGAACCGCTCCACGAACCGCGCGCCCTGGTGGCGCAGGTAGCTCTCCACCTGGAAGTCGGCGTCGAACCCCCACGACAGGCCGTCGCCCTGCAGGTCGCGGCCGAACTTGCGTTGCAGCGCCGGCTCGGACAGGTAGCTGATGTGCGCGGCCATGCGCGCCACGGCCAGACCCTTCTCCGGGCGCACGCCCTGACGCAGATAGTCGCCGCCGCGCCAGTCCGGATCGGCCATGATCGCCTGGCGGCCCAGCTCGTCGCAGGGCGATGTTCTGGGCCGAGTGGCGCGCCGCCGCCGCCATGCAGATGGCCGCGAACACCCGCTCGGGATAGTCCGCCGCCCATTGCAGCGCCTGCATGCCGCCCAGCGAGCCGCCGACCACCGCCAGCAGGGTCTCCACGCCGAGCTGATCCAGCAGCATGGCCTGGGCGCGAACCATGTCGGCGATGGTGATGACGGGGAAGGCCAAGCCGTAGGGCTCGCCGGTGGCGGGGTCGGTGGAGCTGGGCCCCGTGGTGCCCATGCAGCCGCCCACCACGTTGGAGCAGATGATGAAATGCCGTTCGGGATCGATCGGCAGGCCGGGGCCCACCGTATGGGTCCACCAGCCGGGCTTGCCGGTGAGCGGGTGCGTGGAGGCCACGTGCTGGTCGCCGGTCAGGGCATGGCAGATGAGCACGGCGTTGGAACGCTCGGCGTTCAGACGGCCGTATGTGCGGTAGGCGACCTGAAGCCCTTCGATCCGCGCGCCCGAATCGAGCTCCAGCGGCCGATCGAAGCTCGCCGTCAGGTCCTCCGAGTGGAGGGTCAGGGCCCCGTCCTCGCTCATGGTCGGCGTTGGACCGCGTGACCGCTCCCCTGTCAACGCCGCGTTTCCGAGCCGGCCGAACGGCGATAAGCAGGGGGCGATGCGACGATTGATCCTCATGCGCCACGGCGACGCCGAACGGCCCGCCCCCGGCCTCTCCGACGTGGAGCGCGCACTGACCGCCGAAGGCCGCGCGGAGGCGCGCGCGGTCGCCGACGCCCTGGCCAAGGCCGGCTTCGCGCCGGACGTCGCCCTGGTCTCGGCCGCGCGACGCACGATGCAGACCTGGGAGGCCGCCGCGCCAGCCTTCAAAGGCGCGACCATGCTGTCCGAGCCCGGCCTCTACGCCGCCAGCGCCGGACGCCTGCTGCAGGCCATCCGTGAGGCGCCGAAGGCCGAGACCCTGATGCTGGTGGGCCACAATCCGGGCATACACCAGCTCGCCTTCAACCTGGCCCAGCGGGCGGGCGCCCAGCATGACGGGGCCAAGGGCAAGGCCATGGAGCGGCTGGCGAGCGGGCTTGCCACCGGATCGGCCGCCGTGTTCGAGATCGGCGAGGAGGGCCCCACCGGCGCTGGCGGGACTGTTCCGCGCCAAGGACTTCAGGAGCGACGACGCGTGACCCAAGTGTTCAAGATCCTGGCCCGCGCCGACTGGGACGCGGCGTGCGCGGCCGGCGCATTCACCGGCGCGGCCATCGACCTGA
Source organism: uncultured Alphaproteobacteria bacterium (assembly GCA_963761065.1). Lineage (GTDB taxonomy): Bacteria > Pseudomonadota > Alphaproteobacteria > Caulobacterales > Caulobacteraceae > JANWHQ01. The sequence continues at coordinate 142,690 of CAVXFP010000005.1, read as the reverse complement.
AGGACGGATTTATCCACCTGTCGGCGCAGGACCAGTGGCGCGAGACGCTACGCCTGCATTTCGCCGGCCAAGAGGACCTTGTGCTCGTCGCCTTCGAGGCCGAGGCCCTGGGCGCGGCCCTGAAGTGGGAGCCGTCGCGCGGCGGGGCGCTGTTCCCGCACCTCTACGGCCCGCTGCCGACGGCCCTGGCGGTCTCGGTCCAACCGGTCGCGGCGGGAGGACGGCGCATGAGCGCGATCCACACGCTCGGCGCGGCCGCCCTTCGCGCCCTGAAGCCGGAAACCGCCCACGGCCTGACGATCAAGCTGCTGAAGGCCGGCCTCGGCCCGGTTCAGCGCGCGCCGGACGATCCGATCCTGGCCACGGAGATCGCGGACCTGAAACTGCCCAATCCCGTGGGCCTCGCCGCCGGCTTCGACAAGGACGCGGAGGTTCCCGGCCCCATGCTGCGCGCCGGCTTCGGCCTGGTGGAATGCGGCACCGTCACCCCCCTGCCCCAAGCCGGCAATCCGCGCCCGCGCGTCTTTCGCCTCGCCCACGGACCGCGCGGTCATCAACCGCATGGGCTTTCCAGGAGAGGGTCTGGAAGCCTTCGCCGAGACCATCGTCCGTCCACGGACGGCCGGCGTGGTCGGCGCCAACATCGGGGCCAACAAGGACTCCGCGGACCGCATCGGCGACTATGTGACGGGGCTGAAGCGCCTGTGGCCGCTGGCGGACTATTTCACCGCCAACATCTCCTCGCCCAACACGCCGGGCCTGCGCGACCTGCAGGGCCGCGCGGCGCTGGACGAGCTGCTCGGCCGTCTGGCCGAAACCCGCGCGCCGTACCGGGTCTGGAACCCCAAGCCGCTGTTCCTGAAGGTGGCGCCGGACCTCGACGAAGCCCAGATCGACGACATCTGCGCGGCGGTGCTGGCCCACGGCCTGGACGGGATCATCGTCGGCAACACCACCCTGTCGCGGCCCGAGGGGCTGGCCTCGCGCCATGCGGACGAGGCGGGGGGCTTTCGGGCGCGCCGCTGATGGACCTGTCCACCCGCGTGCTCGGCCAGTTTTACCAGCGCGTCGGCAAGCGCGTGGTGCTGATCGGCTGCGGCGGCGTGGCGAGCGGCGGGGACGCCTACGCCAAGATCCGCGCCGGCGCCTCGGCCGTGCAGCTCTACACCGCCCTGGTTTATAGCGGCCCCGGCCTGGTCGAAGCGATCAAGCGCGACCTCGCCGGCCTGCTGCGCGCCAACGGGTTCAGGAGCGTGCGCGAGGCGGTGGGGACGGGTTAGCTCCGCAGCTTCGCGCCCACGGCCTTCTCGGCGGCCGTGACGATGCGGGCGCACAGGGCCTCGATCTCCGCGTCGGTGAGGGTCTTATCGGTCGGCTGGATGGCGACCTCCACGGCGACGGACTTCATGCCTTCCGGCACGCCAGCGCCCTCATAGACGTCGAAGGCCTGACACGCCGGCGATCAGGGCCTTGTCGGCGCCCTGGACGGCGCGGACGAGATCGCCGGCCGGGCGGGCGCGCTCGATCAGGAAGGCGAAGTCGCGGCTGAGCGGCATCAGGCGGCGAGGGCCTGAAGGCCGGGCGGGACTTGGCGCCCTTCCGCTTGGGCTCGGGGATCGCCTCCACCCAGACCTCGAAGCCGTAGAGCGGCCCCTCCACGTCGAGCGCCTTGAGCACGCGCGGATGGATCGCGCCGAACTCGGCCAGCACCGCCTTGGGGCCGAGCTGCAGGCGCGCGGACTGGCCGGGCGTCCACCAGGGCGAAGTCGTCGCCCTGCACGAGCTGCAGGGAGCCCACGGGCGCGCCCAGGGCCTCCAGCAGCGCCGTCAGGTCGCCCTTCAGGGCATAGAGGTCGTCGGCCGGGCGGCCCTGCCAGCTGCGCGGCGGGTGCGGCGCCAGCACCGCGCCGATGGCCGCGCGCTGGTCCTGGGGCCGGTCGCCGGCGAACACCGGGCCGATCTCGAACAGGGCCGCGTCGGGGAAGCCCCGCTTGGCGTTGCGGCCGGCCGCCTCGATCAGGTTGGGCAGGATCGAGGGGCGCATGCAGTCCAGGTCCGAGGCGATGGGGTTGGCCAGCACCAGCTCGTCCTGGCCGCCGCCGAACAGCGCCGCCGTCGCGCGCGCGGTGAACGACCATGTGGCCGCCTCGCCGATAGCCGAGCGCCGCCAGCGCTCGCCGCGCGGTGCGCATGCGACCCTGGCGCACGGTCAGCACGCCGCCGGGCGGGGGCGCGAGCTCCGGCAGGGGCGTGGACGGCAGGGCGCCGTAGCCTTCGATGCGCGCCACCTCTTCGACGAGGTCGGCCTTGCCTTCGACGTCGCGGCGCCAGGAGGGCGGCTGGACGTGCAGCAGGGCGCCGTGGGCGTCCACGTCGAAGCCGAGCTTCTTCAGGATGTCGACCACGCCGTCGCGCGGGACCGCGAGGCCCGAGAGCTTGTGCACATAGGCGGGATCGAGGATCGACCGGCGCGGGCGGGGCCGGAATCTCACCGGCGAAAGCGACCTGCGACGGCTCGCCGCCGCACAGCTCCAGGATCAGGGTCGTGGCCAGCTCCAGGCCGGGGATCACGAAGCCGGGATCGACGCCCCGGGCGAAGCGGTACTGGGCGTCAGACACGATGCCGGTGGTGCGGCCGGTCTGGGCCGTGCGGATCGGGTCGAACCAGGCGCTCTCCACGAAGACGTCGGTGGTGGCCTCGGTGCAGCCGGTGGACAGGCCGCCCATGACGCCGCCCAGGCCGATGGCGCCGGAGCCATCGGCGATGACGCACATCTCGGGCGTGATCTCGTAGGTCTTGCCGTCCAGCGCCAGCAGCTTCTCGCCCGCCTTGCCCAGGCGCGCCTCGATGACGCCGCCGGTCAGCGTGGACGGCGTCATAGACGTGCAGCGGCCGGGCAGCGGTCGATGGAGATCAGGTTGGTCACGTCCACCAGGGCGCTGATCGAGCGCAGGCCCACCGAGCGCAGGCGCGCCTGCAGCCACTGCGGCGACGGCCCGTTCTTCACGCCGCGGATCAGCCGGCCGGCGAAGGCCGGGCAGGCGTCGCCGTCCACCTTGATCTCGATGGGGCATGGGATAGGCGCCGGGGACGGGCGTCACCTGCAGGTCCTTGTAGGTCCCGATGCCCGTGGCGGCCAGATCGCGGGCGATGCCGGCCACGCCCAGCCAGTCGGGCCGGTTGGGCGTCACCTCGAAGTCGATCGACCGCCTCCAGGCCCAAGCGCCTCGGCGGCCGACAGGCCCACGGCCAGCTCCTCGGCCAGCTCCATGATGCCCTCGGACTCGCCGGACAGCTCCAGCTCGGCGGCCGAGCACAGCATGCCGTTGCGAGACCACGCCGCGCACCGGCCGGGGCTCCAGCGTGATGCCGCTGCCGGGGATGAAGGTTCCGATCGGCGCATAGACGGTGACCAGGCCCGCGCGGGCGTTGGGCGCGCCGCAGACGATCTCCTTGCGGCCGTCCTTGGTGTCCACCTGGCAGACCCGCAGCCGGTCGGCGTTGGGGTGCTGCACGGCCTCGACGATCTTCGCGACCGAGAAGGCGGCGAACTTGGCGGCCGGGTCCTCGACGTGCTCGACCTCGAGCCCCGCCATGGTCATGGCGTCGACGATCTCGGCGGCCGTGGCGGAGGTGTCCAGATGGTGCTTTAGCCAGGAGAGGGTGAACTTCATGACAGCCCTCCCGCCGGGCTGGGCGAGGCGAAGGCGGAGAAGCCGTAGTGTTCGAGCCAGCGCGTGTCGGCGGCGAACATGTCGCGCAGGTCCGGCATGCCGTATTTCAGCATCGCCAGCCGGTCGACGCCGAAGCCGAAGGCGAAGCCCTGCCACTCGTCCGGGTCCAGGCCGCAGGTGCGCAGCACGTTGGGATGCACCATCCCGCAGCCGACGACCTCCAGCCACTGGTCGCCCTGGCCGATCTTCAGCTCGCCGCCGGAGCGGTCGCACTGGATGTCCATCTCGGCGCGACGGCTCGGTGAAGGGGAAGTAGTGGGGGCGGAAGCGCGCCTTCACGCCCGTCCATCTCGAAGAAGCGCGAGACGAAGGTCTCCAGCGTCCACTTCAGGTGGCCCATGTGGATGGCCCGGTCGATCACCAGCCCCTCGATCTGGTGGAACATCGGCGTGTGGGTGGCGTCCGAATCCATGCGGTAGGTGCGGCCCGGGCATCGACCATGCGGATCGGCGGCTCCTGGGCCGAGGCGATCCAGGGCGCGGGCGCCGGCTCGTTGGTCCGCTGCATGGTGCGGATCTGCACCGGCGAGGTGTGGGTGCGCAGCAGCTTGCGCTCCCCGTCCGCCTTCTCGTGGAAGAAGAAGGTGTCGTGGGTCTCCCGCGCCGGGTGCTTCGGGCGGGAAGTTCAGGGCGGTGAAGTTGTGGAAGTCGTCCTCGATGTCCGGGCCTTCGGCCACCGAGAAGCCCATCTCGGCGAAGATCATGATCATCTCGTCCATCACCTGCAGGGTGGGATGGACCGAGCCCTTGCGGCGCGGGGCGGCCGGCAGGGTCAGGTCGAGCGCCTGGCCGGCGAGCTGGGCCTCCAGCGCCTGCGGCCTCCAGCTCCGCCTTGCGCTCGGCGATGGCGCCGGCGACGCGGTCGCGCAGGCCGTTGATCGCGGGGCCCTGGTCGTGCCGCTCGTCCGGCGTCATGGACCCGAGGGTCTTCAGCAGGGCGGAGACGGCGCCCTGCTTGCCCAGCGCCGCCACGCGCACGGCCTCCAGCGCGCCAAGATCGGCCGCGGCGGCGACCTCGGCGGTGAGCTTAGTTTCCAGGTCAGAGAGGTCGGACATCCCGTATGTCATCCTGCACGAGCAGCTTGCGTCCTTCGAGACGCCCACGGTGTGGGCTCCTCAGGATGACGAGGGAAGAATGGCCGCACAGACCTTCGTCATGGTGAGGAGCGATCCCTCAGGATCGCGTCTCGAACCACGCACCACGTACCAGCTTTAAGCCAGCGCGGCGCGAACCTTGTCGGCGATGGCCTTGAACGCGGCGGGGTCTTGACCCGCGATGTCGGCGAGGACCTTGCGGTCCACCTCGATGCCGGCCCGTTCAAGGCCGTTCATAAATCGAGAATAGGTCAGGCCTTCCAGCCGCGCCGCCGCGTTGATCCGCTGGATCCACAGCGCCCGGAACGAGCGCTTGCGGACCTTGCGGTCGCGATAGGCGTACTGGCCGGCCCGGTCCACGGCCGCCTTGGCCGCCCGGATGGTGTTCTTGCGCCGGCCATAGAAACCCTTGGCCTGCTCCAGAACCTTCTTGTGCTTGGCGTGGGAGACCACGCCGCGTTTTACGCGCGCCATTTTCTATGTCCCCCGCTCAGCCGTACGGCATCCAAGACTTGACCGTCTTGGCGTCCTGATCCGTGAGGACCTTGGTCCCCCGGTTCTGGCGGATGTACTTGGCGTTGTGGCTGATCAGCCGGTGGCGCTTGCCGGCGACGCCGACCTTCACCTTGCCGGACGCGGTGAGCTTGAAGCGTTTCTTGACGCCGGACTTCGTCTTCAGTTTGGGCATTTCACAGCGGAGCCGAAGCTCCGTCCTCAAGGTTTGAATGAGCCGCCCTGGCATGCCTTGGGCCAGGCGGCTCGAAGAGCGGGGCTGATACGCGACGGGGCCGCGAAAGGCAAGGGCGCCCGGTCGTCCGTCGGAGATCGTCGCGCCACATGCACGGTCCTTGCGCTGGATCAAAGCGCCCCGGGCTCGGGTCGGCGAGGCGTCACCCTGTTGTTACGGGGAGACGCCAAATGTCTTTTGGACAAGAACTCTATCTGGGAATGATCGTTGTCGGGATGACCGCGTTTTTGGTGACGCTGGCCTGGGCCAGCTTGATTTCCGGCGGACGCGGGAAGTCCGACTCCTAGGCCGCTAGTTCTTGCGCCGCAGCCGGTTGACGTGGCCCATCTTGCGGCCGGGGCGCGCTTCGCCCTTACCGTAGAGCCATAGGCGCGCCGAGCGGTCGCCCGCCAGCTTGCGCCACTCCTCCACCTCCGGTCCGATCAGGTTGACCATCTCGACCGGGGCGATGGGTTCGGTGGGGCCGAGCGGCCAGCCGGCGATGGCGCGTATGTGCTGCTCGAACTGGTCCACCTCGCAGCCGTCCAGCGTCCAGTGGCCGGAGTTGTGGACGCGGGGCGCGATCTCGTTGACCAGCAGCTTGCCGCCTTCCAGCTCGAACAGCTCCACCGCCATCACGCCGATATAGTCGAGCTTGGTGAGGACGCGCCGCACGATGCCCTCGGCGTGGTCCTGCACGTCCTTGGAGACGGCGGCCGGCGCGATGGTCCGGCGCAGGATGCCGGCCTCGTGGAAGTTCTCGCCCAGCGGATAGGCCGCCACTTCGCCGTCGCGCGCCCGCGCCGCGACGATGGACAGCTCGCGGCGAAACTGCGCCCTCGCCTCCAGGATCGCCGGCTTGCGGCCGATGCGGCGGAAGGCGGCCTCGGCGTCGTCGTGGGTCTCCACCCAGGTCTGGCCCTTGCCGTCATAGCCCTGACGACGGGTCTTCAGCAGCGCCGGCGCGCCCAGCAGATCCAGCGCGGGCCCGATGTTACGGGCCGAGTTGATCGGCTCGAAGGGCGTGGTCTCCACCCCGAGGCCGTTCAGGAAGGTCTTCTCCTCGAAGCGATCCTGGGCCACCGCCAGGGCGATGGGCGGGGGCGCGACCTCCGCCCCCAGCGCCAGCAGGCTCTCGGCGGCGTCGGACGGGGCGTTCTCGAACTCGAAGGTGACGACGTCGCAGGCGTCCGCCAGACGCTTCAGCGCCTCGGGATCGTCATAGGCGGCCGTGATGCGGTGGGCGGCCACGCGGCCGGCCGTGCAATCCGGGTCCGGGTCGAGCACGGCCACGTCGAAGCCCAGCCGCGCCGCCGCCAGGGCCAGCATCCGTCCAAGCTGCCCCCCGCCGATGATCCCGATAGTCGAGCCTGGAGCCAGGGGAAACTTGGCCATGGATTATTCGTCCGCCACAGTATTGGGCACGGCCTCGGTCTGGGCCGCGCGGAAGGCCACCAGCCGCTCGGCCAGGGCGTCGTCCGATAACGCCAGGATCTGCGCGGCCAGCAGGCCGGCGTTCTTGGCCCCCGGCTCGCCGATGGCCAGGGTCCCGACCGCCACGCCCGCGGGCATCTGGGCGATCGACAGGAAGGAATCGACCCCGTCCAGGGCCTTGGATTTCACCGGCACGCCCAGCACCGGCAGCTCGGTCAGCGAGGCGGTCATGCCGGGCAGGTGCGCCGCGCCCCCGGCGCCGGCGATGATCACCTTGAAGCCGGCCGCCTTGGCGCCCTTGGCGAAATCGTACATCCGCCCCGGCGTGCGGTGGGCCGAGATCACCTTGGCCTCGTAGGCGACGCCCAGCTTGTCCAGGGTCTCGGCCGCGCCCTTCAGCGTCGGCCAATCCGAACGGCTTCCCATGATGATGGCGACGGGCGGGCGCGAAGCGCTCATGAACGACTCTGGACCAAAGGCCCCCTTCAGAAGGGCGCGGAGTATAGGCGCCGGCCTTGCCTAGGCAACCGGACTCATGAAGCATCCGCACATGCCCCGCCGCGCCGCCCTCGCAACCCAGACCGACGAGCCGTTCGAAACCCCCGTGCAGGTCGACGCGGTGGCCCTGCACGCGCTCGGCCGACAGGTGCAGGACCTGCGCGCCGAGGTGGCCTTGCTGAAGGCCCGCCTGGCGGAGGCCGAGGACCTGGCGGACGCGGACGTGCTGGCCCCGGTGCTGAACCGGCGGGCCTTCGTGCGCGAGGTGGAGCGGGCGCTGGCGACGCTGGAGCGTTATGGCGGCCGCGCGGCGCTGATCTATGTAGATCTGGACGGGTTCAAGGCGGTCAACGACCGCTTCGGCCACGCGGCCGGCGACGAGGCGTTGAAGGCGACGGCCGCGCGGCTGCTGTCGCGGGTGCGCAAGTCGGATGTGGTGGGCCGGCTGGGCGGGGACGAGTTCGCCGTGCTGCTCGACCGCACCGGCCCCGAGGCCGCCCGCGCCAAGGCCGAGACCCTGCGCCGCGCCATCCAGGCCGAGCCGGTGCGCGTCGGCGAGGCCGAGATTCGCCTGAAGGCCAGCTGGGGCGCGTCCGAACTGCGTCCAGGAGTCTCCGCCAAACAGTCCATGGCCGAAGCCGACGCCGCCATGTTCCTGAACAAGCCGGGCCGGGGCGGCGCCTAGAGCCGCGAGAAGCGCTGCTCCTGCGACGTCATGAATTCCAACAGCACCGGCACGCCCTGCTCGGTCTGTTCGATGCCGCGCTTGATGGCCGGAACGATCTCTTCGACGCTGGTGATCCGCTCGCCGTAGCCGCCGAGCGCCTTGGCGAAGTCGGCGTAGTTGCCGGAGATGTCGGTGGAGCGGAACTTCTCGGTGGCCGTCGGCATGACGTTCAGCTCGATGGCCATGGACGAGTTGTTCAGCAGGATCGACAGGATCGGGATGCGCTCGCGCGCGGCGGTCTCGAAATCCATGCCGGTGAAGCCGATGGCCGCGTCGCCCCAGACGTTGATGCACAGCTTCTCGGGGCAGGCCAGCTTGGCGCCCATGGCCAGGCCGAGGCCGTAGCCGAGCTGGGTGGTCTTGCCCCAGCCGATGTAGCTGAGCGGCGTGGTGGACTTCCAGAACGGCGACAGCTGGTCGCGCGGGCTGCCGGCGTCGTGGGTGATGATGACGTTGGACTTGTCCACCACCTGCTGCAGCTCCCACAGCACCCGGTAGGGGGTCAGCGGCGTCTCGTCGGACTGCAGGATCGGCAGCCACTCCTTCATCCAGTCGGCGGCGACGTCCTTGATCTCCGCCTGCACGGCCGAGCGCAGGCGCGGCGCGGTGATCAGCTCCTGGCAGGCCTCGATCATCATCTGCAGGGTCAGCTTGGCGTCGCCGAGCAGGGCGTGCTTGGTGGGCAGCACCTTGTTGATGTCCGACTCGTCCGAGCGTGTTGTGGACGATGGTCTTGCCCTGCGGCATCTGCACGCCGAAGGCCGTTTGGGAGAAGCTGCAGCCGACGCCGAAGATCACGTCGGACTGGTCCAGGAAGTGGCGCACGGTCTTCGGGATGGCCGCCCCGCCCGAGCCCAGGGCCAGGGGATGGGTCTCGTCGAAGGCGCTCTTGCCCTCCAGGCTGGTGCATACCGGCGCGGCCAGCAGCTTGGCCAGCTCCTCCAGCTCCTCATAGGCCTCGGCCCAGTGCACGCCCTGGCCGGCGTAGATCACCGGCCGGCGGGCCTCCACCAGGGTCGCGGCGGCGGCGCGCACGGCCTCCATGTCCGGCGCGAAGCGGGTGCGCACGACGGGCTCGTACTCGAAGGGCTCGGGAACGTCCTCGCCGTTGAGGTCGTAGGGGATCTCCACCACCGCCGGGCGAGGCCGGCCGTTGCGAAGCTGGGTGAAGGCGCGGCGCAGGACGTTGGACGTCTCCGCCGGGGAGGTGATCGGCTCGGCGCTCTTGGACACCCCGGCCATGGAGATCGGAGGAGTTCCAGTTGTCCGGCACGAAGGCCAGCCGCCGCGCATAGCCCGCGGGCAGCACCAGCACCGGCACGGACTCCGAATAGGCCTGGGCCACGCCGCCGTAGGCGTTCTCCGCCCCCGGGCCGTGCTGCATGGCGAACACGCCCATCTTCTTGCCGCGGGTCATGCGCGAATAGGCGTCGGCCATGTGCAGGCCGGTGCGCTCCTGGCGCACGATGACGGTGCGGATGTCGAGTTCGGCCGCCGCCTCCAGCACGGCGTTCCTCGGATAGCCGAACAGGATGTCCACGCCCTCGCGCTTCAGGATTTCCGCGATCGCCGCCGGGACCTTCATGCCGTTCCTCCAAACACCGAGTGCGCGTCGTAGAAGATTGCGGCGGCCGGGGAAAGGCTGGCCCGGCGAGAACGGGCGCCCTAAAGCGGCGCCATGACCATCAAGCAGCTCACCGGGGGGGAGGCGATCGTCCAGGGCCTTCTGGCCCACGGCGTCGACACCGTGTTCGGACTGCCCGGCGCGCAGATCTACGGCCTGTTCGACGCCTTCAAGCAGGCCGAGCCCCGCCCTCGCACCATCGGCGCCCGCCACGAGCAGGGCGCGGCCTACATGGCCTTCGGCTACGCGCGGGCTACCGGAAAGCCCGGCGTCTGCGCGGTGGTGCCGGGACCGGGGGTGCTGAACGCCGGCGCCGCCCTGCTCACCGCCGCGGGCTCCACCACGCCGGTGCTGTGCCTGGCCGGCCAGATCAACACCCGCTTCATGGGCAAGGGCCGCGGCGCGCTGCACGAGATGCGCGATCAGCTGGGGACCCTGCGCCAGATCGTGAAGGGCGCCGAACGCATCGAGCGCCCCGCCGACGCGCCCGGCCAGGTGGCCCAGGCGTTCCAGACCATGCTGTCGGGCCGGCGCGGGCCGGCGGCGCTGGAGATGTGCTGGGAGACCTTCACCGAGGTCGAGGATGTCGCCGGCCAACGGCCGATGCCGCTGGAGCCCAATCCCGAGCCGGACCCGGACCTGATCCTGGACGCCGCCAAGCTGCTGCGCGCGGCCAGGACGCCGATGGTGTTCGTGGGCGGCGGGGCGCTGCACGCGTCGCAGACCATCACCGCCCTTTGCGAGGCGCTGCAGGCGCCGGCCGTGCCCTGGCGTAGCGGCCGGGGGATCGTGGACGAGCGCCATCCGCTGGGCTTCACCTGCGCCTCGGGCGCGCGGGTATGGCCCGAGTGCGACGTCGCCCTGGTGATCGGCACGCGCTTCGAGCTTCTGGACATGCGCTGGAACTGGCGCCCGCCCGGCGTGAAGATCATCCGCATCGACATCGACCCCGCCGAGATGGACCGCCTGCCCGTCGACATCGGCATCGTCGCGGACTCCGGCGACGGCGCGCGGGCGCTGCTGAAGGCGCTGGACCGGCCAGGGCGCCAGCGTCGGCGACCGGGCCGAACGCCTGGCCGAGGCCAAGGCCGCCACGACGGCCGCGATCCAGTCCGTCCAGCCCCAGCTCGCCTATCTGGACGCCATCCGCCAGGCCCTGCCCGAAGACGGCTTCTTCGTGGACGAGATCAGCCAGATGGGCTTCGCCTCCTGGTACGGATTTCCGGTCTACCGGCCACGGCAGCTTCATCACCGCCGGCATGCAGGGCACCCTGGGCTCGGGCTTTCCCAGCGCGCTGGGGGTCAAGGCGGCGTTTCCGGACAAGCCGGTGGTCTCGATCACCGGCGACGGCGGCTTCATGTTCGCGGCGACCGAGCTGGCCACGGCGGCGCAGTACGGCCTGAACGTGGTGACCGTGGTGTTCAACAACGAGAGCTTCGGCAACGTCCGCCGCGACCAGATTCAGGGCTTCGACGGCCGGGTGATCGGCGCGGACCTGTCAACCCGGACTTCGTGGACTTCGCGAAGTCCTTCGGCGTGCCAGCCTACCGATGCTCCACGCCCGAGGAACTGGGCCGGCTGCTGAGCGCCGCGTTCGCCGAGGACGTCCCGGCCCTGATCGAGGTCACGGTCCCGCGCGGATCCGAAGCCAGCCCCTGGCCGTTCCTGACGCCGAAGTTCGGGTAGCGCTAGAACACCTTCCCAGGGTTCAGCGTCCCCTTCGGGTCCAGCGCCGCCTTCAGCGTCCGCATCAGCGCCATTTCCTCGGGCGTCCTGGAGTAGTGCAGGAACTCCTTCTTGTGCACGCCGATGCCGTGTTCGGCGGAGACCGAGCCGCCCCATTCGCCCACGGCCTTGTAGACCGCCTCCTCGATCTGGTGATCGCGCGTCGCATCGCCGTCCGACAGCACCGACAGGTGCAGGTTGGAGTCCGCCACGTGCCCGAAATACAGGATGCGCACGTCGGGCCAGCGCTTCTTCAGCACCTCGCGGCTGTAGTTCATGAAATCGCCCATCTGGCCGGTGGGGATGGAGACGTCGAAGCCGAGCTGCGGCCAGTAGACCTTGGGCCACTCGCCCGGGCAGTCGCGGATGGACCACAGGTCGCGCGCCTCGCGGCCGGACTGGGCGATCACCGCGTCCTGCACCACGCCCGCCTCGATGGCCTCGGCGATCACGGATTCGAAGTGCGCCTGATCGTTGTCGGGGTCGTCGCCCATGGTCTCGATCAGCACATAGACGCCGTGCTTGGGCTCGATCGGGGGGCGGCGGCCGAGCGCCTCGGTGCCGATGTAGTAGAACTCCGGCCACATCATCTCGAAGGCCGAAAGCGTGGCGCCCAGCCCGCCCTTGGCCCGCCCCAGGAACGCCAGCACGCCCGGATAGTCGTTCAGCGCCACCAGCGCCGTGCACACGCTGCGCGCCTTGGGATAGAGCCGCAGCACCAGCCGGGTGATCACCCCCAGCGTGCCCTCGGTGCCGAGGACCAGGTGCTTCAGGTCATAGCCGGCGTTGTTCTTGATCATCTTGTTGAGCGAGGTGACCACCGTGCCGTCGGCCATCACCCATTCGGCGCCCAGCACCAGCGCGCGCATCATGCCGTAGCGGACCACGCGGTTGCCGCCGGCGTTGGTGGAGGCGTTGCCGCCCACCTGGGCCGTGCCGCGTCCGCCCAGGTCCAGCGGGAAGAACAGCCCCGCCTCGTCGGCGGCCACCTGCACCGCCTCCAGCGGCGTTCCGGCCTGGACGGTGATGGTCCCGGAGTCGACGTCGACCTCCTCGATGGTCGCGCATCCGCTCCAGCGACAGCACCACCGTGGAGGTGATCGGCACGCCGCCGCCGGCCATGCCCGTCATCCCGCCCTGGGGCGTCACCTTGATGCCGTGGTCGTTGCAGAACTTCAGGACCTGCGACACCTCCTCGGTCGTGCGCGGATAGGCGACGCCCAGGATGTTCGCGCCCTCCGGCGCGGCGGTGACGAAGTCATGCACGTGCCGGCCGGCATCGAACTCGCCGGGGATCTGAAACACGTCCGAGCCCAGAAGCTCGCGAAGGGGGGTGAAGAGGGTCATCGTCGTGTTCCTTGAACAGAATTCCTCGTGCTTCGACAGGCTCAGCATGAGGATTTCTACTGCATCTTAATGCCCCTCATCCTGAGCCTGTCGAAGGACGAGGGCGACTCCTACGTCGCCGGTTCGAGCACAGGACGCCCGAGTATCAAATCGGCGGCCCGCTCGGCGATCATCACGACCGGCGCGTTGGTGTGGCCGCCGATCACCTTGGGCATCACCGAGGCGTCCACGACCCGCAGGCCCTGCACGCCGCGCACGCGGAGCTGGGGATCCACCACCGCCATCACGTCGCCGTCCGCGCCCATGACGCAGGTGGAGGTGGGATGGTGGTCCAGATCCATGGACGCGCGCATGTAGTCGTCCAGCTCCTTGTCGGACTTCACGTCCGGCCCCGGCTTGATCTCCGCGGAGATCATGTCGCCCAGCGGGCCTTGGGAATACATCTCGCGCACGATCCGCACGCCCTCGCGCATGGCGCGGCGGTCCTCCTCCTCCTTCAGGAAGTTGAACAGGATGCGCGGGGCCTCGTTCGGGTCGGACGAGCGCAGGGTGACCTCGCCCCGGCTCATGGGGTGCAGCAGCGAGGGGCAGGCCTCGAAGGCGTCCTGCAGGGGCGGCTTGATCAGCGGGAACCAGATGTCGGCGTCCAGCCGCACCGGGTTGCAGAAGATCTCCAGGTCCGGCCGCTCCAGGTCCGGGCGGCTCTTGACGAAGCCCAGCGCCGTCAGCGGCTGGTTGGCCATCATGCCGTTCTTGAAGGCGAGCCATTGCAGGGTGGCGAACGCCAGCTTGTCCCAGCGCAGCTGGGTCTGGAAGGTGACCGGCTTCTTCGTGGCGAACTGCACGAAGGTCATGATGTGCTCTTGCAGGTTCTTGCCGACGCCCTTGAGCTCATGAACCGGCTTGATCCCGTGGGCCTTGATCTCTTCGGCCGGACCGATGCCCGAAAGCAGCAGCAGCTGGGGCGAGTTGTAGGACCCGCCGCACAGGATCACTTCCCGGTCGGCGCGCACGGTCTTGGTCTGGCCGCCCTGACCGTACTGCACGCCCACGGCGCGGCCCTTCTCCATCAGCACCTTGTGCGCCAGGGCGTGGGTCTGAACGGTGAGGTTGGGCCTGTCCATGGCCGGATGCAGATAGGTGACGGCGGTGGAGGAGCGGCGGCCGTTCTTCACCATGATGTCGACGGGGGTGAAGCCTTCCTCGTCCTCGCCGTTGACGTCCTCGGTGACGTGGTGGCCAGCTTGGCGGGCCGACGCCATGAAGGCGTCGTAGTGCAAGCCCTTGGTGTTGATCGCCGTCGTGCCCAGAGGGCCGGCGCCGCCGTGGCGGTCCGTCTCGCCGCGCCAGCCGCCCTCGGATTTCTTGAAGTAGGGCAGCACGTCCGCCCAGCTCCAGCCCTCGGCGCCGAGCTGTCGCCATTCGTCGTAGTCGCGCGAGTGGCCCCGCAGATAGAGCATGCCGTTGATCGAGGTGGAGCCGCCCAGCGTCTTGCCGCGCGGGGCCAGGAAGCGACGGTTGTCTGCGTAGGGCTCGGGCTCCGACCAGAAGTTCCAGTTATGCTTGGGCCCGCGCCAGATCTGACGCCAGCCCAGCGGCATGTGCATGTAGAGCGAATTGTCCGGCCCGCCCGCTTCGAGCAGCAGGACCTTCACGCTCGGGTCCTCGGTCAGCCGGTTGGCCAGCACGCACCCGCCGGCGCCCGCGCCGACGATGACGTAGTCATAGGATTCAGACGCCACGACGCCTCCCGAGAAGTCACGCGCCGCTTGCTGCGGCTTTGCCGAGGATATGGCACGGATGGCGCGCCGGACGCTACTCGGCGTGGCCCCGCAGCCTCAGCTCCGGTCCTGGATAGCCCTTCAGCAGCGCCATGCGCTCGGCCTCGTCGCCCTCGGCGTAGTCCTCAGCGATGCGGCGATAGAGCTCCGCCGCGCCGTTGAAGATCTCCGCGCCGCCGGTCTCCGGATCGAGGAACTTGGCGATCTCCTCCATCTCCCCGTCCCATCGGTAGGCCTTGCGGAACACCATGGGCAGGTTGCGCACCGCCCCCTCCAGCCGCCCCGCCTGGCTGGCGGCCATCTCGGCGATGAAGGTCTCGGCCACGCCCGCGCGCGCCGCGCCCAGCATCATGGAGATCATCACCGCCGAGGCGCCCTTGGTGGTGCCGGCGTAGGCCATCTTCAGGGCCGAGGCGTCGCCGACCCGCTCGGACATCGGCCGGATATCCAGGCCATAGGCGTTGAGCGCCGCAGCCGCCTCGGCGCCGGGGCCGGAGGCGTAGATCCTCGGATTGTAGCCGGCGGGCGTGGGCGGGCCGCCCACGATCCCCGCATCGGCGAAGGCCAGGCCCTCGCCTAGGAAGGCCTCGGCGATCGCGCCCACGGTCTGAGGCGCGACCGCGTTGCAGTCCACGTAGAGGAGCTTGGGGTTGGCCGCCCGGATGGCCGGCAGCAGCCGCTCGGCCAGGGCGCCCGCCCGCGCCGGCGGCACGATAGACAGGACCATGTCGGCGCCAGCGACCAGGGCCTCGTCGGTGTCCACGGCCTGTACGCCCGCGGCCTTGGCCCGCTCGGCGCTGGCGGCGGAGCGGCCGTCGAGGTTGGTCAGAACCTTCGCCCCGCGCTCGACCAGACGGGCGGCGACGCCCGCGCCCATCTCGCCCATGGCCACGACGGCGACGGTGATGCTCATGCGCTCATCCTCCCGGCGGCCCCCTCGCGGTGTAGGCGCCGGCGAGGGGCCTTGCAAGCGCCGCGCTTGCGCGGTCCGGGGGGCGGTACTAGGGTTTTTCAAAGGCTGGAATGCCGCCCGCGCTGGAGGAAGACCCGATGAACGCTCCCGTCATGACCGACCGCCTGAAGGCGCTGGAAACCGGCTTCTTCTCCGAGGCGCACAAGCTGTTCATCAACGGCGAATGGGTCGACGCCGAGACCGGCGAGACCATCGATGTGATCAACCCGGCGACGGGCCAGGTGATCGCCAAGGTCCAGGCCGCCGGCGCCCGTGACGTGGACAAGGCGGTCAAGGCCGCCCGCGCCGCCTTCGAAGGCCCCTGGTCCAAGATGACCGGCATCGACCGCGCCAAGATGCTCTGGAAGCTGGCCGATCTGCTCGAAGCCCACGCCGACGAGATCGGCCTGGTGGAGAGCCTGGACAACGGCATGCCGCTGATGATGGCCAAGTTCGGCGCCGTCCTCGGCTCGGCCAACAACCTTCGCTACAACGCCGGCTGGGCCGGCAAGGTGCTGGGCGAGACCATCGAGGGCAACGCGCCCGGCCGCCACACCTACACCCTGAAGCAGCCGATCGGCGTGGTGGGCGCGATCACCCCCTGGAACTTCCCCCTGCCGATGGAGGTGGCCAAGATTTCACCGGCGCTGGCGGCCGGCTGCACCGTCGTGCTGAAGCCCGCCGAGCTGACCCCGCTCACCGCCATCAAGCTTGGCCAGTTGATCCAGGAAGCCGGCTTCCCGGCGGGCGTGGTCAACATCGTCACCGGCTACGGCGATCCGGCCGGCAAGGCGATCGTCGAGCACCCGGACGTCGACAAGATCTCCTTCACCGGCTCCACCGCCACGGGCAAGTGGATCGTCCAGGCCGCTGCTGGAAATCTGAAACGTGTCTCGCTCGAACTGGGCGGCAAGTCGCCGGTGCTGATCTTCCCTGACGCCGATCTGGAAAAGGCCATCCCTGGCGCGGCCATGGGCATCTTCGGCAACGCCGGCCAAGTGTGCGTCGCCGGCTCGCGGCTCTATGTCCACAAGGACGTGTTCGACAAGGTGGTCGACGGCGTCTCGGCCATGGCCAAGAACCTGAAGGTCGGCTCGGGTCAGGACCCCGAGACCCAGATGGGCCCGCTGGTCTCCCAAAAGCAGCTCGACCGCGTCACCGGCTACGTCCAGTCCGGCCGCGAGCAGGGCGCCGAGGTCGTGGTCGGCGGTGAGCGGTCCGGCAACCAGGGCTACTTCATGCAGCCCACCGTGCTGGCGGAGACCAACCGCGACATGAACGTCGTCCGCGAGGAGATCTTCGGCCCGGTTGTCTGCGCAATGCCGATGAACGACGACGACATCGAACAGATCGCCAAGACCGCCAACGACACCACATACGGCCTCGCCGCCTATATCTGGACGCGGGACATGAGCGTGGCCCACAAGCTCGCCAAGAAAATCCAGGCCGGCACCGTCTCGGTGAACGGCTCGGCGGGGATCGACCCGGCCGTTCCCTTCGGCGGCTTCAAGCAGTCCGGCTGGGGCCGCGAGAACGGCTACGAGGGCGCCGAGCACTACTACGAGACGAAGACGGTCTCCGTCGCGCTCTAGGCTCCCGCACGCGCCGGCGGAGGCCTTCGGGCGGGCCGCCGGCGGTCCAGTCTCCAAACGGCAACAGTGCCGGCGGAAACGCCACAGCCGGCGGTGGTGTGCCGGCTTGGCGATTGACAATGGCGAGTCGGGCCGCTTTGCATAGTTACTTCAGATACTAGCAACGCCGGCGCTCGTCCGGCGAAGACCAATCGGCGACCTGCCGAAAGGGAGCGAAACCAAGCCACATGGGCGAGCAGGCCAATCCCATCGAGCGTTTCTCGACGCAGTCGGCGTCGACATCGGGCCGCCTGGCCTATTGGAACGACGTGGCCAGCCAGACCTTCAACAACCTGCGCGTGGATGCGACGGACCCGGACGAATTCCACGCCGAGATGCTCCGCGTTCAAGTGGGCGATCTGCTCATGATGGGCGCCGCCTCGGCGCCCGCGTGCGTCAGCCGGATCAACGACCCCTCGCGGACCGCGCGCGGGCGGCGGGAGTTCGACCTGCACTTCCAGCTCACCGGCCGCAGCATCAACACCCAGGGCGGGCGCGAGGCGGTGCTGGAAGCCGGGGACTTCACCCTCTGCGACGCCTCCCAGCCCTATTCTGTACGCTTCTCCGAAGCCAACCACATGGTCTGCGTCAAGGCGCCGGTCGAGCCCCTGGCCGCGCGCCTGGGCGACCTGGAGGACCTGGTCTGCCAGCCGATGTCCGGGCGCCAGGGCGGCGCAGCGATGCTGTCCGTCTTCATGCGCACCCTGTGGGCCCAGATCGAACAGGGCGAACTGGAGGATCGGGACGAGACGGTTTCGGACGTGATCTTCGACCTCATAACCTTGGCCTACCGGCCCATGACCGGCCATCACGGCGACGCCTCCTTGCGCGCCTTGCGGCGGCGCGAGGCGCGCGCCTTCATCCAAGAGCGGCTGTGCGACCCGGACCTGGACGTGGCGGCCGTGGCCGAGGCGGTAGGGGTCAGCCCGCGCTATCTGCAGATTCTGTTCGCCCAGGACGGCGTCACGCCGTCCGCCTACATCCTGGACCGCCGGCTCGAGCTGGCCGCCGAACGCCTGCGGGCGGGCGTGGAGCGCGGCGGGGTCACGCGCGTGGCCTTGGGCGTGGGCTTCAACGACCTGACCCACTTCGGACGGGCGTTCCGCAAACGCTTCGGCGTGACGCCGAGCGACTACAATTCCGGGGCGCGGGTCTCGCGCTGGGCCCCGCAAACACCAGTACGTTCAAAGGTTTTGGAAGGAGAGGCCTTGAGCGTCTAACCGGCGATCACTTCGCTTCGCACTGGATCGGACTTAGTTCGCATGCAGCCGAGCGCCGAAACTCATCGCCATGATAGTCACCGGACAAGACCACCTGCGCCCGGCGAAGACCGGAGCCGCCAATTCCAAACAAGGGGAAGCCATGAACTCGCGTAAATTCAAGCTCGCGACGTCTACGATCATCGCGTCGGGCGTGATTCTGCTCGGCGCCGTTGGGGCCGCCAGCGCGGCGGACAACACGGTCGAAGAGGTCATCGTCACCTCGCAGAAGACCTCCCAGAACGTCCAGAACGTGCCGATCGCCGTCACCGCGGTGACCGCCCAAGCCCTGGAAACCAAGGGCATCAACGACGTTTCGCAGCTGAGCGCCCTGGCGCCGAACGTGACGCTCGACGCCGGCACGCCGTTCTCCGGCTCCGACACGGTCCTGTCCGCCTTCATCCGCGGCATCGGCCAGAACGACTTCGCCTTCAACCAGGACCCCGGCGTGGGCGTCTACGTCGACGGCGTCTACCTGGCCCGCTCGGTCGGCTCGAACACCTCCATGCTGGATGTGTCCCGCGTGGAAATCCTGAAGGGTCCGCAAGGCACCCTGTTCGGCCGGAACACCATCGGCGGCGCGATCAACATCATCACCCGCGATCCTGGCCCGGACTTCATGGCCAAGATGGAAGTGACGACCGGCAGCTACAATCGTCTGGACGTGCGGGGCACGGCCGACATTCCGATCAGCGACAAGCTGCTGACCAGCCTCTCCTTCTCCGAATCGCACCGCGACGGCTACCAGAAGCGCATCCCGTTCCCGGGCGCTGTCGCCGGCACGTCCGGCATTCCTGACTGCGACGCCCTGACGGCGGGCACGGCTTGCCCCACGGTCGTCGACGGCTTCACGACCCAGCCGGCGGCGGGCTATCAGACCTCGCAAACTGAAGGCGGCCAAGGTTCCTGGTCGGTGCGCGGCAAGGCGCTGTTCCTGGCGTCCGACAATGTGAAGTTCACCTTCGCGGGGGACTACACGAATGTCGATCAATCCGCCTCGGCCAACTCGGTCCTGTCGATCGATCCCAACCACGGCGGCCTCGCCGGCATCTACAATGCTTGCATCGCCGGCGTGACGGCGCCGTTCGGGGTGCTGTGCAGCAGCCCGCGCCTCGACGTGCGGCCCGTGCCCGTGCCCGTCTCGCCGCTGCCGGCGCTGGCGAACGTCAACGTCGACGGCAACCCGAACAACAACCGGCTGCCCTATGACAGCCGGTTCATGACCGGCAACATCGACACCACCTACTCCACGGGCAACAGCTTCTCGCGGCTGAAGAACTGGGGCCTCAGCGGCACGCTGGAATGGAAGGTCGCGCCCGAGGCGACCCTGAAGTCGATCACCGCCTACCGCCAACTGCACTGGTCGGCCGGCATGGATCTCGATGGTTCGCCCCTCGACATCCTGCACACCTCCTTCGACATGACGCAGCACCAGTTCTCCGAAGAGCTGCAACTCGTCGGAAAGGCCTTCAACGATCGGCTCGACTACGCTGTCGGCGCCTATTACTTCTCTGAAGGCGGCCACCTGCACGACTTCGTGACCTTCCCCGCCGCCCTGTTGATGGTCGACGGCCCGAACGACCTGAACACCCAGGCCGAGGCGATCTACGCGCACTTGAGCTACAAGCTGACCGATCAACTGTCGGTCATCGCCGGCGGTCGCTACACCTGGGAGCACAAGACCTTCGAAGGCCACCAGACCGACGACAACGGCCTGAGCTACAAGATCAGTGGCTGCTATCCGCCGTCCGCCTTCATCTTCAGCGCGACGGCCGACTGCCAGGCGGTGCTGGGCTTCCCGAACCCGTCCGAGCCCTACCGCTACTATCCGGCGGGCGTGAAGGTTCAGAACTTCAGCAACTTCTCGCCGACCCTGGGGCTTCAATTCCAGGCGACGCAGGACCTGATGTTCTACGGAACCTACTCGCAGGGCTTCAAGACCGGCAGCTGGACCACCCGCCTGTCCAACCCGCATCCGACCTATGACGCCTCGCTGCACTTCGACCCCGAAAAGGCGACGACCGAGGAAATCGGCATGAAGTCGGAGTGGTTCGACCGTCGCGTGCGGTTGAACGTGGCCGGCTTCCACACCGCCTATAAGAACATCCAGCTCAACTCGCAGCAGGGGATTTCCCCGACGTTGCTGAACGCTGGCGACGCCCGCATGTGGGGCGCCGAGGCGGAGTGGCAAGCCATCATCGGCGGCGGCCTCTCCTGGAGCGGCGCCATCGGCTACATCGACGCGGCGTACACCCGCATCGCGCCGGGCGTCGGCGACAACGGCAACTACCTGACGCTCAATTCGTGCCCGGAAAAGGCGGTCCTCGGACTGCCGGCTTCGCCGCACGCCTGTGCGCTGCCGAAGACGCCGAAGTGGAAGATCAACCTGGGCCCGCAATACGTCGCGGACCTGCCCAACGGCGGCCAGATGCAGTTCAACCTGGACTGGACGCGCACCACGCCGCTGTACAACGACCTCGGCAACTCGATCCTGCTGAAGCGTCCGACCACCGACATCGTGAACCTGTCGGCGACCTACAAGGCGCCGCAGGGCCACTGGGAAGCCACCGTCGGCGCCACCAACCTGACCGACGCACCGCTATGTGGTCAGCGGCCAGTGGCAAGGCGGCGTCTCGGTCGTGGACGCCAACTTCAACGCCCCGCGCGAGTGGTACGCCACCGTTCGGGTTCGCTACTAGTCACCTGCTTGCGGCCCCTTCGGGCCGGAAGGAGACACTTCAAGGAGCCGCCGGTTCGCGCCGGCGGCTCTTTTCTTGCCTGGTTCCAGGCCCTAACAACGGACAACAGGCCGCCGCCATAGAGCGGCCCGACAGGGGAGCGCGCGGCAGGTGCAGGCCTTCGACTACGTCGTGACCGGCGGCTGCGTGCTGGCCGCGCGCCTGCTGCTGCTGGAAGCCGCAGACCTGCTGCACGGCCGCAGCCTCGCAGGAGCGAACGCGCCATGAAGCCTGTCCTGGAACTGATGCAGAGCCGTCTCTACCGGGGCTGGGTGCTGACCCTGTTCCTGCTGATCGCCATGTTCGGCTTCATCGACCGGCAGATCATCTCGGCGCTCGGCCAGCCGATCAAGCACGACCTCGGCCTGACCGACGCCCAACTCGGCCTGCTGGGCGGGCTGGTGTTCGCCCTGCTCAATTCGGTGGTGACCATCCCCATCGCCCGGGTCGCGGAGAAGAAGCGGCGGGTGACGATCATCGCCGTGGGCGTGTTCATGTGGTCGGTGGCCACGTGCCTATGCGGCGCCGCGTTCGGCTTCATCCAGCTCGCCTTCGCACGCATGGCCGTGGGCGTCGGCGAGGCGACCAGCCAACCGGCCACCAGCTCACTGATCGCCGACTACTATCCGCGCGACCGCCGCACCTCGGCCGCGGCCGTGCTGGTGCTCGCAGTGCCCCTGGGCGCCCTGATCGGGGCGGCGGGCGGCGGCTACATCGCCCAGCACATGGACTGGCGCATGGCCTTCGTGATCGCCGGAGCGCCGGGCGCACTCCTCGGCCTGCTGCTCGCCCTGACCATCCGCGAGCCCATCCGCGGCCATTACGATCCGCCGAGCCAACACGGCGAGGAGGCGCCGCCGTTTCTGGCCGTGCTGCGCCGGATGGTGCAGCGGCGCGCCTTTCTGCATGTGCTGGCGGGATCGGCCATCGCGTCGATGGGCGGGTTCGGGATCAACTACTTCCTGGCGCCCTACTTCTTCCGCCGCTTCGGCCTGGACTACGCCCAGTCGGGCCTGATGTCGGGGCTGATCAGCGCCATCCCTGGCTCGATCAGCATGCTGGGCGGCGGCCTGCTCGCGGACTACCTCGGCCGGCGCGACCCGCGCTTCTATGCCTGGGTGCCGGGAATCGGCGCCCTGCTGGCCGCGCCCTTGTACATGCTCAGCTTCGCGCAGGGCGGCTGGCCGGCGGCCATGGGCGTGCTGATGCTCACCGGCCTGATGCAATACGCCTATCTGCCGGCGCTTTCCGGGGTCACCGCCAACACCATGCAACCGCGCATGCGCGCCTCGGCCGCCGCCGTGGTGGGAATCACCACAAATCTGGTTGGCGCGGGCCTGGGGCCGCTGATCGTGGGCTCGCTGTCCGACACCTTCACCAAGCGCGCCTTCGCCGGAGACTTCGATATCGCTTGCGCCGGCGCCCGGGCGGCCGAGACCGCATCGGCCGGCGCTTGCGGCCAGGCCTCCGCCCACGGTCTGCAATACGCCTGCATGGCGTTCGCGGCGGTTTATCTGTGGGCGGCGGTTCATTTCTGGCTGGCGGCGCACACCATCAAGCGCGACATGAGCGAGTGAAACACGTCCCCGTCTTCGAAGGCTGAACCCCTGCGCCGCTGGTTGCCCGACCCGTTTATCCTGGCGCTGCTGGCGGCGGTGGCGGTGGCCAGTCTGCTGCCCTGCCAAGGGACCGTGGCCGTGGGCTTCAAGTGGCTGACGGCGGCGGCCATCGCGCTCTTGTTCTTCATGCACGGTGTGCGGCTGTCACGCGAGGCGGTGACGGCGGGCATGCGGCACTGGCGCCTGCACCTGACTATCCTGGCGGTCAGTTTCGGCCTGTTCCCGCTGATCGGCCTGGGGCTCTACGCCGCCCTGCCGGGACTGCTGCCCAGACCCCTGTGGCTGGGGGTGCTGTTCGTCTGCATCCTGCCGTCGACCGTGCAGTCCTCCATCGCCTTCACCTCGATCGCGCGAGGCAACGTCTCGGCGGCGGTGTGCGCGGCGGCGGCCTCCAACCTGATCGGCATGGCCCTGACCCCGCTGTTGGCCGGCCTGATCCTGCAGCTGCACGGCGGCGGGCCGACGCTGACCCAGGTCGCAAAGATCGTGATTCAGCTGTTGCTGCCCTTCGCGGCCGGCCAGCTCCTGCGTCCCCTGCTCGGCGCCTGGGCCGAGCGGAACCGCCGCTTGGTGGCGATCAGCGACCGAAGCTCGATCCTGCTGGTCGTCTACACCTCCTTCAGCGCAGCGGTGATCCAGGGCGTATGGGCCCAGCTGCCGCCCGCGCGCCTGCTGGTTCTGGCCCTGGTGCTGGCGGTGATCCTGGCCGCCGCCCTGCTCGTCACCACCTTCGGGTCGCGCCTGCTGGGCTTCTCCAAGGAGGACGAGATCGCCATCGTCTTCTGCGGCTCCAAGAAGTCCCTGGCGTCCGGCGTGCCCATGGCCAATGTGCTGTTCGCGGGGCCGACGGTGGGCCTGACCGTCCTGCCGCTGATGATCTTCCACCAGCTCCAGCTGATGGTCTGCGCGACCCTGGCGCGCCGCTACGCCGCGCGTGACAGCGCCGGCGAACCGTTGTCTGGTGGCGGATAACGACAAGAACGGGACGGGGACGCGCGTGGCCAGGAACCGGTTCTGGAACTACGAGATCGCGCTGCTCATCATGATGAGCACGGCCAACGGCGTGGTGGCGATGGACCGCCTGGCCGTGAATGTCCTGTCGCCGTTCATCATCCCTGAATTCCACCTGACCAACACCCAGATCGGGCTGCTCGCTTCCGGGCTTTCGATCACCATCGCGATCTCGGGCTACTTCCTGGCCTCGCTGGCGGACGCCACGCGGCGGCGCAAGACGATCCTGCTGATCACCCTGACGCTGTTCTCGATCTTCTCGGCCTTCTCGGGCCTGGCTGCGAGCTTCGCGATCCTGCTGGCGGCGCGGATGCTGCTGGGCCTGGCGGAGGGGCCTATCTGCGCTATCGGCCAATCCATCGTGGCCATCGAGTCGCCGGAGGCGCGGCGCGGCTTCAACATGGGGGTGATGCAGAACCTGGGCGCGGCGGTGCTGGGCGCCACCTTCGGGCCCATCGTCCTGACCCAGATCGCCGGCGCCGCGGGATGGCGCGCGGCCTTCTTCGCCTCCTGCGTTCCCGGCCTGATCCTGGCGGCCTGCATCTACATCTGGGTGCGCCCGATCAACGAGCCGGCGCCGGGCGACGCCCCCGCCCGCTCGGTGTTGCCGGAGGCGGGCAAGGAAGCGGGCGTGCTGTCCATCTTCCGCTCCAAGAACCTGAACCTGTGCCTGGTGATCGCGGGGCTGTTCTCGGCCTGGCTGATCGTCATCGGCGCCTTCCTGCCGCGCTATCTGAACGAGGTGGACGGCCTCAAGCCCACCGACGTCGGCCTGCTGATCGGCCTGTCAGGACCGTCCATGGCCGTCTCGGGAATCCTGGCGCCGTGGGCGTCCGACCGCATCGGACGGCGGCCGATGCTGGTGCTGATGACCGCCATCGGCATGGTGATGCCCCTGGCGGTGCTGTTCATCCACGGACCATTCCTGATCCTGCTGCTGGGCCTGTTCATCGGCGGGCTGGGCGGCGGGGCGGGGCCGCTCTATGTCGCCATCGTGCCGGCCGAGGCGGTGCCGCGCCGCCATGTGGCCACCGCCGTGGCCCTATCCCTGGCCTCGGGCGAGATCGTCGGCGGGGTGATCGGCCCGGCCGTGGCGGGCCGGGCGGCGGACCTGGTGGGCCTGTCCGCGCCGTTCTGGATCGGCTTCGGCTGCGCGGCGGTCTGCGCCGTGCTGAGCCTGTTCCTGGACGAGACCGCCCCGAGCAAGCGCAAGCCGGCCGCCGTACTCGACACGCCGGGGATGGTGAGCGACGTCCAGCTGCCGAGCTGACGGCGGAGGGACCTCTAGCCGATCACGCCAAGTTCGAGCAGGTCGCCGACGCCGCGCAGCACGCGGTGGGGTCGGCGTATCGGCGGCTGGGCGGCCCAATCCTCCGCCTTGGTGAAGCCGGTGGTCACGCCGAAGCCCGGAGCGCCGCCGCGCCGGGCCATGATCATCTCCACCAGGGGATCGTCGCCCACCACGGCCACCTTGCGCATGGGCGCGCCGAGCTTCCTGGCCACGAACCTCAGCGCCTGGAGCGAGGGCTTGCCGGTGAGGATCATCGGCGCGCGGGTCATTTTGCGTACCGCCGCGGTGATGGTGTGGGAGTAGCCCAATGCCCGTCCGGTGCTGGTGGCGAAGAACGGCACGTCAGAGGCGACGTAGAGCTCGGCGCCATTCCAGATCGCCTTGCAGGCGGACTCGATGTCCTTCATGCCGCAGTCCGGATGCCAGCCGATGTAGACGGCCTGTACGTCCTCCGCCCCCGGCTGGCCGGTGAACAGGGTCTCGATCCCCGCCTCCGAAAGCGCATGGCCGACGCCCGGCGTGCCCAGCACCAGCGCCCGCTCCACCCCGCGCCGAGGCATGATGTCGGCCGCGACGCTGGAGGGCGTCAGCATCTGCGCGTCCTCGATCGGCAGGCCGAGCCCGCGCAGCTTGGCCGCCTGCTCAGCGGTCGGATAGGCGCTGCCGTTGGTGAGCAGAACGAAGGGAATCCCGCGGTCCTTCAGGGCGGTCAGCACCTCGACCGCGCCGGGCAACACCTTGTAGCCGCCCAGCGCCCGGTCGCTGAGGATCAGGGTGCCGTCCACGTCGAACATGAATCCGTCGATGGGACCGATCGGCTCATCCCAGGCGCCGTCAGAGGACTCCAAGCTCATGCCTCCTGAAAGGCGGGCCGGCCGCCGTCGAGCGCCAGGCTGAAGCCCGGCTTGTCCACACGAACGCTCGCCACGTCGCGCCGCGCGACCAGCTTGCGGATCAGATCCATCACCGGCGCGCGGTCCGGATCGTAGTGAAGTTCTGAGGGGTCCACGGCCCGCATGGCGTCCACCTGGCCGCCGGGCATGGTGGCGCGCAGCAGGAACTCCTCGTCCGAGAGGTCCTTGCCCACCCGGGCGCGCAGCTCGTCCACCGAGGCGGGGCCGGACTCGGCCAGCAGCTCCTTGGTGCGGGTCAGGGACTGGATCTTGTC
Organism: uncultured Alphaproteobacteria bacterium; assembly: GCA_963761065.1. GTDB lineage: Bacteria > Pseudomonadota > Alphaproteobacteria > Caulobacterales > Caulobacteraceae > JANWHQ01. Next base: position 116,328 of record CAVXFP010000005.1, on the reverse strand, counting down.
CATCACGTTCGCGTCGATGGGCACGTTGGGCCGCCCGAACTTGCCGAGCGCATAGCGGATCAGCTCGTCGGGCATCATCGCGTAACGCTCCTTGCCCATCACGTTCATCGTCGCCTGGGTGACCAGGATCTGGGCGAAGGGGGTCATGACGATCGGCCAGCCCAGCTCCTCGCGCACGTGATCGAACTCCTCGATCACGGCGTCTTCCAGGTGGCTGGCCCGGTGCTCCTTCAGGTGCCGGCGCATGGTGGTGACCACCCCGCCCGGAATCTGGTGGCGCAGATAGGCCGCGTCGAACCCGCGCGGCTGGCCGGGTGAGAGCCCCTCGGCGTCGGCCAGGCGGTCGAAATAGGCCTCGAGCTCGGCCAGGGCATCCTCGTCCACGTCCACCGAGTGGCCCAGCGCGCTTCAGGTTGGACGCCACCCGCCCCGCCGGCGGATTGGAGGTGCCGTCCGACGCCGCGCCCGAGGCGCATTGCACCGCGTCCGACGTCCAGGATCGGCGCATCGGCGTACGGCAGGTCCGCCAGGCCGATGGTGCAGTGGGCGTGCAATTCCAGCGGCTTGTTCCCCGATCACCGCCCGGATCTTCGGCACCAGCGTGCGGGCGCGTACGGGGTCGAGCAGGCCGCCCGGGTCCTTGATGTAGAGGGCGTCGATGTCCGGGCAAGCGGCCATCTGGCGCGCGCACTCCACATAGTGGGCGTCGTCGTGGATCGGGCTGAGCGCTGTAGACCAGCGCGCCGACCGCGTAGTCCGCCCCGCCGGCCTTGGCCATGCGGGCCGCGGCCATGTTGCCCTCCACATCGTTGGATCGGATCGGCCAGGGCGAAACGGCGGATGCCGTTGTTGACCAGAGTCTTGAACGCCAGGGCCATGAACTCCGCGCTCGCGGTCTCCCAGGCGATGAAGCGAAAGCCCGTGGAGAGGAACTGCAGGGGCGTGTTCGGGGTCGCCTCCGCCATCAGGCGGATACGCTGCCACGGGTCCTCCTGCTTGAAGCGGATGGCCACGGCCATGTGGGTGGAGGTGGTGAAGTCGATGGCCTTGAAGCCGACGCGCTCCATGATCGGGGCGGATGGTCAGCATCATCGCCGTGTTCAGCCCGGTGCGCGCCCAGAGGCTCTGGTTGCCGTCGCGCAGGGAGGTCTCGACCAGTTTGATCGCAGCCATGCTCAAGCCCTTTCCGGAAGACGTCCGAGATAGCCGGTGTCGACCCCGCCGGCAGCGAATTCCGGATCGGCCAGCACGCGCGACAGGAAGGCGATGTTGGTCTTCACCCCCTCGATATGGGTGTCCTCCAGGGCGTCCCTCAGCCGCGCCAGGGCGCTGGCCCGGTCGGGCCCGTGGGCGATCACCTTGCCGAGCAGGGAGTCGTAGAAGGGCGGGACCTTAGCGCCGGTGACGATGTGGGTGTCCACCCGCACGCCCTCCCCGCCCGGCCAGGCGGCCAAGGTCACCGTGCCGGGGCTCGGCATGAAGCCGTTGTCGGGGTCCTCGGCGTTGATCCGCGCCTCGATGGCCCAGCCGTCCATGCGGACCTCGTCCTGCGTCAGCGACAGGCCCCGGCCCTCGGCCACCGCGATCTGCGCGGCCACGAGATCGACGCCGGTGATCGCCTCGGTGACCGGGTGCTCCACCTGGATGCGGGCGTTCATCTCCAGGAAGAAGAAATCCTGGCGATCCACGTCCACCAGGAACTCCACGGTGCCCGCCCCGCGATAGTTCAAGGAGGCGGCGAAGCGCACGCCCGCCTCGCGGATCGCCGCGCGCGTGGCGTCGGTCAGGCCCGGCGCCGGCGCCTCCTCGATCAGTTTCTGGTAGCGGCGCTGCACCGAGCAGTCCCGCTCGAAGAGGTGGATGACGCGGCCCTGGCCGTCGCCCAGCACCTGCACCTCCACGTGCCGGCCGCGCGCCACGAACCGCTCCAGATAGACCCGCTCGTCGCCGAAGGCCGCGCCGGCCTCCGCCTGGGCCAGCGACATGGCCTCGGCCAGCTCCTCAAGGGCGTCGATCCGCTTCATGCCGCGCCCGCCGCCGCCGCCGACCGCCTTGATCAACAGAGGCGGACCGATCTGTTCGGCCAGAGCCTGGGCTTCCTTGAGCGTCGTCACCGGCCCGCCGGGCGCGGTGGGGACCCCCGCCGCCTCGGCCGCCGCACGGGCCTTCAGCTTGTCGCCGACCGCCTCGATCTGCTCGGCGGTGGGGCCGACGAAGATCACGCCTTCCTCCTCGCACAGCCGGGCCAGCGCCGGCCGCTCGGACAGGAAGCCGTAGCCGGGATGGATGGCGTCGGCGCCCGAGCCCAGGGCCGCCTGGACGATGGTCTCGGGCTTCAGATAGCTCTCGCCGGGCGCGGCGGGACCGATGCACAGGGTCCGGTCGGCCAGCTTCGCCCCCAGCGAGCCGAGGTCGGCCTGAGAGGCGGCCAGCACCGTCTCGATCCCCAGCGCCTTGCAGGCGCGGATGACGCGCACGGCGATCTCGCCCCGGTTGGCGATCAGCAGGCGCTTGATGCTCATGGCCTAACCCGCCTTGCGGACCCGGATCAGGGGCTCGCCGTATTCCACCAGGGCGCCGTTCACGGCCAGGATCTCCGTGACCTCCCCGGCCACGCCCGCGCGCACGGTGTTCATGAGCTTCATCACCTCGATGATGGCGATGATGGTGTCCGGCCCCACCGTGTCGCCGGCCTCCACGAAGGGTGGCTCGCCAGGCTTGGGCGCGCGGTAGAAGACCCCCAGCAGCGGCGAGGGAACCTCGCTCACGCCGGGGTCCAGCGCCGCAGTCGCACGGGCGGGCGCCGCTTCCGGCGCGGGCTCGGGGGCGACCGGGCGGATCGGAGCGCGGTCCTCGCGCGGGGCGACCACGCCCTCGCCGCGCCGCAGCGACAGGCGCAGGTCGCCGACCTCCAGATCGAGCGTGTCGAAGCTGGAGTCCTCCAGCAGCCGCACGATCTCCGCCACGTCCTTGGCCGTAAGACTCACCGGCGGCCTCCAAAAATATTCATCACATGCGCCAGGGGGTTCTCGGCCGGCTTGGCCACGGAGGCGGCGTCCCTGGCGGACCAGACCGTCTCGGGACGGCTCTGCAGGAGCAGGATGCGACCCGATCGGTCGATGGCCCATTCGATGTCCTGCGGGCGGCCGTAGTGGCGCTCCACCTTGCGGGCGATCTGCTTCAGTTCGCCCAATTCCGCGTCGCTGATGCAGGGCGTCTTGCGTTGATCGTCCGGGACCGGAACATCCTCCACGCCGCCGCCCGGCGCGGGCAGGTGCTGGACGTGCTTGTCGGAGATGTCGCGCACGGTGATCTCGCCGGTGATCTTGCCCACCACGAAGCGGTCGGGCGTCACCTCGCCGCCGACCACGGACGAGCCCAGGCCCCAGGCGCCCTCGATGGTCACCACCGAGCGGTCGCCGGTGGTCGGGCTGCGGGTGAACATCACCCCCGCCGTGCGCGCGTCCACCATTCTCTGCACCACCACCGCCATGTGGACGCCGGCCTCGGGCAGGCCGTGCTTGCGGCGGTAGGTCATGGACTCGGTGGAGTAGAGGCTGGCCCAGCAGGTGCGCACGTAGCGCAGCACCTCGGCCGGCCCGATCACCCACAGGAAGGTGTCCTGCAGCCCCGCGAAGGAGGCGTCCTCGGCGTCTTCCGTGGTGGCCGAGGAGCGGATGGCCACCGGCGCGTCCTTGTCGCCGCCGCACAACTCGGCCAGGGCCGAGGTGATCTCCGCCTCCAGGTCGGCCGGCAGGGCGGAGGCTTCCACCCGCGCCCGCAACGCCTGGGAACAGGCCGTGACGGCGGCGAGATCGTCCGGGTCCAGCGCTTCGACGAGGCTGCGGACCGGCGCGTCCGCCTCCAGCGCCTGCGACGAACCGTTCGAAGGCGGACGTCTTGACCACGAAGCCGGGGGGCACGGCGATTCCGGCGCGGGTCAGCTCGCCGAGACTGCCGCCCTTGCCGCCCACGGTCGGCCGGTCGGCCAGCCCGATGTCGGCGAACCAGCCGATGAAATCAGTCGACTGCACGATCTCGTTCCTAGTCCAGGATCGTCACCACGCCGCGCGCGCCGTCGACGCGGATGCGCTGGCCGTCCTTGATCTTCTGGGTGGCGGTGCCGGTGCCGACCACGGCGGGCAGGCCGTACTCGCGCGCCACGATGGCCGCGTGGCTCATCGAGCCGCCGATGTCGGAGACCGCGGCGCCGATCTTCTGGAAGATCGGCGCCCAGGTGGGGTTGGTCACCTGACAGACCAGGATGTCGCCCTGCTGAAGCCGGCCGATCTCCTCCACCGACTTCACCACCCGCGCGGTGCCTTCGACCACGCCGTTGGAGGCGGCGAAGCCCCTGATCTCGTTGGGATTGCCGTCCTCTCCGTCCGACAGCCAGGCGTCGAGGCTCTCGCGGGTGATGCCCCACAGCATGACGATGGCCGGGTCGTCGATCACGTCGGGCACCGGGCCGAGCGCCGGCGGGGTGTCGTGCTTGGCCCATTCGGCGATGGCGGCCTTGCGCTCGGCGACGATCGCCGGCCAGTGCTTGGGCCCGCGCGGCGGCGAGCCGTTGGACCAGGAGGTCATCAGGTCGATGATCGCCGCCTCCAGCTCGTAGTGGGTGAGGTGGAACACGTCCTCGCCGTCGGGGAAGAAGCCGAGCTGCGCCAGGAGCTCGCCGAACTCCCTGATCTTGTTGAAGAACAGGTTGGTGTACCAGTGCTCGCAGTAGAACTTGTGGCCTTCCACGTAGGGGAACACCCGGTGCGCCAGGCCGATCATCTGGTCGTAGGCGGCGCGCTCCTCGTCGGTGGCCAGCAGCTCGCGATAGTCCTCGACCAGCTGCTTGCGCTCGGTCATGAGCTGCTCGATCGGCCGGTCGAGATTCTCGCCGGCCTTCACCTTGGCGATGTAGCCGGGCAGCGCCGCGAACGGCAGGGACAGGTCGTCGTTCCACGAGCGGTGATAGTGGTAGAAGCCGTCGCCGACGTTGACGTTGAACCAGGGGTTGCGCGAGGTCTCCAGCTCGGCCAGCCAGTCCTTGCCCGGCGCGCCCATCTGTCCAGCGAGGCGAGGACGTCGTCAGCCGATCGATGCCGTCCTGGAACTTGCCGTCGACGCCCAGCTCCACCGCGCGGCGCGCCAGGCGCTTCAGCTCCTCGTCGGGCCGGAAGATCTCCGCCTCCATGCCCGCCACCATCCGCGCGATGGTCTGGTCGGGGATCTCCGGGAAGGCCTTCTTGCAGAAGTCGAAGAAGGTCAGGTAGGCGCCGTAGCCGAGCAGCAGGAACTCGAAGTGGTGGTGCCACATCCGGAAGTACCCTTCGAGGGTCTTCTGGTAGGTGTCGAGCAGGCAGTGGTTCGACGCGACGCCCTTGCCGGCGTGGACGTTCTCCAGCGGCTCGTACTCGGGCAGGGACGGAGTGGGCAGCTCCTGCGCGTCCTCGATCAGCGCGCGCATCTTGTCCTTCCACTGGTCGTACAGCCGCTCCCAGTTCGCGTAGTAGTAGAAGGCGCGCTGCTGGAACTCCTCGGTGCGCTCCTCGATCTCGTCCGGATCGGTCACCGCGATGCCGCCGATGTAGACCCGCCCGTTGATGATCCGCTGGTCGATGCCCGTGGTCGGCAGGCAGTGCACCCGCGTGTTGGACGCGCCCAGCGCGCAGTAGGCCGCCTCGCCGGTCACCATGTCGAAATGCGTGCATCGGCTCGGGGAAGTGCATGGAGTTGTAGAACCAGAAGCGCTCGTCGTCCTCGGGCGCGAACTGCATGTAGTAGGGGTAGGCCGCCTGGGCGCGTTCGGTGCCCGGTTCGACACCCATCGAACTCGGAAGCGGAAAGCCCTTGGGCTTCACTGGAGCGTTCATCGCCAATCCTCCCGGACGAGGGGCGCGTCGGCCCGCCGTCGCCATAACCGGCCTTCGGCCTTTGTTGCTTGGTTTTAGCCTAAGCAGGAGATGACGGCGAGACAGCGGCCTTCTATTTCGGTTTCACTGTGTGAAACGCGTGCTGGCCTGCTAGGCTCACGGCCATGCGAGGCGCGACAAGCCGGCCGGCCGTGAAGAGCATCCGGGCCCTGGAGCGGGGCCTTGACGTGCTGCAGGCGCTACAGACGCGCCCCGGCGCCGGTCTGAAGGATCTGCATGAGATCACCGGCCTGCCCAAGGCCACCCTGCTGCGGGTGCTGCGCACCCTCACCGAACGGAACCTGATCTGGCAGCGGATGGCCGACGGCGCCTATCTGCCCTCCACCCGGCCGCGCACGGCGGTGCGGCCGGACGACACGAGCCGTCTGGTGGAGGTCGCCTCGCCGGTGATGGCGCGCCTGTGCGAACAGGTGAACTGGCCCTCGGTGCTGGCCGTGCCGCGCGAGGGGCGGATGGAGGTGATCGAGACCAACCGGCCCCGCTCGCACGTGCCGCACCTGCCCATCGGCCCCGTGGGGGAGCGGGTGAGCATGCTGCTCACCTCGATCGGACGGGCCTACTTCAGCTTCTGCGGGCATGAGGCGCGTGAGGAGATCGTGCGCCGGCTCCAGTCCGGCGCCGAGCCCGGCGACGAATTCGCCCGCGATCCCGCCTGGCTGGCGCGCCTGGTGGCCCAGACCCAGGCCCGGGGATATGGCCGCCGCGACCCCCTGTTCGCGGGCGATCCGCGAGGCGAGGGCCGGTTTCCCGACGACGGGCGGAACTCGATCAGCGTGCCGATCATCGTCTCGGGCCAAGTCGTGGCGGCCATGAATCTCACGTGGACACGACGCGCAACCGGCGCATCCCAGGTCATCGCCGAGCATCTGCCCGATCTGAAGGCCGCGGCCGCCGAGATCGCGGCCCGGCTGGAGCCCGCCAGCGTCGCCTGATCGCCTAGGGCAGCGGCTCGCCCGTCACCGGGTGGGGATAGTGGAACGGCATGATCCCCTGCTTGGGCCAGCGCGGCCCGGGATCGGCCAGGATCTCGTCCGGTCCGCGCGGGTTCTCAGGAAAGGTGGTTGTGTGGGCGGAGACCATAAGCGGCGTGACCGGCGAGCGCGCCCAGCCCTTGTCGTAGTCCGCCTGCCAGACGACCCGGTAGTTGAACACCTTGAACTTCCACACGCCGCCCTCGCGCACGTACTCGTTCTCGTAGATGCCGCCCTCCCAGAACGCCGGCGGCAGGTTGGGCGGCGCGTTCTCGTTGGTCTCGTGCACGCCGCCCTGCATGAAGGTGCGAAAGCGGCCGAAGGCGGTCTTGCGGTCCGGCGAGATGTCGACGACGTCCTGCACGATCAGGTGCTCAAACAGCAGGCCGTCCACCGGCCCGTTCATGCCCGTGGCGCCGCCGTAGAGCCGCCGCGCGCCGGCCTTGCCCCTGTAGAGCCCGCCCATGAAGCGCAGTTCACAGTCCTCGGCGAACAGGTCGACGATGGCTGAAAACAGGCACTTGTCCATGAAGTAGCCGTACTTGAACTGGAGCGTCCGCACGGCCTGGATATCCTGCAGGATCCCCAGTTCGTGGCGGGTCTCGGCCAGTTCGCGCTTCAGATCGGCGACGTCGGATTCCAGGGTCATCAGCGGGCTCCTGAAGGCTGTTCGGGCGAGGGATTGAGCGGCGGGCCTTGCGTCTGCCAGTGGGGCCGAGCGCCTTTCAGCATCTCGTCAAGATTGTCGGCCAGCTCCATGTAGCGGCCCGACAGGCCGTCGTAGCGGCCGGACGCCAAGTCCACCACGCGCTGAGCGCAGCGGTCCAGGTCGGCGGAGGCGTTGGGGTTCTTCGACACCTCCTTCAGACGCTCGACCATGCCCGGCAGCCACTTCTGGGCGCCGGGATCGTTCATGGTGGCGTCGGCGATGCCGGTGAACACGAAGCCAGGGTCTATGGCGAAGCCGAACACGTTGTGCTCGCTGCACTCCCCGGCCAGGTGCTCGATCAGCCGGGTCTGGGCGATCTTGCCGACGCAGTAGGCCGACATGTGCGGGGCGGCCATGCGCGCGGCCAGCGCGGAGACGATCACCACCCGGCCGGACTTGCGCTCGACCATCCCCGGCAAGGCCTCGCGCAGGAACAGCATGGGCGCCTTGATGTGGACTTCCTGCGCGGCCCACCAGTCGTCCGGGTCGATGGCGTAGAGCGGGCCGAAGGGCGGGCCCACCCCGGCGTTGTTGACCAGCAGATCCAGCGGCCCGAACGCCGCCTCGGTCTCGCGCACCGCCCTGGCGACGTCCTCGCGCCGCGTCACGTCCGTCGGGATGGCGAGCGCCTTGCCGCCCATGCCCGCGATCTCGGCGGCGACCTCGTCGAGCTGACCAATGCTGCGGGCCACAAGCCCGACCGCCGCGCCCTCCTCGGCCAACCGCAGGGCGATGGAGCGGCCGAAGCCGCGACCCGCCCCGGTGACCAGGGCGACCTGGCCTTCCAGGATTCCGGCCATATCATTTCCTCCGCGGGCGTTGTCTTCGAACGATCGACCGCCCTTTGCTCCGAGACCGTGATAGCCGCCCGGAGCGGGCGCGTCAGCCCTGACGGCGCGCCTATCGGCGGTCCTCGCGCAGAAGGCCGAGCGCCGCGTGCGCGGGCCGGTCGTCGAAGCTGAAGATCACGGCCTCCTCGGAAGCTTCGAGCGTCCGCCAGGTCCAGCCCGGCGCGGCGAGCACGTCCCCCGGCTTCAAGGCGAGGACCTCGTCGCCGATGCTGGCCTCCGCGGCGCCCCGCGCCAACATCAGCACCTCGCTGGCCGTGGACCGATACGGCCGGGTCTGAAAGCTCGCGGGCAGCAGCGTCAGCCGCGCGCCCAGCGTCGGCAGGGCCCAGCCGCCGCGCGCCGTCGCGGCATAGTCGTGCACATGACCAAGATGCGGATCCGGGTCGCCCGCGCCCGCCATGTCCGCCAATGCGGCCCGCGCCTCGGCGTAGGGGAAGCGGACTTGCCGCACGGCGCCATCTCCGCCCCGGCCGCCGCCCTCTTCGCGAAAGCCCGCGTGAAGGAAGCCCACCAACGGCACGTCCAGCCCATCCAGCCAGATCACCGGCTCGCCGTCGCCCTGCTCATGGCGATGCTCGTGCCAGTGTCCGGCGGGGGTCAGGATCAGGTCTCCCGGCGACATTTCAGCCCGCTGACCGTCCACGGTGGTGACGGCGCCCGAGCCCTCCACCACGAACCTCAGCGCCGACTGGCTATGGCGGTGCTCGGGCGCGGTCTCGCCGGGCAGCAGCAGTTGCAGGCCCGCATAGAGCGTGTCGGTCGCCTGGTTCAGGCCGGGCAAGGCTGGATTGGCCAGCACCGCCACCCGCCGCTCGGCCTCCGCCGCGCCGATCAGGCCGCCCGCCTCCATCAACAGCGCCCGAGCCGCCGCGTAGGGCCAGACATGCGGCGCGGCCCCAGGCGCGGGCTCGAACGGCGCGAGCGCGGCCATGCTCTCCCACAAGGGCGACAGTCCGGCCTTGCGAAGGCGCGCGGCGTAATCGGCCAGAGTCGCTGGCGGGGCGGCGCGGTAGGGGGATGCGGGCATCGGATGCGCTCCTTCGGCCAGCTTGCGCACGCCTGTCCGCCCGTCAAGCGCGCCGCGACGGCGTCATGCTTCAACCGGACGGATCGCGTTGAAGCCGCACGGGTGTTCGGCTACTTATCCGCGCGCGAAATCGGGGGCGTTCTATGAAGACGGCGTTGGTGTGTGGTGCGGGCGGCTTCATCGGCGGCCATCTGGTCAAGCGGCTCAAGCGCGAGGGCTTCTGGGTCCGGGGCGTGGACCTGAAGTTCAACGAGCACGCCGAGACCGAGGCGGACGACTTCGTCATCGGCGATCTGCGCGAACCCCAGTTCGTGCGCAGCGTGATCGATCGGCGGTTCGATGAGATCTACCAGCTCGCCGCCGACATGGGCGGCGCCGGCTACATCTTCACCGGCGAGCACGACGCCGACGTGATGCACAACTCCGGCGACCATCAACCTCAACGTCCTGGACGCCGCCCACAAGCGCAACAACAAGCGAATCTTCTATTCCTCCTCGGCCTGCATGTACCCGGCCTATAACCAGGAGGATCCGGACAACCCCAACTGCGCCGAGGACTCGGCCTATCCCGCCGCGCCCGACAGCGAATACGGCTGGGAGAAGCTGTTCTCCGAGCGCCTGTATCTCGCCTATGGCCGCAACCACGGCATGGAGCCGCGGGTGGCGCGCTTCCACAACATCTTCGGGCCCGAGGGCACCTGGGACGGCGGCAAGGAGAAGGCGCCGGCCGCCCTGTGCCGCAAGGTCGCCATGGCGCCCGACGGCGGCGAGATCGAGATCTGGGGCGACGGCAAGCAGACCCGCTCGTTCCTCTACATCGACGAGTGCCTGGAGGGCGTGATCCGCCTGACCCGCTCGGACTTCCTCGGCCCGGTGAACATCGGCTCGGACGAGATGGTCAGCATCAACCAGCTGGCCGGCATGGTCGCCGACATCGCCGGCAAGACCATCCGCATCAACAACATCCCCGGACCGCTGGGCGTGCGCGGCCGCAACTCCGACAACCGCCTGATCCGCGACCGGCTCGGCTGGGCGCCCAGCCAGCCGCTGAAGGCCGGCCTCGAGCCCACCTATGGCTGGATCGAGCGCCAGGCGATGCGAAACGCCGCCTGATCGATCCTCCGGGTGCTGACGAGGAGGATGGGCGCCGGCGAACTGGCGCATGGCGCCCGCGCGCCGCATTTTGTAGACCTTGCTGATCATGAAGCCCGTCGCGCGCGCGCTGGTCATCCGTTTTGGTCCAATCGGGGAGTTCGTGCTCTCCCTGCCGGCCATGAAGCGCATCCGCGACGCGCACCCGCAGGCCGAGATCACCCTGCTGACCACGCCGCGGTTCGAGGCCCTGGCCAAGTCCAGCGGCTATTTCAATCACGTGGTGCCCGAGGGCTCGCCCGGCGGCGTAGGCGGCATGCTGACCCTGATCGGCTGGATGCGGCGTTCGCGCTTCGACCGGGTCTATGACCTGCAGAACAACTCGGCGACCGTCCTCTATTTCAACGCCTTGAAGCCGTTCCCGCCCGACTGGTCGGGCACGGCGCCGGGCTGCCGCCTGCCGCACAGGAACCCCCACCGCGATCACATGCATGTGCTGGAGCGCCAGGCCGACCAGCTGAAGGAGGCGGGGATCTGGCCGAACGCGCCAACGGCCCCCGGAATGGCCTCGCCGCCGGACCTGTCATGGATCCTGAAGCGCGCGCCCCAACCCCGTCCAGTGCCGGGCCAGTCCAAGCCCAGGCCATACGCCGTGCTGGCGCCCGGCGCCTCCAAGCCCGACAAGATGTGGCCAGTGGAGAACTACGAGGCCCTGGCCGGGCGGCTGCAGGCCCTGGGGCTGGACATCGTGATCGTCGGCGGGCCCACAGAAGACGCCCTGGCCCGCGCGATCCAGCGCACCGCGCGCCATGCGCGCGACCTCACCGGCCGCACCGACTTCGCCCAGATCGCCGTCCTGGGCGCGCGCGCGGCCCTGGCGGTGGGCAATGACGCGGGCCCCACGCACCTGATGGCGGCGGCCGGGGCGCCCACGGTGGCGCTGTTCTCGCAGGCGTCGGATCCGGCGCTGTCAGCGCCGCGCGGCTATGTGGCGATCCTGCAGTCGCCCAAGCTGAAGGACCTCAGCGTCGAGCAGGTGCTGCAGACCGCCCAGGTCCTCGCCAGGCCCGCTTGAAAGGCGCTGCGGCCTTGGTCATATACTTCCTTGGGCCGAGGACGTAATCTGGGCCTTCGTTCGTTCACGCTCACAGCTCCAGGAGAGCCCGCCAATTCGTCGTCCCATGTCCGCGCCGCCGACCAAGGAAGGCCCGCGCATAAACCAAGAGATCCGCGTCCCGCGCGTCCTGCTCATCGACCACAATGGGGAGAAGCAGGGAGAGATGCCCACATCAGCCGCGTTGGAAGCCGCCGAGGAAGTCGGTCTGGACCTGGTGGAGGTGTCTCCGAACACCGAGCCGCCGGTCTGCAAGATTCTCGACTACGGCAAATACAAGTTCCAGGAACAGAAGAAGAAGAACGAGGCGCGCAAGCGTCAGAAGGTCGTCGAGGTCAAGGAGATCAAGCTCCGGCCCAACATCGACGTGCATGACTACGATGTGAAGGCCAAGGCCATGCATCGGTTCTTCGAGGAAGGCGACAAGGTCAAGGTGACCCTGCGGTTCCGCGGGCGCGAGATGGCGCACCCGGAACTGGGCATGAAGCTGCTTCAGCAGGTCAAGACCGACTTCGAGCCGGTGGCCAAGGTGGAGTATGAGCCCCGCATGGAAGGCCGCCAGATGATCATGATCCTGGCGCCCAGGTAGGACGCCCCGCGCCACCGTCCCCCTCGCGGGAGACGGTGGCTGGGCGCTCAGCGGCCGGTCAGCGCCGCGCGCACCGCGTCCGGCGCCCGGTCGATCACATTCAGATAGGCTGTCAGCGCGCTGTTGGGCGCAGCTTCGCCGCGCTCGATTTCTGCGAGCTGGTCGGGATCGATCCCGTAGGCGTCGGCGAACTCGGCCTGGGTCAGGCCTGTGTGCCACCGCACGCGGTGGACCAGGGCGCTGGGGCGCACCCCGTCCCAGTCGTGCAAGACGCCGGCGCCATTGGCATGACGGCTCCGGGGGTCGAGGAGTTGTTCGGCGATCATCTTCGTCTCCTCAGTCTGAACGTTTCCGCCCCGGGTCCGCTATGTGCCGGAAGATCGTGACAAATCCTTGGTCATTGCGAGGCATTCGCGCCCAGAAATTCCGCCGTCGCCTCGATGGTCTCCACCAGACCCATGCGGCGCAGCTCCACGCCCTCCGGCAGGCCCGAGAACAGGCGCGTGGGCGAGGCTGGATCCAGCATCACGAACACGCCCTTGTCATCCGCGCGGCGGATCAGGCGGCCGAACGCCTGGCCGATGCGGGCCCTGGCCACCGAGTCGTCATAGCCCTTGCCGCCGAAGCGCTCCCGGCGGGCCTTGTGCAGCAGGTCCGGGCGCGGCCAGGGCGCCCGGTCGAACACCAGAAGCCGCAGGGCCCGGCCCGGCACGTCCACCCCGTCCCTCACCGCGTCCGTACCGAGCAGGCAGGAGTCTTCCTCTGCCCGGAAGATATCCACCAGGGCGCCGGGCTCCAGGGGATCGACGTGCTGGGCGTAGAGCGCCAGGCCCTTGTCCGCCAGGGGCCGGGCGATCAGGTCGTGCACGGCGCGCAGACGCCGTATGGCGGTGAACAGGCCAAGGCCCCCGCCCCCCGCCGCCAGGAACAGCTCGCGCATGGCCGCGGCCACCTGGCGGGCGTCGTCGCGGCGCACGTCCGTCACCACGAAGGCGCGGGCGTTCTTGCCATAGTCGAAGGGCGAGGCCAGCCGCAGGGTCTTGGGCCGGTCGGGCAGGCGCGCGGCGCCGGTGCGCATCTCGGCAAGCGCGAAGGGATCGTCCAGCGTCGGGTCGGCCAGGGTGGCGCTGGTCACCAGCACGCCGTGGGCCGGCGACAGCACCGCCGCGCGCAGGGGCTCGGTGGGATCCACCCAGTGCCGGCGACAGGCGGCGTCCACCACCCGGCCGAACATGAAGTTGGACTCGAACCAGTCCACGAAGTCCGGATCGTCCTCGGCGTCCTCCTCGATGGCCTGCAGCATGGCGCGCCAGGCCGGCAGCAGCATCCGCGCGCGCCGGTCCAGGCCCCGCAGCGCGCCCTCGATGCGCGCCCGCTCGCCCCGCCGCAGCGTGTCGGCCTCGTCGTCCAGCACGTCCTCCAACCGTCGGGCCAAGGCCAGCAGCGGCGCCTCCACCGCCGCCAGCGCCCGCGCCGCCTTGCCCGCCGTCGCCCGCACCAGCTCCAGCGCCGGGCGGGCCGAGCACTCCTGGCCGAGGTCGGCGGGGCCGCCGCCCCGTTCGCTTGACCGGGCGCGAAGCTGTTCCAGCACGGCGGTGAGGAACTGCTCCACCGGGCCGATGGGACTGGCCTCGCCCGAGGGCGGGCTGATGCGGCCCGACCAGCCCTCGCCCGGCAGGGCGGCGGCGGCGTGCAGCGCCTCGCCGAGCGCCTTGCGGGCGTCCTCGCGGTCGGCGACGAGGTCCAAGAGCCGCGCCTCCAGCCCCCGGCCGCGCCGGCCCCGGCTCTCCGGCCCGCGCACCCAGCGGCGCAGCTCCGCCGCCTCCGCGCCGGACAGGGCGGCGGAAAACGCGTTGTCCGCCGCGTCGAAGAGGTGGTGGCCTTCGTCGAAGACGATGCGCTTCAGCGCCGTGGACTCGACGTCGCCCTTCAGGCCCCGCGCGGCGCGGGCGCCGTCGAAGGCGGCCTGGGTCAGCACCAGGGCGTGGTTGGCGATCACCAGGTCGGCGCGGCGCGAGGCGCGCATCGTCTTCTCGATGAAGCAGGCGCGGTAGTGCGGGCAGGCGGCGTGGACGCACTCGCCGCGCCGGTCCACCAGGTTCGCCGCGCTGGCCTGGGCGGCGGGGCCGACGGCGAACAGGGTCGGCAGCCAGCCGGGGAAGTCGCCGCCGGTCATGTCGCCGTCGCGGGTGGCGCGGGCCCAGCGGGCCGCCAGCGCCAGGCCGATCAGGTCGCCATTGCCCAGCTGGGCGGCCTGCACCGCCTCCTGATAGTTCAGCAGGCACAGGTAGTTCTCGCGCCCCTTGCGGACCACGGCCTTCTTCGCGCGCACGGCCGGGTCGGGGAACAGGGCGGCGCTCTCGCGGTCGATCTGGCGCTGCAGGGCGCGGGTGTAGGTGGAGACCCACACGGCCGGCCCGTTGGCCTCGGCCCACAGGCTGGCGGGGGCGAGATAGCCCAGGGTCTTGCCGACGCCGGTGCCGGCCTCGGCCAGCATCATGCGCGGCTCGCCCTCGCGCTCGCGCGGCTGGAAGGCGAAGGCGACCTCGGCGGCGAACTCCGCCTGGGCCGGGCGGGCCTCGTCCAGGCCCCGGCGGACCAGCAGCTCGGCCAGCCGCGCGCGGGCGGCCTCGGGCTCCACCGGCATGGAGCCGGCCTCGCCCGGGGGCGCGGCGTCCTCCCACTCCGCCACGCGGGTCCACACGTCGAGGCCCGAGCTGCGATGGCCCTCCTTCACCGCCTTGGAGCGCAGGGCGGTGACAACGGCCCCCGCCCACGCCCAGCCGGCGCGCGACAGGGTCTCGGCCAGCGCCAGGGCCTCCTCCCGGCTCGGCCAGGGGGTCTCGGCCAGTTCGGCCAGCAGCATCCGGCAGACCTCGGCCAGCGCCTGGGCCTGGGCGACGGGGCCCTTGGGCTCAGGCAGACCCAGCGCCACCGCCAGCCCCGACGCGGAGGGCGCGCAGAACTGGGCCGGGCGCACGAAGGCGTAGAGCTCCAGCGCGTCGAAGATGTCGCGCGAACGCGGCGGCGCCTGGAGCCCCAGCCGGCGGGCCGTCAGCGCGGCGTGGGCGACCACCACCGGCCCGCGCGCCGCCAGCCGCTCCGCCTCGCGCGGGTTCAGCAGCCTCGACCCCGCGCCATCGGCCGCCCCGGCCCGTGGTCCAGGCAGGACCACCAAGGCGGGCGCCAACTCCAGTGCGGGCGACAGGGCGTTCATGGGGCTTCTGCTAGCCCGCTTCGAGGCGAAACGGAACAGGAACGAACGGCCGGGTCATGGCCAACGCTAGCTCCCATCCGGTCCTGAGGTCACCGCCCATGCGTAGCTGCGGATGCGCCAGCGGCCGCCGTCCTCGTCGAGCACGAACGCCCATCCGCCGGCTTCGGAGAACGGCTTGCCACGCGCGAGACCGGTCCAGGTCGTCGGCAGGACGAAAAAGACGCGGTCGCCGTCCTGGGCGAAATCCCGCGCGTCGCCGAAGCGCCACGCCAGTTCCGACAGTCCATTCCTCTCGGCGTGGGCGCGGAATCCCTCCCGCCAGCGCTCGAACGCGGTCGGCCCGCTGAACAGGAACGGCGGGAAGTTCTCGACCACCACCACGCCGTCGTTGGCGAAGGCCTTTCGAAGGATCGCCTCCTCGCCGGTCGCCATGAAGTTCGCCACGGCTTGGACGGGCGCCAGCATTTCATCGGTGGGTCGCACATCGCCATACTAACCCAGGTGAAACGGAACGGGAACGTTGATATAGGCGAAGACCATGCCCGACGCCGGCGCCCCGCCCGCCGCCCTGCCCGCCGCCTTCGCCGGCTGGTTCGCCGCGCGCGGCTGGCGGCCGAGGACGCATCAACTCCAGATGCTCGACAAGGCGCGCGCGGGCCGTCACGCCCTGCTGATCGCGCCCACCGGCGGGGGCAAGACGCTGGCCGGCTTCCTGCCCAGCCTGATCGAGATCGCCGAACGCCCGCCGGCGAACGACCCGTGGGGATACGGCCTGCACACCCTCTACGTCTCGCCGCTGAAGGCCCTGGCGGTGGACGTGGCGCGCAACCTGATGACGCCGATCGCCGAGATGGGCCTGAACGTGCGCGTGGAGTCCCGCACCGGCGACACTGGGATCGCCAAGAAGCAGCGCCAGCGCCTGCGCCCGCCGGACATCCTGCTCACCACCCCCGAACAGCTCGCCCTGTTCTGCGCCTGGGAGGGCTCGCGCGGCTATTTCGAGGGGCTGAAGTGCGTGATCGTCGACGAGATCCACGCCATGCACGCCTCCAAGCGCGGTGACCTGCTGAGCCTGGGCCTGGCGCGGCTGCAGAGCTTCGCGCCGGCGCTGCGGCGGGTGGGCCTGTCCGCGACCGTGAACGATCCGGACCGGCTGAGGCGGTGGCTGGGGCCCGGCGAGGGCTCCGTCGACCTCGTGCTCGGCGAGCCCGGCGCGCAGCCGACGGTGGAGGTGCTGCTGTCGAACGGCGAGGTCCCCTGGGCCGGCCACACCGCCCAGCACGCCATGGCGGAAGTCTACGAGGCCATCCGGAGCGCCAAGACGGCGCTGGTGTTCGTCAACACCCGCTGGCAGGCCGAGTTCGCCTTCCAGGAGCTGTGGCGGCTGAACGAGGCGAACCTGCCCATCGCGCTGCACCACGGCTCGCTGGCCGCCGAGCAGCGGCGCAAGGTGGAGGCGGCCATGGCGCGCGGCGAGCTGCGCGCGGTGGTCTGCACCTCCACGCTCGATCTCGGCATCGACTGGGGCGAGGTGGACCTCGTCATCCAGCTGGCGGCGCCCAAGGGCTCCTCGCGGCTGGTGCAGCGGATCGGGCGGGCCAACCATCGCCTCGACGAGCCCTCGCGCGCCCTGCTGGTGCCCGCCAGCCGCTTCGAGATGCTGGAATGCCAGGCGGCCAAGGAAGCGGTGGCCGAGAACGCCCTGGACGGCGATCCCATGCGCGCTGGGGCGCTGGACGTGCTGGCCCAGCACATCATGGGCGTCGGTTGCGGCGACCCCTTCGACGCTGATGATCTTTATACGGAGGTAACCTCGGCCGCGCCCTATGCGAACCTCTCCCGCACCGACTTCGACGAGGTGCTGGGGTTCGTCTCCAACGGCGGCTATGCGCTGAAGACCTACGACCGGTTCCGCCGCATCGTTCAGGGGACGGACGGCCGATGGCGGGTGCGCGACGCCGCGACCGCCCTGCGCCACCGGCTGAACGTCGGCGCCATCGTCGGGCCGGCGACCCTGAACGTGCGCCTGATGGCCGGCCGCCGGGCGGGGCGCAAGATCGGCGAGGTGGAGGAGGGCTACATCGACATCCTGGCGCTGGGCGACACCTTCATCTTCGCCGGCCAGACCTGGCGCTATCACGGGGTGGAGGGCGCGGACGTGCTGGTCTCCCCCGCCCCCTCCGCCGAGCCCAAGATGCCCAGCTGGGGCGGCTCCAAGTTCGCCATCTCCGCCTTCCTGGCCGGCCGGGTGCGCCAGATGGTCTCGGACGAGGCGGGCTGGAGCCGGCTGCCGGACGACGTGCGCGAATGGCTGGCGGTGCAGCAGGCGCACTCCGCCATCCCGCGCGAGGACGAGATGCTGGTGGAAACCTTCCCGCTGGGCCGGCGATCCTGCCTGACCGCCTATCCCTTCGAGGGGCGCAACGCGCACACGACCCTCTGTATGCTGCTGACCCGGCGGCTGGAGCGGCTGGGCGTGGGCCCCATCGGCTTCGTGGCGTCAGACTATGCGCTCGCCGTGTGGGCCGCGCGGCCCATGGGCGGCCTGAATCTCGACGCCCTGTTCGAGCAGGACATGCTGGGCGACGATCTGGAGGCGTGGCTGGACGAGAGCGTGATGATGAAGCGCGCCTTCAAGAACTGCGGCCTGATCTCCGGCCTGATCGAGCGGCGGTTTCCGGGCCAGGAGAAGTCCGGCCGGCAGGTGAGCTTCTCCTCCGACCTGATCTACGACGTGCTGCGCCGACACCAGAGCGACCACCTGCTGCTGCGCTGCGCGCGGGCGGACACGGCGGCGAACCTGCTGGACATCGGCCGGCTCGGCGAGCTGTTGACCCGGGTGAAGGGCCGCATCGTGCATCGGGATCTGGACAAGGTGACGCCCTTCGCGGTGCCGATCCTGCTGACCATCGGCGCCGAGACCGTGCCCGGCGGCGCCCAGGAAGAGGTGCTGGAAGCCGCCGAGGCCGAGCTGATCGCCGAGGCCATGCGATGAGGGGTCCGCACAAACGCTTTGCGTCCTTCGAGACGCGCCTTGTAGGCGCTCCTCAGGATGACGAACGTCTTGGCGTGCAAGCAAACCGTCATGGTGAGGAGGGCGCACCTGCGCCCGTCTCGAACCAAGCACGGCGGCCCTACCGGTTCACCAGCCTCCCTGCGGAGCGATCGCCGTGGGGTCGCCGGCGCCGAGGCGGTGCTGCGGCCGTCAGGCGCCCTGTGGCTGGAGGGGGCGCGGGCGCTCGTCATCGCGGACCTGCACCTGGAGAAGGGTTCCGCCTATGCCGCGCGCGGCCAGATGCTCCCGCCCTACGACACCCGCGACGGCCTGGCGCGACTGGCCCGCGAGGCGGAGGCGCTGAACCCGGCCGTGCTGGTGATGCTGGGCGACGCCTTCCACGACGGCGAGGCCGAGACGCGGCTGGCGGCCGAAGACGCGGCGGCGCTGAGCGCCCTCGCACGCGGGCGCACCCTGGTCTGGGTGGTCGGCAACCACGACCCCGCCCCGCCCAAACATCTGCCCGGCGAGGCGGCCGAGGACCTGACGCTGGGCGGCCTTCGCCTGCGCCACGAGCCCTCCCCCGGCCCAGCGCCCGGCGAGGCGGCCGGTCACCTGCACCCCTGTGCGCGAATCAAGGGCGACGGCCGCTCGGTGCGGCGGCGCTGCTTTGTGACGGACGGCGAGCGGCTGATCCTGCCAGCGTTCGGGGCCTATGCGGGCGGGCTGAACATCCGCGACCAGGCCTTCGCCGGCCTGTTCGCTCGGCCGCCGCTCGCGGTGGCGCTGGGACCGCGCCGGGCGCACCCGGCGGCCTGGCGCTCGACGCCCACTAGCGCGACTAGCCCCCGGCCGAGCCGCCCGCCGACGCCATGGCGGCGCCGGATGTATCGGGCTGGAAGGCCAGGGCCGCGGCCTCGGCGGTCTTCTGGGCCTGGGGCGAGAGCAGACGCTTCAGCTTCTCGGCCGCCGCCTTGGACTCCCCGTCGCCGGCCCGCGAGGCGATCACATACCACTTGTAGGCCTCGGCCGGGTTCTGGCTGACCCCGAAGCCGCCCTCGTAGAGCCGCGCGAGGTTGTACTGGCTGTCCACCAGGCCCATCTCGGCCGCGCGGCGGAACCACTGGGCGGCCAAGGTGGTGTTCTTCGGCCCGCCGGTCCCCTCGAAATAGTAGAGGGCGAGGTTGTGCATGGCCTTGCGGTCGCCGTTCTCGGCCGCGCGTTCGGTCCAGTTGCGAGCCTGGGCGACGTCCTTGGTCAGGCCGGCGTCCCCGGCTTCATAGAGCTTGGCGAGGTAGAACTGCGCCGGGGCGTAGCCCAGGTTGGCGGCCTGCTTCAGCACGTCCACGCCGGACTTGTCCTTGGCCTCGATGCGCTTGACCGCGTCGGTGTAGAGCGAGGAGGCGGCCGGCTGGGCCGGACTGCTCGACGCCTGGATCTGGGGCGCGAGGGCGAGGGCGATCTGCGGCGTCGCGGAGGCGCCGGCCGCCGTCGCGTCGGACTTCAGCGTGGCGATCTGGGCGCCGTCCTTGCCGGCGACGGGCTTGCTGGGCGGGTTCACCCGCTGGGCGCTGTAGAGCACCAGGCCGGCGGCCGAGACGCTGATGGCCGCGGCGGCGGCGGAGACCTTCAGCCCCGTGCGCAGGCGTGAGGACGCCTTCTTGGGCTTCTTGCTCCCGAGACCCAGGCCGGAGAACAGGCCGCCCTTGACGACGCCCGCCTCGCCCCCCTCGGCGGCGGCTCTGGCGGCGGCGCGGGCCTGGGCGATCAGATCCTTGGTGGAGACCGGGGCCGCCGGCGCGGCGGCGACCGCGTCGTCTTCGGCGGAAGGCGCGTCCGGTTCGGCCGGAGCGCTGTCCTCCGCCTCCTCGGTGAAGGCGTCGAACATCTGGGCCGCGTCGAAGTCCTCCGCGTCCAGGGGCGTGTCCTCGACCGGTTCGGGCGGCAGGGTCTCCACCGGCGGTACGAAGCCGGCCGGCGCATCGCCGCGGCGGGCCACCGGGCCCGGGCCGAACGCATTGGAGCCGAACGGGCCGGGCGGCAGGTCCGAATCGGCGAACAAGGACGACAGGTCCGGCTGCAACTGGGGCGGCGGCGCTGGCGCGGGGGGCGGCTGGGACACCTGCTCTGTGATGCGCTTTTCCGTGCCGCTGAGACGCTGGTCGATCTTGTCGCGGGCCTCGTCCAGCAGCCGGGCGGTGCGCTCCTCGCTCTGGCGGATGCGCTCGGACAACTCCGAGGAGGTGCGCTCGCTGCGCTGGGTGAGCCGCTCGGTGACGCGCGAGACCTGCTCGCCGACGTCGTCGATCGCCTGGGCGGAGCGGCGCTCGGCGCTGGAGATGCGTTCAGCGAGCCGTTCGGTGATGCGGGCGATCTCAGTCCCTAGCTTCTCCAGGGACTCGGCCTGGACCTGGTCGGCCTTACGCAAGCGACCCTCCATGACATCGGCGATGCGGGTGATGTCCCCGCTCACCCGGCCCAACGCCTGGGCGCTGCGGGACTCCACGCCTTCCATGCGGTTGCCAAGCGCTTGGGCGACCTTGAGGACTTCCTTGCCCATGCGCTCCATGGCCTGGGTCGAGCGGCGCTCGGAAACCTGCATCTGCTCGGTCATCCGCCCGACCGACTGCTCCATCGCGATGAAGCGCTGGTCCGCGGCGGCTTCCAGCGACTCGGCCATCTCGGCGCGGGCGGTCTCGAAATTGCGGGTGAGGTCGGCGGCCAGCTGCTCCAGCCGCTGCTCGGGGGCTTCGCCGCGCGCCTCGGCCGCGTTCAGACGCGCGTCGAACTGGGCGACCGACGTCTCCAGCCCCTGGATCGCGCCGGAGGTGCGCGCCTCGGCCTCCTCCAGGCGCTGGACGATGCGGCTGACCACGCCGTCGATCATCACCTGCGAGGGCCCGAGGTCGGCTTCGTCCAGCCCGTTGACGCGCTCGTTGAGAGTACCCAGGTCGGCCTTCACCTCGGCCAAGGTCTCGCGGGTGCGGGTCTCGGAATCGTAGAGGTGGGACGCCACCTTGCCGAGCGCGGCCTCCAGCGCCCGGAGCGCCTCGATCGAGCGGGGGTGAGCGGCGTTCTCCTCGGCCTTGGCCAGCCGTTCGGCGGTCTTGGCCTGGTCCGCCTTGACCTCGTCCAGCGCGCCTTCGAAGCGCGCGGCGACGGCCACCTGCTCGCGCTCGGCCGTCTCCAGCCGGCTCAGCACCGCGAACACCCGCTGGTCGATGCCGCTGATGGCCAGGGTCGAGCGGCGCTCGGACGTGTCCACCTGCTCGGACAGGCGGCCCAGGATGTCCTTCAAATTGCCGAACTCCTCGGTGGCGACCGGGGACTCCTCGACAGCGTCATCGTCGCCGGACTCGTCCAGAATCCGCTGATTCAGCCAGTCGCCGAGCGTCAGCCCGGATCGTCTGGCGAGATCCTTCGCGATCTCACGCGCTTTGGGGTCTATCCCCTTCACGCTCCATGGCGCGGCCGCGCTCATCTGATTCGCTCTCCAGGACGCAGGCGGAACGCTAACCATCCACTGCTTGAGTGTAAACGAGACACGGACACAAGATATAGGGGTCCGGACGTATCTCTTGTGGACAGCCGCCCCGGCCGAGGGGTCTTGGCCTCCACAGGCGCTCCGCAGACGTTGACGAAGAGTTAACGCCCGCGCATGGCGCTTGCGCGGACGGGCGCGGCGGGCCATCAGGCGGCGATGGGCGTTGGCGTCACCATCGGAATCGCGGCGGCGGGAGCGCTTCTAGGCGTACTGTTCGGCTGGCTCGGCGCGCGGCCGCCCAACCCATTGAAAGGCCCGCGGCTGGCGCCCTATCGGCTGTTGATGCTGCTGTGCGCGGTGGGCGTGGTGATGATGCTGGCGCATCTGGTCAACCTGATGGGGCTGCACACCGGACATTGAGGCCACGCGCCAGGACAGGCTCGCCGTGCGGCGCATTGCATCCGGCCTCGCCCTAGTAGAAAGTCCTGCGAAGCATCGAGGCTCGGAGACCCCGCATGTTCACCCGGAAATTGGCGTTTGTTGGAGCGGCCGTCGCCGCGGTTCTCATCGCCGGGCCCGCTAGCGCCCAATATGGCATGGACAGGAAGCCGCCAAAGGACGCGGCGACGCCTGAGCTGCCCCATTGCGACCGGCCTTTGGGCACGGCGGCCGTGCGCGAGCCCGATCGCAACTGGTGGAACGAGCTGGGCCTGTCCAACCCCGAGACGCTGCTGAAACTGTTCGCCGCGCGATCCAACTGCCTGCGGATGGTCGACCGCGCCGGCGGGCTTCAGATGCGGACCGAGGAACGCAGCCTGGGCGACTCCGGCGAGCTGCAACGCGGCTCTAACCTCGGCCGCGGCCAGGTGCGGGCGGCGGACTATTTCATCGTGCCCGACCTCGCCAACGCCAACTCCGACTCCGGCGGCAACGCGCTCGGCGCCGTGGCCGGCGGCCTGCTGGGCGGCAGCCGCTTCGGCGCCCTTGCCGGCAGCATCAGAACCAAGAAATCCGAAGCCCAGGCCCTGATCACCCTGGTCGACGCGCGCACGACCGAGCAGCTCTATGTGGCCGAGGGCGTGGCCAAGAAGACCGACATCTCCTTCGGAGCCGGGGGCGGCGGAGGGGGTTGGAGCGGCTTCGCGGCGGCGGCCGGCGGCGGCTACTCCAACACCGACATCGGCAAGGTGGTCACCGCCGCCTACTTCAACGCCTTCATCGACCTCGTCCACTACATGCAGGGCCTGCAGCCCGGCGAGGCCCAGGCGGCGGCGCCTATCCAGGCCTATACGGTCAAGAGCACCCTGGTGATGCGCGCCGAGCCCTCGCCGCGGGCCCAGGCGGTGCGCACCTTCAAGGCCGGCGACCTCGCCTATCCCACCGGCCAGACCAACGGCGTGTGGTGGGAGGTGGATGACGAGAACGGCAACCGCGGCTGGGTCTCCAACGTCTTCCTCAGCCCGCGCGGTTGATGGCGCGCCCTGCCGCCGCCTAGCGGACCGGCTCGCCGCATAGGGCGCGCAGCTCGGCTTTGAGCACCTTGCCCACGGGGCTGCGCGGCAGGTCGTTCAGCACCTGGACCGCGTTCAGCCGCTGCACCTTGCCCAGGCGGGCATTGGCGAAGTCGAGGAGGCTGCCCGCGTCGGCCAGCGCGCCCGGCCGCAGCGCCACGAAGCCCACCGGAGTCTCGCCCCACCGTTCGGACGGCGCGCCCACGACGGCCGCATCGGCCACATCGGCGTGCTCCAGCAGCGCCTGTTCCAGGTCGGCCGCATGGATGTTGAGGCCGCCGGAGATGATCATGTCCTTCTTGCGCCCGGAGAGGGTGATGAACCCCTCCTCGTCGACCGATCCCAGGTCGCCGGTGCGCAGGAAGCGCCGGCCCTCCGCGTCGCGCCATTCCAGCTCGGCGGTGGCCTCGGGGCGGTTGAAGTAGCCCTGCATCATCGCCGCGGCCCGGCCCACGATCTCGCCGACCTCGCCCGGGGGGCAGCTCCTCGCCATTCTCGCCCAGAACCTTCACCTCCACGTCAGGGCCCGGCTGGCCGACGGTGTGCAGCTTGTCGGGCCGCTCATGCGCGGCCAGGCGCGACCCAGACCGCCCCCTCGGTCATGCCGTAGTACTCGTCCAGGGATCCGGGCCAGCGCGCCAGGATCTCCGCCTTCAGGGCGGCGGGCGCGTGCGAGCCGGCCATGATCTTGCTGCGCAGGCGCGACAGGTTCAGCCGGTCGAACTCCGGCAGGCGCAGGATCCGGTCGTATTGGACCGGCACCAGGATGGCCTCGGTCGCGCCGTGGGCGATGGCCCTCAGCATGAAGCGGCGCGCGTCGAACTTGGCGGTCAGCACGATCGCTGCGCCGCACGCCAGGCTCCTGCAGCACCGACAGCAGCGCCATGGTACGCGTACATGCGGCGTGCCGACCGCCAACGACGTCGTCCACGCCCAGCGGCGCGAGCGTGGCCTAGAACCAGGCGGAGGCGTGGGAGCGGACCACGCCCTTGGGAACGCCGGTGGTGCCCGACGAATAGATGATGGTGAACGGGTCCTCCGGCCCGGGAACGACGGGCGCGGGCCGCGCGCCGGCGGGCGCGAGCCAGGCGCTGCGAACGCCGCATCGGCGTCCGGCCGCATTGTCGCAGCGCGACCCGCCCGCGCCGGCCCCTGTGACAGTCGCCGCCGGGGCGCGGAGGCGTCGAAGAACACGATCCGCGCGCCGGAGTCCGCGAGCATCCGCTCCAAGGCGTCCGGCCGCGTCCAGGTCGGCAGCGGCGCCACCGCCAAGCCCGCCCGCGAACCGCGCCCAGGACGACGCCGACGAACTCCACCGATGCAGCGGCCGCGACGGCCACCACCTCGCCCGGCACCGCGCCGTCCCGCTGCAGGGCGGCCGCGACCCGGTCGGCCAAGGCGTCGATCTGCGCGAAGGTGGCGCCGGCGGTCGTCGATCACGCACGGCGGTCGCGTCGCGGCCGCTCCGCCGCCCGATGGGCGACGAGCTCAGACGAGAGAGCCGAACGGTCTGCCGAACAGCTCAGCGGCTGTTGTCATTCGTTGGAGGTTCCCTCTCGGACCACGGCGCAGTTCGGGCGGCCCGCCGCGGCGCTGCGCTGGACGTCCGCCTGATCGAGCCCAGTCGGATCGGCCTGCGAGCGCATAGGCGTCGTCGAACTTGGCGTAAAGCGCGGTGACCCGAGCCATGGCGCAACGCGGATCGGACTGTCGCCCTGAATCCCGGCCTCATGTCCATGCGCGCCGCATCCACGGCCCGCTGGACGGCGGCCAGGGAGCCGAAGCTGGCCAGGTCCTCCTCGGCCACCTCGTAGGACAGGCGGGCCGGCTCGGCCAGGCTTCTCGCGCAGGCCGCGACGATCTCTTCGCTCACCTCCCGCAGGTTCCGACCATCACGCCGTAAGGGTACTCGGCCGGCAGGCCGGTGATGCGGAACTTCGAGCCGATGTCCGGCATGTGCTCCAGCATCCGCACGTCCGCGATGCCGACCATGCGCTTGGCGCCGGCATCGATCGCGACCTCCATGGCCGCCGCCGCGAGCCCGAAGGAGCCTCGCACGCCCGGGCTCGCGGGCGCGGAAGGCGTCGGTGATGAACACGCGCGTGCCCTCCCAGACGTCCGGGCCCTTCATCGACGGCTGATCGCGGCGCGATCAGCTGGGGAATTTGTCCACCAGCATGCAGCCCTCGCACCGTCGGGCGGATACGCACCGCACCCTCGAGCCGCTCCTCGTCGTTCAGGGCCATGAGATAGACGGCGTGCTCGTCGTCGTACTCGTCGACCTCGGCGCCGTCGAAGACCATCAGGTCCTCCCAGCCGTTGCGCTCCACGAACGCCTTGCGGCGCTCGTTGAACATCTCCCAGATCTGGCGGGCGTACAGACGCCTGTTTCGTTCCCGAACAATGTGGATCATCGCGACCTCCCGAATAATGCGGAGGGAACCGCCTGCCCGAAAGGCTCGCCAATGGCTCCGAAAATCCGGTAAATCACTCAGGTCGAGCAAGCCTAAGATCGAAGGCGCGTTTGTAGGCCGCCACGCGGTTGCGGCGCGCCCAGCTTGCGCTTGGCGTTTTCGATGTGGTTGTTGACCGTTCGGAAGGAGATGCCGAGCCGCTCGCCGATGTCCATGTCCGTCAGCCCGCTCGCCTGCCCAGCGCAGGCATTCCGCCTCGCGTTGGGTGAGGACCGACGTTGAGCGGGCGGTCATGGGCCTGCTCGTAGAGCCGCAGCATCAGGTGGAGAAGATCACGCTGAGGCCGTCCAGGATCGGGCGATCGACCGGCCGGATGTCACGAGCGCCGGTCATGATGCGGGTGACCAGCACCTGGCCGCCGGGCCGGGCGTGGAGACGATCATGCCCGCCCTTCATGCCGTCCGAGGCGGCCTCGTCCCACATGTCGCTCTCTCGGGCGGAGCTCGCGGCCCGTGCGTTCGGACCAGGTGCGCGCCTCGCCCCAGGCGAAGCTCGGCCGGCCGGCGCGGACCCAACGAGCGCAGGGATCGATCTTGATGTAGCCCTGCTCGACGCAGTGTTCGTCCCACGTCTCCAGCCCCTTGGACGACAGCGGTGATCACGCTTTGGGCCCGTCCAGCCGCGAGCAGGCGTAGCGGTCGAAGCCGAACGACTCCAGCACGCGGGTGAAATGGGCCTCCAGCTCGGCCGCCGAGCGATAGTTCGGCGCCTCGCGGATAAACGCCCACGCCTCTGTATGCGAAAATTCCTGCATGCTCTGAAAGCAGAGTGCGCCCGCGCTGCCGCACGACGCAAGCCGCACGACGCTACCCCAGTAGGGCGCTAGTTCGCCCAGCCGTTCCTCTTCGGCAGCGGCCCGCACCAGCTCCAGCACCTGGCGGCGCATCCGGGCCCGATTGATCTTCGGGAACGTCCGCGCCAGCTCCGCGCCTTCCGGCGTGTTCAGGAACTCGCTGATCGACCGCTCGACGCCATCATCGGCGACCAGGGGCGGCATGCCCTTGGACTCCTCCAGGCCGTCGAAGAAGTAGGCGATCGGCACGCCCAGGAACTGCGCCATGGCGTAGAGTTTGGAGGCGCTGACGCGGTTGTCGCCGCGTTCGTACTTCTGAACCTGCTGGAAGGTGATGCCGAGCGCACGGGCCAGGGCGTCCTGGCTCATGCCAAGCACCTTGCGCCGCACCCGCATCCGCCCGCCGACGTGAACGTCGACTGTCGAGGGCTTGCGGTACATCGGTACTGTTTCAGACATGATATTGACTCCGGATTCGGCGCAAGACCTGGGGCTATACACCATAAGTTGCAAGAGTGGCGCCAGGATCGTGATCGCACGCTCCACGCGTCGATTTCGATCCGCTCAGCCCCATCGGACGTGCTCGGGGCCGGGCGCGGCGGTCGTGTAGGGATCCGGGACGCGGGCCATGGCCAGGGCCGCCTTCACGGCCGGACGCTCGCCGACCGTCTTCAGCCAGGCCGTGACCCGCGGCGCAGCAGTCTCGTTCAGCACGTCGGCCATCAGGCGCGGCAGGTAGTTGACGTAGGAGAACACCGCGATGTCGGCCAGGGAGTAGCTGGAGCCCGCCAGCCAGCCGCAGCGCGCCAGGTCGGTCTCCATCTTGGCGACGAGATCCTTCATCCGGCCCCGCGACCGGTCCAGCGTATCCGCATCGAAGCCCGCCAGGGCGGACGTCCACAGGTCGCGGCGCTCCTTGGACTTGATCGTGCTCGCCGCCTTGTCGAAGTCGAGGTTGCGGCCTTCCAGCGCCGTCGCGCCATAGGCGTCCCAGGCCAGGTCGCTGACGCAGGCGGCGATGTAGTCGTCCACGAACTTCTGCCAAACGCGCGCCTCCCAGCGCCCGAGCGGATCGGACGGCATGAGCGGGACCTCCGGAAAGGCCTCGTCCAAGTACTCGCAGATGTAGCTGGATTCGAAGTAGGCTTCACCATCGCGAACCAGCACCGGCGTCTCGCCCGTTTCGTTCAGCTTCAGGAAGTCCGGCGCGTGCTGCTCGAAGGCCAGCACGTCCACATAGCGGCTGGTGAACGTCCAGGCCCTTCTCCTTGAGCGTGATCATCACCCGCGCGCAGGCCGCGTTCGGCTCCCAGTGATAGAGTTCCAGCATCGGCATCGTCCTAGCTCGCCTGCGCCTGGGCCCGCGCGGAGGCTTCCGCCGCTCCGCCCGTCCCGGCGCCCGCGGGCGGCTGCATGCGCGGGGTGCGCGAGCGCATCTCCTTGACCGCCGGCCGATCGCTGATCTTGCGATGCCAGTCCATGGCCGCCGGCGTGTCCTTGTCGTTCATGATTTCCGGCATCCACATCGCCATGAAGCCGCAGAAGTTGAAGCAGTCGATGTCGGCGAGCGAATAGGTCTGGCCGGCGAGATACGGGCGCTCGCGGCAGGCCGCCTCGAGCTTCTGAACCCCTGCGCGGGCCCGGCGCTGGGATTCCTCGATCGCCTCGGGCGGGGTCTGCTGCCTGAAGGCGGCGAGCCAGGAGCGCCGGCGGTCGACGTCGGGCACCGTCTCCAGCACCTTCTCGACCTCCTCCATCGAGCGCTCGCCCATGAAGTTCGGCACCACGCGGTTCCAGTTGATCATCATCAGGGCGCGGCCGAGGTCGTTCTCGGCGTAGCGGCACCACACCCGCATGCGCCAGCGCTCGCGCAGGTCGGCGGGACGCAGCGGCGGGCCCTCGAAGGTCTCGTCGATGTATTCGTTGATGGCCATGCCTTCGTAGAGCGCATGTCCGTCATGCACCATGGCGGGCACCTGGCCGCGGGGGTTCACCTTCAGGTATTCCGGGCGCAGGTGGTCGAAGTCGCGCCCGGAAAGCTCGCGCCCCACGAACGGCACGCCCTTCTCCAGCAGGGTCAGGTACACGCGCCCCGAATTGGTTCCGAGCGGCTGGAAATAGTAAAGCTCGACCGTCATCCGAGCGCCTTTCGTCGTCCGCGGCGCCGGCCGGCGCCACAAGGGGGTTGGCCGCTTGGCGGGCGGCGTCAGGAGGTGGTGTTCGCCTTCAGGAAGGCGTCGATGCGGGCGTTGGCCTCCGCGGCGATCCTCAGGGGGAAGACGTTGAAACCGTGCACGCCGCCTGGATAGACGGCCAGCTCCGCCACATTCCCGGCCGCCGCCCAGCGCGCGTACATGAACAGGGTGTCGTCCAGGAACACATCCAGCGTCCCTACCGTGAACAGGGCCGCGGGCATGTTGCGAACGTCGGCGTAGAGGGCCGACAGGTCCGGGTCGCGCCGGTCGATAGGCGCCGGCGCGTACTGGTTCGAGCAGTCCTTGACCATGGCCTCGTTGATGGGAACGGAATCCTCGCCGATCCAGTGCTGGCTGGGGGTCATGGTGGTGTCGTAGTTGCCGTAGCTGAGGTTCGCGGCCTGGAAGCCGGTGAAGCCGTGCTTGTCGCGCATCCGCACCAGGGTGGGCACGGCCAGGGTGGCGCCCGCCGAACTCCCCGCCGATGGCCAGGCCGTTTCCGCCGAACTCGCTCTTCAGGTTCTTGGCGAGCCACACGGCGGCCGCCTCGCAGTCGTCCCAGGCGGCTGGATAAGGATGGGCCGGGGCCAGACGATAGTCC
The DNA here is from genome assembly GCA_963761065.1 of uncultured Alphaproteobacteria bacterium. Classification (GTDB taxonomy): domain Bacteria; phylum Pseudomonadota; class Alphaproteobacteria; order Caulobacterales; family Caulobacteraceae; genus JANWHQ01. Next base: position 86,778 of record CAVXFP010000005.1, on the reverse strand, counting down.
ACCGCCACGCAGGCCAGACCCGTGTTGTCGGCGATCCGCGCCAGCATGCCGTCGTCCTGGTCGGCCGAGCCCATGATCAGCCCGCCGCCGTGCAGGTGCAGATAGGCGCCGTGCGGATTTTCGGGGGCGAGAATCCGCAGTTCGACTTCGCGTCCGCCGCCCGCGTCGATCTTGCGGGTGGTCGCGCGAGGGGACTTGGCTCCGCGCGGCATCCCGCCCGGGGCGCCGGGCGGCGGGTTGCGCAGGGCCTCGATGAATGCCCGGGTGTCGGGCGCAACGGCGTCGTCCCGGAACAGGGCCGGGTCCAGGAAGCTTGCGGTCGCCATGACGCGCGCCCTATTCCGCCGCCTGGGCCATGGGACCGTCGATGGTGAGCGGCGCGGACGGCCAGCTCTTCATCTCGGCGAGGCAGTCCTTGGCGAACAGGCGGATGGAGCGCATGCACTCGTCGTGCGGCATGCCGCCGGTGTAGAGGTGCGGCATCATGCCCTGCGGATCGCGCGCCTCCTTCACGGCCCAGAGCTGCTCGAGCACCTCCTTGGGCGTGCCGGCGATGGAGCCCTTGCCGGCGGTCCTGGCCGATTCCTCCACCTGCTCCTCGGACATCACCATGCTGGCGTAGGACTCATAGCCCTTGATCGTGCCGTGGTGCTTTGAGGTCAGCTCGTAGTTCTTCACCGCCGCGCGGAAGGTGTTGGCCGTGTAGGTCTGGGCCAGTTCGCGAGCCCGGTCGCCGCTCTCGTCGATGAACACGAGGTTGGAGGCGAAGGGCTGCACCGGGGTCTCGTCGGGGTGATACTTCTCCCAGGCCTCCAGCCAGGCGTCCTTCTGCGCGCCGCCGCTGTTCGCCCCGGTCGGGTCGGTCAGCCGGGCGGCGGTGTCGTGACGCTTCTCGTTGGAGAACGGCTGGGCCTTCTCGCCCACCATGGGCTGGCCGAGGTAGAGCCGGCCGAGGCCGAGCTTGGCCGCGGCGACCATCGAGGGCGGCGAGCCGGAGGCGCAGAACGCCCGGCCCTTCAGTGAACGGAACGGCCGGGGACGCATCTCGCGCCGGGGCACCTTGTTGATCTGCCCGCCCTCGAGCACGCCGGTCTCGAAGGCGTTCATGACCATGGCGACCGTCTCGTCGAACAGCTCGCGCGCCTGGCTCTGATCCACGCGGAGGCCTTGATACTCATGGCGCGCCAGCCCCCGGCCGAAGCCGAAGATGCCCCGCCCGCCCGACATGTGGTCGAGCAGCACGATGTCCTCGGCCAGACGCACCGGATCGTGCCAGGGCACCACGACGACCTGGGTGCCCAGGCGCACCGTCGGGTGCCGGCCGGCGATATAAGCCAGGTACATCAAGGGATTGGGGCTGATCGAATATTCGCTGAAGTGGTGCTCGGTCATCCAGATCGACTCGAAACCGAGCTCGGCCCCGAGCAGCAGCTGGGTCAGCTCCTCCTGCAGGAACCGGCGGTCGTCGACCTTGAGATGGTTCGCGAAGCCCGAGGCGATTCCGACGTGCATCTGGTGTCTCCTTCCCACGCGGCGCCTTCTGGGGACGCCGCTATCGTTGTGTTTATCAAACTAGACCGACCAAGCGGGCCGCCGCAATCGTCCGCACCGTTGCGGGCCCAACTATCTTCCGAACCGCGTGTCCAGCATCGCCGGCGCCGCCTCAGCCAGACCGTCCAAGGGTCCGGAGGACAACAGCAACACCACCTCGTCGCCCGTGAGGGTCGCCTCCAGATCGGCCAGCACCGCATCGCGGCCGGCCACGGCGGTCGTGGAGACCCCGGCGGCGGCGATGCGCGCGGCGATCTCGGCCTGCCCGACCTTGCCCTCGCCCGTCGCGTGGGTCGGCGGCGGCAGCAGCAGCACGCGCGAGACGCCTTCGAACACGGTGTCGTACCAGGGCAGAGCCTCGTGGTCGGACCAGCTCAGGGCGTGCGGCTCGAACACCACCACCTGCGGCCGGTCGGGGAAATGCAGAGCGATGGCCTCGATGGCCGAGCGCGCCTTCTCGTAGGACGAGCCGAAGCCCTCATAGGCCGGCACGCGAGAGGTCGCGGTCTTCTTGTCCAGCCGCCGGGCCACGCCCCGGAACCGTCGCGCGCCGCGTTGCAGAGCGCTCGGCGTCTATCAGGCCCAGCTCCAGCAGCAGAGCCGCCGCGCCCACGATGTTCTCGACGTTGTGCAGGCCCAGCAACTCGGTCTCGATGGGGATGCGCGCCCCGCCGGGCGTTCGGATGTCGAAGCGCGTCACCTCGCCCGGCGTGACGCCTTCGGCATTGTAGCCGTCGCAGGGCCCAAGCCCGTACCAGACCACCTTGCGCCCCTCGGTCAACCGATGCAGGGCCCGATAGGCGTCCGCGCAGACCAGGAGCCCTTCGGGCGGCAGCAGACGGATCAGCTCGGCGAACGGCGCCTCGTAGGACTCGATCGTCGGAAAGACGTTCAGGTGGTCGTGGACCAGCGACGAGATCAGCACGTGGCTGGGGTGGTAGAGCTGGAACTTGGAGCGGCGGTCCTCGCCGCCGACGATGTACTCGTCGCCTTCCATCAGGAACTGGCGATCGGCGCCCCAGCGGCCGGTGGCGTCCAGGTCCAGCGGCACGGCGCCGATGAAGTAGCCCGGATCGCGCCCCGCCTCGCGCAAGAGCACCGCGCACAGGGCCGTGAGCGTGGACTTTCCGAAGCTGCCGGCGATCACGACGTTGGTCCGGTCCCGGGTGTGCTGGCCCAGATATTCGGCGAAGCTGTAGCGGGGCAGGCCACGGCGAACGATCTCCGCCAGCTCAGGATTCTCGGCGAGCTTCAGCGAGGCGCTGGAGCCGATGATGGCCAGGTCGGCGTCGGCGGGAACATGGGCCGCGTCGAAGCCTCGGTGATAGGGAATCCCCAGCCGTTCCAGATAGGTGCTGACTGGCGGATAGACCGCGCCGTCCGAGCCGGAAACGCGATGTCCCTCGGAGGCCAGCACCGAGGCCAGGGCGCTCATCCCCGCGCCGGCGATCCCCAGAAAATAGACGTTCATGCGCGCCTAGGCCGCGATCGTCACGGCGCGCCGCCGTGGGCGTGGACGAAGTCGAGCAGGGTCCGGCCCAGTCGGTCGTCGGCGGTGTTGAGATGCCAGGCGGTGGTGAAGTGGTTGTGGCCCATTACGCGCACCACGTCCGGCCAGCGGCCATGCGCCGCCCAGAAGGCGTTCACGTACTGCAGGGTTTGTTGCTCGAAGTCGGCGGGATCGTGCTCGGCGAGAGTCACCAGCACCGGAACCTTGGTCGCCACCAAGCCCTTCGAGCGTGGACATCTGCGCGTACTTGGAGGCGTCGGTCCCGAAATAGGCCTCCTTCATGGGATTGGACTCCGAGGCGGCCATGTCGAACAGGCACGACAGCAGGGCGGCGCCCCGCACCTTGCCTTCGGCGCCATACGTCGGGCCCACGACGAAGCCCGCCACGTGCACCGCCCCTGCGGACGTGCCGGCCACGAACAGCCGCTTCGGATCGCCGCCATGCTCGCCGATGTGCGCGAGGGTCCAGTCCACCGCAGACGCGAGATCGTCCGAGCCCGCAGGCCAGGGATGCTCGGGCGCCAGGCGATAGCTGATGTTGACCCCCGTCATGCCGTTCTTCACCGCCCACAGCATGACATTGTCGTAGTAGGGCGAGCCGGCGCGGTGCTTCTCGCCGCCCATGAAGCCGCCGCCGTGCACGAACAGGAACACCGGCCGGGGCTCGCCCGCATGATCGGCCGCGCGGAACACGTCGAGGCGATGGCGCTCGTGCGGGCCGTAGGCGATGTCGCGGACCACCTCGACGCCAGCATAGGGCTCGCTCTCGTGCTGGCCGGCGTAAAGGGCGGCGGCCGCGCCGATGGAGTCCATGTCCGCGCCCCGGCCGATCTCGCGGATCGCGGCGGCGATGCTCTTGGTTGAAGCCATGGCGTCCTCCCTCAAGGTTGTCTTGGGGCGCTCGTCGGCGGCGCCGGTCACACGTCGTTGACATCGGCGACCTCGGCCCGTCAAGCGAACCGCCAAACCCAGGCGCCGCGCGCCTGGGCTCCCCTACCCGCCGCGCCGCCGGCTATCGATCCAGGAACTGCAGCACCACGCGCATCTGGCCGGACTTGGGCGTGTCGATCGTCGCGCTGCGCGGTTTGGCGTCGGTTCCGGGAAGGCGGGCGATGATGCGGTAGCGGCCCGCCGGCAGCTTCAGCAGAAGCCAGGGCCCGCCGCAGTTGGCCTCCAACACCGGTCTGCCCTGATCGTCGGCCACGGAAATGATCGCGCCGACCAGATATGCATTGGCGGCGTCGGAGATCTCCACCCTGACCGGATAGGCGAGCCACTGGGGATCGTCCCGCGCGTCCGAGCCGATGCCGGTGCAGGCGGTCTGGATCCCGCCCATGACCACGGGCTTGTCCATGGGCATCTCGGGGACCAAGGCGGTCTGGGCCAGCGCCGCTCCCGCCGTCAACGATAGCGCCGCCGCGCCGGCGAGCCCTGCGGTCAGGGTGCGAAGCTTGGTCATCCGCGCCTCCTCTTGCGTCCTGGCCCCGCCGTGTCGGCCGGCGGCGGGTCCTTATCCAGAGGCGATGGGAGTTGCTCCCGCGCGCCCGTTCCCCCTGACGTCTTTCGCGTTTCGCGAAGGGAGATTTCGAGCCTCACCGATACCATGGCTTGGACTTTCGGCCAATTTCCGGAGGGTTTCGCGTCCCGGGCGCGAGATCCCGCTCTGAGGCCTTGAACTGGTCGGGCCCGCATCGCGCCGGGAGCAGTCATCAGTGGGCCGGTCAGGCGGGCTGAGTAGTTTCCGAGTCTCCCGCGCCCTCGTCTTTGTCCGTCATGGTCGAACTTGCGCCGGTTCGCTTCGGACCGGAAGCCGAGTGGCGCTTGAGCCAACTCGGCGGGACCCCGCCATGATCAACTCAGCCACGCAGACCTACGTCGCGCGACATAACGTACAGCTGTACCGACGCCTCCTCGCGGACCAACCGGACGTGGCCCGGCGAAAGCTCCTGGAAGATCTGCTCGCCGACGAGATGGTGAAAATGCGCGACGGCGATGCAGTGCCCCACGGCGGGTTGGGGCGCGCCGCCATCGGCGCTTCGTGAAGACGCCCGCCGGATTTCCCCAACCGAGGACATTTCCATGAAGATACTGGTCGCTTCGATTCTTGCATTGAGTCTGATGGGGGCGACGGCGGCCTCCGCGGCCGACGTCGGCGTACGCGTTCGCGCCGGCCCCGTCGTCGCGCATGTCGACAGCCGAGACGCCCGCGATCAGCGCCAACCCCAGCGGCGATATAACCAGCGCCATCGCTACCGGCATCACTATCGCCGTTGCACAGCCTGGGGCACGCGTTGGCGCAACCATCATCGTGAGCGTTATTGCCGCCGCTCGAGGGCGGCTTGGACCTGGCGCTGGCGCTGATCCACGGCGCGACGCCCGTGCGAGGGCCGGGCTTCATCCCCCGGCCCTTTCCCCGTCCGTGCGACGATGTGCGACGGCAAGTCTCCATCGCTGCGGTTGATCCTAAGCCTACGTCCGGCGTTTCAGCCAACGCCGCCTCAATGATCCCCGCCGGCGGCGCTTCTAGGTAGATTCCCAGGCTTTTTGAGGCCCACCGGCGCACGCTAGATCAAGTCATGATGAATATGGGCGGCAGGGTTTGGCCAGCGTCCATCGTATTCCCTCGGCCATGATGGAGAGCCCGGTGGCTCAGACCATGAATTCGTATTCAGCTTCCCATCTCGGATCAGAGTTCAACCTATTTCTATTCGCGGTGATCGGGGAAGACGGAAATGAAATGCCGCTCAGCGTGATCTCGGCGCTGGCGCGACTGGGTGTGGACCCGTGGACGGAAGCCTCTGAATTGGCCCGGGAGCCAGCGGAGACGGCGACCCGCAGGTTGGCGGCGTTGCTGGGGAGGCTGCCTGATCGGCCATCGCAGAATGAGGATGGCGATGCGATCATTGGCAGCCTGATCGCGCTCTTGCCGGGCCGCGTGAACCCGCCGGCCGCGCGGGGCGGACCGTCGCGCGGCGCCTTTGCGGCCGTCGGTTCGGGGGCAGCCGTTCTCATCTATGTGTTCGCCATGGCCGCGGCGATGGGCGTGTTCGGCGTCAACAACAGCCATCATCGGCCGTTGACGCAGACCCGCGCCGAGCCGCCAGGCGCTGGCGCAATCTCCTTGCGGGCGCCGATCTCCATACCCTCGCAGAAGCGGACCTTCCCAACCTTGCCATAGATTCAGCAGCGGCTGATTGGCCACGGGCTCACTCCCGTCGTTCGCGGAAGGCGGCAACGTGGGTTGGTCAGCGGACAGCGACGATCTGGGCCCGCAAAAGCAGCCTTACGCACCGCGGGGCTTGGTCTCGACGCAAGGGTCGACGTTCACAGCCGACCGATCACGTCGGCCAGAATCTCGCGGCCCCGTGCGGTCGCGCGCCGCGGGCGGAGCCTGTTCGGCGTAGCGCAGGGAAAGGACCAGCGGCGTCCAGCCGGCCGTCTGTTCCGCCTTCAACAGCGCCAGCGAGGGTCGCCCTCCAGCTTCACCATCTCGATGCCCTCCGCCGACGGCGAGCGGCAGTTCTCGGCGGGGGAGGTGACCAGATATTCGCGGCAGGCCAGGGGCCGGTCGGCGTGGATCGAACAGGCCTCGTCCTCCAGGAACGGGCAGGCGACGCCCGCGCGGAAATAGTCCAGACCGAGGTCCAGCGCGCCGTTCTCGACCTGCTGGCTGACACGGTCGAGCAGGCCGGCGGCGGCCAGGGCGTGCGAGGGCGTCGTCGAACCGCCGACGCACATGGGCCTGGCGAGGCTCGGGCATGGCTTCGACCAGACGGGCCAGGGCGCGCGCCTCCGCCTCGGCCACCGGCACCAGCTGGCGGCAACAGGCGCCGCAGCCGGCGCGGCAGGAGATGGTCTTCCCTGCCGCCTCGGCCCGCGCCACCGCCCGGTCCACGAACAGGTTGCTGAGGCCCTGGAAGATCGGCAGCACCTGTTCCACGGCGACCTTGCCATCGGGAACCACGAGCTCCACCTCCACCGGCTCGCCCGAGATCACGATGGCGACCCGCCCGGCGGCCAGGGCTTCGCGCTCCGGGTCGCCGGCGCTGAGCCGCACCGTCGTCTTCGGCCGGGGTTTCGCGTTCGTAGGTCAAGCCGGCGGCGGCCTCCGATCGCGGGGTGGCGGGCGGCGGCGTCATTTTGTGACCTTGATCTCCACGAAAGCGACCTTGCACGCCGCCTGGCCGTCGTGCTGGACGACGGTTCCGCCCTTGGCCATGCAGGCCTGGGGCGTGTTGACCTTATCGATCTTGCAGAATCTTGAAGGGGCCAGGGCTCGACTTTCTCGCTCTTGAACTTGAGGTATTCGTTGCTCGCCTTGCCGCTCTTGTAACCGGCGGGGGCCGCCGACGGTCCGGCCCGACGCGACCATGTCGATCTTCAGGTGGTAATCGATCGCCTCGGACGCCTGGCTCGACACGACCACCGTGCCCAAGTCGAACATGGCCGCCGCCGCTACGATGAGTCCGATCTTCTTCATGGTCGTCTGTGTCCTCGATGAAGGTGTGTACGCCGGCGCACCACGCGTCGGCCTGAAAATCACTTGGGTTTTGACGGCGTGGTCTGACCAGGATCGGCACGGGCCGTCTGACCGAAACAGCGTCGTGACCTCAGAACTTCGTGCATCTCCACCTTCAGGCTGGCGGGGCCGCCCGTAGGAGGTCTTAGCCGGCCTCTTGGCAGCCTGCAGAAGGCCTGGCCGTTCTTGTCGACCACCGTCCCGCCGTCGGCGACGCAGGCCTTGGCGGTGTGGCTGTAGTCGACCTTGATCTCCGTATAATTCAGGGAAACCGCCCCGCAGCTCGTCGCCGCGACGATCCCCAGGCCGAAGGTGATCGCGACGGCCATGACCGTATAGTTGACGTCGATCTTCGCTAAGTTCAACGCAACCTCCGCTTGGTTAGATGTCGCGAGGACGCCGAGGCCGAGGAGGGTCGCGCTGGCGAGGAGAAGTCTGAATTTCCGCATGGTGTTTGATCCTTGGAAAGAAGGAATTTTGCTCGCTGGACGCTATTCGACCTTCAGCATGTCGCCGCGCTCGGGCGCGCCGCCGCTGACGATGTGGGCGGTGGAGATCTTCTCGCGCACGGCGTCCACCTGGATGGTCGCCGACCTTGGTCATCTGCACGTCCAGCACCTCGCCGGTGCCGGGATCGGTCAGGGTCTCGCCCTTGCGATAGGCGCCCAGCGTCAGGCCGGACTGCACGTTCTGGTCGGCGCCGGCGTTGATGTAGACGACGCCCGCCTGGTCTTCGACCACCAGGGCGGACCAGGGGACTTACCGAGACCGGCCGCCAGCTTGCCCACCGCCTGGTCGATGGCGATTTCGGCCGCCTTGCCCACGGGGGTGGCCTTGAAGGCGTTTGTGCCGACGGTGGCGCCCGTGCGGTTGTCGGTCAGGCCGGCGTTGACGGACTTGGAGGTGGCGCTGCCTTCGCCCGTGGCGGTGGCGAGCACCTGGCCGGTGGTGGTGTCGATCAGGCGCAGGGAGACGGTCATCACCGCCTTGCTGGTCTTCGCCCCGCCGCCCGCGCCCAAGAGGCCGCCGCCGAAGGAGCCGCCGAGCGACAGTCCGCTACCGCCCGCGGCCGAACTGAACTTGATCACCGCCCCGCGCACCAGCAGGCCCGCGCCGATCATCTGATTGGTCTTGGCCACGGTTCCAGTCGTCGCCATGCCCGTGGTGCCGAGCTGCTGCTCGGTCTGGACGCTGCCGAGGCCGGCGCGCTCCACCACGATGAAGTGTCCATCGTTGATCAGGGCGTCGGTCAGCAAGGCGTTCAGACTGTCCGCCGAGGCCGCGCCTTCGGTCAGTTCGCCGCCGCCAAAGGCGTCCACGCCCACGGTATGCTTGAGGGCGAGGCCAGCCTGAGCCGGCTGGGCCAGGGCGGTGGAGGCCGCGGCGCCGGCCAGGATCAAGACCGCCGCCGAAGCGGCGCGTGTAACGACAATCAGATTCACGATGTTCAGCCCCTCTAGGGCGCGCGCTTCCAGCCAAGTTCCGCCACGCCCCGTCCGGTCACGGTCCGGTCGGGACGACGCTGGGAGGTCGGATTCGCGGCGCCCGGATGCGCGCCGCCGCCCCGCCAACCAGCGGATCAAAGCAGATGCACACGCTCAACTATGATAATATTACAACGCCGGATCGAGCCCCATGCCCACGTACCTGCCGGCGGTGTTGAGAACAGTACGCCCGCCGCGACATGAATGGCAAATGAACCGGAAGGTTAGTCTGCGTTGGAGTCTTCGCCGCCGGAGACTCTACGGCCGGCCAGGGCGACTCCCAGGCCCGCCCCCGGGTTCGACGGCGTCGCCCGCAAGGCGCCGAAAACGCTGCTCAACCTCATGCCTCGCCCTTCCGCTGAAGGAGGTGTTCGTGCTTCTGTCGGGGCCGGCGGGGAAGCGGGGACCATGACGCCAGGGCAGGCACGACCGCGTCCACCGCGATGGACCTCCATCAGCGGTCCTCCGGTCGACGTGATCAAGCGCATGAACCGCAAGGCCCTGGCGAGCCATGTCGCGGCCCTGGTCACCTATCTGCTGGCGCGGCCGGGACGACGGGCGCCGATCCCGGCCGAGGCGGATCTGAAGGCCCTGCACCGCACCGCGACCCGGTTTCTCCACAGACGCCCGGGCGGCTACCGAACCATCAGGGTGAACATCGCGCGGGGCGAGGAGGTCGTGTTCCGCCCGCCGCCGCCCGAAGACGTGCCCCGGCTGGTGCGCGCCTTCTTCGCCGATCTGCCGCGCGTATGGGCCGATGGCGACGCCCTGGACGTGGCCGCCCACGCCCTGTGGGGCCTTTGCTGGATCCACCCGTTCCGGGACGGCAACACCCGAGCGGCCGGCGCCTTCGCCTATGCCTGCCTGTGCCTGAAGCTCGGCGCGGTCCTGCCCGGGCGGCGCACGGTGCTCGACCTGATACGAACGGACCGCAAGGGCGTCAGGGCCGCATTGAAGGCGACCAACCTCTCGGTCGAGGCGAGCGGCGGCGCGCCGGACCTCTCGGTCCTGAAGGCCTATCTGGACGGCCTGTTGCTGCGCCAGGTGCAGTCGGTGCGCGAACGCCCGGCCGGCGGAGCTTCCGGCCCAGGCTAGCGCCGGTTCGGCGTGGCTCCGTAGGTGGACGAACCGGCGGCGTTCGGTCCGCAGGGGACGCCGGGCGCGTCCTTGCAGGCCGCGGTCCGGCCGAACGGCACGATCTTGGCCGAACCGGTGGTCGGATGGACGACGTGGAGATCAGAAGCATCATCAGTACTGCATTCGTCTTCGTGCCCGAACGCTTTGGACCTGTGCGACCCCTTGGCGCAGGTATGAGCCGAACTGGCCGATTTGCCGCCGGACGACGCCTGGGCTTGAGCCTTCTGCGCCAAGCCGAGCTGGGCCACCAGGACCATGGCCGCGGCCAGGCCAAGGGCCTGCGGCGCCAGGGATGATTTCTTGCCGTCCGCCATCGTTGGCCTCCCCCGGAGAGTGCTGATCACGGCCTTGTCCTGCCGCCGCACGGTCTCACACAATACCGTCGATGGCGAATGAACGGGACCTGAATGTCCGGCGTCAGGGCGCAAACACACCGGCCGGCATTATCCCAGCGGATCCTCGCCGGTACCACCTTTCTCACGATAATCCAATGGGATAGCGTCATCCAGCGCATCGTCGTTCAGGATGCGTGCGGCGTCACCTTTAGGGTCGTCGTACTGGCGGTTCTTGAAGGTCCAGGCGAAGAACGCCAGCCCGCCGAGGGCCAGCATGATCGAGACGGGCGCGAGCAGGCCGATGACGTTCATCCCCTGTCCTCCGAGGCCTCGACGAGGGCGGAGCGCCGCCCGCCCCACGCCATCCGAAGCGCGTTCATCGTGACGATCAGCGAGGAGCCGGACATCGCCAGCGCCGCGATGAACGGCGTCACCAGCCCGAGCATGGCGGCGGGCGCGGCGATCAGGTTGTACAGCGCCGAGAAGCCGAAATTCTGCAGCGCCCGGCGCCGGGCCGCGCGGGCGACATCAAAGGCTTCGACGACCGCGCCCAGGCCCTCGCTGGTGAAGACCAGGTCGGCCGCGTTCTGGCTGGCGTCGGCGGCCGAGCCGGGAGCCATGGAGGCGTGGGCCTTGGACAGCGCCGCCGCGTCGTTCAGCCCGTCCCCCACGAACAACGCCTTGTGCCCGGCGGCGGCCAGGGCGGCGACGGCCTCGGCCTTTTCGGCGGGAGTGACGCCCGCGCGCCAGTCGGCGACGCCCAACGCCACGGCCGCGCGCTGCACCGCCAGGGCGATGTCGCCGGAGAGGATGCGCACGCTCAGCCCCCGCGCCTTCAGCGCCGCCACGGTCGCCGCCGCGTCGGGCCGCAGGGAGTCCGCGAAGGCGAAGCGGACCGGGACCTCGCCGTCCACGCCCAGCCACAGCTCGGTCTCAGTGGCGGTCTCTGTCGCGGCCCCGACGAAGGACGCGCGGCCCAGCCGCGCGCGCTTGCCGTCGATCATGGCCTCCACCCCCTCGCCGGCGACCTCGTGGGCGTCGGGCGCGGCGGGTCCCGGACCGGCGACGTCGGCCAGGGCGCGGCTGAGCACATGGCGCGAGGCGCGGGCCAGGGGGGCGGCGCGGGCGACGTCGCGGGCGTCGGCGACGATCAGGCGCGGGCGACCCTCGGTGAGCACGCCGGTCTTGTCGAAGACGACTGTGTCGACCTCGGCCAGACGCTCCAGCGCCGCGCCGGACTTCACCAGCACGCCGCGCCGGAACAGCCGCCCCGAGGCGGTGATCTGCACCGCCGGCACCGCCAGGCCCAGCGCACAGGGGCAGGTGACGATCAGCACCGCCACGGCGCGCAGCAGGGCCGTGCGAACGTCGGTTCCCACGATCCACCAGCCGACGAAGGTGAGCGCGGCCAGGGTGTGGACGGTGGGCACATAGATGGAGGCGGCCCGGTCGGCCAGGCGCACGTAGCGGCTCTTGGACTGGGCGCCGGCCTCCATCAGCCGGGCGATCTCGGCAAGCGTCGAGTCCTCGGCGCGGGCCGAGGCGCGCACCACGAGCCGGCCGGTCAGCGCCATGGCGCCGGCGGCGATCTGGGCCCCCGCCGCCGTGCGCGCGGGCAAGGTCTCGCCGGTGACCAGCGACAGGTCGAGGTCCGAGGCGCCCGCCTCCACCACCCCGTCCACCGGAACCCGCTGGCCGGGGCGCACCGCCCACCAGGTCGCCCACCGCGATCTCGCGCACGGGCACGCCCTGCTCTGCGCCGTCCGGGCCGACACGCAGGGCCACGGGCGCCTGCAGGGCCAGCAGGTCGCGCGCCGCGCCCTTGGCCTTCAGGCGAAGCTTGTGGTCGAGGTAGCGGCCGATCAGCAGCAGGAACAGCAGCGTCACCGCGGCGTCGAAATAGGCGTGCGGGCCGCGCCGCGCGGTCTCCATGAAGCTGACCGCCAGGGTCAGGATCACGGCCACCGAGATCGGCACGTCCATATTGGCCTTGCCCCGGCGCAGCGAAGCCCAGGCCGAGGCGAAGAACGGCGTTCCCGCGTAGATGGCGCAGGGCCCCGCGATCAGGGCGCTGGCCCAATACATCAGGGTGCGCCCGCCCACGCCCAATTCTTGGCTAAGCCCCGTCCAGGCCGGGACGGAAAACATCATCACGTTGCCGACGCCAAAGGCCGCGACGCCCAGCGCCAGGGCGAGCTTGCGGCCTTCCTTGTCCTCCTCGGCCTTGGACTCGGCCGGGTCGAAGGGCGCGCAGCCGTAGCCCAGGTCCTCGACCTTGTGGACCACGTCGGCGGGGGCGGCCCGGCCCTTGGGCCAGCTTACCGACAGCCGCCCGGTGGTGAGGTTCAGGCGGGCGTGGCTGACGCCTTTGACGGCGCCGACGCCGGTCTCGATCTTGCGCAGGCAGGCGGCGCAGCGCGCGCCCCGGACCAGCAGCTCCACCCCCTCCTCGCCGTCGGCGCGCGGCCGCACGAACCCGGAGAGGTCCGGCCCCTCACGCTCAAGCCCCCGAGCGGCGAGAACCTGGGTCATCGCCAGACCATGCGCCTCCGGGCTTCGAAGGGCTGGCCGGCGCTGTCGGTTCCCTGCAGGGTCAGGTCCCAGGCGCCGGGGGTGTCGGGCAGATAGGCGTCGTAGGTTCCCGCGCCCGTCTCGTGGAAGGTCGTGGAAAGCGCCCCGGCCTCGGTGGCGGGCCGCTCCAGCTTCCCGGACAGCCTGAGGCCCCGCACCGGCTTGCCGTCCGCACCCACGACGGTCACGCGAAGCTGGGTGCGGCCCACCTGGGCCATGGTCGCCTGCACCGTGGCGCGCCAGCCGAGCGCCCGCTCCTCGGCCCGCCGGGCCAGGGTGCGGTTGAACTGCAGCCCCTTCTCATAGGGCTGGGCGGTCACCTCGCCGGGGAAGGTGCGGTAGGCCTGCACGATGAAGCCGACGTTCACCGCGATCACCGCGCCGAAGAAGGCCACGAGGATGAGCAGGACATGCCATCCCTTCAGCTCGAACGGCTTGGCGACCCTGGGGGCTTTGGCGCTCATTCGCTCGATCCCGAGATGAACACGGTCTTGACGTTGGTGGTCCGGCCGCCGTCCTGCATCGTGAAGGCGGCGGGGGTCATGGTCTGGGCGCTCGCCCCTGGAGGGGCGGTGACGAACACGCGCACCGCCCGCACCGAGTCCGGCTCCACCGCGACCTTCAGCACGGACCCCTCGGGCTCTCCGGGGGTCTTCAAGTGAATGCCCGCGACGCCGGTGAAGGCGATCTTGTAGGTGCGCGGCTCGAAGGTGCGGTTTGAGATCTTCAGCGTGTAGCCGTTGCGGATCGCGCCCTCGTGCAGGCGGATGAACAGCGGGTTGCGGTCTCGCACCACGTGCAGCTCGTCCGGCGCGCGGCGCATCAGGCCCCAGATCATCAAGGTGGAGACCAGCGCCAGGGCGACGGCATAGAACACCGTCCGCGAGCGGAGCAGCTTGTAGGTCGGCTTGCGCCCCGCCTCGCGCGCGTCCACGGCGGCGTCGGTGTCATAGGCGATCAGGCCGGTGGGCCGCTCGATCTTGATCATGATCTCGTCGCAGGCGTCGATGCACAGAGCGCAGTTGATGCACTCGAGCTGGCCGCCGTTGCGGATGTCGATCCCCATGGGGCAGGCGACCACGCACTGGTGGCAATCGATGCAGTCGCCCCGGCCTTCCCAGGACGCGCCGTGCTTATGGGCGCCGCGCGGCTCGCCCCGGTCGCGACGATAGGTGACCTGCAAGGAGTGCTCGTCGAGCATGGCGCCCTGGATGCGCGGCCACGGGCACATGTAGGTGCACACCTGCTCGCGCATCATTCCGGCGAGCGTGTAGGTGGTGAAGGTGAGGATCACGAAGGAGGTGTAGGAACTCAGCGGCGCGTGGCCGGACCAGAACAGCGTCCACAGGCTCGGCGCATCTTGAAAATAGAAGATCCAGGCCCCGCCGGTGGCCGCCGCGATCAGCAGCCAGACGGCGTGCTTGCCCGAGACGCGCCAGATCTTGTTGAAGCCCCACGGCTGGCTGGCCAGGCGGATGCGGGCGTTGCGGTCGCCCTCGAACAGGCGCTCCACGTGGATGTAGAGGTCGGTCCACACCGTCTGCGGGCAGGCGTAGCCGCACCACAGCCGGCCATACAGAGCATTGGACAGAAACAGCACCAGCGCCGCCATCACCAGCAGGCCGGTGATGAAATAGACCTCCTGCGGCCACAGATGGATCGGACCGAAATAGAAGCGGCCATGGCTGAAATCGACCATCACGGCCTGCTGCGGCGCCGCGCCAGGCCTGTGCCAGCGAATCCACGGCACGCCGTAGTAGATGCCCAGCAGCACGACCATCAGGCCCCACTTCAGGGCGCGGAATTTGCCGTGCACCAGCTTGGGATAGATCGGCTCGCGCGGCTTGTAGAGCGGCGGAGGCGACGCCTTGGGCGCCGGGGAGCCGTCGCCGCCCGCACCGCCGCCGACCCGCGCCGAGATGGCGGGCGCCCCGTGGACGGTGCTGATGACGACGCTCACAGTGTCCTCCTACTGTCCGCCGGCGTTGGCGTGGACGTAGACGGCCAGGGCCTTGATGGTCGCCGGGTCGAAGCGCGCGCGCCAGGACGGCATCACCCCGCCGCGGCCGTTCCATATCTGGCCATGGATCGAGGCGCGGTCGGGCCCATAAAGCCAGTCCTGATCGGTCAGGTTGGGCGCGCCCACCGTCTGGTTCCCCGTGCCGTCCGCGCCGTGGCAGACCGAGCACTGCTGGGCGAAGATCGGCGCGGCCCGGGCGACGGCCGCCCGGTTTGCCCGCCGGTGCGACAGGGCGACGACGTATTCGGTCAGGTCGTTGACCTGGCTGGGGGTCAGCATCTGGTCGCGGCCGAAGGCGGGCATCTGTGAGACCCGTGCGTCCGGCTGGCCGGAGCGGACGCCGACGGTGATCGTGTGCTGGATGTCCTCCAGCGTGCCGCCCCATAGCCAGACGTCGTCGCGCAGGTTCGGATAGCCCTTGGCGCCGGCGCCGCCCGCGCCGTGACAGGTGGCGCAGTTGTCGCCGAAGATCGATTGGCCAACAGCCAGCGCATAGGCCTGAAGGTCGGGGTTCGATTCAATCTGTTCGAGGGTGGCGCCGTTGAGCCGCTGGGCCTCGACTCCCCGCTGGACCTGCAGTTTGTGCAGCGCCTTGACCACGTTGGCGCGGTCGGACTCGTGCAGCACGCCCTTGGTGTTTCCCCACGGCCCCGGCCAGGCCGGCATCAGCACCCAATAGACCACGGCGGTCGCGATGCAGGCGTACCACACCCACAGCCACCAGCGCGGCAGCGGCCGGTCCAGCTCGCGGATGCCGTCCCACTCGTGGCCGGTGTCTTCCAGCCCCGTGGGCTCGTCGCGTTTGCGCTTGCCGGCCACCTCAGCCCTCCTCCTCGTCGAGCGGAAGGCGCGAGGCGCGCTTGAAGCCTTCGCGGTTCTTTGGCCACAGGGCGTAGACCAGCACGGCCACGAACATCAGGCCGAAGTACACCGTGCCGCCTTGGGTGACGAAGCGCGAGATCGTCTCGTAGGTCATTGGACGATCACCTCTGATTGGCCGGGGCGTCGGCGTGGTAGGTCGAGAAATCGACCAGGGTGCCGAGCATCTGCAGATAGGCGATCAGGGCGTCCATCTCGGTGAGCTTGTCCGGCTGGCCGTCGAAATCGCGCTGATTGATCTTGCCGCCGTAACGCTTCTGCAGGCCCGTGGGCGAAGCGAAGGGATCGGCCTGGGCCTCCAGGTCCGCCTTGGCGTTCTTGATCTCGTCGTCGCTGTACGGAACGCCGACGGCTCTCAGGGCGCGCATCTTGGCGGCGATGTCGCGGTAGTCGAGGTCGCGGGTCGCCAGGAAGGCGTAGGGCGGCATCACCGATTCCGGCACCACCGAGCGCGGGTCCTTCATGTGGTCCACGTGCCAGCTGTCGGAGTACTTGCCGCCGACCCGCGCCAGGTCGGGCCCGGTGCGCTTGGAGCCCCACTGGAAGGGGTGGTCGTACATGCTCTCGGCCGCCAGCGAGTAGTGGCCATAGCGCTCCACCTCGTCGCGCAGGGTGCGGATCATCTGCGAGTGGCAGAGGTAACAGCCCTCGCGCACATAGATATCGCGGCCCTCCTGTTCGAGCGGGGTGTAGGGGCGCATGCCCTTCACCTTCTCGATGGTGTTCTCCAGGTAGAACAGCGGGGCGATCTCGACGATGCCGCCGATGGACACCACCACCAGGATCCCGACCAGCAGGATCATCGAGTGGCGTTCGAACCAGGCGTGAAACTTCCACATGGCGCGCGCCCCCTATTCCGCCGCCGCCAGGGCGGACTGAGGGGGCAGGTCGGGCACGGCCTCGCGCGCCCTGACATCCCCGCGCGCCGTGCGCCACAGGTTGTAGATCATGATGAGAACGCCGGTGAGATACATCATCCCGCCGATGGCCCGGATGACGTACTCCGGGTGCTTGGCCGCGACGGTCTCGACGAAGGTGTGAGCGAGGAAGCCCTGGGCGGTGTAGGCCCGCCACATCAGGCCCTCCATGATCCCGGCGACCCACATCGAGGTGATGTAGAGCAGTATCCCCATGGTCGCGATCCAGAAGTGCCACTCCACCAGGACGTTGGAGTAGAGCCGTTTGCGCTTCCACAGCCACGGAACCATGCAATAGACCGCGCCGAAGGTGACGAAGCCCACCCAGCCGAGCGCGCCTGAGTGCACGTGGCCGATGGTCCACTCGGTGTAGTGGCTAAGGGCGTTGACCTCCCGGATCGACATCACCGGGCCCTCGAAGGTGGCCATGCCGTAAAAGGCGATCGACACCGCCAGCATGCGGATCACCGGGTCAGTGCGCAGCTTGTCCCAGGCCCCCGAGAGGGTCATCAGGCCGTTGATCATCCCGCCCCAGGACGGCATCCACAGCATGATCGAGAAGGTCACGCCCAGCGTCTGGGCCCACTGCGGCAGGGCCGTGTAGAGCAGGTGGTGCGGGCCCGCCCAGATGTAGATGAAGATCAGCGCCCAGAAGTGCACGATCGACAGGCGGTAGGAGTAGATCGGCCTCTGCGCGCGCTTGGGCACGAAGTAGTACATCATGCCGAGGAACCCGGCGGTCAGGAAGAAACCGACGGCGTTGTGGCCGTACCACCATTGGGTCAGGGCGTCCTGAACGCCGGCGAACAGTGAATAGCTCTTGGTGGAGAGCAGGCTCACCGGCATCGCCAGGTTATTGACGATGTGCAGAACCGCGATGGTGACGATGAAGGCCAGGTAGAACCAGTTGGCCACATAGATGTGCGGCTCGCGGCGCCTCCACAGGGTGCCGAGGAAGACCAGCAGGTAGCAGACCCACACGGCCGTCAGCCACAGGTCCAGGTACCACTCCGGCTCGGCGTATTCGCGCGACTGGGTGATCCCCGAGAGGTAGCCCAGCGCCGCCGCCACGATGAACAGGTTGTAGCCCCAGAACACGAACCACGGCAGCAGGTTGCCGAACAGCCGCGCCTTGCAGGTGCGCTGCACCACCCAGAACGAGGTGGCGATCAGGGCGTTGCCGCCGAAGGCGAAGATCACGCCCGACGTATGCACGGGGCGCAGCCGGCCGAAGTTCAGCCAGGGCCAGTCGGGATTATAGAAGACGGTCGGCCAGGACAGCTGGCACGCCAGCACCAGCCCGGCCAGCATGCCGGCCACCGCCCAGAACATGGTGGCGATGACCCCAGCCTTGATGACGTCGTCCTCGTAGCGCGTCGCCTGAGAGGTGAAGTTCCCCGCCGACAGCCGCACGGTCACCGCCGCCAGGGCCACGACGAAGGCGGCCATGAAGATGTAGGCTTGGCCTCGGAAAAGCGGGTCCGGCGTCAGGGCCGCGCCCAGGATCGCCGCCAGAATTCCGACGCCCAGCAGCACGGCGGCCACCGTCCAGCCGAAAGGCGCGCCGTCCTCAGTCCGTACCGTCATTGCCCCGCCCCGCAGAGTCGCCCGACGACCGGGCGTGGGCCGTCACTGCCGGGCAGGTCGGGCGGCGGCCTTGATTCAGGTCAAGGTCCGTGAAAGCTGTGGGATCAAGGTGTCGAAACCAGCGGGCGAGGCGCCCGCCAACGAGGTCGCGACCGATGCGCAGCCGAGCCCTGTCGATCCCGCAAGCCGATCCGATGGCTCTGTTGGCCTGGACGTCTCTGGCGGGAGCGAGCGCCCTGTTCGGCGGCGTGATGATCTGGCGGCAGATGACCCTGGCGGCCGCGACCGCCTATGGCCCGATCTGCGGCGGTCATGGCCAGAGCCTGCTTGGTCACTGCCCGGCCTGCTACGCGGCCCTCGCCCTGACGGGCCTGGGCGTGGCGGCGGGGATGCGCGCCTTGGCGCGGGGCTAGGACGACGATCAGTCGCGCTCGCCGTCGATGTCTTTGATCGCATCCGCCACGGTGTGAATGTCCGCGGGCGTCTTCATCGCCTGCGCCTCTCCATCCACCCGATCGGTGATCATCGGATTGTCGGTACGAGCCTCTTCAAGCAGCCCAATGATCTTTGAGAGCTTCTGGTCATTCAGGATCGCGAGCTCGAGGATCAACTGTTCGCGCTGGCTTGAGAGCCGATCTTCCCGGCGCTGAGTTGGTGAGAATCAGGGCCGCCACGAGAAGCGCGCCAGTCGCCGCAAGGGCCTCGAGCCAGCCGAACGGGGGCGGGTCCAAGGGCCTCACGCCGATAAACGCCGCCAGGACATTGCCGCCGCACCACAGGACGATCCCCAAGGCGAGCGCCGCCACGAAGCCGGGCAAGGCCAGAGCCGCGGTGAAGCGATCCACGGCGTGTTGCAGCGGGCTCGTCGCCTGCTCGTGCTCGTCGCGCAGCTGGGCGGTCGCCTGCGCGACGTCATGGCTTGTCCGCGGACGTGGGACCGGGCTTTTCATTGGATTTTCCGCATGATGACGATCTGTAGTTTCTAACCCGTGCATCTGGTCGGGGTTATCGGGCTGCGACCGCCTCGGGCCGATCGGATCGCTCGCTGGCGCGCGGGCGTCGTCGCGGCCTTGGCCGTCAGCCGTAGGCGGCGCGAAGCAGGCCGCGAACCTCCTCCAGCGTCATCGGGCGTCCGAGCACGTCGAACAGCTCGATCTCCTCCAGGATCGCCGGCGCGACCTCCAGGGCTTCGTTGTGGCCGACGCCGGCCGCCTTCAGGGTCCGCGTCACGGGCAGGCGCCGCCACGAACGTCGGCCACGCGCTCGGCGCAGGCCTCGGCCGCCCTGCGGGGATCGGCGGCGTCGAAGGGAATCTGCAGGCCCTCGGCGATCGCCCCGAACCGCTCAGGCGCCTCCTTGGCCATGAACCGCATGGCGTGGGGCAAGGTGATGCAGGAGGTGACTCCGTGCGGCACGTCCCACATGGGTCCGATCTGATGGCCCAGGGCGTGCGAGACGCCGAGCCCGGTGTTGAACCCGCCGAACAGCGACATCCAGGCGGCGATCTGACAGCGGCCGCGATGAGCCGTCCGCGCCGCGCCCCCGGACGTGATGGAGGCGGGCAGATGCTCGACAAGTTCGCGGATCGCCTTGGTCGCCAGGGCGTCCACGAAGGGCTGGGCGCGGATGGAGTAGGCCGCCTCCACCGCGTGATCGAGCGCGCGCATGCCGGTGGACGCCCACAGCCAGTCCGGCGTGGATTCGGTCAGCTCCGGATCCAGGATCACGGCCTTGGCCTGCAGCCGCGGATCGAACACGCCGTGCTTGATCCGGTTCGATTCGTCGGTTGTCCCGCCCGCAGGCGTGAACTCGCCGGCCGAAAGCGTGGTCGGAATGGCGATCTGGATCACGCCGTCCGCTTCCGCTGTGGCGCCGAAGGCCTGCGACAGGCGAAGCTCGCCGGCCTCCAGCGTCATGTCCCGGCCGTTCATCGCGGAGGCGGCCGCCACCTTGGCCGTATCGATGGCGCTGCCGCCGCCGAAGCTGACCACGCTGTCCGCCCCCAGGCGGGTCAACATCTCGGCCAGCGCCCGCACGGTTTCGCTGGGCGCATGCTGGGCGGCGCCCTTGAACACCCCCGCGCATCGCCCCGCCATGGCGTCGGTCACGCGTTCGAGCAGGGGGGAAGCGCCCAGTGACTTGCCGGTGACGACCACCGCACGACTACGGCCGCGCTTCGCCAGCTCCTCGCCCAGATCGGCGATCCGGCCCGGGACCGAAGATCACCGCCTCCAGGCGCGTGAAGGAGAACGTCCCGTCGGGCGCGACATCGGTCATGGCCTGGCCGCCTTCAGCGCGTCGCCCACTTTGGCGAAGGTCTCCAGCCTCAGGATCGCGTCGGCCAGAGCCGCAGCGGCGGCGCCCAACGCTGGCTCGGCAAGGCCGAGGAACTTGGCCCGCTGCGCCGCCTCGCTCGGGAAGGTCTGCGGCTCGCCGGAGGGATCGTCGACCTCGCGCTCGAACCCGCCCTTGGCCGTCTCCAGGCGCACCCGCGCGCCGAAGGGATGCGCGCGGCCGGTCTCCAGCGCCTCGTCCCGCCGCACAACGATCCGCTCGGCCAGCGCCTCGATCTGTGGATCGCCGATCAGGGCGTAGTCGTCCCAGCCGAAACGGCCCTGGGCGAGCGCGACGGCGCCGGTGAAGTACATGGAGAACTGCCCCTGAACGATGTTCGCCGGGCGGCGCTTGTCGGCGGCGGGCTCGCCCACCAACGCCACGCCATTGCGATGCAGGCCGATCTGCACGCCGCGCACATCCTCAGCGGCCAGCCCATACTCGGCCTTCAGCGCGATCAGGGCGTCCAGCGCCGCATGGGCGTAGCGGCAGCAGGGATAGGGCTTCACCGCGATCTCAAGCGTCTTCCAGACCGTCCCGAGCCCCTGGACCGCGAGCTTGGGCCGCGCGCCGTCGGTGTATCCGACCAGAAGACCGTGGCGGCCCTCGATCGCCTCGCCGGCGCCCTTGAAGCCGTTGGCGGCCAGAGCTCGCGGCGATCACGCCGTTCATGGCCGCCGCGCCCACCTGCCAGGGCTTGTTCCAGCCGCCGTCCTCAAGGAACTGCAGCGAGCCAGCCGCCTGGCTGCCCGCCACGCCGAACGCCGCGATCATCTGGTCTGGGTCGAGCCCCATCACCCGCCCGGCCGCCGCCGCGGCGGCGAAGACCCCGGCCGTGGCGGTGGGGTGGAAGCCCCGCGCGTAGTGGGCCGTGGGGTCCAGCGCCTCGCCCAGGCGGCAGATGACCTCATAGCCCGCGACGATGCCGGCCAGCACCGTCTTGCCGCTGGCGCCGACCGCCTCCCCCGCCGCCAGGGCCGCCGGGACCACGGGCGCGCTGGGATGCAAGGAGCTGGGCGCATGGGTGTCGTCGAAGTCCAGCGCGTGTCCCAGGGCTCCGTTCAGCAGGGCCGCGATGGGTGGGGCGTAGCCGCGCGCATCGCCGATCACCGTCGCGGCGCCGGGACCATCCAGCCCCATCTGCGCCAGCATGGCCAGGATCGAGGACGCGGCCGCCGCCCCGCCCCGGGCCCGCGCGGCCGAGCCCAGCAGGTCCAGCGCCAACGCCTTGGCGCGGCGCACGACCGGCTCCGGCAGGGTCTCGAAGCGGAGGCCTGCCGCGAAGCGCGCGAGAATCGAGGTTTCGTTCGCCATCAGGGACCGATATCCCATTGGCCATGGCCGGCGACCAAGTTGAATCCTACGACGACATCCGCGAAGGCGTGCGGCGGCTGTGCGATCGCTTCGCCGGCCCCTATTGGCGAGAGTTGGATCGAGAGCGCGCCTATCCCACTGAATTCGTTCAGGCGCTGACCGAGGCGGGGTACCTGTCCCTGCTGATTCCGGAGGCCTATGGCGGCGCCGGCCTGCCGCTCGCGGCGGCCGCAGCGGTGCTGGAGACCATCCATCGCTCGGGCGCGAACGGCGCGGCCTGCCACGCCCAGCTCTACACCATGGGCGCCCTGCTCCGGCATGGCTCCGAACGCGCAGAAAGAGCGCTGGCTGCCCCGGATCGCGGCCGGCGAGCTGCGGCTGCAGACCTTCGCCGTCACCGAGCCCAACAGCGGCACTGACACCACCCGCATCGCCACCTCCGCCCGGCGTGAGGGCGAGGACTATGTGGTCAACGGCCAGAAGCTGTGGATCTCCCGCGCCGAGCATTCGGACCTGATGCTGCTCCTGTGCCGCACGGCGCCGCGCGACGAGGCCCGGCCGGCCGACGGCCTCAGCCTGCTCTTGGTGGACCTGCGCGAGGCCGTCGGGCGTGGACTGACCATCCGCCCCGTCCGCACCATGCTGAACCATGCGACCACGGAGCTGTTCTTCGACGACCTGCGCGTGCCCGCCGAGAACCTGATTGGCGAGGAAGGCAAGGGTCTGCGCCATGCCCTGGACGGCATGAACGCCGAGCGCATCCTGATCGCCGCCGAGTGCATCGGCGACGGCCGATTCTTCATCGATCGGGCCAAGACCTACGCCGCCGAGCGCGAGGTGTTCGGCCGGCCCATCGGCCAGAACCAGGGGGTGCAGTTCCCCATCGCCCGCGCCCATGTGCAGATCGAGGCGGCCGCCGGCATGGTGGAGCGCGCCATCGGCCCTGTACGACGCCGGCGAGCCCTGCGGCACGGAGGCCAATATGGCCAAGCTGCTGGCCTCGGAAGCCTCCTGGTTCGCGGCGGACATGTGCCTGCAGACCCACGGCGGCCTGGGCTTCGCCGAGGACTTCGATATCGAGCGCAAGTTCAGGGAGACGCGGCTTTATCAGACCGCGCCGATCTCCACGAACCTGATCCTTTCCCACGTGGCCGTGCACGCGCTCGGCCTGCCGAAGTCGTTCTGAGCCATGGCCGGGGCTCTGGACGGAATTCTGGTGGTGTCGCTCGAACAGGCGGCGGCCGCGCCGTTGGCCACCTGCCGGCTGGCCGACGCCGGGGCGCGGGTGATCAAGGTGGAGCGCGCCGAGGGCGACTTCGCGCGCGGCTATGACCACGTGGTCCACGGCGAGAGCGCCTATTTCGTCTGGCTGAACCGGGGCAAGCAGTCGCTCGTGCTGGACATCAAGGCCCCGGACGACGCGGCCCTGCTTGGAGCGGATCGTCGCCCGCGCGGACGTGTTCGTGCAGAACCTGGCGCCCGGCGCGGCGGAACGGGCGGGGTTCGGCTCGGCCGACCTGCGCGCGCGCCATCCCCGGCTGATCACCTGCGACATCTCCGGCTACGGCGCGGACGGCCCCTATCGCGACTTCAAGGCCTATGACCTGCTGATCCAGTGCGAGGCCGGCCTCGCCTCGGTGACCGGAACCTCCGACGCGCCGGGCCGGGTGGGGGTGTCGGCCGCCGACATCGCCTGCGGCATGAACGCCCACGCCGCGATCCTGCAGGCCCTCTACGAGCGCGAGCGCACCGGCGCGGGCAAGGGCGTGGCTGTGTCCATGTTCGACGCCGTGGCCGATTGGATGACCGTGCCGCTGCTGCACTTCGACTACGGCGGCAAGGCCCCGCCGCGCGTGGGGCTGAGCCACGCCTCCATCGCCCCCTACGGCGCCTTCGCCACCACCGACGGCGGGCAGGTGGTGCTGGGCGTGCAGAATGAGCGCGAATGGGCCGGCCTGTGCCGCGACGTGCTGGGCGACGAGGCCCTGGCGGACGATCCGCGCTTCGCCGGCAATGACCTGCGGGTGAGCAACCGCCCGGCGCTGGACGCCCTGATCGCCGCGGCCCTGGCCGGCCTGACGCGCGAGGCGGCGCTGGAGCGATTGCGGGCCGCCGGGATCGCCTGCGCCTCGGTCAGCTCGGTTGAAGACCTGTCGCGCCATCCCCAGCTTCGACGCATGAGCGCCGACACCCCCACCGGCCCGGTCGCCATGCCGGCGCATCCCTGGCGTTGGGCGGGCGAGGCCTTCGATCCCGGCGCCTGCCCGGCGCTCGGCGAGCACACCGAAGCCATCCGCGCGGAGTTCGCATGAGCGATCCTGAGACCCTTCGCCTCTCCACGCCGGCCGAGCGGGTGCTGACGATCACCCTGGCGCGGCCCGAGGCGTCCAACGCCTTCAACACGCTGATGGCCGAGGAGCTGACCGAGGCGCTCGGCGCCCTTGCCGCCGACGTCCGCTGCGTGATCCTGACCGGCGAGGGCGAGCGCGCCTTCTGCGCCGGGGCGGACCTGAAGGAGCGCGAGGGCATGAGCGAGGCCGCCTGGCGCGCTCAGCACAAGGTGTTCGAGGCCATGGGCCGGGCCCTGCGCGATCTGCCGGTTCCCCTGATCGGGGCGGTGAACGGCGCGGCCTATGGCGGCGGCTGCGAGATCGCCCTGCTGTGCGACTTCGTCTATGCGGCGTCGAACGCCCGCTTCGCCCTGACCGAGACCACGCTCGGCACTCATCCCGGGCCTCGGCGCCACCCAGACCCTGACCCGCGCGGCGGGCTCCCGACGGGCCAAGGAAGCGATCCTCACCGGCCGGCCGTTCACCGCCCAGGACGCCATGGCCTGGGGCATGGTCAACCGCCTGTGCGCGCCCGAGGACCTGCTGCCCCAGGCGAGCGAGACCGCCGCGCGCATCGCCGCCAACGCGCCCCTGGCGGTGCGGGCGGCCAAGCGCGCCATCGACGGCGGGGCGGCCCTGCCCCTTCCCGCCGCCATGGACCTTGAGTTGGAATGCTACGAAACGCTGGTATCCACCCGCCGACCGTCTGGAGGGCGTCAGGGCCTGGAACGAGAAGCGCAAGCCCGCGTTCAAGGGCGAATAGGCGAGGACACGAATATGGACCAGGCGATCGAGGCGGTGCTGGCGGAGTACGACGAACGTTCACGACGCGAGTGGGCCGGCGAGCGGCCGGTGCGGATCACCGGCGACGGGCGCGACCAGATGCTGCTGTCGGTGGGACCGGAAGCGGGGCTGTTCCTGAACCAGTTGGCGAGGAGCCTGGACGGCCAAGCGCATCCTCGAGCTCGGCACCTCCTACGGCTACTCCACCATCTGGCTCGCCGAGGCGGCCAAGGCGACCGGCGGCAAGGTGATCAGCCTGGATGTGGCCGACTACAAGCAGGCCTTCGCCAAGGAGAAGCTCGCTTCGGTGGGCCTGGACAGCGTGGTCGAGTTCCACGCCGGCGACGCGCTGGAGTGCTGAAGACCCTGAAAGGGCCGTTCGACCTCGTGCTGCTGGACATCTGGAAGGACGTCTACGTCCCGGCGCTGGACCTGTTCTATCCGAACCTGGCGCCCGGGGCGGTGATCCTGGCGGACAACATGCTGCAGCCCGTGGGCGCCCGGCCCAACGCCCTCGCCTACCGCCGCGCGGTGCGGGCCAAGCCGAACATATCCTCGGTGCTGCTGCCCATCGGCCAGGGCCTGGAGATCAGCCGCCTCGCCGGCCCCGACGACCAGGGCCTCTAGCCCCATGGCCGAATGGTGGAAAGCCGCGGCGATCTATCAGGTCTATCCGCGCTCGTTCCAGGACAACAACGGCGACGGCGTGGGCGACCTGGACGGCGTGCGCCGACGGCTGGACCACCTGAAGTCCCTGGGCGTCGACGCGGTCTGGGTCTCGCCCTTCTACCCCTCGCCCATGGCCGACTTCGGCTACGACGTGGCGGACTATTGCGACGTCGATCCCCTGTTCGGAACGCTCGCGGACTTCGACGCCCTGGTGGCCGAGGCCCACGCGGTCGGCCTGAAGCTGATCGTGGACTTCGTGCCCAACCACACCTCGGACCGGCACCCCTGGTTCCTGGAGAGCCGCTCCTCCGCCGACAATCCCAAGCGTGACTGGTACCTGTGGCGCGACCCGTCGCCCGGCGGCGGGCCTCCCAACAACTGGCTCAGCGAATTCGGCGGCCCGGCCTGGAGCTTCGACCAGACCACCGGCCAGTACTACGCCCACGGCTTCCTCAAGGAGCAGCCGGACCTGAACTGGCGCAATCCCGAGGTCCGCGCCGCCATGCACGAGGTGCTGCGGTTCTGGATGCGGCGGGGGGCGGACGGCTTTCGCGTGGACGTGATCTGGCGGCTGATCAAGGACGCCCAGTTCCGCGACGACCCGCCCAACCCGGACTGGAAGCCCGGCCATCCGGAGTTCCAGCAGCTCCTGCCCGCCCACTCCGCCGACCAGCCGGAGAACCACGCCGTGATCGCCGAGCTGCGCCGCGTGGTGGACGAGTTCCCGGACCGCGCTGATGATCGGCGAGGTCTATCTGCCCCTGCCCCGGCTGATGGCCTACTACGGCACGCCCGCCGCGCCCGAGGCGCACCTGCCCTTCAACTTCCTGCTGCTGCACTCGGTCTGGAACGCCGAGGAGATCGGCCGGATCGTGCGCGAGTACGAGGCCGCCCTGCCGCCGGGCGCCTGGCCCAACTGGGTGCTGGGCAACCACGACCGTCCCCGCATCGCCGGCCGCGTGGGCGAGGCCCAGGCGCGGGTCGCGGCCATGCTGCTACTGACCTTGCGCGGCACGCCGACGCTCTACTACGGCGACGAGATCGGCCTGCCGGACGTCTCCATCCCGCCCGAAGCGGTGCAAGACCCCTGGGAGAAGAACGAGCCCGGCGAAGGCTTCGGCCGCGATCCCGTGCGCACGCCCATGCAGTGGGACGCCTCGCCTCAGGCCGGCTTCACCGACGGCGAGCCCTGGCTGCCGCTGAGCGCCGACTGGCGCGAGCGCAACGTCGCGACGTTGGACCGCGACCCGGACTCCATCCTGAACCTCTATCGACGCCTGATCGCGGCGCGCCGGGCGAGCCCCGCGCTGAACGCCGGCGCGTTCCTCGAGATCCGCGCGGCGGACGGCGTGCTGATCTATGAACGCCGCCAGGGCGACGAGCGAATGTTCATCGCCCTGAACCTGACGCACGAGCCGCGCAGCGTCCCCTGGCCCGACGGCGCCGGGCGGCGGGTTTTGATCTCGACCCTGCACGCCGATCCGCCGCCTCGCGACCGGCGATGATCTGGCCCTGGCGCCCGATGAAGGCCTGGTTCTGGGCTCTGACTGACCCGCGGCCCGATTCGCCTGGGACGGGCCCGCGGACCCGTTAAGCTGTGGCCGCCGCAAAGGAGGCCCTCCCATGGACAGACGCAGTTTCCTCGCCGCCGCGCCCTTGGCCGCCGCGCCGCTCTGAGCCCCGGCGCCCGCGCCCAGGCCGCTCCGGCGGGCGCGCCGGGCGAGCCCTGGACGGACGTGCAGGCGAGGATCGTCACCGAACTCGCCAAGGTCCGCTCGCCCAACATCCGGCTGGTGGGCAAGGGCGCCCGCCGCATCCTGTCCTTCGGCGCCGCGCCCTCGGGCATGATCAAGACGCTGCGGATCGCCACGCTGACGGCCGTCTACTGCGGCTATCCGGACCAGCACGGCCTGGGCGGCGCGCGTGAGGTCAAGATCGTCGGCAACAGGCCGGCCAACGGTCTCACGGGCGACGGGCTCAGTGGACGGCTGATCGTCGACGAGGGCGACGTGCTGGTGGTCTCCGCCCTGGGCGGCGAGATCTGGGAGGTGCTGGAGCACCACGCCAATTCCACCGAGTCCTATCTGCTGATGCCCGGCGTCGGCGCCGAAGACTGGCGCCCCCCCGTCGTGCTGAAGACCTGGGGCAGGATCGGCAAGGGCGATCAGCCCTACTACCCCTTCGCCATCGCCCCGCGCGACGGCAAGGCCTTCACCGGCGGCCTATTCCTGCGCGATTGGGGCGACACGCCCGAGATCGGCTTCGACATCGGCGCCAAGAGGCCGGACGGCGCGGGCGTGCCATTCTCGCAGGCGCCCTATCCGGGCGGCTACATCTACAGCCGCGCGGGCGTCCCGGACGGCGAGGGCGGGTTGAAGTTCCTCGACCCGAGCGACACGCCGGGCGGTTCCCCGCCCTACCTGTACCTCGGCCGGCCCTGCCAGCTCGAGTTCCCGATCACCGAGCCTCCGACCGCCAAGGGCACGGGCGGAGGCTTCACCGTCTGTGTCACTCGCCACGGCACGGTGACCCCGATCCAGCGTTCGTGGTGGTCACATGCGGGCAACTTCGTCGCCGCGGGCAAGGCCACCTTCGAGGCGGCCGGAATCAGCTACCCCTTCGACGTCGGCAAGGTCGGGGTGATCCACAAGCCCTACGCCTGGGCCGCGCCGTCGGGCGACTGCAACTATTTCGAGACCCCCGGCTGGGGCAACGTCACGGTCATTTGCACCGACATCGGCTCGCAGGCGCTGGACCACAACGCCGGCCTGGCCATGCGCAAATACGGCGACCACGGCGCGGGGGTGGACTTCGGCTATGACTTCGCCACCGACCGGTGGGCGGCCTTCCGCGTGGACGACCATGTGCGCTCGCCCTCGCTCGCCATCGCGCCCAAGACCGGAGACATCACCCTGGGCGACCGGCCGGAGGGCCGCCACACCGTCAACGGCGTCATCAGCACGCCGGACAATCCAGCCTTCCAGGCCGCCCTGGGGCGCGACCTGACGAACGCCACCGGCGACGGCGCCGCCATCACCGTCCCGTTCGATTCCGCGGCCTTCAACCGCTCGGGCGGCTTCGACGCGGCCACGGGCGCCTTCGTCGCGCCGGTGGATGGGCTCTACCAGCTCCAGACGACCGTGCAGCTCTCCGGGCTGGGACGGCACAAGCGCATGCGCGTGGAGATCGTCACCGCAGCCCAGGTCCATGCCCTGTCTCCCGGCGCGCCGAACCCCGACGACCGGGGCCGCGCGGGCGTGTGTCTTCACGCCCTGGCCGTGATGAAGGCGGGCGAGGCGGCGCGCGTGCGCGTCGCCGTGGACGGCGGAGAGCGGACTGTGAACATTTTGGCCGGAGCGCCGGACGCCCCGGCCTCGACCTTCTCGGGGTTCCTGGCGGGGTGAGTCCGAGGCCCGGCGCAGGCTCTGACGCTTGGGTAGAGTGACCCCGACCAGGGGCGGATCTCCCCGCCCGAACCCCTGACGCTTACGGCAAATTCATTTGCCTCCGATAAGTATGGGCTTCAGAAGCCTGTCCTGTGGAGCCTCGCGTGGGGAGGGCGCAATGCGATTGAAGACGGAGCACAAGGTCGCGGGAGGCATCCTTGCGGTTGTGGCGCTCTACTTCATCGTGACTGGATTGGTGGGCCTGATCCGGGGCCGCCATGCCGAAGCTTCGCCCACCAAGAACGACACCCCCCTGGTGCAGGCGACGTTGATCCAGCCTCAGGTGCGCCCCTATGTGGTGACCATGCGCGCCCACACCCTGGCCTTCCGGGTGGTGGATGTCCGCTCCGAAACTGCCGGGGTGGTGGCGGTCACGCCCGTACGTGAGGGCAGCTTTGTGAAGGCCGGCCAGGTGCTGTGCCGGCTGCAGGTGGACGCCCGCCAGGCGGCGCTGGACCAGGCGCGGGCCAACCTGCGCTCCAAGCAGCTCCAGCAGAAGGCCTCCGCCGACCTGGTGGCCAAGGGCTACCGCTCGCAGACCCAGATGCTGGCCGATCAGGCCAACCTCGACCAGGCCGCCGCGGCCGTGCGCGCCGCTGAGGTCGCCCTGGCCCAGACCGCCATCAAGGCGCCGTTCGCCGGCGTCTACGACAAGCGCGAGGCCGAGACGGGAACCTACCTCAGCCCTGGCGGGGCCTGCGGCGTGGTGATCGAGCTCGATCCCCTGAAGGTGGTCGGCGACGTGGCCGAAACCGAGATCGCCCAGGTCCGCGCCGGCTCGCCCGCGCACATTTCCTTGGCGTCGGGCGAACGGCTCGAAGGCACGGTCTATTCCGTGGGCAAGGACGCCGACGCCCAGACGCGGACCTATCCGGTGGTGGTGACCGCGCGCAATCCGGGCTCGGTCGTACGTTCGGGCCTGTCGGCGGAGGTGACTATCGAGGCCGGCCAGGGCCCGCAGCACCTGATCCCGTCCTCGGCCCTGGTGCTCGATTCTGACGGCCGGCAAGGCGTCCGCTACGTCGGCGCGGGCGACAAGGTCGCCTTCGCCCCCGTGAAGGTGATCGACGAAACGGCGCGGGGCGTGTGGACGCGAGGCCTGACCGGACCGACGCGGGTGATCACCGTCGGCCAGTCCTACGTCTCGGAAGGTCAGATCGTGCGGGTCGCGGCGAGATGATCGGCGCCCTGATCGACGGGGCCATCCGACGGCGCAAGGTGGTGCTGGCCATCACCTTGCTGGCGACCCTGTTCGGCCTGATCGCCTACATCACCCTGCCGCGCGAAGCGGACCCCAACATCGATTACGGCTACATCTACGTCTACGTGCCCTACCCCGGCGTCAGTCCGGAGGACTCCGAGCGGCTGCTCGTGCGGCCGATGGAGAACGAGCTTCAGTCCGTCGAAAATCTGAAGGAAATGAACGCCCAGGCCGTGGAAAACGGCGCCCTGGTGCTGTTGCAGTTCGACGCCCAATTCAATCGCGACCGAGCGCTGAATGACGTGCGGGCCAAGGTGGACATGGCGCGCGGACGCTTCCCGCCCGAGGCCCTGCCGCCGGTCATCCAGGAGATCACCGCCGCCACCGACTCTCCGGTGATCACCGTGATCATGTACGGCCAGGCGCCGGAACGGACGCTGTATCAGCTCGCCCAGTCGCTGCAGCGGCGTCTGGAGGGCGTGCCCGGCGTGCTGGGCGCGGACCTCACCGGCGGGCGCGAGGAGATGATGGAAGTCACCATCGATCCCGTGCGCATGCAGACCTACGGCGTCACCCCCGGCGAGCTCTACGGCCTGATTTCGCGCAACAACCAGCTCGTCCCGGCGGGGGACCTGCAGTCCGGCCAGGGCATGTTCTCGGTGAAGGTGCCGGGCGTGGTGAAGGAGCCCAGCGACATCCTCGCCCTGGCTGTGAAGACCAGCGGCGACAAGGTCGTCACGCTCGGCGACATCGGAGAGGTGCGGCGCACCTTCAAGGAGCCGCAGTACATCACCCGCTACGACGGAAAGTCCGCCTTCGCCATCGACGTGACCAAGCGGCCCGGCTCCAACATCCTGGGGACAGTGAAGGCCATCAAGACGGCGGTCGCCGAGGAGCAGAAGAGCTGGCCGACGACGGTGCAGACCACCTACGCCTTCGACCAGAGCGACCGGATCGCGCGGATGCTGATCCTGCTCGAGTCGGGGCTGATCACCGCCTCGATCCTGGTGATGGTGGTGATCATCGCCAGCCTCGGCGTGCGCTCGGGCCTGATGGTCGGCGCGGCCATCCCGGCCTGCTTCATGCTGACCTTCCTGATGCTGCAGGCGGCGGGCATGACGCTGAACATGATGGTGATGTTCGGCCTGGTGCTGGCGGTCGGCATCCTGGTGGACGGCGGCATCGTGGTGGTGGAGTACGCCGACCGGAAGATGGCCGAGGGCCACGCCAAGGCCGAGGCCTTCGCCATGGCCGGCAAGCGGATGTTCTGGCCGGTGCTGAACGGCACCTTGACCACCCTGTCGGCCTTCCTGCCGTTCCTGTTCTGGAACTCGATCGCCGGCAAGTACATGAGCTGGCTGCCGCTGACGCTGATCTTCGTGCTGTCGGCCTCGATCTTCGTCGCCCTGATCTTCACCCCGGCGCTGGGCTCGGTGTTCGGCCGCAAGCAGGGCGCGGACCCGGAGATGCTGGCCGAGATCGAGAAGTCCGAGCGGGGCGATCCGCGCCAGATGAACGGCTTCATGGGCTGGTACGCGCGCACCCTGTCGGCGGCGACCGGCCGGCCGTTCCTGGTGGCCGGGGCGGCGTTCGTGGTGGTCGCGACGGTGGTGGTCGCCTTCGCCTCGGTGAAGCACCCCACCGAGTTCTTCCTGAAGGAGGATCCCGATCACGTCACGGTCTACGTCCAGGCGCGCGGCAACCTGTCGGTCGAGGCGCAGGACCAGCTGGTCAAGCAGGTCGAGGCGCGGATCAAGGGCGTCCGCGGGGTGGACTCCACCTATGTGCGCGTTGGGCGGACGACCTCGATCGGCACTGGCGGCGCGCCCAACAACTCCATCGGCCGGATCCTGGTGCAGTTCGTGGACTACCAGCAGCTGGCCAAGATGCACGTGACCGGCCAGCACGTGGCCGACGCCGTGCGCGCCAAGATCGGCGAGGTCCCGGGCCTGGGCGTGGAGGTGCGCCAGCCGCAGGCCGGCACCAACAACGGCAAGGCCGTCCAGGTCGAGCTGCGCTCCAACGACGCCGCCGCCTTGAACCGGGCCGCGGACATGGTGCTGAAGCGCCTGCGCGCGACCCCCGGCCTGATCGAGATCGAGGACAACCGCACCTCCCCCGGCATCGAGTGGGACATGGCCGTGGATCGCGAGGCCGCCGGACGCTACGGCGTGGACGTCTCCACCATCGGCCAGGCCATCCAGTTCGTCACGGGCGGGGTATTGGTGGGCAAGTTCCGGCCCGACAACTCCCGCGACGAGTTGGACATCCGCGTGCGCTTCCCCGCCCAGGACCGCTCCATCGCCGCCTTCGACGCCCTGACCATCAACACCTCGCTGGGGCCGGTTCCGGCGAGCTATTTCGTCAAGCGCGTGCCGGCTCAGCAGGTGACCGCCATCCATCGCCGCAACGGCCAGCGGCTGGTGCTGCTGCAGGCCAACGCCGCGCGGGGCAAGGCGGCCAACCTGATCGTCAGCGACGTGAAGGCCTGGATGAAGACCGCCCCCATTCCCTCGCAGGTGCATTGGAAGTTCGCCGGCAACGACGAGGACTTCGCGGACGCCTCGAAGTTCTTCGTGGGCGCCATGGCCACGTCCCTGTTCCTGATGGGCGTGATTCTGCTGTGGCAGTTCAACAGCTTCTACGGGGTGTTCGTCACCCTGTCGGCGGTGCTGCTGTCCACGGTGGGCGTGCTCTTGGGCATCATCGTGAACCTGTTCCACACCTTCGATTATGTCTCGATCATCATGGCCGGGACCGGCGTGGTGGCGCTGGCCGGCGTGGTGGTGGGGCACAACATCGTGCTCGTGGACACCTTCTATCGGCTCAAGCGCGACGGCTATCCGGCCGAGGAGGCGGCCGTGCGCGCCGCTGTGCAGCGCTTCCGGCCTGTGATGCTGACTACGTTGGTGACGGTGATCGGCCTGTTGCCTCTGATGTTCCAGATCGACCCGGCGTTCCGCACCGGCCACGTGGAAATCAAGGCGCCGGGCTCCGAATGGTGGGTGCAGATGGCCGGCACGGTGGTCTGGGGCCTGAGCTTCTCCACCCTGCTCACCCTGTTCGTCACCCCCTCGGCCCTGGCCGCGCCGGTGGAGCTGCGCCGGCGTCTGGACGCGCTGTTAGGGCGCCGCAAGGGCGTGCGCGCGTCCGCCCAGCCGTCCGGCGTGCCCGAGGCGGCGGAGTAGCCTCGCGCGGCCCCGCGCCCTCTCGCGGCGCCGTGACAGCGGGGGCGACTGCCGCTAACACAGGCGTTGGGGGGCGGAGCAGGGAACCCCTTCTTGGTGAAACGACCGGCCTGGGCCTTCGCCGCAACGGCGGGCCTCTACCTCCTCGGCGGACTCGCGGAACGGCCTTTCGCCGCCGAACCCCGGGCCGAGGTCCGGGGCGTCCAGGATCGCGCCCTGCGGGACGCCATCATCCGAACCATCGGGGATAGCCAGCGTGCGCCGCAGAGCCGCCTGGAGGCCCGCCGCCGCGCCGCCGAAGCCGTCGATCAGGCCGTCGCCGTGCTCCGCTCGGAGGGCTATTACGCCTACAAGATCGAGGCGACGATCACCGATGGCGACGCCCCCAAGCCGGTCGTGCAGATCGATCCCGGCCCCCGTTTCCTGATCGCGAAACCCTCGCTCGAGTTCGTGGGCGAGCCGCCGACTCCCGTCGCCCAGGGCGACGCCCGCGCCGCCTTGGGCCTGACGCCCGGCGCGCCCGGTCGGGCGGGCGACGTCCTCGCCGCGGAGGGCCGCGCCGTGGCCGCCCTGCAGCGAGACGGCTATCCCGACGCCCAGGCTGGCCCGCGCGAGGTGGTGGTGGACCACGCCGTCCGGACCGTGCAGCCAACCTTCCACCTCGACGCCCACGCCCTGGTGCTCCTGGACGGGGTGAAGGTGTCGACGACCGGGCGCACCCGCGCCGGCTGGGTGGCCAAGTTGGCGCCGTGGAAGAGCGGGGACGTCTACACCCCCAAGGCCGTCGCGGAGCTGGAGCGGCGGCTGCTGGACACGGGCGTGTACGAACTCGATCACCGTCGCCCTGGCCGACAAGCCCGACGCGGACGGCCGCCGGCCGGTGAACGTGAGCCTGTCGGACCGGGCCAAAGCGAACATCGCGCTCGGCGCCAGCTACTCCACCACCGAGGGGCCGGGCGTCAGCGCCCGCTACTCGCTCTACAACCGCCTTGGCCGCGCCGACACCATCACCTTCTCGGCGCAGTACGCGAACATCCTCAAGCGCGTGGACGCCCAGATCTCCCTGCCCAACTGGCGCGCCCCGCGACAGACCCTGAGGCTGTCCGCCGCCGGCTACATCGACGACACCAGCGCCTACCGCGAAAACGACGAGGGCGTACGCGCGGACATCGAGCGGCGCTTCGGCGCGAACTCGCTGTTCACCTACGGTCTGGCGCTGGACTACAGCCGCAACAACGAGAAGACCCTGGTCGCCGGCCAGATCGTCGGCGTCCAGCGCAACCTGGAGATCGCCACGGGCCTCGCCCGGCTGTCGCTGGATCGGTCTGACAGCGTGCTGGATCCCAAGCGCGGCTGGCGGTTCGACGGCCGCGTCGAGCCTACCTTCGGCGTCGGCGACAGCACCCTGCTCTACGCCAAGGCCCAGGCCCAGGTGACCGGCTATCTGCCGCTCGGCGCGGCGGCCAGGACCGTGATCGCCGGGCGGCTGAAGCTGGGCACGGTGCTCAGCGGCGGCGGGACCCCGAACCTTCCGGCCTCGCGACGCTTCTACGCCGGCGGCGGCGGCTCGGTGCGCGGCTACGCCTACCAGGCGGTCGGCCCGAGGTTCCCGGACGGCACCCCGATCGGCGGCCAGTCATTGGCCGAGGCTTCCATCGAAGTGCGCCAGATGCTGACCCAGCGCATCGGCCTGGTCGGCTTCCTGGACGCCGGCACGGTCAGCGCCGAGAAGTATCCGGACTTCAAGAGCTTCAGCGCCGGGGCGGGCGTGGGCGTGCGCTATGACCTCGGCTTCGGGCCCCTGAGCCTGGACCTGGCCACGCCTCTGAACCGCCGATCAGGCGACAGCGTCATCCAGGTCTATCTCAGCATAGGACAGGCGTTTTGAGCGCCCCCGCCCCTCCGCCCTCGCCGCGCCGCCACCGTCACCCGCGGCCCTCGCAGCGGACGCGACGCGTGTTCGCGGCCCTGGCGATCCTGGTCGCCGTCCTGGCCGTCGGCCGCTACGGGCCGCTCACCTCCACCGGGCGCCATCTGATCGAGACCGCCGTCTCCGGCCTGAAGATCGGCCAGCTCGGGCGGCTCAAGGTGGAGGGCCTGAAGGGCGACATCTGGGGACGCTTCTCCATCGACAAGGCGACGGTCACGGACGCCAAGGGCGCGTGGATCGAGGTCGACCAGCTCCGTGTGCGCTGGACGCCGCGCGCCCTCATGCGGCTCTCCGCGCGGATCGACGAGGTGGATGCGGGGATGGTTCGCGTGATGCGCCGGCCGGTCCCCGGACCCAAGGGCCCGCGCTCCAAGGGCGGCCGGCCCGTGACCATCGACCTGCGGTCCTTGAACGCCCGCGTGGAGACGCTGCCGGCCTTCAGCGTCCAGCGGGGCCTGATGACCGTCGCCGTCCGGCTCAGGCTGCCGCGCGGCCGCGGCGGCGAGGAGGGAGCGGTCAAGATCCGCAGCCTGCTTCGCCCCGCCGACTTCGTGGACGCCCGCTTCGACCTGCGGCGCGGGCGGCCCCTGGCCCTGCTGGCCCGCGTGTCCGAGGCCGGAGGCGGCCCTTTCGCCGGGGCCCTGGGCCTGCCCGTCGACCGGCCCTTCACCGCCTACGCCAGCGGCCGGGGCCGCCTGCGGGCCGGCTCGCTGGACGCCATCATGTCCAGCGGCGACGCCACGGTGTTGAGCGCCCATGGCGTGTGGACCCGCGACCGCCGGGACTTCAACGCCAACGCGGACCTGACCGCCTCCTCCCTCACCGCCGATCTGGCGAGCCGGGTGGGACCGCAGGTCGAGATCGAGGCCGTGAGCCGCAAGGCCAAGCACGGGCTCAGCCTGGTGATCCTGAAGGCCAAGTCAGCGAACCTCGCCGTCAGCGCCCAAGGATCGGCCGACGTCGCGAAAATGCGGTCCAAGGCCGGCCTGAAGGTGGCCCTGGAGACCACGAACCTCAGCGCGCTGGCGGGCGGCGGGCCAAAGACCACGTCGGCCAGCCTCGAAGGGATGCTGAAGGGCGACCTTGCGGCCTGGCGCCTGGACGGAACCTTGGACGTCGCGGGGATTTCGACCGACGGCTACCGCCTGGCGCGCGCGGGCGGGCCGATATCGATGACCGGGCGCGGCTCGCGCTTCACCGCCAAGACGACGATACGAGGCGCTGGCGGAGCTGGCGGCGGACTTCTGGCCGCTGTCGCAGGGCCCTCGCCCAAGGCGGAGGCGGACCTGGAGCTGCGCGCGGACGGCCGCATCGCGGTGCGGGCTCTGAAGGCCTCGGGCGCGGGCTTCACCCTCACCGGCGCGGGCGGGCCAAGCCTGTTCGGCGGCCAAGCCTATGACGCGCGCGTGACGTTGAGCGACCTCGGCCTCGCACGCAAGGGCGCGGCGGGCGCGATGACGGCCCAGCTTTCGGCCAAGCAGTCCGGCGCCCGCAAGCCGTGGCGCGTATTCCCTGCAAGGCAAGGCGCGGGACCTGAAGACCGGAAGCGCGGACGTCGATGGCTTGCTCGGCCCCACGCCCAGCGTGAGCTTCGACGCGACGGCCGGCGATGGAGCCGTGCAGGTGCAGACCGCCTCCATCAAGGGGGCCAAGATGCTGTTCGGCGCGTCCGGCGCGGTGCGTCAAGGCGGGGCGCTGGCGCTGGACACGGTCTGGAGCGCGCAGGGCCCGTTGCGGATCGGACCGCTGGAGATCGGCGGCAAGGGCTCTGGCGCGGGGGCGATCACCGGCAGCCTCGCGGACCCGCGCGCGGACCTGTCTGCGGACTTCGCCGAGGTGGACATTCCCAGCCTGAAGCTGACCAACGCGCACGCGCATCTGACGCTGGTCTCGGCGGACAAGGTCCTGAGCGGGGGATTCGCGGTCAATGCGGCCAGCCTCTATGGCCCGGCGCGGGCCAAGACGGGCTTTCGCGCCGCGGCGGGCGGACTGGATCTGATCGGCGTGGATGTCGACGCGGGCGGCGTTCAGCTCATGGGCTCGGCGACGCTGGGCGGACAGGCGGCCTCCTCGGCCGACCTGACCGTCGCGATCGGACCGGGCGCGCTCCTCACCGCCGGCGAGGCAAGCGGGACCTTGAAGATCGCGAACGGCCGGACCCCCACAGTGGCGGTGGACCTGACCGCCAGCAATACTGTGATCCGCGGCTCGAGCGTGTTCCTGGCCAAGGCTCGCCTCACCGCTCAGGGGCCGGTCAGCCGTGCGCCCTTCAAGCTGACGGCCGAGGGGCGGGCGCCGCAGGGGGCGTTCAGCCTGGACGGCTCGGGCGTCTATGAGAACACGGCGAGCGCGCGGCGCCTGACGCTGGAGGGCCAGGGCAAGTTCCGCGACCTGGCGTTCCACACCCTGGAGCCGGCGGTGTTCGGCCTTTCGGGAACCGACCGGGTCACCCGCGTGCGTCTGCAGCTCGGCCAGGGTCAGGCCAGCCTCGACGCCCGGGGGGCGGACGGGGCCTTCACCGCGTCTGGCGCCGTGCGAGGCGTGGATCTGAAGGCGGTGGACAGCGACTTCGCCGGCGCCTTCGACGCGGACTTCGCCCTGCAGGGCCGAGGCGACGCCCTGACCGGCGACCTGAACGCCACCCTCAAGAACGCGCGCAGCATCGACGCGCCCGCCGGAACCGAGGTGGACGGGGCGCTCAAGGCGTCGCTGCGAGGCGACCGGCTGACCCTCGACGCCCAGGCGTCCGGCGCGGGCGGGCTGAAGTCGAGCCTGAACGTCGTGCTGCCCGCCGTGGCTTCCGCCGCGCCCCTGCGCATCGCGGTGGTCACGGACAAGCCGATCCAGGGCCAGTTCTCCGCCGAGGGCGAAATCCGCCCGCTGTGGTCGCTGTTCTATGGCGGCGAGCGAGTCCTGGCCGGACAGGCGCGGGTCTCGGCGACCCTCGGCGGCACGCTCAAGGACCCCGAGCTGACCGGCCAGGCGTCCGTGGCGAAGGGACGGCTGGAGGACTTCGCCACCGGCCTGGTGCTGACCGACCTCAGCCTGGACGCCGCTCTTCAACGCAAGACCATCACCCTGTCCAGCTTCACCGCCCAGGACGGCAAGGACGGCAAGGTGAGCGGCGACGGCTCCATCAGCCTGGACCGGGGCGGGGCCTCGAACCTCACCCTCACGCTCGAGAACTTCCGCCTGCTCGACAACGACGCGGTCCAGGCGCGGGCGACGGGCCTGATCAAGATCACCCGAAGCGCGGACGGCCGCGCGCGCCTGCAGGGGGCGCTGCAGCTCAATCGCGCCGAGATCAACGCCGAGACCCGCCTGCCCCACACGCCGCCGACGCTGGACGTGGTGGAGATCAACCGGCCGGAAGCCGAGGTGCTGCAGTACAAGCCCGCCCCCGCGCGCACCCTGCCGGTCGATCTGGACGTGACCCTGACCGCGCCCCGCCACGTCGCGGTCAAGGGACTGGGCATCGACGCGGAGCTTTCACTGGACGCGCACGTCACCGGCGACCTGTCCAGTCCGCACCTGACCGGCAGGGCCTATGTGGTCCAGGGCAGCTACGACTTCGCTGGCCACCGGTTCGACTTCGATGACACCGGCTCGATCCGGCTGGGCGATTTGCCCGAGCAGATCGGCCTGGACCTGTCCGCGTCCTACGAGACGGCCTCCCTGACCTCGACCATCCACATCCGGGGCACGGCGGCCAAACCGGAGATCACCCTCAGCTCCTCGCCCAGCCTGCCGCAGGAGGAAATCCTCTCGCAGGTGCTGTTCGGCTCATCCGCCGCCCAGCTTTCCGGCGCCCAGAGCGCCCAGCTCG
Organism: uncultured Alphaproteobacteria bacterium; assembly: GCA_963761065.1. Lineage (GTDB taxonomy): Bacteria > Pseudomonadota > Alphaproteobacteria > Caulobacterales > Caulobacteraceae > JANWHQ01. The sequence continues at coordinate 47,247 of CAVXFP010000005.1, read as the reverse complement.
CCTCCACGGTCACGGCGCTCGCCACCGGCGGCGGGTTCGACGTGATGGGCGGCCTCAAGCAGCTCACGCGTCTGGACCGGCTGGTGATCGGCGGCGACGGCGCCTCGGGCGTCACGGTGGCTGGCGGGAAATACATCAGCGACAACGTCTATGTGGAGGTGGTCGGCGGCGGCCGCGAAGGCCCGAGCGCCCAGGTGGTCTGGCAGGTGAAGCGGCGGTTCTCGATCGCCTCCCAGCTCGGCGGCCAGCAGGGCGCGAAACTGACCGTCCGCTGGAGCCGCGACATCGGCAAGTCCGGCCGCGCCAAGGCCGCGGGCAAGTAGCGATCTAGCGGACGACGGCCGGCGCCTTCAGCAGCAGATCGCGCAGGCTGTCGTTCAACGACTCGCCGATGAAGGGCTTTTCGATCACCGGCGCGCCCAGCCGGCGAGCCTCTTCGGTGAACCGCCGCGTTGGATTGCTGACGACGAGCAGGGCGGCGGCGTCCACACCCCGGCTCCTGAGGCCGCGTAACAGCGACAGCCCGTCCAGGTCGGGCAGGCCATAGTCGATGATCATCGCCTGCACCGTCGCGATGTCCCGGCTGCGCAAGGCCTGAAGGCCCGTGTCGAAGGCCCGCACGACATAGCCTTCGGCCTCAAGGGAGAACTTCAGGGAATGCTGAACCGCCTGATCGTCCTCGACGATCGCGATCGCGCGTCCCGCGCCCGGTCCGGCCGATGGAAACGATCCAGTCATCGTCCGCAAGACTGAGGCGCGATGCGCCTGCCCGCCTTGATGTTCGTCAAGCGGCGGATGACTCCGGATAACCTAGTCGGTCAGATCGCCCAGGTCGCCGGCGCGCAGGGCCATACGGACCAGGTCCGCGAAGGCGGCGGCCTCCATCTTGGTCATCAGCTTGGCGCGATAGACCTCCACCGTGCGGGCGCTGATGCCGAGCTCCCAGGCGATGGTCTTGTTGAGCTGGCCCTCCACCAGCCGCTTGAGCACCTGGCGCTCACGGTGAGACAGGCGGGCGATCTTGGCCTGGGCCGCAGCGAGCTCCTCGTCCACCGGGCTGTCGGCGGACCGGTCCAGGGCGCGCCGGACGATCCCGAGCAGCCGCTCGTCCTCGAATGGCTTTTCCAGGAAGTCGAAGGCGCCGGCCTTCATGGCCTCCACGGCCAGGGGCACGTCGCCGTGGCCGGTAATGACTACCACCGGCAGCGCGGTGTTGCGGGCCTTCAACTCGCGCAGCAGGTCCAGGCCGCTCATGCCGGGCATCCGCACGTCGGTGACCACGCAGCCGGCCGGGCCCTCGCCGATGCGCCGCAGGAAGTGCAGCGCCGACTCATAGGTGCGCACCGCCAGATCGGCCGATTCGAACAGGAAGCCGAGGGAATCGCGGGCCGCCTCGTCGTCGTCGATAACGTGCACCCGCGCCTCAAATGAACGGTCAGCCGGCATCTGCGACCTCCTCGACGTGGGCGCGCGGCGCGGTGAAGCGGAAGATCGTGCCGCCTTCCGGATTGGCTTCCGCCCAGATACGTCCGCCGTGCGATTCGACGATGGTGCGGCAGATCGAAAGGCCGACCCCCATGCCCTGGGCCTTGGTGGTGGTGAAGGGCTGGAACAGCTTGGCGGCGACCTCCGGGTCCAGGCCCGAGCCGGTGTCGGTGACGCTGACTTCGATCATGTCGTCCGCCGTCGGAACACTTGAGATCGTCAGATCGCGGACGGGGCGGCCGGCCATGGCCTCCACGGCGTTGCGGATCAGGTTGAGCAGCACCTGCTGGATCTGGATCTTGTCCACGAAGACCAGGTCCGCGGTTTTGTCCAAGGCCAGGATCACGCGCACGTTCTGCTGCTTGGCGCCCACCAGGGCCAGGGCGCTGGCCTCATGCACCAGCTTGGACATGCCCTCCACGCGCTGGGCGGCCTCGCCGCGGGAGACGAACTCGCGCAGCCGGCGGATGATGTCGCCCGAGCGCAACGCCTGCTCCACCGCCTTGTCCAGGGCGTCGCGCACCTTGGGGGACACCGCCTCGGGCTGGGCGTCGAGCAGGCGCCGGACGCCGTTCAGATAGTTGGCGATGGCCGACAGCGGCTGGTTCAGTTCGTGCGCCAGGGCCGAGCTCATCTCGCCCAGCGCCGTGAGCCGGGAGATGTGCACCAGCTCGTCCTGCAGCTCATGCAGGCGCGCCTCGGTCTGCTGGCGCTCGGTCAGGTCGCGGACGAAGCCGGTGAAGAAGCGGTTGTCGCCCGAGCGCATCTCGCCCACCGACAGTTCCAGCGGGAAGGTGGAGCCGTCCTTGCGTTCGCCCACCACCACGCGGCCGATGCCGATGATCCGCCGCTCGCCGGTCCTGCGATAGCGCTCCATGTAGCCGTCGTGGCCCTCGCGATAGGGCGTGGGCATCAGCATCCTGACGTTCCGACCGACCACGTCCTCGGCCGGATAGCCGAACAGCCGCTCGGCCGCCTTGCTGAACGACTGGATCAGGCCAGCGTCGTCGATCACCACCATGGCGTCGGGCACAGTGTCGAGGATCGAGCGCAGGTGGGCCTCGCGCGACAACATCGCCAGGGCGCTCTGTTCGGCTCTGGCGCGGTCCCGCCGAGCGTGCTCGCCCACGAAGGTCGCCACGGCGCCGACCGTCGCGAAGACCAGGCTCTCCACCACCGCCAGGTTCTGAAACTCGGATATCCACCGCGCCCAGGCCACGCCGATGACCAGGCCCGCGAGCGTCGCCGCCGCGCCCGAGCTCACGCCGCCGACCAGGCCCAAGCGCCGCCACGGCCGGCGTCAGGAAGAGATAGGGATGAGCGCCGCCGAGCGGCGGCGCCAGCGCGTACTGCGCCGCTCCGGTCATGGCCATGACGGCGACGGCGAAGATCGAACGGGCCGCCGTGCTGGTGCGGCCGGACCCTATCAGAAGGTTGAATGGTCCCACGCGGGTCAGCACCCCCCCGCCGCTCCTCTATCTCGTCCTTGCAGAACAGACGCTTACAGGTGATTTCGGCGCGCGCCAAACGCCTGGCCCGGGCCGGCTACGTAGTTTTCCGTAAGGAGACGACCGAAATTTCCCCAATCCCGCATCGCGCCTATCCCTTGTTCATCGCCGCAAAGCCCGCGGCGTTCGAATTTTGGGGATTCCGATGCACGCCGAACTTTTCGCCGATCGCCGCTCCTGGACCCAAGCCGACCGTATCGGCGCCGGGGTGGCTGACCCGCTGGGCGTGGACGGGGTCAAGACGACCTACGTCCGCAACGAGGAAATCTACGGTGAGGGCGAGCCCGGAACCTTCGTGTATCGGGTGCTGAGCGGCGTGGCGCGGACCTATCGGATCCTGGCGGACGGCCGCCGTCAGATCAGCGAGTTCTTCCTTCCGGGCGACGTGTTCGGCCTGGAGGGCGGCGTCGACCACAACCTGTCGGCCGAAGCGGTCAGCGACTGCGTGCTCGTGGCCATCCGCCGCAGCCATCTGGCAGAGCGCGCCGCCCAGGACAGCGCCACGGCGCAGAAGCTGTGGGCGCTCACCCTGCATCACCTCGGCCGCAGCGAAGAACACATGCTGCTCTTGGGCCGCAAGAACGCCTCCGAGCGGGTCGCGTGGTTCCTGCTGGACATGGCCCGGCGGATTCCCGCCCAGGGCCAGGTCGATCTGCCCATGTCCCGCCAGGACATCGCCGACTATCTGGGTCTGACCATCGAAACCGTGTCGCGGACCATGACCCAGCTTCAAGACGACGAGCTGATCGCCCTGCCCAGCTGCCGCTGCGTGGTGTTGAGCGACCGCACCGGACTCACTGATCTGGCCGCCTGAGCGACCTCCGATCAAGCCGGCGCTGGACAGCGGCGCCGGCGGTGTAGGATATGTCCCCACAGGGCCTTGAAGCCGTTGATGGGGAGCCTCTCGCATGGCGAGCATTCCGAAGAAGATTCAGCCGCACATCGATTCCGCGTTTCCGGCGCACGTCTGCCTGATCGGCAGCGTCATGCCGGACGGCTACGCCCAGATCACCCCGCGCGGCAGCGTGCAGGTCTATGACGACGACCATATCTCGCTGTGGGAGCGCGGCCGCGGCTCGACCACGACCAACATGGGCGAGGGCTCGAAGGTCATGGTCTATTACAGCAACTACGACCTGATGAACCAAGGCGTGCTGCCGATCGCGGGCATCGCGCGGCTTTACGGCGTCGCCTCGATCCACAAGTCCGGGCCGATCTACGACAAGGTCTGGGAACGGCTGATCGATCCGGAGAAGGAGCGCGATCCGGAGAAGAAGGGCTGGGCCGTGCTGATCAAGATCGAACGGTCCGAAGACCTGCTCGGCCAGCCGATCACCGACTAGATTCGGCCGCCGCCGACCGCGAACCGATACCTGGGCAACAGGGCGAGCAGCACGATCGAACTCGTGGCGCAGCCCATGAACAGGTAGAAGGCGAAATTGTAAGACCCAGTGCGGTCGAAGATCACGCCGATCAGCCATGGGGCCGGCGCGGTCAGCACCGCCTGGGCCGCGCGGAACACGCCGTTGATCTCCGCGAACGACCTCAGGCCGAAGTAGCGGGTCAGAAAATAGGTCAGCATCGGCACCTGCGATGCGCCGCCCAGGCCCATCAGGGCGAGACCGACGTACAGCGGCAGCGGCCCGGTCGCCGATGACGTGCGGCTGACCAGGACGATCCCGATCAGGAACAGCACCAGGAACGGCGAGGCGATCTTGGCGACCTGAATCTTGTCGACCACGAAGCCCGACGAGAACTGGCCCACGGCGTTGAACAGAGCCATCAGGCTGAGCGCGCCCACCGCCGCGTCCAGGCTGACGCCGCGCGAGGTCATCATCCCCACGATATGCGGCAATAGGCCGTAGATCGTCACGCCGCCGCCGATGTTGGCCGCCAGCAGCAGCCAGAACGGCATGCTCCTCAGGGCCTCGGCGGTGCTCATGCCCTCAAGGTCGGTGGGCGGCGCGGCCCTGAGGTCCGCCTTGCCTCGCCCGGCCGTCGGGTCTTTCAGGAAGATGATGAGGAACGGAACAGCCGTCACGAGGGTGATCAGGCCAAGGCCGAAGAACACCCCGCGCCAGCCGAAATGCTCCAGCAAGATGCGCATCACCTGGGGCATGACCGCCATCACCACCGTGGTCTCGGCCGTGAACAGGGCGAGCGCCTTGCCGCGGTGCTTAGTGAACAGGGCCGAGACGAGGCGGGGGTAGGCCACCGAACTGGAGCCCAAGACGCCAAGCAGGATGAAGCAGCCGTAGAACTGCCAGATCGAGCGCGTCGAAAGTCCGAGCGCGAACACCAGAAGGCCGATCAGCACCGAGGCCGCGATCAGCACCCCGCGCACATTCACCCGGTCGGCGTAGCGGCCCGCAAGCGGCAGGGCGAGGGCTCCGGCCCAGGTCATCAAGGTCAGGGCGCCGCCGATCTCCCCTCGGCTCCAGCCGAACGTTTGGCTGAGCGGCGTCATGACCAGGGTGATGGCGCCCGACACGAACATGGGGCCGGCCAGTGTCATGCCCACAAGGCACGCGAAAGCGATCTTCAGCTTGCGCGGCGAGAAGTCCGACTCCTCGGCGGCGCCGCCCGCGGCAGCGCCTTCGGCGATCTCCGCCATGTCCGCCGCCTGCGCCGCCTGACCGTCAGTCCTTGGCCGCCGGAAAGCTCTCGCACCATTTCGGGCGGCGCGCCCGTCGGATTCGGACGCGGCGCGGGCATGCCCGGCCGGGCGGGCATGGTGATCTTGCCCTTCCAGGGCACCGGTGTCGCGGCTGACCCAGGCGTTCACGTAGAGCGTCAGGAAGAACCAGCGGCCGTCGCGCTTCACCAGGGTGTCCTCGCGGGTGCCGATGCCGAACACGAAGTTGGTCCCGTAGTCGACGTTGTGCTGGACGATCTGGAAGAAGCTTTTCACCCGCGCGCCGGGCTCGTCGGTCTCGGTGACGACCGGCTCCATCAGGTGGTGATTGAACAGGTGCTGACGGCCGTACCACCAGTGCTGGCGGTCGTACCAAAGCTCCTCCAGGTTCTTCTCGATGGCGGCGAGGCCCTTCACTTGGCCCTGCCACAGGTGGTCGAAGTAGGAGTCCTCGGTGAAGCAGGAGAGCGCCATCTGCTTGTCCGCCAGGTCGATGCCCCAGGAGTAGCGGGCGAACAGGTCCAGGATGTCGAGCCGGTCGTCGGCCGTGAGGCGGGCGGGGGCGTTCGGGTCATCCGAGGCTCCCTAAGCCACCAGCTGCATGTCGTAGAGGCCGGTCTTCAGCGCCTCGGCCGGCGCCCAGGCGCCGTGGAAGGTGGAGCGCACCTTGATCGGCAGCTTGACCAGCGCGACCTGCTCCATGGTCACGGCGTCGACCACCGCAAGGTCGCTGCGGTTCTGTTCGAGGCGGTTGACCAGCACCAGCAGCCAGCCGTCGCCTTCCGGCGCGTCCTTGCTGCGCGGCACGAACTGCGGCTCCTGCACCGCCGGAGCCGGCCCCGGCGACCAGATCTTCAGCTCGCCGGTGGTCATGTCGATGCGGCCGGTGGCGCTGGTCCCGTCCCCGGCCCGGTAGCAGATGAAGAAGCCGTAGCGGTTGGGCCGGCCCTGATAGCGGTCGTCGGTGCGCGGCATTTCGCAGGGCACGGGCAAGAGCACCTTCTGGGCGAACTCGTCGGCGTTGGACTCCAGGTCCATGGTCAGGCGCGTCAGGATCGGCGGCACGGCGGGCGTGGTCTCGCCCGTGGGCGTGGGGAAGAAGGAGAAGCAGTTGCCCTGGTACAGGCACAGGTCCAGGTGGACCTTCGAGCCCTCGTTCCAGGCGTTCATCATGTGGCCGGCGGTGGTGTTGGGCCCGCGGAACCAGCGGATGTCCTCGGCCGTCCCGTCGCGGGGAACCACGGCGACCACGGTCTGCTTGTCCGGATGGCACTGGTAGAACGGCCCGCCCTCCTTGAGCACGTCCAGATCGGTGATCAGCGGGAAGAAGGCGAACACCGCGTGGGTCTCGGTGACCGCGAAGTCGTGCACGCAGGCCGGCCAGGGCATGTCGAACCAGATCTCGTTCTTGATCTTGCCGTCGCCGCCGATGACGTAGAACACCATGTCCGTCGTGGCGTCGCCCTTGGCCTGGTAGGAGAAGGTGAGCAGCTCGTTGGTGATCCAGTCCACCTTGGGGTGGGCGGTCATGCTGACGGCCTTCACGGCGCCGTCGTAGTCGTACTTGCGGCGGGTCTCCAGCGTCGCCGGGTCCATCTCGTAGGGCAGGTCGTCTTCCTTCAGGCACAGCAGCTTGCCGCGCGTGCCAGATCAGGTTGGTGTTGCCCGTGCCCATGTGGGCGCCGCGCGACGCTGGGGTCGTTGGTGTAGCGGTTGCGGTAGCGGCCGAAGAGCGAGCGGCGGGCCTTCTCCTGCAACTCGAACCGCTCGGTGCGCACCCAGCGGCTGAGGTAGTCCACGTGGCCGCCCTGGAAGCGGAACATGTGGGCCATGCCCTCGCCGTCGATGAAGATGTCGTCGCCGGTCATCGGCGGGTACTGGCGATCCGGCCCGCAGCGGAACAGCACGCCGTTCAGCCCGGCGGGAACCTCGCCCTCGATGCACTCCAGATCCTCGATCTCGGACTCGCAGCGCATTGGCGCGCCCCAGCCCTGATAGAGCGGAATGTCGGGAAATCGCACCGCCTCAACCATTCCTGAAGCCTCCACCCGCATCGGGCGTTCGAGCCGCCCGTTTGATCTTGTCTATTTCGATGGTCGGCTACTCCCGGCCGGAAATCAACGGCGAGATCGGTCCGCCGATGCGTCATCAGCCGCGAGAACGGCGGCTTTTCGCGTTTGAAGACTTGACGAGCCGGGACCGGAACGGCGTCTCTAGGACCGCCGCGCCCCGGGCCCGGACGCGATTCAGCCGCACATCGAGAGGCGACAGACCTATGAATGAGCCCCAGCCGCCCCCCAGCGCGGCCCGCCGCCGAAAACGCCGCCGCAAGGGCCTGCCGCCGATCCGCCAAGCCGGCGCGCTGTTCCGCAGCGGCCACCACTTCCACGAGCCGGACTCCCGCCGGGAACTGAACTTCATCTTCACCGGCCAGCTCACCACGGCGGCGCGCGGCTGGCGCACGCTGCTGAACGAACACCTGCGCCAGATCGGCCAGACCCAGGCGCGCTGGGACGCGCTCTACTGGGTGGGCCTCGCCGAGGAGGGGGCCAGCCAGCGCGACATCGCCGAACGCATGGCCGTCGAGGGCCCCACTCTGGTGCGGATGCTCAACATCCTGGAAAGCGAGGGTCTGGTCGAACGCAAGGCCGGCGCCTCGGACCGGCGGGTCAAGACGATCAAGCTCGGCGCCAAGGGCGAGGCCGTGCTGGCCGATATCGCCGAAACTCGCCGGACCGGTCCGCGATGAGGTGATGCAGGACATCACGGATGAGGAGCTGAATATCTGTCTGTCGGTGTTGGACCGCATCCTCGACCGACTGGACAAGGGCTGACCGATCTCGGCTAGGCCCGCTCGGTGTCGATCTCGGCGTAGGTGGCTTCGTTGTAGCGGTCGCCGCTGACCGTCTTGGCGTTGATCAGGCCGTCCAGGCGCGCCAGCACCTCGGCCGACAAGTTCACCGACGCGGCGGCGGCGTTCTCGGCCAGATGCTCCAGAGAGGTGGTGCCCGGGATCGGCACGATGTCCGACCCCCGGGCCAGCAGCCAGGCGAGCGCCAACTGGGCCGGGGTGCAGCCCACATCCCGCGCCGCGGCTTCGAAGGCGGACAGCAGGGCCAGATTGGCGGCCCAATGCTCCCCCTGGAACCTCGGCATGTTGCGGCGGATGTCGCGCGGCTCCAGCGCCTCCACGTCCGTCAGCTTGCCGGTGAGGAAACCCGCGCGCCACCGGGCTGAACGCCACGAAGCCGACGCCCAGCTCGCGGCAGGCGTCCAGCACCGCGATCTCCGGATTGCGGGTCCACAGGGAATATTCGGTCTGGATCGCCGTGATCGGATGCACTGCGTGGGCCCGGCGCAAGGTGGCGGCGGAGACCTCCGACAGGCCGATGGCCCTGATCTTTCCGGCCCTCACCAGATCGGCGAGGCCGCCGACGCTTTCCTCGATCGGAACCTGCTTGTCCCAGCGATGCAGGTAGTAGAGGTCGATGACGTCCGTGCGCAGGCGCTTCAGGCTCTCCTCGCAGGTGGCCTTCAGGGTCTCGGGCCGGCCGTCGATCACCCGCTTGCCGTCCACGCCGCGTCATGCCGCACTTGGAGGCCAGCACGATCTTTGAGCGATGCGGGGCCAGCACCTCGCCCACCAGGGTCTCGTTGGCGCCGAAGCCGTACAACGCCGCCGTGTCGAAGAAGCTGTAGCCGAGGTCGAGCGCCCCCAGCAGCACCTTGGCCGCGTCCTCGCGCGGCGGCGGCGAGCCGTAGGCGTGCGACAGGCTCATGCACCCGAGCCCGATAGCGGAAACCTCGAACGGGCCGAGTTCGCGGGTTTGCATGAGGACTCCTCAGAACGCGGAGCGCCCTCGTCCTTCGACAGGCTCAGGATGAGGGCGACTGAAAAGGCGGTTCAGTGGAAATCCTCATGCTGAGCTTGTCGAAGCACGAGGATTTCGGTTCCTACGCCAGGCTCTTGTCGATCGTGTCCAGGGTGCGCATGGCGTTCAGGGCCTGTTGCACGGACGAGTTGGGCTCGCGCCCTTCGCGGATGGCGGCGAAGAACTCCCGGTCCTGCAGCTCGATGCCGTTCATCGACACGTCCACCTTGGACACGTCGATCTGGTTGTCGCGGCCGTCGAACAGGTCGTCGTAGCGGGCGATGTAGGTGCCGTTGTCGCAGATGTAGCGGAAGAACGAGCCCAGCGGCCCGTCGTTGTTGAACGACAGCGAGAGCGTGCAGATCGCCCCGCCGGGGACCTTCATCTGGATCGACATGTCCATGGCGATGCCGAGGTCCGGATGGTGCGGGCCTTCGACGCCGCGGGCCACCGAGGCGACCTCGCCGGTCTGGTACTGGAACAGGTCCACCGTGTGGCAGGCGTGGTGCCACAGCAGGTGGTCGGTCCAGCTGCGCGGCTGGCCGGCGGCGTTCATGTTGGTGCGGCGGAAGAAGTAGGTCTGAACATCCATCTGCTGGACCTTCAGCTCGCCGGACTTGATGCGGTTGTGCACCCACTGGTGGCTGGGGTTGAAGCGGCGGGTGTGGCCGGCCATGGCCACGAGGCCCGTCTTCTTCTGCGTATCGACGATCCATTCCGCGTCGGCCAGGGTGTCGGCCATGGGGATCTCGATCTGGACGTGCTTGCCGGCCTCCATGCACTGCACGGCCTGAGCGGCATGCATCTGGGTGGGCGTGGCCAGGATCGCCGCCTCCACGCCCGGGATCGCCAGGGCTTCGCCCAGATCGCCGGTGTAGTGGGGGATGCCGTACTTCTCGGCGACCTGACGGGTGGACTCCTGGTTTCCGCCCACCAGGGAGACGACCTCGACGCCGTCGATGTTCTTGATGCCGTCCAGGTGCTTCTGACCAAAGGCCCCTTGGCCCGCCATCACGATCTTCATGCCGCGGCCTTCCCCTTGCGCGCTTCGTGGAAATCCTTGGTTTCCAGGATGATGGAGCCGACCGCCGTCGAGGACGCCGGCACGTGATAGAAGCGCCAGACCTCCTCGGCCGCCTCGCCCAGCGCGCCGCGCATGATCAGCCACATGACCAGCTCGATCGCCTCGTTGCCGGCCTCGCGCAGGTATTCGAGCGGCGGGATCTTCACGAGCCCTTCGGGATCCTTGGACAGGCCGTCCAGAAACGCGGTGTCGAACGGCGTGTTGACCAGGCCGGCGCGCGGCCCCTGGATCTGGTGGCTCATGCCGCCGGTGCCGAAGATGACGACCTTCAGGTCCTCGTCCCAGCTCTCGACCGCCTTCTTGATCGCCTTGCCGAGCATCCAGCAGCGGTGGCCGGTGGGGGCCGGATACTGGATCACGTTCACCGCCAGCGGGATCACCCGCGCCGGCCATGCCTTGGGCTGACCGAAGGCGACCGACAGCGGCACGGTGAGGCCGTGATCGACCTGCATCTCGTTGACGATGGTCATGTCGAATTCGTCGAGCACCAGCGATTGGATCAGGTGCGCGGCGAACTCCGGATAGCCCTTCACCACCGGCACCGGGCGCGGCGCCCCACCCCTCGTCGGCGATCGGGAACTCGTCCGCGCAGCCGATGGCGAAGGTGGGGATGATCTTGAAGTCGAACGCGTTGACGTGGTCGTTGTAGACCATGATCACCACGTCGGGCTTGGCCTCGGCCATCCAGGCCTTCAGGGGCTCATAGCCCTTGAACAGCGGCGCCCAATAGGGCTCGCCGCTCTTGCCGTTATCGAGCGCGGCGCCGATGGCGGGGGTGTGAGAGGTGCCGATTCCGGCGATGATCTTGGCCATCAGGCTTCTCCCCGCGCTTTCTTGGAGCGCCAGCCTTCGACCGAGCGTCCGCCGGCCAGCATCATGTCGACGTAGTCCTTCTCGGGAACGCCGACCATTTGCGAGGCCATGTACTGATAGGATTTGCTGTCCGTGAAGGCGAGCTTGGCCAGGGCGTAGGAGACGCCGCCCAGATCCAGCAGCGTGTTCCAGGCGCGCGCCATCACCGCCTGGCGCTGGTCCTCGGTCATCGGGAACTTCAGCAGATATGTGTGCTCGTTCGCCAGGAACTCCTTCCGGTTCGCCGCGCTCATCAGCGAATAGAGGAACTGGTTCAGGTGATAGCCCTTGCGCGCCCGCTGGGCGTCGAACACCCAGGTGCCTGGGATATCCTCATAGGCTTCGGTCTTGGCCATGGCCTTACTCCACGTCGTCGGCGGCCGCCTCAGGTTGGGGCCAAGCCGCGCGCAGGGGGTATTGGCATTACCGGGCTAATCCTTCAACGCCCGATGCCCGGAATTTCGAGCGCCGAGGCCGCTCACTCCGGCCAGTAGAGCCGCATCGGATTGTCCACCAGCAGTTTGTGCTGCAGCTCCGGCGGTCGTCGCGATGCGGGGGATGAAGTCCACCAGCTGGCCGTCGTCGGGCATGTGGGACTTCATGTTGGGGTGCGGCCAGTCGGTGCCCCAGATCACCCGGTCGGGGAAGGTCTCCACCACCGTCTTGGCGTAGGGGACCACGTCGTCATAGGGCGGGCCCTGCTTGGACAGGCGCTCCGGGCAGGTGGCCTTGCACCAGACGCCGGGGTTCTTGTCCATGAAGCGCAGGAACCGCTGGAACTGCGGGTGGTCCACGCCCAGCGACACGTCCGGACGGCCCATGTGGTCGACCACCAGGTCCGTGGGCAGGCTGGCGAAGAAGTCCTCCAGGTCCGGCAGGTCCGGCGCCTCGAAATAGATGACGATGTGCCAGCCGAGCGGGGCGATCTTGGCCGCCACCGCGCGCAGCACGGCCTCGGGCGTCACGTCCACCAGCCGCTTGACGAAGTTGAAGCGCACGCCGCGCACGCCGGCGGCGTCCATCGCCTTCAGCTCGGCGTCGGAGATATCGGGTCCGACCGTCGCCACGCCCTTGGCCCGGCCTGCCCGAGGCCTTCAGCGCGTCCACCATCGCCCGGTTGTCCTTGCCGTGGCAGGTGGCCTGGACGATCACGTTCTTGTCGAAGCCCAGGAAGTCGCGCAGCGCGAACAGCTGGTCCTTGGAGGCGTCGCAGGGGGTGTACTTGCGCTCGGGCGCGAAGGGAAACTCAGCCTCCGGCCCGAACACGTGACAGTGCGCGTCCACGGCCCCCGGCGGGGGAACGAACGACGGCTTGGACGGATTGGGGTGGAACGGCAGCCAATCAGGATCCATCGGCATGCCGGTCGCCTCAGGCCTTCTTCGCGGCGGCGGCGTCCAGCTCGCGCTGGGCCCGGTAAAGCGCCTTGGCGATCAACCTGTCCCAGCCGGCCAAAGATGTCAGATGGATGTAGATCTGGCGCAGCGCCCCGTTGTCTCGCAGCTCCGCGAGCTTGGCGTGCGGCAGGGCGTTCACCTTGTCCTCGGACACGCCGAAATAGTCCGCGATCTGCCGCGCCTCACCCACGGTGCCGTCTTCGTTCTGGGGCGTGTAGGTGGCGATCTTCGTCTCGAACAGGTCGAGTTCGGTCAACAGGTTCACGAAGGACTCGGTCTGGCGGCGGTCGCCCTCGAAGGCGTTGCAGAAATCGATGCAGTTCTGGGTGAAGACGGAGGCCTCGCCGTTCTCGAAGAACGGCACTTCAGCCTTCTCGGTGATCATCTTGGCCGTCCGGTCGATGCACACCATCATCTGATCGCTCTTCTCGTCGCCCGCCAGGACGAAGGGATAGCGGCGGATGTAGGCCGGCAGATAGGCGCCGGGCTCGAAGTCGCCCTTCTCGTCGAAGTACAGGTTCTGACCCTCGGAAATGCCCATCACCGCCAGCGGCATGCGCTGGTCGCCCGCGAAGATGATCGGGAAGGACAGGGCCGCGTGGTTGAACTCGGGCACGGTCAGCGGGACGACTTGCGCCTTGGCCGCGAAGCTGAAGGGATGCTCGATCTGCTTGACGCCGAGCTTGGCGTGCGCGGTCTTCGACAGCGGTTCGGGCTGGCTGTAGAACAGCACAGTTCCGGAAATCTGGGACTCTTGGGTGGGGGCGTCGGCCATGGACTTGATCTTCCCGTTCGTGCGCTGTGAGCCCGCCGGCGGGGGACGGCCGAGCCGAGCGGCTTCTATCCGATGCGCCGCGCCCCCGCAACGCAGCTTGCTCGCCCCATGCACGAGGGGCGCCAATCCGGCCTCAACGCCGCTCTAGAGGAGGCCCGCGCCGTGGCCATCGCCTATCCGGACATCCTGAAACTGGAGGCCGTCAAGGAGCAGGTCTCCTGGCGCGACCAGAAGGCCATGCTCTACGCCCTGGGCGTGGGCCTGGGCTCCGACCCGCTGAACGCCGCGGAGCTGCCGTTCGTTTATGAGAACGGGCTGAAGGCTGTCCCGACTCTGGCCACCGTGCTGGCCTTTCCCATCGGGATCCTGGGCAAGACCGGCGTGAACTTCGCCAAGGTGGTGCATGGCGAGCAGTTCCTTCAGCTGCACAAGACCCTGCCGCCGGAGGGTGAGGGAACGGCCTCCACCCGCATCGCCGCGGTCTATGACAAGGGCGCGGACAAGGGCGCGATCCTGGTGCTGGAGACGGTGCTGACCGAGCCGTCCGGCGAGCCCCTGGCCACCCTCACCGCGTCGGTCTTCGCGCGCGGCGACGGCGGCTTCGGCGGCCCGTCCGAGGGCGAAGCGCCGCCGCATCCCACGCCGGAACGAGCGCCGGACATCTCGCTCGACCTGCCCACGCGGCCGGACCAGGCCCTGCTCTACCGGCTGCTGGGCGATCGCAACCCGCTGCACGCCGACCCGGCCTTCGCGAAGATGGTGGGCTTCCCCAGGCCCATCCTGCACGGCCTGTGCACCTACGGGATGACCTGCCGGGCCGTGATGCAGGCCTACACCGAGTTCGACCCCGCCCGAATCAAGAGCCACCAGGCGCGCTTTTCCGCCCCGGTGTTCCCCGGCGAGACGGTGACGGTGGACCTCTGGCGCGACGGCGATGTGATCTCCTTCCAGGCCCGCGTCGCCGGGCGCGAGGCGGTGGTGATCAAGAACGGCAAGACGGTGCTCGGCTGAGGGCTGGCTAGAGCCTCTCCAGCAGGGCCTGGAGCCGCGCCATGTCGGCCGGCAAGGGCGTCTCGAAGCGCAGGGCCTCGCCGGTGATCGGATGCACGAAGCCCAGCACCGCCGCGTGCAGGGCTTGGCGCTTGAGCCCGGCCTCGGCCATGGCCTGACGCACGGCGGGCGATGGCGGCCCGGCGCCGTAGAGCGGATCGCCCAGCACCGGCGCGCCCTTGGAGGCCAGATGCACGCGGATCTGGTGTGTGCGGCCGGTCTCCAGCCGGCAGGCCACGCGCGCGGCCAGGGGCTTCGCCTGAGGCCCAAACGTACGTTCGACCCGGTAATGCGTCACCGCCTCGCGTCCGCCGGAGCGCAGCACGGCCATCTTCTTGCGATCGTGCGAGGAACGGCCGATCAGGGTCTGGATGGTTCCGGCGGGCGGATTGGGCGCGCCGCGGGTCAGGGCGATGTAGAGCCGCTCCACGTCGTGGCGGGCGAACAGGGCCGAGAGCCCGGCGTGGGCGGCGTCGGACTTGGCCGCGACCAGGACGCCGGAGGTGTCCTTGTCCAGCCGGTGCACGATCCCCGGCCGGGCCACGCCGCCGATCCCCGACAGGGCGCCGGCGCAGTGGTGAAGCAGGGCGTTGACCAGGGTTCCGTCGAACGTTCCGGGCGCCGGGTGGGCCGCCATGCCGGCGGGCTTGTCCACCACGATCAGGTGCGCGTCCTCGTAGAGCACCACGAGCGACAGGTCCTGGGCCTCGGGCGTGGCGCGCGCGGGCGGCGGGACGACGAGCGCATAGGCGCCCGCCAGCGCCTTGGACGAGGCGTCAGTCAGGACCGCGCCGTCCCTGGACAGCGCGCCGCCGGCGATCAGAGCCTGGATGCGGGCGCGCGAGAGCTCCGGCAGGGCGGCGGCCAGGGCCTTGTCGAGCCGCTCGCCGACCAGGTCGCCCGCCAATTCGACGCGCAGAACCTCCGCGCCGGTTTCGTCGAACGCCGTCTCTTCGGCCTCGTGCATCGCGCGTGCGTCCTTCGAGACGCCGTCCTGGCGGACGGCTCCTCAGGATGACGAAAATGATCGGCCGTTCAACGCCGCCATGGCGAGGCGCGCGTCTGAAGCCGCGCGGTCAGGCGGCGGCTTCCAGGGACTGCATGGCGGCGCGGATCTGGATCAGGGCGTCGGGGGTGCGGGCGAGCTCGGCGCGCACGGCGTCGCTGCGCATCAGCTTCAGCAGCTCGGCCTTGGCCCGATCGGCGGCGGGACCGGGAGGGGCCGCCTCGCCGGTGGCCATCTTCAGCATGGCGTTCAACTTTTGCATCACCGGCGCGGGCGAGCGGGCCAGAAGCCCCGCCAGATTAGCCTGGGCTTCGATCCGCCGGCCCAAGTCGCTCAGCTTCTCGCGCACCGGCTCGATCCCTGACACCTCCGCCCCGGCGCGGCCCACCTGCCGGTAGAGATCCGCGAGACGCGCCAGACGCGCGGACGGCGAATCCGTTCCCTGGGTCAGTTCGGTTTCGAACCGCAGCGAGGTGACCGACGACAGCAGCCAGCGCGCCGCCTGGCGCTTGTTGACCCCGCCGGTGACGTTCTCCATCAGCCAGATGAGGTCGGACGCTTCCTGCGCCGCCGGGCGCTCGTCGCGCAGGTAGGCCTCCACGAAGTCGTTCGCGACCAGCGTCTTGGACCGCTCGATGATCGCGGCGCGCACCTCCTCCAGCGGCAACAGCTTGCCCGACGCCGCGGTCAGCGCCATGGCCAGGGCGCGCAGGATGTCGATCTCGCCGCGCGCGTCCGAGGGACGCAGCCGGCGCATGGTGGTCAACTCCTTCAGGATCCGCACGAACAACGCCCCGCGCACGGTCTGCAAGGCCGGATCGGAGAACCAGCGCGCCAGCCGCTCGGCCGGGCCGCTGAGCGGCGGGATCAGACGCGCAACGCCCTTGTCATGCTTGGCCATCAGCTCCACCGCGTCGGCCGCCGCGAGCCGCGTCAGGGCCGCGAGGTTCCCGCCGAGGTCGAGGTCCGGCCCCAGCAGGTCGGCCAGACCCACCCGCGAGCGGAGCATTTCCGAAAGCGGCTGCTCGATCACCTTGAAGACCAGGCCCCGGCCGGGACCGTCCTTGGGCGCCGCGTCGGCCAGGTCCAGCAGCAGTCCCACCTTTTCGCCCCATCCCGTGGCGGGCGCGATGAAGTTCGAGATGGCCGCGCCCATGAGGTAGAGCCGCTCAGGCTCGCCGGCCAGCCTGTCGCAGACGTCCGGAAGCTCGCCGGCGGCCGTCAGCACGGGGAACACGCCCTTGCGCTGGTCGGCCATCACCCGGTCCATGCCGCGCTGGATCAGCTGCTGGAAGCCGCGGATGACCTCATGCACGCTGACGCCGCGCTCCTGGGCCTCGGGCACCGCGATCTTCTGGACGGCGTGCTGCAGCTCCACGCCCGAGGCGTCCAGCTTCTCGATCAGGTCGGCCCGATGCAGCAGCTCGAACGGGGTGGCGCGGTTGCGCGTCAGCCAGCCTTCCAACAGGCGGCCGATCACGTCGCGCGAATGAACGTTGTAGAGGTCCGCCGGGCTGACGCAGGGCGGGCCGCGGTCCTCGACTCGGCCCCTTGGGCTTGGGCTTGGGCATCTCGCCCTTGCTGAAGATCGAGATGCTGTCGAACTCGCCGGAGTCGCACGTCCTGCGTCTCCTTCATCACCTTGACGGCCACGGCGGTCTTGGATTCGAGCATCTCCTCGGCCGCTTCCAGCGCGCGCTCACGACTCTCGGTGGCCAGCTCCAGGATGAAGCCGGACCCGCCCGGCTTTCGGACGAACACCTCGAAATGTACTTGCCGATCTGTCATCACTAGATTCCCCTGCCTGCCATTGGCGGGGTGAGGCTTTAAGATCGCGTTGAAAACCGCGCGGTTGGGCTTAACTAGCGCGGGGGGCGCGGGGCGACGGCGAGCGAGGACGCATGGCCAAGATCACTCTGGTGGACGACGACGAGAACATCGTCGCTTCGATCTCCCTCGCGCTGGAAAGCCACGGCCATCAGGTGAAGGCCTGCTATGACGGGGTCGCGGGACTCGCGGCGCTGGAGGCCGATCCGCCCGACCTGGCGATCCTGGACGTGAAAATGCCGCGGATGGACGGGATGGAGGTGCTGCGCCGGCTGCGCCAGACCTCGGACCTGCCGGTGATCATCCTGACGTCCAAGGACGAGGAGATCGACGAAATCCTGGGCTTCAACCTCGGCGCCGACGACTACATCCACAAGCCCTTCAGCCAGCGGCTGCTGCTGGAACGGGTCAAGGCGGTGTTGCGCCGGGCGCGGCCCGAGGACGAGGAGATGGCCGGGCCGGGCGGCCAGGCCGGCTCCAAGGCCCTGAAGCGCGGCAAGTTGACCCTCGACCCCGCCCGCCACGACTGCCTGTGGGAGGACAAGCCGGTCAAGCTCACCGTCACCGAGTTCCTGCTGCTGCAGGCCCTGGCCCAGCGGCCCGGGTTCGTGAAGAGCCGCGACAACCTCATGGACGCGGCCTACGAGGATCAGGTCTACGTCGACGACCGCACCATCGACAGCCACATCAAACGCATGCGCAAGAAGTTCCGCGCGGTCGACCCCGAGTTCGATGCGATCGAAACCCTCTATGGCGTCGGATACCGTTATCGCGAAAGCTGAACCGCGCCGGCTGCGCCGGTTCTGGCCCGGATCGCGCCTGGGCCGCCTGATCATCGGGCTGAACCTGCTCGGCCTGACCATACTCGTGGCCGGCGCCTTGATCCTGAATGAGTTGCGCCGCGGCCTGGTTCAGGCCCGGATCGACAGCCTCACCACCCAGGGCGAGCTGATCGCCAACGTCATCGGCGGCGCGGCCACGCGCGGCGCGCCCGAGCCGGCGCTGGAGGCCGACAAGGCCAGCGAGATCCTCCAGCTCCTGTTCATCCCCAGGTCCCAGCGCGCGCGCCTGTTCGACATGAAGGGCCGCCAGCTCGCCGACAGCTATCTGGTGGGCGACCGGGTCGAGCAGCGTCCCATTGCCGCCGGCGCAGACGGCCGGGCAGCGCGCCCGGTCGCTGGCGGCTCGGCGGAGGTCCTCCGAAGCCCGAAGACGTGGTCGCCGCCAGGGCCGCCCTGAAGCGCGAGGTGGACCGGGCGCTTCAGGGCTACAAGGTCGCCGGCGTGCGCCGCACCCAGACCGGCGAGCGCGTGGTGTCGGTCTCCATTCCCGTCCAGCGCGTACAGGCGGTGCTGGGCGTGCTGACGCTCGAAGCCGGCGACGTCGACAAGATCATCGCCGCCCAGCGCGTGGCCCTGCTGCCGTTCATCCTGGTGGCGGTGGGGGTGAACCTGTTCCTGCTCTCGTTCCTGTTCACCTGGCTGGTGGCCAGACCGGTGATGCAGCTGGCGCGCGCCGCCGACCGGGTGCGGCTGTCGCGGGCTCGCGAGATCTCCCTGCCCCGCCTGGCCAAGCGCAACGACGAGCTGGGCGATCTGACCCGCTCGCTGCAGGCCATGACCGCCGCCCTGTCCGAACGCATGGACGCCATCGAGCGCTTCGCGGCCGACGTGGCCCACGAGATCCGCAATCCCCTGACCTCCGTCCGTTCAGCGGTGGAAACCCTGCCGCTGGTGAAGGACGCCGCGGGCCGCGACCGCCTGCTGAAGATCCTGATCCAGGACGTCAGCCGCCTCGACCGGCTGCTGACCGACATCTCCAACGCCTCGCGGCTGGACGCGGAGCTTTCGCGCGACGCGCCGCGGATGCTGGACCTGAGCCGGCTGCTGTCCGACCTGGTCGCCCTGCGCCAGCGAAGCCGCCCCCGTCGGCGGCGTGGAGGTGACCTTCGAAGGCCCCGCCGGGCGTCGAACCGCTTCGACGTGCAGGGCCGCGAAGGGCCGCTGGGCCAGGTGTTCCGCAACCTGATCGAGAACGCCGGCTCCTTCAGCCCGCCCGGCGCGGCGGTGCGGGTGAAGCTGGCCCGCGCCGGCGACCAGGTCCGGGTCGCCGTGGAGGATGAAGGGCCGGGCGTGCCCGCCGAGAACCTGGAGACCGTGTTCGAGCGCTTCTACACCTCGCGCCCGGCCGGCGCGGCGTTCGGCGGACACTCCGGCCTTGGCCTGTCGATCGCCCGCCAGATCGTCGAGGCGCACGGGGGCCGGATCTGGGCGGAGAACCGGACTGGACGGGCGCGGCGAGACCCTGGGCGCGCGCTTCATCGTCAGCCTTCCGCTGGCTCGCCTCTGAGGCGAAGTGGTTAAGGCGACTTGGAACTCGTCCCGCCTCAGCGTAAAAGGCCTGCCGCGACGCTCGCCCGAGCCGGGGACCCTGCGTGAGAAAGCCCGTATGATCGGCCTTGTGATCGTCACCCACGGTCGCTTGGCCGAAGAATTCGTATCCGCCATGGAGCACGTCGTCGGCCGTCAGCGGGCGGTGGAGGCGGTCTGCATCGGCGCGGATGACGATATGGAACAGCGCCGCCAGGACATCCTGGACGCGGTGGACCGCGTGGACGACGGCTCCGGAGTCATCCTGCTTACCGACATGTTCGGCGGCACGCCGTCCAATCTCGCCATCTCGGTGATGGAGCAGACCCGCGCCGAGGTGATCGCCGGCCTGAACCTGCCCATGCTGATCAAGCTGGCCAGCGTGCGCGGCCGCGAGGACCTGCAGGCCTGCATCGCCCACGCCCAGGACGCCGGCCGCAAGTACATCTCCGTCGCCTCCTATGTGCTGGCCGGGGAGAAATGAGCGCCCGCCGCAGCGTCGAAATCACCAACAAGCGCGGCCTGCACGCCCGGGCGTCGGCCAAGTTCGCCAAGCTGGCCGCGGAGTTCGACGCCGAGATCAGCGTCAGCCGCGACGGCCAGAGCGTCGACGGCCAGTCGATCATGGACCTGATGATGCTGGCGGCCGGTCCCGGCTCGACGGTGGACATCCAGGCCGAGGGGCCGGACGCCGAGGCCGCGCTGGACGCCCTCGTCGCCCTGATCGCCGCGCGGTTCGACGAAGAAGACTGAGGGCCGCCCGATCTCGGCCGACTGAGTCGCGGATTTCAGCGCATCATCAGGGGCCTGAGCCTGTTCGACGACGTTCGACGGGCGCGCAACGCCGAAATCGGCGGCGGGTCCGGGGGCAGCCAGGGCGCCCGTCAGGACCCGAAAATGCGATCACGATCACGGCGGAACCCGGACGATTGCTGCATCGCAACGCGTACGCCGCCCAATACGCGAACCGAGCAAAATGCCCGCAAAACGAGAACTCCCGCCCAGCGGGAATGCCGTGGCGGATCGCTATCTATTTGCGTTGCAGCATATCTTCAGGCCATGATTAGCGCGCATTAACCGGTTGCCGATAAGGGGTTCGTGAGACCGGTCTGAATTTTTTTCGCAAATGCGCTTGCCAATTTGTGCGTTGCACACTAACTTACAAATCGCGGCGTCGCTGACGCCGCTGCCCTTCCTGGGCGTTTCCTCCCTAATGACTTACGCCCCGGCTTCGGCCGGGGCTTTTTTTTGCGGCGCGTGAAAATCAGGCCAGATCGCGCAGGTCGAGCCCGCCCAGGGCGGCGAACACCTGCTCCAGGTCGGCGGCCAGGCGCGCGAAGGTCGGCTTGGGCGAAAGCGACGCCTCGTCCAGATAGAGCGCCCGGCTGATCT
This sequence comes from uncultured Alphaproteobacteria bacterium, assembly GCA_963761065.1. Classification (GTDB taxonomy): domain Bacteria; phylum Pseudomonadota; class Alphaproteobacteria; order Caulobacterales; family Caulobacteraceae; genus JANWHQ01. The sequence goes on along the minus strand of CAVXFP010000005.1, from coordinate 25,997 downwards.
CCACCTGCAGGGCGTGCACGCCCTCGGAGGGCCGGCCGTACAGCTCGGTGGTGTAGCCCCCCGCATAGGGCGCGTTGCGCGCCACCACATAGCCCAGGCTCATCAACCGCCGCTCGACCAACTCGGTCAGCGCGGGCGAACAGGTGGAGCCGAACCGGTCGCCGAGCACCATGTCCACCGGCCGGCGCCCCAGGCCCGCCTGACCCGCCGCCGCGCCGGGCATGGAATGCCAGTCGATCAGCACCGCCACGCCCTGGGCCGCCTTCGCCTGGGCCATCAGCTCGGCCAGGGCCAGGTGATAGGGGCGGTGCACGGACTCGATGCGCGCGTGGGCTTCCGCGAAGGTGAGCTTGCGGTCGTAGATCTCCCGGCCCTCGGCCACCAGCCGCGCGATGGAGCCCAGACCCGCCGCCACCCGCGCCGTGCGTCCCCGGGCGAAATGGGGCAGCTCGTCCTCGAACATGGTCGGGTCGAGCTCGTAAGGCTCGCGGTTCACGTCCACATAGGCGCGGGCGTAGCGGGCCGTGATCACCGCGCAGCCATGGTCGCTCGCGCCCTCCAGCAGGTGATCGACCAGGGCGTCCTCCGAACTGCGGATCGCGGATGGCGCCAGGCGCGACGAGGCGCCCATGTCCTGGGGATAGACCCGGCCCGAATGCGGCGAGGCGAACACCAGCGGCCCCGCCGGACCGGCCGGCCGGCGAATCTCGAAGGGCGCCTCATCGGCGAGCGCCGCGATGGGCGAGATGACCTCCCCGACGTCCATGTCATCTTTGTGCGGGCTGGCGCGGACTTGGTCAACGCGAAGCTTCGCCGGGGTTTAGCGGCGGTTTACACCTAGTCGCTAGCTTGGCGAGCGCGGGAGACTGGGGCGCCCGCTCCGGGAGGGCTTAGTCGAAGATGTCACGCATACTTCTGGCCGAAGACGACGACTCCCTGCGAGGGTTCCTCACCCGCGCCCTGGAACGGGCGGGCTACGACGTGCGCGCCTGCGCGGACGGCGAGGAAGCCCTGATCGCGCTCGACGAGGAAGGCGACTGGGACCTGCTGCTCACCGACATCGTGATGCCGGGCGTGGACGGGATCGAGGTCGCCCGCCAGGCCGCCGCGCGTCATGACGGCCTGCGCATCATGTTCATCACCGGCTTCGCGGCCGTCGCCCTGGCCGCGCAGGACCGCGCCCCCGCCGGCGCCCGGGTGCTGTCCAAGCCCGTCCACCTGCGCGAGATCGTCGCCGAGGTGGAGCGGATGGTCGCGGCCGCCTGAGGCTTGATCCGACGCGCTTTGCCGCGCGCCCCGCGCGCCGCTAAGCTGGACGCACGCACCCTTCAGCCCCAGGCGCCGCCGACGACATGCCGATCTTCAAGCGCGCCCGCCCGTTGGAGAAGGTGATCTTCGTCGCCTACGGGGCGCTCGACAGCAACAGCGGCGGCCATATCGCCGGCTTCGCGCGCGAGCTGGACCGGCGCGGGATCGCCTGCGCCGTGGCCGCCCGCGACGGCGTCCTGCACGCCCACGCCCACGGCCCGCCGGCTTTCGAGGCCTTCTCCCACGACGCCCTGATCGCCGACCCAGAAGGCGTGGTCGGCTTCGACGGCGTGCTCGTTCCCGCTCGCACCCTGGTGATGGCCTGGACTCCGCGCAGGCCGGTGCGCCGGGCCGTGGAGCGCATCGTCAAGCGCCTGAACATCCCCTACGTCGTCCACTTCGAGGACAACGAGGATCACCTGGCCGCCCTGCGGCTGGAGGACGACCCCGCCGCCCTGGCGACGGACACAGCCGAACGCGCGCAGCTTCCTGGCCGGCGCCCTGGGCGCGACGGTGATCGAGCCGCGCCTTCTGGAGGTGCTGCCCGCCGGCCTGCCCGCCCTGGTGCTGGAGCCCGGCGTGGACTTCGCCGAGTTCGGCGAGCCCCTGCGCGCGCGCCGCCGCGAGGCCCTGCTGACCGCCTGCGGCGCGCCGGCCGACGCGACGGTGATGGTCTATCCGGGCAATGCGCACCGGGCCAACGCCGGGGAGATGGCCGCGCTCTATGACGCCGTGCGGCTGCTGCGCGCGCGGGGCCGCAATGTGGTGCTGATCCGCACGGGCAAGGACGACGTGCCCCTGCCGCTTCAGGGCGACCTGTCCGAGCACGGCGTGATCGCGCTGGGCCTGGTGGACCGTTCGACGCTGGTCGAGCTGTTGAAGTGCGCGGACCTGTTCGTGCAGCCGGGCGCGCCGGGGCCGTTCAACGACTTCCGCCTGCCCTCCAAGCTGCCGGAGTTCATGGCCGTGGGCCGGCCCATCATCCTGCCACGGACGAATGTCGGCCTGCGCCTGCGCCACGGCGTGGACGCGATGCTGATTCAGGAGGGCTCGGCCGAGGAGATCGCGGATCTCGCCGAGCAGGCGCTGGACGATACGGCGCTGGCCCAGCGCCTGTCGCTGAACGCCCGGGCCTTCGCCCGCCGCGCCTACGACGGGCGCCGCCAGGGCGGCAAGCTGGCGCGCTTCCTGAAGCGGCTGCGGACGGGGGCCTGAGGCGATGTTCCGTCGCCTGACGGTCGGCCTGCGCTACAAGCACGACGAGGGTTGGACCGGCGGCGTCTATTACGTCCGCAACCTCGTTCGGGCGCTGAATCTCCTGCCCGAGCCGGTCAAGCCGCGCCTGGTGATGATCGGCGGCGACAAGGCGGCGCTGAACGCCCTGCGCGAGGCGACCGGCTATCGCCGCCTCACCCGCGCCGCCTCTACCCGCATCAAGGCCGCCCCACCCGCGCGCGGCCTCGGCCTGTTCGCGCCGCATTCGGACGAGATCGACGTGGTGCTGCTGGGCTCCTCTCCGGGGCTGGAGGACCGCACCGTCCAATGGGTCCCGGACCTGCAGGAGGACGCCTTTCCCGAGTTCTTTGCGGCCGAGGAGCTGGACGCGCGTCGCGAGCGCAACGTCCGCTGGTTCAGCCACAGCCATGTGATGCTCTCCAGCCAGGCCGTGGCCGACCAGGCCCGCGTCCTCTACGGCCATCTGGGCGCGCGCCTGCACGTGGTGCGCTTCGCCTCGTTCGCGCGGGACGAGGCGCGGGCGGCGGACCCGAGCGGCGCTGCGCGCGCGCTACGGCCTGCCCGAACGCTATTTCATCTGTCCGAACCAGATGTGGAAGCACAAGAACCACGCCCTGGTGTTGCGCGCCCTGGCGGCGCTGGGGCCCGGCGAAGGCGCGCCTGTCGTGTTCACCGGCCGCGAGGAGGACGCCCGCGATCCCGCCTATGGGCCTTCAGTGAAGGCCCTGGCCGCCGAGCTGGGCGTGCAGGACCGCGCGCGGTTCCTCGGCTTCCTGCCGCGCGGCGACCAGCTCGGCCTGATCAAGGGCGCGGTCGCGGTGGTCCAGCCGTCCCTGTGCGAAGGCTGGTCTACGGTGGTGGAGGACGCCAAGGCCCTGGGCCGGCCCGTGCTGGCCTCGGACATCCCGGTGCACCGCGAACAGCTCGGACGCCACGCCCTGCTCTTCGCACCGGACGATCCGCAAGCTCTGGCGGCGTTGCTGCGGGCCTATGGCGAGGCCGATCCGCCGGCGCCCAAATGGAATTATCCGTCCGCGGAGCGCCGGTTCGCGCGCGCGCTGATGCGGACGATCAGGATCGCCGCGCGGGACTTCCGCCGCCGGCGCCTGCCCCGGCTGAGGATCACGCCGGCGCCGAAACCTTCCTAGGCTTCCAGCGGTTCGCCGCCTTGGCTTCGAGCGCGGCCTCGATGCGCGCGGCGATGCGGTGGTCCGCCCGCCCGGGCAGCAGCGCGCGGGCGAGAAAGGCCTCGTTGTCGCTCATCCAGTTCAGGCCGCGATCCCCCAGGAACCGGTCCCAGTCCTCATAGGCGCGCAGGATCGGCAGGGGCGCGTAGAGCGGCAGGTCCAGGCCGTTTCCGATCACCGCCACGGGCCGCCCCGCCCGCGCCGCGTCCACCGCCACGGTGGAGGGGGTGGTGATCGCCACGTCCACCGCCGAGAGCAGGGCCGGCGCGGTGTAGGGCTCGAAGGTCGGGTCCAGCGGGTCGATCACATAGAGGTTGGGCAAGTCCGGCAAGCGGTCCCGATGCTTCGACATCCAGCGGCCGGCGTGGTGCGGCTTGACCAGGAACAGCGCCTCGGGCCGCGCCGCCGCCGCGCGGGCGAGGTCCGCGATCATCCGTGTACGATAGTCGTCGTCGAACCGCGCCCAGTGCAGGTTCTCGAACACGCCCACGATCAACGCCCAGTCGCCATCGAGCTTCAGGGCACGACCCGGCGGGGGCGCGGCCTTTGGGCTGCCCACGGGCGTGACGGCCGCCCGGGTCTCGGCCGGAACCCACGCCGCCAGGGCCTCGGGCGCGCACCAAGTGAACACCGTTTCCGCCGCGAATCGCACGTCCGTCCCGTGCAGGTCGTCCGCATAGGTGAGGCCGATGTTCTCGAAGCCGTGCTGGACGGTGAAGGTCGGCAGGCCCTTGGCCCGGGCGCGGGTCACTAGCGTGTGGCCCGCCTTGTGCGCGCGCACCGTGGCGTCGGCGGCGGCGAGCACCGCGCAGGCGGCCCCCAGCTCGGGCGTCTCTCCGCGCCGGATCGCCTCGCGGGCCAGCACCTCGGCGTCCAGTCCGTGTGCGGAGAGTTCGCGCAGAACCCGGGGGAATCCTCGACCAGCCAATCGGAGACCACGATCCGCAGGCGCGCCGACCCGCGCGCCTTCAGGGCCAGCAGGATGGGCAGCAACACGTCCAGGTCCTGGTGGATGTCGATCAGGACGAGCAGCTGCGGCGGCGCCCGGCGGCGGCCGACCCGTCGCCCGCCCTTGGCCGCATCGGTCAGCAGCGCGCGCCATTCGGCCGTGACATGTGCGGGCTCCACCTCGCCCGCGAGGCGCGCCTGGGCCCGGGCGGAGGCCTTCAGCCGCTCCAGCGGCGCGCGGGTGTACAGGCCCAGGCCCCGCTCCCAGTCGTCGATGACGCACAGGTCCGCCAGGGCGTCGATGGATGGGTGCGAGGCCGCCACCACGGGAACGCCGTGGAACAGGGCGGTGCGGACCCACTGGCCGGGGCGCGGGCAATCTCGGCGCCGCCTCGCCCAGGGCGCACAGCACCACCGGGGCCTCCTGGATCAGGGCCAAGAGGCGCGGATCGGCCTGCGAGACCGCGATCGACGCCCGCGATCCCCGCGATCTCCTCCAGCGCCTCGTCCGGCGCGGCGACCAGAACCGGCCCGCCCGGCGCGAAGCGGCCGTCCCGCACGGCGGGCAGCACTCCTCGCACCGCGTCCGCGCTTTGCGCCACCAGCACGGCGGAGCCGCCCGGCGCGCTCGAGGGCGACATCGACACCGCCCCCCCGAGCGCGGCCAGCTTGCGTCGCAGCAGCCCATCCTCCGCCGCCCGGGCCGCGAGGCCAGTCACGGCCCTGACCCCGGCGCCCGGCGGCGTGGCCAACGGCCCCGCGTCCGCGAAGGCGACGATCAGGCAGCCCTGCGCCTCCGCGAAGGCGCGATCTTCCGGATACAGACCACCCTGGTCGACCAGGACCAGCCGGCCCCGCGACGCATCGATCAGGGCGCGTTCGTCATCCGTCAGGCGCCCGTCCGCGACCAGCACGCGGGCTGACGCGTCGCGCCATTCGTCCGGGAGACCTCCCGGCGGATGTCCGCGCCGAGATACAGCGCGGGATACAGCGCCGTGCGGTCAGCCAGCGCCGGGGCGCGCCAGCCGCCAGGCATCTTGAATAGCGCCGCGCCCACGGCCGCTCAGCCCTCCCCGCCCAGGCCAGCGAGGTCGCCGCGCGCCGCCTCTGCCGCCCGGCCGGCGTCCAGCGCCGCCTCCAGGGCCTCGCGCATCGACCGCATCTCGGCGCGGGCGCGAAGGCCGGCGTCCGGCCCCTCGCCACGGCCTACAGGCTCGCGCACCAGCTGCCGGAAGCGGTCGAAGCCGTGGCCCCAGTAGCGCTCGGCGATCCACAGGGCCTGCAAGGCTCTCGTCGTCGCCGGTGCGCGAGGCGCCGCGTCGGTGCTCCGCCTCCACGTGGCCGAGATACGAGATGCGTGAGCCCCCGCTCGGCGCAGCGGAGCATGAACTCGGTGTCGTCATAGCCGATGGGGAACCGAACCGAGTCCAGGCCGCCGAGCTCCAGGAACCGCGCCCGATCCATGGCCGCCAGGGCCATGGTGTTTCCGGGAACCGCGTGGACGAAGCGGCCATAGGCCGGGTCGGGGTTCTCCACGAGCAGGGGCCTGAACGGTCGTCGCGTCCCGGCAGGGATCACGTGGCCATAGGACCCGGCCGCCCGCTCGGGGTTCTCCAGCCGGCAGCCCACCGTGCCGATCCCCGGCCGCAGCGCCCAGGCCGCGAGCTGCTCCAGGGCGGCGGGATCGAGCAGGGCGATGTCGTTGTTGCAGATCACCACGACTTCGCCGGTCGCGGCCTCGGCGGCGACGTTGTTCTGGTCCGCGTGGTTGAAGGGCGCGTCATAGGCGATGAATTGCACGCGCGCGTCGCCCAGAAGGCCGCGCGCGCCGGCCTCCACCTTGCGGGCCTGCTCGGGCGTGGAGCGATTGTCGATCAGCACCAGCTCCAGTTCGCCCGAAAGCCGCTGGCGGGCGAGCGAGGCGACGCAGCGCAAGGTGAGGTCCGCCCGGTCGCGGAAGGGAACCAGCACGCTGACCTTGGACGCCCGCCGGGCCGGAACCAGCACATAGGGGAAGGGCAGGTCGGGCGCGGCCGCCTCGCAGGCTGAACTCGCCGCCCTCTTCGGCGAGGATCTGGCGGTAGATCGCCTCGTCCGCCGCGAACTGCTCGCGGCGTAGGCGGCCGGCGGCTCGCCCAGGCTCGTGGTCAGGGCCTCGGGATGAATCGCGCCAGTCCAGGCCCCGTCCGGCCAGCCAGAAATACAGCGGATGCAGCCGGCCGTCGGCCAAGGCTTGCAACACCGCGTCCGGCGCCTTGGCCAGGACCGCGCCCTTGACCGCCAGGGTCGTGTCCGTGACCGCGCCGGATCGCGCGGTGATGGGATCGAAGGCCGGCCGCCGCAGGACCACGCCGGGCGCTCCCGCCCGCGCCTGATCGGCGCAGAACCGGGGCCAGGAAACCACGTCCGGCCCGCCCAGGCGCGCCACGACGCCCGCCGCCGAGGGATGCAGCCGGTCCCCCGCCCGGCCGAGGAAGACGTAGTCCGCGCCCGACGCCGCCGCGCGGATCGCCTCGGCGTCGCCCGCCGGGCGCACGATGGCGGCGGCCGGGCAGGATTGCAGCGCCCACAGCGCCGCCAGATCGTCGTCCCCGTCCAGGTCGATCAGCACGGCCGACCCGGGCGGCGCGGCCTCGAAGGCGGCGCGCTCGCGGCGCAGGCGGTTGACCAGGCGGCTGACCAGACGCTCGGGCGGCATGCGCGCGCCGTCCAGCGCCGCGCTTTCCAGCGGCGAGGGCGGAGAGCAGCGCGTGGTCCTCCGCCGCACGCCAGATAGCCGTCGGTGGCGCCTCCCCGTCCAGGGCGAAGGGGCCGACCGAGAACCGGCCGCCGGCAAGCGGCGCGTCGGCGCCTTCCACCCGCACGGTCAGGGCGTGAGGGCCCCGGCGCAGGAGGGCCGACAGGTCGATGGAAAAGCCGCAAGCGGAGGACGGCGCGTCGGGACTTGGCCCAACGGGACTGGGCCCATCGGCCCTCACCTGGGCGACCAGCGCCTCGCCGGCCAGGATCTCCACGCGCACGGGCGTCTCCGGCGCGTCGGGATCGAAGGCCCAGCCGGCCACGACGTCGGGGCCCTGGATCAGCACCGCCCCCTCGGCGCGAAGGGGGCGGAGGGGCCGGCCCGCCGGTCCAGGCCCGCGCCGGGTCGGCCGCGCGCATGGCCGCCTCCCATGCGCCGGAGGTCTTGAGCAGGTCACCGTCGAACGCGACCGGCCCGCCCGGCAAGGGCGCGTCCACGCCCACGGGCCGCACGTCCAGGAAGCGGATCTTGCGGTCGCGCAGGCGCTTGGGGATGGGGAAGGAGAAGCAGAGCCGCCCGTCGGCCGAAGGGCGCGGCCGCGTCTTCGCGAAGGGCGCCTCGCCGTCGGCCAGGGCCTCCAGTTCGGGAACCTCGGCGCCGGGCCCCACGGCGATCCAGCCGACCAGGGCGCCGTCCTCGATCCCCGTCACCGCGCCGCGAAGGGTCACCGGCCCGCCCTAGCCGCCGACGCGCCGGCCGAGCAGCCGCCGGCGGAACCGCGCGCCCGACTTCAACAGGGGCTCCAGGCCGCGGCCCAGCGCGCGCACAGGCGCGGCGGCGCGCCAGTACCACGAGGCGGCCATCCTCAGCCGCCGGCCCTCGCTGCGCAGCACGCGGGCCTTCAAGGCCTCCGCCCGCCGATGCGCCTTCTCCATCGCCAGCATGGCGGCGTAGCGCTCGCGGGTGAGGGCCGTGGCGCGGCGGCGCGCGAGATCGGTCTCGGCGCGGGCCTCGTCCAGGGCGCGCGACAGCTCGGCGGTCTGGGCCTCGAAGCGCTGCACGGCCGCGCGGGCGGCCTCGCCGATCTCGTCGGCGGTGCGGCGGGCGGCGGCGCGCCAGCGCTCGGCCTCGCCCTTCAGGCGCGCGATCTCGTCCGCCTCGGCGGGCGGCTTGGCGGCTCGGCCGGCGCGTCGGGCGCGGCGTTCAAGGATCGATTGGAGGCCATGAGCTCCGGTCTTGGTGCGTCGGCCCCGAACATGGCAGATTTGCCGCGCGATTGCAGCGGCCTCTCCCGTGAGGCTAGAATTGAGCGTTCGAGAGGGCGGCGGATGATCCTGGCCTTCAAGGCCCGCACCGAAGACCCGGCCGTCGCGAGCTTCGATATCGCGTGCTGGAGCCCATGGCGTTCCTGCGCGCGCGCGGCCACGCGGTGGAGCTCTACCGGCCGGCGCGGTTCGACGCCTGTGACGCCGTGGTGTTCTCCAAGGCCTATGGCGCGCGGGACATCCAGCTCGCGCGGCGGCTGAAGGCGGCGGGCAAGCGGGTGATCCTCGACCTGTGCGACGACCATTTCCACAATCCCGAACGCCTGCCCAAGTACGAGGCAGAGCCGGCGCAAACTGATCGACATGATTCGCCTGGCCGACGCGGTGGTCTGCTCCACCCCCGTGCTCGCCGAGGCGGTGCGGCGCGAAGCGAGGCTGGATACGACGCCGGCCATTGCCCCGGACGTCTATGAGCAGGCCAGGACCAGGCCGGGGCGCCGACGCCGCTGGATCGGCCCGCGCGGCTGTTGTGGTTCGGCCGGCACGGCTCGCCCAACGCGCCGGCGGGCATGGGCGACCTGCTCCTGATCCGCGACGCCCTGGCCGAGGCCTTCGCCAAGCGGCCGTTCGAGATCGTGGTGTGCAGCGACAGCCGCGAGCGGTTCGACGAACTGTTCGCTCAGGGGTTCGTCGCGCCCGTCCGCTATGCGCCGTGGACGCCCGACCGGTTCGACGCCGAGCTGGGCGCGGCGGACGCCGTGATCATCCCCCTGTCGGACAACCCCTTCGTGGCGGCCAAGACCCACAACCGCCTGAGCCTGGTCCTGTCGGCCGGCGTCCCGGTCGTGGCCGACGCCCTGGACAGCTACCGGGAGTTCGCGCCCTTCGCCTACATCGACGACTGGGCCGCGGGCCTGGAGAGCGTGCTGCTGCGCCCCGAGGACGGCCCGCGCCAAGGCCGCCGGCGCGCGCGCCTATCTGGAGGCGAACTGGTCCGCCCAGGCCGTCGCGCCCCGCTGGGAGGCGGCGCTGGGCCTGCCCGCCGGCCGGCCTCCGCAGGCCTGCGGACGAAGCCGCCGGCCGATATCGCCGACTGGCTGGCCGGCGAGGGCCGCGCCGAGCGGCCGTGGCTGCTGGCCGGCGAAGACGCCGATCCCGAGGCCGTCGCCAAGGCCCGGGCGGACGGATATCTGGTCATGACCCTCGGCCGCGCCTTCCGGGCCTGCGCGGCGGACCTGGCCTATGTGATCGACGCGGAGGACCTGGCCGCCGATCCCGCGGCGCTGGAGCGCAACGTCCGCGTCCTGCTGACGCCCAAGGACCTGCATGTGCGTGGCGCGGCGTCGGGGCGCGGCCTGGAGAGCTGGGCGGCGGACCTGCCGGCGCTGGCGCGCTTCCTGGGCGAGGGCCGGCTGGTGAGCTTCGAGCTGTGGACGGGCCGGGGCCAGGGGGTGTTCGGCGACACGGAGGGCGAGGCGATCCCGTTGAAGCTGCTGGCCGGCGCCGGCGCGACCACGGTGCGCGGCCTGGGGATCCCCCGCCGCGCGCCCTCCGCCAGGGGCTTCGAGACCCTGACCTCGGTGCTGGATCGCCAGGGCGGCGCAACGTCCTGCGAGCCCTACACAAGCGCCTGACTTTCAATCGGATCACAAATTGCTCGTCATCCCGGACGGCCTGGAAGGCCGATCCGGGACCCAGAGTTCAGCCGCGCCGCCCCTGGGTCCCGGCCCTACACCCCGCTGGCGCGGGCTTTCGGCCGGGATGACGAAGGATTGGGGGCGAACTCACCCTAGCGCGACCACGGCTCCAGCGCGCCCCACAGGCCCAGCAGCACCGCGAACAGGGTGAAGATCAGGGTGGTGACGGTGAACCGCGCCTTGCGCGCCGCGGTCCAGCTGTCCAACCGCCGCCCGCCGCGCCAGACCATGGGCGACAGGCCCAGGCACATGGCCGTCAGTACCGCCGCCACGGCCGCGCTGGCGGACGCGGTGATCAGCCACGCCCCAGGCCAGCCGTAGGCCAGCTCGGCCGGGTCCGACGCCTGGCCGGTCCACACCCAGAAGCAGCCGATGGCGACCAGCCACAGCACCGCGCCGGAGATCTGCGCCCCGTCCGCGCGGCCTTGAATGCTGGTCTGGCGGGATCTCGCGGCGGCTGCGGGCGAACAGGCCGGCGATCGCCGCCAGCGCCGCGGCGGCCGTGGCGAAGGCCAGCAGCGCCATAAGACGGACGCTGGAGAGAACCCCCGAGCGCTCGTAGGCGCGCTTGCCCGAGGGGTCGAACCAGCGCCGGGCGCGGCCATCGCGCATCTGGAACACCAGCGTCTGAGGCCCGCCGACCTCGCGGAAGGCGACATAGGGACTGTCGAGGGTCGAGCCGGGAACCGGCGTCCAGCGCCGGGGGCCATAGGGGCCGGGCGTTGTCAGGGCGCCGTCGGCGTCGACGCGCACCTTCACCGGTCCGTGCAGCAGCAGATCGGCGAACTGCTCCAGGCCCCGATAGGCCCGCGAGGTGGCCAGATAGGTTCCCCGGAAGGCGTCGGCGTTCTGGATCAGCCAGGTCGAGGGCCCATAGCGCGTCGGCGGCGGCGCATAGAAGCGCTGCACGATCCGGCCCGGCAGCGACTGGATGAAGGCCGCGCCCGTGTCGGTGTTGGTCACCGCGAAGACGCCGAGATTTAGCCCCGGGATCGTGACCATGCGGGCGTGGAAGGACAGGGTGTCGCCGTCCTGGCCGTAGCCCTCCAGCCCGCCGGGCAGCCGGTATTGCAGGAAGCCGTGCGCCCAGCCCGGAACGCCGGGCGGGCCGCCGGGGATCGGCGTGCGGAAGTCCGCGGCGAGGGCGGGGCTGTAGATCGTCGCCCCGTCCAGCGTCCCGTCGCCCAGGATCGCCAGCATGTAGCGCGCCATGTCCGAGGCGGTGGACGAGCCCGACGTCGCCGGCGCCAGCTGGGTCATGTACCCGAACGGCATGGGCCGCAGGCGCGAGCCGGTCCAGTGGAAGCCCTGCGAGACGTCGCCGGCCAGGTTCGCGTTCATCGGCGCGGGCAGGTCCGCGTCAGGCGGATAGGGCTCGCGCAGGGTGGTGCGCGTCATGCCGAGCGGCGCGGCGATCCGGCCCTCCATCAGGGCCTGGACGGTGTAGCCCGTCGCCGTGGTCAGGGCCTCTCCGGCCAGCGCGACGCCATAGTCCGAGACCGTGGGCGCGTCGCCGGGCGGGCGCACGCGGCGGGGACGCTCCTGGCGCAGATAGGCGCCCAGCGCGCGGATGCGGTCGGGGCGGCGCTCGATGGCCTGGCCGAACTGGCGCGTCTCGAACCCGGGCGACTCGGTCATCAGGTCGCGCAGCAGGATCGGCCGGCGATAGCCCTGGTCGTGGATCTGGTCGGCCTGGGGCAGGTAGAGGTTGACGGGCCCATCGAGGCGCATCCGCCCGGCCTCGACCTCCTTCATCAGCAGGATCCAAGTGAAGGTTCGGGTGATCCCGCCGATACGGAACAGGGTGCGCCCAGGGTCCACGGCGCGCGCCGGGCCGAGGCGATCCACGCCATAGCCCTTCTGCAGCAGCACCTGACCGTCCTGCACCACCGCCACGGCGGCGCCGGCGACATGGTCGCGGGCCATGGCCTCGGCGGCGATCCCGTCCACGAAGGCCTCCAGCTCGGCGGGCGGAACCGCCTGGTCGCGCAGCCAGCGGCCCTGACCGGGACGGCGCGGGCGCGGCCGGAGCCCTTGAGGCAGGGGCCTTCAAAGCGGGGGCCTGCGCACGGCCGTCGCCGCCGGTCAGCACCGCCGCGACGAAGATCAGCGCGGCCAGCAGAGGTCCGCCTCGAAATGCCATTCACTCATGCTCCGCTCAGAACGGCGGGGGTTTAGCCCTTATTGTCGAGCCGCATCGCGCATCGCGGGGGCGAGACGAAGGCGCCAAGCCGGCGCCTTGCGGGTCATTTCTTCCGGAATTGATCCAGCGACACGATCTTGGTCTGCTCCTGCGCCTGGCCGTCGGACGCGGCAGCCTCGGCGGGGGCGGACGTTTCGGCTTCGGCGTCGACCTCGGCCGGCTCGGCCTCCGGCGCCTCGTCGGACTCGCCGGCGGGCGGATCGAACTGCAGCAGGTATCCCACGCTCGGGTCGTAGAAGCGCGTGACGGCCGCATAGGGGACCGACAGCGGCTTGGGCTGGCCGTTGAACTTCAGGGTCACCGCGAAGAAGGTCTCGCCCGGCGCCAGGTCCCAGAACTGGTGCTGCAGGGCGATGGTCATCTCCTCCGGATACTGGCCGAGCAGGTCGCGCGGCATGGAGACCCCGGGCGCGCGGGTCCTGAAGGTGATGCGGAAATGGTGCGCGCCCGGCAGGCCGGGCGGCGTGGCGGCGCGCTTAAGGGACATCTTCACGACGCCGCGCAGGGCGTCCTGTTCGATGGCCGCATAGTCCATCTCGTCGTTGGGGGGAGGCTCGGTGTCTTGGGCCATGGCTCGGGCGACTGAATGAGGGCCACAAGGTTACCGCGCGCCAGGGTCCGCGCAAAGGCGCCGCGGTGCGGAATCGCAGAATGAGCGAAAGGATGAAGTGGAGGGGTTCCGGCGCCAGGCCCCCCCAGGAATGGAATGAGGTAGGTGGAGGGATTCTGTTGCCAGGCTCCCTCCAGGCCCCGCCCAGGGATCTGAACCCCTAGGACTTTAGTCTGAGTGCGCTCAGCACCGCATTACGCGGCGATCGCATACTCTTCAGCGAAGTTATCGTTCGCATTTAGATAAAGGCCCGATGACGGTAGGCCTTCCGGGAGAAAGCAACGCCTTTAGACGCCTGTCGAAACTAATCGGCCCCCCAGAAACCTTTAGTCTTTCAGCCCGGCGATAACCCGAGCAAAGAGGTTGGTGGAGCCGCCGGGAATTGCACCCGGGTCCAGATCGCTTATTTCGCGCGCGTTTATCTCCATAGTCCGACCGAAGCCGAACCCCCTGAATATAGGTGCATCGAGGTCTGACTGGAAGGGGCCTTACTGGCCGCTGAGGCCGCCGCCCGTGCGGAGGCGCCAAATGCGCGTTCGTTGATCAGTTTCATGGTCTTGTCGGCGTTGGCGCTCATTTCGTCCCACTCCCGCCGGGTGTGGCAGACCCGCTGCTTGAAGCGCGAACCGGTGACTTCGTCGGTATGGCAAATCACCTTGTCCGGATCCTCAGCCGGGCGCGGAGCGGGCTGGGATACGGCGGCGGGAAACTCCGCCTTATTGGTCTGCGCCTGGCCTTCGGACCCGGCCGCCACGGCGGCGGCCATGATGGCGATTACGCTCGCGAGCATGGGAACCTCATCATTTCGTTGACCAACTCTGGCAATCCGCGCACCGCACGTCAACCGCCGCGTGCCTCGCCCGCGGCCGACACGCGTCAGGTTTCGCCGACGCCGCGGGTGATCGACAGCACGCCGGTGCGCGACAGCTCCACCAGGCCAAGCGGCGTCATCAGATCCATGAACTTGTCGATCTTGGAGGGCGCGCCGGTCAGCTCGAACACGAAGCTCTCGCGGGTGGTGTCCACCACCCGGGCGCGGAAGATCTCGGCCATGCGCAGGGCCTCGGCCCGCTCGACGCCCGTGCAGCGCACCTTCACCAGGGCCAGCTCGCGCTCCAGGCCCAGCGGGTCGGAGGTGACGTCGTGCACCTCGCGCACCGAGACCATGCGCTCCAGCTGGGCCTGGATCTGCTCCAGGATCAGGGCGGTGCCGTCGGTGACGATGGTGATGCGCGAGATGTGCCGCCTGGGGTCGGTCTCGGCGACCGTCAGGCTCTCGATGTTGTAGCCGCGCGAGGAGAACAGCCCGACCACGCGCGCAAGCACGCCGGGCTCGTTGTCCACGATCACCGCGAAGGTGCGTTTTTCGATAGGCTGGTCGACGCGTGGGGGCATGGTCTGGACCTACACCAACATCCGGCCTTCGTCGTCGATGGCCTTGTCGAGATCCACGCCGGAGTCGCCCAGGATCATCTCGTTGTGGGCCTTGCCGGACGGGATCATCGGGAAGCAGTTCTCGTCCTTTGTCACCCGGCAGTCGAACAGCACGGGCCTGGGCGTGTCGATCATCTGCATGATCTTGGCGTCCAGCTCGTCCGGGATGCTCGGCGCGGATGCCGACGCCGCCATAGGCCTCGGCCAGCTTCACGAAGTCCGGCAGGCTTTCGGAATAGGAGTGCGAATAGCGCTCGCCGTGCAGCAGCTGCTGCCACTGGCGCACCATGCCCATCCATTCGTTGTTCAGGATGAAGATCTTGATCGGCAGGTCGAACTGAACCGCCGTGGACATCTCCTGCATGGTCATCTGCACCGAGGCGTCGCCGGCGATGTCGATGACCAGGCTCCCCGGATGCGCCACCTGCACGCCGACGGCGGCCGGCAGGCCATAGCCCATGGTGCCCAGCCCGCCGGAGGTCATCCAGCGGTTCGGCTCCTCGAAGCGGAAGAACTGGGCCGCCCACATCTGGTGCTGGCCGACTTCGGTGGTGATGTAGACGTCGCGGCCCTTGGTCAGCTCGTACAGCCGCTCGATGGCGTACTGCGGCTTGATCATCTGTCGGATCGTGGCGATAGGCGAAGCCCTTGCGGGCGCGCCAGGCGTCGATCTCGCGGTTCCACGGCGGACAGGTCGGCGCTTCTTGTGCCGGCCCGCGCGCCAGGCCTGCAGCATGGCGGCCATGACCTCGCCCACGTCGCCGATGATGCCGACGTCCACCAGCACGTTCTTGTTGATCGAGGACGGGTCGATATCGACGTGGATCTTCTTGGAGGCCGGCGAGAAGGCGTCCAGCCGGCCGGTCACCCGGTCGTCGAAGCGCGCGCCCAGGCACACCATCACGTCGCAGTCGTGCATGGCGTTGTTGGCCTCGAAGGAGCCGTGCATGCCCAGCATCCCCAGCCACTGGGGATCGGCGGCCGGGAAGGCGCCCAGGCCCATCAGGGTGGAGGTGACCGGCGCGCCGGTCTCGTGGCGCCAGCTCGCGCAGCAGCTCGGCGCGCCTGGGGACCCGCGTTGATGACCCCGCCGCCGGTGTAGAAGATCGGCCGCTTGGCGCTTGGCGATCAGCTCCACCGCCTCGGCGATCTTGCGCCGCGTCGCCCTTGGTGCGCGGGCTGTAGTTATGGGCGTGGCGCGCCTGGGCCGGGCCGACGTACTCGCCGCGGGTGAACTGGATGTCCTTGGGGATGTCCATGACCACCGGGCCGGGGCGGCCGGAGGTGGCGATGTGGAAGGCCTCGTGCAGGACGTGGGGCAGGTCCTCGATCCGCTTCACCAGGTAGTTGTGCTTGGTGCACGAGCGGGTGATGCCGACGGTGTCGGCCTCCTGGAAGGCGTCCGAGCCGATCAGGTGGGTGGCCACCTGGCCGGTGATGACCACCAGGGGAATGGAGTCCATCAGCGCGTCGACGATGCCGGTGACCGCGTTGGTCGCGCCCGGGCCGGAGGTGACCAGCACCACGCCGGGCTTGCCGGTGGAGCGGGCATAGCCCTCCGCGGCGTGGGTGGCGCCCTGTTCGTGGCGGACCAGGATGTGGCGCAGCGGCGGCGCGCCTGGTTCTTGGCCTCCAGGTGGAAGATGGCGTCGTAGATCGGCAGCACCGCCCCGCCCGGATAGCCGAACACGGTGTCCACGCCCTGGTCGAGCAGCGCGCGCACGACCATTTCCGCGCCGGTCATGGTCTCGCTCTGGGCTTCGGGGGCGTCGGCTTCGATGGTCTTGTGGACGGTCATTGGCTGGTCTCGGATTTCGGGCAAGAAAAAAGGCCCTGCGAGGGGCCTTGGCAAGCGACCGACGTCATCCGGCGTCCTGAGCGAGGCTCAGGCCGGGGTCGGTCGCTCCGTAAGTACGAGGTTGGCGCGCACGGCGATTCTCCAGTTCGAAGCCAACCTGATGCCACGAGGTTGAGAAAGGGTCAAGGTGACGGGCCGAATGGCCGTCATCCTCGGGCTTGTCCCGAGGACCCATAAGCGCTGACATCCCAGACAAATCCCAAGCGCCTCGATTCCGGGCCCTCGCCACAAGGGCGAGGGTGACGAGGTTATGTTCCGGCGAGTGATCTGACATCGACATCTGCAGCCACCCGCTCCCACTGCGGCGTCTGGTTGCGCAGCCAGGTGAGCTGGCGCTTGGCGTAGCGGCGGGTCTCCTGCTGGGCGGCGGCGATCGCTTCATCCAGGCTGGTCTCGTCGCGCAGGTGGGCCCCGAACTCGCGCACCCCCACGGCCTTCATCGCGGGCAGCATGGGATCGAGGCCCCGGGCGAGCAGGGCGCGGACTTCATCCAAGACACCGGCCTCCACCATCGCCAGCACCCGCGCGTCGCAGCGGGCGTAAAGCTCCCCGCGCGGCGGCTCCAGCACCACGGCGCGCCACGATCCGGGCTCCAAGGCGCCGGCGGACGCCGCCTGCCAGTCGGAAAGCGCCCGGCCTGTATGCTCAAGAACCTCCCACGCCCGGCAAAGCCGCTGGCGGTCGCCGGGAGAAATGCGCGCTGCAGCCGCCGGGTCGCGGGCCCGCAGCGCCTCGCGGAAGGCCGCCTCGCCCAGCCGCTCGAACGCCTCGGCCGCCGCGCGGCGGGCCTCGCGCGGGACCGGGGGCACGTCCGCCAGGCCCTCGGTCAGCGCCCGGAAATAGAGCCCCGTGCCGCCGACCACGATGGCGGGGCGCCCCCGCGCGGCGATGTCGGCCAGCGCCGCCGTCGCCGCCGTCAGCCACTTGCCGGTGGAATAGGCCTCCGCCGCGTCCACGGTTCCGAACAGATGGTGCGGAACCCGCGCCTCCTCATCCGGCGACGGCCGGGCCGAAAGGATGTGCAAGTCGCAGTACACCTGCGAGGCGTCGGCGTTGACGATCTCCCCGCCCAGCGCCTCGGCCAGCCGCAGGGCGAGCGCCGACTTGCCGCTCGCGGTCGGCCCAGCGATCAGATGGATGGAGGGGTCTGTCACGGCCATTCTTCAAATCCGCTCATCCCCGTGCAAACAGGGACCCAGGTGTTTTATCGAAAGGCGCTGGCGTTTCAGACACGGAAAAAAACCCGGGTTCCCGCTTTCGCGGGAATGAGCGGAGGACAAGGAGCCGTTGCGAGTTGGCGGCTGGCGGTCTAACCGCCGCCCATGCGTTTCGCCGTCACCCTCGTCAGCCCCGATCTCGGCGCCGTCCATCTGGCGCAGAGCCGCGTCGCCCAGGCGCTCGCCTCGGCGGGAGCGACGCTGCTCGCGCCCCAGCTGCTCGGCCCGCCGGCCATCGACATGGCGGTCGAGGCGCCGGACGACGCCCTGCCCGTCCTGCGCCGCGCCGCCCGGGACGGCGTGCATGAGCTGCCGGTGGACGTCTGCGTGCAGCCCGCCGAGGGACGCAGGAAGACCCTGTTCGTGGCCGACATGGACTCCACCATCATCAGCTGCGAGTGCCTGGACGAGCTGGCCGACTTCGCCGGCGTGAAGGACCGCGTCGCGGCCATCACCGAGCGGGCCATGCGCGGGGAGTTGCCCTTCGAGGCGGCCCTGCGCGAACGGGTGGCGATGATCGCCGGCCTGCCGCTGGCGGACCTGGAGCGCTGCTATGAAGAGCGCGTGCGGCTGAACCCCGGCGCGCGGACGCTGGTGCAGACCATGGCCGCGAACGGCGCGCGCTGCGTGCTGGTGACCGGCGGCTTCACCCATTTCGCCCTGAAGGTGGCCGAGGCGGCAGGCTTCCACGCCGCGCGGGCCAACTGGCTCAAGGAGGCCGCCGGCCGGCTCACCGGCGAGGTGGGCGAGCCGATCCTGGGCCGCCAGGCCAAGCTGGACGCCCTCAACGAGGAGAGCGCGGCGCTGAACCAGCCCCTATTTGCCTCCATGGCCGTAGGCGACGGCGCCAATGATCTCGGCATGATCGAGGCGGCGGGCCTGGGCGTCGCCTATCGCGCCAAGCCGATCACGGCGGCCCAGGCCGACGCGCGGGTGGATCACGCGGACCTCGACGCGCTCCTATATTTCCAGGGCTACCGCTTAGAGGAGTTCGCAGCGTGAGCCTGCCCCGCCCGGTCAAGGCCGTGGTGTTCGACATGGACGGCCTGCTGATCGACACCGAGGCGGCCGCGCGCGACGCCTTTCTCGCGGCCACCGCCCTGCACGGCCATGATGTTCCGATGGAGGTCTATGGACGGATGATCGGCACGCCGGGCGTGGTCAGCCGGGAGATCCTGCAGGCCCACGTCGGTCCGGGCGTCTCCATCGAAGACCTGTGGAGCACATGGGACGGCCATTACGAGGCTCTGATGGACGCGGGCGTGAGCCTGAAGGCCGGCGTTGTCGAACTCCTCGATCATCTGGATGTCGCCGGCCTGCCGCGGGCGATCGCGACGTCGTCTCCGCACGAGCACGTGCGCCAGCAGCTCGGTCATCACGGCCTGACGGAGCGCTTCCACGCCGTGATCGCGCGTGGCGATTACAAGCGCGGCAAGCCCAACCCGGACCCCTATCTGAAGGCCGCCGAGCGCCTTGGCGTCATGGCCGCCCACTGCCTCGCCCTGGAGGATTCCCACAATGGTGTGCGCGCCGCCCACGGCGCCGGTATGATGACGGTCATGGTCCCCGACCTGCTCGACCCCACCGAAGAGATGCGCAGCCTGTGCGTGCGTATCGCCGACAGCCTGCACGAGGTGCGCGCGCTGATCGCCGGCCCGGGGGCGTTCGAATGAGCCAAGTGCACGCTTTGCACCATCCGCACTCTATCCAAGGCGCGTTCATATGAGCGGTCCAGAACGCAGCGCCGTCATCAAGGCCCTGAACGCCGTCAAGGACCCCAAGTCCGGCAAGGGGTTGGTGGAAGCCGGGCTCGTCCAGGGCCTGGTCGCCGGCGACGGCAAGGCCGGGTTCATGATGGAGGTCGCCGCCGCCGATGCGCCAGCCTACGCCCCCGTGCGCGACGAAGCCGAGGCGGCGCTGAAGGCCCTGGATGGCGCGACGCGGGTGCAGGTGGTGCTGACCGCCGAGGCCGCCCCCGGCGCCTCCGCGCGCCCCGCAGAGGCGCCCGGACGCACGCCGCCGCACACCCATACTCACGATCCTGTCCCCCCTGGCACGGTGCGCTTGCGCCGGGGCGGGGCGCGGCTGTCGCCCGAAGCCCAGGCCCAGGCCGCCCCCCAGGGCGCGACGCCCACCGGGCTGAAACCGCTCCACGTGGCCCACGTGATCGCCGTGGCCAGCGGCAAGGGCGGGGTGGGCAA
Organism: uncultured Alphaproteobacteria bacterium; assembly: GCA_963761065.1. Classification (GTDB taxonomy): domain Bacteria; phylum Pseudomonadota; class Alphaproteobacteria; order Caulobacterales; family Caulobacteraceae; genus JANWHQ01. The sequence continues at coordinate 6,093 of CAVXFP010000005.1, read as the reverse complement.
GTCCACCGTGGCGGTGAACCTCGCCTGCGCGCTCGCGGCGATTGGCCGCCGCACGGGCCTGCTGGACGCGGACATCTATGGCCCGTCGGTGCCGCGCATGACCGGCCTCGATTCCGAACCGGAGGTGACGGCCGAGAAGAAGCTGATCCCGCTGCAGGGCTGGGGGCTGAAGGTGATGTCCATCGGCCTGCTGGTGGACGAGGGCGCGCCGATGATCTGGCGCGGGCCCATGGCCTCCTCGGCCGTGAACCAGATGCTGAACGACGTCGCCTGGGCCAGCGAGGCCGAGCCGCTGGACGTGCTGGTGGTGGACATGCCCCCCGGCACCGGGGACATCCAGCTCACCCTGTCCCAGCGCGTGGCCCTGTCGGGCGCGGTGGTGGTCTCCACGCCGCAGGAGGTCGCCCTGATCGACGCGCGGCGGGCCGTGGCCATGTTCGAAAAGACCCACGTGCCGATCCTGGGCCTGGTGGAGAACATGGCCTACTTCCCCGATCCGACGACCGGCGCCCCCATCGAGATCTTCGGGCGCGGCGGAGTGCAGGCGGCGGCCAAGGTCCTGGGCGCGACGTTCCTGGGCGAAATCCCCATCGACCCGGCCCTGCGCGCCGCCTGCGACGACGGGCGGCCCCTGGTCGCCACCGCCCCGGACAGCGCCGCGGCCAAGGCCTTCATCGCCATCGCCGAACAGGTGGCCGCCCGGCTGGACGAGGGCTCCGACCTCAAGCCCCCTCCGAAGATCGTCTGGGAAGACTAGGCGCGTCTCGAAGGGGTTCGGGATCTACTGCGCCAAGCCCAGCGCCTGCCTCGCTTCGCCGGCGGTTGCCGACCTCGCGAGCCCAGACGCTCCACCAGTTCGACCGCCTGCATCACCATGGTGCCGTTGGAGCCCGCCTGTTTGCCGGGGCCGAGGTAAGTGGAATCCTCGAAGCCGGTGCGGACGTTGCCGCCCAGGATCACCGACTGCGCCGCCATCGGCCAGGTGTGTTTGGAGATGCCGAAGCCCTGCCAGATCGCGCCTTTCGGCAGATGGTTCTTGCAATAGATCATCGCTTCGGGTATCGGCGGGGATGCCGTATTTCGTGCCCATGACGATGGAATAGACGCCGGGGCCATCGAGCGCGCCTTCGGCGATCAGGTCTTCGGCGAACACCAGATCGCCGGTGTCGAACACCTCGATCTCGGGCTTCACGCCCATGTCGCGGATCATGTGGCCCATCTTGGTCATCATCTTCTTGGTGTTGATGGCGACGGTGCCGAAGATCTGCATGGTGCAGATGTCGAGCGTGCACATTTCCGGGCGCAGCGCCTCGATGTGCTGCAGCCGCTTTTCGGCGGTGAACACTTGTGCGCCGGGGCCGGGCATCATCGGGTCCTCGTCGGACTGGATCCAGTTGCAGCCGGGACCGGTGGTGAGGTTGACGATGAGCTCGTTGTTCTTCTGCTTGATGCGGTTGTAGACCTCGACGTAATCGTCGAGATCGACCGATTGGCGAACCGTCCGGCTTGCGGACATGGACGTGGATGATCGAGGCGCCGGCCTCGCCCGCTTCCAGCGCGGCGTTGGCGACCTGTTCGTTGGACTTGGGGAAATCCGGGTGATCCGGCACGGGCGAGGAGCCCGTCACCGCGCATGTGATGATGACCTTGTCCTTGACCGCCATGTAATGTCCTTCGGCCGCATCCGGCCCTGTGGTTGTTTCCTAGCCCTAGAATTTATGGTCCGCGCCCGGCGGGCCGTGTGTCAATCCGGCCGCGCGACGTTCAACTCACCGGCAGGCCGCACAGCTGCACGCTCAGCGCCCACAGCCGCTCGCGGGCCGAGGCGTCGTCGGCCTGGGCGTTGGGCTTGGCCGGCTCGAGCTGGTTGAAATAGACACCGCTTAGACCCTCCACGTCCTCGCCCGCGACGAGGCGGAAGGTCGGTTCGGCGCCGTCCTGCACCGTGCTCTGCGACGGCATGCCCGAGCCGGTGACCATGTTGGTGGCCATGAAGGTGGCCGGGTGCAGGGCCGTGACCGTGACGCCGGAGCCTTTCAGTTTCTCCGCGAGGTCGATGGTGAACATGATCTGCGCCAGCTTGGACTGGCAGTAGCCCTGATAGCCGGAATAGGTCCGCTCCAGCATCACGTCCTGGAAGTCGATCGGCGCCTGGCCGACCGAGGCGACGTTGACGATCCGAGATGGCGCGGCCGCCTTCAGCTGAGGCAGCAGCAGGTTCGTGAGCAGGAAGGGCGCGAGGTAGTTGACCGCGAAGTGCAGCTCATAGCCGTCCATACTGGTCTTCGCGGCTGGCCCTGGGCGAACAGGCCCACCCCCGCGTTGTTGAGCAGCACGTCGAGCTTGGGATGCTCGGCCTGCACGGCCTCGGCCAGCTCGCGCACCTCGGCGAGGGACGCGAGATTGGCGTGAAAGGTCTCGAGGTCCTTGTTCCCCGTGGCCACGGCGATCTCCTTGTGGACGGCGTCGAGCTTCTTCTGATCGCGGCCGTGCAGCAGCACCGCGCGCCGGCCTCGGCGGCCATCATCGCCACGGCCTTGCCCAGACCGTCGGTGGCGCCGGTGATCAGGATGGTCTTGTTCTTCAGGGTCATGGCGTCCTCGCAGCATCCATAGGCCGAGGCGGCCCAGGCCGCTAGGCGAGGCCGAGCGCGCAGCGGGCGCTTTTCGCCACCGTCTCCAGCGCCGGCTCGGCGTGATTACGATCCAGTCCGGCTCCAGCTTCGGCTCGACTTGCGCGGCGGCGACGCGGGCGTCCGCGTCCGAGGAATTGCCGAAGCGCGCCGAAACCCGCGCCACGCGCACGTCCGTGGAAGCCCTCAGCCACAGGCCATGGAAGGGCGCCGGCCGGCCGCCGTCCGGATGTCCGCGCGCGCCTCGCCCGTCTGGAGGTGGCGTCGGCGATCACGGCGGCGCCGGCGCCGAGCGCCTCGGCCGCCGCTCGACCATCAGCTGATAGACTTGCGCGAGCGTACGGAGCATAATCCGCCTCACTCAGCCGTTCGGCCGGTTCGCCACCTCGGCGACTTTGCGGATCACGTCGGTGCGCAGTATACGCCCCCCGCAGGGGCCCGGCAGGTCCGCCGCGATGGCCCGCGCCGCCGCCGACTTGCCCGAGCCCTACAGCCCGCCAACGGCGACGAGGCGCGCCTCGCCGGGCGTAGTAACTCAAGGCCCAGGGCGTGGTAGGTCTCGGCTTCGTCGGCGTTCCCCGCCTCCATGGCCACGGCGCAGCGCACGGCGGCTCTGAGCGCCATGAACAGTGGCAGCAGCGCGAGCGCCGCCTCCTCCTGGCCGGCGGCGTCCCAGTAGCGGTTCATCGCCAGGTTCGCGAGGGCGGAAGGCCGCGCCGGCGCAGGTCCATGAGCAGGAAGGCCAGATCGTAGAGCACGTCCGCGGTGGCGAGCGCCGGGTCGAACTCCAGCGCGTCGAAGGGCGTGGGCTCTCCCTCGAACAGGCAGATGTTGCGCAGGTGCAGGTCGCCATGGCCGCGCCGCACCCAGCCCGCTTCCCGCCGCCGTTCGATCAGGGAGGCGAGGCGGGTGATTTGTTGCTCTAGGCCCGCGTATAGATCGTCCGGCCCGGGCGTCAGGCCATGGGCCGCGGCCCCGTCCGCCTCCGTCCTGCGCAGGCCGGCGACGAGATCGCGGTAGTAGGCGGGCCCGGCGGTGTCGGGGGCCGGCTCGAGACCGACATGGAACCTCGCCACCGCCTCGGCCGTGCGGCCGATCAGCGCGGCGTCCAGCCGCCCGTCCCGCGCCATCTCGTCCAGAAGCGCGCCTGGCGCGAACCGGCGCATGACCACCAGCCAGTCCACAGCCTCGCCCGAACCGCCGAGCCTCAGCGCCCCGTCCCGCCCCCGCGCCAGGGGCTCCACGCCGAGATAGAGCCGCGGCGCGAAGGCGCGGTTCACCTCCAGCTCGTTCAGGCAGGCGGCGTGGCGCAGCTCGCGTGTGGAGAAGTCCACGAACGGCATGACCACCGCGCGCTTCAGCTTGTAGGCCCGCTCGGCTCCCAGGAAGACGTGCGACAGGTGGGTGTCGATCCGCGCCAGGGGCCCGGGCTCGCCGGTCGCCGCGCCGGAGGCCAACGCCTCGATCGCCTCGGACTGGTCCTGCTCGCTCATCCGCTCCCGCTCCGGGCTGGCCCCGCGCCTTTGCATTGATATAGTCAAAATCCGAAGGGGCGGTCCAAGACCGAGGCCCGTGCGGAGGAGGCGGCATGGCTCGCCTGGACCACATCCAGCTCATGGTCCGCGACTGGCGGCGCGGCCAGCTTGGCTTCAGCGCGGACGACGTGGCCGCCAAGGGCGGGGGCTGACGCCCGCCAAGACAACGACAAGGGAGACCGCTCAATGGACGACATGTCCGCCGCCCCCACAGGAAAGCTCGAAGGCACCGCCTATGGCCGGCCGCGCCGCACCCCAACGACCCGCTGACCGAGGTCGGGCCGGGTACGCCGCTCGGCGAGCTGATGCGGCGCTATTGGCAGCCGGTGGCGGTGTCCGCAGACGTCACCACGACGCCCGAAGAAGCTGCGCATCCTTGGCGAAGACCTCATTGCCTTCCGCGACCGCAACGGCCGGCCGGGCCTGCTCTATCCGCGCTGCATGCACCGCGGCACCACGCCTCTACTACGGCAAGGTCGAGGACGAGGGCATCCGCTGCTGCTACCATGGCTGGCTGTTCGACGTGGAGGGCCACTGCCTAGACCAGCCGTGCGAGCCGAACCAGGGGCGGGCCACCGCGAGAAGGTGCGCCAGCCGTGGTATCCGGTGGAGGAGCGCTACGGCATGCTATTCGCCTATATGGGCCCCGCCGGAAAGAAACCGGTGCTGCCGCGCTAGGACGTGCTGGAGAATGCTGGAGCGACGCGAGAAATTCATCGCCCAGATCGGCTGGCTTCGGCTCGCACCGGCGATGCCACGGCTCGACGTGGTCCCTACAGCTGGCTGCACATGAACGACAACGTGATGGACCCGTTCCATGTCCAGGTGCTGCACTCGACCTTCACCGGCGCCCAGTTCCATCCGCAGTTCGCGCTGATGCCGAGGTGGACTTCAAGCAGGTTCGAGGACGGCTGATCTACTACGGCCCAGCGCACCCTCGACGACGGCCGCAACGTCGACCGCATCTCCACTGGATGTGCCCAACATCATGAGCGTGCCGAGCATCTGACCTGGAGCCGGGGGCCCTCGAGCATGGCTTCTGGTGGTCCGGTGGACGACACCCACTACCCATCCTTTGCGGCCGGATGCGGAGGGCCCAGGGCCGCCGCGCGGCGCCGGCGCTCGACGGCAAGCTGTGGAGCGAGAAGACCGCCGAGGAGCGCCAGCGCGTGCCCGGCGACTACGAGGCGCAGGACGGCCAGGGGCCGATCTCGCTGCACTCTGAGGAGCACCTCGCCACCAGCGACCGCGGCATCGTCATGCAGCGCCGGATGCTGGAGCGCCAGATGAAAGTGGTGGCCGAGGGCGGCGATCCGATCGGCGTGATCTTCGATCCCAGGAAGGAGATGGTACACGTGCGCTCGGGCAACTTCTTCCAGAGGCCGGGGCCCTACCGGCTCATCAGCATGGCCAACTCGGGCGGCGGGGGTTCGATGTCCACCTCGACGTTGATCAGGGCCGGCCGGCCGCTCTTGAAGGCCGCCTCGATGGCCGGGCCGAGCTGGGCGATCTCGGTGACGTGGGCGCCGCCGCAGCCGAAGCCCTGGGCGACCTCGTCGTAGCGCGCCGAGCCCAGCCGCGTGCCGGTCACCCGGTTGGGGCCGGGAGACCATCTCCTGGAAGTGCTGCGAGGCGGCCCAGTCCTGTGGTTGTTCATCACCACCACCACCACCGGCAGGCCGTGGCGGGCGAAGGTGTCGAGCTCGGCGATGGTGAAGCCCACGGCGCCGTCGCCGGCCAGGCACAGCACCGGCTTGTCCGGCCGCGCCACCTGGCAGCCGATCGATAGGCCGAGCCCGAAGCCCACACAGCCCAGGAAGCCGTGGGTGATGTAGCTGGCCGGCTCCTCCTGGGCGATGACCTCGTTCATCCAGTGATAGGCCTCGGCCCCGTCGCCGATGATGATGGCGCTCGCCGGCATATGGT
>CAVXFP010000004.1:0-228918 GCA_963761065.1 uncultured Alphaproteobacteria bacterium | reverse complement strand
CCCCACGCCGCTGAGGATTTGCAACGCCGCGCCGCCCGGCCGGGCGTGCGGACCTCGACTCCGCCGACCTGGGCCTTCAGCGGCCCGGCGACCGACAGCGCCAGCCAGGCCAGGGCGGGCGACAGCAGCACGAGGCCGGCGATCCGCCAGAGCAGCGGCGAGCCCAGGCTTCGCGCGGCCAGCTCCGGCCCGGCGATCAACAGGCCCGCGCCGCCGCGGCCAAGGCCATGACCGTCACCGAGACGTTCGTGATCGCCGAGGCGGCCGCCACCTCGGCGCGTTTTAGCGTCTGGCGGGGCAGGCGCGCGCGCACGGCCGGCGCCGCGCCGAAGGAGAACCTCACCGCATTGGCGAAGGCGTTGGCGATCAAGGCCGGCCGCCAACTTGTCCGAGCGGAATGCGCTTGCCCAGCATCGACAGGGCCATGGCCTCGGTGCTGATCATCAGGGCGTAGGAGACGGCGGCGAGCAGGGCGGCCAGGGCCAGGGCGCCGCCCGGCAGGGCCTCGAAGCTGCGGCGGACCTCGCCGAAGTGATGCAGCGACAGCTTCTGATGGATGACCGCGATGGCGCCGCCGAACAGCAGCAGGGCGAGCACGGGCGAGCGCCAAGGCGGTCGGCGGGCCAGCCATTGAATGGGCGGCTCGGCGGAGGGGCCCCCAGCACGGGGCGCCGCATTGGTCCGGTTTGGTTCCGTCACCCAGCGCTTCCCGAAGGCTCCTCACCCTGTGAGTGCTCGTAGCACCCATCGTTCGGGCGAGCCATGGCGGAGGGCCGGCGACGAGACCGACCGGCGTCTAGCGCCTTGGCGGCGAGCCCGGCCTTGGAGCCGTCGTCCGCCGCCTCGGCGGCGCTCCATTGAGCGATCTTGGATAGCAGTTCGTCAGGGGCGATGGGCTTGGCGATCAGGTCGTCCATGCCGGCCGCCCGCAGGCGTCGAAGTTCTCGGGCTGCACGTCCGCGGTCAGCGCAAGGATCGGCGTGGAGGCGTTCGGACCGCCGCCGGCCCGGATGCGCCGGGCCGCCTCCAGCCCGTCCACGCGGGGCATGCGCACGTCCATCAGGATCACGTCGAAGGGCTGGCCACGGCCGCCTCCACGCCCTCTTCGCCGCCGCAGGCCTCCTCGACGGTCAGGCCCAGCGGGCGTGAGCATCAGCCGCACCAGCTCGCGGTTCACCGCCGTGTCGTCCACCACCAGCAGCCGCAGCTCCAGCGGCCGTTCGACGCCTCGGACTTGATCGTCGGCGGCCCCCGCGTCGTCCGTCGGCGGGCTCGGCGCGGAATGTCGAACCAGAAGGTCGAGCCCACGCCCGGCCGGCTGCGCACGCCGATCTTGCCGCCCATCAGCTCGACGATGCCCTTGGAGATGGCCAGCCCCAACCCGGTGCCGCCGTGGGTGCGGTTGATCGACGCGTCGGCCTGGGAGAAGCGCTGGAACAGCCGGTCCATGTCCTCGGCGCGCGATGCCGCGGCCGGTGTCGGTCACCTCACCCTCAGCCGTGGGCCGCTCTTGGTGTGGCGGTGCATGGCGCTGATGGTCACCGAGCCCTCGTCGGTGAACTTCACCGCGTTGCTGAGGAAGTTGAGCAGCACCTGGCGCAGCCGCGCGCACGTCGCCCACGATCGGCCGGGCGCCTTGGGATCGACGCGGGTGCGGATCTGCAAGCCCTTGTCGCCGGCCTGCAGGGCGACCAGCCCGACGGCGCCTTCGATCAGCTCGCTCACGCTCGAGCGGCCGATGCTCCAGGGCGACCTGGCCGACCTCCATCTTGGAGAAGTCGAGCACGTCGTTGATGATCGACAGCAGCGCCTCGCTCGCGTCGAGCATCCGCCGCGAATAGTGCTTGGTCTCGGCCGGCAGGTCCTCGCGCTCGCCCATCAGCCGCGAGAAGCCGATGATCGAGGTGAGCGGCGTGCGCAGCTCGTGGCTCATGTTGGCCAGGAAGGCGCCCTTGGCGGCGGCGGCGGCCTCGGCCCGGCTCAGGGCCTCCTCGCGCTCGGCTTCCAGGGTCTTGGTGTGGGTGACGTCGCGCAGGACGTCGATGAACTCCATCGGCTTGCCGGTGATCGGGTCGTGGATGAGCTTCGGGTTGCTCTCGATCCACACCCAGTCGCCGTTCTTGTGCCGCGCGCGGAAGCTGATCGGCTCGTCCGGATGGTCCTTACCCTGGTCCATCATATCGCCGATCATGGCCGCGACCCGGCCGATGTCGTCCGGGTGGGTCATCTCCACCGCGGACATGGCGATCATCTCTTCGGGCTCGTAGCCGAACACCAGCTTGGAGCCGGGCGAGACGTACTTCACCTCGCCGTACAGCGAGTTGCGCGCGATCATGGCCGGCGCGTAGTCGGCGATGAACTTGTAGCGCTGCTCGTTCTCGATCGCCGCGGCCTGGGCGCGTTTCATCTCGGTGATGTCGGACAAGGTGCCGAAGCGTCCGATCTTCTCGCCGTGGGCGTCGCGCTCCACGATGCTGCGCGACAGCACGTGGCGGATTTCGCCGTCCGCGCGCACGATGCGCACTTCGATCTCGCGAGGGTTGGTCGCCCGCGGCGATCCGGTTGGCCTCCAGCCGCGCCTGATCGTCCGGGTGGCAGTAGGCGTTGATCGAGTTGATGGTCGGCGGCCCGACCGAAGGGTCCAGGCCGTAGATCCGGTACATCTGGTCGGACCAGCTGAAAGCCCCGGTGTCCGTCCGGGCGTGCCAGTAGCCGATGCCGGCCAGGCTTTCGGCGAGCTTGGCCTGGCGGTCGGCCTCGGCGTAGGCCTCCCGCGCCTCGGCCAGCACGGTGACGTCCTGGGACAGGCCGTGGACGCGGAACTGGCCGTCGCCGGCCGGCTCGGGCCGCAGGGTGGACTGGAAATGCTTCCAGCGGTCCTGGACGCAGCGCACCCGGCTGGTCACCACGGCCGGAACGCCGGTCCGCATGGCCGTGGTCAGGGTGACGATCAGGTCTTCGGCGTCGTCCGGATGGGACACCGCGACCAGATCGTCGAGGGTGCGCAGGTCGCTGCCACCAAGGGCGTGGTGTCGCCATAGACCGTCATCGCGTGGGAGCCGGGCTCCAGGGTCCAGATCCACACGCCGGCGTCGGCGATCAGCGCGTCGGCCACGCCGGCCGGCACGGTCCGCGTGCGTTTCGCTTCCCCGGTCTTGTGCGACGGAACTTTCGGGTTCCCGCCCATGATCGCGATGATGAATCAAAGAGGTAAACAAAGGCTCCGCACCCGCCCTTTCCCGCCGACGGGCCCGGCTATCTTCGATTCACGAGACCGTTCCCGTTCCGGCCCCCGCGCCGGCCGAGCGAACGGCGGGAGGGGCGAGATGACAGGAAGACGATTGCAGCGGGCCGTGGACCGCGGCGGCGGCGCTCGCGGCGGGGCTTGCCCGGCCTTGGCTTATGCGACGCGTCCGCGCGGGCTCGGCGCGGCTCCCGACCGCCAAGCTGACGGCGCTCTACGCCGACCGGCCCAGCCGGACATCTCGGGGCTGTGGCTGGTCACCCAGTGGTTCACCTTCTCGCCCGACAAGGCCGTGCCCAAGCTGAAGCCGCCGTACGACGCGCTCTACGCCAAGCGCATGAAGGCCTTCAACGCCGGGCGCGCCCATCGACGACGTCACCGCCGACTGCCTGCCGCCGGGCATGCCCCACATGATGGTGGTGCCCTATCCGTTCGAGCTGATGCAGACGCCCGGACGCGTCACCATGCTCTTTGAGTATGCCGGCCAGGTGCGCCGTATCTATCTGGACGGGACCAAGAACCCCGCCGGCTCGGACCCGACCTACTACGGCTTCTCGGTCGGCCATTGGGAGGGCGACACGCTGCTGGTGCACACCACCGACATCCGCGGGGACACTCAGGACGATTTCACCGGCCTGCCGCACAGCGACGCCCTGACCGTCGACGAGCGCTTGCGCCGGGTCGACGCGGAGACCCTGGAGGACAAGATCACCCTCACCGATCCCAAGGCCTACGCCGAGCCGTTCACCGTCACGCGGATCTACAAGCTGCATCCGACCTGGAAGATCGGCGAGTACGTCTGCGAGGAGAACAACCGCAACCAGACCCTGGCCAACGGGGAGACCGGCTTCGGCCTGGAACCCGCGGAGCAGGCGCCGGCCGGCGGCGGAGCGAAACAATGACGCGCGATATGGGCATGAAGCATTTCGGGGCCGCCTTGCTGGCGCTGGCCATGATCTGCGTGATCGCGCCGGCGCCGGCGCGCGCGCACCACTCCTTCGCCATGTTCGACCGGGAGCACCCGGTGGTCCTCCAGGGCACGGTCAAGGACTTCCAGTGGACCAACCCGCACGTCTGGATTCAGATCCTCGTCCCGGCCAAGGCCGGCGGCGGCGACCAGGAATGGGGTCTGGAGTGCACCAGCGTGAACTTCATGCGTCGCGAGGGCTGGGATCGGACCAGCCTGAAGGCCGGCGACAAGATCAAGGTCACCGTCTATCCGCTGAAGGACGGCTCGCACGGCGGCCAGTTCGGCGGTCTGGTGGAGCTGAACGGCAGCCCCAGCAACCTGCCTGGCTACGCCCGCTGACCGGCCTAGGCCGTCTTGTCGACGGCCACGCCCACGCCCTTGTCGAGGGCCGGCTTGACGGCGGCGGCGCCATCGTCGGCGTCGTGGTCGTTGGTCTTGACGGGCGGGTTTGCCGGCAGGGCGGCCGGAGCCTGGGACAGGGGGGTCTTGTCGACGGGCGGAATGCTCATGGGCTCTCCTCGGGACTGGGACGCGATCGGCGAGGGCGCCGCCGCCCTTGAATGACGCCGCGAGGCCGCTCGCGCCTCGGCGAAAACACCCGTCAGTCGAAATGCGCGCTCAGGGCCAGGCCGACGGTGGGCGGCCGCGCCGGGGTCACCTGGCGGCTGGTCCTCAAGGTGAAGGGGTTGCCGTAGGCGAAGGTGTCGGCCTGGCGCCCGAAGGCGCGCTCGGCGAAGGCGGTCAGCCGCCAGCGCGGGGCGTTCAGCCCGACCGAAAACCTGCCGAGCCCGTATTCGCCCATGGACGGCGCCGTGCCCGCGTCGAAGGCCAGCCGCGATCCGCCCACATAGTTGAAGTCCGCCCGCGCCGTCGCCGACAGGGACGGGCTGATCGGCTGCTCGTAGCGTCCCGTCACGCCGAAGGCGAGCCGGGGCGCGCCGGGAAGCCCGTGGTCCACCACGGCGGGAAAGGCCGGGTCCAGGCGCACCAGCTCGGGCTCGGCCAGGGTCAGGTTCCCGTTGAACGACCAGCGCGCGTTCGGCTGGATCGCGGCCTCGACCTCCCAGCCGAAGTCGCGGCCGTCGCCGATGTTGGCGGTGTAGGGCAGGCCATTGGCCAGGAGCTGGTCGCTCTGGATGTTGGTCCAGCTCGTATAGAAGACCGCCGTGCGCACCCGCGCCCGCCCGTGCAGCAGGCTCAGCTTCGCGCCCGCCTCATAGCTCCACAGCCGATCCGCCGTCGAAGCGCCGCGAGGGCTCCGGCCCCGCGCCCGGCCCGGCGAAGAGCTGGCCGACCATCCCGGCGGTGTTGAAGCCGTCGGCGCGGTAGCCCTCGGAGGCCTGCAGATAGATCAGTGTCCGCTCGTCGGCTTGGTAGCGCAGCACCACCTGGGGCGCGAACCCGCCGTCGACCGTGCTGCCGGCGAAGTTCGACTTCGCGCCGGCGAGCGGCTGGCGGATGGCCGAGGTGGTGTCGGTGGAGGCGCGGAACCACCGCCCGCCGACCGTCAGCGTGGCGCGCGAGGTGAGCGGGTAGGACAGGTCGCCATAAAGCGCGAACTCGTTGATCAGGTCGCGCCGGTCCTCCTCATAGACGGTCGTGTCCGCGCCCCCGGGCCGAGCGGGGCGGTGAGGGTCGACAGCACGTTGTTGTCGCCGCGGCTGACGAACAGGCCGGCGAGCCACTGCACCCGCTGGGTCTGCGGCGAGGCGAAGGTGAGCTCGCCGACCGCCAGCTCCACGTGGTTGCCCTCGTCGAAGGGGCTGGGGGCCGCGGCCGCGCCGGGCGCGAACAGGGGCAGGGCGGTGGAGGCGTCGTAGCGGCTGTCGAACTCGTGGCGCAGGATCGAGGCGGTCGCCGTCACCTCGCCCCACGGGCGTCGCCGCGTCACGTTCAGCGCGCCCTGGAGGAAGTCGTTGTCGTGCGGCTCGCGCACCAGGGTGTTGCGGGCGTAGCGCCCCACAGCCGGGTCGGCGTAGTGGGTGTCGTCCGACACGATGGACTGGCGCGTGAGATTGGCCGTGGCGGTCCAGTCCGGGCTTATCTGCAGCTTCAGGGCCGCGCGGAACCCCTCGCGCTTGGCGTGGTCCACGTTCTTCAGGCCGAGCGCCGGATCGTCGATGTAGCCGCCCCGGGACTCCGAGTAGGCGACCACGCGCAGCCCCAGCCGCCCGGGGCTGAGCGGCAGGTTCAGCACCCCGTCCACCGACCGGCTGGGGCCGCCGCCGCGGGTGGCTTGCACCGACGCCCCGACCGACGCGGAGAACGAGTCAAGCTGGGGCTGGCGGGTGACGATGTGCAGCACCCCGCCGATTGAGCCGGCGCCGTAGAGCGCGCCCTGCGGCCCGCGCAGCAGCTCCACCTTGTCGATGTCCACCAGCCGCAGGTCCGGGTCCGGCGCGTTGTAGGTGACGCGGACGTTGTCCAGATAGATGCCCACTGTCGACTGGGTGCGGCCGGTCAGGGCGCCGTCCGACAGCCCGCGCACGAACAGCTTGTCGCGGCCGGGGCCCAGGTTGGTGATGTTCAGCCCGGCGACCTGGCTGGAGAGGCCGTTCAGGTCCTCCGCGCCGCTTTCCTCGATCTCCGCCCCGTCGACGGCGCTGATAGAGTAGGGGGCCCGGTCCAGCAGCGCCGTGCGCCGGGTGGCGGTGATCACCAGCTCGCGGAGCGTGGAGGGACGTTCGGGCGCTTCTCGCGGAGCCGGCGCCTCCGGGGCGGTCCGGATCGCGGGCGTCTCGGCGACGATCAGGACGGCGTCGGCGTCGATGAGCCGGAAGCCGCAGCCGGTCCCGGCCAGCAGCCGCCTCAGCGCGTCCTTCGGCCGCAGCCTCCCGTTCACCGGATTGGCGTTCGCCCGGCAACGCGCCGCCGCCCTCGTGTCGATGGACATTCCGGCCTGCACCGCGAAGTCCAGCAGGGCGGACGACAGGGGTTCGGCGGCGATCGAGAAGCGCCGCACGGGCGCCTTGGCCGCCGCCGGCTGGAGCGTCAGCAGGGCCCCCGCCAAACCGCAGGCGAGCCCAGCCAACATGTTGGCGCGATAGCGGTCGGGCACGCGGCGGATTCCGTCAGTCGGCGGCTGAGGCGATCCTTAGCGTGATTTCCGCGCCGGTGCGATCCGCGCGCACCGGCAAAAAGGCCTCCAGCCGGCCGATCACCGCGTCCTCGTTGTCGATCATCAGGGCGCCGGAGAACGCCAGCTTGCCGGCCGCCGCGTCGGTGCGGATCGGTACGGCGAAGTAGCGGCCGAGATCGGCGACCACCTCGGCGAGCGGCCGGTTCTGGTAGACCACATAGCCCTTGCGCCAGGCGAAGGCGTTGTTGGCGTCCACGGCCCTCACCACCGCGCCGGGCTGGCCTTCATGGCGCACCATCTGCTGGCCGGGGGTGAGCCGGGCGTCCGTCCGCGGGGCGTGGACCGCCACGATCCCCCGCCGCACGGTCACGGCGACCCGCCCGTCGTGGCGCAGGATGTCGAACTCCGTGCCGACCACCGTGACGCGCTGGTCGCCCACCGTCACCACGAACGGCCGCGCGGGGTCCTTGGCGACATCGAAGGCCGCCTCGCCCTGCGCCAAGGTCACGCGGCGGCGATGGCCGTCCAACCGCACGCGGATGGAGGACGCGCTGTTCAGGTGGATGACGCTGCCGTCCGCCAGGGCCACGGTGCGGGTCTGGCCGATGGTCGTGGCGTAGACGCTCGTCGGGCCCCGCCCCATGAACATGGTCGCGAAGACCGCAAGCACCAGGCTCGCGGCCAGTCCCGCCCCGATCGGCAGCCAATGCGGAAACACCTGCCGGCGTCGCCGCGCGGCGGGCATCGGGACGACGCTCGCCGTCGCAGCCGGCTCGAGCGCGCGCAGGATGTCCGGACCCAGCTCGTCCAGCTCCGCCCACAGCCGCTCGACCCGCGCAAAGGCGGCGTTGTGTTCGGGGGCCCCGGCCAGCCACGCTTCCAGCGCCAGCCAGTCGGCTTCCTCGGCGGACTCGGCGTGGACGCGCGCGAACCAGTCCGCCGCCTGGCGGTCCAGCATCGTCTCGTCCCTGTCCTGATCGCGTCCGTCGGTCATGATCGTTCGTGCAAGCCGGGACCCGCGCCACGCAGAGTCCCGCCATAATGACGCCGCGAACGGCCCTGTCCCCCCGCCGGGCGCCGAAGTGCTTCGCCGCGCGGTCATGGGCCGACCTTCTCAAGCAAGTGGCGCAGGGCGTTGGAGATGTGCTTCTCCACGGCGCTGCGCGAGATTCCCATGGCCGCGGCGGTCTCGGCGTGGCTCAGGCCCTCCAGCTTGTGCAGGCGAAAGGCGCGCTGGCACTTGGTCGGCAGCCCCTGCACCGCCTCGAGCAGCCTCGCCAGCCGTTGACGCGACGCCAGGGCCTCGTCCGCGGCGGGCGCTTCGGCCACGGGATCGGGCCCCGCGCCAGGATGGGCGTGCTGGCGCCAGGCGGTGTCGCGCGCCACGGCGCGGCGTTCCTTCTTGATCCGGTCGAGCATCAGGTTGGAGCCGAGCCGGTAGAGGTAGGCGCCGGGGTTGATCACCTCCCCGATGGTCCCGGAGACGATCCGCACATAGATGTCCTGGACCAGGTCCTCGGCCGCGGCGGGCGAACCCAGGCGCATGGCGAAGAAGCGCAGCAGCTCGGGCCGCTTGCGCAGATAGATCTCCACCAGGGCGGGCTGACTATGTTCGTTCAACAGAAGCGGCCCGTCGGCTGAGACTGCGCGCGGTCGCCCGCGGCCGCCCGTTCATACGCCCATTCGCGGACGAGCCGAAGGCGGCGCCTCACCCGGTCCGGCTCACCGGCGCCGGGCCGCCGACGCCCAGGAAGTCCCGCAGGTCCTGAATCCAGCCGTCCAGCGCGCCGATGGCGCGGCCCACGGGGGTGTCGCCGGGCCGGCGCAGACTCGACAGGAACAGCCACAGGCAGATGCTCGCGAACACCGCGAACACGCCGCCCACGGCGATCAAAGGATCGGCCCGCCCGGACGCCGCCAGGCTCTGGGCCAGCTGGATGCCGTGGTGGAACGACAGCATCAGCACCGCCGCCAGGATCAGCCCCGGGGCCCGTCGGCGCCGCTTGGCGGCCATCGCCATGGGCAGGGCCAACAGCGGCAGCAGGGGCACGGCCAAGGAGCGGGCCAGCCGGCTGTAGAACTCCGCGGCCAGGGCCGAGCGCGGAATGATCGGATCGGCCGTGCGCATCAGGTGCGACAGCTCGAACAGGGTCAGCTCGCGCACATCGCCGCCGCGCGGCTTCACCCCGCCGCCGGGGTCGCCCAAGGGCTCGACCATGGCGATGTTGTGGAAACGCACGAGGCGGGGTTCCTGGCCGGCCGCCTGCTCCATCACGCTGCCTTCGTCCAAGGTGACCTCCACTCTCCGGCCGTCCGGGCTCATCTTCAACAGGCCGGATTTGGCGGTGATGATCTGCTCGCCGCCGTCCGCGCCGATCCGCCGCATGAACAGGCCGTGCAGTTTCCGGCCGCTGGGTCCGACCCGGTCGGCGGTGAGGATGACTCCGCCCGACGGCCCGGTGAACTCCTGCGGCTGGACCCGCGCGGTCCAGCCGGCGTGCACCGCCGCGTTCAGCACCACCTGGTAGCCATAGCGGCCGTAGGGCTGCAGGAAGCCGAACAGCACCAGGCTCACCAGCCCCAGCACCAGGCCCGCTCCGGCGAAGGGCGCGGCCAGCCGGCTGATGGACACGCCGCTGGCCAGCATGGCGTCGATCTCCGAGGCGTCGTTCAGTTTCGACACGACGACGAAGGTGCTGAAGAAGAACGAGGCCGGCAGGGCCAGGCTCAGATAGATCGGCGTCATCTGCACGGTGAGGTCCAGGATGAAGCCCAGCTTCACGCCGTTGGCCGCGAACTGGTTGAACAGCTCCAGGAGCCGCTGCAGCAGGATCGCCGTCAGGGTGACCGCCAGCGCGCCGGCCACCGGCCCCGCCATGAGGACGAGGATGTAGCGGTCGAGCCGGCGAAAGGGCTTCAAGGCTGGGTGCGCCCCGCGCCGTCGCGCGCAGCGTCGACCGGGCGGATGTAGAGCTGGGCGGCGCCCCAGGGGCTGGTCTCCAGCCGGTAGCCGCGCGAGCGGGCGTAGGCCTGCAGGCCGTCGTCGGGATGGATCTTGAAGCCGAGGTCGCCGCGCTCATAGCCCGTCACGATGGCGGCCGGCGGCGAGCGGTCCAGCGACGCGGCCAGGGTCGAGGGGCTGAGCACGTGCAGTCGGCGCACGGTGGCCGGGTCCAGGTCGTCGCCGGTGCGATAGACGAACACGCCCGTGGCGAAGCGCCGGTCGAGCGGATAGCCGCTGTCCAGCGCCACGTCCGGCGACAGCGTCGCCACCTGGCCCCGGGCGCCGGCGGCGCGCAGGCGATCGCCGATCCAGTGGGCCTCCTCGGTCACCCGCGAAACCGCCCAGTGCTGGGTCAGGGCCGCGCCGCCCACCACATAGGCGAAGTGCCCCAGGCCGATCATCAGCCCCAGGCTCAGGGCCGCGGCCGCCAGGGTGGGCTTGGAGCTCATGGCCGCCCGCAGCCGGGGCAGCTCCAGCGCCAGGCGTACGAACAGCGGCGGCAGCAGCGGCATGAAATACTGCCGATAGGTCGGCGTGGGCAAAAGGGCCGCGATCAGCCCGCCGACGATCATCATGTCCAGGAACAGAAGCTCTGGGCGCGACCGCAGCACGGCCGTGCGCCAGTCCCGCACCGAGGCGGCCGCCGCGATCACCAGGGCCGCCAGGGCCGGTCCGATGGCGAGGTTGGCCGCCGCGCTGACCAGCTTGCCGCCCAGCCCCATCAGGCCGCCCAGGCCGTTGGAGCGGTACCAGATCTCCGGCGCGTGGGCGAAGTAGCCGAACACGCCGTAGGTGAACTGCTCGGGCGCGGCGATGAAGGCCAGGGCGGTCGGCAGCAGGCCAGCCGTCGCGCCGACGCCGAACGCCAGAATGCGCAGCATGGGCGCGCGCCGGTCCGTCGTCCTGACGAAGTCGACCAACAGGAACAGGCCCGCCGCGGCCAGCGGCAAGGCGAAGGAGATCTTGGCGCTCATGCTCGCGCCCAGCAGAAGTCCGCACGTCAGCCAGGACGGAAGCCCCAGCCTGCCCGCGCGCAGCCCCGCGAAGGCGGCGAGCAGGCTCGCGGTGAGAAGCAGGGTCGGCAGGGCGTCGTTGCGGAACACCGCGTTGCTGAACTGGAATGTGTAGCAGCTGGCCATCAGCACGATGGAGATGCCGGCGTTGGCGCGCGACACGCCAAGCCGCCGCTGGCTGGCGTAGGCGAACGCCAAGGTCGCCCCGCCGAGCACCGCGGAGGCGAGCCTCAGCACCAGGAAGCTGTGGCCGGGGAACAGCGCGGCCAGCGGCGCGGTGACCAGCGGCTGCAACGGCGTCTGCAGATAGAGGAAGTCCGCGAACGGCCGCCAGTGCGCGGCCAGCACCGTGGCGGCCAGATACTGGTCCTCGTCGTGGTTCACCGGCATGGCGAGGGCCAACGCGATGAGCGCCAGGGTCAGGGCGATCAGCAACGGCGCGCCGGTGTTCAGGTCGAGCTCGACGAGGCCGATGCGCACGCGCCACGCGGACGTCTGCGCCGCGGCCGGCGGCATCGTCCAGTCAGCGGCCTGGGCGGCCACGGCCGGTCCCGCCGGCTTCAGGAACTTGAACTCCATGCGCTCGCCGTCAACTCCAGCCAAGTCCTGCGAAGCGCGCCCCCGCGACGGTTCCGCACGAACCTTAGACGCCGCCGATTGGCGGGCGCCTCACGCGTCGCGAACGACGCAACACGTCTTCCACACCCCGACGCGGGCCGAGTTGGCCTCAGTCTTGAACGCAAACAACGCCTAAGGCGCGCACGTAACGGTTTTTCTGTCGGCGCCGCCAATGAACCCGCACACCAGGACCCGCCTTGACTCCGATCAAGGCGGTGGCGTGTGGTGCGGTCCAGTTACCTTCATGGTCCGCGTCCTAACCCTTACCATGAATCCCGCCATTGATGTCTCGACGTCGGTGGAGCGGGTGACGCCGACGCGCAAACTGCGCTGCGCCCTGGCTCGCCGCGACCCGGGCGGCGGCGGGATCAACGTGGCCCGAGTGGTGCGCCGCCTCGGCGGGCAGGCCGTGGCGGTCTATCCCACGGGCGGCGTCATCGGTGAGCTGCTGCGCCGGCTGGTCGACGCGGAGGACGTGCAGAGCGTCACCGTCCCGGTCCACGAGGAGACGCGCGAGGACTTCACCGCGCTTGAGACCTCGACGGGCGAGCAGTTCCGCTTCGTGCTGGAAGGCCCGCATCTGGCCGGTGCGGAGTGGATGGCCTGTCTGGAGGCCATCGCCGCCCAAAAGGACCGCCCCGACCTGATCGTGCTCAGCGGCAGCCTGCCGCCCGGCGCGCCCGACGACTTCTACGCGCGGGTGGCCGAGATCGCCCGGGCCTGGAAGGTCAGGGTGGCGCTCGACTGCGCCGGCCCGGCGCTGAAGGCGGCCCTGGAGCACGGCGTCTATCTGGTGAAGCCCAATCTCGGCGAACTGGCCGCCCTGGCCGGCGCGCCCCTGCCGGACGAGGCCTCCCGCGTCGCCGCGTGCAGGAGCTTGATCGCGGCGGGACAGGCCGAGGCCATCGCCCTGACACTCGGCGCGGACGGCGCGCTGCTGGTGACGAAGAGCGGCGCCTGGCGGGCGGCCGCGCCGGACATCGAGGCGGTCAGCGCGGTGGGCGCGGGCGACAGCTTCCTCGGCGGCATGGCCTGGGCCCTGGCGGAGGACCGGCCGCTGGAGGAGGCGTTCAAATACGCCATGGCCGCCGGCACGGCCGCCGTGCTCTCGCCCGGCACAGAGCTCAGCCACGCCGACGATGTCTGGCGGCTGGCCGAACAGATCGTCGTCGAACCGCTGGAGGGGGCTCCTGCGCATAAGGCCGTTTCCCCGGCCCCGTAGCTCCTGGAAGGAATTCCGAGATGACTGCCTCCACGCCCTTTACGATCCCGTTCGAAAAGCTGAGCCGAGGCGACGTGCCCGTCGTCGGCGGCAAGAACTCCTCGCTGGGCGAGATGATCCAGGCGCTGGGGGGCGCGGGGTGCAGGTTCCGCCCGGCTTCGCCACCACCTCGGCGGCCTATCGGGCGTTCCTTGAGGCCAACGAGTCTGACCAAGCTGATCGCCGCGACCCTGGCCGAGCTGAAAGCCGGCAAGGCGTCCCTGGCCAAGGCGGGGGCGAAGATCCGCGAGGCCTTCATCAGCGCCGAATGGCCGGCCCCCATGGCGAAGGAGATCGTCGAGGCCTACCGCACGCTCTGCCGCCGCAGCGGCGGGACGGACGCGGCTGTCGCCGTGCGCTCCAGCGCCACCGCCGAGGACCTTCCCGACGCCAGCTTCGCGGGCCAGCAGGACACCTTTCTGAACATCCACGGCGAGGCGGCCCTGCTGGACGCTTGCAAGCGCTGCTACGCCTCGCTCTTCACCGACCGGGCGATCAGCTACCGCATCGCCAAGGGCTTCGATCACATGAAGGTCGCCCTGTCCGTCGGCGTTCAGCGGATGGTGCGCTCCGACCTCGGCGGCGCCGGGGTGATGTTCTCCATCGACACCGAGACGGGCTTCTCGAAGGTGGTGCTGATCAACGCCGCCTGGGGACTCGGCGAAATGGTGGTGCAAGGCGCCGTGGACCCCGACGAATACGAGGTGTTCAAGCCGCTGCTGAAGACCCCGGCCCTGGTCCCGATCGTCAAGCGGCGGATCGGCGGCAAGGCCAAGAAGATGATCTACGCCGACGCCGGCCCCAGCCCCACGCGCATCATCGCCACCACGGCCAAGGAGCGCGCCGCGCCGGTGCTGAGCGATCCGGAGATACTGCAGCTGGCCAAGCTGGGCCTGCATCATCGAGGATCACTACGGCCAGCCCATGGACATGGAGTGGGCCAAGGACGGCGAGACGGGCGAGATCTTCATCGTCCAGGCCCGGCCCGAGACCGTGCAGTCGCGCCTGGTCGCGGGCGCCTTCAAGCGCTACCGCATGCTCTCCAAGGGCAAGCTGCTGGTCTCGGGCATCGCCATCGGCGACGCGGTGGTGTCGGGTCCCGTCTGCAGGATCGCCAGTCCCCGCGAGATCGGCAAGTTCATCGACGGCTCGGTGCTGGTCACCGAATCCACCGACCCGGACTGGGTGCCGATCATGAAGCGGGCCGCCGCCATCGTCACCGATCACGGCGGGCGCACCTCCCACGCCGCCATCGTCAGCCGCGAGCTGGGCCTGCCCGCCATCGTCGGCGCCGGGAACGCCACCAAGGTGCTGAGCGGGCGGCGCGAGATCACCGTGTCCTGCGCCGAGGGCGACGAGGGCTTCGTCTATGACGGCACAGCCGAGGTCGAGGTCGACGAGCTGGACGTCACCACCCTGCCGACCACCCAGACCAAGATCATGCTGAACCTCGCCAATCCGGCCGCCGCGTTCCGCTGGTGGCGGCTGCCGGCGGACGGGGTGGGCCTGGCGCGGATGGAGTTCGTGGTCACCAACCACGTGAAGGTCCATCCCATGGCGCTGGTCCGCTACGCCAAGCTCAAGGACAAGGCCGCGAAGAAGGCCATCGCCGAACTGACGCGGGGCTATGACGACAAGACCGACTATTTCGTGGATCGGCTCGTCGGGCGGGCTCGCGCGCATCGCGGCGGCGCTGCATCCCAAGCCCGTCATCGTGCGGATGAGCGACTTCAAGACCAACGAATACGCCGGCCTGATCGGCGGCGCGGAGTTCGAGCCCGAGGAGCAGAACCCGATGATCGGGTTTCGCGGCGCCAGCCGCTACTACTCCCCGGCCTATCGCGAGGGCTTCGCGCTGGAGTGCCGGGCGATCCATCGCCTGCGCGAGAAGATGGGCTTCACCAACGTCGTGGTGATGATCCCCTTCTGCCGCTCCACCAAGGAGGCCGACCGGGTGCTGGAGGTGATGGCCGAGAACGGGCTGGTGCGCGGCAAGAACGGCCTGCAGGTCTATGTGATGTGCGAGATCCCCTCCAACGTGATCCGCGCCAAGGAGTTCGCCCAGCGGTTCGACGGCTTCTCCATCGGCAGCAACGACCTGACCCAGCTCACCCTGGGCGTGGACCGCGACTCCGAGGAGCTATCGGACCTGTTCGACGAGCAGGACCCGGCGGTGGAGTGGATGATCGATCAGGTCATCACTGCCGCGAACAAGGCCGGCGCCAAGGTCGGCCTGTGCGGTCAGGCGCCCAGCGACCACCCGGAGTTCGCCGACTTCCTGGTGGGCTGCGGCATCGACTCCATCTCGGTGAGCCCCGACAGCTTCTTCGCCGTGAAGCGCCGCGTCGCCGCCTTCGAGGCCCGGCGCGACGGGGGCAAGCGCGCGAGCGGGTGACCCCCGGACGTCTTGCAGGTCGGTCAGGCCTTGCTGGTGGCGCGAGCGCGACTTGGCGCGCTGGGCGCCGTGGGATCGTGGCCGTTCAGCAGGGGCAGGTTGGCGCCGATGTGATTCATCAGGCGGACGAAGGTCTCGCGCTCATTCGCCGACAACCCTTCCAGCAGCAAGTTCTCGCGCGCCAAGGCGGCGACGATGATGCGGTCGTGCAGCGCCTGGCCGCCCGGCGTCAGATAGAGCATCAGACGGCGGCTGTCGGCGGGATCCTCCTGGGTGCGGACATAGCCGCGCTTCAGAAGCGACTTGGTGGCGCGGCTGACCGAGGACTTGTCGACGCCCGAGACCAGGCCGATGTAGTTGGCGGTGATCCCGGGCTGGGTCCCCAACATGCCGATGACGCGCCACTCCATCACGCCCACGCCGAAGTAACGCATGTAGGCGCGCGAGGCGCTGGCCGAGAGCCGGTTCGCGATCGACACCAGCAGGAAGCCGACGTGCGCCTCCGGGTTGAGGCGTGGGCCTGAGGCCTTCTTTGGCGTCTGGCCGTCCAGGCCGCTGGCTTGGCTAACTGACATGCACTCGCAGATACAGGACAGCGCGGGCCTCCGCCTAGCCGGCGCGCGTCACTGGCGAGATGGCTCAGGCCGTCAGCGAACAGCCGCCGTCCACATTCAGGATCGCGCCGTTGACGAAGTCCGCCTCGGACGAGAACAGGAAGGCGACGGCGTTGGCGATGTCCTCCTCGCGACCCAGCCGGCCCAGCGGGGTCTTGCGGCGGCGCAGTTCGTAGCCGGCCTCGTCCACGACCGCGCGCGCGCCCGGCGTCGGCACGGGCCCCGGCACGATGGCGTTCACCCGCACTTTCTTGGGGCCGAGCTCCACCGCCAGGGTCCGGGTGACGGTGGCGATCGCGCCCTTGATGGCCGCGTAGATGGCGGTGTTGGGATAGCCCTGGGCCGCGGCCGGCGAGCCGAAATTCACCAACCCGCCGCCTAGTTCGGGGTCCATGTGGCGCAGCAGCGCCTGGGCGCCCCAAACCGGCGCCTTCAGTCCCACGGCCAGCATCCGCTCGAACGTCTCTTCGTCGACCTCCTCGATCGGGGTGTAGCTGATCCACATGGCCGCGTTCACGACGCCGTCGATCCGCCCGCAGGTCTTGGCCAGGGCCTCGCCGACCTCGGCGAACGTCTCGCGCTTGCCCAGGTCTCCCGAGAAGGCGTGGGCCGCCCCGCCACGCGCCCGGATCGCCGCCGCGGCCGCCTCGCAGGTCCTGGGATCGATGTCGGCAAGACCCACCGTGGCGCCCGAGGCCGCCAGGAGCTCGGCCGCGCTCTGTCCGAGCCCACGGCCCGCGCCGGTGACGAGAATGACTTTCCCAGTCAGATCGAAAGGCATCGCTTCCCTCCTGGACGTCCTGCGGCCCGCGCCGGCGAGACGGTTGCCTATACAACCAACCGGACGCTAGAAGGAACAGGCTGAACGAGCCTTCGGGAGCGCAGGAGATGGCGAGCAACGGGCTGGAGGTGCGTCCGCTGTGCGGCGCAGGGGGCGCGGAGGTCTTTGGCGTTGACCTGTCGCAGGACCTCGACAATCAGACTGCCCAGGCGGTGCACGACGCCTTCCTGAAGCACATCGCCCTGTTCTTTCCCGATCAGCACCTGACGGCCGGCCAGATGGACCGCTTCGTCAGCCGCTTCGGCGACCCCTTGGTGCACCCCTACCTGCATCCGGTCGAGGGCTCGCCCTATGTGCATGAGCTGCGCAAGGAGCCGAGCCAGACGGTCAATTTCGGCAACGGCTGGCATGCCGACTTCACCTTCCTGGAGCGGCCCGTCCGCCGCGAACGCGCTCTACGCCCGGGTCGTGCCGGCGTCAGGCGGCGACACGGTCTTCATCAACACGGCGCTCGCCTACGACTGCCTGTCGGACGGCATGAAGGCGATGCTGTCGGGCGTGAACTGCGTGCACCGGGTGCATCCGCGCTACCTCACGGACGTCGACGTCATGTCCAACCAGAAGGGCAAGGTCGTCGACGAGCAGTGCATCCACCCGCTGGTCCGCACCCACCCGGAGACCGGGCGCAAGGTGCTCTACCTCAACCCGTCCTTCGTGCCCCAGTTCGAGGACATGACCGAGGCGGAGAGCCGGCCGCTGCTGGAGTATCTGACGAACTTCATGGCCCAGCCGGAGTTCCAGATCCGCTACCGCTGGTCGCCAGACGTGTTCGGCATCTGGGACAACCGCTGCTCGCTGCACTCGGCGCTGAACGACTACACCGGCCAGCTTCGGGTGATGCACCGGATGGTGGTGCTGGAGACCTCCCGCCCCGCCGCCTGACGCTAGACGCCCTCGGCGAACTTCACGCGCGTGATCTTGTGGGCCTGCAGGCGCGGCAGCACTTCTTCGCCGAGCCGCTTGATCTGGTTCTGGAACATCTCCGTGGGCATCGCGCCGCGATTGCACATCAGCAGGACCGTCTCCGCGCCCGCCTCGTCGGCCTCGGCGATGATTCGTTCGACCACCTCGTCCGGCGTTCCCCAGGCCATGGTCTCGGTCTGGGCCTTCAGCCCCTCCATGGTCATCTCAGAGGTGAACATGTTGATGTCGGCCAGCGTGCCCTTGGTGCCCTGCCTCAGGTGCTCGTGCGCCTTGTCGCCGTAGTAGCCCTTCTGGCTGAAGTCCTGGGCGGGGTGGTCGTATTTGATCAGGGTGTTGAAGCTGTACATGTAGTGCGGCCCGTATTCCGCGACCGCCTGCGCCTTTGAGTCGGCCACGTAGCAGTCGATCATCACGTTCAGATGCGCGGGCGTCACCTTGCGGCCGTGAAGCGCCTGGTGCTTGGCGTAGTGGCGGATGGTGTCCTCGCGCGCCTGTCCGGCGACGACGCCCGGCGTAATGCCGACGTCGTTGGCCGCGGCCCACTCGATGGTCTCCTTGCTGCCGGTCACGGGAACCCAGACCGGCGGGTGCGGCTGCTGCACCGGGCGCGGCCAGATCGCCACGTCCTCATAGGTATGAAACTGGCCTCGGTGGGAGAAGGACTCCTCGGTCCAGGCCCGGCGCATGATCTCGAAGCCTTCCTCGAACCGCGCCCGCGACTCCGCTATCGGCACGCCATAGGCGCGGTATTCGCGCGGCGCCCCGCGCGCGACGCCCGCGATCAGCCGGCCGTTGGTCAGGCAGTCCAGCATCGCCAGCTCCTCGGCCAGCCGCAGCGGGTCGTGCAGCGGCAACAGGTTGCCGTAGATCAGAATCTTCATGCGCTTGGTGCGCTGGGCGGCCGCCGCCACCAGCAGGTTCGGCGAGTTCATCAGGCCATAGGGCGTCGAGTGGTGCTCGTTGACCCCGATTCCGTCGAAGCCATGGCGCTCCATCGCCTCCCAGGCGTTCAGGTGCTCGGCGTAGGTCTCCACGACCGCCTGGGGATCGACGTAGCTCTTGCCCATCTGGCGGGGCAGCCGGCCGTCGACCTTGAAGCGATCGAGGTCGGCCTTGTAGTGCATCAGATCGAACAGAAAGACCTTCACGGGCGCCTCCGCGACGACTTCGCCGAACCTGAGGCTTCTGCGACGTCCGGCCCCATCAGGCAAGGCCGCGGCGACCGTCGCCAGCCGCCAGATCAGCCCAGCCGGACCTTCAGAAGGTGGACGGCGCCGTCGTCCTTCAGGGGAAGGCTGAGCGTCCTCGTGGCGGCGTCCACGTCGACCGGCGCGCCGTCCAGCTCGGCGAAGGCGATGCCGCGCTGGACGTTGTCAGGGTTCTCCACCGCGATCTCATAGCGCGACGTCCCGTGGCGGACGGTCATGTCATAGCCGGGCCAAGCGCTGGGGATGCAGGGGTCCAGGCGCAACGTTCCGGCCTCGATCAGCAGACCTAGGATGCTTTCCACCCCCGCGCGCTGCATCCAGCCCGCCGAGCCGGTGTACCAGGTCCAGCCGCCGCGTCCGACCTGGCCCGGGGCGGCGTAGACGTCCGCGGCGACGGCGTAGGGCTCCACCTTGTAGCGGTGCATGTCCACGCGGTTGCGGGCGTGGTTGATCGGGTTGAGCATCCAGAACAGGGCGGCGGCCTTGTCGCCCTGGCCCAGCGCCGCGAAGGCCATCACCGACCATAGGGACGCGTGGGTGTACTGCCCGCCGTTCTCGCGCAGCCCCGGCGGGTAGCCCTTGATGTAGCCGGGATCGAGCGGGGTCTTGTCGAACGGCGGCGTGAACAGCAGCGCCAGCCCGTCGCGCGGCAGGATCAGCTCGCGGTCCACCGACGCCATGGCCTGGGCGGCCCGGTCGGGCAGGGCCGCGCCGGAAAGCACCGCCCAGGACTGGGCGATGGAGTCGATGCGGCACTCCTCGTTGGCGGCCGCGCCGAGCGGCGAGCCGTCGTCGAACCAGCCGCGCCGGTACCACAGCGCCGTCCCACGCCTCCCGTTCCAGGGCCGCGACGATGGCGCGCGCGTGCGCTCGCCACCTCGACCCCCGCTTGCGCCTCGCCGCGCTCGTCGGCGATGCGCGCGAAGGCGGTGAGGGCGGCGTGGAGCAGCCAGCCCAGCCAGACGCTCTCGCCTCGGCCCTCTTCGCCGACCCGGTTCATGCCGTCGTTCCAGTCGCCTCCGCCGATCAGCGGCGCGCCGTGGGCGCCGACGGCCAGGCTGGAGTCCAGGGCCCGCGCGCAGTGCTCGTACAGACTGGCGGTCACGTCCGAGGCGCCCGGCAGGAAGAAGGCGTCGTGCTCGCCCGGCTCCAGCATCTGCCCCGTCAGGAATCCCAGCGTCTCGTCCAGCACCGCCGCGTCGCCGGTGACGTTGATGTAGTGCGCGACCGCGAAGGCGAGCCATGGCCGGTCGTCCGTGATGCGCGTGCGCACGCCCTGGCCGGAGTGAGGCAGCCACCAGTGCTGCACGTCGCCCTCGACGAACTGGCGACCGGCGGCCCGCAGCAGGTGCTCGCGCGTCATGTCCGGGCCGCACGCCGGTAAGCGCCATGCAGTCCTGCAGCTGGTCGCGGAAGCCGTAGGCGCCGCTGGCCTGGTAGAAGCCCGAGCGGGCCCAGACGCGGCAGACCAGCGTCTGATACAGCAGCCAGCCGTTGAGCATGATGTCCATCGACCGGTCCGGCGTCTTCACCTGGATCGCGCCGGTGATCCCGTCCCAGAACTCCCGGACCTCGCTCCAGCACCTCGTCCAGGTCGGTGCGGCGGTATTCGAGGATCAGCGAGTGCGCCTCGGCCTCGGTCTCCGCGTCGCCGAGGAAGAAGACGATCTCCACCGAGCCGTTGGCGCCCAGCACGACGCGGGTGCGCATGGCGGCGCAGGGATCCAGGCCCGAGCCCGTCCGGCCCGACAGCGGCGGGGCGTCGCGGACCATGGCGGCCGGCATGGACAGGGCGCCGTTGCGGCCGATGAACTCGCTGCGGTCGCCGGTGAGGCTGGTCTGGCGGCCGGCCATGTCGGCGAAGGCCACGCGCTGTCCGAAGGCGGGGTTCCAGGGGTTGCTCGCCAACATCGCCCCGGTGTTCGGATCGATGCGGGTGGTCACGAACGGCGCCGATCGCGCCGCGCGTCTGACCCAGCACCCATTCCACATAGGCGGTGATCGACAGCCGCCTGGTGCGGTTCGACAGGTTGGTCAGCCTCAGGCGGGAGATCTTGATGGGGTCGTCCGGCGCGACGTATTCCAGCAGCTCGCGCGGCGACGCCGTGCGAGGTGTGCTCGAAGCGGCTGTAGCCCCAGCCGTGCCGGGCGACGTAGTTGGCCGTCTCGTCGCGGATCGGCAGGGCCGTGGGGCCCCAGACGTCTCCGGTCTCCTCGTCGCGGATGTAGAAGGTCTGGCCCGGCCGGTCGGTGGTCGGGTCGTTGGACCAGGGCGTCAGCTGGTGTTCGCGGCTGTTCACCGACCAGGCGTAGCCGCCGCCCTCCGCCGAGACCTGGAAGCCGAACCCGGGATTGGCGATCACGTTGATCCAGGGCGCGGGGGTGCACTGGCCCGGCCCCAGCACGGTCACGTATTCCCGCCCGCCCTCGGCGAAACCGCCCAGGCCGTTGAAGTACTCCACGCCCTGGCCCCGGACGGGTCACCTGCAGCTCGGACATGGACGGCGCGCGTGGCGCGCGCGCGCGCGGCGGCGGCGTGCCGCCTCGGGCGCGCGCTCGACCTGATCCGATCAGGCCCCCGCGCTCCCCGGCCAGCACCACCCGCGCCACCGACGCCAGCAGGGCCTGGGACTCCTCGGAGATCAGGTCGGCGCGCAGCAGGAAGACGTGCCCGGGCAGCCGCTCCTCGCCGAACTGCGGGCGCGACTGGCTGGCCCTGCACCAGGGTCTCCAGCGCGATCTGCAGGTCCTGGACGTAGGAGGTCGCCCGCTCGTTGAGGATGACCAGGTCCGCCGGCAGGCGCTTCATCCGCCAGTATTCGAAGGCCTGGAGCGCCTGGCGCGCGACGTCGATCTGGTGGCCTTCGGACAGGCGCACCAGGATGATCGGCAGGTCGCCGGAGATGCCGAGGCTCCACAGCTCCGGCTGGCCGGCGCTGCCGCTGCCGATGGACTCGGACGGCGGGCGCAGGGTGGAGGCGGCGTAGATCATGTGGCCGGCCAGGCGCTGGTACTGGCCGGCGGAGACGCGGTCGATGCCCAGGTGGTGAAGCTGCACCTGGGCCTGGGTCCAGGCCAGGGCGCCGGCGCGTTCGAAGGCGCCGATGTCGTGGTGCTTGTCGACCAGGCTCATCACCTCCTCGCGGGAGGACGCCAGCATGGTCCAGAAGTCGACGCGCGCCGTCGCGCCCGGCGCGATCCGGACCCGGCGGCGCAGGGCGAAGATCGGGTCGAGCACCGTTCCCACCGCGCCCGACAGCGGGCGTCCGTCGAGCACCGTGGACGGCTCGCGCACCCCGTCGCCGCGGCCCAGGAACCGGGCGCGGTCGGTCTCGAACTCCCGTTTGCCGACCACGTCCCCGTCCGACACCGCCAGATGCGCGGCCCAGACCGTCGGCTCGCTGGGCGCGCGCCGCCGCCGCGTCGCCAGCAGCGCGCCGAGCCCGGGCAGGTACTCGGTCTCCACGAACATCTTGGAGAACGCCGGGTGCGCCATGGTCGGCGGCTTGGGGCGCCAGCACCAGTTCGGCGTAGGAGGTCACCTCGATCTCGCGCGGCTCGTCGCCGGTGTTGGTGAGGGTGACGCGGCGCACCTCGGCGTCGTCCTCGGCCGAGACCAGCACCTCCAGCGTGGTCTCCAAGGTCCCGTCGTAGCGGGTGAACTCGGCGCGATCCTCGTTGAAGACGACGTCGTAGGTGTCCGGCTCGGCGCCGATCGGCTGGTAGGTCGCGGACCAGACCTCGCCGCTCTCGGCGTCCCTCAGATAGATGTAGGAGCCCCAGTCGTCGCAGGTGGCGTCCTCGCGCCAGCGGGTCACGGCCATGTCCCGCCAGGTGCTGTAGCCCGAGCCCGCGGCGGTCAGCATCACTGAGTAGCGGCCGTTCGACAGCAGCTGGGTGGCCGGCGTGGCGCTCCACGGCGTGGCGGTGCGCCAGGCGCCCGGTCCCTCGACCTGGCGCACCCGCGCGGGCGCGACGGTCTCGGAGACCGACGGCGCCGGCGCCACGACGTCGCGCGGCACGCGCTCCTGGAGCAGCAGTTCGGTGGCCTGGACGATGGGCTCGGCGTGGAAGCGGTCGCGGATGAGGCCGTCGAGCAGGGCGTTGGCGATGGCGGTGATCGGTCATGCCCTGGTGGTGGGCCATGAAGGCCCGGACGACCGCGACACGCTCGCCCGTCCGGCACCCGCGCGGGGGTGAAGTCCAGGGCCTCGTAGAAGCCGTAGCGGCCCCGCGCGCCCGTCGGCCGCCAGGCGCTCGAAGTTTCGCGCCGCCGCCTGCGGATCGACCATGCTGGCCAGGGCCGTGGCGTAGGGCGCGATCACCTTGTTGTCCGCCAGGCCGCGCTTGAGGCCCAGCCCGGGGACCCCGAAGTTGGAGTACTGGTAGGTGAATTCCAGGTCGCGCGCGTTGTAGGCCGACTCCGACACGCCCCATGGCGTCTTCAGCGCGGCGCCGTAGTCGATCTGGCGGCGAACGATCAGGCGGTTTGTCTGCTCGATCAGGCTGTCGGCCGGCCCGCGCATCACGATGGACGGCATCAGGTACTCGAACATCGAGCCCGACCAGGAGATCAGCGCCGCGCCCGCCCTCCACAGGCAGCACGGCGTGGCTCAGGCGGAACCAGTGCCGCGCCGGCGCGTCGCCCTTGGCGATGGCGATGAAGCTGGCCAGCCGCGCTTCGGAGGCCAGCAGGTCGTAGCAGCTCGGGTCCAGCGCGCTTTCGGAGCACCTGATAACCGATCGACAGCAGCAGCCGGTCGGGATCGACCAGGAAGTCGAACTCCATCGACAGGGCCATCGAGCGCGAGACGTCCTCCAGGGCCTCCAGCCTGTGGTTCAGCGCGCCGGCGTGCTCGGCGTCCAGGTCGCGCCGATGGCCGTCGATGCAGGCGCGGGCCGTGTCGGCCCAGAACTGCAGGTCGCTGCCGGCGCCGTCGTGCTCCTCCAGGGAGATATCGCGCGCGGTGTCCGCCACGATCGAGGCCTGTTCGCACAGCATCGCCAGCCGGTCGTCCAGGGGCCCCGGCGTCCCGCTCGCTCGCGACCAGGGCGAACTCCAGGCGCGAGATCTCGTCGTGAAGGCGTCGGAAGGTCGACGCTCTGCGACTTGCGCAGATCGCGCAGCCTGGCGGCTTCGGCGCGCGCCAGCTCCAGGGCGTCGGTCACGCCGTCGAACCGCCGCTGGTCCGCCACGGGACGCTCGCGCCACTCGCGCAGGGTGTTGGCGAGCGCGATCAGGTGGCCGGCCAGATTGCCGCTGTCCACCGACGAGATGTAGCGCGGGTCGAGCGGCCGCAGGTCCTGGGTGTCGTACCAGTTGAAGAAATGGCCGCTGACGGCGCTGCAGCCGGCCCATGGTCGACAACGTCGCCTCCAGGCGTTCCGCCGCGTCCGACCGCCCCGATCCAGCCGAAGTCGCGCGCGCTGGCCACCGACAGCAGATACAGGCCCATGTTGGTGGGCGAGGTTCGATGCGCCACCACCGGCTCGGGGATTTCCTGGAAATTGTCCGGCGGCAGATGGTGCTCGTCGGGGGTGACGAAGGTCTCGAAGAATCTCCAGGTCCGCCGCGCGATGAGGCGAAGCGAGCGGGCGTCGTCTTCGGCGATCGGACGCCGGCCCGCGATCTTGGGCGACAGGCTTGCCCACAGGGCGACCCCCGGCGAGGCGAACCAGGCGGCGGCGAACACGGCCGCGATCGGCCAGGCGCCGCGTCCCCAGAACCAGGCCACGGCGACCGCGCCCGCGCCGATGACCAGGGCGCCCGCCATCCGCCGGTAGAAGCGCGCGACCCCCGGGTGCGGTCCGAACGCCGCCTGGGCGGCGGGCGTCCACTCCAGCAGGCGCCGGCGCGTGACGGCGAGCCGCACCAGGGTGCGGACGATCGCGTCGCCCATCAGCCAGGCCTGGTGCGCCAGGAAGACGGTCATCAGGCCGGACTGGACCAGCGCCAGGCCGACGTCTGAGCCCAGCGCGCGCAGCCGGCTCTCGAAGGTCAGGCCGGGCTTGCGCCGCGCCATCACCGAGCGATCACCGGCAGCAGCGGAGGCAGGGCGATGGTCGAGACGATGAAGGCGGTCCAGGCGGCGGCGTCCTCGATCGGCATGGCCCAGCCGGCGATCAGGGCCAGCACCACCGACGGCGCCGAGAGCGAGCGGCGCAGGTTGTCGAGCATCTTCCAGCGGCCGATCGCCGGAACGCCGCCGGGGGTCCGGCGCTCGGCGCCCTTCGGCCCGCCCCACAGCATCCAGGGCACCAGCTGCCAATCGCCGCGCGCCCAGCGGTGGTGGCGCAGGGCGGCGACGTCGTAGCGGGTCGGGAAGTCCTCCACGACCTCCACGTCCGAGGCCAGGCCCGCGCGCGCGAAGATGCCCTCGAACAGGTCGTGGCTGAGCAGGGTGGAGTCCGGCACGCGCCCGTGCAGCGCCGCCTCGAAGGCGTCCACGTCATAGACGCCCTTGCCGGTGTAGGAGCCCTCGCCGAACAGGTCCTGGTACACGTCCGACACGGCCGCCGCGTAGGGATCGATGCCGGAGGCGCTGGAGAACACCCGCAGGAACAGCGAGCCTTCGCGGCCCACGGGCAGGGACGGCGTCACCCGCGGCTGGAGGATGGCGTAGCCCTCCACCACGCGTCCCAGCGCCGGGTCCAGGCGCGGCCGGTTGAGCGGATGGGCCATCTTGCCGATGAGCCGCCCGACCGTGTCGCGCGGCAGCCGCGTGTCCGCGTCCAGGGTGACCACGTAGCGGACGCCCTCGGGCAGGGCGGGCGGGTCCAGGATAGGTGGTGTCCGTGCGCCCCGCGCAGGAGCCGGTTGAGCTCGCACAGTTTGCCGCGCTTGCGCTCCCAGCCGAGCCAGCAGCCTTCGGTCTCGTTCCACACGCGCCGGCGGTGCAGCAGCAGGAACCGGTCGCCGCCGGGGGCCGGGCCATAGCGCTGGTTCAATCTCGCGATCGCGGCCCGCGCCGCGTCCAGCAGCGCCTCGTCGCCCTTCGCGTGCTCGGCCTCGGCGTCGGTCCAGTCGGACAGCAGGGCGAAGTGCAGGTCGCCGCGCGGACTGGCGAGATGGTGGATCTCCAGACTGCCGATCTGATCCTCGACGCTCTCGATCGACGTCAGCAGGGTCGGCACGGCGACGAGGGTGCGCAGGTGCGCCGGAACCCCGGCGCTGAGGTCCAGCGCCGGCAGCAGCGTCGCGCGGAACCCCCGCGTGATCATCAGGTTGACCGCCGCCACCGCCAGATCCACGGCGGGGATCAGGCCCAGGACGCCGAGCATCAGCACCCAGGCCGGCCCCACGCCCGTCCGCACGGCGATCGACAGCGGTATGGCCAGCAGGGCGGCCGCGACCACGGCGCCGGCGCTGACGTAGCCGCCGATGCCGCAGGCTCGATAAATCCGGCCGGGCCAGACGTGGGGCGGCGGGTGGTATCCGATCTCGGCTTCGAAGCGCGGCCGTCCGCCCGCGATCAGGTAGTAGCCCGGGTCCGAAAGGCGCGCGTCGGGGCCGTCGGCGTCCGGCGGCCCGGCTCGCGCGGCGACGGCGACGGCGGCGTGGGCGGTCTCCAGCTCCGTCAGGCCCGATCCGCGGGCGAGGTGCTCGACGGCGCTGCGGTAGAGATTGCGCGTCGGGAAATCCATCTGCTCGAAGCGGCCGTCCGCCTTGAACACGTCGTCGACCAGACAGATCGCGCTCGAACAGCTCCGTCCAATCGACGTCGGAGATGAGCCGCATGCTGGTGATGATGTTTCGCACCGTGACGCTGGCGGAGACCTGGCGCTGGTGCTCGTCGCGGACGACGGCGTCGGCGTTGGTTCCCTGCCGCGCCAGCTGCTCGTCGAGCCACGCCAGCGCGGGCGCGATGCTCGGGTCCTGATCGCGCAGGCGTTGGACGAGCTGGACGAGGAAGGCGTCCGGATAGATGGCGTCGCCATGCGGCGGGAGCACGGCGCTGGCCGGTTCGGCGACGCGGTCGCCCGCACCGAGCAGCTGGTCAGCCGCCTCGTCCGCCGCGCTGCGTCCGGCCCGGCTGGCGACCACCCGCTGGGCGATACGCCGGAGGTTCTCGATGAGCACGACGCGCAGGGTGATCGCCACCGCCCACAGCTCGCCGATGGTGAGCGGCTGCACCTGCTGATAGGCGCGCAGGTAGCGGCGCAGGACCTCCGGATCGAAGTGGCTGTCGGTGTGGGCGACGAAGGCCCAGGCCACGCCCAGCACGCGCGGATAGTCCGCGAAAGGTCCGCCGGCCAGCTTGGGCAACTGGCGATAGTAGCTGGGCGGCAGGTCCGCGCGGACCTCGCGAATCTGCTTTTCGACCACATGGAAATTGTCGATCAGCCACTCGGCGGCCGGGGTGATGGCCGCGCCCGCGTCGATCGCGGCGGCGACGTCCCGATAGGCGCCCTGAAGCACAGCTTCGTTTTCGGCCAGCCGCCCGGCCAGCGAGGCGCCCTTCAACGCACCCGGGGTGACCGGCTGGGCGGCGGCGAGGCTGCGCGCGTGGTCTTCGAGCCGTTCGACGCTGAACAATTCGGAGCGGATAGGCGCCGGATCGTCCCACGGCGCGGCCGGCCGCGCGCCTATGCGCAGCCGCATGAGCGGCGAGATCAGCGCGCCCTGACGGCCGGCTTTACGCAGACTGGCGAACGCATCGGTTTCAACGAGCATGGCCTTGCGGCCCTTCAACGGGCCTTGAGGCTTGCCATTCTATTGCGGCTCGCGCCACCGTCCTAGCCACGATGAGATCGGCCGCGCCGCCCGCACGGGCTTCAGCCTGCGCCCCGAGTCCGTCGAATCGACGCCCTCGGTGACGACTTGGGCGCATTGGCCGTGGCATCGAATGGCGTCGGCCAGACGATGCGCCTCGCAGATCGCCAAGTCTCTGGAGCGGAAGGGGGTGGTCATGCCCGCGCCCATCCGGATGGCCCATCCGTGCTGCTCCTTGACGACATTGAACGTGATCATGACGCCTCACTGCGGCTGATGAGCGGGGAAAATGCGAATGCATCTCCGCCCCGGACGGTGGAATGCGATGGCTGCCATATCGTTGATCATTCCGAGGGCGGCGCTGCGTTGATTTACGTCAACCGGGCAGCCCCATATCGGACATAGGCGACAGGCGCATGTCGGCGCACGGCAAGACGCGACGAGGGCGGCCTTCACCGTCCTCGTCGACGCTTGGATGTCAGCGGATGGGCGTCGCGCGGACGCCCTCTACGTCACTTGAACTCGGTGTCGCCGTTCGCGTCCACCGGGTTGCGGTCGTTCTCCGCGCACTCGAACTCCAGAAGCTCGCTGTAGCGGTCCCGATGATAGGTGGCGGTGATGGTGTAGGGATGTTCCAGGGCGTCGGGGTCCTCCACCGTCATTTCGTCGAGCAGGGTGTTCGGGTCGCCCTTCTTCAGGTGGATGCGCTCGATGACGTGCAGCTTGTCGGAGTGGCCCATGCCCGGCCCGAGGGGCACGGAATCCTTGATCCCGATGGTGTCCGCCACCAGGGTGTCGCCCTCCCAGTGGCCGATGGAATGGCCGAAGAACCCGGGGTTGGGGTCGTCCGGATGGGTGCGGCCGTCGGTCCAGATGTGCCGGGTCTGCATCCAGGCTTCCTGGTTGATGGTCACCCGGCCGGGGGTGAACAGGAACTCATACGGGTACTGAGGAAGCGACATGATCCCGGGCATGCCCGGCGGGGTGCAGTGGGAGACGTCGCTCTTCATCACGCCGTGATTTTGCTTCAATTCCTCGCGCCAGGCCTCGTACTCGGCCTTGTACTTGCCTTTGAGTTCAGGCTTGGGGGGCATCGCGGGCGGAGCGCCCGAGCCGGGGCGCGGGAAGGTGTGGAACCACACGCCGCCCCAGTCCGGCAGCTTGTCCAGCGCCTTGTAATGGCCTTTCGGGAAGGGCGCGCCCGTCCCGGCCTTCAGACCGTCGGGGACGGGCGCGGAGTAGGTCGGCCCGACCTGGGCCTGACTGGGGATGGCGGACAGTCCCGCCAGCGCGCACGCGGCGGCGGCGGCCATGATGGCGCCTTTAAAGGTCATGGGCAGCTTCCCTCACTTTCACTCGAATTCTATGGTGTCCGCCGAGTCCATGGCTGCAGCCTTGACGCGGCCGGACGAGGCGGCTGAGTGTTATCGTAGCGTTCGAACGTATCCTGAAGCAGGATGGACGAAAGAAAAAAATATGAGTTCCGAGCACAAGGCCGCCGCCCTGATCCTTGCCAGCCTGTTGGCCCTCGCCCCCGCGGGCGCGGCCCTGGCGCACCACTCCTTCGCCATGTTCGACCAGACCCGTCAGGTCACCGTGGCCGGAACGGTCAAGCAATTCCAGTGGACCAACCCCCACGCCTATATCGAGATAATGGACGCGGCCGGGACGACCTGGTCGATCGAGCTTAACAGCCCGAACAACCTGATCCGCCAGGGCTGGAAGCGCACCTCGCTGAAGACCGGCGACAAGGTGACGCTGGTGCTCAATCCCCTGCGCGACGGCAAGCCCGGCGGGCTTTTCAACGCCGTGACGCTGCCGAATGGCACGGTGCTGGGCAATCCCAAGCCCACCGGACCGATCAACGTTCCCACGCCCTGATACGGGCCTTCGGCTGACGCTCTGACGACGTGCGGCGGGCCTGTTGCGGGGCCCGTCGGCGCGTGGCTTCCAGTGCCCTTCCGGTCGCAGTCGGCGGTTTATTGGCCATTTACCGGTTAGGTTGAGGGCCTGTTTACCCCAATGAGTTGTATTGGCCGGTGCGTCTCTATTTCTGGTTCGGGGGGCCCGGACTTGGCGGCGCGTGACACGTGCGGGATTTTCCCGCCAGGAGTTGCGAATCCGTGCCGACCAAGTCAACGTCGGGACCCGTCTCCGATCAGCGGTCGAAATATACGCCAGGACCGCAAGTCGCGGCCGCCGGTCGCGCGGCATCGATGGACGTCTGACGCCGCGGATGATGCGTTGCAGCGCCGCCGCCGCCGCCATGCGGGACGCGGTCCTGGTCATCGACCCGCACGGGGATATCCGATTTTGGAACGCGGCGGCGAACGAGCGGTTCGGCCCGGCGGCCGCGAAGGCGGCCGGCCGGGACGCCGAGGAGCTGCTGAAGGCCGTTGAACGCCAGGCGCTGGAAGACCGCGACCGAGTTCTGGAGGCCATCGCCGAGAGCGCCGCGATGCTGGTCAGCGCCGCGTCGGTCGACGCGGCCTTGCCCCGGGCGCTGGAGATCCTCGGCGAGGCGTTGAAGGTCCAGCGGGTCCTCGTCGTCGAGAACGCGCCGACCCCCGACAATGACCGCGGGCTGAAGTTCAGCTACGGATGGCAATCGGCCGACGCGCCGATGATCATGGACGACGCGTTCCTCTCCGACCCGCTCGTCACCTCGCCGGAGGTGTGGGCGTGGCTGAAGCCTCTGGCGAACGGCCGGCCCGTCATCGCTCTCGGCGAAGAGCGCGAAGGCCGGGCCCAGCCAGATGCTAAGGGCGAGCCGGTCCAAGTCGATCCTGTTCGTTCCGACCTTCGTGGAAGGACGGTGGTGGGGCACCATCGGCTTCGACGACTGCGAGGTCGACCGACACTGGTCCCAGTGCGGAGACCGGCGCGCTGCAGATTTTCGCCGCGCGTCGTCGCCGGCTCCGTCGTCCGCCAGCGCCACTGGATCGAGCGGCAGCGCGCCGAGGAAGAACTCGAACGGCTGTCGCACCACGACGCCCTGACCGGCCTGGCCAACCGCGTCCTGTTCCGCGACGCGCTCGAACATGCGGTGGCGCGGGCGCACCGGGGCGAGAAAGCCTTCGCCGTCCTTTATCTGGACCTGGATCACTTCAAGGACATCAACGACACGCTCGGCCACTATGCCGGCGATCTGCTGTTGCAGACGGTAGGCGAGCGGCTGGTCAACGCGACGCGCGAGACGGACATGGTCGCCCGCTTCGGCGGCGACGAGTTCGCAGTCCTGGTGGTCGACGTCAGCGATCCGACCGACGTGGGCATCCTGGCCAGCAAGATCATCGAGACTCATCAGCACGCCCTTCGCTCTCGATGGCAACGAAGTGCACGTCGGCGTCAGCGTGGGGGTCGCGGTCTATGAGCCGGGCGGCCATGAGGCCGAGGCCTATCTGATGCACGCCGAGCTGGCGCTCTATCGCGCCAAGGCGGACGGGCGGCGCACCTATCGCTTCTTCACCGACGCCATGGACGTGGAGGTGCGCGCCCGTGTGACGCTGAACGACGAGCTGCGCCGGGCGATCGCGGACGAGCAGTTCTTCCTCGTCTACCAGCCCCAGGTGAACATCGAGGACGGACGCATCGTCGGCGTCGAAGCCCTGGTCCGCTGGCGTCATCCCGAGCAGGGCGTCGTCTATCCGGACCAGTTCATCCCGACCGCGGAGAAGGGCGGGCTGATCGTGCCCTTGGGCCGCTGGGTCCTGCGCGAAGCCTGCCGGCAGGCGAAGGCCTGGCTGGACGCGGGAATCCCGCTCCCGCTCATGGCCGTGAACATGTCGCCGGCCCAGTTCAGGGCTCCGGTCGAGCTTGAGCGGGACGTCGTCGCCATCCTGGACCAGACGCGTCTGCCGCGCGGCGACCCTTCAGCTCGAACTGACCGAAACGACGCTGATGGAGACGTCCAGCAATCACGCCTCGCTCCTGGAGCGGCTGCGGGGCATGGGCGTGAAGATCTCCATCGACGACTTCGGCACAGGCTATTCCTCGCTGGACTACCTGCATCGCTACCCGGTCGATCAGATCAAGATCGCCCAGGTGTTCGTGGCCGGGATCGCCGAGCGTCCCGAGGACGTCGCCATCGTGAAGGCCTCCATCGGCCTGGCGCGCGAGTTCGGCCTGCAGATCATCGCCGAGGGCGCCGAGACCGCCGATCAGGTCCAGCTGCTGGCCGATTGGGGCTGCCGGGAGGTCCAGGGCTACTACTATTCGCGGCCGTTGACGGCGGACGTGGTCGAGTCCGTGCTGCGGCAAGGATTCATCCGGCGCCGGACAGGCCGCTGGCCGCAAGCGCGCGGTGGCCCGATGACCGGCATGCCGCCGCCGCCACCCTCCAATTTCCGAGGCTCCGATGACACATCCAGGGGCACGCCAGGGGCATTTGTCTCGGCCGCTGCTGCTCGGGGCCTTGCTGCTCGCCGCGGCCATCGCGCCGATGGGGGCAGCTGCGGCTGAAGCCTCCGATTCAGAGCGAACGCCGTCCTCGCCGGACCTGGCCAACCTGTCGCTCGAACAGCTGATGGACGTCGAGGTGACCAGCGTCAGCAAGCGGCCGCAACGGCTCGGCGACGCCGCGGCGGCGATCTTCGTCATCACCCAGGACGACATCCGCCGTTCGGGCATGACCTCGATCCCGGAGCTGCTGCGGATGGTCCCCGGGCTCGACGTCGCGCAGGCGGACTCGCGCCATTGGGCGGTCGCCTCGCGAGGGTTCAACGGCATCTATTCGCCCAAGCTCCTGGTCCTGGTGGACGGCCGGGCGGTCTACTCTCCGGCGTTCTCCGGCGTGCTCTGGGACCTGCAGGACATGCCGCTGGAGGACATCGAGCGGATCGAGGTGATCCGCGGGCCGGGGGGCACGCTGTGGGGCGCCAACGCCGTCAACGGCGTGATCAACATCATCACCAAGTCGGCCGCGGACACCCAGGGCCTCCTGGCGAGCGTCGGCGGGGGGACCGAGGCGTCGGGCATAGGCATGGTCCGCTACGGCGGAAAGTTGGCCGACGGCGCGTATCTTCGGGTCTACGCAAAGGGATTTGAGCGGAACAGCTTCGATACGGTCGCCGGCGCCAGCGCCCGTGACTCCTGGCGGCAGGGGCGCGTGGGCTTCCGCTTCGACTGGACGCCGTCGTCCAACGACACGGTGATGGCGCAGGGCGAATACTACCGCGAAAAGACCAACGGCGATTTCCTTCTGCCGAGCCTTACCCTGCCGCCTGGAACGGTGACGCCCGTCATTGAGCACGATAGCGGCGGCCACGCCCTGATCAGCTGGCGGCATCGCTATTCCGACACCTCCGACCTGTCGCTTCAGGCCTATTACGACCGCGTCGACACTGGCGAGTTCACCTTCAACACGGCGCTGAGCACCTATGATGTCGAGTTACGCCATCGCTTTCGCTTGGGCGACCGCCACGATGTCGTTTGGGGCGCCGGCTATCGCCACATCGACTACGTCGCGGCCACCGACAATCCGCTGCTGTCATTCGTTCCGCCCCGCAGCAACACCCAGATCGCCAACGTCTTCGCCCAGGACGAGATCACCCTCACCGATCCGCTCCATCTGATCGTCGGGACGAAGATCGAGCACAACAGCTACACAGGTTTCGAATTCGAACCCAACGCCAGGCTTTCCTGGCGGGTGAGCGAGGGCCGCACCCTGTGGGCGGCCGTCTCGCGCGCGGTCCGCACGCCGTCGGCGGCGGAAGATGGCGTGCGCTTCAATATCCTTTCGATACCCGGAACGCCGCCGGTGCAGGCGGTCATCTTCGGCAATACTGACCAGAAGTCCGAACAGGTGCTGTCCTGGGAGGCGGGCTATCGCGCCGCGCTCACGCCGACCGTCAGCCTGGACGCGGCGGTCTTCTACAGCACCTATCGGGACCTGGTGTCCGTGGCGCCCGGCGCGCCGTACTTCGCCCCGGCGCCGCCGCCGCCTCACATCATCGTGCCGCTGAACTACGGCAACGCCCTGCGTGGCGAGACCTACGGCGTCGAGATCTCCGCCAACTGGCGTGTGACCAACCGCTGGCGCCTGTCAGCGAGCTACAGCTATCTGCACGCCGCCACGCGATCCGATCTGAGCGGCCTGAATGTGGCCTATCAAATCAACGCCGCCGACTCGAGCCCGAGCCACCAGGTCCAGCTCCATTCGCACTTGGATCTGCCGTGGCGTCTGGAGCTCGACACGGCCCTCTA
Organism: uncultured Alphaproteobacteria bacterium; assembly: GCA_963761065.1. GTDB lineage: Bacteria > Pseudomonadota > Alphaproteobacteria > Caulobacterales > Caulobacteraceae > JANWHQ01. Next base: position 194,830 of record CAVXFP010000004.1, on the reverse strand, counting down.
CTACGCCAGCAGCTACACGATCATGGACCGGATACCGGCCCACACCCGGGTCGACGCCCGACTCGGGTGGCGGCCGTTCGACCAGCTCGAGATCAGCCTGGTCGGACAGAACCTGTTCGATCCGGGGCATGAAGAAGCCGGTCCGCCGCTCTACCGGGCTCCGACCGTGATTCCCCGCTCGATATTCATCAAAGCCACCGTGGGGCTCTGAGCTGTGAAACCGCCACGCATTACGCCGCCCAGACCCCCGCCGCGCCGTCCGTCCTCGCGCCCGGAGCCAGGATCTCGACCGCTGCTGCTCGCCGCGGCGCTTCTCGCCGCGACGCTCGGGCCGACGTGGGCCATGGCGGCCCCCGACGAAGCCGCGTCGGACGCCGCGCAGCCGGCCCCGGATGAGCTGGCGAACCTGTCGCTCGAACAGCTGATGAACGTCGAGGTGACCAGCGTCTCCAAGAAAGCCCAACGTATCGCCGACGCCCCGGCCGCCGTCTACGTCATCAGCCAGGAAGACATCCGCCGTTCGGGCGTGACCTCGATTCCCGAATTGCTGCGGATGGTCCCGGGGCTCGACGTCGCTCAGACCGACGCCCAGCACTGGGCGATCGGCTCGCGCGGCTTCAACGACATCTACTCCGGCGAGCTGCTGGTCCTGGTGGACGGGCGATCGGTTTACGCGCCCAGCTTCGCGGGCGTGCTGTGGGACACCCAGGACCTTCCGCTGCAGGACATCGAGCGCATCGAGGTCATTCGCGGGCCCGGCGCGACGATCTGGGGCGCCAACGCGGTCAACGGCGTCATCAACATCATCACCAAGAACGCCGCCGACACCCAAGGCCTGAGCGTGACCGCGGGCGGCGGGACCGAGGCGAGCGGTTCCGGCTCGATCCGCTACGGCGGCAAGCTCTCCGACCAGGCCTATTTCCGGCTCTACATGAAAGGCTTCGACCGCTCTGCCTTTGTCACCACGACCGGCGCGGACGCGGGCGACTCGTGGCGGTCAAGGCGCGTGGGCGGCCGGCTCGACTGGACGCTCTCGCCAAAGGACACGCTCTCCGCCCAGGCCGAATACTTCGGCGAGCGGAAGCAGAGCATCATATCGCCGCTCAGCCTCGTCGGCCCGCCAGCGCCGATCGCCCAGGTTCAGAACACCCGCGGCGGTCACGCCCTTGTCAGCTGGGGGCACACCTTCTCCGCGAACTCGGACCTCACGCTACAGACCTACTTCGACAGAGTCGCTTATCAGGACACCGTCGGCTCGGTCACTCTGGACACCTACGATGTGGAGGCTCGCCACCACGTCCGTCTGGGGTCGCCGCAATGAAGTGGTCTGGGGCGGGGGCTACCGCCGGGTCAACTACCAAGCCTACCCCACCTCGTACGTCACCTTGATCCCGCCGACCGGCCACGAAGAGGTCTTCAACGTCTTCGCCCAGGATGAGTTCGCCCTCAGCTCCAAGGTCCACGTGATCGGCGGCTTGAAGCTCGAGCACAACACCTACACCGGCTGGGAGTACGAGCCGTCCGTGCGCCTGCTGTGGACGCCCGCGGCGGACCATACGGTCTGGGCAGCGGTCTCGCGCGCCATCCGGATGCCCTCGTTCGGCGAGGAGTTCATTCGCTACGACATAGAAGCCACTCCGGGCTCCACGGGATCCTTGCCCACCCTGGTCTCCGCGTTCGGGAACCCGGGCCTGCAGCAAGCCGAGCGTCTGGTGGCGTGGGAGGCCGGATATCGCAGCGCCCTGACCTCGACCCTGACCGTCGATCTGTCGGCTTTCTACAACCGCTACACCCGCTTGGCGTCGTCCGCGTTCGAGACGCCGTATGTGGAGTTCAATCCCGCGCCGCCGCATCTGTTGATCCCGCTTCGGTTCAGCAACCAGCTGAAGGCCGAGACCCACGGGGTTGAGGCGTCGGTCAACTGGCAGGCCACGCCCAGGTGGCGACTGAGCGCGTCCTACAGCCTGCTGCTGGCCAAGCTCGGCGCCAGTGACCCAACGTTGGACCTCACGCAGCAAAAGAACCCGATCACGAGCAGCCCGCACTATCAGGTCCAGCTGCGCTCCTACCTCGATCTGCCGGGGCGCATGGAGTTGGACGCGGCGCTCTACCACGTCGGCGGCCTGCCCACGGGCCTCGTTCCCGCCTACACGCGCGTCGACGTGCGGCTGGGATGGAAGGCGACGGATCGCCTCACGCTCAGCTTCTCGGCTCAGAACCTCCTGCACTCACGCCATCAGGAGTTTGCGCCGGTCGTCCTCGCGGCGCCGACCGAGGTTCCGCGGACCTTCTATTTCACAGCCACGGCGGGGTTCTGAGCCATGAAGACCGCGGTAGCGATGATCGGATCTCGCCTAGGCAAGTGGACGCTTGTCCTGGCGGCGCTGATGTCCTGCTGGGCGCCCGTGGCGGCGCTCGCGGCTTCGGCGGGCGAGTATCAGGTCAAGGCGGCGTTCCTCTACAACTTCGCCAGGTTCGTGGACTGGCCGAGTTCGGCCGCCGGGGGCTCTGCGTTTGTGCTCTGCATCCTCGGCGACGACCCCTTCGGCGGCGAGATCAGCGCCATCGCGGGCAAGGCGGTTGGCGGCAAGACTGTGCAGGTGCGCCGACTGGCGACCGTGGACGCGGCGTCATCGTGCCAGATGCTATTCATCTCCGCCTCCGAATCCGGGACCCTCAACCGAACACTCGCGGCAGTCCGAAACCGCCCGATGCTCACCGTCGGCGACACGCCCAGGCTTCGCCGAACGCGGGGTCGCCATCAATCTTTACGTCGAGCAGAGCAAGGTGCGGTTCGAGATCAATCTCGACGCCGCCAAACGCGCCCAGCTGAACATCAGTTCGCAGCTGCTCAAGCTTGCTCGGATCACCAAGGATAGGGGCGGTTCCAATGGATAGAGTGCGGTGGTTCCGGAACATGTCGATCAGCCGCAAGCTGCTGCTGGTCGGGCTGCTGGTCACGGGCATCGCCGTCGCGTCGGTCTCGGCGCTCACGATCACCAAGGAGGTGTTCGACTGGCGCGCACGGACGGTTTCCGACTCGTCGACCCATGCGAAGATCATCGGCGCCAATGCGGCGCCGGCGCTTCTGTTCAGCGACCGCGCGGCGGCGACCGACACGCTTTCCGCCCTGGCCGCGACGCCGGACGTCGTCTACGGCGGGGTCTATGACGAGCAGGGCGATCTGTTCGCCGTCTACGGCGCCGGGGCCAAGGGCCCCAAGCGGCTGACGCCGGCGCACGCCCGCCACTGGGACACGTCTTCTCAGCGCGGCGATTTGGTCGTCGTCAGCCCAATCGTCTTCAAGGGCGATCGTGTGGGCACGATCTACATCAAGACGGACCTCACAGCGCTTCTATGGGGACATTCTCACCGACGTCGTGTTGACCCTGCTGGCGGCGCTTGCGGCCTTCGTCCTGGCGGCCCTGCTGATCACTCGACTTCAACGGTCGATCGTGGGGCCCATCCTCGAACTGTCGACGGCGATGGAGGGCATATCGCGCAGTCGCGACTACGCGGTGCGCGTGACCCCCCATGGCGACGACGAGATCGGCGCCCTGGCGCGGTGGTTCAACTCCATGCTGGAGACGATCCAGGCCCGCGACGCCGTTCTGGCCCAGCACGGCGCGGAGCTGGAAGAGACGGTCAAGCAGCGAACGGCGGAGCTGAAGGATTCCAACACCAAGCTGGAGAAGGAGCTCGTCGACCGCAAGATCGCCCAGGACGAGCTGCACGCGCACGACGCCATGCTCAAGACCGTGGCCCGCAGCGCCCAGGAACTACTGGAGGCCATCAATCTCGACGACGCGATCAACACGTTCTCGAACTGGTCGGCCAGACCCTGGTCGTGAACCGGGTCGGACTTTTCGACGATCAAAACCGACACCGTCGGCCATCTTCGCTTTTCCATCCAGAACGAGTGGGTGCGCCGCCGAAGGACGCCGCTTCCTCGTCGACCCGGCGATGCGCAACATAGACTTGAACGTCTCGTTTCCAGCCGCGGTCTCGCCCCTGCTGCTCGGCGAGCGCGTGCATCTATTCTCGAGACCAATTTGTCGAGCCCTTCACGCAGCTCGCCGAAGAAATTCGAGATCGAGTCGCTGCTGCTGGTTCCGGTGATGGTCGAGAGCAAGCTGTGGGGCGCCTTGGCCTTCGTGGATCCTTACCCCGAGAGGCGGCAATGGTCGTGGGCGGAGACCGACACCCTGGCGACCTTGGCCAGTCTGGTGGGCGTCTCGATCACCCGCGCCAAGTTCGTGAAGGAGTTGGCCGACGCGAACGCGATCGTCCAGAACAGCCCGACGGTGCTCTACCGTCTGAAGGGCGAGCCGACGCTGCCGCTCACCTACATCTCTCACAACATCACCAAGTTCGGGTACGAGCCGAAGAAGCTTGTCGCCGGCGGCGGCTTCTTCCAAACCCTCGTCCATCCCGACGACCAAAAGAAGATCCTGGAGGCGATGGGCGGCCTTACCGAAAGGACGCCCAGGGCGCGACCATCGAATTTCGGCTGATGCTGCCTACGGGCGGGTATCGCTGGGTCGAGAACCGCTACACGCCGGTCCGCGACGACGTCGGGCGCCTTATCGAGATCGAAGGCACCATCATCGACATCACCGAGCGCAAGGCGGCGGAGGACAAGATCTCCCAGCTCGCGCGCACCGACGCCCTGACCGGCCTCGCCAATCGGGCGACGTTCCTGGAACGCCTGCACCAGGCCTATGTGGCGACCAAGCGGGGCGCGCCGGCCTTCGCCGTGCTCTACATGGATCTCGACCACTTCAAGGATATCAACGATACGCGCGGGCATCCGGTCGGCGATCTTCTGCTGCGCGAGGTGGGGCAGCGGCTCCAGAGCCTCGTGCGGGAGTCCGACCTCATCGCGCGGTCTGGGCGGCGACGAGTTCGCCGTGCTGCAGATGGATATCTCCGATCCCGGCCGACGCGGGTTCGCTGGCGGCCAAGGTCTGCACCGCCCTCGCCGAGGTCTATCCGATCGACGGCGCACGGCTGCACGTCTCCGCGAGCGTCGGCATTTCGCTGTCCGGGCCGGACATCACCTCGCCGGACGTCCTGCTCACCCAGGCCGACCTGGCGCTCTATCGGGCCAAGGAGGACGGCCGCAACCGGTATCGCTTCCATTCCGACGACATCGACCGCCTCGTCAACGAGCGGGTCACCATGGCCGACGAGTTGCGCGACGCCATCGATCGGCAGGAGTTCGAGCTCTACTACCAGCCGCAGGTGGAGCTGCAGAGCGGCCGGATCGTCGGGATGGAGGCCCTGATCCGGTGGAACCATCCTCGCCGGGGTCTGCTCCGACCGGCCGACTTCATTTCCATCGCCGAGCGGACCGGCATGATCCAGGCGCTCGGACACTGGGTGCTCGACCAGGCCTGCCGGCAGATGATGATCTGGCGCGAACAGAACGTCGCGCCGCCGTCGATCGCGGTGAACGTATCCATATACCAGCTGAAGACCGGCGCGGCGTTCATCCAGGACGTCTCCGACACGCTCGCCAAGACAGGGCTTCCGCCCGAAGTCCTGGAGTTCGACGTGACCGAATCGATGCTGGCGCAGTTGACGCTCGCGCGTAACGACGTGCTGGACCGCCTGGCGAAGCTCGGCGTGCGGATCGCCCTGGACGACTTCGGCACCGACTATTCCTCGTTCGACTATCTTCGGACCTACCGGGTCAACCATCTCAAGGTGGCCCGCGACTCCGTCGAGCGCGCGACCAAGGACACCAAGCGGGCGACAACCATCCGCGCCATTCTGGGCATGGCCAAGGAACTCGGCATCCAGGTCATCGCCGAGGGCCTGGAGACCGAGGAGCAGCGCGCGCTCCTCCTGTCCATCGGCCCGAACACCAAGGCCCAGGGCTTCTACTTCAGCGAGGCCGTGGAGGCCGGCAAGGCGACCAAGTTGCTCGAAAACAAGATCATCGGCCATCGCGGCGCCCGCAAGTCCGTGGCCTGAAGCGGCGTCAGTTGCCCGAAGGCAGGGCCACGCCCGGAGGCGGGGGGCCGTGGCGGAAGGTCAACACCGCGCCGTCGGCCTTGGTGACCTCGATCAAGGCCCCGGCGGGTCGGCCGTCGCGCATGGGATAGGCCTCCGCCGTCACCTTGTCGCCCGCCTGCAGGGAGCTCTTCTTGATGCCGGCGCGCAGCAGCGTGCTCGGCCCCTCGGACTCGAAGGCCCACTCCACCGCCGAGCCGTCCGGCCCCGGCGAGGCGACCAGGATCCAGGAGTGGGGGTTGGTGTACTGGAAGTCCTTGATCGTGCCGCTCACGTGGATCGTCTTCGACGTGTCGAACATCGCAAAGGAGTGGTGGGCCAGGGCCGGCGTAGCGCCAGCCGTCAGCGCGGCGGCCGCGAGGGCTGCGAGGGTCGGCCTTGTTCATTGTGCAGCTCCCGTCTGCGGCTTGGCGGTCGCGGCGTTCCCTGTCCAAGCGGCCGAACCGATCTTGTTGGGGTCCTTGTAGCCCGGCTCGCCCGGCAGGATGAAGGTGGAGGAGCCGTCGGCGGTCGGCACCACATTATTGTTCTCCTCGCAGACCCACTGGTTGATGCGCAGGCCCGGCGTGGTGACGCGGCCGTAGGTGTGGCGCACATGCCAGGGCTTCGCGAGCGCCGGCGGGTCATAGACGGTGACCACGTCCTCGATCATGTCCGGCCCGATCTTGCGGATGCGCTCCACGGTGGACACCTGGTCCGAATAGTCCGGCTGCAGCCGCTGGTACGCGCCCGCGCGCAGGTGGTTGGTGTGCACGACTAGAGTGTCGCCGTCCCAGAACCCGATCGAGTTGCCCTCCCACAAAGGATAGGCCTCGTCCTCCGGCATATGGCCGCGCCCGTCGGTGTAGACGCGCCGGATCTCGTCGTCCTGCTCGTTGATCAGCCAGGTTTCGTCCGGCGTGACGATGAACTCGCGCAGGAACGGCTCCACCAGCCAGCGCGGATAGCCCGCGGGCAGGCAGGCGCTCAGCGGGTCCCACTCCTTACCTGCGGCGACGCGGGCGAGCTTTTCCTCGTAGCGGCGCGCATATTCCGGCGTCAGCTTGGCCGTGGCGCGCGAGCCTGTCTGATCAGGATCGAAGTTGAAGCCGCGCTCGTGGTTCCACAGTCCCCGCCAGTTCGGCAGGTGCGCGGGATCGAGCTTGCGCCCGCCATGCGCCGCGGCGCGCATCGCCTGGTACTCGTCCCAGGAGGTCGCGTAGTCGCCGCCGGTCGGGCTGGCCGCTTCGCTCGACGCGGCGGCCGCCGGCCTGTGGCCGAAGAGGCCCGCGAGGGGACTTCGCGCCAGGGCGGTCGAGGCGGTCACAGACAACGCCAGAACCGCGGCGCCGACTCGCGCCGATACGCTGGTGGGACGCATCATTCCTCCCGCAGCCGGTTCGGAGCCGGCCGTCCGAATTATGAGATCACGCGCTCAGGCGACCGGCAAGCCGATCGTTGACGTCGCAACGACCCGCCGCTCAGGCATGGCGCGCCTTCAACGCGGCGATGACCGCCCGACCTGGGCCGCCAGGATCGATCTGTACGCGGCTCTGGTCGTCGAACACCATCACCGCGCGGCTGTCGGCCGAGTAGGCGGGCCACGCCGGCAGGCCCACGCCGCCCGGAACGCCCGTGCGCGCGAAGCCGGTCCAGGCGCGGCTCATCACGTCCGCCAGGGCCTGGGCCTGCGGCCCCGTGCCGCAAAGGTCCGCCGCGGCGGCCAGGTTGTCGAACACGTACGGGATCTCCGAGCCGTGCGGGCAGTGCAGGGCGCCGCCGCGCGCGGGGCTCAGCTTGTCGAACTGATAGACATAGGCGGGCGCGCCGCCCTGCGCGGCCTTGCGCTCGGCCTGGATCAGCACGTCGTTGCGCATCCACCAGTCGGAGGAGATGAGCTGGAACACGAAGGTGTTGTCCCTGCCGGGGTTCTCCGTCCGGTAGATGTCGATCAGTCCCTTGGCCGTCGCCGCGTCCGCATGGACATAGTCGCCGACCTGCTTGAGCAGGGCGTCGTCGTCCATGGGCCCCAGCGGGGTGAACGGGAAGAAGGTGGATTCCGTCAGATTGGTTCCCATCATGAACGGCACGTCCGCCGACATCGCCGGGCCGGACGGATCGAAGGGATTGGCGGGCAGGCCGCGACCGTCCACCACCGGGCCGAAGTTCGCCGGGGGACGCAGGGCGCCCATGGCCTTGATGATCGCTCTCGGGCGGCAGGGCTTGCAGCTTGTCCGCGTCGCCGGCGCCAAGTCCCAGTTCGTCCAGCAGCATCGCCGCCGATCCGGCCGCCGCCTCGGGGGTCATGTGGCGCAGCGCCGCGCCGCTTTCGGCCACGGCGCGGTGGAACAGGCCCTTGGCCGCCGGCATGGCCATCAGGGTCGAGACCTTCCCGGCCCCGCCGGACTCTCCCGAAGATCGTCACATTGCCGGGATCGCCCCCGAAGGCGGCGATGTTGCCCTTCACCCAGGCCAGGGCCGCCGCGCAGTCCAGCATGCCGACGTTGCCGGAGTCCGCGAACCGCTCGCCGAAGGCGTCGGCGAGATAGCAGAAACCCGAAGGCGTTCAGGCGGTGGGTCACCGTCACCACCACCACGTCCTGGCGGCTGGCGAGGTTGAAGCCGTCGTACCAGGGCGAGCTGCCGGCGCCGACCGCATAGCCGCCGCCGTGGTACCACACCATCACCGGCCGTCCGCCCGCGCCGCCCGCCGGCGCCCACACGTCCAGGGTCAGACAGTCCTCGCCCTGGCTCGCGCCGAGGGGCTGGGAGCCCGCCTCTTCGGGGATGACCGCCATGATCGGCTGGGGGCAGATCGGGCCCGAGGCCGAGGCGTCGCGCACGCCGGCCCAGGGCTTGGGCGGACGCGGCGGCATGAACCGGTTCGCTCCGGCCGTAGACGCGCCATAGGGCACGCCCTTGAAGATCAGTACGCCGCCGCGCTCGGAGCCGCGCACCTTGCCGGCCGCGGTCTCGGCCACGGGCGCGCCGCCAGGACTCTGTGCTTCATCCAGCGCCACGCCGAGGCGGGATTGACCGCCGCCACGGCCGCGCCGCCCTTGGCCGCCCACAGGGCCGCGCTGGCGGCGCCGCTGATCATCCGCCGCCGATTGACCGCCCGAATATGCTCGCTCATTCCGTCCCCGCCCTACGTTTCTGATCCCCGCGTCACAGTGGCGCGCCGCGCGGTCGGTGGCAACTGGCTCCCTCCGAACGGTTCAAGACGGCGTCCGGCCCCCCCGGCGAGGTCAGGCGGGCGCGCCGGTCTCTTGCAGGTTCGAGGCTCGGACGACCTTGGCGACCTTGCGGCGCTCTCCGCGTCGAACGGCGTGAAGATGACGACCCTGAGCGTCGGCGCGCCTTCCACCAGATAGGAGGTGTGCTCGAAGCTGACGCCGCCGAACTGCGGATGTTTCAGAAATTGCACGCCTTCCGAGCGGCTGCGGATCTCGGGGCTGCGCCAGAGCTCACGGAACATGGGCGAGATGTCGCTCATCTCCTCGATCAGGGCGTCGAAGGAGGGATCGCCGGACGCCTGGCTGTAATCCACGCGCAGCTTGGCGGTGATCCGGCGGGCCATGGCCTCGTACTCGACCGGGTCTTCCTGATATTCGGGGCTGGTCATCAGGATGCGGATGAGATTGCGCCGCTCGGGCGCCAAGCTGGCGTAGTCCCGGAAGAACAGCTTCACCATCGGGTTCCAGTAGATCACGTCCCAGCGGGGCGTGATCACTTCGGCCGGCACGTTGAGGGCGTCGAGGCTCCGCTTCACGGTCTCGGGGATCACCTCCACCCGGGCGGATTGCAGCGGCGCCGGCCGGTTCTGGGCCAGCGAGAACAGGTAGTCCCGCTCCTCGACCGACAGCCGCAGCGTCCGGCTCAGGCCCTCCAGCACGCGGTCGGAGGCGCGCACGTCGCGACCCTGTTCGAGCCAAGTGTACCAGGTGGCCGAAAGCCCGGCCAAGGCGGCCACGTCCTCGCGCCGCAGCCCGGGCGTGCGCCGGCGTCCGCCCAGCGGCAGGCCCACCGCGCTCGGCGACAGGCGCGCCCGGCAACTCTTCAAGAACTCAGACAATTGCGCGCGCTGCGCTGCGCTCGTCATGTTCATGGGCGCCCCCGGCGTCCGTTTCTAATAATAGCTCAAGTACCAGCATAGACGTATTGGCGCCGGAGCAATCAACGTCGCCCCTTGCGGGCGCTCGCGTCTGGCGGAAGAGGGGGGTGTCGGGACGCTTCGCGGTCGCCTCGGACATGGCGCCTCTGGCCGAGCGGGACAGCTCAGAGGTCAGGCGCCATGCTACGCGGCGGACCACAGCTTGCTGCAGGCCCGCCGCGCCTAGGTCGAGACTAGAACTTCTTGGTCAGATCCATGCCCCAGCGCCGGGGCAGGGCCTTGAACACGAAGCCGCCCGGCGAGTACTCGGCGTTGTAGATCTTGTCGTTGAGGTTCTTGGCCCAGAGCACCATGGACCAGTCGTTACCCTGCACGCCCACGCGGGCGTCCACCAGATCGACGGGGTCACGCGAGATTATCGTCGGCGTGCCGGCCGGGACCGTATCGGCTTCCCAGAAGTAGGTCCTGCCGATCCGGTTGTAGTCGACCCGGAACAGCCAGTTCAGCTTGTCGTTCAGGCGGGGCGTGTACTGGGCGCTGGCGTTGAAAGTGTACTTCGAGACCAGCGGCGCCTGTTGGCCCGATCCGGAAGCTATAGCCGGTGATACTTCTTCACGAGCTGTCGGTGTAGCCGAAGCCGGCGTTGATCCAGATACTCTGGTCACGTGGGCCGAAAGATCCACATCCACGCCCTTGTACTTCGCGTTGGAGGTTGCCGAGGTTCTGGGTGGAATTCGACGGAATGAAGACGAAGAAGTAGCCGTTCCTCGACTTGGTCTGGTAGACCGGCCATTCCAGCGTTCACGCGCCGGTCCAGGAACTGGCCCTTGGCGCCGACTTCGCAGGTATCGGCGTCTCGGCGTTGAACAGGTCGCCCACTCCGTAGATCCCGCCTGCATCGGCCGCGGTGGCGACGCCGGTCTGGTTGAAGCCGCCGCTGCGGAAATCCGCGGCTCCAGCTGACGTAGAGGTTCACGTCCATGGTCGGCTTGTAGCGCAGGTCGACCTTCGGCTGCGCCCGCTCCACGTATGCGCGCGTACCTGGCCGGTTACCGCGTTCGCGTGGCGAACGCAGGAAAGTCCTGCGGCGTATCGGTCGTGTTCTTGCGATGGTCCCGGTCGTAGCGGACGTTCAGTGACAGCTCGAGCTGGTCGGTCATGCTGGTGGCGTCTGCGAATAGCCGCCCAGGCGTTGTTGTTCTGGGTGTCCGACAGGAAGCTGTACTGCGGGCTGAGCACTGCGTCCGGCGACCGGGATACGGCTTGCGTCGGCGTGTCGGTATAACGTGGAACCACGCCATTGCCGGTGTCCCATGTTCCCCGTCGAGATGAACCGCTTCGTGCCGAACACCTGAGCGCCCGCGATCCAGCGGAACCGCCGTTCCGAGGGGGAGGTGAACTGCACTCCTGGGTGAAGGCCCCTACCCGAGAAACTGGCTCTGGTTCTGGTCGTTGCCGTAGAACGGGTGTAGAGGGAGTTGTCGGCAGGCAGAAAGTCGTAGGAGTCACCCGTCAGGATCTCCTTGGTCTGGTTGTAGGCGGAGATCGAGGTGAACGTGCCCGCGTCGGTCACGTAGTCCATCTTCAGCGAGACGTCGTAGATCGCCCGGTTGTCCTTGCCCGGATTGTTCACCCGCACCGGCAGGGAGGCGTTGTTGACGTCCGGAACCGCTAGGCTGGCATAAGGCGTGACCCAGGAATCCGAGGCCGTTGTAGTAGGTGATGTTGTAGTAGAAGGCCTGGGTCCACAGCCGGTCGGCCGAAAGCCGCAGGTCCGCCGTGAACTTATCATTCGGCTTGTAGACGAACTTCATCCGCGCGTTCAGGTCGGTGACCGGATCCGCCTTCTGATGAAGGTAGGTGTTCTCGATGTGCCCGGAGGTGTTGTTGTAGGACAGCGACGCGCGCATCCCGAGCGTGTCGCTCAGCGGGCCGCTGACCACGGCCAGAGCCCTTGCCGCCGGGACCGGACTCATAGCCGGCCGTCACGCGGCCTTCCCAATCATCGGAAGGCTGCTTGGTGGTGATCAGGATGGCGCCGCCGATGGCGTTGCGGCCGTAAAGGGCGCCCTGCGGTCCCTTCAGCACTTCGATCTGCTGAATGTCGACGAGGTCCTGGTTGAACTGCGCGGGCTGGGTCTCGGGCACGCCGTCGACCACCACGGACACGGACGGCTCTGAGTTGCGCGCCTGCGAGATGCCCCGGATCACGACGAAGGAGGTGCCGGCGTTCTGGGTCTCGACCAGGGTGACGTTCGGCGTGGACTGGATGAAGTCCCGCGGCCGCTCGATGCCCTTGTCCTCGATCGTCTGAGAGGTGAAGGCCGTCACCTGGGCCGGTACGTTCTGAAGCGTTTCAGCGCGCTGGCGGGCGGTGACGATGACTTCGCCGACCTGGGTGGGCTGCGTCGCGACGGCGCCCCCATCGGCAGGTTGGGCGTAGGCGGCCGTGGCGCACGCGCCAAGAACCGCAACGCTGGCGGCCGCGAACAGCCGAACCCGCGCAACATTGATCGTATTCATATTGTATAGTGCTCCCCAATTTTTTCTCATTGATAGAATGCTATGCCGCGTTTGGATAGCAGGATAATTGCCGCCATCTTTTTACATACCGCTATCGCCAATTGGACGATAATTTATACCGGTATCGGTGGCGCCCACTATGCGCCGCCGCCGCAGTTCTAACCTTGATGGCGGACCGGCGAAGCCGTATTCAACGGCCCAACTCCAAGAGCCAAGGGAGGCCCGCCAAATGGGCGCGTCAGCAGGTATACCGAGCCGTCTGCACCATAACGCCTACGTCACCGCCGACATGGAGGCGACGCGGAAGTTCTACGAGGACGTCATTGGCATGCCGCTGGTGGCCACCTGGTCGGAGTCGGACGAGCTGTTCGGCGCCATGCGGACCTACATCCACTGCTTCTTCGCCCTGGGCGACGACAGCGCGCTGGCGTTCTTCCAGTTCGAGAAGCCCGAGGACCAGGCGCTGTTCGGCCCCAAGATGCCGGCCTCGCCGTTCCACCACATCGCCTTGAACGTGGACGCCGAGACCCAGAAGGGCATCGAGGCGCGGATCAAGGCCGCCGGGGTCAAGGACACCTACGTGCTCGAGCACGGCTATTGCCGCTCGGTCTATGTCGTCGACCCCAACGGCCTCACGGTGGAGTTCACCCTGGACGCGCCTCAGGCCGAGCAGATCAACAAGGATCGCCGCGCCGACGCGCATGAGACGCTCAAGCGCTGGCTCAAGGGCGACCACACCTCGAACAACACTTACCGCTGAACCCGCCGCCGGCCGCGCGGCCGGACCAAGCGGGACCGCGACATGGGGAGGGCGCTGCGATGAAGCTCATCGGTCTATTGACCGGGGCGGGGCTGCTGGCCGCCGCCGTGGCGGGGCCGGCCGCCGCCGACACCTGGTCCGCCGTCGTTCGGCAACACCATCGTCGCCACATACGCCGATGGGCGGGTGGTGAAGGTCTATGTGGAGCCGGACCACACCTACACCATCGCCACGGCGGACGGGCAGACGATCAAGGGAACTTGGGCTGACGCTGCCGGCCAGAGCTGCTTCACCATCACGGCGCCGGCGGCCTATGTCGGTTCCGCGCCGACCTGCCTTCCGGCCAAGGACTACAAGATCGGCGACGGCTTCGACGGTAAGGACTCCTCGGGGACCTTCCACGGCGTGGTCACCGCCGGGCGCTGACCCGTCCCCCGCGCCGAGCGGTGCGGGCAGGCAAGTTCAAATGGCAAAGAAGGAGGGCGGGCGTCCGAGCGACGCCTGCCCTTTTTCATGCCCTGACGCCGTCGCTCTTCGGCGCGCGAACCGCTGAGCGACATCGCCGGGCGGGATGGAATTCGACCGGGCCCGCGGCGGTCGGCGCAAAGAAAAAGGGCGGGCCGCCCGAAGACGACCCGCCCCTTCGAAGAGGGGAATGTCCCCTGGTTTAGAAGGTCTTCCGGACCGTGATGGCCCACTGACGACCCATGGCGGGTTGGGCTGCCATGTAGCCAGGCAGGCCGCCTTCGGAATTGTCGAACTGGGTCAGGTAGTAGAGCTTGTTGGTCAGGTTCGTGACTTCGAGCGAAGCCTGCCAGTCACCCCTGCGGTTCTTATAGGTTAGCCGCATGTTGGCCAGCGTATAGCTGGAGATCCTGTCCAGGTGAACCGCGGCCCCGTTTGGCGAGATGTTCGCCAGTGAGGTCACAGCCGTCTTGGCAGGGTCGATGTCGCCCGGCTGGTTCAGCGGTGTGGTGAAGATATCCGACTGGTAGGTGACGTCGATCCGAGGGGTTAGCGTGCCCATCGAGCCGATCGACATTTCGTATTGCGCGCCGAAATTCCATTTCCACTTCGGCGTATAGGGCGTCACGCCGTGGATCGAGATGCCCGTCGTCGTGGAGCGGCCCGTAGTCGGGTCGAGGTTCGGAATCGACGTGTACTTGAAGTCAAGATAGCTCAGCGAAGCGTCCATCTCCAGGCCGTCGATCGGATGGGCCTCGGTCTCGAACTCCAGGCCCTTCACATGGGCCTTCCCGGCGTTGACCGGCAGGGCGCAGGGCTGCGCCGCGCGAGCCGCCAGAGTCGCGCCCGGCGAGTTGTTGGGGCACGAACTCAGGGTCAGGATGATGTTGTTATACTGGTTGAAGAACCCGGCCATGTTGAAGCGCACGCGACGGTCGAAGAAGGTCGCCTTCAGGCCGCCTTCGTAGGCCGTCAGGGTTTCCGGGTTGAATGACTTGACCTGACAGTCCGGATCGGGACAGCCGGCCCCTTTGCCGAAGAACGGCCGCGCATCGATGCCGCCGCCCTTATAGCCGGTGGAGATCTCGGCATAGACCATCACGTCGGGCGTAATCTTGTAGTTGACGTCGCCGCGGTAGTCGAAGTGGGTCGAATGGAACGACGCGCTCTGGCCGTTCAGGCCGTAGACCAGCCAGTTGGTGCACCCGCCCGCAAAGTTGGGAACCGGGCACTGAACGTCGGTGCCGTCCGGATTGTGGCGGTGGAAGGTGTAGCTCTTGTCGTCCACCGAGTAGCGGACCCCGCCGATCACGTCGAGCCGATCAGTGATGCTCCAGTCTGCCTGGGCGAATACGGCCTTGGCGGTGGACGGCGTCTGGTCGGGCCCGTGGTGGAAGTCGAAGTCGAAGTTGTAGACGCCTGGGATCGAACCCGCACCCACGTAGGGCAGGTCGACCCGCGCCGTCTTCGTCGCCGTTCTGGTCGGCGTAGAATCCGCCGACGGTCAGGTTGACGCGGTTGAACAAGGTGCCATTCAAGCGGCACTTCCTGGGTGACCTGCCGGTGGTGCAGGGTCTGCAGCAGCAGCTGCACGCCGACCGGCGAAGAGGGCGTGTCCTCGGCGAAGGAGTTGTAGAAGCGCCGATAGGACGTGATCGACTTGATCGACCATTGGTCGTTCAACTGAAGTCGATCGTGCCGCACGACGCCCCAGGTGCGGTAGTGATTGATCGGATTGACCACCACGGGCTTGTAGGCGGCGTCGAGATGGTCCGCGAAGGCCGGCGGGCCGGGGTCGACGAACGTGGCGTAGCTGCGGAAGGATCGTTCGGGTGGGCCGGCGTCGCCGGCATTCGGGCCGTAGGGCACGAACCGGTTGTCGTACGGCACGCCGTCGAGCGACGAGGCCATTGGGGCGGGCATAGAGGATCGTGTTGGCCTGGACCGGGCGACTGGTCGTTGGCCGCGTCCGGCGAAGATGTTCACCTCGAGTTTGTCGGTTGGCAGCCACCGCGCCGCGATGCGCTAGGGCGTTGTAGGCCTGGCCGCCGTCCTTGCCGATCTGGCAGCCCTCGCCGACGCTAAAGGTTCGCATGCCGGAGCCCGGATGGGTGCATGCATAGTCGTAGCGGGTGACGTAGCCATCATGGTGCCGTGAGGCGCCAGACAGCCGTACGAACAACTTGTCAGGAACGATCGTGAAGTCCGCGCCAGCCGCGCACGTCGATCCGGTTCAGGCCGCCGTAGGTTCCTTCGAGTAGCCGCCGCCATTGCCGTCCGGCTTCTTCGAATAAATCTTGATCGCGCCGCCGATCGCAGTTCCGGCCGGCCAGCGTGCCTTGCGGCCCACGCAGCACTTCGACCCGGTCCACGTCCAAGAGGTCGAGGAGCGAGCCGGTCAGGGTCGCATAGTAGACGTCGTCGACGTAGATGCCGACGCCCGGCTCCTGCGAGAAGTTGAAGTCGGTCTGGCCGACGCCGCGGATGAACGCCACCATCGCCGAGCCGAAGGCCGCGCCTGCGGGCGTCAGGGTCACGTTCGGCGCCTCGGCCGCGACCTGGTAGAGGTTGGTCTGGCTGCGTGTTCTCCAGCATCTGCGAGTTGACCGCCGTGATGGCGAGCGGCGTGCTCTGCAGCGCTTGTTCGCGGAACTGCGCGGTGACGACCACCTCGCCCACCGTGTTGTCCGCAGCCAGCGCCGTGGCGGCTGGCGCGAGCGTCGCGAGCGCCAAGCCCGCGGAAATCGGCACGGCCGAACACAACATGGCCGAGCGGAATAGCGTACGAAATCCTTGCATTAACCTCTCCCCCTTTGGCGTCGCAGCCCGCAAGGCGGCGGCGCCGTCATTGACGGCCGTCCAGGTTCGCCCGAACGGGCGACCTGACGATGCAGAAAAGACGTTTCAGTAAGTGCGAGCGTCGACGCCAGTTTTTGTTTCGGCTGTCGTCCGCCTGCCGTCTCCCCCGCGTCGAGCCAGCTTTCATTCTTGCGCGCGCGGCGCAGTTAGCCAGATGTCGTAGTTATAATAGTGGCGTATTTTATATCATTAGCAGTGATAGGTTGTTGTCGGGGCGCTTGCGAGGTGCGCGTTAGCTGCGGACGGCGCGCCACTGGGCGAGAGCCGCGCTCACCGCGTCGGGGCGTTCGACGGTGGCCATGTGCCCGCACTCTTCGATCAGAACAAGGCGCGACCCGGGAATTCGCCGCGCCATCTCCTCATGCTGCGCAATTGGGCTCCAGTTATCCTGACGACCGCACAAAACGAGGGCGGGACAGGCGATCCGGGGCAGGTAGGCGGTGGCGTCGGGGCGCGTCAGGCCGGCGCGCTGTTGCCGCTCGAAGCTCTCGGGCGTCGCGCGGCGCACCATGGCGATCAGCGGGTCCATCAGCGCGCGGTCGTTGACGCGGTCCGGATGGACCATGGGCGGCAGCCAGCGGTCGGCGACGGCGGCCATGCCCTTCGCATAGGCCAGCTCGACCAGGGCCATGCGGGCCGTCTCCTCGCCGGGGCGGGGACCCTCGAAGCCGGTGCTCAGCAGGGCCAGGCGGTCGATGCGCTCGGGCGCCAGCCGCCACATCTCCAGGGCCACGCGCCCGCCCATGGAGTGGCCGGCCACCGCCAGCGGCCCGGACGTCTCGTCCAGCACCTTGGCGGCCATGGCGGTGAAGGAATCCGGGCCTCGCAGGTCGGCGATGTGGATTTCCGCCCGCGTCGAGAGTTCGAGCCGCTGGGGCTCCCACACGGTGGCGTCGCAGAGCAGGCCGGGCAGCAGGCAAAGCAGGGCTTGATCGGACATGTCGTCGAGTGCAGGAGGCGAAATCGACGGGCGCGAGGCCGCGCTGCTAGACCATCGCGCCGCCGCCGTATCGGGTAGTCTCATTACCATTATGCGGGGCGATCTAGCTTCCCCCCGCCCGCGCCGCTAGACCGCCCCCGCGCCGCCAGCGAGGGGTTCGTGCGAGATCAGATCATCATCACCTGTGCGGTGACCGGCGCGTCGCCAGTCCCGAACCATCCGAACTTCCCCAAGTCGAATGAGGAGGTCGCCAACGCCGCCCTGGAAGCGGGCGAGGCGGGCGCCTCGGTGATCCACATCCATGTGCGCAAGCCCGACGGCACGCCTTCGACCGACCTCGACGACTACGAGGAGGTCTACAATCGCGTCCGTCAGAAGAACAATGAGCTGATCCTCAACCTGACCACCGGCCCGGGCTGCAACTGGATGCAGAGCGACGAGGACCCGGCCATGCCTGGGCCCGGCGCCATGATGTTCACCGCCGAGCGGCGGTTGGAGCACATCGAGCGGCTGCGGCCGGAGCTGTGCACGCTGGACATCTGCACCATGCAGATCTTTGGCACCGTGGCGATCAACACCACGAAGATGATCACCCAGATGGGCCACATGATCCGCGACTGCGGCGTGAAGCCCGAGATCGAGTGCTTCGACACCGGCGATCTGGTGTTCGCCGAGGACCTGATCGCCGAAGGCGCGCTGGACGGGCCCGGCATGTACTCGATCGTGATGGGCGCCAAATACGGCATCCACGCCACGCCCGAGGCGATGATCTATTGCCGCAACAACCTGCCGCCCGGCGCGGTGTGGCAGGGCTTCGGCGTCAGCCGTCACACCTGGCCGATGGCGGCGCAGTCCATCATCCTGGGCGGCAACCTGCGCACGGGCTTTGAGGACTCCACCTACCTCGGCAAGGGCAGGCAGGCCCGCGGCAATGGGGATATGGTGACGCAGGCCGTGGAGCTGGTCGAGCGGCTGGGCTCACGCCCGGCCACGCCCGGCGAGGCGCGCAAGGCCCTCGGGCTGCCGAATTGAACCGCGCAGGCGAATAGGGACGATTCAGATGCAGGGCTTGGAAGGCAAGGTCGCCTTCATCACCGGCGGAGGTTCGAGCCTGGCGCCCAGCCAGGCCGAGGTGTTCGCCAACCGGCTCGCGCCTCCAGCGCGGCCGACTTCGACGATGTCCAAGCCGCCTTCGGCTTGACAAACCGCCCGCTGCTGGGGCCTTCGCTCGTGCGAGCGGTGACGCCGGCAACGGAATTGATCGATCCCTCGACCGGTGCGGACGTATCGGACCCGAGGGAAACGCCACTGAAAGAGGAACGTATGTCAAAGAGTTTGGAAGATATTCTGCAGGCCGCCGGCAATCCCGTCGACTATCTGCGCAATTCGCAGGCCGGCCCCAACGCCTATCCGGGCGTGAAGCCCGAATACACCAACTGGCGCGACGAGCAGTGGGCCTGGCAGAACACGGCCGTGCTGTTCAACCAGTCCTACCACATGGCCGACCTGGCCGTGGAAGGCCCGGACGCGCTGAAGCTGCTGTCGAACCTCGGCGTGAACAGCTTCAAGGGCTTCGCCGTCGACAAGGCCAAGCAGTTCGTCCCCGTGACGCCCTACGGCCACGTGATCGGCGACGTGATCCTGTTCTATCTGGCCGAGAACAAGTTCAACCTCGTGGGCCGCGCCCCGGTGCTGAACTGGGTGATGTTCCACGCCGAGACCGGCGGCTACGACGTGAAGGCCGAACTCGACCAGCGCACCGCGCTGCGCACCGACGGCAAGCGGAAGGTCTACCGCTTCCAGGTGCAGGGCCCGAACGCGATGACGATCATCGAGAAGGCGATCGGCGAAAAGCCGGGCGACCTGAAGTTCTTCAACATGACCACGCTCAACATCGGCGGCAAGCAAGTGCGCGCCCTGCGCCACGGCATGGCCGGCCAGCCGGGCTGGGAGCTGTTCGGGCCGTGGGGAGACTACGAGGCGGTGCATGCCGCCCTGGTCACGGCCGGCGCCGACTTCGGCATGCGGCTGGTGGGCGGTCGCGCCTACTCCTCCAACACGCTGGAGTCCGGCTGGGTGCCCTCGCCGCTGCCCGCGATCTACTCCGGCGACAAGCTGAAGGCCTATCGCGAGTGGCTGCCCGAGGCCGGCTACGAAGCCACCTGCTCGATCGGCGGCAGCTTCGTCTCGGACAACATCAACGACTACTACTTCTCGCCGTGGGACCTGACCTACGGGAACTTCGTCAAGTTCGACCACGACTTCATCGGCCGCGAGGCCCTGGAGAAGATGCAGAACGACAACCACCGCCAGAAGGTGACCCTGGCGCTGAACGACGAGGACGTGCTCGCCGTCCAGGGCAGCCAGTACGGCAAGGCCGACGAGCGCGGCAAGTTCATCGAGTTCCCGTCCGCGGTCTACTCGATGCACCCGATGGACAAGGTGACGGTCAACGGCAAGCCCGCGGGCGTGTCGACCTGGATCGGCTACAGCTCCAACGAGCGCAAGATGCTGACCCTGGCCATCCTCGACGAGGAATACGCCAAGCCCGGCACCGAAGCGGTGCTGGTCTGGGGCGAGGAAAACGGCGGCACCAGGAAGCCGACCGTCGAGCCGCACGCTCAGAAGGAAATCCGGGCCATCGTCAGCCCGGTGCCCTACGTCGAGGTCGTGCGCACGTCCTACGCCGACGCCCAGCACGGCTGGCGCGCGGCGCAGGCCTAGCCTCAGCCTCTCCAGGTCGCGGTCTGCGAGGGCCGCGGCGGGAGATGAAATGAAGAGCCCCCGGAACAGTCGTTCCGGGGGCTTTTTCTTGCCGGTCGTTGTCGTCTGGCTCGGCCTGATCAGGCGCCCTTGTCGCCCGGCTTGGGCGGCGGGTTCATGCCCGGCAGCCCGACGGCGAGACCCAGGCGGTTCTGCGCGTAGAGCTGGGCCACGATCGGCTGGGAGGAGGGGTGGACCAGGTACATCTGGATGTCGCGGAAATACCGCTGCATCTTCTGGCCCTTGTGCGAGGACGAGGCCGAGGCGGCGCGGAACAGCTTCTCCACCGCCTCGCACGCCAGGTAGCAGCCCTTCTGCGCGGTCGCCCAGATGTTCAGGGTGTCTTCCGGCGTGATCGGCTGGCCCGTCTGCTGCCAACGGCGGCATTGGTCCATGTATTCCCGGGTCACGGAGATGGCGATCGCCTCGGCCGAATGGGCCAGGGCCAGGGCCTCGCCCAGCACCTGCTGGCTCGCCGGCTCGTGGATCTTCAGCTGGCCGCCCATGGTGGTCTTGCGGTGGATGATGTCCTCGAACTCGTCGATCGCGGCGTAGGCCGTGCCGGTCAGGATGGCCGTGAAGGTCGAGTGATAGACCCCGCCCGGAATGCCCAGATACATCGGGTTGCCGTGCAGCTTCGCGCCCGGCGTGCCGCCGACCAGTCGGGCAGGGTCAGCAGCACCGAGTCGACGATGTGGTTGTCGGGCACGAACACGTCGGTAAGCCTGACGGTGTTGGAGCCGGAGGCGCGCATGCCGAGCGTCCGGTCGCCGCCCCAGTCGGGCAGGATCTCGATCTGGTCGCGCGGAACGATGATGTCCACGTTGCGCGGCGGCTTGCCGTCCTCGCGCAGCAGGGCGCCGCCCATGAAGTGGGTGCAGATCGGCGCGCCGGAGGAATAGGTCCAGTCGCCGTTGACCCGATAACCGCCCTCCACCCGTACGAACTTGCCGGTCGGCGCCGCCTTGTGCGGCGCGCGGAAATCGCCGTCCGGACCGAACAGTTCGGCCTGGGTCTCGGCGTCGAAGTGCGAGCCGGCGATCAGGGCGTGGGAGGTGCCCAGGCAGAAGCACCAGCCGGCGGACGGATGGCCGCGGGCGATCTCGATCACGATCTTGATCAGGGTCTCGGGCTCGCATTCATAGCCGCCGAACATCTTGGGCTGGACGACGCGGTACAGGCCCGCGTCCTTCATCGCCTGATGAACCTCCTCGGTGTACCAGCCGCGCTCGTCCGCCTCGTCCTGCTGGGCGCGCAGCATCTCGCGAAGGCCCGCCGCGCGCTCGACCAGCGTCTGGGGCGTCATGTCCGGTTCGGGCTGGGGGATGCGCGGCTGGATTTTGGCGGAGGTCATGATCACCACAACTGCTTGCTGGCCAGGCGGGCGCCCTCGGCCATGGACTGGAACTTCATATAGGCCACGTCGGGGTCCACGGGGCCAAATCCGGCGAAGGTGGAAAAGCCGCAGTCGGACCCCGCGATCACCCTTTCCTTGCCGACGATCTCGGCGAACCGCACCAGGCGCTCCGCGATCAGCTCGGGGTGGTCGACGTAGTTGGTGGTGGAGGTGATTACGCCGGGGACCAGGATCTTGTCCTCCGGAATCTTGATCTCCTTGAACACCTTCCACTCGTGCGCGTGGCGCGGGTTGGCGGCCTCGAACAACAGCGCCTGGGGCTTGGCCTTGGCGACGACGGGCAGCAGCTCGTGCATCGGGATGTCGTGGTGGTGGGGTCCCTCGTAGTTGCCCCAGCACATGTGCATGCGGATCCGGTCGGCCGGCACGTTGCGAAGCGCGTGGTTCAGCACCTCCACATGGCGGGCGGCCAGCGACAGGTAGTCCGTCTCCGAGCGGTCCTTGTACATGGTGTGGCGGCCCATCCCGAGGTCGGGCGCGTCGATCTGCAGGAGGATTCCGCTGGCGACAATGTCCTCGTATTCGGAGCGCATGGCCTCGGCCACGGCCTCCAGATACTCGTCCTGGGTCTTGTAGAAGTCGTTGGGCTGGAACAGCGCGACCACGCCCGGCGAGGCGGCGTTCATGAAGTAGTCGACCGGAGGCGTCGCCTTCACCGCGGCCTGCATGTTGGCGATGTCGGCGTCGCCCGGTCCCGTGTCCTTGACCGTGATGGGGCCGATGCAGCGCGGGCGGCGGTACTTGGCCGTGGCGCCCGTCTCGGCGAGCTTCTTCAGGATGCGGGGGAACTCGATCAGGTCCAGGCCCGGCTCGCGCGGGGTGTCGCCGCCGAAGCCGGTCAGCCGGTCGCAGATGTAGGTGGCGTAGCTGATCTTGCTCATCTCGCCGTCGGAGACGATGTCGACGCCCGCCTCCACCTGCTTTTTCACCACCGCCTTGACGGCGTCGGAGATGACCTTGGCGCCCTCGGCGAACGGCTGGCCGGTCTCGCGGGCGAACAGCACGTCGGTCACTTCCTGCGAGCGGGGCAGGCTGCCGACGTGGGTGGTCAAGATGCGGTCCTGGCTGGTCTTCATGTCACCGCCTCCGATCGTGTGAAACGTGATGTCCGCCCGCCCCTGCGTCGAGGCGGGCGGCAGATGGACGGACGCCTACGCCAGCCCCTTGAGCTCTCCGACGAGGTCGGTTTTCTCCCAGGAGAATCCGCCGTCGGCCTCGGGGGTTCTGCCGAAGTGACCATAGGCGGCGGTGCGGGCGTAGATGGGCTTGTTGAGGCCCAGGTGCTCGCGGATGGCGCGGGGGGTGGCGCCGCCGACCATCTCGGGCAGGGCCTTTTCCAGCTTGGCCGGGTCGATGCGGCCGGTCTCGTGCAGGTCCACGTAGAAGCTCAGCGGCTTGCAGACGCCGATGGCGTAGCCCAGCTGGATGGTGCACTTGTCGCCGAGGCCCGCGGCCACGACGTTCTTGGCCAGATAGCGGGAGATGTAGGCGGCCGAGCGGTCCACCTTGGTGGGGTCCTTGCCCGAGAAGGCGCCGCCGCCGTGCGGGGCCGCGCCGCCGTAGGTGTCCACGATGATCTTGCGCCCGGTCAGGCCGCAGTCGCCGTCCGGCCCGCCGATGACGAAGTTGCCGGTGGGGTTCACGTGCCACTCGGTCTCGTCGGTGATGAAGCTCTCGGGCAGGACCTTGCGGATATAGGGCTCCACGATCACGCGGATGTCCGCCGGCGTCAGGCCTTCCTTGTGCTGGGTGGAGAGCACGATGGAGGTGGCGCGCACCGGCTTGCCGTTCTCATAGACCAGGGTGACCTGGCTCTTGGCGTCGGGCTCCAGGCCCATGTTGCGGTCCGCGTGGCGGGCGTCGGCCAGGACCTTCAGGATGTTGTGGCTGTACTGCAGGGTCGCCGGCATCAGCTCCGGCGTCTCGTTCGTGGCATAGCCGAACATGATGCCCTGGTCGCCGGCGCCCTCGTCCTTGTTGCCCGAGCTGTCCACGCCCATGGCGATGTCGGCGGACTGGCTGTGCAGGTAGCAGGCGTAGTCGGCGGTCTTCCAGTGGAAGCCCTCCTGCTCGTAGCCGATGTCCTTGATGGCCGCCCGGATCTTGTCCTCCAGGCTCTCGACCACCCCGGCCGGACCCCTCACCTCGCCGGCGATGATGATCCGCTGGGTGGTGACCATGGTCTCGCAGGCCACCCGGGCATAGGGATCGGCGGCCAGGAAGGCGTCCACCACCGTGTCCGACACCCGGTCGGCCACCTTGTCCGGATGGCCTTCGGAAACGCTCTCGCTCGTGAACAGATAGGAACTACGCGCCACCTGGACCTCCACATGTGTCTAGGCCGCCAGGGCGCCCCGGCGGCGGGTGGAGGTCACGTATAAGGATATCTTTATGCGGCTCAAGGGACCTGCGCGCGGGGAGGCGGTCGAAAACGCCCCGTGGCGGCGATCGGCCGCCGCTCCATGGCCCCCCGCCGGAACGATGTGATCCAGGTCAAGGCGCGGGGGTCTGTTCCGTGGCGGGCTAACAAGGGCATCAGCCAACGGAGGAAGCCATGGCGCATGTTGTCGTGCTCGGCGCGGGCCTGGGCGGCGTCCCAGCGGCGCTGGAACTGAAGAACCAGCTTCGGCGCGAGGACAAGGTCACCGTCGTCGCCCCGCCTCGCACCTTCGACTTCACCCCGTCCAACCCGTGGGTGGCGGTGGGCTGGCGCGAGCCGGAGCAGATCCAGGCCGCCCTCGCCGCCGATGTTCGAACGCAAGGGCATAGCGTTCCGCAACGCCGCCTGCACGGCGGTGAAGCCCGCCGAGAACCGGTCGAGATCGAGGGCGGGGAGTCCATCGCCTACGACTATCTGGTGATCGCCACCGGGCCAGAGCTGGCTTTCGACGAGATCGAGGGGCTGGGGCCGGAGCGGCGGCTTCACCCAGTCGGTCTGCACCCTGGCCCATGCGTCCAAGGCCTACGAGGCCTGGGAGCAGTACCTGAACAAGCCCGGCCCCATCGTGGTGGGCGCGGTGCAGGGCGCCTCCTGCTTCGGGCCGGCCTATGAGTTCGCCTTCATCATGGAGACGGTGCTGCGGCGAAAGAAGCTGCGCCACCAGGTTCCGATCACCTTCGTGACGTCGGAGCCCTACATCGGCCACCTGGGCCTGGACGGCGTGGGCGACACCAAGGGCCTGCTCGAAAGCGAGATGCGCGAGCGGCACATCAAGTGGATCTGCAACGCCAAGGTCTCCAAGGTCGAGGACGGCGTCATGCACGTCGAGGAGGTCGGCGAGGACGGCGCCCTGAAGAAGACCCACGACCTGCCCTTCGCCTATTCCATGATGCTGCCGCCGTTCCGGGGCATTCCGGCGGTGCGGGGCGTGGAGGGGCTGGTCAATCCGCGCGGCTTCATCCTCGGCGGCAAGACCCAGCAGAATCCGACCTTCAAGAACGTGTTCAGCGTCGGCGTGTGCGTGGCCATCCCGCCGGTGGGCCCTACCCCGGTGCCCACGGGGGTGCCCAAGACCGGCTTCATGATCGAGTCCATGACCCGCGCCACCGCCGCCAATATCCGCGCTTTGATCGATGGCAAGGAACCTGTCCACGAGGCCACCTGGAACGCCATCTGCCTGGCGGACTTCGGCGACGAGGGCGTGGCCTTCGTGGCCATCCCGGAGATCCCGCCGCGCAACGTCAACTGGTCGTCGCACGGAAAGTGGGTGCACATCGCCAAGGTCGGGTTCGAGAAATACTTCCTCGACAAGATCCGCCACGGCGTCGCCGAGCCGTTCTATGAGCGGATGGTGCTGGACATGCTGGGCATCACCAAGCTCAAGCAGGACGCCTAGACCGTCCGATCTATCCCCGCGTCAGTCCCCCCATTTTCGCCGTCGCTACGCGTGGGTGCGCGGGGGCGTGCGCGCGGAGGGGCGCGGAGGCGCGCGGGGCGCAGGGGTGGACGCGCGCGCGAGGTCTGATCCCGCGGGACGGGTTGCGGATGGGCTTGCGGGGCGAGGGCGGCCATGGCGCCAGTCTATCCCCGCTGGCGAAGGCGGGGACAGACGCCGGTCCGGCCTAGCGGAAAGCGTTGCCCGGCTTGGCGCCGAGGGCCTTCAGGATGTTGGCCATCGGGCAGAATCCGGTGAGGGACGCCTGCAACATATTCGCCCCCACGAAAGCCGTGAGAAGATACCACCACGGGCTGACGAACCAGCCGAGCGCCAGGGATGCGAGGATCATCATGCCAGCGATCATGAAGACCAGACGGTCGACGTTCATGGGAGCCTCCTAGGCTTGGGCGTCTTGGGGCGGCGCGGCGGCCTCGGCCTCGTCGCCCTTGAAGACGATGTAGATGGCCGGGATCACCAGCACGGTGAGCAGGGTCGAGGAGAGCAGGCCGAACAGCAGCGAGATCGCCAGGCCCTGGAAGATCGGGTCGAACAGGATCACCGCCGCGCCGATCATGGCCGCCAGCGCGGTGAGCAGGATCGGCTTGAAGCGGATCGCGCCGGCCTCCAGCAGGGTGTCCTTCAGGCTGGCGCCGGGCTTGGAGCCATGGCGGATGAAGTCCACCAGCAGGATCGAGTTGCGCACGATGATGCCGGCGAGCGCGATGAAGCCGATCATCGAGGTGGCGGTGAACGGCGCGCCGAACAGCATGTGGCCGATCATGATGCCGATCAGGGTCAGCGGCACGGGCACCAGGATCACCAGCGGCAGGCGGAAGCTGCCGAACTGGGCCACCACGAGAATGTAGATGCCCAGGATCGCCACGCCGAACGCCGCGCCCATGTCGCGGAAGGTGACGTAGGTGACCTCCCATTCCCCATCCCACAGCAGGGTGGAGACGCGCTCGTCCTGAGGCTGGCCGTGCAGGCTGATCTTGGGCCTCGGCAGCTTGCCCCAGTCGTGCTGCTTGATGAGCTTCTGCACCGCCATCATGCCGTAGATCGGCGCCTCATAGGCCCCGGCGAGGTCGGCGGTCACCATCTCGGCGGAGCGGCCGTCGCGGCGGAAGATCGGATAGCTGCCGGCCTCGGGATGGGCGCGCAGCACATCGCCGATCTCGGTCACCCGCCGGTCGCCTGGCTGGGTGTTCAGCGGGATGGGCGTGGCCTCCAGCCGGTCGCCCCAGGTCTTGGCCGAGCGGGGCAGGGCGAGCACGATGGGCACTGGCGGGCGGCCCTCGCCGCGATGGGAATAGCCGACGGGCACGCCGTTCAGCAGCTCGTCGACGGTGGCGTAGACGTCGCCCTGCTGGGCGCGGTCGTACTCCAGGGCGTCCTGGTCCAGCCCCAGGCGCAGGCGCTGGAACGGCTGGCCCATGGAGTTGTCCACGTCCACGATGAACGGCACCTGGCGGAAGATCTTCTCCACCTCCCAGGCGGTGGCGCGGCGGGTCTTGGCGTCCGGGCCGTAGATCTCGGCCAGCAAGGTCGCCAGCACCGGCGGGCCGGGGGGCACCTCCACCACCTTCACCGAGGTCCCGGCGGGCTCGGCCAGGTCCTTGAGCTTGGCGCGGATGTCCAGGGCGATGGCGTGGCTGGGGCGCTTGCGCTCGCCCTTGGGCTTCAGATTGACCTGCAGGTCGCCCAGCTCCGGGGACTGGCGATAGAAGTAGTGGCGCACCAGGCCGTTGAAGTTGAAGGGCGCAGCCGTGCCGGCGTGCAGCTGGACGGAGGTGACCTCGGGGATGGTCTCCACCTGCCGGGCGGCGTCGCTCAGCACCCGCTCGGTGCGCTCCAGCGTGGAGCCCTCGGGCAGGTCGACGACCACCGCCAGCTCGGACTTGTTGTCGAAGGGCAGCAGCTTCACCTTCACGGTCTTGGTGGCGAACAGGGCGCAGGACGCCAGGGTCGCGAAGCCGACGATCAACAGGAAGGTCCAGGCCGAGCGCTTGGACGCCAGGATCGGGGCGGCGACCCGGCGGTACAGGCGCGCCAGCCGCGTGCCGCCGTCATCGTCGCCATGGCCGTGCTGGGCGGGCGCGCGGCCGGCGACCTTCAGCATCAGCCAGGGCGCGACGGTCACCGCCACGAAGAAGGAGAACACCATCGCCGCCGAGGCGTTGATCGGGATCGGCGCCATGTAGGGGCCCATCAGGCCCGAGACGAACAGCATGGGCAGCAGGGCGGTGACCACCGTCAGGGTCGCGACGATGGTGGGATTGCCGACTTCCGCGACCGCCTCGATGGCCGCGGTGGCGCGGTCTCGCCCGTCGCCCATGGCCCAGTGGCGGGCGATGTTCTCGATCATCACGATGGCGTCGTCGACCAGGATGCCGATCGAGAAGATCAGGGCGAACAGCATCACCCGGTTGATGGTGAAGCCCATCACATTGGCCGCGAACAGGGTGAGCAGGATGGTGGTGGGGATCACCACCGCCACCACGATCCCCTCGCGCCAGCCGATCATGAAGGCGATCAGGGCGACGATGGACAGGGTCGCCAGGCCCAGGTGGAACAGCAGTTCGTTGGCCTTGTCCGCGGCGGTGGCGCCGTAGTCGCGGGTGATCTCCACGTGCAGCGAGGACGGCAGCAGGTCGCCCTCGAGCTTGTCGAGCCGCTGGCGCAGATGCTCGGAGACCAGCACGGCGTTGGCGCCGGCGCGCTTGGCGATGGCGAGGCTGACGGCCGGCTCGCGCGACCAGCCGCCCCCCGATCCGGCCTCGGTGCGGTTGAAGGTCCAGACCCGGCTGTCCGGCTGTTCGGCGCCGGCGACCACGGTGGCCACGTCCTTCAGATAGACGGTGCGCCCGTCGCGGGTGGTCAGCTCCAGCAGGCCGATGTCCTGGGGCCCCTGCAGGGTCTGGCCGGCGATCACCGGATGGGACTGGTCGCCCGAGGTGGACCAGCCGGCGGGGAAGGATTCGTTGGCGCCCCTCAGCTTGCCGGCCAGCTCCTGCAGGGTCAGGCCATAGGTCGCCAGCTTCTCGGGATCGGGCTCGACGCGGATCTGCTCGGGCGCGCCGCCGACGATGTAGGTGAGGCCCACATTGTCGACCTTCACCAGCTCGGTGCGCAGCTGCTCGACCACCTTGCGCAGGGAGGCTTCGTCCCAGCGGCCGGCCTCCGCGGGCTTGGGCGAGACGGTCACCACCATGATCGCCACGTCGTTGATCGAGCGCGCGACCACGAGCGGCGGGGGGATGCCGACCGGAATCCGGTCGATGTTGGCCTGGATCTTCTCGTGCACGCGCAGGACCGCGTTGTCCGGGTCCGTGCCGACCTTGAAGCGGGCGGTGACCAGCACGCCGTCGTCGCCGGTCTGGCTATAGACGTGGTCCACGTCGTCGATGGATTTGACGATGGTCTCCAGAGGCTCGGTCACGAGCTTCATCGCGTCCGGCGCCTTCAGGCCCGGCGCGGCCACGCGGATGTCCACCATAGGAACCTTGATCTGCGGCTCCTCCTCGCGCGGGATGGTGAGCACCGCCACCACGCCGAACGCCAGCGCCGCGATCAGGAACAGCGGCGTCAGCGGCGAGCGGATGAACCGCTTGGTCAGAGAGCCGGAAATCCCCAGCTTCATCGGACGATCCGATCGCCCGCGCTGAGGCCGGACAGCACCTCCACGCCGTCAGGCACGCCGGACGTCGCCGCCGGCTCGCCGCGACGCACGACCACCTCCTCCGTCGCGCCGCCGGGGCGCAGCACCTTGGCGAAGTCGACGCCGTAGCGGGTCTGCAGATAGGACGCCGGGACCACGATGGCCTGCTGCTCGCCGGCGGGAATCCACACCCGCACGCGCTGGCCGTACAGGGCGCCGGGCAGGCTGTCGGCGGTGACGTCGGCCTCCACCCGGCCGTCCTGCAGGGCGGGATAGACCTTCAGCACCGTCGCCTCGGTGCGGCCGCCGTTCGGCGCCTCGATCAGCACCTTGCCGCCCTGATGCAGGAAGCGGGCGTGGCGCTCGGGAACCTTGACGCGCAGGATGAAGGTCGAGCCGATCAGGGCGATGGTGTCGCCGGGCTGGACGCTGGCGCCGGGCGTGACGGGGACCTGCAGGATGGTGCCGGACACCGGCGCGACCACCGCGCCCTGGGCGGCGGTGGTGGTGACGGTGGCCTTCTGGGCCTCCATGGCCTTGATCTGGCTGCGCAGGCTGGCGGCCCCTGCCTCTGCGGCCTCCAGCCGCTGGGTCGGATAGAAGCCCTGGGCGTGCAGCGCCTTGTAGCGCTTCAGGTCGCTGTCGGCCTGGACGAGCTGGTCGCGCAGGGCCTGGGCCTGGGCGCCGGCGGACGCGGCTTCCGGCGCCAGGGTCTCGTTGCCGATTGTGGCGATCACCTGGCCCTTGGTCACCTTCACGCCTTCGTAGCCGATGAGCTTCACGACGCGGCCGGCGATGCGCGCGCGGGCGGGCAGGGCGTGGGGGCTGTCCACCACGGCGAAGGCGGACTTCAGCTCGGTGACCGGCGCCTCGCGCACGGTGAAGGCCTGAACCGCCGACGCGGCGGCGGCCGGCGCCTTGGCCTCCTTCTTCGGGCCGCAGCCGGCCAACAGCACGGCGAGCGCCAGCGTCAGCGCGCCGCCCCATCTGACGTTCATCGACATCCGGCTCGACTTTCCCATGGTCCGCGGAAAAGACGCGAGCCGCCGCGCCTGAGCATTGAGGCGTGTCAAACCCAATGCAGCGGGGCGCGGGCGAAGTCGATACACCGGGACTGTCCAGGCGCCGGCCTGCCTCGGCCCGCCGACTTTTGGACCGCGCGCCGACGTCCGCCACATGGGCGGACCCGACGGACCATGACGCACATCAGCCCATGCGGGGCGGTCGGTCACCACAGGCGTCGATGAACGGTCATGGTTTCCGCGCGACGGGGCCATTTCACAGCTCTTAGGCGCTAAGTTGACAGAAGCAACTCAACCACACCGATCAATATGATTCTCCTTATAAATAGCGGTTAGTCTTCAAGTCTGTTGCTAATTAGCCACCACAGCGAAGATCATCATCGATCGAGGCGTCGCGGTAGTAGCTAGATACGCCGCCATCTCATACGGTGGCCGATAACTGCAGCCATAAGGCCGCAGACAGGGGGAGGACTGGCGGAGGTTTCGGCGTTCAGGCCGAGACGAAGCGCGTTCATGACAATTGAACGTCTGGTTCGCTGAGCGCGCAATAAACAGTGATCTTAAGGGCGGCGATCAATGCCGCGCTAACACCTCAAGGGGAGGAAATATGACTACGCACCACAATCGAATCACGTCCCGACAGGGTAGGAAGTCTGCACTCGTCGGGACCACGGCCGTGGCATTGGCCGTCGCGATCTCCGGCACTCGCCGGCGTCGCCTACGCCCAGGATAGCCAGTCGGGCACCTCCGTGAAGGAAGTCGTGGTCACCGGTTCGCGCATCGCGCGGCGGGACTACACGTCGCAAAGCCCGATCGTGACGGTCACCTCCGAGGACATGAAGAACACGTCCTCGATCGCGATCGAGCAGTCGCTGAGCAAGCTGCCGCAGTTCGTGCCGGGCGCCGACCAGTTCGGCGGCGGCGCCGTCAACGTGCAGGCCACCGCGCTGAGCACGCCGGGCGCCTCGACCCTGAACCTTCGCGGCCTGGGCCAAAACCGGAACCTGATCCTCGTCGATGGACGCCGGGCCCAGCCGATCAACGGCTCGCTCGCCGTCGACATCAACTCCCTTCCCACCGCGGCGATCGCCAGCGTGGAAGTGATCAGCGGCGGCGCGGCGGCGACCTACGGGTCTGACGCCATCTCGGGCGTTGTGAACTTCAAGCTGCGCCAGAACTTCCAAGGCATGGACGTGGACGCGCAATACGGCCAGGCGTTCCGCGGCTACGACCGGGAGTTCCAACTGAGCGCCCTGCTGGGCGGCAACTTCGCCGATGATCGCGGCAACGCGATGCTGGGCATCAGCTACTCCAGCCGGACCGCGGTCTACAATCGCGACATTCCGTTCTACGAAAAGGCCTACACGGACCCGACGGTCGGTGGCGACTTCTTCGTGGACGACCGTTCGCTGTCGGGCGGCCTCGCCGGCACCGGCGCGGCCTTGGCCAGTTCTCTCAGGCGGCTCTGGACAGCATCTTCGGCGGCCAGGTGTCCAACACGACCGCAGGCTTCCTCGGCGGCCTCGCCTTCAACCCGGCCTCCACCACGGCCGGCGCGACGGTGTTCTTCACGGGTCGCGGCCTCGGCACGAGCCCGACGCCCTTCGCGCCGAACGGCGTTCGCGGTCCGGGCTTCCTTGGCCTGGGCACCACGCAACACGGAGAGCCTTTCTACAAGATCGTCGAGACGAGCGGCTCGTCGGGCATCACCAGCAACGCGGTCAACCAGTTGGCCTCGCTGCCGATCAAGCGCTACTCGCTGTTCACCTCGTCGCACTATGACATCAGCGACCACCTGACCGCCTATCTGCAAGGCAACTTCACGCAGACGTCGAGCCACACGGTCCTGGGCAGCAACCCGGCGGTGAACCAGTACGGGGTCTCCATCCCCTATGACTCGGCCACCAACGGCGTCGCTTCCGGCCACCCGGTTCCGGGGCAACTGGCCACCCTGCTGAACAGCCGCGCCAATCCCAACGCGAACTGGGATCTCGGTCAGGGCCTGTCCAGCTCGATCGGCCCGCGCGGCCTGACCAGCGACACGCAAAACTACCAAGTCCTGGGCGGTCTGCGTGGCGATGTCGGCATCAGCGACTGGACGTTCGACGTCTATGCGTCGCACGGCAAGACGACGACCGTCGGCGAGTACGAAGGCTTCGCCGACCTGGCGCGGTATCAAACGCTGATCGAGCAGCCCAACTACGGCGCTGGCTACAGCCTGACGATCCCGAACCGCGGCACCTTCGCCACCTGCACCAGCGGCCTCAACCCGTTCTTGAACACGCCGGTCTCGGCCGACTGCTTGGCGATCATCAACGCGCCGATCACGACCACGACCGAGCTGGAACAGAACATCGTTGAAGCCACCATCCAGGGTAAGGCGTTCGATCTGCCGGCCGGCGAGCTGCGGTTCGCCGTCGGTGGCGACTACCGCTACAACGGGTTCATCTATCGTCCCGACCCGGGCATGGCGCAAACCAACATCACTGGCGCCACCATCGGCATCTTCGGTTCCAACGAAGCCCGGGGTTCGACGGCGGTGTACGAAGGCTACGGCGAAGTCATCGTCCCGGTCCTGAAGGACCTGCCGCTGGCCAAGAACGTCGAACTCAACCTCGGCTACCGCTACTCCGACTATGACATCAAGACGGTCGGCGGCATCGGCACCTGGAAGGCGACGGGCGACTGGACGGTCACCGACTGGTTCAAGATCCGCGGCGGCTACCAAGTGGCCAACCGGGCTCCGAACACCGCCGAGCTGTTCCAAGGCGGCAACGTTCAGGTGATCGTCAACAACGGCGACCCCTGCACCACCGGCCAGGTCACCTGGGGCAACACGGCGGGCAACCCCAATCAGGCCAAGGTGCAGCAACTGTGCGCCACCCAATCGGGTCTGCCGCTGTCGACCTTCACGAACCAGTTCGGTTCGCCTTGCGGCTTCTGTATCGCTCTGGACAACCAGACCGGCAACCCGAACCTGCAGTCGGAAAGCGCCAAGACCTGGACGATCGGCACCGTTCTGCGGTCTCCGATCAACTCGGCCTGGCTCAATGGCCTGACGATCAGCGTCGACTACTATAACATCAGGGTCGACAACGCGATCGGGGTGCTCACCTCGGGCACCATCCTGGACCAGTGCTACAACCACTACGGCACGAACCCGACCTACGATCCGACCAACTACTATTGCCAGCTGATCATCCGTAACAAGGCGATCGGGATCGTGGACACCGTGAAGGGCCTGTACGCCAACCTGCCCGGCGTGCGGACCTCGGGCGTCGACGCGCAGATGGACTGGGTCGTCACTCTCGCCGACGTCGGCTTGAACGTCCCCGGCGCTCTGAGCGTCAACGTGTCGGCCAACTACCTGCTGCACTTCCTGACCTCGAAGGCGCCGGATACGCCCTTCGTGGACTACGCCGGCACCTCCGGCGACACCGCCTTCACCGGCGGCCTGCAGGATCCGCAGTTCCGTTGGAAGACGACGACGACGGTCGGCTACTCCGTCGGTCCGTACTCCTTCAGCGTCCGGTGGCGTCACCTCCCGAGCATTGCGCCCTCGTCCGGCACCGCCTACCCGGCGCCTGCCTACAACCAGGTCGACATCTCGGGCCGTTGGTCGATCACCAAGACCTATGAAGTCCGGGCCGGTATCGACAACCTGCTGAACACCGATCCGTCCAACGCGGGCGAGTCGGCGGCTTCACCCTTCGCCAACTACAGCAGCGGCCAAGGCGTGACGTACCCGAGCAGCTACGACATCCTCGGACGTCGGTTCTACGTCGGCCTGAAGGCTCGCTTCTAAACCTTCAGACGATGATCAAGATTGGGCGGCGGGCCGAAAGGTCCGCCGCCTTTTCTATTGGCGGCAAGTTCAGGCGCACTGCGACGACTTGCCCTCGCGGAACTTAGCCAGTAAGTTCTTGGCTGGGTGACATAGTTCCCCTGCTCTCATGTGAGGTTGCGACATGTTGACCTTGGTTTTTGCCGCGAGCGTCATACTGGCCGCCGCGGAACCGGCGCCGCCTGCCGCCGACGCGCCCAAGGCCGCTCAGACGGACACCACCGGGACGAAGGCGTCTCAGCCCGACCCCCTCAAGGTGATCTGTCGTCGGCAAGAGAAGGTCGGGACCAACATCAAGATAAGGACCTGCATGACCCGCGCTGAGTGGGCGGAGCGCGACGAGCAACTCAATCGGTTCCTGCGCGACACCCAGAACGCGGGCGCGCTGAACACCGGCCTGCAGGTGGCGAACGGGCCCCACTAGCCGGCGCTCCGCACGGGGGCGGTCGTGCTCGCATCGCCGTGGAGGTCGGGGTCCCGAATCTCGCGGCAGACCTGGACGACCACCGTGTTGGACTGATCAATGGTGGATGACCGAGCCCGGTGGGCCGTGGTTCGGTTCAATGAGCATCTGGGAGGAAGACGCCAATGACCGGCTGGAGAGACGCGGCGAAAACGTCGGCGCTCGTGGTGAGCGCGGCTGTCATGGCCCTGGCGGTCGGAACCCCCGCCATCTCGGCTCCGGACTTCGCCGGCGCCAACTCCTTCGACAAGTGTTCAGACATCGTCGATGCGGCGCAGCGCCTCGAATGCTTCGACGCCGTGCAACGGGCGAGGGGGAAGGGCCCGGCGCCCGAGCTCCAGCGCAAGGAGCGCCGCCGCAAGTTCGGGCTGCCCATGCCGAGGCTGTCGCTCCCGCACAATGCGACGGACGCGGAAGGCGAGGACAAGGTCGCCGTCGAACTGGCCGCGGTCGGCCGCACACACGACGGCATGCTCTGGATCCGGACCACCGAAGGGGTGATCTGGGAGCAGAACGACCCGACGATCGTCAAGATCGCGCCCTCCGTCGGCAGCACCATCCAGATCAGACGGGCGGCCATAGGCAGCTACTTCTGCGACATGACCAAATGGCAGTCCGTCCACTGCGAACGCACCGATAAGGAGCCGCTATAGCGGCATCCGCTTTCGTAGGGCGGGCGGCGATCGATTGCAGCGCTGACTAATAAGCCTTAGCTTATCAGGACCGATCAGCCTTTGGTCCGTTGCTTCTGGGTGATCCCGGCCGCACCCATGCATGCAAAA
Organism: uncultured Alphaproteobacteria bacterium; assembly: GCA_963761065.1. Lineage (GTDB taxonomy): Bacteria > Pseudomonadota > Alphaproteobacteria > Caulobacterales > Caulobacteraceae > JANWHQ01. The sequence goes on along the minus strand of CAVXFP010000004.1, from coordinate 159,345 downwards.
TGCAAGGAAGCGCCTCATGCGATCCAGGATCGCCCTCACCCGGCTCAATCGATCCGCCTCCGCTCTGGCGATCATCGCGATGGCCTCGCTGGCCGTCGCCCCCGTGGCGGCCCAGGACGGCGCCCCCGCGCCGGCGCATCACTGGAAGTACTATCCCGAGCCGGTCCGCGCGCCGGCGGGGGCCCCGAACGTCCTGTTGGTGATGACCGACGACGTGGGCTTTGGCGCATCCAGCACCTTCGGCGGCCCCGTGCCCACGCCCACCTTCGACGCCCTGGCCAAGGACGGCCTGCGCTACAACGCCTTCCACACCACCGCCATGTGCTCTCCCACGCGGGCCGCGCTGCTGACGGGGCGCAACCACCACGCCGTCGCCTCGCGGCTCGATCTCCGACGTTTCGATGGACGAGGAAGGCTACACCTCGGTCATCCCCAAGAGCGCCGCGACCATCGGCCGGGTGCTGAAGCTGAACGGCTACGACACCTCCTTCTTCGGCAAGAACCACAATACGCCGGTGTGGGAGAACGACCCGATGGGGCCGTTCGACAATTGGCCCAACGCCTGGGGCTTCGACTATTTCTACGGCTTCAACGCCCCGTACGCCGACCAGTTCCACCCGGACCTGATCGAGAACCGCAACCCCGTCCGCCCGCCCGATCAGCCCGGCTACATCCTCGACCGTGATCTCGCCGACCACCTGATCCACTGGCTGCGGGTCCAGCACGTCGAGCGCCCGGACCATCCGTTCTTCGCCTATTTCGCCTCCGGCTCGACCCACTCGCCGCACATGGCGCCGCGGGAATGGATCGAACGGTTCAAGGGCCAGTTCGACCAGGGCTGGGACAAGCTGCGCGAGGAGACCTTCGCGCGGCAGAAGAAGCTGGGGGTCGTCCCCGCCGACGCGGTGCTGACCCCACGCCCGGACAGCCTGCCGGCCTGGGACAGCCTGAGCCCGGAGATGAAGCACGTCTATGCGCGGATGATGGAGGTGGCGGCCGCCCAGCTCGCCTACGTCGACTTCCAGGTCGGGCGGGTGGTCGAGGACCTGCGCCAGTCGGGCGAGCTCGACAACACCATGGTGATCTACATCCAGGGCGACAACGGCGCGAGCGAGGAGGACTACCACGGCTCCAACCAGGAGCTGCGCGTCATCGCCGGCTTCGAGGCCACCGACGCCCAGCTGGCCGCGGACATCGACAAGCATGGGGGCCCGCAGGCCTTCGGCAACTATCCCGCCGCCTGGGCCTGGGCGACCAACGCGCCGTTCCAGTGGGGCAAGCGCATCGCCTCGCACCTCGGCGGTCTGCGCGACGGCATGGTGATCAGCTGGCCCAAGCGGATCAAGCAGGTGGGCCAGATCCGCACCCAGTTCGGCCACGTGATCGACATCGCGCCGACCATCTACGAGGCGGCCCACGTCACCCCGCCCAAGGTGGTGGACGGCGTGACGCAGCAGCCCATCGACGGGATCAGCATGGTCTACACCTTCGACCATCCCAACGCGCCGCCGCGCCACCGCGAGCAGTACTTCGAGATGCTGGGCAACCGGTCCTACTACAAGGACGGCTGGATGGCCTCGACCCTGCCCGGCAATCCGCCGTGGCGGGCGGACGGCAAGGTCGATCCCAACACGTTCAAGTGGGCGCTCTATGACCTGAACGTCGACTGGTCCCAGTCCAAGGATGTGTCGGCGGCGTATCCGAAGAAGCTCGCCGAGCTGAAGGCGGACTTCGATCGCGCGGCCAAGAAGTACCACGTCTATCCGTTGAACGCGGCCCTGGTCCCGCGCATGGCGGCGAAATACCGGCCCAGCATCCTGGATGATCGGACCAGCTTCACCTTCTATCCGGGCGACACGCGCTACACCGGCTACGCCTTCCCGGCCGTGGGACCCGGCTGGACCATCACCGCGCAGGTGGGCGTGGACGGCGGGGCGGTCCAGGGGCCGGTGCTGGTGCAGGGCGACCACTTCGGCGGCCAGGCCCTGCTGATCGACCAGGGCCGCGCGACCTACATCTACAATCCCGGCGACATGGACCACGTGCTGAAGCTGCAGGCGCCCGAGGCGCTGGGCGCCGGCCGGCACGAGATCGCCGTCGCCTTCAAGCCCGCCGCCAGCGGCGCTGTCGGGGCCGTCATCGAGCTGATGGTGGACGGCAAGCGCGTGGCCCAGGCCACGGCCGACTTCCCGGTGCGCGGGCGCGGCTCCGCCTACATCGGACGGCCGGGCATCGCGCCGATCATGTATGGCGCGACGGCGCCGGAGATCCCGGCCTCCTGCGGCTGCAGCATCGAGTTCCGTGAAGATCGAAAAGGGGGCCGACGCCCGCTGATCGGGCCGGCGCGAAGGGGAGGGGCGAGCCGTGATGAAACGGTCACATCGAAGCGCGGGGTCTCGCCGTGGGCGCGGGCCTCGCCGCTCTGATGAGCGTGGGCCTTGTGTCGGTCGCCGTCGGCGCCGATCAGACCCACCTGTATTGGGGCGACGTACACCTGCACACCAACTACTCGCTGGACGCCTACGCCACCGGCAACAGGACCGTCACGCCGGACCTCGCCTACCGGTTCGCGCGGGGCATCCCGATCAAGCGCCCGGGCGTGGACGCCATGGTGCGCATCCGCCGCCCGCTGGACTTCCTGGCCGTCTCAGACCACGCCGAGATGCTGGGCTTGCAGGTCGGGCTGGACAAGCACGATCCCAGGCTCCTCGCCACGCCCTGGGGCAAGAAGCTGCTGGCGGTCCACGAGGACCCCAAGGGCAACGTCATGCGCGCCACCGGCGGCGCGACGGCCGAGACGTCTCCCGAGCGCAAGGAGATGCTGTCCCAGGTCTTCTCGCCGGAAATCCGCGAGGCGACCTGGCAAGCCGAGGTCGCGGCGGCCGAGAAGAACAACATCCCCGGCAAGTTCACGACCCTGTTCGCCTGGGAATGGAGCGCCATGCCCGGCGGCAAGAACCTGCACCGCGTGGTGATCTCCGACGCTGACGCGGCCCAGGCGAAGGAGTTCTATCCCTACAGCAACTTCGAGAGCCAACGGCCCGAGGACCTCTGGAAGTTCCTGGCCAAGACCAAGACGCGCACGGGCGTGGACTTCGTGGCCATCCCGCACAATTCCAACCTCTCCGGCGGGCTGATGTTCGACATGGTGGACAGCGACGGCCGTCCGCTCACCGCCCAGTACGCCCGCACCCGCGCGACCTGGGAGCCGGTGATGGAGGTCACCCAGATGAAGGGCACCTCCGAGGTCCGCCCCGAGCTGGCGCCCACCGACGAGTTCGCCGAGTTCGAGATCCGCAGCAAGCTGCTGATCGGCACGCCGACCCCGCCCAGCGAGGCGGACTACGCCCGCTCGGCGTTGCTGCGGGGGCTGAAGGTCCAGCGCAAGGTCGGGCGTGAACCCCTACAAGTTCGGCATGATCGGCTCCACCGACAGCCACACCGGCATGTCGTCGGTCCAGGAGAGCGCCTTCACGGGCAAGCTCGTCATGGACGAGCCGCTCAGTGAGCACTACCACCCCACCAAGTTCGTGATCTTCCCGTCGTGGGAGATGTCCGCGTCCGGCCGCGCGGCGGTGTGGGCGACGTCCAACACCCGCCAGGCCATCTTCGCCGCCTTCAAGCGCAAGGAGGTCTATGCGACCACCGGCACGCGCATAAAGCTGCGCTTCTTCGGCGGGTTCGCGTTCGAACGGGGCGACGCCAAAGCCCGGGATATCGCCGAGGTCGGCTATCGCAAGGGCATCCCGATGGGCGGCGACCTGACCGACGCGCCCAAGGGCAAGGCGCCGGACTTCCTGATCTGGGCCGTGAAGGACCCGCTCAGCGGCAACCTCGACCGGGTGCAGGTGATCAAGGGCTGGATCGACAAGGCCGGCGAGACCCACCAGCACATCTACAACGTGGCCTGGTCGGATGGCCGCAAGCTTCAGCCCGACGGCCGGCTGCCCGCCGTGGGCGATACGGTGGACGTCCACACCGCGCTCTACACCAACTCTATCGGCGCGACGCAGCTCGCCACCGTGTGGACGGACCCCGACTTCAACCCGAACCAGACCGCCTTCTACTATGTGCGGGTGCTGGAAATCCCGACGCCGCGCCAGACGCTGTATGACGCCATCGCGCTCGGCATCGACGTGAAGGAGACCAAGGAGCCGGCCACGATCCAGGAACGGGCCTTCTCCTCGCCGATCTGGTACACGCCCGCCAAGTCATGAACCTCGTAAAGCGGATCGTTCGCGATCCCCTCACGCACTTCCTGGCGGGCGGCGGGCTTCTGTTCGCCGTGTTCGCCCTGCTGCACGGCGGCGACACCACCGGAACCCCCGACGGCAAGACCATCGTGGTCGACCGGCCGGCCCTGCTGAACTTCATGCAGTACGAGTCCGCGGCGTTCCAGCCGGAGGTCTTCTCCACCAAGTTCGACGCCATGTCGGCCAAGGACCGGAAGGCCCTAGTCGATGACTACGTGCGTCAAGAGGCCCTAGTGCGCGAGGCGCGGGCCATGGGGCTGGACCAGGGCGACTACGTCATCCGCCGGCGCGTGGTGCAGAAGATGATGTACCTGATGGACGACACCGCGACCCAGACGTTCAATCCCAGCGACGCCGATCTCCAGCGCTATTTCCAGGCGCACCAGGACGTCTATCGCAACGCCGCGACCGTCACCTTCACCCAGGTGTTCGTCGACAACGACGCTGAAGCATCCCGGCGGCGCGCAGAAGGCGGCCGAGCGGCTGAAGGCCGAGCTTGAGGCCAAGCACGCGGGCTTCAACGACGCGCCAGGGTATGGCGACCGCGTCCCCTACCTTCGCAACTACGTCCAGCGCACGCCGGACTTCGTGGAAAGCCAGTTCGGCGCGGGGTTCGCCTCAGCCGTGATGAACCTTCAGCCGTCGGCGCACTGGCAGGGGCCGATCGCGTCCGACTACGGCTATCACCTGGTGCTGCTGACCCAGAAGACGCCCGCCGCCCTGCCCAGGCTTTCCGAGGTGCGCGGCCAGGTGAAGGACGATCTGCTGCGTGACGCCGTCGCCGCCTATCGCGAAAAGGCGATCGCCGATCTGACCCGGCGCTTCACGGTGAAGCTGAAGGGCGTCTCGCTGGCGCCCTCCGTCGCGACGCCGCCGAAGTGATGGGGCCCCGCCGACCCGCGCCGCGCCTGATCGCGCTCGTGACGTGGACGATGGTCGCCGCGTGCCTGTTCGCCGGCGCCGCGCGCGCCCACGATGCGCGACCGCTGTCGGTGAACGTGGCCGAGCAGGGCAAGGACCTCTACCTCGCGCGGCTGCGCACGCCGCCGTCGGTGGCGGCGGACAACCAGCCGACGCTGACCTGGCCGTCGGGCTGCCATGTGCTGAACGACCAGCTGGGCGGCGACGCCTTTGCGCCCAGCGAGACCATCGTCGTGGCCTGCAAGGGGGGGCTGGAGGGCCAGCATCTGAAGGTCCGCTACCCGATCTACAACCCGGCGCTGGCCACCCTGTTCCGGCTGAGCGAGCTGAACGGCAAGGTGCTCACTCGCGTGCAGCCGCCCGACCGCCTGGACTGGCAGGTTCCCAAGCAGCCCAGCCTGCTGCAGGTCGCGTTCGGCTATCTGAAGCTGGGCGTCCAGCACATCTGGACCGGGATCGACCACCTGCTGTTCGTCACCGGGCTGCTCATCCTGGCGGGGTCCATGCGGCGGGTGCTGCTGGCGATCACCGGCTTCACCATCGCCCACTCGATCACCCTGTCCCTGTCGGCGCTCGGCCTCGTGGAGGTCCCCGTCCCGCCGGTGGAGGCGGCCATCGCCCTGTCGATCCTGTTCCTCGCCCGCGAGATCGCCCTGCCGACGCCGGACAGCCTCGCCGGGCGATATCCGATCCTGGTGTCCTCCTCCTTTGGCCTGCTGCACGGCTTCGGGTTCGCGGCGGCGTTGCGCGAGGTCGGCCTGCCGACGGGCGAGCTCGCGGTGGGCCTGTTGTGCTTCAACCTTGGCGTGGAGATCGGCCAGATCGTCTTCATCGCCGGGGTGATCGCCGTCTTCCTCGCCGTGCGCAAAGCCGTGCGAGCCGGCGGGCTGAGGTTCGCGCCCGTGCAGGGGCGGTGGACGGTGCTGGCTGGCTATGGCCTGGGCGTTCCGGCGGCCTTCTGGTTCATCCAGAGGCTCGCCGCCATGGGGCTGTGACACGCCGGCGGACATCGCCGCCGCGGTCGGCTACAAGCGACTCAACAGCGCCCTCGACTCGATCAGACGCTGAGTTGGGGAAGGAGACAGACCTTGAAACACCTCGGAATTCCGACGCTCGCCGCCGCATGCCTTCTGCTCGCCTCGGGCGCCCAGGCGGCCGATCTGCACTGGGCCAGAAGCTGGGGCGCTTCCGCGCAGGCGGCGACGCCGAAGATGGGCGCGTTTCCCGGCTCGCCCACCTTCAACGACCAGACGATCCGCCAGGTGGTGCGCCTCAGCGGCGGCGGCCAGCAGGTGCGCGTCCGCTTCACCAACGAGTTCGGAACCAAGCCCCTGGCCATCGGGGCGGCGCACCTGGCGCTGGCGGGCGCGGACGGGGCGATCCAGCCGGGCAGCGACCATGTGCTGACCTTCGGCGGCCGGCCGACGGCCGTGGTTCCGGCCGGCTCGCCCCTGCTCAGCGACCCGGTGGACATGCCGGTTGCGGCGCTCTCCAAGCTCGCGATCAGCGTCTATCTGCCAGGCCAGGTCGATGACTGCACCTGCCACGGCACGGGCATGGAGACCGGCTATGTGGCCGCCGGCGACATGACCGGCGCGGCGGCCCTTCCGGACGCGTCCAAACTGGCGGTGCGCGCCGAGATCTCCGCGGTGGAGGTCGGCTCGGACGCTCCGGCCAAGACCATCGTCGCGTTCGGCGACTCGATCACCGACGGCATCGGCTCGACCGTCGACGCCGACAAGCGCTGGCCGGACCAGTTCGCCGAGCGGCTGCTGGAGCGCGGCGGCCCGGCGGTCTTCGTCTCCAATGAGGGCATCAGCGGCAACCGCGTCCTGAACGGCGGCTTCGGCGACGCGGCCCTGACGCGCTTCGACCGGGACGTGCTGGCGACGCCGGGCCTGGGCTATGTGATCGTGTTCGAGGCGATCAACGACATCGGCATCTCCTACATGCCGAAGTCGGATGGCCCGTTCGCGGACTTCATGAAGACCTTCGCCGGCGCGCCGGTGACGGCCGACGACATCATCGCCGGCTACAAGCAGCTGATCGCCCGGGCCCACCAGCACGGCGTGAAGATCTACGGCGCGACGATCACGCCCTATGGCGGCGCGGCCACCTTCTCCCCCGAGGGCGAGGCGGCGCGTCAGGCGGTGAACGCCTGGATCCGCACTGGCGGCGGCTTCGACGGGGTGCTGGACTTCGACGCCGTGTGGCGCGACCCGGCCGATCCCAGCCGGATCCGCGAGGGCTTCCACGCAGGCGATCACCTGCACGGCAGCGACGCCGGCTACAAGGCGCTGGCGGACTCCATCGACCTGTCGCTGTTCAAATAGGCCGATGACCCCGGCAGGGCCGCCGCCCGACCTTCTACTTGTGCGAGGCCTGGACCACGTAGGCCGCGAGGGTGCTCATCTCGTCGTCGCTGAACTGGCCGGCGAAGGAGGGCATCGCGCCCTGGCCGTTGGTGACGCGATTGGTCACGAACGCCAGGGTCAGGTTGGGGTCGCCGTCGAGCGAGGGGCCCACGTCGCCCGAAGCGCCCGCGTCGCTCAGGGTGTGGCAGCTGCCGCAGCCATAGTTGGAGAACAGCTCGCGGCCCTTGTCGAGATTTACGGCGGCAGGCGCGGCAGGCGCGGCAGGGGCTGGCGCGGCGGCGGCGGGCTTGGCGTCCTCGGCGCTGGACACCGAACTCATGGCCGCCAAGGCGACGGCGATCGCGAAGGCCCCGCGCCCAAATCTTGCCGCTACAGGCGCTATACGTGGCGTCACTTAGGCTTCTCCTCGTTTCGATCCGATCGGCAGACGGGGCCGAAAGCCCGCCTCTTGACTGTGAGAGCTATTCCGCATTTTGACAGTGTCAACAGTCGTTGGTACGCCAACGCATAAAGGGCAGGCCGGGCGCCGCTTCGCGACTCGGACCGACGGGAGGATAGAGTTCCATGCGTTTGCTCGTAAGGGCCGGCCTGGCCGCGCTGTTCGCATCCACGATGATCGCCGGGGCGCAGGCCAAGGTCGGCATCCCTGACGGCGACTGGCGGACCATCAATCGCGACCTCGCCTCCACACGATTTTCGCCCCTGACCGACATCGACCGCGCCAACGTGTCGAAGCTGACGACCGCGTGGTCCTATCCGATGCATGGCTACAGCACGGCGGCGCCTCTGGTGATCGGGGGCGTAATGTACTTCCCCGCCGGCGCCCACATCGTCGCCCTCGACGCTGACACAGGCAAAGAAATCTGGGTCCATACCGAGCAGATCGACCCCAACCAACGCTTTGGCGGCGCTTCGAGCCGGGGCGTCGCCTATTGGCCCGGGGACGCGAAGACTCCCGCCCGCATCCTGGTCATGCTCAATAAGCGAATGCTCGCGCTCGACGCGGCGACCGGCGAGCCGGTGAAGTCCTTCGGCGACGATGGCTATGTGGACGTGGGCGTCGGCTACGGCGGCGTTCCGACCATCTCCGGCGACGTCGCGGTGATCGGCGCGGCCACGACGGAGGAGCCGCACGGCGTGCCGGGCAATCCGCGCGCCTTCGACGTGCGGACCGGCAAGAAGCTGTGGGAATTCCAGACCGTGCCGGTTCCCGGGCAACTGGGCCACGACACCTGGGGCGACGGCTGGTGGGGCCGCTCCGGCGTCAACATGTGGGCGCCCTCGGCCCCGGTGGACGTGAAGCGGGGCCTGATCTTCATCCCCGTCGGCGGGCCCGCGCCCAACTACTGGCGCGGCGACGCGCCCGGCGACAACCTGTTCAGCAACTCCGTCGTCGCGCTCGACATCAAGACCGGCAAGTACCGCTGGCACTTCCAGACGGTCCACCACGACCTGTGGGATTCCGACATGCCGACCACGGGGCCGCTGATCGACCTCAAGATCGACGGCAAGACGCAGCCGGCGATCGTGGAGATCAACAAGACGAGCTGGTTCTTCGAGTTCAACCGCCAGACGGGCAAGCCGCTGATCGACGTGGTGGAGAAACCCGTGCCGAAGGGCGACGTGCCCGGCGAATGGTACTCCCCGACCCAGCCCTTCCCGCGTCCGGCCGGGTCCGCTCAGCCGCGTCTCGTTCACCAAGGCCGACATGGTGACGGCCGAGGACACCACGCCCGAGCACGCCGCGGCCTGCCAGGCGATGTGGGACAAGGCCGGCGGCTTCTACAACGCGGGGCCGTTCACGCCCTTCATGTTCCACAAGGACGGCGACCCGCCGCACTCCACCATCCAGCTGCCCGGCGGCACGGGCGGGGTGAACTGGGGCGGCCCGGCGGCCGATCCCCGGACGGGCTGGGTCTATGTGAACGCCGAGGACACCTCGCTCGTCGGCTGGGTGGAAAAGAAGGATCCCAACGTCAACTACAGCTTCGACGCCCCGCACAGCGACCAGCCCTATGATCGCGCGAGCGTGAACGGAAAGGGTCCGTTCTTCTCGTTCAGCGCGCCGCTGAGCGGCAAGTACGACGACAAGGGCCGCCCCGTCGGCCCGAGCGCGCCCTGCTACAAGCCGCCCTGGGATCAGCTCACCGCCGTCGACGCGAATACCGGCCAGATCAAGTGGGCGGTGCCGCTGGGCCTCAACGAGGGCATGCCGGCAGGCAAGCAGCTGGTCGGCAACGCCGGCAACGCCGGCCCGACCGTGACCGCCGGCGGGCTGGTCTTCATCGGCGCCACCAACGACAAGCGGTTCCGCGCCTTCAACTCCACGACCGGCAAGGAGCTGTGGGAGGCGAGCCTTGGCAACAACGCCAACGCCAACCCGATCAGCTATCGCGGCAAGAGCGGCAAGCAGTATGTCGCCATCAACGCCGGCGGGACCATGGTCGCGTTTTCGCTGCCCGACCGGTGAGCGGCAGGGTAGAGTGATAAGAAATTGGGGCGGGCGTCAGCGCCAGCAGTCTCGGACAACATTCCGACGATCCGCGCGCGGCGTCTCGGAACATGGAAAACGGAGGTAGGGGGATGAAGATTCGCAAACTCGCGCTTTGCGCGGCGGCGACGTGGCTCGCGATCGGCCTGGCGTCGGCCAGCGCCCAGGGCTTCGGCGCGATGCCGCCGCAGGACGAGGCGAAGCTCCGCGTCGAGCATCCGGAGCTCTATGTCCTGCCGCCGGTGCCGCACACCTACAAGCCCAAGCGGACGTCCTGGGGCGACCCTGACCTTCGCGGCATGTGGCCGATCGACAGCATCGGCGGACTGGTGCTGCAGCGGACGCCGGCCGAGGGCAAACGCGTGTGGCTGACCGACGAGGAATACAAGGCGGTCAGTGCGCGAATGGAGAAGTCCCGCGAGGCCCCGCGCGAAGGAGACCAAGGCCAACAAGCTCGGCATGGGCAACTGGGTCGAGATGACCGGCTCCGGCCGCCGCACCTCGCTGCTGGTCGATCCGGTTGATGGCCGCCTGCCGCCGCTGACTGCCGAAGGCGAGCGCCTCAACAAGATTGGCCGCTCGAGCTGGATCAAGCGGCCAGACCTTTGACTGGGTCACCGATTTCGACAGCTGGGACCGCTGCATCACCCGCGGCTTCCCCGCCTCGATGCTGCCCTTCCGCTACAACAACGGCATCCAGATCCTCCAGGCGCCGGGCTATGTCGTGGTCAATCTCGAGATGATCCACGACGCGCGCATCATCCCGCTCGACGGCCGGGGCGAGCCGCCCGCGTCGGTCACCAACTGGATGGGCGTCAGCCGCGGCCACTGGGAAGGCAATACGCTGGTGGTCGAGACCAGCAACATCCGGCCCGGCGCTTCGCCGCTCAACATGGCCACCATCGGCGCGCCGTACGGCAACACCATCCCGATGAGCCCCAAGGCGCACGTCACCGAGCGCTTCACCATGACGGGGCCGAACTCGATCATCTACGAGATGACCTATTCCGATCCGGTCTACTGGACCGCGCCCTTCACGGTGCGGGCCGACTGGACGCGCAACGAGAAGTACAAGTTCTACGAATACGCCTGCCACGAGGGCGACGAGCAGATCCGCAACTACATCACCGCGTCACGCGCCCAGCGGGCCAAGGACGCGGAGGCCCGCCAAATGGCCGAAGCCAAGGCCCAGGCGCAGGCGGCTCCGCCGCCGCCGCCGGCCAAGAAGCACGGGTTCCTGTCTTTGTTCAGCTCGCGTAGCCACGGCGGCTAGTGACGTCGTGGAGCGGCGTCCGCGCCGCCAAGGTCGAAGTGAAGGCGCGCCGCTTCCGGCGGACTCGGGGGCATGCGTCGGCAAAGGGCGGATAGTTACGGCGGCCGCGCTGACGCGGGCGTCGCCATCAGGGCTTCAGAGCCGCCAGGACGGGCGGCCGGAGGAGGGGACGGTAGGATGATGAAGGGCTTGAAACTTACCGCTGTGGGCATCGCCGCGGTGTTGTTGCTGCAAGGCGGCGTGGCCTTGGCGAAGGGTCCGGCGCTGCTTGGCGGCGAGCCGAACCTGAACGGGATCTGGCAGGTGATGAACACCGCCAACTGGAACCTGGAGCCGCATGACGCGCAGGAGGCTCCGGTGGCGGCCGACAGGCTGGGCGCGATCGGGGCGATCCCGGGCGGGCTGGGCGTGGTGGAAGGGGGCACGATCCCCTACCTGCCCGAGGCGCTGAAGCAGCGCGACGAGAACCGCAAGGCCGCGCCCAAGGCCGACCCCGAGGCGGCCTGCTACCTGCCGGGCATCCCGCGCGCCACCTACATGAGCCACCCGTTCCAGATCATCCAGGGCGACAACGGCGACATGCTGATGGCCTATGAGTACGCCGCGGCCAACCGCACCATCTACATGCAGAAGGCCGAGGAACCGCCCATCGACACCTGGATGGGAACCTCCTACGGCCACTGGGAAGGCAAGACCCTGGTGGTCACCACGCTCGGCCAGAACGGCATGACCTGGCTGGACCGGGCGGGCGACTTCCTGAGCCCGACCGCGAAGGTGGTGGAGCGCTTCACGCTCACCGACCACGACCACATCGCCTATGAGGCGACGATCGAGGACCCGGCGACCTTCTCCAAGCCGTGGAAGATCTCCATGCCGCTGTACCGCCGCGTGGAGCCGAACGCGGAGCTGACGGACTTCCGGTGCGTGCCCTTCGCCGACCTTCTGGTCTACGGCGACCTGCTCAAGGACAAGCCCGCGAAATGAGAGCGATGCGCGACGCGCATCACCTGCTGGAAACGATGAGGAGTATCCCTGAGATGAGTAAGAGGCTTTTGAGCGTCGTGGCGCTGGGCGCGGCGTTGACCTTGGGCGGGGCGGGCGCGGCCCTGGCCCACCACTCGTTCGGCGCGGAGTTCGACCAGAACGCGCCGATCACCCTGAGCGGCGATGTCATCAAGTTCGACTGGGTCAATCCGCACTCGTGGATCCACATCGACGTGGTGAACCCCAAGACCGGCCAGCACGAGCACTGGCGGGTCGAGGGCGGGGCGCCCAGCGCGCTGCTGCGCCGGGGCTGGAACCGCAACTCGCTGCCGCCGGGCACCAAGATCATCGTGCGGGCCTTCCGTTCCCGCGACGGAGACACCCGCGCCAGCGCCGCGGAGATCAGCTTCCCTGACGGCCGCCAGATGTCCCTCGGCAACCCCCAGACCGAAGCCGCCGAAGCCGCCGCCGCCAAGGCAAAGGGGCAGTAGGACCGGCGACCCGTCGCGGGGGCGCGGCGCGGGTCAGCAGATGCGCGGCAGCTGCTCGCCGCTCAGCATGTCGATGGCGCGCTCCACGCCGAGCGCGCCGCGACACGACACCTGGCCGGCCGGCGCCTGCACGCACGTCGCCGATCACCGCCGCGCCGGCGCGACCCGTGCCCGCGCAGGAGCTCGAGCGCCCGGCTCGGCGTCCTCGGGGGCGACGAAGGCGACGAAGCGGCCCTCGTTGGCGACGTGCAGCGGGTCGAGGCCCAGCAGCTCGCACGCCGCGCGCGACGTCCTCGCGCACCGGGATCGCCGCCTCGTCGAGCGCGATGGCGAGGCCGGCGGTCTCGGCGATCTCGACCGCCGCGCTGGCCAGGCCGCCGCGCGTCAGGTCGCGCAGGCAATGCACCGCGATCCCCGCCTCGATCAGCGCCAGCACCGGCGCCGCGAGCGGCGCGCAGTCGCTCTCGATCGCCGATCTCGAAGCCGAAGCCCTCGCGCGCCGCCATCACGGCGATGCCGTGGCGGCCCGATGTCGCCGCTGAGCATCACGGCGTCGCCGGGCCGCGACGCCTGCCGGGCCGATCGGGCCGGCGGCGCGACGACCTGACCGATGCCGGCGGTGTTGATGAACATGCCGTCGGCCTTGCCGCGGTCGACCACCTTGGTGTCGCCGGTGACCAGCCGCACGCCCGCCGCGTCGGCCGGCCGCGCGCATCGAGGCGACGACGCGGCGCAGCGTCGCCAGCGGCAGGCCCTCCTCCAGGATCAGGCCGACGCTGAGATAGAGCGGGCGCGCGCCGCACATGGCGAGGTCGTTGACCGTGCCGTTGACCGCCAGCGTGCCGATGTCGCCGCCGGGGAAGAAGAGCGGACGCACCACGTAGGAATCGGTGGTGAAGGCGACCGGCCCGCTCGAAGGTCGAGCACGCGCCGTCGTGGCGCGCGGTCGAGCTGCGGGTCGGCGAAGGCGGGGCGGAAGACCTCGTCGATCAGCCGCGCCATCGACGCGCCCGCCGCCGCCGTGGGCGAGCTGGATCGGTCGCTGTGCGCGCTCGGCACGGGCCAGGCTGAGCTCGAGCCGCTCACTGCGCGGCTCTCGCGCGCCCGTGCGCCCCGCGATAGCGGTAGTAGGCCGCGCAGGCGCCCTCGGACGACACCATGGTGACGCCGAGCGGATGCTCGGGCGTGCAGCGCGTGCCGAAGGCCGGGCACTCGGGCGGCTTGCGCTCGCCGCGCAGCACCAGGCCGCTCGATGCATTCGCCGGCCGTCCTCGTCGCTCGCGCCGACGCGCGCCGAAGCGCTGCTCGGCGTCGAAGGCGGCGTAGGCGTCGCGCGAGGCCGAGGCCGCTCGTCGGGGATATCGCCGATGCCGCGCCAGCGCCGCGGGATCACGCTGAACACCTCGGCCATCAGCGCCTGGGCCGCGGGGTTGCCGCTCGGCGCGCACCGAGCGGCTGTACTGGTTCTCGACCTCGGCGCGGCCCGCTTCGAGCTGGCGCACGCACATGTAGACGCCCTCGAAGGATGTCGAGCGGCTCGAAGCCGGTGACCACGATGGGCACGCCGTAGCGCGCGCGCGATCGGCTCGTACTCGCTCAAGCCCATGACCGTGCAGACGTGGCCGGCGGCGAGGAAGCCCTGGATGCGGTTGTCCGGGCGCCTCCAGGATCGCGCGCATCGCCGGCGGCACCAGCACGTGGGAGACCAGCATGGAGAATTGCGCGAGGCCCTCGCGCTCGGCCTGGTGGGCGGCCATGGCGTTGGCCGGCGCGGTGGTCTCGAAGCCGACGGCGAAGAACACCACCTCGCGCTCCGGCTCGGCGCGGGCGATCGCCGAGCGCGTCGAGCGGCGAATAGACGATCCGCACGTCCGCCCCGCGCGCCTTGGCGGCGAGCAGGTCGCCGTCCGTGCCCGGCACGCGCAGCATGTCGCCGAAGGAGCAGAGGATCACGTCCGGCCGCGCGGCGATCTCGATCGCCTTGTCGACATACTCGACCGGCGTGACGCAGACCGGGCAGCCCGGCCCGTGGACCAGGGTGATCCGGCGGGCAGCAGCTCGTCGAGGCCGAAGCGGACGATGGCGTGGGTCTGGCCGCCGCAGACCTCCATCAGCGTCCACGGCCGGGTGACGGTGCGGCGCGATCGCCTCGGCGAGGCGCCGCGGCGGCGGCCGCGTCGCGGTATTCGTCGCGGAACCTCATCGGGTCCGCCGCTGCCTCGGCGCGGGCGTCGAGCTCGCCGATCTCCCGCAGGTGGGCGAAGACGCGCTCGCGCCTCCGCCTCGTCGATCACGGTGATGGCGAAGCCGACGTGGACCAGCACATAGTCGCCGACCCGGCCTCGGGCGCGAAGGCGAGGTTGATCTCCTTGACGATGCCGCCGAAGTCGACCCGGCCGACGCGGGTGAGCGGGTCGTCGCCGGTGATGCTCGAGCAGCGTCCGGGAACCGCTAGGCACATGGCGCCTCCTCCCTGGTGCGGGCCAGGCCGCCCACACCGCCTGGCCGAGGGCGATGCCGCCGTCGTTGGGCGGAACGCGCCGGTGCCAGACAGGCTCGAAGCCGGCCGCGCCGCAGGCGCGGCGACGCGCCTCGGTCAGGCGCGCGTTCTGGAAGCAGCCGCCGGTCAGCGACGACCGCGCGGCTCGCCGACCCGCCGCGGCGACCGCGACGATGGCCGCGGCGAGGCCCGCGTGGAAGCGCCGCGCGAGACCTCGCCGGGCGCGACGCCGGCGCGGAGTCGGCGAGCAGCGCCTCCAGCGCCGGCCGCCAGTCGACGACGAGGGCGCCGTCCGTCGCGGCTTCGCAGCAGGGGGAAGTCGTAGCCCCGGTCGCCGCGCGCGCCCGTCGGCCGCCCATTCCAGCTCCATCGCCGCCTGGCCTTCGTAGCTCGACGCGCTGACGCAGGCCGCAGAGCGCGGCGACGGCGTCGAACAGGCGGCCGGCGCTGGAGGTCGAGCGGCGCGTTGACCCCGCGCGCCAGCATCGGCGCCAGCACGGTCCGGCGCTCGGCGGGGTGAAGGCAGCGACCGGCGCGCAGATCGGTCCATGGCAAGGCGTCCTCGCCGAACGCCGCATGGAGCAGGCCGAGCGCCGACGCGGCGCGGCTCGCGCACCGCCGCCTCGCCACCGGGCAGGCGGAACGGCCGCAGGTGCGCGACGCGCCGCCAGCCGTCCTCGGTGACCAGCAGGAACTCGCCGCCCCAGACCGTGCCGTCGGGGCCGTAGCCGGTGCCGTCCCAGGCGACGCCCAGCACCGGCGGCGCGATGCCGTTGCTCGGCCATGCAGGCGGCGACGTGGGCGAGATGGTGCTGCACCGGCACGACCGGCAGCGCCGAAGTCGCCTCGGCCGCGTGGCTCGAGGCGTAGTCGGGGTGCAGGTCGCAGGCGACCAGGCGCGGGCGCACGGCGTGCAGCCGGCCGATGTCGTCGCGACCGCGCGGGCGTGGGCGGCGCGCGCCGCGGCGTCTCCGAGGTCGCCGATGTGCTGGCTCAGAGACGACGCCGTCGCCGCGGGCCAGCGCCACGGTGGTCTTCAGGTGGCCGCCGAGGGCCAGCACGCCCGCCGGGACGCCGTCCAGCAGCGACCGGCGCGGGCGCGTAGCCGCGCGCCGCGGCGCAGCATCAGCGGCCGGCCGCAGACGACCCGCGCCACCGAATCGTCGACCGGGCGGACGATCGGCCGGTCGTGGACCAGGAACAGGTCGGCGATGCCGCCAGACGGTCCAGCGCCTCGTGCTCGTCGGTGACGATCGGCTCGTCGCTGAGGTTGCCGCTGGTGGCGACCACCGGAAAGCCCAGTGTCGCGCATCAGCAGATGATGCAGCGGCGCGTAGGGCAGCAGACGCCCGAGCCGCGGGTTGCCCGGCGCCACCGCCGCGGCGACCGGCCCGCCGGCGCGCTCGCAGCAGCACGATGGGCCGCGCGGGGCCGGTCAGCAGCGCCGCTTCCTCCGCCGACGACCCGGCAGCTCGCGCGCGACGTCGTCGAGCGTCGGGAACATCACCGCGAACGGCTTCTCCGGCCGACGCTTGCGCGCGCGCAGGCGTCGGACCGCCGCCTCGTTGCGCGCGTCGACGATCAGATGGAAGCCGCCGATCCCCTTCACCGCGACGATCCTGCCCCGCGCGGAGCGCGTCGGCCGCCGGGCAAGCGCGGCGTCCCGTCCCGCGCCAGCACGGCGCCGCGCCGTCCCACAGTGCCAGGCGCGGGCCGCAGTCGGGACAGGCGTTGGGTTCGGCGTGGAAGCGGCGGTCGGCGGGTCGTCGTACTCGGCCTGGCAGGCCGGGCACATGGCGAAGCGCGCGCATCGAGGTGCGCGCGCGGTCGTAGGGCAGGTCCTCGATGATGCTGAAGCGCGGGCCGCACTGGGTGCAGTTGATGAAGGGATAGCGGTAGCGCCGGTCGGCGGGGTCGAACAGCTCGGCGAGGCAGTCGTCGCAGGTCGCCAGGTCGGGCAGCACCTGCGCCGTGCGCGCGCCGGAACGGGCGCTCGGGCGGATCGCGAAGCCGGCCTCGCCGCGGGCGTCGAGCGGCGGCGGTCTCGACTGCGTCGACCACGGCGTGGGCGGCGGCGCCTGCGCGGATGGCGTCCACCAGGGCGGCGAGCGCGCTCGGCGTCGCCCTTCCGCCTCGATGCGTGACGCCGTCGGCGGTGTTGGCCGACCCAGCCGGCGAGGCCGAGCGCGGTCGCCTGGCGGTGGACGAAAGGGCGGAAGCCCACGCCCTGGACCGTGCCGCGCACCTGGATCGCGCAGCCGCGCCTGGCGCGCGTCCTGGATGCGGGCGCGGGCGAGCGGCGGTGGTCATCGGCGGCTCAGGTCTCCACCTCGATGCTTTCCAGCAGGATGTCCTGGGCGTTGGGGTGGCCGAGGTCGTCCGAGGGCGTGACGTCGAGCCGCGCGCCCTCGGCGATCGTGCCGGCGGCGGCCTCTCGAAATGCTCGGCGAAGTGGTCGGGCGACATGTGGCTCAGCGCGCCGAGCCAGACCGTGACGCCGATCGACCCGCCTGGCCTCCTGCGCGGCGGCGATCTCGTTCGATCCGCCGCATCAGGCCCCATCAGCGACGCTTCATGCATGCGCCTGCGTCTCCTGTCGCTGATGCTCGCCGGCCGATCTCGGCGCGCAGCACGTCGGCGACCTGCGCCACGGCCGCGCCACAGCGGGCGACAGGCGCGCGCCCGCCTCGAACGCCGCGCCCTCGATGGCGTAGACGACGCAGCGGGGCGGCAACTGCCCGAGCGCGCGGGCCAGCTCGATCGCCTCGGCAGGCCGAAGCCGTGGGTGGAGACCCCGAACGCGCTGCGACGGCAGGGGCTCGGCGCTCACGTCGAAGCGATGGATCGTCCCCGGCGGCGGCGCCGGAGGCGCAGGCGTCGATCAGGAAGGCCGTCGCCGCGCCGTCCAGCGCGGCCAGCAACGCGCGTCGCCTCGCCGTCGCGTCTCGACGACCTCGACGCCCGCCGGCAGGCCTGCCGCGCAGGGCCCGGCGCGACCGCGCGGCCCGCGCCGTCGTCGCCCCGGTCGGGATTGCCGACGCCCATCACCAGCGATGCGCGCGCCGCGCCGTCAGCCACGATCCATCTCCAGCCGCAGGAAATGGGTGGAGCAGGAGATGCACGGGTCGTAGTTGCGCACGGTCTGCTCGCAGCGATGGCGCAGCGTCCGTCCTCGGGCAGGTCCAGCCAGCCGCCGACGAAGCTGGCCAGATCCTCCTCGATGCTGGCCTGGTTCTGCGAGGTCGGCGGCACGATGCGCGCCTCGGCGATGGTGCCGTCCGCCTCCAGCCGGTAGCGGTGGTAGAGCAGGCCGCGCGGCGCCTCGGTGGCCGCGCAGCCGACGCCGGCGCGCGGCTCGACCGCCACGGCGGGCGGTCGGGCGGCTCGTAGGCGTCGATGATCCGCAGCGCCTCGTCGCAGGCGTAGAGCACCTCCACCGCGCGCACGATGATGCTGCGGTAGGGATTGGTGCAGACTGGGCCCAGCCCCGCCTCGCGCGCCGCGTCCTGCGGCGAGCGGCGACAGCCGATCGAAATTGAGGCTGTAGCGGGCCAGCGGCCCCACCAGATACGCGCCCCGCTCGCGCAGCCGCGAGTGCAGCGCGGTCGAGCGCTCGACGTGCAATCTCCTCGAAGTGCAGCGTCGTAGTCGTCGGCGGCGATGTCGAGCCCGCGGTTGGAGACGATCCGGCCCTCGTTGAACGGGTATTCGTCCGGGTGGCGCAGCGCGACCAGCTCGTAGTCGCGCTCGCGATCGGGGAAATCGAAGCCGGCGACCCAGCGCACGGTCTCGAGCGCCGCGTCGCGCGCCCATTTCAGCCGCTCGGCCAGCGGCTGCAAGCTCGCGGCGGCGTCGGCACGCGGTAGAAGCCGCCGACCCGCACATTGATCGGGTGGATCTCGCGCCCGCCGAGCAGGGTCAGGATCTCGTTGCCGGCCTTCTTCAGCGCCAGGCCGCGGCGCACCGCGTCGCCGTGGTCGCGGGCCATGTCGATGGCGCCGTCGTAGCCGAGGAAGTCGGGCGCGTGCAGCATGTAGATGTGCAGCGTGTGGCTCTCGATCCATTCGCCGCAATAGAGCAGCCGGCGCAGGTCGCGCAGCGGCCCGTCGACGTGGACGCCGAGCGCTTCTCCATCGCATGCACCGCGCTCATCTGATAGGCGACCGGGCAGATGCCGCAGATGCGCGCGGTGATGTCGGGCGCCTCGGTGAACGCGCGCCCGCGCAGCAACGCCTCGAAGAAGCGCGGCGGCTCGAAGATGCTCAGCTCGGCGCGCTCCACCACGCCGTCGCGCACCACGACCTTGAAGGCGCCCTCGCCCTCCACGCGGGCCAGATAGTCGACCTTGATGGTCTTACGGGCCATGGCGCTCGCTCTCCTCGCGGAACGCCGGGGCGTTGGCGTTGAAGGTGCGGTAGACGCGCTGCGATCGTCGCGCCGTCCATGCCCGAGCTCGCGCCAGCCTGCCGCTGAGCGACGGGCGCGTTGGGCGTCTCCATCGGCCCGTAGCAGCCATAGCAGCCGCGATCGTAGGACGGGCAGAGCGCGCCGCAGCCGGCATGGGTGACCGGGCCCAGGCACGGCGTGCCGTGCGCCACCATCACGCAGACATTGCCCTTGAGCTTGCACTCGACGCAGACGCTGTGCGCCGGCGTGACCGGCCGGCGGCCGGCCAGGAAGGCGGTGATCACCTCGACCAGCTGGCGCTTGCTGATCGGGCAGCCGCGCAACTCGAAATCCACCGGCACGTGCTCGGCGATCGGGGTCGAGGTCGCGAGCGTGTGGATGTAGTCGGGCCGGGCGTAGACGATGGACGTGTATTCGCTGCACGTCGGCGAAGTTGCGCAGCGCCTGGATGCCGCCGGCCGTGGCGCAGGCGCCGATGGTGACCAGGACGCGCGAGCGGCGGCGGACGTCCTGGATGCGCTCGGCGTCGTGCGGCGTGGTGATCGAGCCTTCGACCAGCGACAGGTCGTAGCGGCCCTTCGGACCGCCGCGCGGGTCGCCTCGGGGAAGTAGGCGATGTCCACGGCGTCGGCGACGGCCAGCAGCTCGTCCTCGCAATCCAGCAGGCTGAGCTGGCAGCCGTCGCAGGAGGCGAACTTCCACACCGCCAGCCGGGGTTTGCGTCGCGCGGCCGCCATCTCAGATCTCCTTGTGCCGAGCAGGGCCGCAACCCGGTCGTAGCGGAACACCGGCCCGTCCCGGCAGACGAAGACCGGCCCGAACTGGCAGTGGCCGCAAAAGCCGATCGCGCACTTCATGTTGCGCTCCATGGACAGGTAGATCGCCTCGTCCGCCACGCCCGCGTCGTTCAGGGCGGCGATCGGTGAACCGCATCATGATCTCCGGGCCGCAGACCATGGCGACGGTCTTGTCCGGATCGAAGGTGGCGTGCGGGAATCAGCGTGGTGACCACGCCCGACATGGCCGCGCCAGTCGCCGTCGGCGTGGTCCACCGTCACCTCGATATCGATGTCGAGCCGCCGGCGCCAGGCCTCCAGCTCGCGGCGGAACAGGATGTCGCCGGGGCTGCGCGCGCCATAGAGCAGCACGACCTGGCCGTAGCGCTCGCGCTCGGCCAGCAGGCGATAGAGCACCGGGCGCAGCGGCGCGAGGCCCAGCCCGCCGGCCAGGATCACCACGTCGCGCCCTGCGCCTCGGCCATCGGCCAGCCCGCGCCGAACGGTCCGCGCAGGCCGACCGGCTCGCCGGGCCGCAGCTCGGCCAGGGCCCGCGAGACGGCGCCGACCGCGCGGATCGGTGTGGACCAGCCGTCCGCGTTCGGCCGGGTCGCCGCTGAGGCTGATCGGCACCTCGCCGACGCCGAAGGCGGTCAGCATGTTGAACTGGCCGGGCTCGAACGCCGTCCAGCGCCGTCCGCCTCGATCTCGAGCGTCCACACGTTCGGCGCCTCGCGCCGGCGGCGGCGCACGCGGCCCACGCGCGGGGCCATGGGATCGCCGGCCGCGTCCACGCTCGCCGCGACGTCGGGTCCAACCAGGCTAGCCATAGACATCCAGGATCTGCATCCGGGTGGCCTGCAGCCGCTGGATCAGGATCGGCATGAAGCGCTTCATCATCTCGTAGCCGAGATCGTGGTCCGCCTCGCATCTTGTCGCGCAGGCAGGCGGCGTCCATGGCGATGGCGCGGATGAACTCGATGCGCCTGGGCGTCGTAGCTCCAGCGGTAGGGCGGACCAGCCAGGACACGCCGACGATCTCGCCCTCGCTCAGGGTCTGGAAGGTCGACCGCGCCGCGCCCGGGCGCCGATCTCCAGCGCCACCCGGCCGTGGCGGAGCAGATAGAACTGGTCGGCCGGGTCGCCCTCGTGGAACAGGTATTCGCCGGCCTCGAAGTGCACGTTCCTGGCGCAGCCGCTGACCAGCTTGCGGAAGGGTTCGGCGCAGGCCGGCGAAGAAGGGGTGTTCGCGGACGATCTCCTCGATGTCCTTCACGGCGGCGGTCATGATCGGCCCTCCTCTTGCGGCTGCGTCCTCGCGGATGGCCCGCACCTCCTCGGTGATGTCGATGCCCACGGGGCACCAACGTGATGCAGCGCCCGCAGCCGACGCAGCCGGACGTGCCGAACTGGTCGATCCAGGTGGCGAGCTTGTGGGTCATCCACTGGCGGTAGCGCGAGCGCGTGCTCGAGCGCACGCTGCCGCCGTGGACGTAGGAGAAGTCCATGGTGAAGCAGGAATCCCAGCGGCGGGACTGCGGAGACTCCGCGCCGGTCAGGTCGCTGACGAGTCCTCCACCGAGGTGCAGAAGCAGGTGGGGCAGACCATGGTGCAGTTGGCGCAGGTCAGGCACCGGTCGGCCACGTCGTCCCAGCGCGGGTGCTCCAGATTGGCCAGCAAGAGGTCGTGCAGGTCGTCCGCGCGCATCTGCCGGCCCATCGACGCGGCGGTGCGCGCGACCACCGCTTCGGCCGCTTCCAAGTCGGCCGGCGCCGCGGCGCTGCGGGGCAGTTCGGCCAGCACCGCTTCGCCCGCCGCGCTGCCCGCCTCGATCAGGAAGCGGTGGCCCGCGCCGTCGAGCAGCTCGGTCAGCGCGAGATCGAAGCCGGCCTCGGCCTTCGGGCCCGCGTTCATCGAGACGCAAAAGCACGTGCCGCCGGCCTTCCCGCAGTTGACGCGCCACCAGGAAGGCGCCCTCGCGGCGGGCCTGGTAGTGCGGATCGACGTGGGCGCCGCCCATGAACACCCGGTCCTGGATCGCGATCGCCTGCAGCTCGCAGGCGCGCACGCCGATGAAGGCGAACCGCTCGTCGGGCGCGGGCTCGGGCGTGACCGCGACCTCGTCGCCCTCGCGGCGGGCGCCACAGGCGCTGGATCGGCGGGTGCAGGAACGCCTTCCAGGACTGCGGGCCGACGGCGTAGCCGAACAACGCCTCGTCGCTCGCGGCGCGCCAGCCGGTAGCGCCCGGCCTCCTGCTCGTCGGTCCAGCCGCGCGGCAGGTCGGCGACGCCGTCGATGTCGTCATAGATGATGGCCTGGTCGCGCAGCCTCGGCCCGACGACGCGGTAGCCGAGACCGCGCAGGATCTCGATCATGGCCCCAAGACCCGCCGGTGTCAGAACCGACGGTTCGTGGCCTTCTGGCGCCTTTGTCGATCCCATGGCTCCGGGGCCATCATACAGGCCTGCGCGCCCCTGTCAGGGAGGATCGCTAGCGCACGGAGGTCACGATCCGATGACGGCGGGGCGCGGCGGCGCCTCAGGCGTCGGAGGCATCCCGGGCCAGGGCCTCGTAGGCGCGGTCCAGCAGGGACATCAGCTGCTCCATCTCCTTCGGCGAGAGGGAGTCGCGGATGGGAACGCCTACCCCCTGCACGGCCCCGTGCATCCGATGCATCAGCGCCTCGCCGTCCTTCGTCAGCGACAGGGCGTGGCGTCGGCGATCCTGGGGCGGATGCAGGCGGATCAGCAGGCCTCGGGACTCCAGCTCATCGACGATCGCCACCACAGCCGACTTGTCCATGCACTGCGCGCGGGCGATCTGGGTGAGCGAGCTTCCGGGATTGGCCGAGAGCACGGCCATGGTCGAGAAGGCCCCCGTGCGCAGGCCGAACGGCGCCAGCGCCGCGACCATCTGGGCGCTCAACAGGTTCCATAAGACCCGGACCTTGGGCCCCAGGAAGTCGGCGAGAAGCCCCTGGTCCAGCTCATCGGACCGGTCGGGGACGGACATCACCGGCTGCGTCATCGCCATCTCCCGCGTCCTTGCCACGGCGCCACCGAACCGTTGGCGCATGCAGCCATCATAGTTCGAATCCCGGGCGTTCTGTCACGCCAAGCGATCTGGCGGCCGATCAGGCGGGCCTGTCCAGCAGGGGCAGGGCCTTCAGGAACTCCCGCGCGGGCGAGGGGAGCAGGCCCTGGCGGCGGCGATAGACGTAGAACCGCCGCCGGATCTCCAGCGCCTCGACGCGCACGCGCCGGACGCCGCCCACCGCCTCGTCCTGGCTCAGCAGCGGCCCGGGCAGCCAGCCCAGCAGGCGGGTGCTGGCGATGAACGACAGCATGCCGCCCACCGAGCCGGTCTCGACCGCTATCCTTGGCGGCTCATGTCCGGCCGCCTGGATGATGGCCTCGAACAGGATGCGCGGCGTGGCGCCGGGGGGCGGCATGATCCAGCGCTCGGCGAGCGCCTCGGCCAGGGTTGCGGACCCTCGCTCGGCCAGCGGATGATCGGCGGCGCAGCAGACGGTGTAGACGTCGTCGAAGTCGCACTCGGCCACCTGGCTCACGTCCTTGTGGGGGGCCAGCTCGGGCGCCAGGATCAGGTCGACCTCGCGTCCGACCAGCGCGTCCAGCAGCCGACCGTCGGGGCCTTCCAGCAGTTCGATGCGCAGCCCCGGCGCCGCCTCCAGCAGCCGGGCCACGGCGGTCGGGACGATGCTGCGGGCGATGGCGGCGACCGCGCCGACCCGCAGGGTGCCTCGCCTCAGCCCGCGCAGGGCGTCCAGCGCCTCCACCGTCTGCTCCATCTCGAACAGCAGCAGCCGCGCGTGCGGCGCCAACGTTGCGCCCGCGGGGGTCAGCGCCATGCCCTTGGTGTGCCGCTCGAACAGGGGTTGGCCGAAGCGCGACTCCATCTCCTGGATGGTTCGGCTGAGCGTCGGCTGGGTCCGGTGGATGGCGGCGGCGGCGCGGCCGAGGCTGCCGTTGTCCACGACCGCCAGAAAGGCGCGGAGTTCGCTTTGGTCGAAAGCCATGCCGACGACGTATGGGTCTTGCCAGAAAACGCAATAGTCTCCATGGCCCGGCCTCCCCATGGAGGGGGCGGTCCGCTAGGACACACGCGGCGCAAAGGCGCTCAGGGAGGAACCATGCGAAAGGTCGTCATCGTCGGCGCGGGCGCCCTGGGCTGCCTGTTCGCCGTGCGCTTCGCGGAGGCCGGCGTTCCGGTCACTGTCGTGGACGTGGACAAGGCCCGGCTGGAGGCGATGCGCCGCGACGGGATCACCCTCGCCGACAACTCCGGAGAGCGCACCGTGCCCATCGACGCCGCCCTGGCGTCCGAGGTGACCGGGCCGGTGGATCTGGTGATGCTGTTCACCAAGGGCATGCACAGCGCCGCCGCCGTCGCCTCCGTGGCGCACCTGGCCGGTCCCGGCGTCTATGGGATCACCCTGCAGAACGGCATCGGCAACGCCGAGGTCATGGCCAAGGTCTTCGGGGCCGACCACGTCCTGCAAGGCGTCACCGAGTTCCCGGCCGATCTGGACGGACCCACGCACGTCTCCGCCCACGGGTCCGGAAGGATCTTGCTGGGCGGCTTCACGCCCGCGGCCGCCGCGGCCGCGCAAGAGGCCGCCGATCTGTTGAACACCACCCGCCTCGAGGCCGTCGTTCATCCCAACGTCGAGGTGGCGATCTGGGACAAGCTGGCCTTCAACGCGGCGCTGAACTCGGTCGGGGCGGTGACCGGCCTGACCAATGGCGAGGTGGAATTCCGAGCCCGGCCGCCGTCTCGCCTTCGCCATCGCCGAGGAGGTGGCGGACACCGCCGAGGCCAAGTCGATCCCGCTCGACCGGGCGGCGATCCGCCACAAGATCGAGCACGCCCTGGAGCACCATCGCGGCCACAAGGCGTCGATGCTTCAGGACCGCCAGGCCGGCCGGCCCACCGAGATCGAGACCATCAACGGCGCGGTGGTCCGCGCCGCCGAGGCCGTGGGCGTCAAGGTCCCGGTCACCGCCGCCCTGGCCGATCTGGTCCGCCTGCTGGAGCTGCGGCGTTGAGCCAGGGGCCCGGCGCGGCCCGCGAAACGCCCTAGAGCTTGTCCGAGAAGCTGGCCTCGACGGCGATGTCCAAAAGGCGCGGGCCGTCCGAGGCGAAGGCGTCCGTGAGGGCGGCGTCGAGGTCCTCGGCGCGCTCCACGCGGGCGGCGGGCACGCCCAGGGCCGGGGCGAGGCCGGTGAAGTCGATGCCCGGCAGGTCGGTGCCGACCACCTCGGTCATCTGGAACAGGCCGGCCATCTGCTTCAGCGCCAGATAGCCGCCGTTGTTGATGATCAGGAAGCTGATCGGCAGCTTCAGCTGGGCCGCCGTCCACAGGGCCTGGATGCCGTACATGGACGAGCCGTCGCCGATCACCGCCACGATCCGCTGCTTGGGCCGCGCCAGCGCCATGCCCACCGAGGCGGGCAGGCCATAGCCCAAGCCGCCCGAGCCGGTGGTGAAGAAGCCGTCCGGCTGGTCGATAGGCAGGAAGTCGTTCATCGGCCCGCGCGCGGTGGGGGCCTCCTCCACCACGATGGAGTTCTTGGGCCGAAGCTTGCCGACCCGTTGCATGACGTAGGCCGAGGTCATGGGCGCGGTGGGCTCCAGGGTCTGACGCGGCTCGCGCCCCTGGCCCTTGCGGGTGACCTTCGGCGCCGGCAGGGCGAGCAGGTCCTGCACCGCCGCATCGACGCTGGCGACCACGGTGGTGCCCACCGGGGTGAAGGCCGCCTGAACCGCGTCATTGACGATCTGGTAGAGCGTCGAGCCGGTGGGCACGACCTGGCCGTTGGCCTCCGCGTGGTAGGTGAACACCGGCGCGCCGAGCGCCAGGATCACGTCGTATCCCTTCAGGGCCTCGGACACCTGGGCCTTGGAGATCGGCAGAAAGCCCGCGAACAGGCGGTGACTTTCGGGGAAATTGCAGCGGTAGGTGCGCGGCGCCACCCATACCGGGGTCTCGTAGCGCTCCGCGAGTTTCACGGCGTCGTTGAAGGCGCCGGAGCGGTCCACGTCCGCGCCGACGACGAGGCAGGGATTCCTGGCGCCGGCCAGGGCGTCGGCGATCAGCTTCAGGCCGTCGGCGTCCGGGCGCTTCTTGGAGATCACCGTGCGTGGCTCGATCAGCTCGCAGGCCTTGTCCCAGTCGTCCACTGGCACGGAGACGAACACCGGCCCGCGCGGCTCCTGCATGGCGGTGTAGTAGGCGCGCGCGATGGCGGCGGGCACGTCCTCCGCCCGCGCCGGCTCGACCGAGTACTTCACGTAGGGCTTGGGGAACTCCGCCGCGTCCTGGGCGCCGAGGAACGGCTCCATCAAGAGCATCGAGCGCGCCTGCTGGCCGGCGATCACCACCACCGGCGAGTTGTTCTTCCAGGCGCCGAACAGGTTGCCCAGCGAATGGCCCGTGCCGGCGGCCGAATGCAGGTTCACGAAGGCGGCGTTGCGGGTTCCCAGCGCATAGGCGTCAGCCATGCCCACCACCACCGACTCCTGAAGGCCAAGCACGTAGCGGAAGTCGTCGGGCCAGTCCTTGAACAGCGGCAACTCGGTGGAGCCCGGGTTGCCGAACATCGTCGTGCAGCCCCAGCCGCGCAGCAGGTGGATGGTCGCCTCGCGGACGGTGACGATGCGCTTGGGCGAAGGGGCGTCGGCCATCGGGATCTCCTGTTCACAGTCCGGCGCGGAGGGTAGGGACGCCCTGCCGCGGTCCAGAGGCCATGCGGCGCTGAAGGCATCGGCGCCATTGCATTTTCTGTTCTAAGCCATGCGTATCACACATGGGCTGGCGTGAGCGGCGAACCGCGCCTTAAGCTGAACCAAAGGCGAGCCCAAGACCTTGTCGCTCGGGCCGCAACGACAGGAAGGCGTCTTTTCAGATGGTAAAGCACAGAGCCGACTCCGGCGCGGCGGTGAGCGTGGCGTCCTCGGAACAGCGCGGTTCGAATCCGGGGCGCGTCTTCGACTACATCGTGGTGGGCGCCGGCTCGGCGGGGTGCGTCCTGGCCAACCGTCTGTCGGCCGACCCCAACACGACGGTCGCGCTGGTGGAGGCGGGCGGTTCGGATCGCACGCCTCTCGCCAGCGTGCTGGTCGGCGTGCCGGCCGGCGTGTTCGGCACGCTCGGCAACCCGACCTACAACTGGACCTACGAATACGAGGCCGACCCCAACGCTGGCGGCAAGCCGATCATCTGCCCGCGCGGGCGGATTCTGGGCGGATGCAGCGCCGTCAACGGGATGATCTACATCCGCGGCCATCGCGCCGATTACGACGGCTGGGCCGAGCTGGGCGCCGACGGCTGGCGCTATGAGGACGTGCTGCCCTTCTTCAAGCGCTCGGAGAACTGGGAGGGGGGCGACTCGCCCTTCCATGGCCGAGGCGGAGAGCTGAACGTCGCCGATCCGCGCGACCCGCACCCCATCGGCGACGCCCTCGTCCAGGCGGCCGAGGAGCTGCAGTACCGGCGCAACGCCGACTTCAACGGCGCCGAGCAGGAAGGCTTCGGCCACTGGCAGCTCACCCAGCGCAACGGCGAGCGGATGAGCACGGCGCGGGCGTTCCTGCACCCGGTCCGTGACCGGCCCAACCTGACGGTCCTGACCCATGCGGCGACCCAGCGCGTGCTGCTGGAGGACGGCCGGGCGACGGGCATAGAGGTGCTGAAGGACGGCCGGCTGGAGACCCTGACGGCGCGGCGCGAGGTGCTGATCGCGGCCGGGACCATCAACTCCCCGCAGCTGCTCATGCTGTCCGGGATCGGGCCGGCGGAGCACCTGCGACAGGTCGGCCTGCCTGTGCTGCACGACCTGCCCGGCGTCGGCGAGAACCTGCAGGAGCACCAGGACACCCTGATGTGCTTCGCCAGTCCCCAGTCCAGCCTCTACGGCCTGTCGTGGAAGGCGCTGCCGTGGATGGCGGCCTCGCCGTTCCAGTACATCTTCCAGCGCCGTGGGCCCTGGACCACCAACACCGTGGAGGCGGGCGGCTTCGTCCGCTCCGGCCCGGACGTCGACCGGCCGGACCTGCAGATCATCCTGGGGCCAGAGCTGATGAACCAGCGGGACAAGCTGATCCCCCGGGGCCACGGCTTTTCCATCCACATCTCGCTGCTTCGACCCAAGAGCCGGGGGCGGGTGTCGCTGGTCTCGGCCGATCCGGCCGCCGCGCCGCGGCTGCAGGGCAACTTCCTCAGCCACCCGGACGATCTGGAAGGGCTGAAGCGCGGCGTGCGCATCTCTCGCAAGCTGGTCGATGCGCCGGCCATGCGGGCCTATCGCGGCGACGAGGTCATGCCGGGACCGGCGGTGGACAGCGACGAGGACATCGAGGCGTTCATCCGCGACACCCTGGGCACCACCTTCCACCCGGTCGGCACTTGCAGGATGGGCCGCGATCCCATGGCGGTGGTCGACCCGGAACTGCGGGTCCATGGCATCGACGGCCTGAGGGTGATCGACGCCTCGGTGATGCCGACGGTCATCAGCGGAAACACCAACGCCCCGGTGATCATGATCGCCGAGCGCGCCGCCCAGATGATCCTCGACCACCAGCGGGCCGCCTCGGCGACGGAGGGCCGCGCGGCCGCCTGACGGTTCCGGTCTTGACGAACGCCTCGGGGCCGGCTCGGGTGGGCGAAACGGAAGGTCATCCAGCATGCTCGCCGCCGACACCCAGGCCCGCACCCTTCGGGCGACCGTGAACTACTTCGATCCGGGCCTGGCGCGCGGGCGCTTCGACCTGGTCGACCCGTCGCTGAACCGCATGTCCTTCGAGGCGCACGACGTGCAGATGCACGACATGCGCGACGCGAAAGGCGAGCTGTCGATCGATCGGCAGGGCTTCGTGCTGGCCTCGCACGAGAGCCAGGTGGCGCGCCGGCCCGAGATGCTGAACACCAACATGACGGCGCAGCAGGGCCTGCCGCCGATCAACCAGGCCTATTACGACGAACTCGTGCCCCTGATCCGGGACATCAGCGGCGCGCGCGAGGTGATCCCCCAGGCCACCGGCCTGACCGTGCGGTTCAGCGCGCGATCGCAACGCCAGAGCTGGGCCGGCGCGGCGGGGTTCGTGCACCTGGACGTGACCGAGACCTCGGTGCGGCGGTTCCTGGAGTTCAGCCTCGCCGCCGCCGAGCGGCCGATCGCCCCGTGGAGCCGTCTGGTGCTCTTCCAGACCTGGAGGACCGTCAACGATCCGCCCCAGGACAACCTGCTGGCCCTGTGCGACCGGAGCTCGGTCCCGGCCTCGGACGTGGTGTTCTATGACGCCGTCATCGGGGACGAAGGCACGGCGCTGGAGCTCATCGAGGCGCGCAGCTGCCGCTACGGGCCGGGGCATCGCTGGTGGTACACGCCCGACATGGGCGCGAAGGACCTGCTGGTGTTCGTCGGCTACGACTCCGCCGCCCCGGACGCGGTCCAGCCCTTCCACACCGGCTTCGACGTTCCGGGCTGCGAAGACGCGCCGCCGCGCGCCAGCCTTGAGGCGCGGTTCTTCGCCTTCTACGACTGATCACGAAATACAGACGCAAGAGCCAGGGAGGGCCGGATGCAAGGACCGAGCGCGCAGGACCGCACGGAGATCTACGAGCTCTATGCTCGCTACAGCTGGGCGCTCGATACCGGCGACACCGACGCCTATGTGGCGCTGTTCACGCCCGACGCCGAAGCGACCGAAGAGACCAGCACCGGCGAGCTTGAGGTCCGCCAGGGCCGCGATGAGATCCGCAAGCTGGTGCTGAAGTTCCACGAACGGCCCGACTTCCCCGGCCACCAGCACCAGATGGCGCAGTTCGTGTTCGAGCCGGACCCCGAGGGGCGGGCGGACCACTGGGTGGTGCGCTCCTACGCCTGGGCGACGATCAACCGTCCGCCCGCGCCGCCGCACCTGCACTGGTGCGGCCACATCCGCGACGTGGTGGCCAAGGTCGACGGCGTCTGGCTGATCCGCGCCAAGGACATCATGGGCTGGGCCGGCCAAATCCTCTCCAGGTTCGACCGGCCCTAGATCCCAGGCGGCGCGGTCCTAGAAGACCCGGATCGGGATCTCCGCCGGGGCGGCGAGCAGGTCTTCCAGTTCGGCGTCCAGGCGCAGCAGGGTGAGCGAGGCGCCCGCCATCTCCAGCGAGGTGCAGTACTCGCCGACGTAGTTGCGCACGACGGTCAGGCCCGCGTCTTTGCAGCGCTGCGCGGCGCGCCGGTAGAGGATGTAGAGCTCGCTGATCGGCGTGCCGCCCAGGCCGTTGATCATCACCGCCACCCGGTCGCCGGACTTGAACGGCAGGTCGCTGGCGATGGCGTCGAACATCTCGTCGATGATCGCGTCGGCGGGCTTCAGCTTGTCGCGCCGGCGGCCGGGCTCGCCGTGGATGCCGATGCCGACCTCCATCTCGTCGTCGCCGATCTCGAACAGCTGCGTGCCCTTGAGCGGCGGAACGCAGGAGGTCAGCGCCACGCCCATGCTGCGGACCTGGCCGTTGACCTTCTCGCAGAGCTTCAGCAGGTCATCGAGGCTGGCGCCCCGTTCGGCGGCCGCGCCGCAGGCCTTGATCACGAAGAAATTGCCGGCCACGCCACGGCGGCCGATCGAATAGGTGCTGTCGGGCACAGAGACGTCGTCGTTGATGACGAAGGACTTCACGTTGATGTCCTGGGCCTGGGCCATCTCGATGGCCATGTCCCAGCTCATCCGGTCGCCCTGGTAGTTGTTGATCAGGACAAGCACGCCCTTGTCGGACTTCAGGGCCTCGATGCAGGCCAGGCAGGTGTCGACCGGCGGGGCGGCGAACACCGCGCCCGGCGCGGCCGCGTCGAGCATGCCGGGGCCGACCGCCATGATGTGCGCCGGCTCGTGGCCGCTGCCCGATCCCTGCACGACCGAGACCTTGCTGTTGTCCGGCCGGTCGGAGCGATAGAGCAGGTTGAATTCGGGCACGAGCTTGAACTTGCCCGGATTGGCCAGATGAACGCCCTCGATCATCTCTGCGACGAAGTTATTGGGATCGTTGACGAACTTCTTCATTCCGATTTCCACCCTGTCTGGATTGGTTCTTGTTTCCCCGAGCGACGTCAGGCGTCGACCGTGGGTCGGCTGACGCCGAATTCGGTGCAGAGGTCGCCCAGGATGGTCGCGATGGCGACCATGCCCGGGTCCGGTGTTCCAATGCTGCGATCGCCCGTGAACTGCTGACGGCCGCGCCGGGCCACCCAGCCCTTGGCCTTCTCGGCGGCGTCCTCGGCCGCGGCGGTCGCTTCCCTCAGCGCCGCGGAGGTGTCCGCCGCCGCGCTCGCGGCGTGCTCGGCGATCTTGTCGCGGATCGGGATCAGGGAATCGATGAGCGTCTTGTCGCCGGGCAGGGCGCCGCCGCGCTGCTGGATGCCCTCGATGGCCGCGGTGGCGATCTTCTCCAGGTCCTCAAGGCCGATCGAGGTCTTGTCCTTGCACAGCATGCCCGCGCGCATGAAGGCCGTGCCCCACAGCGGCCCCGACGAGCCGCCGACGTGCTTGGAGATGATCATGCTGATCTTCAGCAGGAAGGCGCCGATGGTGCTCTTGTCGAGGCTGGCGAGGTCGGCCTCGATCACGCGGAAGCCCGCCGCGAGCGACGCGCCGAAGTCCCCGTCGCCGGCCAGGGCGTCCAGGTCCGAGAAGTGCTTCTCGTTGCGCAGGACGGTCGCGGCCGTGGTCCTGACCGCACGTTCCACTTGGACGATCGTGATCTCGCTCATCGCCCGCTTCCTCCCGATTTATGCTTTACGCCAAGCCCATCACGCGGCGCGCCTGGATGCAAGCCGGCCGAGGTCTTCCAGCGTGACTTGAACGTTCGGCGGATCGCCGAGTTCGGACACCACGCCGACGGCGCCGCTGAAGTCTTCCTCGGTGGTGTAGGCGCTGGTGGTGATCAGGCAGGCCAGGCCCGCGCCGGTCGCCGCGAGCAAGCCGTTGCGGCTGTCCTCGATCACGATGCACTCGGACGCCGGCAGCTGGAGCGACGACTTGGCCAGTTCGTAGATCTCCGGGTCGGGCTTCTTCTTGCTCACCACGTCGCCGGCGTGAACGAACTCGAACCTGGCCTTGCGCTCGGGCCCCAGCAGGTCGAGCACGCCGTCGATGGCCTTGGCGTTGGAGGTGGTGCAGACGCCCAGCCGAACCCCGGCCGCGATCGCCTCGTCGACGATCCGCCGGATCCCCGGCCGCAGCGGCAGCTGGCCGCTGGCGATGATGTCCGTGAAGAGGTCGGTCTTGGTCCTGTGCAGGGCGGTGATCAGCTCGTCCTGGGACTCGGCGCGGCCGGCGGGCCAGCCGTGCTGGTCGAAGTAGTGCCGCATGCGCTCCTTGCCGCCGGAGATCAGCAGCAGCTCGCCATAGGTGGGAACGTCCCATTCGACGCCGAGGCCCAGCGCCGCGAACGCCCGGTTGAAGGCCACGCGGTGGCCGTCGCGTTCGGTGTCGACGAGCACGCCGTCGCAGTCGAAGATAATCGCCTTCATGACGTCAACGGGCTCAGGCGGCGTTGGCGAGGATCTCGGCGGCCCGGCCGGTTCCGCCGAACTCCGCGATCTTGGACTTGAACAGGTCCTTGCACGCCTGCGTACTGGGCGTCGATCAGGCGCAGCGGCTCGTAGTCCTTCGGGTTGTCCCGGTGGTACTGGACGAAGCTCTCGACGAACACGTGCTTGAGGTTGGTCGAGATGTTGATCTTGGCGCAGCCGAGCGAGATGCAGCGCTTGATCGTCTCTTCGTCGAGCCCCGTGCCGCCGTGCAGCGCCATCGGCGTCTTGGTGCGGCCGTTGATGTCCTTGATCAGGTCGTAGGCGATCTTGGGCTCGCCCTTGTAGTAGCCGTGCGCTGAGCCGATGGCGGCGGCGAAGGCGGCGAGGTCGAACTCGCGGCAGAACCGCTCGGCGTCCGCCGGGTCGGTGAGGTGGGACTGGTCCTCGGTGACGACCATGTCGTCCTCGACCCCCAGGATCTGGCCGAGCTCGGCCTCCAGGCCGATGCCGTGGGCCGAGGCGATCTCGTAGGCCTGCCGCGAGAGCTCCAGGTTCTTCTCGAACGGCAGTTCGGAGGCGTCGATCATCACCGACGTCCAGCCCGTCTCGGCGCACTTGCGGATGACCTCGATGTCCTTGCAGTGGTCGAGATGCAGCACGATCGGCGACGGCGAGTCAGCCGCCAAGGTGCTGACCCAGCTGAAGATTTCCTTGTGGCTGAAGTACTTGATGGTCTTGGTGGAGACCTGGACGATGACCGGCGCCTCCAGCTCCTCGGCGGCCTTGATCATCGCCTTGGTGGTTCCGTAGTCGACGAGGTTGAACGCGGCCACGGCGTAGCCCTGGGTCATCGCCTCGCGAAGCAGGGGCTTCATGTTGACCAACGGCATACTGTTCCTCCTCCGGATCCTGGCGCGTCGCGTCGCGCTCCAACGCGCGCCGGAGCCTTTTATACGGTCCCCCCGCCCGGTGTCTCGCCCCGATCGAGGCTCACTTGCCCTTGGGCGAGGAGGGCAGCTTGAAGACCCACAAGGTTCCGCCGCCGGCCGGGTTGACGATCTCCGTGCCCGCCGCGGCCGTGGCGCCGTCCCAGGAACTGCCGCCGCCGGTGGTCACCGCCACGTACTGCTGGCCGTCCACGGCGAAGGTCACGGGGAAGCCGTTGGGCGAGGCGTTCAGGCGGGTCTGCCACAGCACCTTGCCGGTGGCCTCGTCCAGGGCGCGGAAATAGCGGTCGCGGTCGCCGGCGAACAGGATCCCCCCGCCGGTCGCCAGCATTGCGCTGGCCATGGCCGCGCGCTGGCGGTGCATCCAGAGCGTCTTGCCGGTCGCGAGGTCCACGGCGGTGAGGCGGCTGAACTTGCCGTCGGCGTCGGGGCGCGGGAGCAGGCCGCTGAAGCTGATGTCCGCGCCCCCGGCCGCCGTCTCTTCGGGGCTGCGCGGTGAATAGCCGTAGTTGGTGCAGAACTCGATCATCGGCACGTAGAGGACTCCGGTGGCCGGGTTGACGGCCGTTGACGGCCAGTTGCGCACGCCGAGCGGACTGGGACACATGAACTTCTGCTTTCCGGGCTCGGGCTCCAGCGCGGGGTTCAGGCGCTTCTCGCCGGTCTTGGGGTCGACGCTGAGCACCAGGTTCTGCAGGCCCATGTCCCTGGAGAAGGCGAATTTGCCGGTGGCCCGGTCCACGGCGTCGAACAGGGCGATCTTGCCGCCGGTGACCACCAGCTTGTGGGTCTTGCCCTTGATCTTCAGGTCGACCAGCGACTGCTCGAACACCCAGTCCAGGTCCCAGACATCGCGGTGGACGTGCTGGAAGTGCCAGGCCAGCTTGCCCGTGTCGGCGTCCAGCGCCAGGGTCGTGTCGGTGTAGAGGGCGTCGTTGGGCCCGACCTTGCCGTTCCTCGGCTCCAGCAGGGTGGCGGCGTCGTAGGTGTTGCCCGTCCCGAAGTAGACGAGGTTCAGGTCCGGATCGTAGCTGCCTGGCGTCCACACTCCGGCGCCGAAGCGCTCGTCGGCCGGGGCGCCGTTCCAGCTGTCGCCGCCGGGCTCGCCGGGCTGGGCGATGGTGTGGAAGCGCCAGACCTCCGAGCCGTCGTTGGCGTCGAGCGCCAGGATGAAGCAGCCGCCCTTGGCCGTGTCGGTGCCGAGGCTCACGCCCAGGATCACCTTGCCCTTGGCGACGATCGGGCCCCCGTCCAGATGGAAGGAGACGCCGTCCGCGCGGCCCTTGTTGGTCGCCTCCGCGGCGGTGAGCACCGCATGGTCCCACACCGGCTTGCCGGTCTTGACGTCCAGGGCGACCACGTGGCCGTCGACGAAGGCGGCGAACAGGCGGTCCTGATAGATCGCCATGGTCTTCACCCGCGTGCCGCGCGCGTCGGTTCCGGTCTCGGGCAGGGTGCGGACGTATTGCCACAGCAGGTCGCCCTTGACCGCGCCCAGGGCCTGAACCGTGTCGCCGCTCTGCACGAACATCACCCCGTCGTGGATCAGGGGCGTGATCTCGTTCTGGCTGGCCGGCAGCGCCCACGACCACGCCGATCCCAGGGCGCCGACATTGGCCTTGTCGATCTGCCGCAGGGGGCTGAATCCCAGGGTCTGGTAGGTGCGCCGCCACATCAGCCAGTCGCCCTCCGGCGGGCTGCGCAGCATGGCGTCCGTGACGGGGGTCAGCTTGGCCAGGGGCGCCAGACGGGCCGCCTTGGCCTGCTCCAGGCCCGGATCGCGGACCTCGGCGCGCGGCGCCGGCGGCGAGGCGGCGGACGCCTGGACGACGGCGGGCCGGGACGCGGGGGCCGCCCCGCTCCCTTGGGCCAGATCAGCGTGCAGGATGTAGGTCTCCAGATCGGCCACGGCGGCGTCGCCGAGGGTGCCGGGCGCGGAGGGCGGCATCCGGCTGGCGATGAAGCTGGCCAGGGCCTCGGGCGGCTGGTTCGCCCAGCGGCCCGCGAAGGCCGGGCCCGTCAGCGGCGGGCCGAACTCGCCGCCGACCAGACCCGAACCGTGGCAGGAGGCGCACTTGGACGCGAACAGGTCCTTGCCGTGCGCGGCCTGCGCGGCGGCCCGGCTCGGCGGCCCCCATCGGCGGCCCGTGCGTCGGACAGGGACGCGGCGGCCAGGGCGACGGCGCCCAGGGTCGCGAACAGGGCAAGGCGGCGGCTGCGGGTCACGTTCATGGTTCCTCCCTTCGTCGCTCGGCCGATCAGCCGGCGGCTTGGTCCCCAGATGCGAGCGACGCACCGACGACTTCTGTTGACCGCACTCTTGAGGCTGGGCGGCGGGAGTCGAACTTGAGACTGACGCGCCCGCCGCGATCTTGTGGCCGCGACCACCTTGGCGATCCGCGATCGAGACCCGCCTAGGCTCGCGTCATCGGCCTCGCGCGCCGTCGCCGTCCGTGCCAACGTCGTTCCAGAAACGGGGGGAAACCACATGGCGGACGGCGCGGAGGCCCTGGACCTCGCGGAGGTCATCGACCGCCGGCCGATGTCGCCGACCCAGATCCTGGTGACGGCGCTGTGCGCCTCGGCCCTGTTCGTGGACGGCTACGACATCCAGGTCATGGCGCTGACGGTGCCCTCGCTGGCGAGGGGCTGGTCGCTGCCGCCGTCGAGCTTCGGCCTCGCCCTCTCGGCGGTGGTGATCGGCATCTCCGTCGGGTCGGGCGTTATCGGACCGCTCGGCGACCGTTTCGGGCGCAGGACGATGCTGATCGCGGCCATGGCGGCGATCGGGATCGCGACCGCCTGCACCGCCCTGGCGGCCACGCCCGCCCAGTTCGTGGCCTGGCGCCTGCTGACGGGGTTGGCGCTCGGCGCGGGCATACCAAGCTGCGCGGCGTTGACCTCCGAGTACGCGCCGGTGGCGAAGCGTTCGCTGGTCATGGGGCTGATGAACGTCACCGCGCCGATCGGGGCGTTCAGCGCCGGCTTCATCGCCCCGCCGGTGCTGGAGGCGTTCGGATGGCGCGGGGCCTTCCTGATCGGCGGCGCGGCGCCCCTCCTGATCGCGGTGCTGGCGGCGGTCCTCGCGCCGAAGTCGCTGAAGTTCCTGATGGTCCGTCGCCCGAACGATCCTCGGATCGGACGGATATTGAGCCGCATCGCGCCCGACATCGATCCGTCGACGGTGCGCGTGCACGGGTCGGAGTCGCAGCCGAGCCCATCGCCCCTGGCGCTCATCAATCGGGAGTTCCGCGCCCGCACCCTGCTGCTCTGGGGCATGCTGGCGCTGAACCTGTTCAATCTCTACGTCCTGATCAGCTGGCTGCCGACGCTGCTGGAGCAGTCGGGATGGAGCATGGCCGCCGCGCTTCAGGGCGCGGTCCTGATCCAGGGCGGCGGCGTGGTCGGCGGCCTGGTCATGGCCCGGTTTCTGGATCGCGGCGCGACGCGGGCGGCCCTGGTCGCGGGTTTCTGCCTGTCCGCCGTATGCCTTGGCCTGTTCATGGTGATCCCGAGCGGGGCGGCGTGGGTGGTCCTGCTGCTGTTGCTGGGCGCGGGGGTCTCCGGCTCGCAGCTTTCGCTGAACGCCCTGTCTGCGGCCTATTATCCGCCCGCGATCAAGGCCACGGGCGTCGCCTGGGCGCTGTTGATCGGCGGCATGGGCTCGATCGTCGCGCCCCTGGCCGGCGCCTGGATGCTCGACATGCGGCTTTCGACCATCGTCATCCTGGGCCTGCTGGCCATCCCGTCGGTGATCTGCGCCCTCGCCGTGATCCTGATGAAGCGCGAGTGGCAGGCGCACTGACGGACCTCGGGCGGGGCCGGCTCACACGTCGCGCAGCGCCCGCAGCAGGAACGCGGAGAGCTGCTCTGCGCAGGCGCTGGGCCCTGCCATGTCGAAGCCGTGATAGGCGCCGGCGATGACGTGCAGCTCGCTCGCAACGCCCGCGGCGGCGAGCCGGCGCGCATAGTCGATGTCCTCTTCGAGGAACAGGTCCAGCGCCCCCACCACCATGAAGGTCGGCGGCAGGCCTTCGAAGGTCGTCGCCAAGGCCGGCGCGGCGTCGGCGTGGGCCTCGGTCCCGCCCAGATAGGCCGTCCAGGCGAAGCGGTTGTTCGCTCTGGTCCAGACGTATTCGCCGTGAAGGGCCGGCGCGACGCCTTCGACGCCCGAGCGCGGGTCGAGCATAGGATAGAGCAGCGCCTGCAGGCTCGGCAGCGGACGTCCCAGCGCGCGCAGCCTGTGCGACAGCGACGCGGCCAGCCCCCCTCCGGCGCTCTCGCCCAGCAGGACGATGCTCGGGGTCTTCGACGCCGATTGGTCATGGATCCATTCATGGGCCGCCAAGGCGTCGTTCAGGGCGGCGGGCCAGGGATGTTCCGGCGCCAAGCGGTAGTCGATGGAGACGACGGCGCAGCCGAGCTCCGCGACGAGGCCGGCGTTGCGCGCGTCGTTCATCTCCGGCTGACCCATGACGAAGCCGCCGCCGTGCATGTGCAGGATGGTCATGCGCTTTGGGCGGGGCGCCGGCCGGA
This sequence comes from uncultured Alphaproteobacteria bacterium, assembly GCA_963761065.1. Lineage (GTDB taxonomy): Bacteria > Pseudomonadota > Alphaproteobacteria > Caulobacterales > Caulobacteraceae > JANWHQ01. The sequence continues at coordinate 120,841 of CAVXFP010000004.1, read as the reverse complement.
AGGTAGAGCAGGGCCCGCACGTCCGGCGCGCCGTCATGGCCTGGAATGAAGCGCTCGGATCGCTCCACTCCCGCAGGCGTCGGCGCCAGCTCTATCGCGGCCAGCATGGCGCGGTTCTCGGCGAGCCCGGCGAGATCCGTCGTGAAGGCCGGGACCATCTCCAGCGCGGGCAGGAGCGAGGGGTGGATCAGGCCCGCCGAGGCGGGTCGCGCGGCGTCGGCGGTCATCAGGCGGCCGCCGGTTCGGCGGGCATCGGATAGTCGTCGGCGTTGCGCACGACGCCGGGCCGCATCGAGAAGTCCACGCGCGGCGGACTGAACACGTCGATCAGCCGCATCCCTTCGCCCGCGACGCCTTGCGAGGTGTGCACGACGCCGGCCGGGATGACGGTGGTCGACGGACTGCCAAGCTCCACATGCGCGTCGGGCCGCCAGTCGTGGCGGTTGGCCGTCCAGGGAACACGCAGGTGGTGGATCCATTCGCCTTCGAGCGCGACGGACCCCTGCTCGAAGTCCTGATGCGAATGCGGGGTCAGGGCGGTCTCGTCGCGCACCTCCAGGAAGCGGGCGTAGGGCACGATCATCAGCTTGCGGGTGCGGAACGCGTTCACCATCCCGCCGCTCGCGTAGTAGCCGGGCAGGGCGTAGGTCCGCAGGCGGTAGCCGCCCACGGGCTGCGGCCACGCCTGGGTCGGCGTCACCTCGGGCGCGCCGTCGTCGTAGACCGCAGCGTTGCTCGCCAGCCGGACGATCGCCTCGGCGTCGGTGACGACCTGCACCACAGCGCCGGCGCTCTCCAGCTCGAACGTGCTGGCGCCGGGAGGAACGATCGCCAGGCTCTCGCCTTCGAGCACGGCCTGTTCGCCGCCCGCCGTGATCTTCAGGCGGCCTTCGACGATGTAGACGAAGTGCTCGTCCACGAAGTTGTTCGCGATCTTCGATCCCGCGCCGCCTTCGGAGTAGACGATCGCGAAGTTGCGGCTGCGCGTGATCCAGGTCCGGACGCCCCCCGCCGCGATCTGCGGCGCGTCGTCGTAGTAGCGGCCGATGGACGGCTCACGGAACTTGGGCATGACGTTGATCCTCCTCGCCGACGCGGATCGTGCGCCGGTCAGCTCTGCGGCTGCTTGGTGTTGTGGGTCTTGGCCAGGTGCGCGGGGGGCACGGTGGGCGCCGCTCCGCCCTGGAACAGGGGCACGAAGGTGCGCCGCTTGTAGCGCCACTCGCCGTCGTCGCCCTTCACGCACTCGTCGATCAGGTCGGTGATCATGATCGGCGGCGTCGAGGGCAGGACGGGCGGACCGTCCGCCGCGTAGAGCGACATCACGCAGTAGGTGGTCGCGGTCCTGTCGTCGTGGAACTCGGCGCGGAAGTTGGTGATCACATGCCGCGAGGTCCGCTCGCCGCGCCCCATCCGCCAGCTATAGAAGGCCTCGATCGCCGCGCGCCCGACCAGGGGCTCGTTGCCGCCCTCGAAGATCCCGTCTTCGGTGTAGCGTTCGGAAACGCCAAGGCCGCCCTTCAGATCGACCTCGTACCAGTAGTCGATCATGTGCATCAGCAGGATCTGCGTCTCGCGGCTTCGTTCCTCGGGCGTCACGGGGGCCTCCGATTAAGGATGTTCACCAACCCAGCGGCCGGGCGTATCCGATGAGAATTGATACACAGTATCTAACAGCGATACAGAGAGAAAGGCGCATGACGCGCCGGGCCGGTCGCGGCGTATCCGGCCGGTCCGCGTCCACGCCCGAGCATAGGCGATCGAAAGGCGGACAGGATCGATGACAGCCACCGAACCCCCTCTGGTCGACGTCCACGCCCATATCTGGGATGCATCGACACCCTATGCCGATACGGCGTGGACGAAGCTCGACTACGCCTTTCCGGTCGAGACCTATCTGGATCTGCTCGATCGGAGCGGGATCAAGTACGGCGTGATCGCCGCGGCGAGCCTGTTCGGCACCTATAGCGACTACACCATCGAGGCGCTGAAGGCGCACAAGCGGCTTCGCGGGACGGTGATCGTCGATCCGACCGTCGACTTCCAGACCCTGCGGGCGATGCGCGACAGCGGCGTGGTGGGCGTGCGGCTGCAATGGTTCAACCTCGACCCGCTGCCGGACCTGCGGCGCGTCGACTATCGCACCCTGATGGTTCGCCTGCGCGACCTCGACATGCATGTGCACGTCAACATCGAGGGCGGCCGTCTGCCGCAGGTGCTGCCGGCCATCGCCGAGACCCGGACCAAGCTGGTGGTGGATCACTTCGGCTGGTCGGACGATCTGCTGGATCCGGGCGGCGCGGGCATGGAGGCGTTGATCCGTCACTGCCAGCTCGGCCAATGCTGGGTGAAGCTGTCCTCGGGCTTCCGCTTTTCCGACCCCCAGCTTCCGGTCGCCCAGGCGGAGCGGCTGCTCTCGCAGGTCGGGACCGACCGCATCTTCTGGGGCAGCGACGCGCCGTTCGTCGGCATGGAGGACGCCATGACCTACGAGAAGGCGGTGGGGCTCTTCGCCGAGTGGGCGCCCAGCGCCAAGGTCCGGCGCGAGATCGGCGAGACGGCGTTGCGCTTCTACTTCGGCTAGCCGTCCAGCTCGCGGCCGGCCGTCTCCTTGGTCGCGAAGATCCACAGCAGGGCCACCGCGACGGCCGAGGCCCCGAAGATCAGGAACACCGGTATGATCGAGCCGGTCATGGACAGCGCCACGCCGACCACCAGGGGCGTCGACATCGAGGCGGCCCGCGCCAGGCTGCTGGAGGCGCCGAGCGCCGCCGCGCGCACGTTGGTCTCGTAGATCTCGGACGTATAGGGCCAGAGCACCATCGATCCGATGGAGATGCCGATCTGCCCCAGGATCGTGAGGCCGACGAGCAGCTGTTCCTGGCCCGGGTCCACCAGGGTGAGGACCAGCAGCGCCACGCCGCCGATGGCCGTGCCCAGGATCACGGGCGGGCGCCGGCCGAACCGGTCGATGGTCTGGCGCAGCACCAGCGGGATGATCAGGACGAAGACCGAGGCGATGGCGTTGTATTGCAGCGCCCGCGCCAGCGGGATGTGGAAGTTCGAGACGTAGATCGACGGCACCCAGGTCACCAGGCCGAAGGACACCAGCGAGGTCAGCAGCCACAGCAGGGCCGTGACCGTCGAGCGGCCCCTGAAGCGCGGCGACAGAAGGATCGTCACGGGCGGCGCCTTGGGCGGCGGCGGCGCGGCCTGCGCGTCGGCCTCGACCGGCCGGCCGCCCAGACGCCGCAGCGCCTTGATCGCCGCCTCCACCCGGCCGCGGCCCGCCAGCCAGCGGGGCGACTCCGGCACGGCGAACAGGGACGGCGCCAGCACCAGCGGCGCCGCGCCCAGGATGAACATGGGCCGCCAGCCGAACGCGGGCACGATGTAGGCGCTGGCCAGCGAGGCGAGGCCGAACCCGCTCACCATCAGGAACTGATAGGTGCCGAAGAAGCGGCCCCGGATCGCGGTGGGGGCGATCTCGTTGATGTAGGAGATGGCGACAGGCAAGGCGCCGCCGATGGCCACGCCCTGCACCAGCCGCAGCGCGACGAGCTGGCCATAATCCTGGGCCAGGCCGCAGGCGACCGCGAGCACGCACATGGCGATGACCAGCCCGCGCAGGACCGGCATTCGGCCCTTGGCCTCGGCCACCGCCCCGAAGGCGAGGGCCCCGACCAGCTGGCCGGCATAGCCCGAGGAGATCAGCCAGCCGCCGTGAATGGGGTCCAAGGACCAGGCCTTGGAAATCGACGGCAGGGTGAAGGCGATGGACACGCTGTCCCAGGAATCGAACAGCATGATCAGACCGAAAAGGTAGGGGACCAGCCGCCTCAGCGCCCATTCGCCGTCGCCGTTCAGGGTCGCGCTCACCCAGGGCGGCGCGCCGATCGGCTCGTTCGCAGCTGCTTCCACCGCCATGGTTCCCGCCCCCTCAGCCGCCGTAGATCGCGGCGGCGTTGCCTTGGAAGAACAGCGCCTGTTCCTGTTCGTTGAGCTGGGCGCCCGCCTCACGTCCGTTGGCGGCCATCTCGGCGTAGGTCCCGCCGCTCTGGCCGATGTCCGAACCCCAGACGAGGCGGTCCGGCCCGAACAGGTCGGTCAGCCGGCGCACGAAGGCGCCGAGCGGGATCTTCGCGTCGTTCAGCCGATCGACGTTGATCTGGGTGAGCTTGAAGGAGACGTTCTTGTGCCCGGCGAAGGGCGCGAGCGCGCCCGTGAGGCCGTAGTCCGGCGCGCCGGGGGCCGCCATGTCGTACCCCTTTTCCTCGCCCCAGCGCACCTCGGTGCCCGAGGCGTGGTTGGAGCCCACGTGGTCGATGATGATCGGCAGGTCGGGAAACAGCTCGGCGATCAGCCGCAGCGCCGGCAGGGCGTAGGGCAAGTGGTAGTGGAAGAAGATGATGGCCACCGGCAGCCGGTGCTTGGCCGCGACCTCCCAGACCTTCATGGCGGCCGGCGAATTGAACCAGGCCGTGTCCATCTCCCACGGCCGCACCGCGCACAGCCGCGCGCCGCCCAGGCCCTTTTCAACGACCAGCCGTTCGACGAGGTCGGGCGTGCCCGGCTCCTGCGCGTCGAACACGCCGACCGAGGTGAAGCGCTCGGGATGGCGCCGCGCGCAGTCGATCACGTAGCTGTTGTCGTAGCCATAGACGTGCGCCCGCTGCACCAGGCAGGCGCGGGCCACATCGTTGGCGTCCATCAGGTCCATCAGCATCTCGCCCGTCATCGGGGGCGGGAACGCCGGAGGCTCGCTCTGGCCGCGCAGGAGCCCGGCGGGATAGGCGGCCGGGTCGTCGGCGATCAGATGCGCGTGGGTGTCGAACAAGGCCGCCAAGTCAGTTCCCCCTCCAGGCGCCGGCGCGCTCAGGCCAGCGCCGGTTCGCTCGCGTGCGCCGCTTCGCGATCGGGCCAGAACACCGGCGTCGGCAGGCCCTCCATCCGCGCCTTGATCTGCAGAGCCAGGTGCAGGGAGTGGAAGCGCGACTGGGCGAGGTTGCCGCCCTGGAACCACAGGCCGCGCTGGCGGGTGGGCTTCCACATGTTGCGCAGCTCGCCCTCCCAGGGCCCCGGATCGCCGGCCGTGCCCGAGCCCAGCCCCCAGCAGGGGCCGACGGTCTTCTCGACCTCCGGTGAGATCAGCTGTCCGACCCACTCGCTCATGGGGCGGTAGCCGGTGGCGTAGACGATGACGTCGGCCGGAACCAAGCCGCCGTCGGCCATGCGCACGCCGCCCGGCTCGATCGCGGCGACCTCTCCGATCCGCACGCCGATGTCGCCCCTGACGATCAGTTCGGAGCCCCCGACGTCGATGTAGTAGCCGGCCGCGCGCCGGTAGTAGGCCATGAAGAACCCAGACTCGTCCTCGCCGTGTGTCAGCAGGAAGCCGCTGGCGGCCAGCCGGTCGTAGAAGTCGGCGTCGAGGCCTCGGATGTAGTTGGTCCCCTCGACCTCCATCGGCGTGCGCTGGCGATAGGTCAGCACGGCGGACATCAGGTCGGCCGTGGCGGTCGGGATCTCCGGCTTGGCGTAGGGGATGTCGGCGGTCAGCGTGCGCATGGTGGAGCCGCGCACCACGATGGTGGGCGAGCGCTGGATCATGGTGACCGACGCCGCGTCGTTCTCCCAGGCGTCCACGCAGACATCGTGGGCCGAGTTGTTCGAGCCGATCACCACGACGCGCTTTGCGGCCATGTCCTCGCCGCCGACATGCTCGCTCGAATGATGCTGGTCGCCCGTGAAGCTTTCGGCGCCCGCAAACTCGGGCACGTGCTTGCCGCCCGACAGGCCGGTGGCGAGGACGAGCTGCTTGGGCCGCAGGGTGATGGTCTCGCCCGCGCGCTCGACGGTGACCACCCACTCGTCGGCCGCCTCGTCGAAGCGGGCGGCGCGGCAGACGGTGGAGCTCCAGATGTCGAGCTCCATCACCTTGGCGTAGATCTCCAGCCAGTCGCCCATCTTGTCCTTGGACGTGTAGAGCGGCCAGTGGTCGGGGAACGGCAGATAGGGGAAGTGGTCGAGGAAGATCGGGTCGTGCAGGTACAAGGACTTGTACCGCCGCCGCCACGCGTCCCCGGGCCGCTCCAGCGCATCGACGACGAGCGTCGGCACGCCGAGGCGCTTGAGGCGGGCGGCGAGCGCCAGCCCCCCCTGGCCGCCGCCCACGATCAGGCAGTACGGCTGCCGCTCATGGCCGAGGGACCTCTGCTCGGCCTGGCGTTCCTCCAGCCAGGTGCGCCGGCCCTTCTCCGCGCGATGTTCGACGCCATCGACGCGCCGGTCGCCGGCCGGCTCCTCGAAGCCCTTGAGCTCGACCGCGGCGGTCAGCAGCATGGCGCAGCGGCCGCCGTTCAGGCGCACATAGCCCTTGCATCGGGCCGTGGCGGTCTCGAAGTCGAACCAGCCCTCGCCCGCGCCCTGCATCGCCGGATCCAGGGTGAAGGCGTGGGCGCCGATGGCCAAGGCCTGCTCGCGCGCCATCTCCGCGACGGCCTGGGCGCCCTCGAGCGTGACGATGTTCCAGGTGAAGGCCAGCAGATCGCGCCAACAGCCCTCGTCGTCGAACAGAGCGCGCCAGTCGGTCGCGTCCGGATCGGCCAGGGCCTTCTGGAACCGCGCGAGCCAATCGCCCGGATCGCCCGCGTCGGCGACTACCTCCATCATCTCCCCAAATCCCGCGTTCTATGTGTGGCGCTTGGCCGGTTTTGTATCGGCGGGGGCAAGATGCGTCTACGAAAATGATACCGTCGTCATGTCTGGCGATATTGCGCGACGCCGTCCCAGCTGACATCAACGCTCGCAGCGACACCGAGAAAACACAAGCGGGAGCACCAGGATGAGCCGCATTCCCTATCCCGAACCGGCGGACCTGTCCGAGCAGAAGCGCGCCTTCATGGCCGCGCCCACCCACCGCCTGCTGAACGTCGTGCGCATGGCGCTGCACACGCCGGACGGACTGTGGGAGCGTCAGCGCGACCTGTCGGTGGCGACGGTGCTGATGTCCACCATGGATCCGCGGCTGCGCGAGGTGCTGATCCTGCGCGTGGCCCACCTGTCGAACAGCGACTACGAGCTGCACCATCACCTCTCGATCGCCCGCCAGCTTGGGATGGACGACGCGGTGCTGCGGGCGCTGGAGACCGGCGACTATGGGGCGCTCAGCGAGGAAGAACGCGTGGTCGCCCAGTTCACGACCGAGGTCGTGGTCGAGGTTGGCCCGAGCGACGAGACCCTGGCCGCGACCCGCGCCCTGTTCTCCGACGCCCTGATCTTCGAGATGATCGCGATCATCGGCGTCTACATGATGACCGCGCGGATCGTCGCCGTCGCCGGTGTGGAGATCGACGACGTCGCGGTCTCCAGCTGGGACAAGGAGAAGGAAGCCTAGCGGTTCAGGCCGCTGACTGACGCGCCCATAGCATCCGGCTGGCGATGGCGGCGCCCTCCGCCATAGACTTGAGCTTGGCCCAGGCGACCTGCGGGTGGGTGCGGATGCCCAGGCCGCAATCGGTGCCGGCGATGACGCGCTCGCGCCCGACGATGCTTGCGAAACGCATGATGCGCTCGGCGATCAGCTGGGGGTGCTCGACCACCGGCGTGCAATGGCTGATTACGCCGGGGACGAGGATCTTGTCGTCCGGCAGATCCACGTCCTGCCAGACGGCGTACTCGTGCTCGTGCCGGCCGTTCGCTGCTTCGAACAGATAGGCCTGGGCGTTCACCTGCAGCATCAGATCGACGATGTGCGCCATCGGGATATCGTGGGAATGGGGGCCGGGCCACGATCCCCAGCACAGGTGGTAGCGCACCCGATCCGCCGGGATGCCCTTAAGCGCATAGTTCAACGCCTCCACCCTGGGGGCGCAGTAGCGCCGGTATGCCTCCAGGCCCATCTGGTGGCCGATCCGGTCCCATAGGGCGGCGAGCCAGGCGTCATCGACCTGGAGCAGCAGGCCCGCGTCGATAATCATCTGATATTCCACGTGGATTGCGTCGGCGAGGGCGTAGATGAACTCTTCCTCGGTCTTGTAGTAGTCGTTCCGTCGTCCCTGGAGCAGGCTCAGCGGCGCCGTGGAGGTGAGGAACGCGTCGCCGCGCGGCGTGTCCCCCAGAGCGCCGACCAGCAAGTCGATCTCACGCTGAAGCGCCGCTTGGCCCCGATAGGTCACGGGCTCCACGCAGGCCAGGTCGCCCGCTCCCCCGACCCGGCCGCTCAGGAAGCCTTTGTAGAAGTCCGCGAAATCCAGCCAGTCCTGGGCAGGAGGCAGCACCGGCGCACCGCCGGCGGGAATGGGCTCGAAGCCGCCGAATCTGCTCGTGGATGTAGGTGACCCAGATGCCGCCCTTGGTGAGTTCGCCCTCGTTGATGATGTCGACGCCGGCCGCCTTCTGCCCCCTGACGACCTCGTCGACGGCCGCTCGCAGCTGCTCGTCGGTCATCGCCTTGAAGCGGTCGGGGTCGATGTATTCGGGCGTCTGCAGGCTGCCGACGTGGGTGGTCAGGATGCGGTCAGTACTCGTCCTCATGGGTTTCCCCTTGTTGTGCGGCGCGCTTTCAGCCCGCCTTCAGCTCGTCGATGACGCCCCTGGCGCCCAGCGAGAAGATCGTCGTGTCGGCGCTGACCATCACGAAGCCGTAGCCGGCGTCGCGGCACGCCAGCGCGTCCTTGGGCGACTGGACGGCGGTGCCCACCGGCAGCCCGCGCGCGGCGGCGGCGGCGAGCACCCGCTGCTCCATCGCCAGGATCGTCGGATCGCTGCGCGCCAGCCCGGTGGAGAGCATCAGGTCCCCGAAGCCGATGAACAGGGCGTCCAGGCCCGGGACCTCGCAGATCGCGTCGATCTCGCCGATCACCTCGGCGTCCTCGAGCTGGGCGATGCGGGTTATGCCGGTGCGCCCGCGTTCGAGGTAGCTGGCCACGCTGTCGGCGCCCCACATGGCGGCGCGCGAGGTGTAGCCCATGCCGCGACCGCCCTGCGGCGGAAAGCACATGCCGTGAAGGGCGCGCCGCGCCGCCTCGACGCTGTCGACGCGCGGGATCAGCAGGCCGTCGGCTCCGGCGTCGAGCAGCTTCTGGGCCATGGCGGCCGAATGATCGGGCATGCGCACCAGCGCGGCCATGCCGGCCGCCTGCGCCTGGACGATGCCCTGATAGGCCGTCTGCAGGCTGTGCAGGGCGTGCTCCATGTCGATCACGATGAAGTCGAAGCCCGCGCGGCCGAGAATCTCGACGGTTTCGAGCGCCGGAATCTTCACCCAGGTGCCGAAATGGCAGGCGCCCCCGGCGCGTGGCTCCGCGTTCAGCCAGTTCATCCCAGCGCTTCCCCCGTTCCCGTTCGTTCGATCAAAGCCGGATGGCCGATCACTAGCACGACAGGCCCGGCATGTACCGCGTGACGATACGTTGTTCCAATCTATCGCGCGGCCGGGCTCATCGCGTCAGGGCGAGATGGCGGGTGATCTCCGCGGCGGCGGCGGTGACGCCGCTGATCTGCTCGACGGTGGGCCGGCGGCCGAGGAACTGGATCGAATTGACCACCGCGAGCGTCGCCACGAGGTTGGTCTGGCGATCGAAGATCGGCGCCGAGACGGCGTTGATGCCGATCACGAACTCTTCCGGCGCGTTCGCCCAGCCCTGTTTGCGGACGCGATCGACCTCCTCCTTCAACGTCTGGCGGTCGGTGATGGTATGGTCGCTGAACTTCTCCAGGGGGATCGTGTCGATCAACCGCTGGATCTCCGGCTCGCCGAAGGCGAGGACCAGCTTGCCGCCGGCGTTGGCGTGCAGCGGCATGTCGAGCCCGGTTCTGATGGCGATGCTGACACGGCCGCTGCCCTCGACGTGATCGACCATGCTGGACCGCCCCCCCGTCACCTTGGCGAGCGCAACGGCGTGGCCGAGCGCGTTGCGCAGCTTCTGCATGACCGGCCGCGCGACGCTGGTGAGCGAGTTTTCCATGGAGAGCATCTGCGCGAGCACGATCAGGCGGGGCCCCGCGCAATAGCGCTCGCCGCCCGCTTCCTGGACGGCGTAGCCCGAGTTGATGAGGGTTCTCAGATGCCGGTGGACGCGGGCCTTGGTCGTTCCGAGCGCAGTCGCGATCTCCGTGACGCCGGCGACTTCCTGCTTGGCGAGGTGCTCGAGGATTTCCAGGACGAGGTGGACGGCCTGAACGCCCTGCAGCGGCTCGGACTCCGTGGGACTACTGCGGGGCAAGAGAACCCTCCTCATTGTCGCCGAGGGCGGCCGGCCGATGGCTATAACCCGCCATTACCTAGCCCAGCATCACGCGTAGCGATACGGTGCTGTGGCGCGAGCCGGGCAGGTCAATGCCGCATTTCGCCTGAAGCGGTCAGTCGCCCTGCGGACTCGCGGACGCCTGAGACGCGGCGGCCGCGGTCACGTCGAGGCGCGCCTTCCAGGGGTCCGGGCCGGCCTTGGGTCCGTCGGCGGTGAAGTCCATGAGCGCGTCGGTCTTGGGCTCGTAGGCCGGCCAGGCGGGCAGGCCCGGGCCGTTCGGATCGCCCGTCTTGGCGAAGTTGGCCCAGTAGGCGTTGGCGGCCTGGGCCGTCGCCTCGTCCTCGGGCGCCAGGTCCTTGCCGTACTTCGCCGCGACCGTGTCGAAGACGAACGGGATCTCGGTGGCGTGCAGGGCGCCGGGCGACCTTGGCGCGCAGGGATTCGGCGACATAGGAGAAGCGGTATTCGTAGGTCGGGACGCCCCGGCGGCGAGGGTGGCGGCGATGAAGCGCGCCGGCTCGGACCATCATCCGGTCCGCGACCTTCCAGCCGACCTTCATGGAGTTGCCGGCTTCCTCGGGTCGTAGGCTGCCTGGGCTTTCTGCGCGTTGGCTCCGAATGGCGCGCAGGATTTCGGCCATGGTCTTCCAGTGCGGGAAACCGATGTCGGCGCTGTTGGTCCCGATCATCACCGGGACCTTCCGTAGCGTCCGCTGAGATAGGCCTGCTGCGGGGTCCGGTCACGATCTTGCCGTCGAGCATTGGGCCACCGACTAGGTGGGCGTGCCCATGCTGGCCATGTTCAGGCCGTCGACGACTTTGTCGGCAGGCAGGCGCGCGCAGGGCGGCCAGGGCGGCTGCGTCCGTCGCCTTCGATCCCGTTCGCCTTGGCGAAGTCGATGCCGATCGGTCTCTGCCGACGGCAGGCCGGGCAGGTCTTCGCTGAGATGCGCCGCACGGCAAGAGCCCGTCGCGGCCGCCGCCCGACTCGATGATCGCCTTTCTGAACAGGCCGCCGGGCTTCGGGGAGGTCAGCAGCATGTGGACCGAACCGCCGCCGGCCGATTCGCCGAACACGGTCACGTTCGACGGGTCTCCGCCGAAGCGCGCGATGTTGCGCTGAACCCACTTCAGGGCCGCGATCTGGTCCATGTAGCCGTAGTTGCCGACCGGCCGCCCGCCGCCTCGCTGCGTCAGGGCGGGGATGGGCGAAGAAGCCGAACCGGCCGAGCGCGGTAGTTGAAGCTGACGAAGACGACGCCGCGCCTGGGCGAACTGAGCTCCGTCATAGACGGCGGGCGAGCAGCCGCCGTTCACGAAGCCGCCGCCATAGATCCACACCATCACCGGCAGCTTGTGGCCGTCCGCGGCGCTGGCCGGCCGCCAGACGTTAGAGCACAGGCAATCCTCGCTGGGCTGGGTTCCCAGCGGCGCGGCGTCGCTGGGAAAGGGCAGCTGCATGCAGTCGTGGCCATACTCCGTGGCCGGGCGCACGCCGGTCCAGGCGCGCCGGCTGTTCGGGCGGACGCCACCGCAGATCGCCGACCGGCGGCATTGGCGAACGGCACGCCCTTGAAGGACAGCACCCCGTCGCTGACCGCCCCCGAGATCGCGCCCGACTGGATCGTCACCTCCGTCGGGAAGGGCTGGGCCACGGGCGGCGGGCGCGGCGGCCAGGGCGGCGATCAGCATCATCGTCTTCATCGGTCGGGACTCCCAGATCGGGATGCGGGCCGGCGCATCTGGCGGCGATGTGACATCGCTGTCAATCGCCGCGGCGACGGCGCGGACGTTGTCGGTTCGGCGGATTGCTGGCAGGAACCGGAGCCTCGATCACGGGAGCCGATCGCGAATGGCGTCCATCACCATCACCGACGTCGCCCGGCGCGCGCGGGTGTCGATGAAGACGGTGTCGCGGGTCATGAACGGCGAGCCGTACGTGCGCGAGGAGCTGCGCCAGCGGGTGCGCCAGGCGGCCCAGGACCTGCGCTATCGTCCCAAGGTCTCGGCGCGGAGCCTGGCCGGCGCGCGGGCCTATGTGGTGGGCTATCTGCTCACCGGCCTCAGCCCCTACGTGGTCCAGGCGCAGTCGGGCATCCTGAAGGCCTGCCACGGGGCGGGCTATCGCCTGATGGTCGAGGCCGTCGATCCCGCGGCCCCGGACCTGCCCGCCGAGATCGAGCGCATCGTCGGCGATCTCGGCGTCGACGGCATGATCCTGGTCCCGCCGCTATGCGACAACGCCGCGATCCTGGACGCCCTGGACCGGCAGGGCGCGGCCTACGTGCGCCTGGCGCCGGCCGAAGGATCATGGCCGCTCGCCGGTGGTGGACGTGGACGACCAGGGCGCGGCCCTGACCATGACGCGCCATCTTGTGGGGCTCGGCCATCGCCGCATCGGCTTCATCCGGGGGCCGGCGGGGCACAGCGCCTCGGCCCGGCGGCTTCAGGGCTTCCGCGAGGGCCTGGCCGAGGCGGGGCTGGGGGCGGCTCCCGGAGTTTCTGGAGTCCGGCGACTTCACCTTCGAGACCGGCCGCGACGCCGCCGGACGGCTGCTGGCTCTGCCCGAGCCGCCGACCGCGATCTTCGCCTCCAACGACCTGATGGCCTGCGGGGCGATCGCCAAGGCGCGCGAGCTCGGCCACGAGCCGCCGAAGACGCTTTCGGTCGCCGGCTTCGACGACATCCCGGCGGCCGCGATGATCTGGCCGCCGCTGACCACCATGCGTCAGCCGATCGCCGAGATGGCCGCCCTGGCCGCGCAGACCGTCATCGCCCGCGCCGCGCCGGGCGCCTCCGAGGCCGAGCCCGCGCCGCCGTTCCAGTGCGAGCTGGTGGTCAGAGGATCGACGGCGCCGCCTCCGGCTCGGTGAGCGGCCCCGCCGGCCGCCGCGCCGACCAGCCGAACGCCGCGATCGCCAGGTAGCAGATCGCCGGCACGGCCAGGGCCGCGGCCAGGCCCGCGCCGTCCGCGACCACCCCGCCGACCAGCGGCACGACGGCGCCGCCGACGATCGCCATGCACAGCAGGCCCGACCCCTGCGGCGTCTTTTCGCCGAGGCCTTCCAGCGCCAGGCTGAAGATGGTCGGGAACATGATCGAGTTCATCAGCCCCACCGCGATCAGGGTCCAGCCGGCGACCCAGCCGCCGCTGAGCGCCGAGATCAGCGCCAGGGCGGTCGCGCCCAGCGCCGCCGCCGCCAGCACCTTGCCCGCCGGGAACAGGCGCAGGATTCCCGCTCCGATGAAGCGGCCGACCATGGCCCCGCCCCAGTAGAACGCCAGCCGCTCGCCGGCCGCCTGCTGGGTCAGGCCGAGCGTGGAGGGCTGCATCAGGTAGTTCACGAGCAGGCTGCCGATGGTCACCTCGGCGCCCACGTAGAGGAAGATCGCCAGCACGCCGAAGCCCAACCGGCCGCGTCGCAGCAGGGCGAGGCCGCCGCCGAGCCCGGCTGACTGGCCTCGGCCGCCCAGCTTGCGGCGGTAGATCCAGAACACCCCGGCGATGGCCGCCAGCACGAGCGCGATGGCGACATAGGAACGCCCGATCACGGCCGCCTCGCGGATGCGGAAGGCGTCGGACGCGACCGTCTCCCCAGGGCCAGGCGCGCCGATCGAGCCGAGGATCAGCCGCGCGCCGAGATAGGGCATGATCGTTGTGCCGAGCGAGTTGAACGCCTGGGCGAAGGTCAGCCGGCTGTGCGAGGTCCGCGCCGGGCCCAGGTTCGCGATCAGCGGATTGGCCGCGACCTGCAGGATGGTGATCCCGGCCGCCAGCACGAACAGGGCCGCCAGGAACAGGCCGTAGGTCGCCGTCGAGGCCGCCGGCGCGAACAGCAGACATCCCGCCGCCATGACGCCGAGGCCGACCACCAGGCCCCGGCCATATCCCAGCCGCGCACCAGCACCCCGGCCGGCGCGGAGACGACGGCGTAGGCGGTGAAGAAGGCGAACTGGATCAGCATCGCCTGGGCGTAGCTGAGCTGGAACAGGCCCTTCAGCTTGGGGATCAGCACGTCGTTGAGGCTGGTGGCGCCGCCCCAGATGAAGAACAGGCTCACCACCAGCACGACCAGCCCGAACGACGAGCCGGCGACGGCCGCGCCCTGACCCGCGTGGGCCTTCACACCTGCCTGCGGCACGCCGTCCTCCCGGTTGATGGCCCTGGCGGCCGTTCGCTCGATGGCGGACGCTAGGCGGCGGGCGACAACGCTGTCAACGTGCGCCGGCCATGATTGTGATAGCGCTGTCATATGCTAGGTTCGCGCCAGAAAAGGGCGGGGGAGGAGACGGAGGATGCGTGGCATCGGCGTTTGGAGCCTTGGGATCGTCCTCGCCGTCGTGGCGGCGGGCTCGGCTGTGGTGATAGCCCAGCCGGCTGACGCGCCCGCGCCGTGGATGAACGCCAAGCTCACGGCGGACCAGCGCGCCGACCTGCTCGTCGGTCAGATGACGCTGGATGAGCAGATCTCGCTGCTGCACGGCCAGTTCCCGGCGATCATGAAGACCCTGCCGCCCGGCGTGCAGAAGTCGGCGGGCTATGTGCCGGGGATCGCCGCGTCTCGGCGTTCCGGCGCTGTACGAGAGCGACGCAAGCCTCGGCGTCGCCAACGCGGGCCGCGAGAACGACGACGCGACGCCGCTGCCCTCGGGCCTGGCCATCGCCTCCACCTTCAGCCCCGAACTCGCCTTCGCGGGCGGCGCCATGATCGGCAAGGAGGCGCGCCAGAAGGGCTTCAACGTCATGCTGAACGGCGGCGTGAACCTGGCCCGCGACCCGCGCAACGGCCGCAACTTCGAATATCTCGGCGAGGACCCGCTGCTGGCCGGGACCCTGTCGGGCCAGGCGATCCGGGGCATCCAGTCCGAGCACGTCGTCTCCACGTCCAAGCACTACGCCCTGAACGACCAGGAGACCGGCCGGGGCGTGCTGAACGCCCGCATCGACGAGAGCGCCATGCGCGAGTCCGACCTCCTGGCCTTCGAGATCGCGGTGAAGACCGGCGATCCGGGCTCGGTCATGTGCGCCTACAACAAGATCAACGGCGTCTACGCCTGCGAGAACGCCCACCTGCTCAACGACGTGCTCAAGCGCGACTGGGGCTGGCGCGGCTGGGTGATGTCGGACTGGGGGGCGGTCCATTCGTTCGACGCGGTCATGGCCGGGCTGGACCAGGAGTCGGCCATCGAGACCGACCCGAAGCGGCTGTTCGACGCGCCCCTGAAGGCCGCCGTCGCGGACGGCAAGGTTCCCGCCGCCCGCGTGCGCGACATGGCCCAGCGGGTCCTGCGCGGCATGTTCGCGGTCGGGCTGTTCGACCATCCGATGGCGCCCGGCGGCCTCGATACGGCGGCCGACAGCCAAGTCTCCGCCCGGATCGCCGAGCAGGGCGTCGTGCTGCTGAAGAACCAGGCCGGCCTGCTGCCGCTCGCGGCGGGCGCCCGGCGGATCGCGGTGATCGGCGGCCATTCGGATATCGGCGTGCTCTCCGGCGGCGGCTCCGCCCAGGTGATCCCCCTGGGCTCGATCAAGTTCCCCGCGGCCAAGGACGCGCCGAAGTGGGTGGTGGGGGAGGTCTATCACCCGTCCTCGCCTCTGGAGGCGATCCGCGCGCGCGCTGGCGGCGCTGAGGTGGTCTACGCCGACGGCTCGGACCCGGCCGCCGCCGCCGCCGCGGCGCGGGACGCGGACGTGGCGGTGGTGTTCGCCACGCAGTGGACATCGGAAGGCCGCGACACCCGCCTGGCGCTGGACGGCGACCAGGACGCGCTGATCGAGGCGGTCGCGGCGGCCAATCCGCATACGGTCGTGGTGCTGGAGACCGGCAATCCCGTGCTCATGCCCTGGCTCGGCAAGGTCGGGGCGGTGCTGGAGGCCTGGTATCCCGGCGCCCGGGGCGGCGAGACCATCGCCCGCGTGCTCTATGGCGAAGTCGACGCCTCGGGCCGCCTGCCGATCACCTTCCCGGCCAGCGAGGACCAGCTGCCCCGTCCGCAGATCCCCGGCGCCGGCGGTCCGCCTGAAGGCGCCGGCCCGCCGCCCAAGCCCTTCGATGTGGACTACCCTGAAGGCTCGGACGTGGGCTACCGCTGGTACGCTCACACGGGGCGCAAGCCATTGTTCCCGTTCGGCTTCGGCCTGAGCTACACGCGCTTCAAGTACAGCGGCCTGAGCGTCGAGGGCGGCCGCACCCTGACCGTCAGCGTCTCGGTGACCAACACCGGCGAGCGGCCCGGAACCGACACGCCCCAGGCCTATCTGCAGCAAGGGCCCCGGCGGACCCAGCAGCGGCTGATCGGCTGGTCGCGGGTGACGCTGAAGCCCGGCGAGACCCGGCGCGTGACCATGACGGCCGACCGGCGCCTGCTGGCCGACTGGGACGCGACGGCTGGCCGCTGGCGGCTCGACCCCGGCCGGTACCGCGTGTTCGTCGGCCCAGACGCCGCGACGGGGGCCCTGCAGGGCGCCGCCACGGTCCAGGGCGCGACGCTCGCGCCTTAACGGAGGTCGGCTCCGGTCAGCCGGGCAAGTAGCCTTCCGGATAGTCGAAGGCGCCGAGGAAGGTGACCTTCGCGCCGCAGCGGCGATCCACCACGCCGAAGTGTCCGAAGCCGAACAGGCGGCCGACGTTTCTCATCTGCTTCAGATCGATGAGCAGGGTGAGCTGGATCGGCTCCTCGCCGCGCGTCGAGATGAGATAGAGCTCGTCGCCGACCTTCCACATCGACACCGCCTCGATGCCCACTTCCTGCTTCAGTTCGGGCGGGCTCAGGAGCCAGTGCCAGACGATGGTGACGGAATTGACGTAGATGTGCTCGAGCGCCGCCTCTCGGCTGTATTCGCAGAAGAGCCGCTTGCCGAGCAGTTCCCGGGTTTCCTGGAAGGGCTCGTAGGGGCCCTCGTGACCGACAATCCTCGACGGCCGCAGGAACTCGCGCAGGTCAGGGACGCCGCCCGTCTTGACCCCTTCGTTCCAGACCGTGAGCGCGCGGCCATCAAGCGTATCGATCACGTGAGAGAAGGCCATGGAGCCGTCGGCCGCCACGAAGTCGACGAAGAACACGCCCGGCCGGATCTCGACGGCGTCATAGGCGGCCTCACCGCTCTTCTGGTCCCCGTCCGACGTCACGGCGCTCCATTGGACATGGGAGGCCGACAGCGCCATCGAGGTCTGCGATCCGTCCTCGAACTCAAGGGTGAACGACCTCCCGTCGAGGACGGTGGTGGACGCAAGCCGGTTGGCCACGAGGTCCATGTCGCGCTGCATTGGCGGTACGGGTCGAATGGGCGTGAGCTGGCGCATGTCTTCCTCTCGAAGGGCGATGTTGGGGTGAGGGCGGGGCGGAGGCGTCAGGCCCGCCAACCCGACTGGCTGCCGTAGGGCAGCGACGCGGTTCCGAGCGCCCAGACCTCCTCGATCATGCCTCGCACGACCTTGAACACCTCGGTGAAGAGCATGCTGTTGGGCCAGCCGAAGGGGATGCTCCCGCCCGCCCTGGGCAGATCGCCCGGGTGATCGAACATGACATGGCAGACGACGATGCCGCGGGACTCGTCGACGATGGGGAAGCGGCGGTTCCTCAGGGCCTCGATGTAGGCGTAGTGGCCCTCGGTGATCTGCTCGACGACGTCCAGCGTCCGATACTGAGCGTCCGCGGCCAACTTGCTGGGGTCGTCCAGACTGTCCAGCGTGCCGTTCACGAACCGGCGACAGTCACCGAGCACCGGCACGAGAGCGCCATCGGACTGCTCGATGGCGTCGAAGTAGAGATTGGCGGCGCCGATCAGCAGCTCGCGCGGGGACCGTTCATTCGCCGGCAGCACGCGGTGGAAGCCCGACGACGCATCCTTCAGGATCACCGGGGGGTCGAAGTAGTCGCCGGCGGCGCGGGTCAGAAGCGTCTCCACTTCGCTGATCACACGACCGTCGACCTTGAGCCGGATGGAGACGATGGCGTCGCGCCCCATCTCGTCGATGACGCCCCAGAACTCCACCTGTCCGGCCTGCTCGTCGACGAAGTACTGCCCGCCGGGCCGGATGGCCCGCACGGTCCGCCAGATACCGCTGCCGAGCGGCAGCTCCTGGGCGTCCTCGGTGCAGCGAGCGTCGGGCGCGAGGCGCAACCGTCCCGGATCGTGCGCGGCCAGCGCGCCCAGATAGCCGTCCATCACGCCGATGAGGCGGGTGCGCTCGCTGGTCGGCGCGTCGGTAAGGGGCATCGTCATGTCATTTCCTTCAAAATCCAGAAGCCGCGTTCGCGCGGCGGCGGCGCGTGGCCGCTCTTACGTCAAGCGGGCCAGCCGGCGTCGATGCCGTAGGGAAGCCCCGTTCCGATCGCCCAGACCTCTTCGAGCACGCCGCCGCGCACCTTGAAGACCTCGAAGGCCAGGGTGCTGTCGGGATGGCGCCAAGGCAGCTCGCCGTCAGCCCGCTTCAGATCGCCGGGATGATCGAAGAGCAGGTGGCAGAGGACCAGGCCGCGGGCCTCGTCCACGACCGGAAACCGTCGCGCGCGCAACGCCTCGATGTAGGCGTAGTGGCCGGCCGTCATCTGCTCGGCGACTTTGAGCGCCCGGTGGGCTTGGAGCGTATCGAGCTGGTTGGGGTCCATCACGCTGTCCAGCGTGCCGTTCACCAGCCGGCGGCAGTCGTCGGTGACGGGCACCCGGTCGCCGTCGCTCAGCTCGATGGCGTCGAAGTACAGATTGACGATCTCGATGAGCCGCTCGCGAGGGGTGCGTTCGGCCGGCGCGAGTTCCTTGTGGAAGCCGGGGTTCTCTTCGGCCACCACGTCTGGTTCGAAGAAGTTGCTCCGCTTGCCGCGCACCACGACGGTCTCGATCTCGGTGATCAGCCGGCCTTCCTCGCGCAGGCGCACGCCATAGATCGCGTCCGCGCCCATCTCGTCCACGACGCCCCAGAACTCGACCTGTCCGCGATCGACGTCGGCGAAGTAGTGACCGCCCGGGCGGCGGCCGCAGATCGTCCGCCAGAGGCCGCTTCCCAGCGGCAGCGCGCGGGTATTTTCGGTGTAGCGCAGCGTGGCGCCGGTCTTGAGCCGCCCGACATCGTGCGCTTCCAGCGCCGCGAGATAGTTGTTCATCACGCCGATGAGCCGCTCGCGTTCCGCGTCGGATTTTCCGGTCGTCATCCTTATGTCCCTTCTTGTCCCGCTGCGATTTGGTCGAAGCCGCTACCAGCCCTGGGCGGCGCCATAGGGCAGCGGCACGCCGATGACCTCGATCTGGCGGAACCGCCCGCCCTCGAACTTGAACAGCTCCGCGATCACGAAGGTGCTGGGCCGGCGGCCATAGCCGGGCATCGTGATCTGCGCCCCCGAGGGCGCGGTGAAGCTCACCGGCAGGCCCGGGTGCATGAAGCTGACGATGTCGACCAGCAGCCCGCGCTCCTCGTCGACGGCCACGTGGCGGCGGTCGGTGACGGCCTCGATGAAGCTCCACATGCGCGTGGCGAACTGGGCCTTGCAGTCCAGGGCGTAGCCGTGGAACCCCTCGCCGACGAAGTCCTCGGTCCGGCCCGGGTTGCTGGTGGATTGGTCGCCATTCTCGCGCCGTGTGCAGCGCGGGTCGAACTGGAGATCCTCGGCGTCGCACGTCTCGATCGCATCGAAGTAGCGGTCGGCCAGTTCGCACATGGCCGGGCCCGACGTGCGCAGTCCCTCGGGGACCGTCTCGAAGAAGCTGGGGTCCAGCGGGGTGACGACGCCCGCGCTCTCCGGATCGCGCGCCACCAGCGCTTCAATCTCGGAAATTGCGTCCCCTGCCACCTTGATGCGCAGGACCAGGAAGACGGGATCGCCGTTCTCCTCGACGACGCGGAAGTGAACCGCCTGCATCGCCTCTGGGTCCGCCACGGTGAGCTTGTAGGTGTCTCTGGCGGCGGACACGGTGCGCCAGAGGCCGTGGCCCAGCGGAAGGGTGATCCCGTTCTCTGTGTAGCGGACGTCGGGCGCGAGCTTGAGGCGCTGCGGATCGCGCGCCACGAGCGCCTCGATGCACTGGTCCGCCGTGTGCTCGAGCGTCGCTGAGTCGGTCATGGTCGGCTGTTGCATCACAGGCTCCATCCTGAGCGCGCGCCGTAGGGCACGATGATGTAGGCGGTCTCGACCTGGCGCAGCCGCCGGTCCTCGATCTTGAACATGTACGAGATCAGCGCCGACGACGGCCGCAAGCTCTCCGCGGGCATCGGCGCCCGCACGCCGTCGGCCCGGTCGACGTATTCGAGGTCGGCGGGGTGGTCGAACATCACGACGCCGAACACCACGCCGCGCCGGCGGTCGTAGATCTGGAAGCGGCGGTCGCGGATCCGCTGGATGTAGGCGAAGAACTTGGTGTTGATCTGCTCTGCGGGGCCGAGCCGCTGCATCTCGTCGGTATAGAGCGTCTCGTCGCCGAGCGCGTCCGTGCCGGTGGTGCGAAGGCCGTTCTCGGTCCGATAGACCTTCTCATGGAACGGGATGACGTCCCCGTTCGCCTGCTGGATTCCGTCGCAATAGTAGTTCGCGATCTGCACCGCCTCGTCTCGGCTGAGGCGGGCCCAGACGGGCACGTCCGCCAGGAACGGGGCCTGAACCTCGGTCATCTCGGCGCTGAACAGCGTGCCGAACACCGGGCGCACGACGATGGTTTCGAGCTCGGCGACGCGGCCGCCGTCCGCCTTCAGCCTGAAGCCCACGATCACCTTGGCGTCGTGCTCGGTGACCACGAAGAAGCCGCCCGCCTGCCCGGCCTCGGGATCGACCACGACGTTCCGATAGGTGACGGGGCCTGCGGCCGCGCCCCACAGGCCCTTGCCGAACTGGATAGGCTGGCCGTTCTCCGTATGCCGGGCCTTGTCCGCGCCCGGCAGGCGCCGCGGGTCCCGCGCCGTCAGCGCATCGAGGTAGCTGTCGACGAGTCGCGTCAGCACCTCGGCGTCCGCCGCCGGCGCCAGCGCCGGCCACCCCGGCTTCAGACCGAAGGGAACCGTGACAAGGACCGCTTCGATCTCGCGGATTTCGCCGTCGCGGATCTTGAACAGCTCGAAGATGAAATAGGCCATGGGCCGGCGGTAGTAGGGATCCAGCTCATGCTCGGAGCCGTCCGACCACACCGTCTCGTCCTCGGTTCCGTCGTGTTCGAAGAACACCGAGGTGAAGACCAGCCCGGCCTCCTCGTCGACCATCAGGATGCGCTTGTCCCTGATCTCGCTGATGATGGTGGAGAAGCCCGTGTCGAACTGGGCCTTGCAGCCCATCTGGAACATGGCCTCGCGGTCGGGATTGTTGGTCGCCAGAAAGCCGTTCTCGTAGCGGTTGCAGGCGGGATGCATCTTGAGGTCCCGCCCCGTGGCCTTCGCCAGGCCCTGGAAATAGAGGTCGGCCACCGCCGCCATCTGCTCGCGGCCGAGCCTTTCGGAGGGGGCGACCGGGTCCAGAAGCTCCTTGCGAGGGGTCAGGACCGTTTCGGGCTGGAAGAGCATCTCGGAGGCGCGGGCGACGAGGCTCTCGATCTCTACGATCCGGCCGTCGACCAGCTTGATCCTCAGGCCGACGACGGCGGGGCCCGTGGCTTCGTCCACCAAACCGATCATGCCGACCTGCTGGGATTGGGGATCGGCGAAGCCGTGCCGGTATTCCGCCCGGCCCCGGGCGGTGGCCCAAAGCCCCTCGTGGAAGGTCAGAACCTGCCCGTTCTCGGTGATCCGCACGTCGTCCGCCAGCGGCAGGCCAGAGGGGTCGCGCACGCGGAGCGCCGCGAGATAGGCGTCCAGGACGCCAAGCAGCGCCGGCCGGTCCAACGAATTCAAGACGACTTTCCTCCAACAACGGAACCTGTCTAATGGTCCCATTCGGAACAGTCAACGCGGTTCCAAATGCCGCCAATCGCACACTTGGTTGACAGCCCTTGCCGCCGCGCTACGTTCAGATAGTCACGTATGGAACAATTTTGGACGGCGGTTCAGCCGTTCCCTCCGAGAAGGAAAACGGCGTGCAGACAGCGACAAGCTTGAACCGTGCGGAGTTGGTTGCGGCCGTAGAGGCCTATCTCGACGCCGTGGCCGGGCGCGATCCGCAGCGCGCGCCGCTGTCGCCCAACGTCCGGTTCACCGAGAACAGCCAATTGCTGGAGATTGGCGACGGGTTCTGGGCCACCTGCGACGGGCGAGGCGTCTACACCCACATCGCGGCCGACCCTGTCGCCCAGCAGGCCGGATTCCTCGGCGTGATGCACGAAAACGGCGTGGAGGTGATCTTCGGCCTCAGGATCAAGCTCGAGAACGGGCTGATCACCGAGGCGGAGACGGTGGTCTCCCGCGATCCGATCCTCTTCTATAAGGACGGCCCGCAGAAGCTCGAGGCCATGGGCAAGCCGATGCCGGTCTGGACCGCGCCCGTTCCCGCAGACGCTCGGCGCCCGCGCGAGGAGATGATCGCCGCCGCGGACGCCTATTTCCAGATCCTGGAACGCAACGATGGGCGAAAGACCGCCCCGATCGCGCCGGAATGCGACCGGATGGACAACGGCGTGATGGCCACCCACGCGCCGGAGTTCGACAAGCCCGGCGATCCGCCGTTCTACGCGCTGGGGCCCGCCGAGCAGTTCGCGACCGGCTACTTCCGGTTCGTCACCCGCATCCGGGACCGGCGTTATCCGATCGTGGACGAGGAGTATGGCGCGGTGTTCAGCCTCTCGTTCCTCGATCACTCCGGCGCGGTGCATGAGGTCACCTTGACCGACGGCCGCACCGTGCAGATCGGCGTGAAGCGGCCGTTCGCCTGGCAGATCATGGAGATGTTCAAGGTCACCGGCGGACAGATCCGGCAGATCGAAGTGCTGCTCAACGAGTCCTTCTACGGCATGCGCCCCAACTGGCCGGCGGTGACCGGCGAGCAGGCGCCGTGAACGCCGCGACCTCGGCCCTGGACTGGCTGAGACGCCAGCGGAGCTTCTACGGCTGGCCCCTGGTGGCCGCGATGTGGGTGGTGATGGCGATCAACCTCGCCCTGCCGCTCTACGGCGCCAGCATCCTGAATCCGTACATGGGCGCCCAGCTCCACCTGAGCCGCGCCATGATCGGGGTGATCTACGCGGTCCTGATGATCATGACCGGGCTGCCTGGCCCCCTGGTCGCCATGCTCATCGCGCGCATCGGCATCCGCTGGACCATGGTGATCGGCAATCTGATGCTGGTGGCCGGCGCGGTCTGGATGGCCACGGCCGTCACCACCGGCTTCGAGGCCATTCTGGCCTGCGGCGTTCTGATCGGCCTGTCCGACTGCGTGGGCGGCCCGATCCCGATGCAGCAGGCGGTCGCGTACTGGTTCGTCCGTCGCCGGGCCCTGGCCATGGCGGTTCTCCTGTCGGGCGGCAGCATCGGCGGATTCTTCGCCGCGCCCCTGCTGGACTGGGTCACCCGAATGGCGCACGGCGACTGGCGGATGGGCTGGTGGCTGATCGCGGCCGCCGGCGGGGTCGCCGTGGCGGTCTCGGCCTTCCTCGTGCACGACCGGCCAGGCGACATCGGCCAGTTTCCGGACGGCGTCGCCGCGCCGAGCGCGGTTCCGGACGATGCCGGCCAGCCGATCGCCGCGTCCGCCGCGCGGGTCTACGTCACCACCCGCGACTGGACCGCCGGTGAGGCCCTGCGCTCGCCCATGCTCTGGATCCTGATGGCCAGCGCGCTCGGTTTCAGCTGCAGCATCTCGCTCGTGCTCGGCCAGGGCGTGGCGCACATGGTGGATCGGGGGATCACGCCCACCGACGCCGCCTTCGCCCTGTCCTTCTCGGTGGCGGCGGGGTTCGTAGCCCACGCCATCGTGGGCGTCCTGGGAGACTATGTGGAGCCGCGGCTGCTCTGGGCGGGCTCGCTGCTCCTGAACGCCGCCGGCATGCTCGCCTTCATCTGGATCAAGCCGGGCGCGGATCTGTTTATCACCTTGGCTCTGCTCGGCGCCGGCGGTTCGGCCTCGATGATCTGCATGATCACGCTGCTGGCGAACTACTATGGGGCCAAGGCCTACGCCGGCGTCTTCGGCCTGGCGTCCGGCGTGCAGTCCACCCTGGGCGCCCTCGCGCCGGTGGTGGCCGGCTATGTCTACGACCAGATCCACACCTATACGCCGGTGTTCGCCGTCGTTTCGGCCATGTGCCTGGCCGGCGCCTTGGCCATGTTCGTGATCGCCAAACCGCCCCGTCACGCCCTCGCGGTCTGATCGTCCTCGCGCGATAGACGGCGCATCCTCAGATCGCCCCCGCGCCGGTCCCAGGCCGGCGCGCTTCTGCTCGCGTGTGTGAGCGGCCTCGCCCTGGGCTTTCCCTCCGCCGCGTCCCCGCGCTGACCCCGACGACGAGCCACGCCCTGGGGCGATCGATCGATGGCTCCCACGTAGGCCCCGCCGTCGCCGTCGCCGCCCTCAGCTCTCGCGCCGGCTAGGGTCGATGACGGCGCGGCCCAGGGCCCGGCGGCCGGCGCAAAAAAAACGCAGGCGGGGTGCGCCTGCGTTTAAGCTTCGGGGAGAAGCAAGTCGGCGCGGCCCCCGCCCCCCTTGAGGGAGGCGGGAGCCGCAGATGGGTTAGAAGTTCTTGCGAACCGTCACGCCCCACTCGCGGGGCGGGGCGATGCTGAGTTCGTTGGTGCCGAAGCCCTCGACGAAGTTCAGCGCGCCCGTGGAGTAGACCTTGTTGGTCAGGTTGGTCGCCCACACCGACACGGACCAGTCGCCTTCGGCGGGGGCCCAGGTCACCCGCCCGTTCAGGAGGGCGTAGCCGTCCTGCGAGGCGAGCTGGGTGTTGGCCGAGTCGAAGTAGACCTTCGACTGGTAGACCACGTCGAGCCGCGGCGTGAGCGTGGAGCCGCCGAGGTCGAACGCATACTGGCCGCCGACGCCGAGGGTGATCTTAGGCGTGCGCGGCGGAACGGTGTTCAGCGTGGGGCCGCCGGCAATGCCGGTCGCTGCGCCGAGGTCGTCGTTCTTGTAGTGCAGCCAGCCGAAGTTGGCGTCGATCAGCAAGGCGCCGACGGGCCGAGCCTGGAGCTCCGCCTCGAAGCCTTCGATGTGCGCCTTGCCGACGTTCTGGGTGACCGTGGCGATGATCCCGTTGCTGTCCACGTATAGCGACGGCAGCTGGATCCCCGCGTACTTCGAGTAGAACGCCGCGGCGTTGAACCGAACGCGATGGTCGAGCCAGGTCGACTTGAAGCCGGCCTCATAGGTGGTCAGCGACTCGGGGCCGAACGACTTGATCTGGGTCTGGTCGTTCGGGCGCGGGCTGAACCCGCCGCCCCGGAAGCCCGTGGAGACCTGAGCGTAGGTCATCAGGTTCGGGGTCCACTGATAGGACACGTTGCCCATCGGCGACCACTTCTTGTCATCCTCGGACAGAGGCGTGATCGGGAACAGCAGGGTCCCCGTGATCAGCGACCGCCGCAGGATGGTGATCGACTTGGTCTCGTCGGTGTAGCGGATGCCGCCCGTCACGCTGAGCTTGTCGGTGACGTGATAGACGCCGTGGACGAAGGCCGCCTTGCTGGTCTGCTTCTGCTCGTCGTCGTAGTAGAAGGCCAGGATGTCGGGCGGATAGACCTCGGCGGTGCCGTAGTCGCCGTCCTTGCCGTGATAGTAGTAGCCGCCCACGGTCCAATCCAGCGGCCCCGTGGTGCCCGTCAGCGTGAGCTCTTCACTGAACTGCTTGTGGGGGTCGTGGTTGACGGTGATGTTGATCGCTTCGGGCGAACCGGAGGAGTTCACCCCGAAGGTCGAGTCATAGTGGCGGTAGGCCGTCACCGACTTCAGCGAAATGTTCGGCGCGATCTTCCAGTCGACAGTACCGCTAATGCCGTACTGCACGACGTCGTTGGCGTTGGGGTAGTCGAGCCCCGTGATCGCCGAGTGGAAGTTGTTGTAGGTCGTGTAGGGGCTGTTGGTGACGAACCGGCCATCATAGGGCACGCCGTAGGTCGGGATCGCCACCGTCGCGTTCCAGATGGGCGTGAAGCCTGAGTTCGGCCCCGCATCGATCACGGACAGCTTGTCGGCGGCCTGCTTCTGATGCTGGTTCTCGTAGTCGGCGATGAGGTTGATCTCGAGCGCGTCGCTGGCGACGTAGCGCAGCGCCAGACGGCCCGACTGGATGTTGGTGTCGCCCTCGGTGTCCACCTTGCAGTCCGGCGAGGTGGTGGTCGGCTTGATGTTGCCGGCCAGGGTCGGGTTCGCGCAGGCGAAGTCGAGAACGGTCATATAGCCGTTGAGCGTCTTGGAAGACCCCGACACGCGAGCGAACAGGCGGTTAGGGATGATCGTCATATCCCAGCTGCCGCGGATTTCGCGGTGGCTGAAGTTGCCGCCCGTGGCCTCGATGTAGCCGCCGCCGTCGCCGTTGGGCTTCTTCGAGATCAGGCGGATCGCGCCGCCGATGGCGTTCTGGCCGAACAACGTTCCTTGCGGGCCGCGCAGCACCTCGACGCGGTCGAGGTCGAGGAGGTCCATCGCCGCGCCGATCGGACGGGCTTGGTAGACGTCGTCGATGTAGATCGCCACGCCCGGCTCGAACGCCAGCGAGAAGTCGTTCATCCCGATGCCGCGGATGGTCGCGAAGGCCGACGGGCCGAAGCCCGCGCCGCCGGGATTGATCACGAGGTTCGGCGCCTGGCCGCTCAAGCTGGTCACGCCAGTGACGCTGCGGGCGTCAAGCTCGCTGCCGCTGACCGCC
The DNA here is from genome assembly GCA_963761065.1 of uncultured Alphaproteobacteria bacterium. Lineage (GTDB taxonomy): Bacteria > Pseudomonadota > Alphaproteobacteria > Caulobacterales > Caulobacteraceae > JANWHQ01. The sequence continues at coordinate 93,876 of CAVXFP010000004.1, read as the reverse complement.
GTGATAGCCAGAGGCGTCTTCTGCACGTTCTCGGCCCGGAACCGGGCGGTCACCACCACCTCTTTCAGGGTCGAGTCCGAAGACGCCGCGCCCTGCGACGTCGTGGTCTGATCTTGGGCTTGGGCCTGAACCGCCGCTAGGGCGAGTCCGCAGCCACACATAAGCGCCGCCAGTCTTCTGCGGCGGACGCGAGCAGCCGTATTTACCATGTCGTGATCCCCTCTGAACTCTACCCCCGAAAGGGCTCTGTGAATGGCGGACGGCCCCGCGCGAACACGCTCTCCCGCGCCGGCAGACGATTCGTCAGACCCCTTTCAAACAAGAGGGGCCTTATCCGGAGACGACCGATCCATAATCTCTAGTCCCATCTGGAACCATGTCAAGAGAGTACCATATAGAACTATATTGGCGGGACGTTCGGGGGACTCTGCCGGACATTGAGCGTCGGCCGGCGACGCCTCATTTGGACTTGCCAGATGCGCCGCATCCCGTCAGAGGCTCGGGGCTTGAGGCGGGAGGTATCTGCTTGTCGCGCAAACCCAAGGCGCCCAGAACATCCAACGGCGCGATTTCGCGCGAGTTCCGCGATTATCTGATCGCGGCGGACGACGACTGGCATGGCCGGCGGATGATGCTGCTGGGCAACTACTATTCCATGCCGCTGTTTGCCGAGATGCAAAAGCGCTTCGACATGTTGAGGGACGAGTACGCGGTCCTCGGGAATCTCTACGACTACGGCCCGATGACCGCTCAGACCATTTGCGCCCTGACCGGCAGGCCGAAAAACAGCGTCAGCCGCAGCGTGGCGCGGCTGACCGCGTCCGGTCGGATCAGCAGCCACGTCAATCCTGAAGATCGCCGCGAGAGCATCCTCAAGCTCGAGGAGCCCGGGCGGAAGGTGTACGAAGAGGTGCAGCCCATATGGCGCGCCCGCGAGCGGGACATGTTCCTGGACGCGCTGGACAAGAAGGAGTTGGACCAGCTCGACGTTCTGCTGGCGAAGCTCCTGAGGCACTTCCACAAACGGTTCAGCTGACCGAACGGGGCCTCTGTCGGGCGGCGCTCCGAGAGGCCTGCGTGTCAGGCCCGCTCGGCTCGAAAACCCGTCGGAACCCCTAGGGCTCGATGGTGAGCAGCGCCATGGACTGATAGTCGGCGTCGCTGAGCAGCGAGCTGTCGTAGACGACGGTCAGGTGCGTGATCAGCCCGTGCTTGTCCAGCGCCAGCGCCGTATTGCCGCGCTTCATCGGGAAGGACGGCGCCGCGCGCCACTCGTAGCCGCCGCCCTGGTCGGACCCGACCACGTGCGCCAGCGCCGCGCCCGGGCCGTAGGGCGCCTTGGCCAGGGCGCGGGCGAGGTAGCGTCCGATCGCCAGGCGACCCAGGATCTGGCTGTGCAGCGCCATGTCCTCGAAGGTCGCGTCGGGGCTGAACATGGCGGCCGCGGCGGCGGCGTCGCCCGAGGCGAAGGCCTTCTCCAGCTTGCCCGCGACGTCCGCGATCGTCCCCGTGGCGTTTCCGATGTCGTCGTGGAAGTCGGTGGGGTAGTTCGGCGCGATCTTGTTCTTCGCGCCCGAGCTGCGGCCGTCCCAATAGTCCATCCAGCGGATCACCCGGCCGTCCTTGTCGAAGCTGACGGCGCCCAGGATCCTGAGCTCGTGCCCGAACAGCTCGGGCGTGTCGACGAAGGCGACGAGGGCGCTATGGCGGTCGCCGTAGATGCGCAGCGGATAGGACAGGGCGGCGGGCGGCGCCTTGGGCAGGAAGCCCGAGAAGATGCCGTTCAGGGACTCCCAGCTCGGCCAGACCCCGCCGGAGGTCGCGTCGATGTAGAGCACGCCGTCCTTGGAGAACCTGTCCATCAGCGCCTTGGGGTCGTGTGCGCTCTTGGGCGTGAAGAAGGCCTGGAACTCCGCCGCCGCGCCTGGCGAGGCGTGGGAGACGTCGGCGATGTCGGGATAGGGCAGGTGGTCTGCGGCCCCGGCGCTGGTCGCTGGGACGCCCGCGACAAGCGCGAGCAACAGCACGGCCAAAGCCCAGTCCGCCTTCAGGCGTGGATTAGTCATTGGTCGCCTCCAGAGTTGGCCAGGCTCAGCCCGGAAAACGCATTGATCGCTTCGGGCGATCGATCCTCCCCCGGGTTGGGGCGGGGGAGGATCTTGCCGTTACGTCCGCGGGGTCACCCCCGCGTCGCGATCAGAAGTGCATGGTCACGTTGGCGCCGATGGTGCGCGGCGTGAAGGTATTTGAGAAGTAGCGGTGGTCGGCGTCTCCCGGTCCGCGTTGGCCGACGTGGAAGGTCGACATCATCGGATGGGCGTTCGCCAGGTTGTCGACGAACAAGGAGACATCGGCGCCATGGATCAGCACGCCGGCCCTGATGTTGATGATGTTGTTCGCCGGCTCGTCCGGCACTTCCGGGTCATAGACGACGGTGTTGGCCGGGTTCTGCTGACTGAACGGCCCGGAGTTCTTGCTGTGGTAGGTGTCCTCGATCCGTCCGTAGGCGTCGTGATCGGCCAAGGTGAAGTCGTATTCCAAACTGGCCGTGATCGTCCAAGGCGGGATGGCCGGGCCGGCCGACAGGCCCGAGATCTTGTCGCCCTTGGCCACGGCCTGGTCGACAGGCTTGCCGACATAGGCGTTCTTGGTGAAGTAGCCGTCCGTGTAGCCGACCGCCATGTCGAACTTGATGTGGTCGCCGATCCGCGATTGCAGGTTCAGATCGAAGCCCTGGGTCTCGGCCGATCCCAGGTTCAGGATCGCGCCGAACCCGCATCCAGCGATCTGTTCTGACAGCTGAATGTTGTCCCAGTTCGTATGATAGACGCTGAAGTCGATCGCGAGCCGGTCGTTGAACAGCCTTTGCTTCGTGCCGGCCTCCACGCTCCAGATCGAGTCCGGACCGTAGGTGCGCGGCACCGTCAGACCTTCCGCGGCCAGGACCGCTTGGCACGCCGGCTGTGCGTTGTTGACCTGCGGATTGTAGCCGCCCGGCCGGTAGCCCTTGGAGCCTGAAATGTAGAACAGGCTCGTGTCGTCCGGTTGCCAGGTGACCGCCAGCTTCGGATCGAAGGTGCTGCCGCTCGTGTCGCCGACGAAGGTCTCGCCGTCGGTGCCGTTGAACGGCCCGGCGATGAAGCTGTTCACGTGTTCGCTGTAGTGGGCGTAGCGGCCGCCAGCCGTGAACTTGACGGTGTCCGTCAGCTTGTAGTTGACGTTGGCGAAGACGGCCTCCTGCTTGTCCGTCGTATTGACGTTGTTATAGGCGACGTAGGTCCCCTGGTAGGGCTTCACGCCCAGGACGGCTTCGATCGGCACGCCGAAGCGCGACAGGATCAGGTCCGGCAGATTGGGGTGGACCACGTGGGCGTAGTCGACTTCGCGCGAAACATCGAAGAAGCCGCCCAAGACCCAGGTCAGGCGTGCGTCGGGATTCGCCGACGCGAGCCGGAATTCCTCTGAGAAGTCGTTCTGGGTGATGCCGTAGATGCCAAGGCCGTAGTCGTTGGGGAGTCCGGTCAGCGGGAACGGGTTATCGAAGAAGAAGAAATCTTGATAGACCGTATAATCCGTGAAGAAGCGGTTCTTGCGCCAAACATATGACGTCGAAGACGTCGCGACTACGCCCGGCAGGTTCGCCTCAAGCTTCAGCGTGGGGATGAACAACTGGTCGGTCACCGGCTGGTTCTTGGAGTGAGCCTGGCGGAACACGCCCTTGCTGGGGTTGGAGATGTCGAGTTCGATTTCGCTGGGGTTGGCCTGGTGGAACTTCTGATAATGCACCGACGGTTCGATCGACAGCCAGTCCACGGGCTTCCAAAGCAGGGCGCCGCGGAACACCGAGGTGTCCATGGTGTTGGCGTCCGCCTGCGCGACAGACGCACATCCCGCGACACCGACCGCCGGCACGCAGTGATCGACCCAGCCGCTGTCGTGGCGGTAGGAGGCGCTGACGCGGAAGCCGAGCTTGTCCTGGACGATCGGACCGCCTTCGGCGGCGCCGGCCGCGTAGTTCACGCCGCCGCCTTGGGTGCCGGAGACCTCGCCGCGACCATAGAAGCTGGCGTGGCTGACGCTCGGTTCGTTGGTGATGAAGCGGACAGCGCCGCCTTCCGAACCCGAGCCGAACAGCGTGCCCTGGGGACCGCGCAGCACTTCGGCGCGCGCCAGATCGAAGATGATCGGGTAGGCGTTGCTGCCGCCCAGATTCGTGTTGTTGCCGAAGCTGTAGAGCGGCGTATCGTCAATGTAGACGCCCGTGGTCGGCTGGCTGGTGCGGGATTGCACCCCCCGGATTGCAATTGACGTAAACCCGCTGCCGAAGGCGGCTTGCTTCGTGAAGTTCACGCCCGGCGTGCGGGTGAACAGGTCCTGGACCGTCTTGACGCCCGCGTTGTCCAGGTCGCGCTGACTGTAGGCCGCGATGCTGACCGAAACCTTCGAGACGTTCACCGCCTTGGCTTCCTTGGTGGCGGTGACGACGACCTCTTCCACCGTGGGCGCCGCGTTCTGGCCAGCGGCGTCAGCGGCGTATGAGGCGCTGGCGAAGGCGAAAGCCGCGCCCAGCGACGCGGCCAGGATAAGTGCTCCTCGCGACGCGCCGTTGCGCCAGGATTCTGCCGCGCGGCCGCGGCCGGCGGAAGTTTGGTGTTGGATTGTCATTAGTTTGGTCCCCCTCCCTATGGATCGCAGACAGCGGCCCCTGTGGCGGCTGCGACGATGATCGCGTCTTCCCAAACCGAGGCGCGTCGAATGTGCGCGCCATTCTCGTGTGCTTCGCCGAATATAATGATACGCTGTATCGGCTGGCGGGCGGCAGTATCGCTAGGCTGAAAAGTTTGTCAACGAGGACACCGGTTCGCGGTCATTGATTTCCGGATTTACTTTCGCGCAGAACTTGAGGTTGCATCTGTCCGGAAGTCCGGCTGACCGCAGGAAGGAAGGGCTTGTTTTGACTGACAATCGCGAACCCGCGCGCCGGGGCCCGGTGGCGCCCAACACGGCCAAGCGGCGCCCCGACGAAGGCGGCATGCAGATCGTCTCGCGCATCGCCGCAATTCTGCGCGCGCTGCAGGGCCGGCAGATGGGACTCAGCCTGGGGCAGATCGCAAAGGCGACTGGCCTGCCCCGCGCCACCGTTCAGCGCATCGTCAACGCGCTGGAGCTGGAGCAATTCGTCGCCGCCGATGTGGTGAACGGCGGCTTGCTGTTGGGCAGCACCGTGACCCATCTGGCGGCCGGGGCCTACTCCGACTTCAAGTCAAGCGTACGTCCGCTGATCGAGGAACTGTGCCGAAAGGTCGGGGAAACCGTGGTGCTCACCACGATCCGGCATGGACGGATCACCTTCGTCGACCAGGTCGCGTCCGATCAGCCCTTTCACATGGTGATCTCGCCGTCGATCGAACTTAGCCCGTGCTACTCGGCGGCCGGAAAGGCGCAGCTGGCGTGCATGTCCCGCGAGGAGGCTTTGGCTGTCATTCCCACACCGCTGGATCCTCCAACCGGCAAGGGCGCACGCACCATCGACGCCGTGCTGGCTGATATCGAAGCGGTGAAGCAGTCGGGGATCGCCTATGACATGGAGGAGGTGTCCGAGGGAGCCTGCGCAATGGCGATGGCGGTGCGAGACGAAACCGGCGCCGCCTACTGCCTCACGATCACCGCGCCGTCGGTACGCTACTACAAGAACGAGGCGATGATGCGCGACGAGCTGGTGAACACCTGCAGGCAGATCGAGAGCCTATGCCGCGGCCACTTGAAGGCGCCGTGAGCCTGACGTCGCCACACCGCCATCTGACAACACCTTCAGCGCCTGGATCTGGACGAGCGCGGAGTCGGTTTGTCGGGTCCGGATCAGGCCCTCGTGACCGACCACTGGAACAGCGGGCCGACGCCGTCCGACGACTTGAGGCGCACGACCCGAATGCGGCGATAGCCCTCGTCCTCGGCGCTCCCGGCCAGCAGCAGAAGGTCGGCGTACCGGGTCACGGCCGCTATGCTGCGGGGCCGCTGCTCCGTGAACAGGCGGCGCGCCAGGCGGATGCGGTCGCCCTCGATGGCGGCGACCTGGCCGCCCCGGACGCGGCTCGTGGCGGCGAACGCGCAGGAGGTCGGATCGTCGGGATCGAACAGCGTCAGCGTCGGCGCGGCGGCGGCTGTCGCGGCGAAGGCGGCGGGGCCGGCCGCGACGCTCGCCAAGACGGCCCCGGCGAGCACGGTGCGGCGGTTGGGATTCGGGTCAGCCGCCATCACTGTCCTCCGTGCGGCCCGGTCGCGAGATAGGCCGCGATGGCGCGAAGCTGAGCGTCGCTCACTTCGCCCGGGGTTATATACGGCATGTTGCCCAGGCCGCGGCGTGCGTACTGGAAGACGTAGTCGGCCTTCAGGTCGCCGCGCTTCTCCAGTTCGGCCGGCTGGACGCGGCGGGCGAGAAGGGCCGTCCCCATGCCGCCCGGGCCGTGGCACATGGCGCACTTCTCGTGAAACAGCGACTTGCCGTCGAGCTGCGTCGCGGCGGCGGGCCTTGGGGCCGCGTCCTCGGCGAGCGTCGCGGTTGCGAGCACCTGGGCAGCGAGGACGATCACCGAGATCTTGATGGCGCGGCTCATGCGTGACGCCCCTTGGCTTGGGTGGATGTCCAGATTCCGCTCTTGCCGGGCGCGATGATCCCGGCCGGGTCGAGCGCGTCCTTCACGCGCTGATTCAGCCGCCCAAGCGCGTGGTCGTTGAAGTCGTAGGTGCCCGCGACCGTGTCCATGTAGTCGAGGTGGGTGCGGTATTCGCAGTAGCCGCGAGCGCGGGCGTCGGCGATCAGGGACCGCAGGAAGGGATCGACCCGCTTCATCATGTCGGGGTCGTCTTTGTTGAACTGCACGGCGTTCACATTGATCAGGTGGCGCTCGCCGAAAGCGAAGCTGGCCTGATAGTCCATGCCGAATTCCTTGTAGCGGGCATAGGTCCGCTTGAACTGCTCCAGCGCCAGCTTCCCTGACTGCGGCAAGATCGGCGAGAACCCGATGTGGCCGCCCACGGCGCCGTGCCAGTTGACGCTCTGGAGCGGGAAGGTGGTGGGCACGCCCATGTTGGGGTTGGGTGCGATCGGCTGGCCTTTGGTCCAGTTGGACGGCTTCAGACTCAGGGGTTTCAGGTCGGTCATCGCCTTTTCGAGGATCGGGTAGACGGCCTTGTTGACCTCCTCGCGACCGAAGATCCTCAGGCCCACGCCCCACCAGCCCATGTTGAACTTCTTGCGGATCGCATCGATGACGGAGTCGTCCAGCGCGCCGGGCTTGTCGGTCCAGTCCGAGCGGCGGGTGACGATGGCGGCGGCGCGCATCCAGTTGCCGATCGTGGGATTCGCCTGCAGCAGCCCTTCGCGGCGGAGCGGTCCCAAGGCGTCGATCAGCGGCCCCAGGTCCTCGGGCCGGTCAAATTCCACGTCCATGCCCAGCACCGACTCCGGCTCGGGCATCAGCCAGACGTTGGCCTTGGTCACGACGCCGAAGTTCGACTGGGCGAACATCTGATCCCAGGCCGGACCGAAGCCGTACCTGTAGAGAGCCCAGGTCGACGAATCACGGATCGCGCCCATGCCCGTCCGCACCATATCGCCGTCCGGCAGCACCACTTCGAGGCCGCAGAGCTTGGAGGTGTTCTCGCCATAGGGGGTGTAGCCCACCCCGCGATCCAGGGCGTTGCCGATGACCGAGCCCCAGCTGTTGGCCGGCGTGGACAGCCATAACGGGATCTTGTTGGCCTGCAGATAGTCGTAGAGGTCGTAGAAGCCGACGCCGGGTTCGATCAGCACCGTGGCGTTCTCGACGTCGACCTCGATCTTCTTCATCCGCGACAGGTCGAGCACGATGGAGCCCGACAGCACCGGGGCGGAGCCTCCGTAGCCGAGGTTCTTGCCGCGGCTGATCGGCCAGAGCGGCGTGCCCATGCGCGCGGCGATCTTCACGATGCCCTGGACCTCTTCGGCCGAGACCGGCGCGATGGCGCCGAGCGGCTGGTGGTCGCACCTCCTCGACGGCGAACTTGTCCCGGTAGCTTGTTCGATCGAGCGCGTCGAAGAACAGGTTCTCTTCGCCGACCACGCCGGCGAACTCCCTGCGCGCGGCGTCCAGTTTGGCGGGCGTCAGCCCCGGAGGAAGAACAATGTCAGCCATCTTGTGTCCAATGCCTGGAGGTTCCCTATGAGACGACGGCGCTAGGTGTTCACCGTCGCGATTGTATTCACGTTGGCCGGCCCGCCGCCTCCGCGATCAGCGGCGCGGAGCGCGGCATGGTCATCCAGCAGAGCAGCCAGCTGAGCGCCAGGCAGCCGAACACGATGCCCAGCAGCGGCGCGAGCGAGAAGGCCGGAAAGACCGAGATGAGGCCGCTGGCGCTCGCGGTCACGACCAGCTGTATCGTGCCGAGCATGCCCGCCGTCGCACCCGCCCCGCCGGAGCCGGCGTCGAGCGCTGACACCGCCGCCGGCGTCAACGCCAGTCCGACGACGCAGAACAGCAGCATTGAATAGACCTGGAACAGGGCGATTTCCCCCATGCCCGCAAGCGCCGCCAAGCCAAGCAGCAATGTCAGTAGCATGCCGCCGCCGGCCGCGCGAAGGATCAGCCGCCGCGGGCCCCAGCTTGCGCATCAAGCCAGGCGAGACCTGGGTCAGTCCGATCGAGCAGACCGCGTTCGCGCCGAGCAACAAGGTGTAGGTCTTGGCGGGAAGGGCGAAGACGCCGGTAAAGACGAACGGCGCCGCGGTCACGTAGACGTAGGGAATGGTGGTGGCGAGGCCCGCGATCGTCGCCGCGGCCATGAAGCGGAAGTTGCCGGTCAGGCCGCGGTAGGCGGGCAGGATCGGCTGCCGCACCGGGATTGCGCCGTGCCGGCGGCAGCGTCTCCGGCAGGAAGGCGGCGACCACAAGCCCGCCCACGCCCAGCACGGCCAGCACCAGGAACAGCCCTCTCCAGGACACCACCGCGAGCAGGAAGTTGCCGGCCGCTGGGGCGAGGACGGGAGAGACGCCGATGATCAGGAAGCTGATCGCCATCAGCCGCGCGGCCTGGTGGCCCTGATGCAGATCCCGGATCATCGCGCGCGACACGGCGGTGCCCGCGCAGACGCCGAAGCCCTCGACGAGCCTCAGCGCCACCAACGCATGCACGGACGAGGCGAAGGCGCAGGCGATCGACGCCGCCACAAACAGTCCGAGGCCGATGTAGAGCGGCAGCTTGCGCCCGAAGCGATCGCCGAACGAGCCAACCGGAATCTGGGCGGCGGCCAACGCCAGGAGGAAGACCGACAGGGTCCGCTGCACCTCGCCGGGCGATGCGTGCAGGTCGTGCGCCATGGCGGGAAAGGCCGGCAGATAGAGGTCGATCGCCAGGGGTCCGATCGCGGACAACAGCCCGAACGCCAGACCGGTGCTGAGCACGCCTCTTGTTGCGCCGGTCATGAGTCTCGCGCGTCCAGAAGCCCGTGGCGAGCGGGCGATCAGCCCCGGCGCGCCAAATTAGTAACGACCAATATCATCCTTGCCAAAACCGCTTCAACATCGAATCCCGTCGACGCCGCAAGCACTCCGTGCGGCCGCGCCCATGCTGACGAAGGTTCGCGGAGTGATCGGCGACGCCGTGATGTTGCCACGCCAAATCACAGAATATAACGTGCGTGACGAGTTCATCCCCGACCGGGACTGCTGCGTTACGTCGCGCGTAAGGCCCTGCGGCGGCGCACGCTTCCGGACGGATAGTTCGAAGCGGCATAAGATAAAGCGCCGGCGCCTCAATGGCCGGTGCAAGGGGGAGGGGGAGCGCAGTGAGCACGCTTTCAGTCGAGGACCGCCTAGCGCTTCAGGACCTCATGGCCGCCTATGCGTGGGCGCTCGACACCGGCGACATCGAAGGCCTGGTCGCCACCTTCACCGCCGATTGCGTGATGAAGGAGGAGGTGTTCGAGGACCCCGACATCTGGGAGGGGCATGAGGGGATTCGCGCGCTCGCCCGCCACTACTTCGGCGCCCCGGGGTTTCCCGGGCGCCAACACCACACCACCCAGGTCCAGTTCACGCCGAAGGCCGGACGGCTCGGTGTACATCCGCTCCTTCGCCTTCGTGACGGAGTGCGAAGGCGAGCCCCCTTACGTGCTCCGCTTCGCCGGCTATTACGAGGATACGGCCGTGCGCGACGTCGACGGCCAGTGGCGCTTCAAGGTGCGCACCATCCGCCTATGGGACGGCGAGGTGCTGAAGAACTTCCCGGGCCGCGGGACCTGGACGCCGCGCAAACGGCCGCCGTCCCTGATGCGCAAACCCTGAACCGCGAATGCATGGAGCTCTGACGTGACCAGCCAATTCTCGACCATGGACAACCCGCGGCTGGAGTTCGTCATGGAGGTCCGCCTGAGCTTCCCGAAGGCGCAGACCATCGCCAACGTGCCGGCCGGCGGCTCGCGCTCGGCGGTCTATGTGGAGAGCGGGACCTTTGAGGGCCCGCGCCTCAAGGGCAAGGCGGTGCCCTACTCCGGCGGCGACTATGCCTATTTCCGGCCCGACGACGTTGCGGTGTTCGACGCCCGCTACATGCTGGAAGAGGACGACGGCACGCTCATCCTGCTTGAACAACAAGGGATTTCTATGGGGACGCGAGCCGGGCGTCATGCAGCGCCTGCGCGACTGGGCCTTCGCTGACGGCCCGCCGGTGGCGCATGAGGAGTATTACCTGCGCGGCAATCCAACCTTCGAATGCAGCGTCGGCAAGCACGACTGGCTGACCAAGCACGTCTTCATCGGCGTGGGCGAGCGGCGCCGGACGGCAATCTCTTGCGTTATTTACGCCCGGTCTGAGGAACAGGAGACCCGATGGCCGAAGCGGCAGATGCGGAGATCATCGTGGTCGGCGGCGGCTCCGCCGGTTGCGCCATGGCCGGACGGCTCGCGGCGGCGGGCGTCAAGGTCCTGCTGCTCGAAGCGGGAAAGACCGACCGAGCATTACAAGCTCCAGATCCCGGCGCTCATCCAGCCGTGGTGCAGAACGCGGACTTCGACTGGAAGTACTCAGCTCGAGCCCGATCCCTCGATCGGCGGCCGCGCGGACGTATGGCCCGCCGGCAAGCGGCTCGGCGGCGGCAGCTCGATCAACGGCATGATCTATGTCCGCGGCCATCGCCTGGGATTACGACCATTGGGCCGAACTCGGCGCGCGGGGCTGGGCCTTCAAGGATGTGCGTCCCGTACTTCAAGCGCATGGAGACCAACAGCCGCGGCGCGGGCGCTTACCGAGGCGTCTCGGGCCCGTCGGCGTCTCCGACAGCCGGCTGGACTATCCGATCATGGACGCTGGCTGGATGCGGCGCGGCCTGGGGCGTGGAGCAGACCGCGACCACAATGGCGAGAGGCCGGGAGAGGGGGCGACCTGCCCAGCTCACCCAGAAGGCCGGCCTGCGCAGTCCCGTCGACGACCTATCTGAAGCTGCCGGGCGCGAAGGCGAACCTCTGAGGTCGAGCTCGAAGCCCAGGCGCTGAAGATCCTCGTTCGAGGACCGCCGCGCCGTCGGCGTCGAGTACCTGCAAGGCGGCCAGCGCAGGCGGGCGATGGCCAGTCGGGGCGTTGTCGCTCTCATGCGGGACCATGAACACCCCGCGGATTCTGATGTTGTCCGGCGTCGGGCCCGCGGCGCAGCCTCCGCGAGCTTGGCATTCCGGTGATCGTGAACGCGCCCGGCGTCGGAACAACCTGCAGGATCATGTCGGCGCCCACCTGGTGAACGGGGTCAACACGCAGACCTTGAACAGCGACGTCCGCAGGCCTTCACCCTGCTTCGCCACATGGCGGACTTCGTGGTCCGCCGGCAGAGGCATCCTGACCACCTCGATCGGACAAGCCCAGGCCTTCCTGCAGCACCCGGCCGGATCTTCCGGCGCCGAACATCCAGATCACCTTCAGCTGCTTCGCCTTCGATTTCGACGAGGCGGCAGGCTCGTTCTGCGGGGGACAATGCCGTCACACGTGGTCTGCCTGGCGCGGCCCCGGGCGCGCGGGACGCTTAGCCTGCGCTCCGCCGATCCGCTGGCCCGCCGCTGATCCGCACCATCTGCTTGAGGTAGAGGACGACGTCTGACCAGCTCGCCGAGGGGCTCGAGATCGCACGCCAGATCATGGATCAGCCGCAGATGCGCGATTACGTCGCGTCCGAGGCCCGGCCCGGCAAGGGCGTCAGCGGCCAGGCCCTGCGCGACTACGTGCCACCTGGCCTCCATCCCGATGTACCATCCTGTCGGGACTTGCCGGATGGGCGATGACGCCGAGGCCGTGGTCGATGCGCAGCTCAAGGTGCGCGGCGTCGGAGGGCCTGTGGTCTGGCGGACGCCTCGGTCATGCCGAGTCTGCCGGCCGCGAACACCAACGCCACGGCGATGATGATCGGCGACAAGGGTTCCGACCACCTGCTGCAGGCGCTTCGGAACACGCCCGATGTTGAGCGCGGCGGCATAGGGCCGCACACCCGCCTCGGTCCAGAAGCCGCGCCTCAGCCCAGCAGGATGGTCCCGGCGTTCAAGCGGGCCTGGATGTCCGTCGTCACGCCTGATGGCGCGCCTTGGCCAGCTCGGCGGCCGGCATCCAGCAGCCATGGACTTGGGCGCGCAGTTTCAAGGCGACTTGATCCGCGCCACCGGACCCTTGCCGATTCTGCCGGCGTCGAGGATCCAGATTTCGGAGTTGTATTCGCCGTTCATGACATCGCCCGTCGCGCGATCGACCACCGCCAGCAGCCAGCCCTCATGGTCGGGCGATGCGGACGGCACGTGGACCGGCTCGTTGATGCCCATGCCCGGGCTCCAGCGCCAGCATCTCCAGGCGGCCGTTGCCCGGCTCGATGCGCAGCAGGCAGTTGAAGGACACGCCGACCGGCCCCCCCGGAAGCGGCGGTCCGCCTTGCGGGTTCATGCTGCCGTACCAGGCGGCGCGGTAGGGCCGGCCCTGATCGGCGTCTCGGATGCGCGGCATGTCGCCCGGAGGGCCGAGCGGGCGCTGCTCGAAGTCCTCGCCCGGCTTGGACAGGTCGAAGGTCCAGCGGATCAGCCGCCGCCGAGCGGGCTTGTCCCATGCGACGCCGCCCGCCTCGCGCATGAAGGCAAAGGCGTTGGTGTCCGACAGGCAGAGGTCCAGGTGCACCAGTTCGCCGTCGTCGTAGGCGTTCACGATGTGGAACGCCGAGACCCCCTTGGGCCCCTTGAACCACCGCATCTCCTCGACCTTGCCGTAGCGCGGCATGATCCCGACCCAGCTCTCCAGGTCCTGCTGGTGCGCCCAGTGCGCCCCGCCCGCCTTCAGCCGGTCGAGATCCGCCGTCGTCGGGAAGATCGGGAAGATGGCGTGCTGCTCGGTGATGGCGAAGTCGTGCATCGTCGAGCAATAGGGCTGCTTGAACCACTGCTCGGACACCAGCTCTCCGTTCTTGTCGGCGATGCAGTAGGCGACGTCGGTGGTGCACAGGCCGCCGGCCTCGTAGCCGAAGAAGAACATCTCGCCCGGTGACCGGGTCGATGCGCGGGTGGGCGGTCATGGTCTGCGAGCGCAGGGCGCCGTGGTAGTCCCAGCTGGCCGACGGTCTCCAGGGTGTGCGGATTGATCTCGTAGGGGAGGCCGTCCTCCTTGGTCATGAACAGCCGGCCGCCGTGCCAGACGGGCGTGGTGTTGGCGACCGTGCGGTCCACGCCGGCCACGGCGGGATCGTCCGTGAAGGGGTTGCGGTAGCGGCCGAACAGCGCCTTGCGGGCCTTGCGTTCGGCCTCGTAGCGGGCGGTGCGGACGTAGCGGATGTCGTAGTCCACCGCGCCGTTCTCGAATCATGAAACGGGCGATCATCCCATCGCCGGACAAGCACGACGTCGTCCTCGAACATGGGCGGCACGGCCGGATCGGGCACCGCCCGGAAGAAGGCGCCTTGTACCTCTGCGGGGCACTCCCCGATGACCGGAAGGTTGCGCACGGACGCCTCGATCCCCACCGGCGTATTGAGCCCGCAGAAATGGATCGTCTTTGGGAACGCCGTCATGTGAATTCCTCCCACTTCGACCGTGGCAGGGAAACTCTAACGATCGTTACCGGTTTCGCAAGCCGAGCAGGTGCTAGGGTGTTCGACGGCGGCCCTTCGCGTCAGCCCTCTGTGTTGATAATTGGATCAGCGGCCGCGCCGCATCGAATGAAGGGGGCGACCGCCCGCAGATGTCGGACATCACCAAGTCGGAGCTGAAGGGACGGCGCGCGCGCGAGGGCGCGCGACGGGCGTCGGGCGCTGAGCCTACGGACATTCTCCACCGGCTGCTCAAGCTGCAGAACGAGCTCATGGCCCCCTTCGCCACCCACCTCGAAAAGCAGCATCGGATCAGCGTGAACGGCTTTCGCGCCCTGATGCTTATCGGCCGGCTGGGCGTCACCGCGTCCCATGAGCTTGCCGAAATCCTGGGGGTGAACCCCATGTCGGTCCACCGCGCGGTCAGGACGCTGCATCAGCAGGGCCGCATCGCGATAGATCCGGACCCGGTGGATTTCCGTCGCAAGATGTTGCGATTGAGCCCGGAGGGCCAGCGCCTCTACCGCCAGATGCTGCCCCAGACGGACATGGTCGCCAACTTTCTGCTCTCCCCGTTGACGCCCCAGGAGGTCGAAGAGTTCGACAGGCTCATCATCACCTTGACCCGTGGCCTGGAAGCCCGTGACGAGGAGGGCCGGTCCGTCTTTCTGGAACGAACCCGCCCGGCCGAGACCTCATCTGACTGAGCCCCCATCTGACTGGGCAAACGGCCGAAGCGCTGGGATCAGGCGAGGTCGAAGCGATCGGCGTTCATCACCTTGGTCCAGGCCGCCACGAAGTCGGCGACGAACTTTTCCTGCCCATCGGCGGAGCCATAGACCTCCGCCAGGGCGCGCAGCTCGGCGTTCGAACCGAAGACGAGGTCGACCCGGGTTCCGGTCCACTTCAGCTTGCCGCTCTTACGGTCATGTCCCTCGAACACGTTTTCGTCCGAGGTCGCCTTCCACGCCGTGCCCATGTCGAGCAGGTTCACGAAGAAGTCGTTGGTCAGCGTCTCGGGACGCCTGGTGAAGACGCCGTGCCGGGACTTGCCGACGTTCGCGCCCAGGACGCGCAGGCCGCCGACGAGAACCGTCATCTCGGGCGCGGTCAGCGTCAGCAGTTGCGCCTTGTCGACCAGCAGCTCCTCCGCCGGCACGGCGTATCGGGCCTTGAGGTAGTTGCGGAACCCGTCCGCCACCGGTTCCAGATAGGCGAAGGCCTCCACATCGGTCTGCGCCTGCGAGGCGTCCGTGCGGCCCGGCGCGAAGGGAACGACCACGTCGCGCCCGGCCGTCTTCGCCGCCTGCTCGATGGCCGCGCAGCCGCCCAGAACGATCAGATCGGCGAGCGAGACCTTCTTGCGGCTAAGCAGCGCGCCGTTGAACTTCTTCTGAATCTTCTCGAGGGCCGCGAGCACCTTCGCCAGCTGGGCGGGCTGGTTGACCTCCCAGTCCTTCTGGGGCGCGAGGCGGATGCGCGCGCCGTTGGCGCCGCCGCGCTTGTCGGAGCCGCGGAAGGTGGACGCCGAGGCCCAGGCGGTCGAGACGAGCTCGGAGATGGAAAGCCCCGAGGCGAGAATCTTGGCCTTGAGGTCGGCGATGTCCTTCTTGTCGATCAGCTTGTGATCGACGGCGGGGACGGGGTCCTGCCAGATCAGTTCTTCGGCGGGGACCTCCGGGCCGAGGTAGCGGGCGCGAGGGCCCATGTCGCGGTGTGTGAGCTTGAACCACGCGCGGGCGAAGGCGTCGGCGAACGCGTCCGGTTGCTCGTGGAAGCGCCGGGAAATCTTCTCGTAGGCCGGATCGACCCGCAAGGAGAGGTCCGTGACCAGCATGGTCGGCGCGTGACGCTTTGACGGGTCGAAGGCGTCCGGAATCGTGGCGGCGTCGCCTTTCGCCTTGAACTGATAGGCGCCGGCCGGGCTCTTGGTCAGCTCCCATTCGCAGCCGAACAGGTTCTCGAAGAAGTTGTTGCTCCACTGGGTCGGCGTCGTGGTCCAGGTGACTTCCGGGCCGCCGGTGATCGCGTCCTTGCCCTTGCCCGCGCCATACGCGCTCTTCCAGCCGAGGCCCTGCTGCTCGATGGCGGCGGCCTCGGGCTCGGGGCCCACCAGCGACGCATCGCCAGCGCCGTGGGTCTTGCCGAAGCTGTGACCGCCGGCGATGAGCGCGACCGTCTCCTCGTCGTTCATCGCCATGCGCTTGAAGGTCTCGCGAATGTCGATGGCGGCGGCGAGCGGGTCCGGCTTGCCGTTCGGGCCTTCCGGATTCACATAGATGAGACCCATCTGCACGGCGGCGAGCGGGTTCTCCAGGTCGCGATCGCCCGAGTAGCGCTTGTCGCCGAGCCAGGCGTCCTCCTTGCCCCAATAGGTGTCCTCCTCAGGCTCCCACACGTCGGCGCGCCCGCCGCCGATAGCCGAAGGTCTTGAAGCCCATCGTCTCCAGCGCGACGTTGCCGGCCAGGATCATCAGGTCGGCCCAGGAGATCTTGCGGCCGTACTTCTGCTTGATCGGCCACAGGAGCCGGCGCGCCTTGTCGAGGTTGGCGTTGTCCGGCCAGGAGTTGAGGGGCGCGAAGCGTTGCTGGCCGGTTCCGGCCCCGCCGCGGCCGTCGCCGATGCGATAGGTGCCCGCGGCGTGCCACGCCATGCGGATGAACAGCCCGCCGTAGTGGCCGAAGTCCGCCGGCCACCAATCCTGGCTGTCCGTCATCAGCGCGGCGAGGTCTTGCTTCAGGGCCTTGAAGTCGAGCGTCTTGAATGCCTCGGCGTAGTTGAACGCGCTCGCCCATGGGATCGGACTGGGGCGAGTTCTGGCGGAGAATCCTGAGGTTCAGCTGGTTCGGCCACCAGTCGCTGTTTGAGCGCATTCCAACGTTCGTGGCCCCGTGCATGACCGGACACTTGTCATCGTCAGCCATGTCGTCTCTCCATCCTCGGCGGGTGTGCGCCCGCATGAACCCCGTCCGCTCAGAGTTCATCCTTCGCGGCCCGGCGAGCAAATTGCTTCTTATGATGTTCGCGATAGAATATTCCGATAAATCAAATGGTGTCTGGACGTCGCCAGCGACCACAAATATTTGGATTATATTTCAGCAAGTTCCTTCCCAGGCTAGCGGGTGGCGAACCATCCCGCGCCCGCCAGGATCAGAACCGGCACGGCGAAGACCGTGTCCTTGCTCGCGCCGAAGTGCGCCATCAGGCCCGCCACGACGACCACCGCCGCCACGAAGGCCAGGTTGTGAAGGTCGCCGAACAGGGTCTTGAAGAAGGCCTTCATCACACCGCCTCCCGCAGGCGGCGCGCGCGCAGCACCGCCGCAATGACCAGGCCGCCGACAAGATAGAACGCCACCAGCAGCGGCAGCGAGACGTCGCCCATCGGCCACACGTCGCCCCCCAACGCCTCGAGGGTCCAGAACGTCCCGAAGCTGACGATCATCGCGCCCACCACGAACTTGATGGCGTTCTCTGGAACGAGCGTCAGCGGGTGCCGAATGATCGCCCCCGCGGCGATGACGACGACCAGCGCCAGCAGCGCCCCGGCCGTGGCCGACATCGGATGCGGGCTCTTCGCGCCCAGCGCCACGACGATCAGCCAGACCTCCAGGCCTTCCAGCATCACGCCCTTGAAGGCGATCAGCCAGGCGGCGTGCCGGTCGCCGTGGGTGACGGCCTCGCGCGTTTCGCGGAATTCTTCCGCCTCGTCATGGAGCGCCTTCAGGCCAGCGGTCCGCGCGATCGCCTTGGCGAGCCATCGCACCCCGAACAGCAGCAGGAGCACGCCGATGACGAGCTGGAACTCGGCGATCTTCAGCCCAAGGTGCAAGGCCCCGCCGGTCACCACCGTCATGATGGCGAGCACGCCGAGCGCCGCCGCCGCCGCCCCCGCCGCGCGTGGCCAGCCGATGCTCAGGCTCACGGCCAGGACGATCGTGAAGGCCTCCACCCACTCGACCGTGGCGGCCAGGAAGGTTGGGACGAATACGGTCCAGTCAGTCATTCAAGGCGTTTCCATTTTCAGGATAGATCAGGACGTGTTTCGGCGCGATCGCCAAGGCCGCGCCGACACGCGGGTGGTTTCTCCGGTTGAAGGCTGCACACTATCGCGTCCGTATCGGCCACCCGCCAGTAGGCTCGGTGTTGGCCCGCTTCGAAGGCGCGGTAGAGAAGCTCTGCTGGAACCCCGTCGCGGGACGGCTTGGCGCCTTCGAGCCTGACGTAGACGATCCCCGCTCGCCGGGGCGGTCGCCCACGGGCGTGGCCGCGAAGAATTGTCCCGCGACGAGAACGCCAGGGCGCTGTCGACACCATGCTCTCGTATGGCATCACCGGCTTCGACGACGCGGGCGTCGTCGAGCGGCCCGGTGACCGCGCGCCACTCGGTCAGCGCCGCGCAGCGTCCCTGCCTGTGGCTTCCGCGGCTGACGAGGCGCCGCTCCCTGTTGAAATGGTTGTGGACCTGGGCGGGAGGCCGGCTTGGTCGGTCGTCCGCGCCGAGGGCGGGCCCGTCAGCTCGACGTCCTGCCCGCCGCCACGCCGCGCAAGAAGGCCTCGAAGGTTTGTGGCGGGTGACCGGTGATCGTTTCGTAGTCCGAGCTGCGGACATTGAATTCACCCTTCTCGATCGCGCGCATGGTGCCGATCGAGCCCCGGGCCAGGTTCGCGGGCACGCCCCAGTGTTGCGTCATGTAGTCAGGCCACGCGTCGGCCGGCACGGCCTCGTAACGAATCTCGCGACCCGAAAGCTTCTGACATGAGCGCGGCGATCTCGGCGCTCGTCAGCGGCTTTTCCATCGTCTCGGTGTAGATGCGGTTCTCGTGGCCCTTGGTGGCGAGCACGGTCGCGGCCGACACGCCCAGGTCGTCCCGCGCGATATAGGCGCACGGCGTCGTCCCGCCGGGCCGGCGCAGGACGCCGGACGCCAGGGTCTCGTCGAGGTCATTGACCAGGATGTCCGCGTAGAGCGCGTGACGCAGGATGGTGTAGTCCATGCCCGAGGCGATCAGCGCCTGCTCGGTCGGGTAGTGGACCTGATGGCTGTGTTCGGCGAGCGAGTTGGCGCTGGCGTTGGCGAAGCTGGTGTACGCGAGCCGCCGAACGCCCGCGGCCTTGGCGGCCTCGATCGCGTTCAGATTCTGGCGCGGGCGCACGGAATTGTCTGCGTAGGTCGAGATGATCAGGGCCGCCTCGATCCCCTCGAAGGCGGCGGGGAGGCTGGCCGGATCGTCGAAGTCGACCTTGCGGACGTTGACGCCGGACTGGGCCAGTTCGCGGGCGAACGGCACATCCGGATTTCGGGTCCCGGCGGCGAAGCCGGAGGGGCCGACGAGCTTCATGAGATGGGCCACGACCCGCCCGCCCAGGTTCCCGTTCGCGCCTGAAACCAATATCATCCTGAACTCCCTGCTTCGCCGGCCGTATGGCGGCCTGGCCTAATTGTCCGCATCGCTCGCGCGCGGGTTCCGCCAGGTTAACCGGGCTGGGCCGGCTAGGCGCCGCGGATCGATTGATATGCGGGGTTCCGCGCCGCCGGTCAGCCAGGACGCGCGCTCAGGACGCGCTGAGCGACCTGCTTAGCCAGAGATGGAACAGCGGGATCCATTCCTGGGTTGGCGTTCCGGGAAAGCCGACGCCGAAAGCGTGTCCGCCTTCCTGAAAGAAGTGCGCCTCTACGGGTCGGTGCGCCGCGCGCAAAGCGGCCATCATCATCAGACTGTTCTCGACCGGAACCGCCGGATCGTCGCACGCGTGCGCCAGGAAAGTCGGCGGCGTGTCGGGGCCGACGTGCTGCTCCGGCGAGCGGGCGGCGACCAGCTGGTCCGACGGCGAGCTTCCGAGCAGCAGATCGCGCGAGCCCTCATGGGTGTAGGGCCGGGTCATGGTGATGACCGGATAGATCAGCCCCGCCGCCGTCGGCCTGGCGTCGAGGTGATCGGCGTCGTCGGAAGGGGCGTACACCGCCTCGGAGAACCCCGTGGCGAGCGACGCGGCCAGATGACCGCCAGCCGAGAAGCCGACGACCGCGACCCGGGCGGGATCGATCCCGAACCGGACGGCGGAAGCGCGAATGACGCGCATGGCGCGCTGCGCGTCCTGGAGCGGGACGATCGCCCGCTCGCGCCAGCCTTCGGCCGGCAACCGGTAGTTCAGGACGAAGACGGTATAGCCGAGAGGATTGGCCCGGGCGGCGATGTCGACGCCCTCGTTGGCGATGGAGACGAACTCGTATCCTCCACCCGGGATCACCAGCAGCGCGACGCCGTTCGGCAGGCGCGGCCGGAACACGTGAAGCGAAGGGCTGGCCGTGTTGCGCAGGAAGACCGGGGGCGAATTTTCGGGCAGGGGGATAGGCCGGAAGTCGGCGGCGCCTGGCGCGCCCATGGGCCAAAGCGGCGTCACTTCGGCGTCGGTCCAGGCGGGCGGGATCGCGGTCGCGGGCGGCGGCGGCCGCAGGGCCTGGGCGTTGGCGCGCGCCGTTCCCAGCAGCGCGCCAGCGCTGGCGAGCATCCCGAGCGCTGTTCGACGGCCGATGCGAGACCCCATTTTCCACCCTCCTGTCGTTTGGTGAAAACGATTGCACGGCATAATGCGTGCGTCCATAGCTTGGTTGGCGCGCCGGCGACGCCGACACGCGCGCGACGTCGCAGCAGGGGAGGGATCCGTGTTGGGAGCTGATCGAAGCGCCTGGATGGCGGCGGTGGCTGTTGTTGGCTGTCTGGCCGCCTCTGCGAGCTGGGCTCAGGACGCCGTGGGCCCCACCGCCATGGTGGCCGATCCGTGTTCCGGGGTGGTGGATCATCCGCTGGACGCAAGCCTGCGGCCGATGCTCCAGCCGGGCGGCCGGATTGCGCCGCCGTCTCCCGAAAAGGCCGCGGCGGCCGGCAAGGCCATGGCCGAGGAACGGGCCAGGGATTGGCCGGACCTGTGCCGGTATCAGGCGGCGAACGCGGCGATCACCCATTCGCCCAAGGTCGTTTTCATGGGCAATTCGATCACCGAGCTGTGGGCCATCGCCGATCCGGGGTTCTTCTCGGACGAGGTGGTCGACCGCGGCATCAGCGGTCAGACCAGCCCGCAGATGCTGCTGCGGTTCAGGGCGGACGTCATCGCCATCAAGCCTCGAACGGTGCAGATCCTGGCCGGGACGAACGACATCGCCGGCAACACCGGTCTCACGAGCGAGCGGGCGTTCGAGGACAACATCGAGTCCATGGTCGAGCTGGCGAAGGCGCACCACATCCGCGTCGTCCTCGCCTCGATCCTTCCGATGGGCTCGATCGGCTGGCAGCCCCAATACCGACCCGCCGAAGAAGTCCGTCGGTTGAACCGATGGCTGCGGGATTATGCGGCGATGAGCGGGGTCGCCTATCTGGACTACTACACTCGCCTCGCCACGCCAGACGGGGCCTTCAGGCCCGACCTCTCCAACGACGGCGTGCACCCGAACCTTGCGGGATATGCGATCATGCGCGAACTGGCCGCCAAAGCCCTCGCCCTGGACTAGCCCGGCGTCGTCGTCAGGAGACGGCGCCCGCCGCCGCGGCGGCATCCCCCAGATAATCCTCGTCGTCGCGCTCGGCGAGACGCCGCCGGGTAGGGTTCGCGACGGCGTTCCAGACGCCCAGCGCCGCGAGCAGGCCGGCGAAGACGCTGGCCAGATACAGGCTGTATTTCGCGTCCCCGAGCGCGTCGCTCACGGCGGCCATGGCCAGGGGGGCGAGGACCGCGCTCACGCAGGTGAAGAACAGCAGCAGGCCGGCGATCTCGCCGTGGCGCGGCCGTGCGAAGCTGCTGATGCCCTTGGAGTTGATGGTCGGATAGAGCACCGACATGAACAGGCCGGAGGCCGGCAGCAAGATCACGGCGACGCCACGGCCGCCGATGCAGCTCAACAGGAAGCAGGCGAAGACGCCGCAGCTGCAGACCGCCAGCACCACAGGCCAGGGCAGGCGGGCGAGCAGCCATGCTCCCAGGAACCTGCCGGCGGCGCGAAGCACGAAGAAGATCGAGACGACGTAGAGCGCGAACCAGGCGAAGGAGCCGTGGTAGCCCTGAAGATATGTCGGCGCCCAAACGTAGACCGCCGCCTCGGCCGCGACATAGAGCATCAGCGCCAGCGCAAAGCCCAGTGCGAAGGGATCGCGCAGCAAGGCCCAGGTCTCGGAGAAGCGGCGCGCCCTGACCGCCCCTCGGTCAGGCGAAGGGGGAAACCGGGTGAAGGCGGCCATCGCGACGAGAATCGCACAGAACCCGCTGGCGATGACGTAAAGCCATTTCCAGTCCATGCCGGAAAGGAGCAGGCGCGCCACGATCGCCGGCCCGACGATCGCGCCCACGCCGAAGAAGCCTTCCACCATGTTCATCGTCGTCGCGTGTTCGCGGGTGGAGCGTGAAATGTCGCCGATCAGCGCCAGGGCTCCGGCCTTGAAGACGCCGATGGCCATGCCGGAGAAGAACAGCAGGCTCACGAAGAACAGGAACTCGCGACCAACGGCGAACAGGCCCGAGGAGACTCCGAACAGCAACAGGCCGGCGATGATGCTGCGCTTGCGGCCCCAGCGGTCGGCCAGGAAGCCCAGGCCAAACG
Organism: uncultured Alphaproteobacteria bacterium; assembly: GCA_963761065.1. Taxonomy (GTDB): domain Bacteria; phylum Pseudomonadota; class Alphaproteobacteria; order Caulobacterales; family Caulobacteraceae; genus JANWHQ01. The sequence continues at coordinate 71,202 of CAVXFP010000004.1, read as the reverse complement.
CCGCGATCGAGATCCCCGACATGGTCGCGTATTGGAAGGCGCCGCCGGCGGTCATCCCGAGCGAGTACTGCTTGATCACCTGCGGAATGATCACGCCCACGGAATCCGTGGTCATCGCGAACATCGCGAACATGAGATACGTCAGGATCTTCAGAATGCCGACGCTCGGGACTCCCTGACGAGTCATGCCGCAGCTCCGGGACCGCCCGCGCGATCACGCATGCGCCTTTGCTGGGTCAAGCAATCCTCCCGGGCGGCGTCGAGCCGCCAAGGCAGAGTAGCCCGATCAAGCCGTCATGCAACCGTTTGCGGAGCGGATTCGACGCGCGTCAGACCGCGGCCGGCCGCAGCATCCGCGCCAAGGCCGTGTCGATGGCCTGACTGAACTGGCGCGAGACCGCGGCGGTCGGGACGACGAACTCGAAGGCATGATACGCGCCCGGCACGACCAGCAGCTCGGTGGGGACGCCCGCGTTCAGGAGGCGGCGAGCGTAGTCGACGTCCTCATCGACGAACAGGTCGAGGGCTCCGACGCCGATGAACGTCGGCGGCAGACCGGCCAGCGTCTCGGCGCGGGCGGGGACGGCGCCTTTGGGGACGGCGGCGGATCCCGCGGGCACGCCCAGAAGCGCCGACCAGCCGAGTACGTTCAGCTCGGGAGTCCATATGAACACACCCTCGTGCGGCGGCGGTCGCCGCACGCTGCCGGTGCGGTCGTCGAGCATGGCGTAGACGAGCACCTGGCCGGCCAGCGGGACCTCGCCTCGGTCGCGCGCCGCAAGGGCCAGCGCCGCCGCATGGCCGCCGCCGGCGCTTTCGCCCATGACGACGATGCGCCCGCGGTCCACGCCCAGCTGATCGGCATGATCGTAGAGCCACCGAAGACCGGCGTAGTTGTCCTCAAGCGATCCCGGAAACCTGGTCTCGGGCGCAAGCCGATAGTCCACGCTGACGATGAGGCAGCCTTGTTCGGCGGCGATGCGTTGCAGGTTCGGCAGGTCGCTTTCCGGCGACCCCAGGATGTATCCGCCCCCGTGGGTATGGAGGATCGCCGGACGGGGCTGCGTCGCGGACCCGCCGTCGACGATGAAGATCCGCACGGGCGGCGCATCCCCACGCCCGGGAATGAACTGCCGCCGCACCGGCGGGCTCGCCAGCGGAGGGGGCGGCGCACGGTCGGCCCCTCGGCGGAACGCCGGGATGTCCTGCTCCCGCAGCATCGGGATCTTGACCTTGTCCGGTTCGCTGACGGCGGCCCGGAGCTCGGGATCGACCAGGTCGAGCGGGTCGCCCGCCGACGCCGCCGACGCCGCGGCCGGCGTCGCCGCCGCGCCTATCACGGGAAAGGCCGCCCCCAGGGCGGCCAACGCAAGCGTCAGCCCCCGTCGCGTAAGATCATGAGCCATGGGTCCCCCCTCAGGTCGTCGAACGATGCACGCTGCGCCACGAGCGTGCGCAAACGTTTGCAAAGGTCAAGCCCGAAGGCGCGCAGCTAGGCGTCGCCAGGGGCGCGGCCGGGGATTGGAGGCGTGGAGTCCCGCTCCACCAGGGCGATGGGCAGCGTGGCCGACGGCGTTTCCTCGCCCGCCATGCGGCGGAATAGGAACTCGACCACGGTGGCGGCGCCGCGCTTCAGATCCTGGCGAATGGTGGTGAGTTGTGGGTGGGAGTGGCGCGCCACGTCCAGGTCGTCAAAGCCCACCACCGCGACCTGATCGGGCACGGATACGCCGCTCGCCTGAAGCGCCCTGAGCGCCGACAGGGCGATCACGTCCGAGGCGGCGAAGATGGCGTCGAATTCGATCCCGCGGGAAATGAGGTCCTGCACCGCCGCGAGGGCCGTGTCGCCGGTGAAATGGGCGGGCACGATCAACTCGGGATCGGCCTGCACGCCGGCGCGCTCGAGCCCGCTTAGATAGCCCTGAAGGCGCATCTGGATTTCGGGCAGGGGGGCGGCCCCGAGGAACACGATGCGCCTGCGACCCGCCTCGAGCAGCCGATCCACCGCGGCCCGGCCGCCGCCGACATTGTCCGACCCGACGGAGCAGTAGGCCTGTTCGGGCAGGTGCGCGCCCCAGACGATCAGCGGCAGGAACGCGCGCGCCGCTGCATTGAGCTCGGCGTGCTGATCGCTCTGGCCGACGATGATGTAGCCGTCGGCTTTCTGGGACTGGACGTGCCGAACCAGCCAGCCTGGCTTGGGCGCTGGCACGCGGGAGAGCAGCACGTCGTGGTTCCGCAGGGAAACCTCGTCCGCGATGTGGCCGAACAGCTGCAGGAAGAACGGATCCGAGATCAGCTGGTCCGACTCGTGGCCGAGCGGTATCGCCACACCGATGGTCCGGGTCCGACTGGACCGGAGCCGTTGCGCCGCCTGGTTGATCACGTAGCCGCTGTCGGCGGCGATTTTCTGGATCTGCTGTCGCGTCTTCGCCGGGATCGCCGGACTCTCCGCCAAGGCGCGGGACACGGTCGATGTGGAAACGCCCGCCAGGCGGGCGATGTCAGCCATCTTCAGGAGGGCATGGCCGCTTCGCTTCAACGCCTTGGATTGGTCTTCTCGGGCCATGAGGCCCTGATAACCCAAATGGGGAGCCTAGGCGACGGTCTGCCGTTGGCCCGATGGCGGCGAAACGTGCCCGCCCAAGCGCCGCAGGCTCAGCATGCGGGGCTCGCCGCCCATCCCGCGCGTCCGCGGTTCGGCCAGTCAAACCTCGATACTTCCGTCAGGCAATCGATTGCTCAAGATGCGCCATGAGGTTAGGAGAGGGAACCACCCGCCAGGCGACGAGCGCCGAGGATATATGGACGCCGACCTGGAACTCGCTCATCTCGAAATCGACGACCGGATGCGGCGTTTCTGGCCGGTCGCTGAAGCCTGCCTCACGCATGTCTATGGATCTCGCCCGGACTTGGACGCCTGGCTGCAGCGCATCTCACGGTTGGTGCGCAGTCTCGCGGCGGCTCGATCCGCTGAACTGTGTCTGTATGACCGCACGAGCGCCGGGTGGTGGCGCGAAGGCGCGGCCATCGGCTACTCGGCCTACGTCGACCGGTTCGCCGGCGATCTGCGGCAGTTGCAGACCCGCATCCCCTACCTGAAGGAACTGGGCGTCAGCTATCTGCACCTGCTTCCGCTGTTCAAGGCCAGGGACGGGGAGAACGACGGCGGGTTCGCCGTGTCGGACTTCAACGCGGTGGACGCGCGGCTGGGAACCATGGCCGACCTGCAGGATCTCGCGCGGACAGCCCGCGAGACGGGCGTCCGTCTCGTGCTCGATCTCGTATGCAACCACACCTCCGACGATCACGCCTGGGCGCTGGCGGCGCGGTCGGGGGACCCGGAATACAGGGACTATTATCGCGTTCTGCCGGACCCTGAGGCGGTGCGGCTGTACGAGGATCGGCTGGTCGATGTCTTTCCGGATGTCGCCCCCGGAAACTTCACCTACTCCAAAGAGATGGGAGGGTGGGTGTGGACCACCTTCTATCCGTTCCAATGGGACCTGAACTACGAAAATCCGGCGGTCTTCTGCGAGATGACGGCTGCGATGCTCAAGCTGGCGAACAGAGGCGTGGATGGCTTGCGCATGGATTCCGCGCCCTTCCTTTGGAAGCGCCCCGGGACGAACTGCCGCAACCAGCCGGAGGTGCATTGGCTTCTCGCCGCCTGGCGCGCGCTCCTGTCGATCGCGGCGCCCGGCGTCGTGCTGAAGGCCGAAGCGATCGAACGTCTGGAGGAGGTGACGACCTACTTTGGCGCTCACGCCGCCGAGCCGGAATGCCACCTCGCCTACAACAACGGCGTCATGACCGCCCTCTGGGCTTCCCTGGCCCTCGGCTCGGCCGAACCCGCGCGGCGTCTGATCGAGGCGGCGAGCCGGAAGCCGTCATGGGGCACGTGGGTGAATTACGTGCGCTGTCATGACGACATCATCTGGTCGGCCTTGAGCCCACACCTGCCGGTCGCGGATCAGGCCCGATGTTCGTCGTTCTTCGCGGGCGACGAGAGCGGTTCATTTGCGGCGGGGACGGCGTTCCAGGGCGTCGCGGGCGTCCCGCCGAGCACGAACGGCATGGCCGCCGCGCTCGTCGGCGTCACGGACGATGAGGCGGGCGCCACGGCGGCCAGGAGACTGCTCCTGCTCTACGGGGTGACCTACGCGCTGGACGGACTTCCGGTCGTATGGATGGGCGACGAGATCGGCCTGGGCGACGGCCCGGACGCGACCAGCGAAGGCGTCGCGCTTCGAGACGGCCGTTGGCTGCAGCGTCCCTTCATGGACTGGGCGCGCGCCGACAGGCGCACGGACGCGGGGGCCTTGCCCGCCCAGATATTCCAGCAGCTCGCATCCTATGGGCGCATACGTACGCAGCGGCCGGCCTTCGGCGCGGAGCATGTCGCCCGACCGATCGCCTCGACGGACCCCGCGGTTCTTAGCTTCCTGCGCGGCGAGGGATCGGACGCCATCCAGTGCGTCGCGAATTTCTCCAGTGACCGCCGCAAGTCGCGGCTGGAGCTTGAGCATGCCGGCGGTTGGCTGGATCTCCTGTCGGAAGACGTGGGCGACGCCGCCGACGTCGAGCTCGGTCCCTATCAGGTCCGCTGGCTCATCGCCCGCGGATGAGCAGCCATTCGCCGGGCTAGGGCCCGACCTGTCGAACGACAGCGGGGGGCTAACCCCTTGCGATGCTGGCCTGTTCGTCCCCGTCGGGGTTGAGCGCGAGCCGCATGTCGTCGTCGAAGATCATGGTCGGCGCGGTTCCGGGCGAGAACGGCGACCAGTGAGGCATCCCCGCATGGTTGGGGTCGCCGGTGCGGGCGAAGTGGATCCAGGCGTCCGCCGCCAGCTCGCTAAGCGCCCGAGCGCGAGGGCCGCCGCCGGTCATGTGGTCGCACAGGTCGGTGTTGCAGAAGACGAACGGGAATCTCCGCGCAGTGGAACGCTCGCGGGCGGCCGTCGAACACCGGCGTCTGCCAAGTGAACCAGTAAAGATACGCCGGCGCCCTGTTCAGCGCCGCTTTCGCCTTGGCTTGGCTGATCGCCGCTTGGCGGACCGGCGCGCTGGCGATGTGCGACCATAGGTCGAACGGTTTGGCGGTGGGCGCGCGCCGCCGGAATGCGGCCACGATCTCCGCCCCGTGGCCCGGGTACATCGCCTCCGTGCGGGCGGCGAGCTGGGCCTCGGTCATCAGCTCGTACTCGGGATGGTTCATGCCCGTGGTGAACTCGTTCAAGGTCGTGCCGATGATCATCGGCACGTCGGCCGACATCGCGGGCGCCCTGGGATTGAACGGGGGTTCAGGCAGGACCTCGCCGTCCGCGACAGGCGCGAAGCTGGCCCGGCTGATCATGGCGCGGAGGTCGAGAGACACCCCCCATCGGCGGGTTCGCCCGGCGAAGCGCGGCCACGCTGGCACGTTGCAGCTCGGCGTAGGGCAGGGTCTGCAGCGGTCGAGGCTCGCCGCCGTCAGCCCCGAGCTCGGACAGGACGAGGTCCGCCAGTCCTTGCGACTTGTCCGGCGTATTGGTGAAGGAGAACGAGCCGCTCTCCACGACCGCCCGATGGAACAACCCCTTCGCGGCGGGCATGCCCATGAGCGTACCGACCTTCGCCCCGCCGCCGGACTGGCCGAAGATCATCACCCGTTGCCGGGTCGCCCCCGAGGACGGCGATGTTGTCGCGCACCCATTCCAGGGCGGCGACGATGTCGAGCATGCCGACGTTGCCCGATTGGGCGTATTGGTCCCCGTACTTGGACAGGTCCAGGAAGCCCAGGACATTGAGCCTGTGGTTCAGGGTGACGACGACCACGTCGCCGTGGCGCGCGAGATTTTCGCCGTCGAACGCCGGAATGTCGTTGCCCGAGCCTGCCTCGAACCCGCCGCCGTGGAGCCAGACCATGACCGGACGTTGCTGGTTGTCGTTGACGCCCGGCGTCCAGACGTTCACCCGCAGGCAGTCTTCGCCTTCGACGCTGTCGTTCCACTGGAACAGGAAGGCTTCTTCGTCGTTGAGCCGCCCGGTACCCTTGTCCTGCGGGCAGACGAAGCCGTACTGGCGCGAGCTTCTTATCGCCCGCCCATGGCTTTGGCTTCTTAGGCGGCAGGAAGCGATTCGAACCCTGCGGTGGTGTCGCCATAGGGAACGCCCTTGAAGGCGAATGATCCCCTTTCGGATGTAGCCGGCGATCTTGCCGGACCCGATCTCCACGACGGCCGACGCCCGCGCGGGCGATCACCGCGTCGTCGCCCGGCCGATTGCGAGGGCTTTGTCGGGCGGGCGCACCCGGCCGGTCGCCGCTGGCGCTGCAGCTGCAGCGGCCACCAGCCCAGCGACACCTGTCAGGAGGGTCCGGCGCGCCCACCGCTCCGTGGAGGCGGCGGCGGGGCATTGTCCGTGTCGTGACATCTCGCTTCGCCATGTCTCTATTTGCCCCAGATGGTGGTCGAAGAACTTGACCATGACGTTGTACGCCTCGCGCAATTCAGGGACGTCCGGGTTGTAGAAGAACCCGTGGAACATCCCCTCCCAGACATGCAGCTCGGCGTCGACGCCCTGCTTGACCAGCTGGCTATGGGTGTAGACGGCCGAGCTCATCTCGAACCCCCTCGTGCCGTGATGATCAGGGTCGGCGGGAACGGCGCAACACCTCGGGCGAGACAGCGGGCGCGACCAGCGGGTCGTTGGGATCGGCGCCGGCCAGATATCCGATCGGCGGCATGCCGGCCGCGGCTTTCCGTTTGCCGCGGGGGGAGGCGAGCGCAGGCCGGGCTTCCCCCAGCGGCACGGCGATGTAGCTGGCGTCGCCGCCGAACCCCAGATCCGCCACCGTCGCCCCGGCGCAGAAGATGCCCACGGCGCCGGGCTGGGGCAGACCGTGCTTCTGGAACCACGCCACGGCCATGCCGGTCAGCATGCCGCCGGCCGAACAGCCGTAGATGCCGATGTTCTTGGCGCGGATAGCGTCTTCAGCAGCTCGCGATAGACCGCGGCGACGTCCTCGCTGGCGGCGGGGAACCGGTACTTGGGGCCCTCGCGATAGTCGAGGCTGATGACCTTCACGCGGCCGAGCGCCGCCACGGGGATCGACTCCAGCTCCGCGCATCCAGGGAAGCAGCCGGAAAAGCCGCCGCCATGCAGGTTGATCAGCACCCGTCGGCGCTCGCCCGCCGCGATCCCAGCCTTCGGCGTATAGACGTAGGCATGCACCCCGGCGATCGAGGTGTCCTGCATGTCGACCGGGAAAAGGACCTTCTGGCGGGCCAGATAGCCCTGCATGAAGATCGGCACGCCGTCCTTCTGACCCAGGCGGGCGGGGTGCTGCATGTCGTGCAGGTGCTCGGCGAGGTAGGCCTTGCCCTCGGGGCTCAGGAAGCTCGAGACCGGCACGGTCATCGCCGGGGCGTGAACCGTGCCGTCAGGGTCGACCTGGACTGTCGGCGCCCCTTCCTGCGCATACGCGGCCGAAGCGCCGAGAGCGGCCGCCCCCACGCATGCGATGGAACACAGGGGAAGCAGCATCTTGCGGAGGCTTCGGGCCGAAACGAACGTCATGACCATAGCCCTCGTCCTTCCTGGCCCGGGACCGCGCCGGACCCCGTCGAACCTGGATTTCGTCGTCCCCCCGTTCGCGGCGGGGTGGAGCGGCCGACCGATTGGCCGGCCGCTCCTCAGCCCCTAGAAGCGATAGCCGGCTCGCACGCCGAACTGGCGCGGCGCGCCCAGGAACTCGTTATTGCCGAACTGGCCGCTGACATAGGTCTTGTTCGTCAGGTTCGTGACATAGCCCGTGAACGTGTAGGCGTCCCTGGAATAGCTCAGCTTGAGGTTCCACAGGCCACGGCTGGCGAGATAGTCGGTTGAGCGCTCCAGGAGATTGGCCCACTGCGAGCTTTGGTAAGAGTAATCAACTCGGGGGGTCAGGCTGGCGCCGCTCCCAAGATCGAAGTTGTATTCGACGCCAAAGTTATAGGTCCACCGCGGGGCGTAGGCGTTGGAGCGGCCGTCCACCGACACGTAGTAGGGCGTGTAGTCGAAGCAGATCGGCGGATTGGATGGCACTCCGGCCGCGCATTGCGGGCCGAGGTTGCTCGATCCCCCGCCGGGAAGCAGGGCGTTGTTGGTCAGAGTGACCGCGCCGAGCTTCGAATCGACCCAGGCCAGGCCAAAGTCGATCCCAAGGCCGCCGAACCGGCCCTGGCCCTGGAATTCCACGCCCTTGATTGTCGCGCCTTTGGTGTTGCCGGTGCCCGACGTTCCGGTCGCCAGGTCGATGATCCCATCGACCTGGTAGTTCTTGTAATTGTTGTAGAACCCATCAACCTGAAGCCGCATCCGGTGATCGAACAGCTGGGTTTTCCATCCGGCTTCATAAGACCAGACCGCTTCCGGCAGGAAGTCGGTGGAGCCGTTGGACCCGCCCGCCTTGGCCCCCTTCGACGCGAAGGCGTAGAGGAAGTTGGCGTCGTTGAGCGTGTAGTTCAGCGCGACCTTTCCGCTCCAAGTGTCGCCCGCATACTGGCCGGCGGCCGGAATGGTCACCAGCGGCGGCAGGCCAGGGAACCCGATATTGATCAGCGTGTCCTGGTTCACGCTGTCGTGCGTATATCGGCCGCCGACTTCGAGCTGCAGGGCCTTCGTCAGATCGTATTGGACCCGGCCGAACGCCGCTTCCGACATCTTCGTCGTGTGAATGGTGATGTAGGTGTGGGGTTGTCCCGCCGTGGCCAGATCGATCCCGACGTTGATCGTGTCGTGCCAGTAGAAGCCCCCAAGAATCCACTTCAGCCGTCCGTCGGACGGCGAAAGGATGTTGATTTCCTGCGTGATGGGCCGTTCCGAGACATCTTGAGCCTCAGACGAAGCCGGCGGTCCGTTTGAAGCATCGGAGTCGTACAGGTCGATGACCTTGTTGTACTGGTATCCAGTAACGGACCTCAGCGTAATGCCGCTGGGCAGCTCGTACTTTATCTCCAGGCCGTTGCGAATGGACTTCTCGTTATTCTGCTCGGGCTGGTCGAAGTTGAGGGTTCGCATGTTGGCGGACGCGTATTGAGCGTACGGGGTGCCAGGGATCGGACGATAGTCGTAGCCGCCCGTATCCTTCTGGCCCATGTCCACCTTGAGCAGGAAGCTCAGGTTGTCGATCGGCTTCCAGAGCAGGCTTAGCCGAAGGTCCTGCTCATTCAGCTTTCCCGGCGTGTTGAACGCGCCGCCGGTCGGCGTCGTTTGGCCGCCGACGTGCTTGAAGAAGCTGTCGCGACGCTCGAAGTTGTAGGCGACCCGGGCCGCGAGCTTGTCGCTGATCGGCAAATTCACCGCGCCGCGAGAGCCCACGTCGTCGTAGTTGCCGCCCCAGACTTCGACGTTGCCGTCCACGGTCGTGAACGTCGGGCTCTTCGAGGTGATGAACACCGCGCCGCCCGTGGAGCTGGCGCCGGCGAAGGTGCCCTGTGGCCCGCGATAAACCTCCACGTCGCCGATGTCGTAGAATCCGTTGGTGGTCACGATTGGGGGCTGCAGCAGCCAATCCATGTAGATCGGCACGCCGGGAACCACGGCGGGATTTCCGCTGGAGAGGCCGATCCCGCGGATGTTGACGTTCTGCGACAGCGCGGCGCTGGTGATGGACAGCGACGGCGTTGCGTATTGCAAGTCCGATATCTGCTGGATGCTCTTCTTCTCGAGATCCTGACCCGTAAGGGCGGACACGGCCGCTGGGACCGTCTGGATATTTTCCGCCGCCCGTGAGGCGGTCACGACCACCTCGCCGACGGTATTTCCTGGCTTTGTATGGGTTGTCGTCTGCGCGTGCGCCGCGCCCGCGGACAAGGCCATGGCCAGGGCGAGCCCAGACGAACCGACAAGATAATGCAGTGTGCGCGCCAATTGTTCCTCCCCGGTTGAGGCGCGGATTTCCGGGGCTCTGTTGAGTTGTCCCTCTGACCGAACCGCGCCGATCCTGACGTCAACCTAGCTCCAGAATGCAATCGTTTGCAAAAGAATTATTCGGAGGAATGGGCGCCATATCGCCCAAGAGACGACCGGATTGGGCAAAGAGCTGTTCGTGATACGGGTGTTGGCCCCCGCGTGATCGCAACCGATTGCGTCTTCTGGGCCGAGAATCGAGTGCGGGCGGGCGTCAGCCGCGCCATCCTCGACGCACCCGGTGACGCGCCAGCCAGCGATGAGAACGCCGCGACGGACGCGGCCAACACCGATTTCCTGACGCTTCCGCCAAAGCCTCTGGTTTTGTCGCGCAAACGATCGCATTAAGGTCTCATCGAGGTCCATGGGCGCGCACCCTGGGCCCAAGGCCTGGGGAGGCGAAAATGATCTGGCGTGTCATGCTCGGCGCCGCCGCGAGTGCGTGTCTGCTGGTCACGGTTCTGGGCTGCGGGACCAGCTCGGCCCAGCCGGCGCCCCCTTCGCAGGATTTCGTCAAGGCCATGGAGGCCTACAACAAGCTGCCGGACACCCCGGGGACGGGTCCGTTCCCGGCGATAATGACGGTCGACGCCGCGTTTCCCGGCCACGTCGTGTACAGACCGGCGGACTTGCACAAACTCGGCGCGCGGAAGCTGCCGATCATGCTCTGGGGCAATGGCGGCTGCACCGACGACGGGGCGGCCCAGAGGCTGTTCCTGGAGGAGATCGCGTCGCACGGCTATCTGGTGCTGGCGCCTGGCGCGATCCTATCCGGACCCAGCGCTCCGCCGGCGCCGACACCGTCGGCTCCCGCGACCCCGTCGCCGACCTTGAGTCTAACCGTGCGCACCACCACGGACCAGGTCGCGCAAGGGCTGGAGCAGGCTCTGGCCGCCAACCGTGCGCCGGGCGTCTGGCATGACCGCCTCGACGAGAGCAGGGTCGCCGTCGCGGGCTACAGTTGCGGTGGGCTGCAGGCGCTGGCGATCGCCGGCGATCCACGCGTGAAGGCGGTGCTGATCCTGCACAGCGGCGTCTTCAACGCTGGAAATCCGATCCGGGGTCTCCAGATCGACAAGTCCGTGCTGAAGACGCTGCACACGCCCGTGCTCTATCTGATGGGCGGCAAGCCAGACATCGCCTGGCCGAACGGGACTGACGACTTCGCCCGGATTGACACCGTGCCGGCCGTCCTGGCCAGCCACGACGTCGGGCATGGCGGCACCTTCACCCAGCCCAACGGCGGAGAGGAGGCCCAGGTTACGCGCCAGTGGCTGGACTGGCAGCTCTTCGGCGATGTGGCCGCCGCCAAGGCTTTCGTCGGACCGGATTGCGGCCTCTGTCGGAATCCGCAGTGGACGCTCTCCCGCAAGGGCTTCTAGGTTGTTGGGAGGCGGGAGGACGCCATGAGGTTACTGATCGTTTTCATGACGGCTTGGCTGGCGCTTGGCGCGGCCGGTGCGGCGCGCGCAAGTGAAGCGGGCGATCGTTGCGCCGCGCTGAAGGCCTTCGCCTGGCCGCATCTGCGGGTGGATGAGGCCCAGCTTGTCCCCGAAGGCCCCGCGCAGGCCCCCCGGGCCGGGCCGCCGATGAGCAGCATCATGCTCCCCGAACACTGCCTGTTTCGGGCCGTGATCTCGCCGCGAACGTCCAAGGCGGGCCAACAGCTGGGCGTCGGCTTCGAGCTGCGTCTTCCGACCGCCTGGAACGGAAGGTTCGTGTTCGAAGGCGGCGGCGGTCTGGACGGTGTCCTCAACCCGGCGCTAGGCGCGATGGGGGGGCGAACGCGCCCTGTCGCCCTGGCGCAGGGATTCGCCGTCGTCACCACCGATGGCGGGCACCGTGGGGCGTCCATGATGGACGCCCGCTTCGCCGTCGATCAGCAGGCCCGCATCGACTACGCCTATGGCGCCATCGAGAAGACCACCTGGGCGGCGAAGGCGCTGATCCAGGCCTATTACGGACACGAGCCGGCTCATTCCTACTTCATCGGCTGCAGCAACGGCGGCCGGCAGGCGATGATCGCCGCGGAACGCCTGCCGTTGGAATTCGACGGGATCGTCGCCGGCGATCCCAGCTTCCGCCTGGCCTGGACCAACGTCGACGAGGCCTGGAACGAGATCGTGCTGGCCCGTGGCGCGCCCAAGGGGCCGGACGGCAGGCCGATCATCAGCCGGGCGCTGTCGGACGCCGACCTCAAGCTCGTCGGGGACGCCGTGCTGCGCGAATGCGACGGCAAGGACGGCCTCAAGGACGGGATGATCAACGACTTCCGAGCCTGCCACTTCGATCCGGCGGAGCTGATCTGCAAGGGCGCGAAGACGGATGGATGCCTCACCGCCGTCAAGGTCCGGACGCTGAAAGCGCTGATGGGAGGGCCCCGCGACAGTCACGGCCATGCGCTCTATGCGGCCTTCCCCTACGACACCGGGATCGCCGGACCGGCGTTCCGGGGGATGCACTTCGGGACCTCGCCCACGGGCGCGCCCAATTCGGCCGACGCCAGCTTGGGCTTCAACTCCCTTCGCGGCTACTCGATGACCCCGCCGGATCCGTCGTTCGACCCGATGCGCTTCAATTTCGACAAGGACGCGGCGCGCGTGCGCGAGACCTCGAAGTTGAACGACGCCGACGCGACGTTCCTCACGACCTTCGCCCAGCACAGCAAGCTGCTGCTCTACCACGGGCTTTCGGACCAGGGCCTGTCGCCGCTCGACACCATCGCCTGGTACAATCGCCTGGCGTCCTCGACCGGGGGAACGACCCAGGACTGGGCGCGGCTCTTTCTGGTCCCCGGCATGACCCATTGCGCCGGCGGCAAGGCGACCGACGAATTCGACGTGCTCACCGCCATCCAGGCCTGGGTCGAAGACGGCAGGGCGCCAGACCGCATCGTCGCCCACGGCAAGAGCTTTCCGGGCGTGACCCGCCCGCTCTGCGCCTATCCCAAGGTGGCGCGCTATCAGGGCGGCGATCCGGCGAGCGAGAAAAGTTTCGTCTGCAAACAATGAAGGGGAGCGACCGGTGAAATCCATCATCGCCACGACGCTGGGGGCTGCGGCCATGATCCTTGCCGCGCTTCCGGCGTCGGCGCAGCCGGCGGCCAGCAGTTCGGTCGCCACGGCCGAGCGCTGCTCTGACCTGGCGCAATTCACCTTGCCGGGCTCGGACCTGCAGATCTCCAAGGCCGAGGAGGTTCCGCCGGCCGCGGCGGGGACCGCGCGCATCGCGCCCTTCATGCCGCCCTTGAAGGCCGCCATTCCGGGTTACTGCCGGATCGAGGGCTCGTTCGAGCGTCGGACGGGCGCGGGCGGCAAGCCCTACGCCCTCGATTTCGCCCTGGCCCTGCCCGACGATTGGAACGGCCGGTTCCTGTTTCAGGGCGGCGGCGGTCTGAACGGCGTCGTCACGCCTCCTTACGGCTATCAGGCCGCGGGTGATACGCCGGCGCTCGCGCGCGGCTTTGCGGTGGTGTCGACCGACAGCGGCCACAAGGGCGCGGTCTTCGAATTCGAGCTTCATGCAGGACCAGATCGCGGCCCTGAACTTCGCCCAAGCCTCGGTGGGCAAGGTCACCGGCGTCGCCAAGCAGATCGTGGCCGCCTACTACGGCCATCCGGCGCGCTACTCCTATTTCGATGGCTGCTCCACCGGCGGGCGCGAGGCGATGCTGGCCGCGGAGCGCTATCCTGACCAGTTCGACGGCATCGTCGCGGGCGATCCGGCGATGGAGACCGACTATTCCAACCTCGGCCTGGCGTGGGCGGCGGCGGCCTTCAATCGCGCCGCGCCGAAGGATGCGTCCGGAAAACCCCTGCCGGCCCAGCTGCTCTCCAAATCCGACAAGCAGCTCGTGGTGTCGCGTCTGCTGTCCGACTGTGATGGGCTGGATGGCCGCAAGGACGGCCTGATCTTCAACTTCGGGGCCTGCCGGTTCGATCCGGCGGAGCTGACCTGCAAAGGCGCCAAGACCAACGCCTGCCTCACCTCCACCCAGGTGGCGGCGATCCGCACGGCCTTCGCCGGACCCAAGACCAAGGGCGGCGTCCAGATCTATCCGGCGTTCCCCTATGACGCGGGCATCGGCGCCGAGGGGGGCGGCATTCCCGGCCTCCTCAGCGGGCCGGTGATCCCCGTCGGCGGCGCCAACACCTCCACCTCCATGGACGTCGACGCGGCGGTGGCGGCGGCGCGCGCGGATGGAACCCAGGCGCTGGTCGACACCGCGAACTGGACGAACCTCTCCGCCTTCTTCGGTCACGGCGGCAAGATTCTCTTCTACCACGGGCTCAGCGACCCGTGGTTCTCGCCGCTCGACACCCTGGGCTATTACCAGCGGCTGGCGGCCGCCAATGGCGGGGCCGAAGCCGTGCGCGCCTCGAGCCGGATCTTCATGGTTCCGGGCATGATGCACTGTCAGGGCGGCCCCGCGACCCTGGACCAGTTCGACCTGCTGACGGCGGTCGTCGACTGGACCGAGCAGGGCAAGGCGCCGGATCAGGTGGTGGCGACCGGCATGAGCCTTCCCGGTCAGAGCCGGCCTCTGTGCGCCTGGCCGGCCCACGCCCAGTACAAAGGTTCGGGCGATCCGAGCGAAGCGGCGAGCTACGCCTGCCACGAGTAGGCGGCGGGCCGATGGAGGCGCGGGCCAGGCGCAACCGGCTTGGCCCGCCGCGGGATTGAAGACCACAGGGGAGGCGCAGGTGCATCTATTGAACAAGATTCTCGTCGTGGGAGCGGCGTGGGCCGCCTTGGCCGGGAGCGCGTCGGCGGCGAGCCAGCCCTTGCTTGGCGTCTCCTGCCAGGCCTCCACGCCGCTCGGCTGCACGGGCGACAACTGCACGCCGGCCGAGCCTCCGAACACCGGCAATGCGACCGACCCGAAGACCGGACGCAAGTTCTTCCTCGACTATCCCTGCGACCTGAAGCCGGGCGACAAGGTGGTGTTCGTCCTGCTCCTGCATGGCGCCGGCTCGACCGGCGAATGGGTCCGCCGTTACTTCCCGGCCATGGAATACAAGGAAAAATATCGTCTGGTCGTGGCGACGCCCACGGCGGCCGGCGGCGGCCCCACGCCCGTGCGCATGTGGCTCGCCGATGCCGACGACGCCTACCTTCACGACATCAGCGACATGGTGATCGATGGCCTCGGACGGCGGAATATCAAGGCGTTCTGGCTGGCCGGCCACTCCCAAGGAGGCCTGACCGTCAACCGCATCGTCTGCAGCGACTTTTTCAAGGACAAGGTCGACGGCTGGCTCAGTCTCTCGGGCGGCCGGATCGGCTCGGCGCCGTTGAATCCTGAGTTCTTCAAGGGAATGAGCCTCAAAGGCTTTCCGCCGGGGGCGGGGCCTCCGGGCGGCGCGCCTGGCGTCGCTGTGACGCCCGCTTGCGATATCAATTTCATCTTCGCCACAGGCGAGCACGAGATCCTGAGCTTGCCGCAGACCTCGCCCTGGGCCGACAAATACGCCTGCGGACCCAAGCGTCGCGAGGACGACGTGGTCGATGACAAGCCCGGTCTGGTCGATGCGGGTCCGAAGCCGGGCCCGCCTAACCTGGCCCAGGGAACAACCGCGCGGCCAGGAACGGCCGAAGTGTTCGTCTATCCGAACTGCAAGGGCGGCCGCCTGGTGGCCGATGTGATGCGGATGGACAAGGGCCACACCGAAGGCCTGGAGCCGAACGTCACCGAGAAGCTGATCCAGCTCATGGTCGCCGCCCCGGGCGGCAAGCTGGAGAAGGAATAGGCTTCAGCCCACCGTCGGCGGGGCGCAGGCTGCCACCGCGTCGCTCCGCTCTACGTTGCTCAAGTCTGACGCGGGTCGCGGCCGTCAATTCGCTTCAGGGCGCCGATGAGAGCCTGTGCTTCGGCCTTGCCGAACCGCGACTGGAACCGCGCGTCATGGCGACGAACCAGTTTGAGGGCTTGCGTCAGGAGCGCCTGCCCGCCGGTCGTCAGCCGGATCTCCTGGCGCCGTCGGTCGTTCCTGGACCGTTCACGCAGGACCAGGCTCCGCTCCTCAAGCTGGTCGATGACCGCCATCATGGCCGGCCGGTCCAGCGCCAGGGTGGCGGCCATGTCGGCCTGGGAGGTTCCTGGGTTGGCGCTGACAAGCTCCAGGACCGCGAACTGCCTTTGGGTGAGGTCGAGCTTGGCGAGGGTCCTGGCGAAGTCCCGGTATACGGCCGTGTGGGCGCGCCTGAGATGGAACCCGAGCAACTCCTCCAAGCCGCCGAGGGAAAGCTGGCCGCCGTCAGAGTCGGCCTGAAGCTCCGAGACGAGCTTAACTCGCATGATCCCAAAATTCCTCGGTTCCGAGCCCTCAGGCGTGCCTGAGGGCTCGGGCATGTGGTCAGCGGTGGACGCTGTTCAGTCGACCTTCCAGATGGTGATCCGCACCGCCGGATGCTCCTTGTCCCCCGCCCCGCTGATCTGACTGACGAAGATCGCGTCGTTCAGCCAGCTATAGCGGCCGTTCGGCGCATCGAACTTCGGAGCGGCCCAGGCGTAAGCCGGCTGGCCCTTCGCTGGCGGCACGATGACTCCGACGTTGCGAACATGGATGGTCACGTGGTCGTCAGTCTCGATCATGTAGTCGGCGTCGATCATCACCGCCCCGTCGGAGCGGATGAGCTGATAGTCCGCTCCGCCCGGCAGAATTCGGCCCGAGATTCCGGGCCCAGACACAGTACCGCCCGTGATCGGGATGCTCTGCCGCCGGCCGATGGGCGTCTCGCCCAGGATCTGCGCGGGCGCCAGGGAGGCGACCTCCTCGAAGACGAATGTCGTCGGCGCGGGCGGCCGTGCAGGCTCCGCCGCCGCGACGCTAACGCCCGCCGCGATGAGGGATAGGGACAACAGGATGGACTTCATGGGTTCGGTTCCTCGTCATCTGGTGAGGTGTGAGGCTCAGGCGGCGCACGCGGGCTGCAGGCCAACATCAGCGCCGCAGTCTCAGCCTTAGCCCGGCGGATCGTATCGGGTGTCCACGCGTCGAATTCCAGCAACCGGCGCAGGTGGTCAAGATAAGGACGCTGGAAGGCCGGACGGATGTTCGCCGGAAGGTGCTTGCGAAAGCGGGCCTCGTAAGCGACCAGACAGCGGCAGAAGACGTCCACGACAGGCACGTCCGCGAGCTCCGCCACGCAGCGGACCAGCTCCAGTCTGTCGCCGCGGTCAATGGGGTCTGACGCCTCAACCTTCGCCAGCGCCGCCTCTAGCCTCTGGCGCTCGGGGCCACGCGCGCGGGTCACCGCCAGAAGGGGCGCGACGAGATTTAAGTGGCAAAGGAGCCTGCCGACGCACATCGGATCGAGCTGCTCGCTCATCAGCCAGGCGACCGTCTGGCGTATGGCGCCGAATGGCTGCGGGTCGCGCGCATAGAGGCCATGTCCACGGCCGCGCTGGCAGGCGACCAGACCGCGATCCTCCAGCGTGCGGATGGCCTGTCTCAGGATCAGGCGGCCTACGCCGAACCGCTCGCACAGCTCCCACTCCGATCCGAGGCGCGCGGCCGCGCCGCCACGCTGCTTCAGTTCGCAGGCGAGTGCGCGGGCGATCTCGCTCGAGCGGTTGGTCTGGGTCTCGCAGCCGGCCTCGGCGCGCGGCCGTGCCCGGTCTGGCGTCACGGCGGCGTCGAGCAATCCGCGTAGCTCGCAGAGGTCGGCGCAGGCCGCTTCGACCGCGCCAGGGGCGTCCCCGCGGCCGAGGGCGGCGATCAGTCTTGCGCCTGCGCCAGCGCCCGGGCGGGCGCGGCGGCGCTCGCTTTCAGCCGAAGCCGCAAAGTCCAGTGTGAGGCTGTTCAGGCATTGGACGAAAAGGTGCAGGGCCGAATTGCCCGCCAAGCTCGCCACCTCGGCCCGCAGCGCCAGGTTCCGGACGAGCGGATTGTCGCCGCGTGCGTTGATATCGCATAGACGGCTGAGTTCGAGGCCGCTTCGAGGCCGCCCCGCGGCGAGGCGCGCGGCCGCGCCGTCCACGGCTTCCCGGG
Source organism: uncultured Alphaproteobacteria bacterium (assembly GCA_963761065.1). Taxonomy (GTDB): domain Bacteria; phylum Pseudomonadota; class Alphaproteobacteria; order Caulobacterales; family Caulobacteraceae; genus JANWHQ01. The sequence continues at coordinate 53,275 of CAVXFP010000004.1, read as the reverse complement.
CGTCCAATAGCTGCCGCAGGCTGACGCCGGTCAGCCGGAAGAAATCGGCCAGCTCTTCCACCGCCACCTCGAGAGCCGGCTTGGCCAGGATCAGCCCGCCCCAACGGCCAGGGCGCATTCGGGCGAGGCCGCGGCGCTCGAGGATCCTGACAGCCTCGCAAATGGCCGAACGGCCGACGCCGTAGCGGGCGGCGAGCTCGCGCAGCGGGCCCATGCTGTCCCCCGTCCCGAGGCCGTCCGCGGCGATGTCCTCCTCGATCAACCGGGCGAGCGTCTCCCCGCGCAGGGCGACGGAGCCTGCGTCGCGAGCCACGGCTTCGTAGATGCGCTCAGCCGCGTTCACCTCATCATGCCTCCCAATTCGTATTGATACATAACAATTGCGATCCGCAATAACTTTGCGCGCCCCGGTTTGTCGCGCCGCGATCGGGCCGGTTTATCGCGGGCACTATTTTCTGCGCCTCCCTGCCGCCAGGCTCCGAAAAACGCTGAAAAAACGGGGGGTGAACATGAACATGCGAGCAAACATGAAATCCACGCGCGCGGGCCGCTGGCTCGCTTCGATTTCGTCGATGGCCCTGGTGATCGGCGCGGCGGGGGCCGCCCTCGCTCAAGACGCCGGCTCGAGTCCGAGCGCCGAAGGGAGCCAGCTCAAGGAGGTGGTGGTCACCGCCGAGCGCAGAGCGGAGAACCTCCAAACCACGCCGATCGCGGCTTCGGTGCTGGATGCCTCGAGCCTGAACAAGAAGGGCGTGGTGAGCCTGGCGGACCTTCAGAACGCCACGCCAGCGCTGTCGATCACCAACGCCGGCCTCACCGTCAATGTGAACATCAGGGGCATCGGCCTGGACAGCGGCTCGCCCCAGGTGGTCCCCGGCGTGTCTTCATATCACGACGGCTTGTGGCAGCCCCCCGTCACGACGGCGGCGGCCTTCTATGACATCGCTTCGGTCGAGGTTCTGCGCGGTCCGCAGGGCACCTTCGTCGGCTCCAACTCCACTGGCGGCGCCATCTTCATCAACACCCGCAGTCCGGATTTCAACGGGGTGCATGGTCAGGTTGAGGCGATGGGCGGCAACTATGCGGATTTCGGCGCGAACGGGGCGGTCAATCTTCCGATCGACGACAAGTGGGCGGCTCGCGTCGCGTTCAATATCGAGCGGCGCAACAGCTTCTACAATGACGTCGCTTCGAAGGTGACGCCGGACGGGGCGACGTTCAACACCCCAGGCGCGCTCGACGAAAAGGACGTGCGTCTGGGCCTGCTCTGGAAGCCGAGCGACACCCTGCAGGTCTTGCTGAAGAGCGATCTCAGCGACCGGAGCAGCGGCGGCTACCCGATGCAGCCCAGCCCGACGACGACCTACGCGCCGTTCGCACACGCGAACCCGTTCACGCTGAGCTATGACCAGCCCACCAAGAACGACGAGCTGACCGCGCGCAACAGCCTGGAGATCAAGTGGCAACCGTCTCCCGACGGCGTCACCTTCCGCTCGCTCACCGGCTATCAGTACATGAGCATCCGGAACATCTACGACATTGACGCCACCTCCACGACCTTGGCGAAGGGGGGACAGCCGTCGCAGTCCGAGTTCCAGAACGTCATCGAAAGGCCGATCTCCGAAGAGATCAACATTCTGTCGCCCAGTACCGGGCGTCTCACGTGGGTCGTCGGCGGGTACTACCTCCACGACACCCGTCAGGTCGGGCTCGACATCAGGAACGAGGCCTTCCCGCCGCACGTCTACGTCGACCTGTTCACGACGATCGTGGATGAAGCCGTGTTCGGTCAAATAAGCTATAAGGTGTTCCCGCGGCTGGAACTGCAGGTCGGCGGTCGTTTCACCCATGACACCTTGAGCAATCCCGCGGGGAACGGCGTCAACGTCGGACCCGGGGTGGTGTTCATACCGGGGTCCGGGAGCCATACCGACAACGTGTGGACCGGCAAGGTCGCCCTGAACTGGACCGCGAACGACGACAACTTCCTCTATGCGTTCGCGGCCAAGGGCTACAAGGCCGGCGGTTTCGACACCGGCTTCGTTCCGGTCCAGTTCAATCCGGAAGTGGTCTGGGATTACGAGATCGGTTGGAAGTCCTACTTCTTCGATCGGCACATCCGTACGCAGATCGGAGGCTTCTGGAACAACTACCAGAACCTGCAGGTCTCGGTTATTCACCCTGCATCGGGACTGCTCTCGCTCGACAACATCGGCAAGTCGACGATCAAGGGTATCGAAGCTCAGATCGAGGGCCAGTTCGGCGGGCTGCGCGTCGACGCCGGGGGGGCCTACGTCAACTCCTCGCTCGGCGCGATCAGCCTGGTCAACGCCCGCCTCGTTCCGGGTGGGGGGGCAGGCACTCCCCTACCTCAGTGCGGCCCTGGCATTCCGGCTCCGCCGGCCTGCTTCGACTATGCTCCGGTGACCGTGAGCGTGAACGGGCGTCCCAACCCCTACTCGCCTGAGTGGACCTTCAACGCCGGCGTCGAATATCAGTTCGATCTTGCTGGCGGGGCGTCGCTTACGCCGCGCGTGAACTACTCCTACGTAGGCTCCCAGTGGACGACCCTCATCCAGGCGCCGGCGACGGACCTGTTGAAGTCGTACGGTCTGTGGAATGCGTCACTCACCTACAACAATGGCGACTGGCGCGTGCAGGGCTACGTCACGAACCTCGCCAACAAGATCTACGTGAGCGGACAGTTCGGCAACAACCAGTTCTACGGGTCGCCGCGCCAGTTCGGTGCGAGGGTCTCGAGATCGTTCTGACCATGCCGGCGGCATTTTCATGCCTGAAGGCCGACGGTCCGGCTGGCGCCTAAGCTGTTGATTGGTAGAGTGAATGATGGGCCGGATATTGAACCTTCGGAACTGGAAGGCCGCCGCGGGCCTGGCTTGGGCGGCGGCGGCCATCTTCCTCGCCCCGCACCCGGCGCAGGCCGCGCCTGGACAAGCCGCCTGCGAGGCCTTGGCGACGCTCGCCTCCGCTCGGCTGACCATCGCGACCGCCGTTCTCAAGCCGAGCGGCCCGGCCGACGCCGCGCTTCCCGGGGGCCCGCCCGCATCGTCTCAGGCGGGCCCGATTTTTCCTGAGCACTGTCTCGTGCGAGGGACGCTGCTGCCTCGCAAGGGTGTCGGCGGGCGGATGTACGGCATGGGCTTTGAGCTGCGCATGCCCACGACATGGAATGGCCGGTTCCTGTTTCAGGGCGGCGGGGGCCTCGATGGATTTGTGGGACCCGCCTATGGCGCGGTGACGCCCCAGGGCTCCACGGCCGCGCCCGCGCTCGCGCGCGGATTCGCCGTTGTCTCCACCAACTCGGGACACCAGGGCTTCGACGCCAGCTTCGCCTTCGACCAACAGGCGAGGCTCGATTTCGCCTCCAATGACCTGGACAAGGTGACGCTGGAGGCCAAGGCGCTGATCGCGGCCTACTACGGCCGGGGTCCCGAGCATTCCTATTTCATGGGCTGCTCCAACGGGGGGCGCGAGGCCATGATGACGGCCCAGCGTTTTCCCCTCTACTTCGATGGAATCATCGCCGGCGATCCGGGCTTCAACTTGAGCCACGCCGCCATCGGCGAAGCGTGGGACACCGCCCAGTTCCTGAAGATCGCGCCCAAGGACGCCTCCGGCCATCCGATCCTTAGCCGGGCCTTCACCGAAGCCGACCTGAAGCTGGTCGCGGACGCGGTTCTGGCGCGGTGCGACGACCTGGACGGCCTGAAGGACGGCATGATCAACAACGTTCGCGCCTGCCATTTCGATCCGGCCGAGCTCCGCTGCAAGACGAAGAGCTCAACGTCCTGCCTCAGCGGGCCTCAAGTCATGGCGTTGCGGGCGATCTTCGCCGGCGCGCGAGATTCGCATGGGCGACAGCTTTACGCGGGGTGGCCCTATGACGCGGGCATCGCCAGTCCCGGTTGGCGTCAGTGGAAGCTCGGGACGTCGCCGACCGCGCAGCCCAACGCCGCGAACGCGACCTTGGGCGCCAACGCGCTCGCCCTCTATTTCATGACGCCTCCCGACCCGAGCCTGGATGTCTCCCGCTTTGACTTCGACCGGGATCCGGCACGAATCGAAGAGACCTCGGCGATCAACGACGCGACCGGCGTGATGATGAGCAGCTTCTCGGGTCACGGCGGAAAGCTCCTGGTGTTCGAAGGAGTCAGCGATCCGGTGTTCTCGGCCAACGATATCATGGCCTGGTACGACCGGGTCCGCGCCGCCGATCCCGACGTCTCCGCCTGGGGCCGGCTATTCCTCGTCCCGGGCATGAACTCATTGCGGAGGCGGCCCGTCCACCGATGACTTCGATCCGTTGAGCGCGATGGTGGCTTGGGTGGAGCAGGGCGTCGCTCCAGACCGGCTGGTCGCCAGCGGCCGGGCCTTTCCCGGCGTCTCGCGGCCGCTCTGTCCCTATCCGACAGCCGCCCGGTACGACGGGGGCGACGCGAAGGACGAGCGGAGCTTTCGGTGCCAGTAGCCCTCGATGGATTTTGGCGGCCTAACGCCAACACCTTTCCAGTTCGGGCCCGTAGAGCGGTCTGAGCCGGGGAGGACCGATGAATCTGATCCCAAGCTCGCGTTGTACCGCATCGCGGTCCGTGATCTCGGCCTCAACGACTGACGCCCCCAAGGAGCCACCGACATCATGACAGCCGCCAAGGGCGAGACCATCCGCAAGGAGAATGTGCTCGTCGAGTTTGAGGATGGAGTCGCCTGGGTATTCATGAACCGGCCGGCCAAGCGCAACGCCATGAGCCCGGCGCTGAACCGCGAGATGCTGGAGGTGATCGACGCGCTGGAGGTGGACGATCGCTGCAAGGTGCTGGTGCTGACCGGTGCGGGGGAGTCCTTCGCGGCCGGCATGGACCTGAAGGAGTACTTCAGCGAGCTGGACGGCAAGGGCCGCTCGGCCACCATCCGCTCGCGGCGCACGGCCTACGACTGGCAGTGGCACCGGCTGATGTTCTACGAGAAGCCGACCATCGCCATGGTCAACGGCTGGTGCTTCGGCGGGGCGTTCTCGCCGATGGTGGGCTGCGACCTGGCCATCGCGGCGGACGAGGCCCAGTTCGGCCTGTCGGAGATCAACTGGGGCATCTTGCCGGCCGGCAACGTCACCAAGGCGGTGTCGCTGACCATGAACTGGCGCGATGGCCTCTACTACACCATGACCGGCCTGCCGTTCGGCGGGCAGAAGGCGGCGCAGATGGGGCTGGTGAACGAGTCCGTGCCGCGCGACCAGCTGCGCCAGCGTGTACGTGAGCTGGCCGACATCCTGATGGCCAAGGACCCGGACGTGCTGAACGCGGCCAAGGACTGCTTCAAGCGCGTGCGCGACCTGCCGCTGGACGTCTCGGAGGACTACATCACCGCCAAGCTGGAGCAGATGTTCCACATCACCGGCATGGAAGCGCGCAACCAGGGCATGAAGCAGTTCCTCGACGACAAAACCGTCAAGCCAGGTCTCCAGACCGCGGACTTCAAGCGAAAGAAGCGAGCCTGAGGCCCACCTCGGAGGACGACATGGGTAAGCCGTGGTTTGGTCCCAAAACCTACGGGATCGGGATTGGGCCAAGGAGCCGCGCGGGATGGCTCGCGGTAGCGGTCTACCTTCTACTGATGATCGCCACACCGATTGCCGAGCTTTCCTTGGGGCTGCCAGTTTGGATGGTCCCAGCCGCCTTTGGGCTCTTTACCGTCGTGTTCTTAACCCTGGTCGTCCTCAATAGCGGTGGCGCGAAGAGCGATGGCGAGCCCTGGCGGTGGCGTTGGGGCGGGCGTTAGTCCGCGCCGAGGGCGGGCCCGTCAGCTCGACGTTCTGCTCGCCGCCACGCCGCGCAAGAAGGCCTCGAAGGTTTGTGGCGGGTGACCGGTGATCGTTTCGTAGTCCGAGCTGCGGACATTGAATTCACCCTTCTCGATCGCGCGCATGGTGCCGATCGAGCCCCGGGCCAGGTTCGCGGGCACGCCCCAGTGTTGCGTCATGTAGTCAGGCCACGCGTCGGCCGGCACGGCCTCGTAACGAATCTCGCGACCGAAAGCTTCTGACATGAGCGCGGCGATCTCGGCGCTCGTCAGCGGCTTTTCCATCGTCTCGGTGTAGATGCGGTTCTCGTGGCCCTTGGTGGCGAGCACGGTCGCGGCCGACACGCCCAGGTCGTCCCGCGCGATATAGGCGCACGGCGTCGTCCCGCCGGGCCGGCGCAGGACGCCGGACGCCAGGGTCTCGTCGAGGTCATTGACCAGGATGTCCGCGTAGAGCGCGTGACGCAGGATGGTGTAGTCCATGCCCGAGGCGATCAGCGCCTGCTCGGTCGGGTAGTGGACCTGATGGCTGTGTTCGGCGAGCGAGTTGGCGCTGGCGTTGGCGAAGCTGGTGTACGCGAGCCGCCGAACGCCCGCGGCCTTGGCGGCCTCGATCGCGTTCAGATTCTGGCGCGGGCGCACGGAATTGTCTGCGTAGGTCGAGATGATCAGGGCCGCCTCGATCCCCTCGAAGGCGGCGGGGAGGCTGGCCGGATCGTCGAAGTCGACCTTGCGGACGTTGACGCCGGACTGGGCCAGTTCGCGGGCGAACGGCACATCCGGATTTCGGGTCCCGGCGGCGAAGCCGGAGGGGCCGACGAGCTTCATGAGATGGGCCACGACCCGCCCGCCCAGGTTCCCGTTCGCGCCTGAAACCAATATCATCCTGAACTCCCTGCTTCGCCGGCCGTATGGCGGCCTGGCCTAATTGTCCGCATCGCTCGCGCGCCTGATCGGCGACTCGCCATAAGGCCTCGTCGACGGCGTCGGACGCCATCGACGGCGGGATCGCGGCGGTCCCGGATCATGTCCGAGACGGCGCTGTCAGTCTAACGCTAAACCGTCGCCACATGGCGCAGGCTGGGCGGCCAGCCGAAGGGGGGGACAGGAGGCCCATCTCCCACAAGCGCCATCGGTTCCCTCGCGGAGGCGATCCGACCGGTCGGGGAAGGGCCTTCGCGGCCCGGCCGAGCCAGGTTGTCGGCTCACTTCCCGCTCATGGAGTCACTCAATTCCGTGGCGTCCAGGACGCCGTCGCCATTCTTGTCCGCGGCCTTGAACTTGGCCGGAGCGGCCGCCAGGAACGCCTCCTTGGTCAACACGCCGTCGGCGTCGGGCGCGACGCCCGAGACCAGGCCCTTAGCCGCCGGGTCAAGCTCGGCGACCTTCGCCTTGTCGGCGCCCTGGATGAAGTAATTCCAGGCCGTGCCAAGGAAGGCGGCATATTCCTCGGCCGTGACTTTGCCGTCCGAATTGGTGTCGGCGTACTGCATCGCTTCGGCGTCCTGCGCCACGGCGACGCGCGCCGCGCAAAGGAGGGCCGCCACCGCGACTCCCACGATCCTGATCTGACGCATGTCTGTTCCTCTCCCGTGAAATTTGGCGGCTGCGACGCTAGGGGCGCCGGCGTTGGGCCGATCTGACGACCAAAATCGCCACGAGCGCCAGGGCGCCGTAGACGAAGACGCTCAGGCTGAGCGCCTCCCCGAGCGCTCGCCTGGAGTTGTGGAACAGGGCCGCGGCCATGGCCGGAGGCAGGGACGGCGCCACGGTCGCCGACAGAAAGCCGGTGATCAGGCCCTGCAGCGCCACGACCTTGCCCATGGCGCGCGAAGGCGTGATCCCCGCCAGGATCGTCGAGGCGACCGGAACGGCCGTTCCGCTGGCCAGCAGCAGCACGCCAAGCAAGGTCCAGAACAGACCCGGCGTGGGCGAGATCGGCATGGCTGTCGCGGCGGCCCAGATGATCAGAGTGGCGACGATCCCGACTCCCGCCGGATCCGGCCGTCCGCGGCGGGCGAGCCGGTCGATCGCTTCGCCCGCGACGACGAGGCCAATGGGCGCCAGCACCAGCATCATCACGCCGAAGGTCAGGCCGATCCGGGCGGGACTCAGCCCCCAGGTGCGGCCGAGCAGAGCCGGGGCCCAGGCGGCGAACGAGAGGCTGAGCATGCCGTGCAGGGTCCCGAACGCCATCAGCGGCCAGTAGATCCGCCCATGAGCTTTGATGTGGGCCCAGGCCTCCTTCACGCTGGCGCCGCCGATCGCCGCCTCGTGCTGCGTCCTTCGAGGCTCGGCCATGGGCAGGATCAAGGCGGCGGCCGGCAGGCCGATCAGGCCGAACAGCACGAAGACGATCTGCCACGGCTTCAAGGCCCCGACGAACGGCAGGCCATGGATGTCCAGCCCGCCGACGGCCGCCATCAGCGCTCCCCCCGCCAGCATGGCCAGGCCCGTACCGATCATCGGCGCCATGGCGAAGACGGCGAAGCCCCGGCCGCGCCGCTCGGGGGACAGGGCGTCGCGCAGCATGGACGCCGTCGCCGGCGCCGCGACGCCTTCGAACATGCCGACGCCGGCCCGTGCGGCGAGCAGCTGGCCGAAGCTGGAGCTGAGTTCGCAGGCCGCGGTGAGGACCGACCAGAGCAGGGCCGAGACGCCGACCATGCAGCGGCGGCAGAACCGGTCGGCGAGGAGGCCCGCCGGCGGCCCGACCAGCAGGCCCGTCACCGCCATGGCGGCGCCCATCAGCACGCCCATCTGGCCGTCGGAAAGTCCCAGGTCCGCCTTGATCGGATCGACCAGCAGCGCGAGGGCCTGCCGGTCGACCGCCGAGAGCATGATGATCGCGCTCAGGATCGCCACCAGCCGCCACTGTGCGGCCGGATCGGCGCCGTAGTCCCGCGCTTCACGCGCAGGCGCGCCCGCGTGCGCCGCCGCAGCGCCTTCGTCAGCATCCACTGCCATGGGCGTCTCCCCTGGCCGGGCAGGTTGGAGAAGGCCACGTGGAGCGGGAAATCGGATTTGCGCATGGAAGCTATCGGCCCCGCGGATCGCGTCGGCCGATAGCAGCCATTCGAACATTCCATTCCCGACCGGAGGTCCGCTCGCTTAGGGTCCGGTCGTGCGGGGAGACAGGCAATGGCGCAGCAAAGCTTCGGAATAGGGACCTTTTCGGCCGCGGGCGGACCCGCGTTCCCGGGACTGGTCCTCGGCGAGGAGGTCTTCGCCCTGGCCGAGATCGATCGCCGCCTGCGCGCGCAAGGGCAGGCGCTGCGGGGCGCGGCGTCCACCGTGGCCCTGTTCGACAACTGGCTGCATGACTTTCCCCTGCTCCAAAGGGCGGCGGAGGGACTCGGCGGGGGCGCGCCGCTCGGCTCGCTGACGGTCCATGCGCCTGTCGCGCCCCGGCAGATCTTTTGCGCCGGCGCCAACTATCACAAGCACGTGGTCGATCTGGTGGTCGACGGAACCATGGCGCGCGACCCAGGCGCCGACCGCGCGGCGGCGCAGGCGCGGGCCGAGGCGATGATGAGGCAGCGGGCCGAGACGGGCATGCCGTTCGTCTTCATGGGCGCGCCCTCGGCGGTCATCGGCCCGTTCGACGACTTCGAGGTTCCCTACGACGTGAAGCAGCCGGACTGGGAGCTGGAGCTCGCCGCGGTGATCGGTCGGCCCGCGAGGCGGGTGACGGCCGCCGAGGCGCTCGACTACGTGGCCGGCTACACCATCGCCAACGACATCACCTCACGCGAGCTGGTGAACCGGCCCGACGTGCCGCAGATGGGCATGGACTGGCTGGCCGGCAAATGCTCGCCGGGATTCCTGCCGCTCGGGCCGTGGGTGGTCCCCGCCGCCTTTGTCGGCGATCCGCAGGCGCTGCAGATCACCCTGAAGCTGAACGGTCAGGTGATGCAGGACGAATCCACCGCCGACATGATCTTCGGCGTGGCCAGGATCATCGAGTTCATCTCCAGACACGTGCGTCTTCTGCCTGGCGACCTGGTGCTGACCGGCTCGCCATCGGGCAACGGGACGCACTACGGCCGTTTCATCCAGGACGGCGACGTGTTGGAGGGATCGATCTCGGGCCTGGGGACCCAGCGCAACCCATGCGTCGCCGAGCCGTCAGCCTAGACGGGCGGGGCTTTCCAAAGCCCCGGATCCAGCGCCGCGTGGCCGAGCTTCTGCGGGCCGCGGCCGTCGATCGAGCCGGTGCCCCATTGATCGGTGATGTCGGGACTGGGCGCATAGGTGGTCGGCCGCCACGTGGCGTCATCCACCCGCTCGACCTCGGCGGTGTACTCCACCACGCTTCCGGAGGGGCTCAGGAAATAGGAGAATGCGTTGTTGCCGGCGACGTGACGGCCGGGACCCCAGCCGAGGACGACGTCCTGACGCAGCAGCCGGCCGACCCCGCGCATCATCTCGTCGACGTCGCGCATCTCGAAGGCCGCGTGGTTCAGCGTCGGCGGACCGGGCAGGAAGGCCAGGCAGTGGTGGATGCTGTTGCACCTCAAGAAGCACATGAACTCGCCCAGCCAGTCGCTGACGCGGAAGCCGAGGTGCTCGACGTAGAAGTCCACCGCCTTCTTCACGTCCGGCGTGTGCAGCACGACATGGGACAGGGTGGCCGGGACGGATTCGCCTCGGTCGAGCTGCCGCGCCGCGCGCTCGATCACATTCGCCGAGACCTCGATGGGCCGGCCGTCCAGGTCGAAGAACCGGAACCCGTAGCCGCCGCCGGGCCCCTGCAGAGCGCCGGGCTCGCTGATCAGCTTCACGCCGGCCGCTCCCAACCGCTGGGCCATGGCGTCGACGCTGTCGGTGTCCGCGGCCGCGAAGGCGATGACGTCCAGCCGCCGCTCGTCGGCCTTGCGCAAGCGAAGAACGTGCGGTTCGCTGGAGCCCTCGGCCGCGAGCCAGGCGAGGTCGGCTCCGCCGTCGATCTCCTTCAGCCCCCAGGCCCCGCCCATGAACTGCCGTTCGGACCGCAAGTCCGGGACCGCCAGCCCGACGTAGCGCAGGGCGGTGACGCCGCTCGAAGCCATGTGAAGTCTCCCACAATCCCCCCGGTCGGACCGGCCTGGACCGAGCATAGGACGCTCGGGCTGGGCGAAAAATTGCAATTCGGGATACCTGATATCCAGGCCGACTATCGGGAGGCGCCGCGATGAACCTTTCTCAGTTCGACCTCAACCTTCTGGTTTCCCTCGACGCTCTCTTGATCGAGCGCAACGTCACCCGGGCGGGCCAGAGGGTCGGGCTCAGCCAGCCGGCCATGAGCGGCACGCTTTCCAGGCTCCGCGACCTGTTCAAGGACGAGCTTCTGGTCCGTGTCGGCCGCCAGCTCGAACTGACGCCGCTGGCCGAGGAGTTGGCGCCCCAGTTGCGCCAACAGCTCAAGGGCGTGGAGGACCTGCTGAACGCCCGGCGCAGCTTCATTCCCTCGAGCGAGGCGCGGACGTTCAGCATCGCGGCCAGCGACTATGTGGTGTTCCTGTTGCTCCAGCCGCTGGTGGCGCGGATGGCCGCTCAGGCGCCCGGCGTCAGGCTGCAATTTGTCCGGTTGGACACGGGCTCGGCGGACCGGTTGGACGACGATGCGATCGATTTCATTATCCAACCCTCCTACCTGCCGACCCATTTTCCCTCGGCCGAGCTGTTCACCGACGAGTGGGTGTGCATGGTCTGGGGCGGCAATCAGAGCGTCGGCAAGACCCTGAGCGAGGCCCAGTACCTGTCGCTGCCGCACCTGGCCTTCAGCATGCCCGGCGAAAGCGCCGGCTCGGCGGCCGACCTCCACCTCAGCCACCTCGGCGTCCAGCGCCGCATCGCCGCCTGGACAGAGAGCTTCATCCTTTCGCCCTTCCTGGTGCGCGGGACCGAAATGGTGACCCTGATGCATGCGCGGGTGGCCCGGGCGCTGGAGGCCGCCGCCGAAGCGCGGATCATGGCCGTCCCCTACGACCTTCCGCAGCTGAAGGAAGTGCTGATGTGGAACCCCCGCCGCACGGCCGACCCGCCGCATGTGTGGATGCGCGAACAGATCATCGAGGCGGCGCGGGAGATTGGGTGAGGCAGGCGCGGTCTATCCGGCCGCCCGATAGGCCTGATTGCAAATGCTGATTTGCGGCCTGGCGCCTTCGCATCTAGCCATGGCCCGCAAGGTGGAGCCGGGAGCGAGATGGATCCAGTGCGGAAGCTACTGATCGTCGGGGGCGGGATCGCCGGTCTCTCCGCGGCCATCGCCGCCCGACAGGCAGGCGTCGAGGTGGACCTGGTCGAGGTCGATCCATCCTGGGCGGCCGTTGGCGTGGGACTGACGCTGCAGCCGAGCGCGCTGAGAGCCATCGCATCGCTGGGCGTGCTGGATCAGGTCTTGGAGCAGGGCTTCGGGTACGGCGGCACGCGCACCATCGACGCGGACGGGCACGTCCTGTTCGAAACAACCGACGGGCCGCGGCTCGCAGGTCCGGACTATCCGAGCGCGGCCGGCGCGCCGCGGCCGGCGCTGGCCTCGATCCTGAAGGCGCGGGCGGCCGAGCTCGGCGCACGAGCCCGCGCGGGCATGACCGTCAGCGGACTCACCTTGGGCAGCCAGGCCGTCGACGTGCGCTTCGCGGACGGCGAGCGGCGTCAGTACGACCTCGTGGTCGGCGCGGACGGCATCTATTCCAGCGTTCGCCGGATGGCGTTCGAGTCCACCGCCGTCCCGGAGTTCACCGGCCAGGGCGTCTGGCGCTTCACCACGCCGCGTCCGCCCGAAGTGGAGCGGGCCTGGCTCTGCAGGGGCGGCCCGAGCAGCGCCGGCCTGATTCCGCTGACCCGCGAGTCGATGTACCTGTTCCTCGTCGAGAACGGGGTCGAGCCGGATCGGAGGATCGCCCGCGAGGACCTGGCGCCGACGCTCGCCGCCATGCTCGCGGACTTCAAGGGCCCGATCGGCGAGATCGCCGCCCGGCTCGGACCGCAGAGCGACGTTGTCTACCGGCCGTTCGAATGGCTGATGACGCCGGCGCCCTGGTGGCGAGGCCGGGTCCTGCTGATCGGGGACGCCGCCCACGCCTCGACCGCGCACCTCGGCGCCGGAGGCGGCATGGCCATCGAGGACGCCGTGGTCCTTGGCGAGCTGCTCGCCGCGCGCATGGACGCGGAGGAGACGCTGCGGGCCTTCATGGCCCGGCGCCTCGATCGCTGCATGCTGGTCGGCCGCAACTCCCACCTGCTGGGCGAGGTGGAGCAGGGCAAGGTGACCGGCGTCGATCCCGGCCGCATCGCCCAGGAGGTCTTCGCCGCCCTGGCCGAGCCCATATGATTTCGGAGGTCGCGAACATGGATAAGTCCGGCGTCGTGGCGGGGGCGACCACGCTTTTCATGGCGCCTGGGACCTGCGCGCGGGTCGCCGCGACCGGATTGTTCGAGGCGGACGTCCCGTTTGCACCCCAACTCGTGCGGTTCATGACTGGCGAGCATCGCTCCCCCGCCTTCCTCGCCGTCAATCCGCTCGGCAAGGTTCCGGCCTTGCGCATCGACGGAACGGTGATCGTCGAGAACACCGCCATAGCGCGCTACCTTGCGCGGCGGTTTCCGGGGGCGGCGCTGATGCCGCCGGTCGCCGGAGATCTGGACGACGCCCATCAGATCGCCGACCTCTGCTACTGCGCCGCGACCCTGCATCCCATCGTCACCCGCATCCGCATCCCCACCTTCTTCGCCGAGACCGCCGAGGCTCAGGCGAGCGTCTACCGCCGGGCCGTCGAGGCGATGAGCCAGAGCCTGGCTCTGGCCGAGCGGCGGCTGGGGGAAGGGGCCTGGTGGTATGGCCAGGACTGGTCGCTGATGGACGCCTATCTGAACTGGGTCTGGTTCCGGATCACCGGCGCGGGATTCGATCCGGCGCCGTTCCCGGCTCTGAGCGAGCACGACCGCCGCATGGCCGATCGGCCCTCGACCCGGCGAGCCCTGGCCCTGGAATCCGAGATGGAGGCCCAGCTGGCGGCCGAAGGCCTGAGCTTCCGACCGCCGCCGCCGCCGCCGCGGGGATAGCAAGCCGTCTCGGCGTCAGGCCTTGGCGTCAAGCCCGGGCGGGCAGTTCCAGGCCCAGCAGCCGCGCCGCGGTGCCGCCGAGGATCTTTTCGCGGTCGGCCTCCGCCAGCTCCGCGTGGAAGCCGACGGGATCGGGCTCGGACATGTCGAAGGGATAGTCGGTGCCCAGGCATCAGTTTGTCGGCGCCGTGGGTCTCGCACCAGATTTTCGAGCTCGCGCCGGTCGAACACCAGGGTGTCGAACTAGAGCTTGCGCAGATAGGTCGAGGGCTCGCGCTGGCTGTGCTCGCGGCAGTCCTCGCGGGCGCGCAAGCCGTGGTCCATGCGGCCCCAGTAGCCGGGCAGATAGCCGCCGCCGTGGGCGACGCAGATCTTCAGCCCCGGATAGGCGTCCAGCACGCCGCCGAAGATCAGGTGGCCGACGGCGATGGTCGATTCCAGCGGGTTGCCGATCAGGTTGTTGAAGTAATACTCCCACAGCCGCTGCCCGTGGGTGAAACCGAGCGGGTGCATGAACACCAGCACGCCGAGCTCCTCGGCCGCCGCGAAGAAGGGGCGAAAGTCCGGATCGGCCAGCTCGCGGCCGTTGACGTTGGAGGTGATCTCGATGCCCCGGAGGCCGAGGTCCTTGGTCAGGCGGCGCATCTCCTGCACGGCCAGCTCCGGCGCCTGCAGCGGCACCGTGCCCATGCCGACCAGCCGCTCCGGATGGCGGGCCACCGCCTCGGCCATGCCGTCGTTGACCATCCGCGCCGCCTGGAGGCCAAGGTCCGGCTCCGCCCAATAGTAGTACTGGCCGGGGGAGGGGGAGATCGCCTGGATGTCGACGCCCGTGGCGTCCATGTCGGCGATGTGCTCGTCGATCGAGGCCAGCTTCTTGCCCATCTGGGCGAACTGTCGCCGGTTCACCTCGTCGGAGGCGGGCGATGAGAAGCTGTTGATCGAGATCGCCGCCGGGTTCTGGTGGGGCCGCATCATCCCGTCGGCCGCCGGAATGGCGAGGTGGCAGTGGATGTCGATGACGGTATGGCGGCCGTTGCGTTTCACCACCCGCCCGTGGGAGCCGCCGCCGTCGCCGTGGGCTCCGCAGCTATAGACGCCGCCCTCGCTCATGCTCTTGCCTCCGCCACGCGCCCGTCGCAGGCGCCGAAGCCGATGGAGACGAAGCCCTCGCGCTCGGCCTGCCCGCGGATCAGCACCTCGTCGCCGTCCTCCAGCCACAGCCGGGTCTCGCCGCCCGGCAGGGAAATGGCGCGGGTCCCGCGCTCATTGGCCTCCATCAGGCAGGCCTTGGCCTCGTCCTCGGGACCCGAGACGGTGCCGCTGGCGAACAGATCGCCCGGGGTCATGTCGCAGCCGCCGGAGGCGTGGTGGGCCAGCATCTGGGCCAGGGTCCAGTAGATGTAGCGGAAGTTGGTGGCGACGATGCGCTGCGGCGGATCGCCCCGCCGGCGCATCTTCTCGGTGGAGAGGAGGGCCTCGAGCCGCACCTCCAGTCCGCCCTCGCGGCGGTCGGCCGCCGACTGCAGGTAGGCGGGGATCGGCGGATCGGACTCGGGGCGGGCGAACGCCGCCGTGCGGAACGGCGCCATGGCTTCGCTGGTGACCACCCAGGGCGATATGGTGGTCAGGAAGCTCTTTCCGAGGAACGGCCCCAGCGCCATCTCGAACATCTGGATGGCCCGGGCGGACCAGTCGTTCAGCAGGCAGTAGCCGAAGATGTGGTCCTCGGCCTCGCCCATCGGGATCGGGCAGCCGAGCGCATTGCCGCGCCCGACGAAGGCGGCGAACTCCAGCTCGAAGTCCAGCTGTGGCTCGCGGGTGAAGACCACCTGGCCATCCTTGCCCGCGACCTGCCCGAGCGGCCGGACCACCTCCGCGCCCGAAACCCGCACCGAACTGGCGCGTCCGTGGTAGCCGACCGGCAGCTGAAGGAACACCGGCCGGACCGTTCCGCCGCCCATGCGCATCATGTGGTGGGTGGAGCAGGAGAAGTCGGTGTAGTCGCCGATAGACGCCGGCAGCTCCATGGCCGCGTCCTTCATCGGAACCAGAAGCCGGTCCGCCAGGGCGTGCACGCGCGCCTCGTCCGGGCCGCCGGCGCGCAGCAGGTCAGACAGCCTGCGCCTGAGGGCGGAAACCGTCTTGGGCTCCAGCGCCATCAGGGGATTGAGGCGGTCGCCCGCCCCGGCCTGGGCCGCGATGGCGGCGTCGCCCTCGAACAGGCCCTCGCGCAACGCCGCCGCCAGATCGAGGATCTGGTCGCCAATGGCGACGCCGCCCTGGGGCTCGCCGCCCGGGCGCCTGAAGACGCCGAAGGGAAGGTTCTGGATCGGGAAGTCCGCATCCGCCGCGTTGGCGGCCTCGATCCAGCTGCGGCGCTGCGGGTCGTGGGTCTCGTTCAATTCAGCCATGCGCGTGATCGTCGCCGTGAACATGCTTGTGCTTGCGATAGCGGCCCATGGCGCCGAACAGGTCGCGGCCCTCGTTCGGGCCGAAGCTGGCGCCGAACTCGCGGTAGAGGGCGAAGACATTGGCGACGATCCGCTCCTCGTCGGTCCAGCCTTTGAAGGCGTCCAGCGCGATGTCCTGGCCGGCCTCTTCCCAGCCCATGCCGGCGTCGTAGCGGGCGCGCGCTTCCTTGCGGATGTATTCGAGGTAGGTGCGGAAATTGCGGACGGCGGACTTGTCGGTGATCGGCCCGTGTCCGGGCACCACCGTCTCCACGTCCAGGCCCAGCATGTAATCGCAGGCGTCGATCCAGTTCTGCACCGGGCCCGCCCAGACGATCGGATGGCCCTCGTTGAACAGCAGGTCGCCGGTGAACACCATCTTGTCCTCGGGGACGTAGACGATCGTGTCGGCCTCGGTATGGGCCGGGCCGAGGTCGACCAGGTGGACGAGCTTGTCGCCGACCCGGACGTCCAATTCGCCCACGAAGGTGCGGGTCGGCGGCGTGACGGTGACGCCCGTGAAGTCGAACTTGCGGCCCATGGTCTCGAACATGAACTCGCCGCCTTCGCCCATCGCCTTCCAGTTCTTGGTCATGTTGACGAAGTTCTGGGGGTCCATCGCCGCGATGGCCTCGGCCGTCGCCTTGGCCGAGATGATCTCGGCGTCCGCCACCAACTGGTTGCCGAGCACGTGATCGGGGTTGGAGTGGGTGTTCACCAGCCGACCGATCCGCTCGGAAGCCGGAACCGATTTCCTCATCTCTTCGAGCATGTCAGCGGTGATCTTCACGCCCATCAGGGTGTCGACCAGCAGGGTCTCGCCGCGGCTCTCGATCAGGCCGGCGTTGCTCCAGCCCCAGGTGCCGTCCGGCTGAAGATAGGCCCAGCCGCCGTTGCCGAGGTCGTGCAAGCCGTGGGTGAAGGGTCGGTTCGCCATGGTCACCTCCCGGGGGGCGGCAGGCCGAGGGCCTCGCGGCCGAAGCCCTGGAACAAGGTTTCGCTGTTCAAGGCGACGTGGTTGGCTATGGCGTGGATGTCCCGCCAGTGGCGACCCAGCGCATTGCCTTCGTTCAGGCCACGCGCGCCGGCGACCGCGAACAGGCGGTCAACCGCCTGCACCATCAGCTTGCCGCAGAGACCGAAATCCCGCCCGACCCGCGCCGCCACCGCCGGGGTCGCCAGTTCGCCGGTCATCACCCCGCGGCTGATCCGGTCCAGGATGGCGTAGGCGGCGTCCAGCTCGGCGGCGGACTCCCCGATCCGCGCCTGGAGCAGGGGGCTTTCGGCCACCTTCGAGCCGGCCAAGCCCCCGACGCGGTCGCGGCTGAATTCCAGGAAGGTCTCCATCGCCCCGCGCGCCACGCCCATCATCGGGCTCAGGAGGCCGAACTGGAACTGGGAGCTCAGCGGCGCCTGATAGAGCGGACCGGGCAGGAACTTCGAGCCCGGAGCATGGCCGCCGTACGCGGCGCCGAGGTCCAGGCTGAAAGCCTCGGGTACGGAGGCGCCCTCGACCACGATGTTGTTGCTGCCGGATCCCTTGAGCCCGACGCTGTTCCAGGTGTCGCGGATGGAGAACTGGCCCGGCTGGAGCAGGAACCAGCGCATCCCCGGCTGGGGTGCGGCCACCGGCGCTCCGACGATGGCCCAGCTGCAGTGGTCGCCGCCGGACCCGAACGACCAGTCGCCCGAGAGCTTGTAGCCGCCGGGCTCGGGCTCGGCCCGGCCGAACGCGCCGAAGGAGGTCACGATGCGCGGATCGGCGTCGCGGCCATAGACCGCGGCCTGGGCGGCTTCGGGGAAGTAGCTCAGCACCCACTGGTGCTGCATGAGAAAGCAGAAGCACCAGCCCAGCGAACCGGAGACCTTGCCCACCTCGGCGACGCAATCCAGCAGCGTCATCCAGTCCATCTCGAAGCCGCCCCAGTGGGCGGGACGAACCATGGGCAGGAGGCCGGAGGCTTCCATTTCCCGCACCGCCGCCTCGGGAAGGCGGCGGTTGGTCTCAGCTTCGCCGACGTAGCGGCCGAGCCGGGCGGCGAGGTCACGCGCCCTGGCCAGGGCCTCCTCCCGCGTCATCCGAACGTGCTGCCGCGCCACCGCGCCGTCTGTCATTACTCGGCTCCCCCTGGGCCTTCGCCGTCATCTTTCGAGGGATCACAGTTGTTGTCACCTATGAAATCCGATGTTCGGATTGGTCCTATCGGCGATCCCGATAAGGCGCGGCCGCGGCTGGACTTGAACCTGGCCGGCCCGCCATAGTCGCGGCCGTATCCAATCGAGGTGAGGCCATGGTCTCGAAAGTGCGCCGGATCGTCACGGGCCACGACGCGCAGGGCCGCGCGATCTTCGTCAGCGACGAGCTGCTGGAGGAGGGGCCGCTGGGGGCTCAGGTCTGGTCGACGGCCGAGCTTCCGGCCGACAACGCCGATCCCGCCGATGGCGGCCGGCGCGAGATCGGCATCGCTTCGCCCGGCGGCTCGGCGATCCGGGTCATGACCATAGAGCCCGGTCATCGCTCGCCCATGCACCGGACCCAAACCATCGACTATGGCGTGGTGATCGAAGGTTCGATCGATCTGGAGCTCGACGACGGCGCGACCATGAGCTTGGGCGCCGGCGAGGTCGTGGTGCAGCGGGGCACGATCCACGCCTGGGTCAACTCCACCGATAAGCCCTGCCGCATCGCCTTCATCGTCCTGGCGGCCCTGCCGCTCGTGGCCGGCGGCAAGGTGCTGGAAGCCACACACGCCTGACCGGAACGAAGAATGGGCCCCGCTGCGCCCTAGGATTAGGGCGGGGGATATCTGGTATTCTGAATCCAAATTTCCCCGAGTTCTTGAGAGCGCCTAGCAATTCCTGATCGAGACCTCCGCGAGCACTGACTCCGGGGGCGCGAATTCGTGCGGCCAGGGGCCGGTACGTCAGGGGGGATTGCAATGCGCAGCAGATATCTTGGATTCACTTCGGTCGCGGCGCTTCTGATGGGGACCGCCGGCCTGCCTCACGCCGCCTGGGCGCAAGCCGCGCCCGCCGCGCAGGCGAGCCCGCCGGCCCTGGCCGAAGTGGTGGTCACGGCCGAGCGTCGCGAGCAAAGCCTGCAACGGGCCGCCGTGGCGGTGACCGCAGTCTCCGGCCAGGAGCTCGCCAAGCGCGACATCGTCAACATGGACCAGCTGACCCAGGCCGTGCCAGCGCTGCAGGCGCAGCAGGGGACGGGGCCCTACACCAGCGTCATCGTGCGCGGCATCACCACGGCCGTGGTGAATGTCTTCGGCGATCCTTCCGTGGCGGTGAACATGGACGGCGTCTACCTTGCCCGCCCGACTTCGCTACATGGCCTGTTCTACGATCTGGACCGGGTCGAGGTGCTGAAAGGCCCGCAGGGCACCCTGTACGGCCGCAACGCCACCGGGGGAGCGGTCAACCTTGTCAGCCGTGAGCCTACGGATCGTCTCGGCGGCGATTTCTCGGCGGAGTACGGCAACTACAACGAGTTCGTCACCAGCGGCGACCTGAACGTCCCCCTGAGCCGCGTCCTGGCCGCAAGGCTCGCCTTCCAGACCGTCCGCCACGACGGTTACTTCTCGGACGGCACGGGCGACGAAGACCAGCAGGCGGTGCGCTTCTCGCTGCGGGCCGACCCCAGCGAGAACCTCAAGATCCTGCTGAGGGCGGACTATGCTCACGGGAGCGATCGCGGCCAGGGGGCGACCGCGTACTGCAGCGCCGCTTCGCCGGCCCCGGTGAACGCCTTGGGCGCGCTATGCCCGGCGACGGGTGGATTCTACGGGCCGACGCCCTGGACGAGCATCGTCACCCAGTCCCACGCCCTGACCCCTGCGGGTCTGATCCCCCTGCCTGATACGGCGTTCAACAAGGGCGATCACTGGGGCGTCTCGAACGAGACGGACTGGAAGGTGCTGGGCGGCACGTTGACCTTCATCCCGGCGTTCCGATCCGACGACGTCGACTATCTGAGCCCGGTCGCCGGTGGGATGATCCGGGAGATCGAGCACTCGCACCAGACCTCGGCGGAGCTGCGCTTCGCCTCCAGCGAAGCCCGGCCGCTGCGCTACATTTTGGGCGGCTATCTGTTCAACGGCGCCACGAGCGGGAACGGCATCTACGACGCGCAGGCCGCGGGCGTAAATCCGGTGCAGACGCTGGGCGTCTCCGACTTCACCTACGCCCTGTTTGGCCAGGCGACCTGGGCTGTCACCGACCGCCTCCGGCTGGTTGGAGGCTTCCGCTACACCTACGAGCGCAAGAAGACCGATTCCAATAACACCATCTACACCTACTTCACGCCCCAGGCCGCGCCGCTGGTGCCTTTGACAGCGTTCCCGTTGCTGTCTTTCTCCACGGTGGGCGCGCGGTCCTGGGACCAGACCAACTGGAAAGCCGGCTTCGAGTTCGACCTCGCGCCGAAGTCGCTGCTCTATGCCAACGTCTCGACCGGCTTCAAGGCGGGCGGCTTCTTCTTCAATCCGATCCCCGGCGGGACCGACACCTATGATCCGGAGAAGGTCACGGCCTATACCGCCGGCCTCAAGAACCGGTTTCTCAACGACCGTCTCCAGTTGAATCTTGAGGCGTTCGACATGGAATACACCGGCCAGCAGATCGCCACTCTGCTGTTCGCCCAGCTCGGCCCGGCTCTGATCCCCTATTTCCCGAACCAGAACGCCGGCAAGGCGCGCATCCGGGGCGGAGAGGTCGAAGGCCAGTTCCTGGCCACGCCCAACACCCTGCTCAGCGCCGACGTCCAGTACATCGACGCCACGTACAAGAGCCTGGTCTACCAGAGCGGCGTGCCGGCCCCGGTCTGCCCGTCCACCTTCGTCCCGCCGCCGAACGGACCGGTGTTCAGCATCGACTGCAGCGGCCGGCCGGAGCTTATGACTCCGAAGTGGACGATCAATCTCGGCGCCGAGCAGACCTTTCCGCTCCCCAATGGCGGCGACCTGGTCCTGGGCGTGAACACCCGCCACGAGTTCAGCTCGTTATACGAACCTGAGCTATGCGGCCTTCACGATCGTGCCGGGGTATTGGCGCACCAACGCCACCTTGACCTACAACACCCCTGATCAGCGCTTCAGCATCACCGGCTTCGTCAACAACATCGAGAACGACGCCGTCCCGGAGGGGGTCGGGACCGGCCTGAACTTCCCGACG
Source organism: uncultured Alphaproteobacteria bacterium (assembly GCA_963761065.1). GTDB lineage: Bacteria > Pseudomonadota > Alphaproteobacteria > Caulobacterales > Caulobacteraceae > JANWHQ01. Next base: position 31,778 of record CAVXFP010000004.1, on the reverse strand, counting down.
ATCCCGCTATTGCCGGTCACCCTGAAGCCGCCGAGGACCTTCGGCGTTCGGGTCGGCGCGCACTTCTGATCCTTTCGGGCCGTGCAGGCGCGGGCGCGCGGCTCGGCGGGAACCGGGGGGCAAGGCCGTAATGTCGCGGGAATTCCGCGCCGAGGTCCATCAGACCTGGGCGGCTGACCCTCTTGGCCCGCGCGAAGCGGGGATAGACGACCATCTATCCCCCTCCACGCCGCAGGCCTCAGACTGGGGCGATGACCCGCCCCGCCAGCCAACCTGTCCAAACCCGCCGCCCCGGCCTCACGCGCGCCCGCGCGCCCGCGCGCACCCCGGCGCCCACGCGCGCACCCGCGCGCGCGTCAGCGCGGCGTCCAGGCCGACGCGGCGGCGAGGAAGGCCTGGGTTTCGTCGCCCGCCACCGTGTTCGCCGGAGGGAAGTAGCTGAGCTTGACCACCACCGTCTTCGTCGTCGGATCGACGTAGATGTACTGGCCTTGCAGCCCGATCGCCTCGAACGTGCCGGGCCCGCCGGTGTTCCACCACTGCAAGCTATAGCCCGGACCGGGGCCGCCGGTCGGCGTGGTCGATTTGTGGACCCACGCGGGCGAGACGATCTGATGGCCGTTGGCCCGGCCGTTGTTCATCATCATCAGCCCGACGCGGGCGAAGTCGCGCAGGGTGGCGTTGAAGCCCGCGCCGTTGAACTCGCGGCCCACGCCCGGCGGCCCGTCCATGATGAAGAAGCCGTCGCGCTCCGCCCCCAGGGGCTCCCACAGGCGCTGCGCCGCGTAGGCCGCGATCGTGCTGCCGCCGCTGACCCGTTCGAGCAGCCAGCCCAGCACCGCCGTATCCAGGGTCTTGTACTGCCACACCTCGCCAGGCGCGTGGAGGCGCTTGATGGTGCGCGCGGCGTCCGCGAAGCGGGTGACGTTCTCCACCAGCGAATGCTCGTGGTTGCTGGCCGCGATGCCTGGATTGCCGAAGTCGTAGCGTTCCTCGTAGTCGACCCCGGAACGCATCTGCATGATCTGGCGGATGGTGACGCCGTTGTAGCCGCCGGTCTTCAGCTCAGGCAGGTAGAGGGTGATCGGATCGTCCAGGGACTTGATGCGCCCTTCGCTGAGCGCGCAGCCGATCAGGATCGAGGTGATCGACTTGGTCATCGACCAGGCCATGAACCGGGTCCGGTCGTCGGTGTTGTTGCGATAGATCTCCGAGACGATCTTGCCGTCCTTCATCACCAGCAGGGCGTTGGTGTAGGTGCGGTCGAGGAACTGCTCGGGCGTGTACTGCTGACCCTTGTAGGAATAGGTGAAATCCAGGGCGTGGTCGGCGCGAGGCAACGCCCAGACCGGCCCTGAACGCGCCACCGTGCGGGTGGTGAACAGCTTGTCCATGCTGTGGAACATCAGGCTGTTGGTGTCCGGGTCCAGCATGGAGCGCCGCAGCTGCTGAACGGCGATGGGCACGTCCGACTTGGGCAGCGACGGATCGGGCGCCGGCGCCGGATAGGCCAGGGCGGTAGAGGCGACGGCGGATAGCAGGATTGCGGCGAGGACGTTGCGCGGCGGCTTACGAGTTATCAGTGGGCCTCCCCCTGGCTTGAAGCTGGCGACGGTGCAGCGAGCTAGATTAGGAGCCCTGTGACGGCGCTTCGGCTCCCATTTGGGGTATGGCGCGGGGATTGACGGCAGGAAGACGCCGCATCGCCGTGGGCTCAACAGTCGTCTCCAACCACGGCGGCGACCGAGGTGCAGACCCGCCTCACCAGTTCTGACTGGCGTGTGGCGGATGTCTTCGCCAGGGCGCGCTTGAGCTGGACGCGGGCGGTCCCCACCGAAATTCCTCGTTCCGTCGCGTAGTCCAGCACCGAACGGCCATTGGATAACGCCGCGGTCAAACGGGCTTCCGCACCGGACAGGCCGAACAGCGCCGAAATAGCGGTTGGGGAAACGTCGAGCGAAGCCTCCGACTCGGCAAGAAACAACACCGCCCGCGTCGACGCCCTGTTCCCTCGGCCGTGCAAGGCCATGGCGAGGATCTGTACGGCGCGCGTTTCGTGGCGGCCCAGGTTGAGGCAGGCGGGCGGACCTGAACTTGGAACGACGTCCAGCGCCTTGGCGATCAGGCCACGAAGCGCGGCGCTGTCGGATGCAGACGAACAGCGCAGCCGCCCGCCGACGTCAGACAGGCAAGCGGACCGTTCGATGAAGCTCCGAGCGGCCCGGTTGGCCCACAATATCCCGGCGTCACGGTCGCACACGACCACGCCCGCCCTCAGCAGATCGACGGCGGCGAGCATCAGTTCGCTCCCCTCGCCGGCTTCCTCGATGCGGTCCGAGAGTCGCACCGCCTGGCGTGCGTGAGGCATCAGGCCGGAAACGAACGCCTCATCCTCGGCGCTGAACCGCCGCTCATCGGCCAATGCGCGATGGAGGACGAGCGCCAGATAGCGGTTCGTCGACAGCTCGGTCACGCCGCCCATGTGCTGGCCCAGTTCCACGATCGCGAGGCGTTGCTTTAGGGCCTCGAATTCGGCGTCGCCTGGGGGGAAAAGATCATCGTCGCGGTAGACGTTGCTCACCGGCCGACCACCGGGAAAGCTCATCCTCATGCGCGGATTGCCGTCATTGTTGACGTAGTAGTCGTGCTTTTCGCTGTGCGCGGACGAATAGGAATCCCGCGCCGTCCAGACCTCTTGCGTGCGCGAGCCGCTGCGTTGAAGAACCTGCACGACGGCGCTGCGCGCGCCCAAACGCGCGCAGACCTTGTCCAGCACGTCGGTCCACCCCCGCTCGTCCTCGGCGCAGCCGTAGAGGTCGCTTAGCAAGTCGCTCATATCCAAACCTTGAGGGCATGGACCAGAAAGGACGTGTCACACGCGAGCGCCCGATGATCGGGCCGCCCCAACACCCAGCATATGCCCCGGTCCAAAGAGTATCACATAAGGACATCCTTGAACGTGGCTTCCAAAATGCCCAGCCCTTCCTCGAGCAACTCGTCTGGTAGGGTCAGCGGCGTCAGCAAGCGGATCGACTGGCCGCTGGCGCCGCACGTGAGCAGAAGCAGGCCCCCCTCCGCCGCCCCGCCAAGGCCGCTTTGCCCCCGAGCGGTCGTTGGGATTATGCCGAAATGCAGACATTGGCTGCTTGAGCTTCACAGCCCCCTGTGCACTGCTGGACGAGCGCGGACGAAGATCCGCGGTTGGGAGGTTGTCGTATGAAATGGCGTTTTGCGGCCGGCGCGGCGGTCGCCCTCAGCCTTGCGGCCTGGTTCGGCGCAGCGCGTACTCAAGAGGCCCATTCGACGGCGCCCTCGTCCGCCGGAACCGAGACTGGTTTCGCGGTCTTCCAGACCCGCTGCATGGGCTGCCACGGCAACCCTAATGTGCCGCGCGCGCCCGAGCCCGCCGCCATCCGCCAGATGAGCCCCGAGCGCATCTACGACGCTCTGACCACCGGGCCGATGAAGGGGCAGGGGGACGCTCTCAGCGAGGATATGCGCCGCATGGTGGCGGTGTTCATGAGCGGCCGTCCATTCGGATCACTGCAGCAAGGCGACGCGAGCCAGATGCCGAACCGATGCGCCTCCAACCCCCAGATGGGCGCGCCCGACGCCGCGCGCGACTGGAACGGCTGGGGCGGGAACGCCTCCAACGACCGTTTCAAGACCCGCTCGGGCCTGAAGGCGGCCGACGTCCCGCGTTTGAAGCTGAAATGGGCGTTCGGCTATCCGGGCGGCCTGTCGGCCTTCGGCCAGCCGACGGTGGTGGCCGGCCGGGTCTTCGTCGGGACCGATACCGGCTACGTCTACAGCCTCGACGCCAAGACGGGATGTGTCTTCTGGTCCTACCAGGCCAAGGGCACGGTTCGCAGCGCCGTGAGGATCGCGCCGGTGAAGGGCCGCAAGGGCGTTCGCTACGGCGTCTTCTTCGGCGACTTCCACGCCAACGTTTACGGCCTCGACGCCCAGACCGGCCGCCAGCTCTGGACTACCCGGGTCTCGGATCACTTCGTGGCCCGCATCACCGCGGGCCTGGCGGCCTATGGCGGCAGGTTGTTCGTGCCGATGTCGTCCTCAGAGGAATTCACCGCCGCCACGCTCGACTACCCCTGCTGCACCAACCGCGGCGGCGTCGTAGCGTTGGATGCGGCCACCGGCCGGCGGCTCTGGACCGCCTGGGCTGTTCCCAAACCCCGGCCTGTCCGGAAGAATTCAAAGGGCGTGCAGCAGTACGCTCCCTCGGGCGGCTCGGTCTGGAATTCCCCGACCGTCGATCCGAAACGCGGCGCGATCTACTTCGGCACCGGCGACGCCGAGACCGAGCCGGCGCCGCCGACCACCGACGCCGTCATGGCGGTGGACATGAAGACCGGCCGGACGCTCTGGGTCTACCAGGCGCAGGCCAATGACGCCTTCCTCGGCGGCTGCTCGGGCCCCCAACGGACCGACAACTGTCCCAAGACGAACGGTCCGGACCTCGACATCGGCAACTCGCCCATCCTCAAGAGCCTTCCAGGCGGCCGGCGGGTGCTGGTTGCGGGGAGCAAGGATGGGCACGTCTACGCGCTGGATCCGGACGACGGCGGCAAGCTCCTGTGGAAACTGCAGGTGCTGAACAAGGGCGCGCGCAGCTCGGGCGGCGTCTACTGGGGCGGGGCCGCCGACGGGACCAAGGCCTACTACGGCCTGGCGGAGGGGGCGATGGCGGCGGTGGAGCTGAAGAGCGGCCGGCGGGCCTGGTATCAGGTCCTGTCCAAGGCCAGCAACAACGCCGCGACCAGCGCTATCCCGGGCGTCGCTTTCGAGGGCGGCATGGACGGCCAGCTGCACGCCCTCTCCACCAGCGACGGGCGCGAACTCTGGAGCTTCGACACCGCACGGACCTTCGACACCGTAAACAAGGTCCCCGCGCACGGCGGCGGCATGGGTTCGGCCGGGCCGACCGTGGCGGACGGCATGCTGTTTGTGGGCTCGGGCTATGCGGTCGTGGGCGACCGCTCGGGCAATGTGCTCCTCGCCTTCGCCCCGGACTGAGCCGCGGCGGCTGCTTGATCCGACCGGTCGGGGAGGGGCCTTCGCGGCCCGGCCGAGTTAAGTTATCAGTTCCGTCACGCGCTTCGGCCGCGATGCCGGGCGGGCGCCCGAACCGATCCAGGCTCGCCTGAATGTGCTGGACGGCTACTATGACTGGCGGCGGAGCGGATCGAAGTAGGCTGGAGGGGCGGGGCATGGTCTTGAGGTTGATGCAGGCGGGCTTGGCGGCGGCGCTCGCTGCGGCGGTGGCTGCGCCGTCGTTCGCCGGCGCCGCAGACCGGCCGCACGATCGGCGTGCGGCCTATGCCGCCCTCGCGCGGCTGCCGGACCTCGACGAGGGCGTCTGGAACATCGACTGGCAGGCGGCCCGAGGGCCAGGCCAGCCCAAGCCGCAGCTGACTCCTGAAGCCCGGGCCAAGGCCGAGGCGGCCAAGCGCGAGGGCCTGCAGAACCGCAACGCCGACTGCGTGCCGCCGGGCATGCCTGAGATCATGGGCTGGCCCTATCCGATCGAGTTCCTCTATTCGCCCGGGCGGGTGACGATCGCGATCGAGTCCGACAGCCAGGTGCGCCGGATCTACACCGACGGGCGCGGCCACCCCGCAGATCCGGATCCGACCTTCAACGGCAACTCCATCGGCCACTGGGAAGGCGACACCCTGGTCATCGACACCGTGGCCCTCAATCCCACGACCGAGATCGCCCCGGGCGTCGGGCACTCGGATCAGGCCCATATTGTCGAGCGGGTGCGCAAGACCGGGCCGGACGCCCTGGAGATCGTCACCACCGTCGAAGACCCGAAGGTGCTGACCGCGCCCTGGACCACGACCAGCCACTTTGTCCGCCACCGCGACTGGACGATCGAAGAATACGTCTGCGAGCAGAACAATCACAACTCCGTCGACGCCGAGGGCCACCCCGGCTTCCGGATTAACACGCCGCCGTCGCCCTAGTTCGGCCCAACGGGAAGACCGCGGATCCCGTCGATCAGCGTTTCAGGCGTCTTTGCCGCCCGTGACGACTGTGCGAAGTGGGGCCACGAGTGATCGGTCCGGGCCTGTCCCGACGAGCTCTGGAAACGACGACAGTATATTTTGGGGAGCGGGCTTAGTGCATGACCGATAATCTCGTGATCATCGCCGGCGGCGGGATCGGCGGGCTCGCCACGGCGCTGACGCTCCAGCAGATCGGCGTGCCCTGCGTCGTCTATGAGGCGGTCCGCGAGATGCGGCCCCTGGGCGTCGGCATCAACCTGCAGCCCAACGCCGTGCGCGAGCTCTACGGCCTGGGTATAGGCGAGGCCAAGCTGGACGCCGTCGGCATACCCGCCGAGGAGTGGGCGCTGGTCGGTCTGAACGGCCACGACATCTACTCCGAGCCGCGCGGCCTGCTCGCCGGCTACAAATGGCCCCAGTACGCCGTCCACAGGGGCATGTTCCACATGCTCCTGCACGACGAGCTGCTGAAGCGCGCGGGGCCGAACGCTGTACGGTTGGGCAGCCGGGTCAGGGGATACCGGAAGACGGCGGACGGCGGGGTCGCGGTCCTGGTCGAAGACGTCGATGGTTCGACCTCCGAAGCCCATGGCCGCCTGTTGATCGGCGCGGACGGGATCCACTCGGAGGTGCGCGCCCAGATGCATCCGAACCAGCCCCCGATCCACTGGGGCGGCGCGATCATGTGGCGCGGCGCCACTTGGGCCAAACCGATCAGGACCGGCGCCTCTTTCGTCGGCCTCGGCACCCATCGTCACCGGATCGTCTTCTATCCCATCTCTCGCTCCGATCCCGAGACGGGCCTCGCCCTGATCAACTGGATCGCCGAGGTCACCGTCGACAACGCCGACGGCTGGAAGCAGAGGGGCTGGTTCCGGCAGGTCGAGATTTCGGACTTCATCGACCAGTTCGAGGATTGGACCTGGGATTGGCTCGATGTTCCCGCCCTGATCCGGGGCGCGGACGCGGCCTTTGAGAACCCGATGATCGACCGGGATCCGATTCCGACCTGGCAGGACGGACCGGTCGCCCTCCTGGGGGACGCCGCCCACGCGATGTACCCGACCGGCTCCAATGGCGCGAGCCAGGCGATCGTCGACGCTCGCGTGCTTGGCGCCTGCCTGGTGGAGCATGGGGTCAAGGCCGACGCGCTCGCCGCCTATGACTCCAAGCTGTGCGGACCAATCTCGCAGCTGATCCTGCGTAACCGCGGCGCGGGGCCCTTCGGCATGCTCAACCTCGTCGATGAAAGGTGCGGCGGCGCATTCGACGACATCGACGACGTCATCCCTCCCGAGGAACGGGCGGACTTCATGGCCGGCTACAAGGCCGCGGCCGGCTTCGCCGTCGAGCAGCTCAACAAGGCCCCGCCGATCCTGGCGCCGGGCGCCCAAATGACCCCATAGGGGCTGGCCTCACCCGTCAGAACCGGCGTTCAAGCTCCAGGGTGAGCCTCACCTGACTGTCGGCTTCGCCGCGGTCGGCGCCGACGGCCTTGAGCCAGCCCGCGTCGAGCTTGATTTCCACTGGCGAGAAGCTCGGATGGGAGGTCCACTTCAGCTGCGGCCCGACGTAGGCGCCCTGCGGACGGTTCAGGAATCCGTGGTCGTCTCCGAGGTCGCCGAAGGCCTCCGCGCCCAGGCGCAGGCCGTCGAATGTGCGCCAGGTCGCCGAGGCGGCATAGCCGTAGCTGGCGTAGCCCTGACCGGCCGGGACGCCGATCGGGCGCTCGACGATGAAGTTGAACAGGCCCTGGAATCGTCCGGAGGTCTTGGCCAGCAGCAGCTTGGCCTCGCCGGCGTCCGGCTCGCCCTGAAAGCCGCGCATGTACTCCAGATAGAGGCCGGCATCGACGCCGAGCTTGGGAATCTGGCCGAGATAGACCACCCCCTCAAGGCCCAGACCCGTGAACCTGCTCGCCTGCCCCGGCTCGCGGCTGATATCGCCCACCAGCGCCAGGCTGACGCGGTCGTTCAGGCCGTATTCGGCCTCCAACACCACCGTCCGGGCCCCGCCGAGCGGACCGCCGATCTCCTGGCCGGCCCGGGTCTCGAACTCGATGGTATGGTTCTCGACGTAGGGGTCGTAGACCTTCTCGTCCAAGCGCGGGTCCGCCCACGCCTGGGTCGCGCCGATCAATCCCAGCCCCAAGGCCAAGGCGCTTGCCGCTCGCTTCACTGCAATCTCCCGATTTTGCGAAGCGATTGCATATTTGCTGTTGCGAGCGATTGTCAATTGCAGATATGTGAATGGCTCGAGATTGGCGTTAAAGCGCCACCGTGCGTGCGCAACTAAGGGAAACCCACATGCGTCTGTTGTCAGTCGCCCTGGCGGCCGTGTCGGCGTCAACCGTCGCAGCGGCGTCCGCCGCGGCGGCTCCCGCTCCTGGGGCGACCACGGTCACCTTGACCCTGAAGGATCACCGGTTCACGCCTGCCAGCTTCACGGCGCCCGCGGGCGAGAAGGTGCGCATCGTGTTGATCAACCAGGACCTGGCCACCGAGGAGTTCGACAGCCACGACCTGAGGGTCGAGGAGTTGGTCACTCCCAAGGGCCGGGTCACCTTCACCATCGGGCCGCTCAAGCCGGGCGTGTACAGTTTCATGGGCGAGTTCCACGCCGCGACGGCCCAGGGCAAGGTCGTCGTGGTCGAACAGGGGAAGTGATCGGATGCTCGCCGCCCTCCTGATTGTGTTCCGCGAGGTCCTGGAAGCGGGCCTGATTGTCGGCGTGGTCCTGGCGGCCAGCGAGGGCATGGGCGGGCGTGGGCGCTTTGTCCTGGGCGGGATCGTCGCCGGCGTCCTGGGCGCGGGCCTGGTCGCGGTGTTCGCCCAGCGGCTGTCGGACGCCTTCGCCGGGTCTGGCCAGCAGGTGTTCAACGCCACGATCCTGATCGCCGCCGTCCTGATGCTCGGTTGGCACAACGTCTGGATGGCCCGCCATGCTCGCGAGTTGACCGCCGAGATGAAGACCCTGGGCCGCTCGGTCGTCAGCGGCGAGCGGACCCTGTTGGCTATGGCGGTGGTGATCGCCGTGGCCGTCCTGCGCGAGGGCTCGGAAGTCGTGCTGTTCCTCTACGGCATAGCCGCTTCCGGCGGCTCCCAGCCCCTGGCCATGCTGACCGGCGGCCTCATGGGCGTGGCGGCGGGCGTCTTGCTGGCCTGGCTGATCTACCGGGGCCTGCTCGTCATTCCCACCAGCAGGCTGTTCTCGGTGACCAATGTGCTGATCGCCCTCCTGGCCGCGGGCATGGCCGGCCAGGCGGCGGTCTATCTGGTCCAGGCCGATGCGCTTCCCGCCCTGGGCCAACAGCTCTGGGACACGTCGGGACTCCTTCCCGACGACAGCCTGGTGGGCCGGGCCCTGCGCGCGCTCGTGGGCTACTCCGACCGCCCCATGGGGATCCAGGTCGCCGCCTATCTAGCGGTCCTGGCGGTCCTGACCGCGCTTGGCCGTTATTTCGCTGCGAGACCGCCAGCGCCCAGAAGGTCCGTAGCCAACTAGGCCGTGCACTCAGACGTAGTCGAACAGGCACATGAAGCCGAAGTCCATGTGCAGCTGCTGATGGCAGTGGAACAGGGTCAGGCCGGGATCGTCGGCGGTGAAATCGACCTCGATCTCCTGGTAGCCGTTCAGCATCACCACGTCTTTCATCACGCCCGCCGTGGGGACGCCGGCGATACGGGTCAGCTCGAAACTGTGGCGGTGCAGATGAACCGGATGGATATCGTCGCTGGCGTTTCGCATCTTCAGCCGATAGCGCCGCCCCTCGCGCAGGTGGAACATCGGAGCCATCGGCATGGCCCCCGAGAAGGCGGCGCCGTTGATGGTCCACCGGTTGAAGCCGTTCAGCGCCGCGTTGTCCTTGGCGAAGGTCATCTCGAAGGTCTCGTCCGGCTCGGGCGCGTGGCCGAGCGACCGGCCGAAGCGCGTGTAGTCCCAACTGGACGCCTTGGGCGCAGACCACCGCGGCTGGCCCTTGCTTCCGGCGTATTCGACCACCACGCCCATGCCGCGCCGGCGGTCGTCGTCGGCGAGGTCGCCCATCACCCAGACGCCCGGCGTGGTCATCTCGACGATCGCGGAGACCCGCTCGGCCGTGCCGATCCACAGCACCGGAACCTCGGCGGGCGTGGGGACCGGGTTGCCGTCGAGCGCCACCACCTGAAAGTGATGGCCGGGCAGATGCAGGCTCCTGATCTCGGTGGCGCTGCCGTTCAGCACGTGGAACAGCACCCGCTCGCCGGCGCGCACGCGGATCGGCTCGCCGTGGCCGAGCATGCGGCCGTTGATCGAGAACAGCTGATAGCCGACCTCGTATCCGTGCGGCATCCCGCTGGCCAGCGAGGCCTGCATCGCCCGCTCGCCGACCGCCTTCAGCGCCGGGTCCGCGGCAGCCGGGCGCAGGAAGTCCATGGCCATGTCGCCGCCGCGGCTGAAGGCCGGTTCGAACTCCTTCAGCGTCAGGAACACCTCCCGGTCGTAGCGGCCGGGCTCGCGACGCGGCTCGATGTAGACGGGTCCGACCTCGCCGCCGTACTGGCCCGCCGCTAGGTCCGCGCCGGCCCTCACGTGGGTGTGGTAGAAGCGGAACCCCGCCGGCCCTGGCGTGAAGGCGATCCGCCGCGATCCGCGCGCCGGGATGAAAGGCGTGCCTTCCTCGGACGCGCCGTCGACGTCGGTCGGAATCTTCTGACCGTGCCAGTGCAGCTGTTCGGGCCGATCGGTGTCGTTGAGGATGTCCACCACGACCGGGCGGCCCTCGGTGAACCGCAGCAATGGACCGGGGAACTGGCCGTTGTAGGTGGTGGTGGAGACGATCGTGTCTGGGGCCAGCTCGACTAGCCCCGTTCCGATCCGGATGGTGTGATCGGCCTGACCGGTCTCGGCGGCGCCCGCAGATGAGGTCGCACCGAGCTGCGCGAGGCCGCCTGTAAGCGCCGCCGACGCGCCGAGCTTCAGGAGTTTGCGGCGATCAACGGACATTCTTGGCCTCGCCCGAGGCCAGCGCCGGCCATTCGGTGATCGGAATTCGCGCCGTGAGTTCCGCGGACTTCCCGTCGGGATGAAACACCAGCGCCTCGCCGTCGCCCATGCCGGCGGCCTTGTCGCCGAAGGCCGCCTGGATGTTCGGGTACTGGGTGACGATGACCGTGTCGGTCCCGGTCCGAGGGCGCTGGCTTGCCCTGGTGCGCAACCAAACGGCTTGGCTTGCGGTGGCGGCCTGCATGCTCTTTCCGCGATCGCCGAGCTGCTGGGCGATCATCGGCTTTGGCAGCCCGGCGAGCCGCGCGGTCTCGCGGGCGCGGTAAGTCGGGCTGGACCAGACGGCGCCGATCGGGATGCGCAGGGCCTTGATCGCCGCGCCCGTCTCCTGGGCCGTGCGCCGCCCGCGCGCGTCCAGCTGCCGCTCGAGCTTGACGTTGCCCGGATCGGCGTCGCGTTCGGGTGGCGGCGCAGGCGGTGAGCTCGCGTGACGCATGACCAGGACATAACCGCCGTGGCGCAGCGCCTTGACCAGGGCCGTCCCCGCCAGGGGCTCGCATCTGGCGGCTCCCGCCGCGGCCAGCGCGGCCAGTAACGAGACAAGAGCTGGTGATTTCCGCGCCGGTCTGCGCACTCTGACCATCACGGGCGCCTCCGAAGGTTTGGACTGGGATTGGCCGTTATTCCCCTAGCTGAGGGCGGGCGTCGATCAAGCTGTCGAGATCGGATACAGCATGAGCGCCGGCACGCTCTATCCGATGCTACACACCATGGAGCGGCGCGGCTATCTCGCCTCCAAACCGCGTCCAAGGCCGTGCTGAAGTGGCGTTGCGCTGCAACAGGGCCTAAAGCCTTTTCCCGTGACTTTTAGTTCGCGCATAGGGCGCGCGCCCGTGGCTATCGGGGCGGCGTTCGCGGCACTGTCGGCGCGGACAAATTCGACGTCTTCGCGTAAGACCGAGCAGGGTGGGTGGAACCTGATGGCCGACATCTTTGTTTCCTATGCGAGGGCGGACAAGGCGCGCGTGACGCCGCTGGTCGCCGCGCTGGAGGCGGAGCGCCTGTCGGTCTGCGTGCTGCCCTTCGCCAACATGAGCGGCGACCCGAGCAGGAGTATTTCGCCGACGGCATCTCGGAAGACATCATCACCGACCTGTCAAGGTCTCGGCGCTGTGGGTGATCGCGCGCAACACCGCCTTCACCTTCAAGGGCAAGCACGTCGACGTGCCCCAGGTCGCGCGCCAGCTGAAGGTCACCCACGTGCTCGAAGGCAGCGTGCGCAAGGCCGGCAACCGCGTGCGCATCACCGCCCAGCTGATCGAGGGCGAGACCGGCGGCCACGTCTGGGCCGAGCGCTATGACCGCGACCTCGACGACATCTTCGCCCTGCAGGACGAGATCGCCGCAGGAGATCGTCGCCGCTCTGAAGCTGAAGCTGTTCCCCGAAGAGAAGAAGGCGATCGAGGATCGCGGCACCGACAATGTTGAAGCCTACGACAAGTACCTGCGCGCCCGGGCGCTCGCGCATCAGCTCGGGCCGGATCAGCTTCAGCGCGCCGTCGCGATCTACCGTGAGGCGCTGGCGCTCGATCCGGACTTCGCCCTCGCCTGGTACGGACTCGACGACGCCCTTTAGTGGACTCTGGCCTATATCCCGGAGACCTCGGCCGTCGCGCTCAAGCAGATGGAAGAGGCGAGCGCTCAACTCATGAGGCTCGCGCCGGACGCCTGGCGGACCCAGACCATGCGCGCAGGCCAGTTCATAACGCAGCGCAAGTGGCGCGAGGCGGAAGCCGCCGCACGCGCGGCCTTGGCTTCGGCGCCGGGCTCCGTGGAGGCGATCACCGCCTATGCCGATGTGGCCGGCAACCTCGGGCGCGTACACGAGACCGTCAGCCTCTATCGGCGCGCCCGCGAAGCGGACCCGCTGTCGCTCGCGATCTCAGGCTTTCTGCAAATCTTTCTCGATTGCGCAGGCCATCGGGACGAGGCGCAGGCCGAATACGAGCGCGGAATGGATCTCGCCGGCGATATGGCTCGCTGGGACTGGTTCCAGACCGTGCGCCTCTGGTCACGCGCAGATGCGGACCCAGCCGCTGTGAGGGCCCAGTTCCAGCTCGTCCTGGACCACGAAAGCCTGCCCCTGGCGCTCAACCGGACAATGGCGGACCTCCTCGACAAGCCTGAAGCCGCGCGCGCCGCGATCCGCCAGGCCGCCGAAGACCCTGCCAACCAGGACTTTTCGCGGCTCGCCCAGATCGTGTTCTATGCCGACCATTACGGCGACCTAGACCTCGTGCTCGTGCTCCTGCGCCGTATGGTCGTCGACATGAACGCCAACATCGTGGCCATCCTCTGGTGGCCGTGGGAGACCGACGCGCGTGCCGACCCGCGCTTCAAGCAGATCGTGCGCGAGGTCGGCCTCTACGGCTACTGGCGGGCCAGCGGCAAATGGAGCGACTTCGCCCGGCCGCTCGGCGAGGACGACTTCGAGTGCTGGTGAGCCCGCCGCGCGCCCGGCTGGCCCTGCGCGTGGGCGTGGTGGGCCATAGGCCGAACCGCCTGCCCAGCGATGAGCCGACGCTCGCCGCGCTGCGGGCCCGGATCGCCGAGGTGCTGCAGGTCGCCAAGGACGAGGTCCTGCGCTTCCAGGCCGAGGGCGGCGACGCCGCGCTCTACGCGCCGGACGCGCCCGTTCTTCGCGCCGTCTCGCCGCTGGCAGAAGGCACCGACCGCATCTTCGCCGAAGAGGCCCTGGCGTGCGGCTACGCCCTTATCTGCCCCATGCCCTTCGCCCAGGCCGAGTTCGAGACCGACTTCGCCGGCAAGCGCGCCCTGGAGCCGGACTCCCTCGCGAAGTTCCGCGACCTGCTCGCCCGGGCCGAGGCCGGCGCGGGCCTGGTCACCTTCGAGCTCGACGGCCGGCGCACGGACGAGGGCGGCGGCTATGGCGCGGCCGGGCGGGTGGTGCTGAACCAGTCGGACCTGCTGGTCGCGGTGTGGGACGGCGAGCAGAAGGCCGGTCCCGGCGGCACGGTGGACACGGTGCACGACGCCATCCGGTTCCACGTGCCGGTGCTGTGGATCGACGCCCGCGATCCGGACCGCTGGGCGGTGCTGCGCGACGCCGATGACATCGCCCGCGTCGAGCGCAAGGATGGTGCTCGCAAGGCCCGGCCGGCTGTCCAACCCATCGCCCAGGCCGTCGCAGAGATCGTCCGCCGGGAGATCGCCCTGCCCGAGGTCGATACGGAGCAGGCGAGGGCCCATGCCCAGGACTTCTTCGCCGAACGGCGGCCTGCCGCTGAACCTGACGTTCGTCTGGAAGCTGTTCCGCAACCTCGTCGGCGAATCCCGGGTCAAGTTTCCGGCGATCCTCACCAAGGACTTCGAAGCCGAGATGCACGCGTCCTGGCCGGTCGCGCCCGGCGAAGGGAGCATCGCCTTCGCCTCCCGCTCGAAGGACCAGCCGGCGCCGGCGGCCTATTGGGTCAACGCCCGACTGCACGGGAGCTTCGCCTGGGCCGACAAGCTGGCCGACCTGAAGGCCGCGCCTATCGCAGCGCCTACATCCTATCCTACCTGCTGGCCGCCGCCGCCGTGTTCGTCGCGCTCTTGCCGCTCGCCATGGGCTGGACCCAGGCCAACGTCGGAGCCGAGATCGCCTCCATCGAAGGCGAGTTCGTGATCCTCCTGGCCATCCTAGGCCTGCTGCTCTGCGGTCACTGGAGGCGCTGGCACGAGCGCTGGATGGAATACCGGCTGCTGGCCGAGCTGATCCGCCAGCTGAAGTTCCTGATTCCGCTCGGCGGCGGACGCCACCGCCGCGCACGCCGCTGTATCTGGCCGGGCACGGCGATCCGGCCCAGGCCTGGACGGCCTGGCAGCTTCGCGCCATCGCCCGCGCCGTCGGACTTCCCTCCGCCAAGGTGACGCCGGCCTATGTGGACGACTGCCTGGTCGATCTGGCCGACATCGCTGACGGCCGGTCCAACGGTCAGCAAGGCTTCCACCACGCCAACGCCGAGCGCGCCGAGCGCATCCACCATCGGCTGCCCGTGGCCTCGCTGTGGCTGTTCAGCCTGACCATCCTGGGCATCGGGCTACACGCCGCGCCGTATCTCGTCGGCGACGCCCTGGGCGTTGTGGGCGGCTGGATCGAGCACGGTGGAAACTGGCTGGTTCTGACCTCCGCGGTGCTGCCCGCCCTGGGCTCGGCGCTGGCGGGAATCAACAATCACGGCGAGTTCGCCCGCATGGCCAAGCGCTCACACGCCATGGCCGAGGGGTTCGCCCAGTTTGCTCGGCGGATCGCGGTGGAGCGGGACAAGCTCGCCCGCAAGCAGGCCGTACCCCTGGCCGAGGTGGTTCCCCTGGCGAGTACGATCGCCCAGACCATGGTGGACGAGGTCATCGACTGGCGCGTGGTGGTGCTGGACCGGCCCCAGACGGCGTAGGCGTCCCGGGCGCTTCACCATCCGCCACCCGCGTTCAGGTCGGGTTTGGCCAGGCGGTGCGCTGCTGGGTGATCAAGTTCGGCCCGCTGATCGCGGCCAACCTGCGGCGCCGTCGATGGCCGCCGACGGGCCGGTGGCATCTGGACGAGATGGTGGTGAAGATCGGCGGCCGGCGGATGTACCTCTGGCGAGCCGTCGATGACGAAGGCGAGGTGCTGGACATCCTGGTTCAGGAGCGCCGGAACAAGGCGGCAGTCCTGAAATTGCTGAGGAAGTTGCTCAAGAACCAGGGGATCCACCCTGAAACGATCACGACGGACAAGCTGGCGTCGTATAGCGCGGCCGCCCGGGATCTCGGCCTCACGGATCGACACCGACCAGGCGGTATGCACGCCAACAATCGCGCCGAAAATTCTCACCTGGTCATCCGACGACGAGAGCGAAAGCAGCAAAAGTTCAAGTCGCAGGGCTTAGCCCAAAGGTTCCTCTCCAGCCACGCCGCCGTCTACAACACCTTCAACGTCCAACCCCACCTGATCTCCCGACCCACCCTCCGCCGCTTCCGGGCCGAGGCACATCAGACGTGGGCGGCGGTCACCGTGGCTGCGTGATCCGACCGGTCGGGAAGGGGCCTTCGCGGCCCGGCCGAGTTAAATTGTCAGTTCCAGCGACAGGCACACCTGCTGCGTATCTTGATCGACTTTTGTTGGATTCGGTTTACTTACGCAGGTGCTTGCTCATTGAGTTGAAGACTTTTGCAACCAGTCCCGGACTTCGCCAGCCGTTGAGCACATTCGTGCCGTTCCGCGCCGGTCCACAGGCGCATGGCGTGTGGATCCGGGAGGGCGAGCTGCCGCTACCGGCATGACGCCGGGCCATTTGGCCCATACCGTTGAAGGGGGGAACGCATGAAGAGAATGATCCTGGGTCTGCTCGCGAGCGTCGCGCTCGCCGGATCCGCAGAGGCCCAGCAGGGCGCGCCGAGCGCGACAGATTGGGCGAAGACGCCCGAGCCGCAGGCGCCGAGCCCCTTCTCGCCGGTGGTGCCCAAGGGCCACGTCGAGGACTATGTGCAGATCGTCAACCTGCTCAACACCTATTGGATCGCGCTCGACGCGGGGGATATCGACACCTA
The DNA here is from genome assembly GCA_963761065.1 of uncultured Alphaproteobacteria bacterium. Classification (GTDB taxonomy): domain Bacteria; phylum Pseudomonadota; class Alphaproteobacteria; order Caulobacterales; family Caulobacteraceae; genus JANWHQ01. The sequence continues at coordinate 15,171 of CAVXFP010000004.1, read as the reverse complement.
CGTCGATCTCTTCACGCCGGACGGCACGATCTATTGGGCAGGCGGCGGTCGAGCACGGACGTGCCGAAATCCACCACGACTTGGCCAACTTCGGCTCCATCGCCAAGAAGCTGCCCAAGGACGCCACCGAGCAGCTGCGCCTCATCCACGTCATGGGCAGCCAGCGGATCGACTTCACCGGGCCCGACACCGCGCACGACGTCGGCATGTGGATGGGCTTCACCAACAATACCCCGGACAAGAGCGCCGAGATCGCCGAGTTCGGGCACTACGAGGACAGGTACGTGAAGGTCGAAGGCCGCTGGTACTTCAAGGAGCGCCGCATTTACAACGAGCGGATCAGCAACAAGGCGCTGTTCTACCCTGAGCTCGGCGAACACGATCCGAGGGCGAAGTAAGACCGGGCGGCGCCTTCACTCACCCAGCGGCGGGTTGGTCGGCGCCGACGCCGACGCCGGGGCTTTCGGAGCGGGCGGGGTCAGGCCGCCGGGGTGCATATCCAGGACCTTGGTCCATGGCGAGCGCGTATAATAGGGCGTCTGGACGAACACCGCCTCCACGCCGGTGATCTCGCCATGCTTGATCTTGAACATCTCGAGCAGGCCCCAGGTCTGAGGCTCCTGGAACACCGATTTCTGCGGCGAGCCATCGGTCAGCGTATAGTCATCCAGCACGCCTTTGTGGTCGATATAGCCCCGCGCCATGACGATCCCCCGCGCCTCGTCCACCAGGAAGAAGTCGCGGTCGCGCACCCGCTCGTTGAAGTGATAACGCCCGGAGCGAAGGCCCTTCTCGATCTCGGGGAACTGCATCCCGTTCTCCGAGCGGCTGGCGTCCGCCGAAAACCTCACCCCGCCGCGCAACTGGCCGGTGTTGTTCTCCAGCGTCTCGAAATAAGCGTTGGCCATGCGGATCAGTTCGGCGCGGCTCATCCGGTCGGCCGGATCAACTGGGCGGGCGAGATCGGGATCGTGCTCGAAGCCCTCGACCGGGCCGATCGGGGTGGGCGGGGAGGAGAGATTGCGCTTGGTCGAGATGACGTGCTCGACCTCAGTGATCTTGCCGTTCGAGATCTTCAGGCGGATGACGAGGAACCCCGGCACGTCCCGCTGCATGATGCTCGTGTAGATGCCGACATTGCACGTGAGCGGATCGGAAATCGTGAGCGCCGGCCCCACCTCGCGCGTGACGGTGTCCCAGGTGCCGTCGGGCAAATGCATCTCGACGTTGTTCTCGGTGAAGCGCACTTTCGGGCCGAACGGCGCGAGTTTGGGATTGTGCGCCAGATAGGCGGTGCGATAGGCAGCGCCGGCGTTTTCGAGGCTCGCCTTGCCGCACGCGGCGGCCTTTGCGGAACCGGCCATCAAGGCCACGCACGCCAAAGACAGCATGATCGAACTGCGCATTCTTCATCCCGGTCAGTTCACCGACTTGCAGGCAGAATGGGCCTCCGCGCCATATCGATGCGGCGTCATATGCGCCTATGCCGTCCTGCTCGCGGCGATTCCACTGAGAAACTGCTTGAAGTCCATGGGCGGCCGCCCGGTGAATGCCTGGTAGTCTGTGGTCTGGGTGCTGTCAGTCTAACGCTAAAACGTCTTCACTTGGTGCGGGCTATGATGCCAACCAGGGGGAGGGGCTTGCGCGGCCCGGCCGAGTTAAGTTGTCAGTTCCGCCGAGGCTATGGAACTGGACATTCAAGTGGCGAACGCCACGCGGCGGCTATAAATCGAATGGCCGAACGAAAATTACGAAAAATTGTTGACCATCATACGAAAGGATCGCACCAAGTGCGCGAATGCCCGGACAGTTCGACTTCCTTGTCGTTGGTGGAGGCATCAACGGCGCCGCCATAGCGCGGGACGCGGCCGGCCGCGGCGCGCGTGTGCTGTTGGTCGAGCAGAATGATCTCGCCGCGCACACCTCGTCGGCCAGTACGAAGCTTATCCATGGCGGCTTGCGCTACCTTGAGCAGTTCGAATTCCGCCTGGTGGCTGAAGCGTTGGCGGAGCGCGAGCGGTTGATGTCCGCGGCGCCCATCTCATTCGTCCGCTCCGGTTCGTGCTGCCGTACAATCGCACGATGCGGCCGATTTGGATGATCCGCCTGGGCCTTTTCCTCTACGATCGTCTCGGGGGCCGTGGGCGATTGCCAAAGTCCGTCGCCGTGAATTTGCAAGAGCCGCCCTATCGCGCTCAGCTCCAGCCCGGGTTTACGCGCGGCTTCGCCTATTCGGATTGCTGGGGCGATGACAGCCGGCTCGTCATCGCGAACGCCCAGGACGCCCGTGAGCGCGGCGCGACAATCCTCACCCGCACCCGCGTGGTTGGCGCTCGCCGGGAGGATTTGGCATGGACCGTCCAAGTGCAGAAGCTGGGCGGCGCGGGGACTACAGACGTTCGGGCCAAGATTCTGGTCAATGCGACCGGAAGCTGGGCTGGGCGTATGCTCGAAAACGTTCTTAAGCTGCGGCCCAGCTCGCCGCTGCGCCTGGTTAAGGGCAGCCACATCGTCACGCGCCGACTGTATGAAGGCGATCACGCCTATATTCTGCAAAACGCCGACCGGCGCATCGTCTTCGCCGTCCCTTACGAGGATCGCTTCACCCTGATCGGCACGACCGACGTGGCGTGGGAGGGCGAGCTGGACCGGGTGGAGGTTGACGATGCGGAGGTCGACTATCTTTGCCGGTCCATCAACAGGTACTTCACCGCCCAGATCGCGCCGTCCGACGTGGTCTGGCGCTATTCCGGCTTGCGCCCGCTCTATGATGACGAAGAGAGTGAACCTTCTGCGATCAGCCGGGACTACGTCCTCCAGCTCGATGTCGGAAAGTCGGCGGCCCCTGTGCTTTCAGTCTTCGGCGGAAAAATCACGACCCATCGCGCGCTAGCCGAGGCGGCCTTGGATAAGCTGCTTCCCTATCTGCCTGGCCTCGGCGCTGCTTGGACCGGCCGATCGGTGTTGCCGGGCGGGGATGTTCCTGACGGAGACCTTGAACGTCTCGCCGTCGAACTCGCGAAGCGAGCCAAGTTCCTTTCCGCAAACACGGCGCGACGCTGGGCTCGGGCCTATGGGACGCGCGCCTTTCAGGTGCTTGGACCGGCCCGGACTCGTTCGGACCTGGGAGAAGATTTTGGCGAAGGGTTCACTGAGGCGGAAGCGGACTACCTAAGGCGCGAAGAGTGGGCCGTGACGGCCGAGGACATCCTTTGGCGCCGTTCCAAGCTTGGCCTGCACATCGCATCGGAAGGCGCGGGCAGGCTCGCCGCTTGGCTTGGGCGGGCGCCTCACGATCACGGTAGGCCTACGCAGGACATGCGCATTAAAGTCTGAAATAGCTGGCCAAAGGGGGGAAAGACCATGTCGGAGCGAAAGATCTTTATCGGCGAGCTGCTCTCAGAGTGCATCGCTGTTTTCATCATCATCGCGCTTGGGGACTCGGCGGCGGCGATGATCACTCTCTATGACCCGAGCCCCTACAAGACCGCGTACTGGGGCGTATGCATCGCGTGGGGGCTGGCCGTCACCATCGCCATCTACGTGACCGGGGCGGTGAGCGGGACCCACGCCAACCCCGCCGTGACCCTGGCGTTGACCATCTTCCGCGGATTTCCGAAGTCCAAGGTGCTGCCCTACTGGGCCGCCCAGGTCGTGGGCGGTTTCCTCGGCGCGGCGGTCGTCTATCTGATGTTCTCGCCGGTGATCGACAGCTTCAACGCCGCCCATGCCGTCGACCGTCTGGCTGGCGGCGCCGCAGGCGTCTTCTTCACCCATCCCAGTGATGGCATCGTGCCGCTGCACGCCTTCGTCGACGAGATCGTGCTGACAGCCATCCTGCTGCTCGGCATCTTCGCGATCACCGAGGAGTTCAACACCCAGGCGCCACAGGCCAATTCGGGGGCCCTGATCATTGGCCTGCTGGTGGCCTGCATCGGCGCTTCGGCCGGCTATCTGGAGGCTTGGCCGATCAATCCGGCCCGCGACTTCGGCCCACGGCTGTTCTGCTTCCTGACCGGTTGGGGCCCGTCGGCCTTGCCGTCTCCGCAGAACTACTGGTGGGTGCCGATCGCCGGTCCCTTGATCGGCGGGGTCATCGGCGGTGGGGCGTATCAGCTGCTGATCCGGCCCTATCTGCCCTCGCGCCGACGGCTGGCGGAGCCGGCCGTTCAAGAGCCGGCCGAGGCCGCATCCGCCGAATAGCCAGCTAACCAGAACAAGAACAGGAAACGCGCCATGGCTCTGCCCCCATTCGTCCTGGCGATCGACCAGGGCACCACCTCGACCCGCTGCATCGTCTTCGACGCGGCCGCCACGCCCGTGGCGACGGCCCAGCGAGAGTTCCCTCAGCACTATCCAGAGCTCGGCTGGGTCGAGCACGATCCAGAGGACATCTGGCGCGATACGGTCCAGGTGATGCGAGAGGCTGTCGCCCAGGCCGGCGTCAAGGTCAGCGACATCGCGGCCATCGGCATCACCAACCAGCGTGAGACCGTGGTGGTATGGGATCGCGCCACCGGCCGGCCAATCTATCGGGCTATTGTCTGGCAGGACCGCCGCACGGCCGACCTCTGCGCCAGGCTCAAGAGCCGAAGGCGCCGAGCCGATGGTGTCCGAAAAGACCGGCCTTCTTCTGGACCCGTATTTCTCGGGAACCAAGCTGGCCTGGATCCTCGACAACGTGGAGGGCGCCAGGTCCAAGGCGGAGCGCGGCGAACTCGCCTTCGGAACCATTGATTGCTTCCTGCTGTCGCGTCTCACGGGCGGGAAGGTGCACGCCACCGACCCGACCAACGCCGGGCGGACCTTGCTCTTCGACATCGTCCGACAATGCTGGGACGAGGACCTCCTGAAGCTCTTGAACATTCCCGCTTCGCTGCTCCCCGAGGTCAAGGACAACAGCGGGCTGTTTGGTCATGCCGATCCGGCGATCCTCGGCGCGCCGATCCCGATCGCGGGCATGGCGGGCGACCAGCAGGCGGCCTTGTTCGGCCAAGCCTGCTTCAAGGAGGGGATGGCGAAATCGACCTACGGCACGGGGTGCTTCTTGCTGATGAACATCGGTGAGAAGCCGGTGATGTCCAAGAACCGGATGCTGACCACGCCGGCGTATCGGCTGAATGGCCGCACCACCTACGCCTTCGAGGGCTCGATCTTCGTGGCGGGCGCGTCGGTGAAGTGGCTGCGCGACGGCCTGGGCGTCATCACCCATGCGTCCGAGACCCATGACATGGCCACGCGCGTCCCCGACAGCCACGGCGTCTATATGGTGCCGGCCTTCGTGGGCCTGGGCGCGCCGCACTGGAACCCGAACGCCCGAGGCCTGATCTGCGGCCTCACGCTCGACGTCACGGCCGCGCACCTGGCGCGCGCGGCGTTGGAATCCGTCGCCTACCAGACCCTTGATCTCACCGACGCCATGACGGCCGATGGCGGCGCTGGCGCCTCCGCCCTCAGGGTCGACGGCGGCATGGCGAGCAATGACTGGCTCTGCCAGTTCCTGGCGGACATGCTTCACGCCCCGGTCGAACGGCCGGCCGGCGTGGAGACCACCGCGCTCGGCGCGGCGTTCCTGGCGGGCCTGGCGACTGGCGTCTGGCCCGACCTCGATGCGCTGTCCGCCACCTGGACGCTGGAGCGCCGCTTCGAGCCCCGCATGGACCCCGCTCAGCGCCAGCGCATGATCGACGGCTGGCGGACCGCCGTCCGAAGAACCTTGCTGAACTAAAAGCAGCGGCGCAGCCAAAGGTTGCGCCGCCGACATCTTCGGGACAGGCGTACGCGCCGCCCCCCTTCAAATTAGACGGAGGCGAACTGCGCTCTATAGATCGCGCCGTCCGCCCCGCCTCATCCGTGCTAGAAGTGATAGGTGAACTCCGCCCCAAACCGACGGGGATAGGGTATCGTTGTGAAGCGTTCCGCCGACGTGACGTTCACCACGATACCGGTCGGAGCGGTGTTGTCGGTGAGGTTCTTCATCCATAGCGCCAGTTCGTAATGGCGTTGGTCGTCGCGGAAGGCGAGGCGGGCGTTCGCCTCCCAGAACGGCTGCGAAGTCGAGGCCGCGCTGTTGAACGGTGTGAAATACTCCTGGCTGACATGCACCGCGTCCATGTGAGCGACAATGGAATGCGAGTTGTCGATGGGGATGGTGTAGTCCCCGGCGACATTGAAGGTCGCCTTCGGCGCCTCGATCGCCGTTCTGCCCTTGATGGAAGTCAAAGCGTTGCCATTGGCGGCATCGGGGAGTTCGCCGCGGGTGTATTTGGCGTTCAAGAGGCCCAAGCCAGCCGTAATCGTGAAGTTCTCCACCGGCCTGACGATCGCCTCAAGCTCCAAGCCATAACTGCGCATGTCGGCATTGACTTCTTGGGACGAGAAATTCCCCTGCGCGATCAAGAACTGCTGGTCGAGGTATTGGTAATAGAACATCGACCCATTGATCTGAAGCCGGTGATCCAGCCACTGCGACTTGAATCCGCCCTCGTAGCTGTTGAGATATTCAGGCAGGGCGATGTTCAGGGTGCCTGCCGTAAGCGCGCCGCCGTTGAACGCGCTGGAACGATAGCCCCGCGAATACTGCACGTAGGCCATCACATCCCTGCTGAAGTGGTGATTGATGCCGATGCGTCCGGTCGGCGCCGCGTTGCTGTACTTGAGGTAGGGCACGTTCAACCAAAGGAATGGCGGCAACACGTCCGAGGTCGAGGTGAAGTTGTGAACCTCGCCGATGTCCTTGGTCCACCGCAGACCGCCATACGCCTGCCAATCCGGAGCAAAATCCCACGTCCCGTCGAAGTATGCCGCGTAGGAAGTCCGGTCCTGCAGATAGCTCTGACGGAACAGGCCCAGGACAACGCCTCCGCCGGGCGCCAACGGAGTGGTGTCTTGGTAGTAGTTGGTCGCGATCTTCACCTGGTCGTGTGTGAAATACGCCCCGAGCGTGAAGTTCACAGGCCCTGGAAGCTGGCTCGCGATCCTCAGATCCTGGGTGAGTTCGTGCTGCTTGGCGAAGAAGTCGATCGAGAAGTTCGGGACATATGAGCCGTCGGCGTCGACCGTATTCTCGAAATTGCCCGAGAAGTACGAGGTTATCGAGGTGAGCGTGAAGTGGGGCCCGAGCCCCTTGTTCATGGTCAGATAACCGCCATTTCCACTCGCCTTGATCTCGCCGGAGTGGTCGTATGCCCCTTCATGCACGCCGAAGGGCTGGCTTGTGTAGGGGTTGATGCGCGGGTTGACCCCGTCCGCCTGGGTCCCATCGGGGTTTGTCCCGTAGGCGATGATGCCGATGTTGGTGGGGTTGCTATCCGAGGAGAGCAGCCGAAGCGTCGCGTCGAAATCGCCCGAGCGGTACTTCAGGCTGAGACGGAACGCCCGGTTGTTGATGGAGGAGAGGTCCTTGGCCAGCGGACTTTGAGACCGGTTCTTCACCCAGCCGTCGCTCTTGGTGAAGTTGAACGCCAGGCGCATCGCCAGCTTGTCCTCGATAAGCGGCGTCTCCACCGCACCGGTGACGTGGTAGTAGTTGTTATTCCCGTACTCCGCGGTGACGTAGCCATCCGTGCCGAAGCTCGGCGCACGGGTAATGAAGTTGATCGCACCCCCCGTGGTGTTCTTCCCGAACAGCGTGCCTTGCGGGCCACGCAGGATTTCGACGCGTTCCATATCGAAAATCTGCGGGCCGCCCAGCCATTGCTCGGCGACATAGACTTCATCGTAGAACGCGCCGATCGGCGAGGTGGTGTTCAGGTTGAAGTCCGGTGTCGCGATCCCACGGATGGCGAACTTAGGCTGGTCCTCGTTGCCCAGATTGGACACTCGAAGGTTCGGGGTCTGGCGCGCGATATCGGTTCCGCTTCGGATTTGCAGGCTGTCCAGTTGCTGGCTGCCGAGCACGGTCACCGAGATGGGCACGTCCTGAAGCTTCTGCTCGCGCCTCTGGGCGGTGACCACCACGTCGCCGACAGTAACGCTGTCGTTTGCCGAAGCCTGCGTTGCAGCGTGGGCGAGTTTCGGCGCCCCCGCAAGCAGCGCGGCGATCGCCGTCGCGGCGAACAGTCCCAGATTCCGACTCTCAATCTTCACGACGCTTCCCCCCCCCCCATGCGGTTATTCGGAATTTTGATTTTTTCGAATTTAATTTCGATATTTTCTATATCAGGTATCGAAATTTTCGTTTTGTCAAGGTTGCGGCCTGCCCCGCCGAAGCCGAACGAGCCCCTATCCGTTGGGCGGCGTCGGCGTCCTATGCGGACCACAGCCGGCGTTCGTCCGCGTCCGGATCCGCGACAGCCTGGCTCTCGAGGTTGAACACCATGGTCGAGCGCGTTGTCTTGTCGAACGCGGGCCAGTGGCTGAGGCCGGGATGGTTCGGATCGCCCGTACGCGCGAAGGCGATCCAGGCGTCGCTTACCTTGCCCGCCAGCGCCTTCACCTCCGGCCCGCCCCGGGTCATGACGGTGGGGATGTCGGTGTTGTCGAACACGAAGGGGATTTCCACCGTGTGCGGCGCGTAAAGACGCCCGCCCATCGCCGGCGAGCGCCAGGCGAACAGGTAAGTGTAGACCGCGCCGGCATTTTGGGCGGCCTTGCGTTCGGCCAGCTCGATCGTTTGCTTGCGGATGAACCTGTCGGTGCCGATCAGGAAATAGAGCTCGGACGGGCTCGCACCCGGATTGTCGCGGCTGTACAGGTCGATGACCTGTCGGGCTCGCCACGCACCGACCATGTCGCCCACGCGCTTGTGCAGACCCGCGGCGTCCAGATCGAGCGCCGCCTTGTCGCCGAATGACAGGGAGAACAGCGACTGCTCGTGCCGATTGCAGCCAACGATCATGGGGATGCCGGCCGCCAGGGGGCTGGCGATCGGATCGAACGGATCATTGGCGATGACCCGGCCATCCATCACCGGGCTGAAGCCCATCCGGACTCCGATCGGCCCCACCGGCTGCACGCTCATGGCCGGCGCCATGGCGGCCAATAGCCGCGCCTGGGGCAAACTCTGCAGCTCGTCGATCCGGTCCGGCGTGATTCCCAGCTCCTTGATGAAGGCCGAGGCGAGCGCGTTGGCGTCCTCGCGCGGCATGGCGGTCAGGCTGGGGCCGCTCTCGACCGCGGCGCGGTGGAACAGTCCCTTGGCCGACGGCATGGCCAGCAGGGTGCAGACCTTCGCGCCGCCGCCGGATTCGCCGAAGATCATCACCTGATCGGGATCGCCGCCGAAGGCGTCGATGTTATCGCGCACCCACTCCAGGGCCAGCACCAGGTCCTGCATCCCCGCGGTTCCGGAGTTGGCGTAGCGTTCCCCGGCGATGTCGCCCAGGTGCAGATAGCCGAACACGTTCAGCCGGTGATTGACGGTGACGACGACCACGTCGCCGCGGCGCGCCAGGTTCTCGCCGTCCACCCAGGGCCAGGAGCCGCTCTCCTGGAAGAAGCCGCCGCCATGACACCAGAACATCACCGGACGCTTCGCCCCCCGCTTCGGGCCGGGCGTCCAGACATTCAGCACCAAGCAGTCCTCGTCGAAACCCTCAGACGCAGGAGCCTGCGGGGCCAGCACGTCGGTGTAGCTCATCAGCTGCGGCGACTGGTGTCCGAATGCGAAGGCGTCACGCACGCCGGTCCAGGGTGCGGGCGGGCGAGGCGCCATGAAGCGCATCTTTCCTGCGGTGGAAGCGCCGTAGGGCGCGCCCTTGAAGATGTGGATTCCCCCTCGGACCAGACCGCGGAGCTTTCCCGCCGTCGTTTCCACCACCACACCTTTCCGTGGCTCCGTCGCCTTCGCTCGCACAATGGTCAGGCGCCGCCGCTGAAGCCGCGACCCCGGCTACGAAGCCGCGTCGATCCAGATGAAATTCGCCATAGCCCTTGCCGTCGCTCGATCCGCGCATTTGGTCGTTTCCTCTTTTCCCTGCGTCGAGTCGTTCGCCCGGCGTCCAAAGCGAAAAATAAACGAAACTATGCCGCGCCATCAATGGTCAATTCGAAAGCCGCTCTTGCGCGATCATCGCTTTGCCGCATAGCCTGGGGACAAATCATATCGGGGGGGGGATCAGCATGGGCAAACGCGGGTGGCTGCTATGGACCGGCTTGGTCCTAATCCTTGCCGGATGCGTCCTGGCTTCGGCGATTCAGACCGCTGGCGGCGTCAAGGTGCGGGACGTGCGTTTCATCGGGACCGACGGCGCGCCCATGAGCGCCTTGCTCTACGTTCCGCCGAACGCCACCGCCAAGACCCCCGCTCCGGGCATATTGGCGGTTCACGGCTACTTCAACTCCCGCGAGACGCAGGACGGCTTCGCCATTGAGTTCGCGCGGCGGGGTTATGTGGTGCTGGCGCTCGACCAAACCGGCCACGGATACAGCGCCTCGCCCGTGTTCCTGCATGGGCTCGGAGGGCCGGACGGCCTGAGGTACCTGCGCAGCCTCGACATCGTGGATAAGCAGAACATTGGCCTGGAAGGCCACAGCATGGGCGGTTGGACCGTCGTGAACGCGGCCGGGGCCGTGCCGGACGGTTACAGCGCGATGGTGTTGGAGGGCTCGTCCACGGGCAAGCCGTTCGCGCCGGACGGCACGCCGACGTTCCCGCGGAACATCGCAGTGGTCTACAGTCAGTATGACGAATTCTCCCGGACCATGTGGGGCGGCGCCGACGGCCAAGGCGGTGATCGACAGCGCCAAACTGAAGGCGTTGTTCGGTTCTTCCGGACCGGTGGTTCCGGGCAAGGTCTACGGCGATATCGCCCAGGGTACTGGTCGCGTGCTCTACACGCCCCCCATCACCCATGCTCAGGACCACTTCTCGACCGAGGCGATCGGTTACAGCATCGATTGGTTCCAGCGGACGCTCAAGGGCGGCGTCCACCGCCCGCCGAGCGATCAGATTTGGTACTGGAAGGAAGTCGGCACGGGCGTCGCCCTCGTGGGGTTCGTCGCCTTCCTGCTTGGCGTGTTCGAAGTCCTTTCGACTCTGCCGTGGTTTTCCAAGCTCACCGCCGCGCCGGAGCCCGCGCACGAGCGCCGCGACCGGAACTGGTGGATCGTCTTCGTCACGACCCTGCTCATTCCTCCCGCGACCTACCTGCCGCTGATGCTCGCGGGCGCCAAACTGGTTCCGGCCTCGCACCTGCTGCCGGAAGCCTTCACCAACCAGATCGCGCTTTGGGCTCTGGTCAACGCCGTGATCGCCTTCGTCATAGCGCTGGCGCTGAGGTCGGCCCGGGAAACGGCCAAGACCCGAGTCCTGCCGGCGGTCGCGATCGCCCTTATGACGGTCGCGGCCGGCTATGCCGTGCTGGCCCTCGCGGACGGCCTGTTCAAGGTGGACTTCCGCTTCTGGGTGGTGGGCCTCAAGCTGATGAACAGGGAGCGATTCGGTTATTTCCTGATCTATCTGATCCCCTTTACCGCCTACGCGATCCTGGCGCTGCGGGGCCTGCCTGAAGGGCTGGCCGTGAAAGGGCAATCGGCGGTCCGCGCCTACATGACCAACATGGTCGCCATGGGCGCCGGCTTCATTCTATTTCTGATCGCGGAATATACGCCGCTGTTCTTGAACGATCAGCTGCTGACTCCGGGCCAGGGTCTATACACGATCATGACTGTGCAGTTCGTGGTGTTGATGCCAATCCTTGGCCTGATCACGACCTTTGTTTGGCGACGGACCAACAGCTGGCTGGCGGGCTCGCTGATCTGCAGCCTGTTCATCACTTGGTACATCGTGGCCGGGCAGGCGGTGCAGGCTGGCTGAGGTTCAGGGCTCGACGTCGTCCGCCGGCAACTCCGGACCAGGCATGGCCTCGATCACCCGCACGCCATGGGCTTCGCAAACCGACTGAAGGGCGGCGCTTTCCATGCGGTCGGTGACGAAGACGTCGACTTCGCTGATGTGACCGATCCGCACTGGGGCGGGTCGGTTCAGTTTCTCGCGGTCGGCCACCAGGATCACGGAGCGGGAGTTCTGCACGATCGCCTGGGAGACCTGAACCTCGCTGAGGTCAAAGTCGAGGAGCGAGCCGTCCTCGTCGATGGCCGAGGCGCCGATGACGGCGAAATCCACTTTGAAGTGGCTGATGAACGCCACGGCCGACGCACCCACCGCCGCCCGGTCGGCGTGCCGGACCCGGCCGCCCGCAACGATGACTTCGATATTCCGGTTGCCACATAGGATATCAACGACATTGAGGTTGTTGGTGATCACCAAGAGGCCGCTGCGATGGGCCAGAGCTCGCGCTACCTCCTCGGTGGTGGTGCCGATATTTATGAATATCGACGCCTGATCGGGAATTAGACTGGCGGTCGCATTGCCAATGGCCTGCTTCTCGTCTTCCGCGATCCGGCGGCGGAACTCGTAGCTGAGGTTCTCGACGCTCGAGGCGATGATCGCGCCGCCGTGGACCCTCGACAGGAGGTTCTCGGCGCAAAGATCATTCAGGTCCTTGCGTATGGTCTGGGGTGTGACCGCCAAGAGTCCGGAAAGCTCTTCGACAGTCACACGCCCATTTTGGCGCGCTAAGTCGAGGATGGTCTTGTGCCGGGCGATGAGGGGAGCCGTCATGTCGGTTCTGATGTCGTGGTGGGTCCAGCCGCCTGCTTGCAGAACAGAACGATAGAATGCAAGGCGCGTAACCTCTTCTGCTCCGCCGCCTAAGCAGCCCGGTTTGAAGCTGATGCTCTCCGGTCGGCCGCCAACGGCTCTGGTCGCGCCCCATGCGGATCTGTCGCGTGGTTCAGCAGCCGTCGAACGACGGCGTGGCCAAGTATAGGCTGGTCGTTCGGTCCTCTCTGACGAAGTCAGGCGATCCAAAAGTTAACGACAACCGCCAATTTTATCCTGGGTTCGGCCAACATTAATACATTCGGAATACCGAGGGAAACCCTTCGGGAGAGGCCAGGACATGGAGAGCACGCCGAACACTCCAATTCTCGGTGAGGGCTTCTTCGATATCATCGCGGCGCCGATGGCAGTGCTCGACAGCATCGGGCGCGTTGTTCGGACCAATCCGGCGTGGCGCGCGCTCGTCCCAAACTCGGTCTCGACAGAGGAGCCCATCGATCTCGCCGCCTGCTTGCGCACCATCACCGGAACCGATGTGGTGCAAAGCGTGCACGGCGAACTGGTCAGGCCATCAGCGAACTCGCAGACGGTGTTTCGACTTGATCTTCAGTCGATCGAGCAGGGAGGGTTAGCCGTCCTCGTTGAGGTCTCTTCCGAGCTTCGAGCGCTGGACGAGATCATGAGCCAGCGCCAAGTTCGTGACAAGCTACTGGCCGACGCGCAGGTCGGCGTGTGGTGGTACGACCCTGACGCAGAAGAATATGTCATTTCCGAAGAGCTAAAGGGAAGCGACGGGCGGGTGGCGGGGCGCGTGCCGCTTGCCAAGTTGCGTGAGCTTCAACACCCGGATGATGCCCAACGTGAGGACGAAATTCGCGAACGGCTGACACGGGAGCCTGGCGCAGCCGAGGGCGAGGTCCGCTACAAGATGGAGGGCGGGTCCTGGCTTCACCTGATGGTGCACTATCGATCCGGAAACAGGACCGCTTCAGGTCGTTATCGGATGCTTGGTTTGAGCCAGAGTGTCACCTCGATGGCTGAAGCGCGCGATCAAGCTAGCGCGCTCGCAAAACGTCTGCATTTGGCCCTAACCGCGGCCGGAGCCGGCGTGTACGAGTACGATTACGCGACCAAGTCCGCCTGGCTGTCGCCTGAGCTTGAGGCGATGCTTGACCCTCAAATCTTGGAGCGTGCACGCGCCCGCCCGCTTTCGATGTTCAGGCGTGAGGACTTCGTCGGCGTGGACCTCGCGGCGGCGCAGGACGAGTCCCGTCACGTGCCGCCCCTGGAGTGCCGGTTGCGTCACGTGGAGGGCGATCGATGGGCGAGGCTCTACTACGACTTTGAACGGAATCACGATGGCTCCGCCAGGCGGGGCGTAGGTCTTGTCATCGACATCGAGGAGCAGAAGCAGCACGCCGTGGCCCTGGAGGAGGCGCGCCGTGCCGCCGAGGCCGCGACCCAGGCTAAGTCCCAGTTCCTCGCCTCGGTCAGCCACGACATCCGCACGCCCATGAACGGGATCATCGGCGTGCTCAATCTACTCGGGCGCGAGAGGTTGAGCGCCAGGGGCCGGCAGCTCAACTCGTGAAGCCATAGCGTGCGGCGAAATGCTCACGCGGCTGATCAACGACATCTTGGACTTGAGTAAGATCGAAGCGGGCAAGCTGGAGGTCTCACCCGAGCCTACCAATGTAGTGGAGGTGTTGGAGGGTGTAATCAACCTGTTGGGTCCGCAAGCAGACGCAAAGGCCCTCTATTTGCGCACATTGGCGCCGAAGAACATCGGCGACCGGATGGTGGATTCCGTTCGGCTGCAGCAATGCCTGTTCAACCTGATTGGGAACGCGGTGAAATTCACCGATGCGGGCGGCGTCGAGGTGCGTCTGCTCTCGGAAGGAGAAGGCGCGGAGGCGAATTTGCGTTTCGAGATCGAGGACACCGGGATCGGCGTGCCCAAGGCGGCCCAAGGTCAACTCTTCAACATGTTCCAGCAGGCCGAAGCGGGAACGACGAAGAGATTCGGCGGCACCGGACTGGGCCTCGCCATCTCCCGCCAACTCGCCAAGCTCATGGGCGGCGACGTCGGCTTCGAGAGCCACGAAGGTCAGGGTTCGGTGTTCTGGTTCGAATTGACCGCGCCGCCCGCAGAGGGGGAAGCTGTAAGCGGAGATGGATTTGGCGACGCTCCGCTTGAGGGGCTGCACATCCTCGTCGTCGACGACAATTCGACGAACCGGCTCGTCGGATCCATGACGGTCGAGGCCATGGGCGCCGAGGCTTCCACTGCGGCGGACGGCGAAACAGCAGTCGATCTAGCAAGTCGCGAGGCGTTCGATCTCATCCTGATGGACGTCCAGATGCCTGGGATCGACGAACTCGAGGCGACCCGCCGCATCCGGGCCCTTTCCGGCAAAGCGGCCCGACTGCCGATCGTGGCCCTCACGGCGGACATTACAAGCGAGCAGCGGCTCGCCTGCCTTGAGGCCGGCATGGACGCGGTAGCGATCAAGCCGATCTTGCCAGCCCAACTGCTGGCGACGCTCCTTCCGTTCGTCGCCGGCGAGATGCTCGACGGCATAAAGTCGGTAGCCGCGTCCTCGTAA
>CAVXFP010000003.1:0-270744 GCA_963761065.1 uncultured Alphaproteobacteria bacterium | reverse complement strand
TTTCGCCGGGATGAGCGGATTAGGGGGACAGGCCGCAATCTATCCACCCCCTCTTTGACCACCCCCATACTTCCCCTCGACCCCGTGGCAGGGAGGGCGCTCGGTACCGCACCTGAGCCGTCGCGGCGGTCGCGGTCGAACGGGAAGCCCCCGCTCGCCGCCGTCAAGGAGCCGGCCGGCCGCGCTTGGAGCGGGTCGGCCTCGCACACCGGCGGCGGTGGACGGACCAAGGGCGGCAGGCGCGAGGCGGATACTCGCGCGGTCCGGGACGCGCCTGTGCGGGCGCGCCCGCCCGTCGCCAGCTTGGGCGCCGGCACACCTGCAAGGGTCCGGCGTCGCCGCCTGTTGCTGTTCGTCATCCTGAGGAGGGCCGAAGGCCCGTCTCGAAGGACGGCGGCCGAAGGCGGGTTCCGGGTAAGCGTGAAGAGCGCTGCCTGCCGGAAGCTGGCGTCCAACGATCGCGCGGGGCGCGGAGGTCGCGCTCTTGAAACGAAACGGACACGGGCTCGACGCCCGCGCCCCGCCCTCCCCCCGTCAACTCCGGAGCCGAAGGCCCGGAGGCGAGGACGCTTGCCAAATCTTCCTCGTCATCCCCGGCCCTGTGCCGGGGACCCATGAACACCGAGGGTTCAAGTCTGGATGAGGCGCGCGCCGCGCCCTGCCTTGCCGAGTCGCCGTGTGCATGGGCCCTCGGGACAAGCCCGAGGGTGACGATCATTGTGAAAGGAGATCCCCACGACCCGACCCAAGCCCCGCCTCGGCCCCGTCTATCGCGACTTCGAGGCCTGGTGGCTGCGCCGCAACCTGCGCCTCGTGCGAGCGGATGCTGGCCGACCCCCGGCCCAAGGGGGCGAACGGGCGACGCCTGCCGGCGTCTGAGGTGGAGGCGCTCAAGGCCTGGCGCGAGCAGGCGCTGCGCCGCCTGGTCCACCTGCGCCGCCACGGCTCGCCCGGGCGGTGGCCGAGGGGGTGAGGATTGGCCGGAGAAGGAAGAGACGTGACGGCGCGCGCTCAATACCCCTCCCCCTGGATGGGGGAGGGGAAGGGGTGGGGGTGGCGCTCTCTGCGCAAAGGGGCTCGGTCAGCGCCGACCTCTACCCTTCCGGCTGCTCTCCCACCCCCATCCCCGACCCTTCCCCCATCCAGGGGGAAGGGAGGCGCCTCCCCCGGCCCTTCGCTGTCGCTCCGGGCGTTCCCCCGGGTCGCGTCGCTGCGCGACCCGCCCGAGGGCAGGCTTGCGGCGATGGCCAAGCAATTGGCCATCGCATGCCGCCGCTGGCGCGGCGGCCCCTCCTCACCCCACCCGATCCAGCAGCATGAACTCCATCTCGCCCTCGGTCATGGGCTCGGTCGGGCCGCCGGTGCGGGATTGGAAGTTGGCCATGTGCGTCGCCATGGCCGCGTCGTCCGCGTACATCTCCACCGCGTGGTAGGTGTTCGCCTCGGTGCGGCTCTTGTTGAGGCTGTACAGGATGGTGCCCGGCTCGTTGGCCTTCACCCACTTGGCGTATTCGGCGAAGTCGGCCTCCAGGGCGGGGCCCTTGCCGGGGATGGCGTGAACCGTGACGACGGCGGTGATCATGCGCTAAGCCTTCCTTTGATTTTGGCCGGGCAATCTCGGGGCCGAAGCGGCAAGACGCAAGAGCGGAGACGAGGCCATGAGCCGGCTTGAGGGACGCATCGCCATCGTGACGGGCGCGAGCTCAGGCATCGGCGGCGCCGTCGCCCGCGCCGTGGCCGCCGAGGGGGCCAAGGTGGTGCTCGCCGCGCGCCGGCCCAAGCAGCTGGAGGCGGCGGCCAAGGCGATCGAGAAAGGCCGGCGGCGTCGCCCTGCCCGTGCCGACCGACGTGGTCGACGAGGATCAGGTGGTCGCGCTGTTCGAGACGGCGGTGGACCGCTTCGGCCGGGTGGACCTGCTGGTGAACTGCGCGGGCGTTCCGCAGGCGACGCCGACGGAGGAGATGTCGCTGGTCGAATGGCGGACGGTGATCGACGCCAACCTGACCTCGGTCTTCCTGTGCGCGCGCGAGGCGTTGAAGCTGATGAAGCCCGCCGGGCGCGGGCGGATCATCACCATCGGCTCGGTGGCCGCGCGCATGCCCCGGCCGGACGCGGTCGCCTACGTCGCGGCCAAGGCGGGGCTGGACGGCCTGAACCGGGCGCTGGCGCTGGAGGGTCGCGACCACGGCGTGGCCTGCTCGCTGCTGCATCCGGGCTTCACGGTGACGGGTTTCGGCCCCGGCGCCGACGGCGGGGTCGGCCACAACGCCATGGACCCCAACGAGGTCGCCCGCATCGTGGTGCTGATGGCCACGCCTGCCCGACGAGCAGAACCTCTTGGAAGCCATCACCCTGCCGCTGGGGATGCCGTTTCTGGGGAGGGGGTGAGTTCAATGCGTGGTTCGAGACGCGATGCGGACGCACCGCTCCTCACCATGACGACTTTGTTGCGCCCATCGGCCTTCGTCATCCTGAGGAGCGCCCGCAGGGCGCGTCTCGAAGGACGCAGGGAGTCCGCGTTCAGACGGCCGTGCCGCCGACCGTCAGTCCGGTGATCTTCAGGGACGGCTGGCCCACCCCCACCGGCACGCCCTGGCCGTTCTTGCCGCAGACGCCGACGCCGGGGTCGAAGCCGAAGTCGTCGCCGATCATGGTGACGCGGGTGAGCGCCGAGGGGCCGTCGCCGATCAGGGTGGCGCCCTTCACCGGGGTGGTGATCTTGCCGTCCTCGATCAGGTAGGCCTCGGTGCACTGGAACACGAACTTGCCGTTGGTGATGTCCACCTGGCCGCCGCCGAAGTTGGCGCAGAAGAGGCCCCGCTTGGTCGACGCGATCATCTCGGCCTGGGTGTTGTCGCCGGCCAGCATGCCGGTGTTGGTCATCCGGGGCATGGGCATGTGGGCGTAGGATTGCCGCCGGCCGTTGCCGGTGGGCGCGGCGCCCATCAGCCGGGCGCTCATGCGGTCGTGCATGTAGCCGACGAGGATGCCGTCCTCGATCAGGATGGTGCGGCTGGTGGGGGTGCCCTCGTCGTCGATGGTCAGCGAGCCGCGCCGGCCGGCGATGTGGCCGTCGTCGAACACCGTGACCCCCGGCGCCGCCACCCGCTGGCCCATCCTGCCGGAGAACGCCGAGGTGCCCTTCCTGTTGAAATCGCCCTCCAGCCCGTGCCCCACCGCTTCATGTAGAAGGACCCCGTTCCAGCCCGGCCCCAGCACCACATCCATCTCGCCCGCCGGACAGGGCACCGCGTCCAGATTCACCAGCGCCCGGCGCAGGGCCTCGTCCGCCTCGGCCCGCCACTTCTCCGGCGTGATCCAGGCCTCGAAGCCCGTGCGGCCCCCGGCGCCGGAGCTGCCGGACTCCGCCGGCCGTCATGCTCCACGGTCACCTGCACGTTCAGCCGCACCAGCGGACGCACGTCGCGCAACAGCCGCCCGTCCGCGCGCAGGATCTCCACCACCCGCCGCTCCCCGGCCAGCGAGGCCATCACCTGCACCACGCGCGGATCCTTGGCGCGGGCGTAGGCGTCGATCTCCTGCAGCAGCGAGACCTTCTCGGAAAAGGCGGGCGAGGCCAGCGGATCGTCCTCGCCATAGAGCTTGGCGTTGGTGGGCCTGGGCCCCTCGGCGGCGACGCCCGAATAGCCGCGCGTGGCGAGCCTCGCCGAGTCGGCCGCGCGGCCGATGGCCGCCTCGGAGATTTCGCTGGAGTGGGCGTAGCCGGCGGTTTCGCCCGCGACCACCCGCAGGCCGAAGCCCTCGGTCGCGTCGTAGGCGGCGGACTTCAGCCGGCCATCGTCGAACACGAACGACTCACTTTCCGAGCGCTCCACGAAAATCTCGCCGTCGTCCGCGCCGACCAGGGCGTCGCCGAGCTGGGCGCGGGCTCGTTCAGGCGAGACGTCGCAAGCTTCGAGGATGGAGGGAAATGAGGCGGACACGGTCATGAATGAGGCTTCCGGGGCCGAGGGAGGACGCATCTGAACATAGGCGCGCCGCTTCGAATGCGAAACACCGGCCAGCGCGCTTGGCAAGGCCGGATAGACCGCGTATGCACCCGCCCGACCGAATTCGCCTGCTGCGAGGGCCGCGAGCGCCGGCTAGATCGGATCGCGGGCGATCGGGGGTACGCGGCGGGCCGTTGGGCGCCTGTCGCCCGACAGGCCGTGAGGGACATGAAGGCGTCAGGAATGCGGATGCGGAAGTTGGCGGCGGGGCTGTCGGCCGGGGTCTTTGCGACCGCGGTCGGACTGGGGGCCCAAGCCGCGGAGTTGCTGGGCCAACCCACGCCGGGCGCCATCGATATGCAGCCGGGGGCGACCCCGTTGCGTCACCAGCAGATGTTTTTCCACAACGACATCTTGCTGCCGATCATCACGATCATCATGCTCTTCGTTCTGGGCCTGTTGATCTACTGCATGGTGCGGTTCAACAAGCGGGCGAACCCGACGCCGGCGACGTGGAGCCACAACACAGCGATCGAGGTGGCCTGGACGGTGATTCCGGTCCTGATCCTGATGTTCATCTCGATCTTCTCCTTCAAGCTGCTCTACGCCTTCCACGAGCTGCCCCGGGCGGACGTGACGGTGAAGGTGACGGGCAACCAGTGGTACTGGACCTATGAATATCCGGACCTGAAGGTGCCGGAGTACACCTCCATGGTGCTGCCGGAAGACGAGGCCAAGAAAGAGGGCCTGCCCTATCGCCTGGCGGCCACCGCACCGCTGGTGGCGCCGGTGAACAAATATGTTCGGGTCGAGGTGACCGGGGCGGACGTGATCCACTCCTTCGCCATGCCAGCCTTCGGCATCAAGATCGACGCCATCCCTGGCCGGCTGAACCAGACCTGGTTCAAGGCGGAACGAGTGGGCACCTATTATGGCCAGTGCTCGGAACTGTGCGGCGTCGACCACGCCTTCATGCCGATCATGATCAAGATCGTCACCCAAGACCAATTCGACGCCTGGGTGGCGTCGAAGGGCGGCGCGGTTCCGGCCCCTGCCGCCAAGACGGCCAAGGCGCCTACGCCGGCCCCGATCAGGATTTCAGCCGATCGCCCTGCTTTGAAGGCCGCGCCCGCGCGCCTTCAGCTCGTGGCGTATTGACCGTACGAGGAAGCGTAGAATGTCCCACACCGCCGCTCACGACCACGGGCACGACGCCGATCACAAGCCGGGCTTCTTCGCCCGCTGGTTCTGCGCGACCAACCACAAGGACATCGGCACCCTCTACATCATCTTCGCCATCCAGGCGGGCATCGTCGGGGGCTTGCTGTCGGGTCTGATCCGCTGGGAGCTGGCGCAGCCGGGCATCCAGGTGTTCACCGACCACGGCCTGCTCGCGCAGCTTGGCCTGTTCCATGGCAAGCACGGCTACAACGTCGTGGTCACCGCCCACGCCCTGGTCATGATCTTCTTCATGGTGATGCCGGCGATGATCGGCGGGTTCGGCAACTGGTTCGTGCCGCTGATGATCGGCGCGCCGGACATGGCCTTCCCGCGGATGAACAACATCTCGTTCTGGCTGCTGGTCGCCTCCTGGTCCCTGCTGCTCACCTCCATGTTCGTGGACGGCGGGCCGGGCAACGGCTTCGGCGGCGGCTGGACCCTCTATCCGCCGCTATCGACGACCGGACACACAGGCCCGGCGATGGACTTCGCCATCCTGTCCATCCACTTGGCGGGGGCGAGCTCGATCCTCGGCGCGATCAACTTCATCACCACCATCTTCAACATGCGCGCGCCGGGCATGACGCTGCACCGCATGCCGCTGTTCGTGTGGTCGATCCTGGTGACGGCCTTCCTGCTGCTGCTGTCGCTGCCGGTGCTGGCCGGCGCCATCACCATGCTGCTGACCGACCGGAACTTCGGCACCCACTTCTTCGACTGGACCCACGGCGGCGACCCGGTGATGTTCCAGCACCTGTTCTGGTTCTTCGGTCACCCCGAGGTCTACATCCTGATCCTGCCGGGCTTCGGCATGATCAGCCACATCGTCTCCACCTTCTCGCGCAAGCCGGTGTTCGGCTATCTGGCCATGGCCTACGCCATGGTGGCCATCGGCTTCATCGGCTTCGTCGTGTGGGCCCACCACATGTACACCGTCGGCATGCCTGTCGACCTGCAGGCCTACTTCGTGGCCGCGACCATGATCATCGCCGTGCCCACGGGCGTGAAGGTGTTCTCCTGGATCGCCACGATGTGGGGCGGCTCCATCGACTTCAAGACGCCCATGCTGTGGGCGATCGGCTTCATCTTCCTGTTCACGCTCGGCGGCGTGACGGGCGTGGTGCTGGCCAACGCCGGCGTCGACTACACCCTGCAGGACACCTACTACGTGGTGGCGCACTTCCACTACGTGCTGAGCCTGGGCGCCGTGTTCGCCATCTTCGCCGGCTTCTACTACTGGTTCGAGAAGATGTGGGGCGTGAAGTACCGCGAGTGGCTGGGCGCCACCCACTTCTGGATCACCTTCGTCGGGGTGAACCTGGTGTTCTTCCCGATGCACTTCCTCGGCCTGCAGGGCATGCCCCGCCGGTACGTCGACTATCCGGAAGCCTTCGCGTTCTGGAACGGCGTGTCCTCGTTCGGCTACGTGATCACCGCGGTCGGCACGGTGGTGTTCCTGATCATGCTGGCCGACGCCGCCATCGAGCGCCGCAAGGCGGTCGCCAATCCGTGGGGCGAAGGGGCGACGACCCTGGAGTGGACCGTGTCCTCTCCGCCGCCGTTCCACACCTTCAGCGAGCTGCCGGTCATCCGCGCGGACTTCGCACAGGGCACTGACCGGCGCGCCCCCAATTTGCGGGGGGCAGGACAGCATTGACGTGACGACCACGGCGCAAAGCCTCCGAAGCGACGACTGACGTCGAGCCCGCCCGCGCCGGCCCGCTGGTCGGACTATGTGCTGCTGCTCAAGCCGCGGGTGATGTCGCTGGTGGTGTTCACCGCGCTCACCGGGCCTGGTGTGCGCCGGCAAGCCGCTGAACCCGATCCTGGGGGCGGTGGCTGTGCTGTGCATCGCGGTGGGCGCGGGCGCCTCCGGCGCGCTGAACATGTGGTTCGACGCGGACATCGACGCCAAGATGCGCCGCACCCGTGCGCGACCGGTGCCGGCGGGCCGGGTGCAGAGCGCGGACGCCCTGACGCTGGGCGTGGTGCTGTCGCTGTTCTCGGTGATGCTGATGGGCATGGCCATGAACTGGCTGGCCGCCGGGCTCCTGGCCTTCACCATCGCCTTCTACGCCATCGTCTACACCATCTGGCTCAAGCGCTTCACGCCGCAGAACATCGTCATCGGCGGCGCGGCCGGGGCCCTGCCGCCGGTGATCGGCTGGGCGGCGGCGAGCGGCTCCGTGCCCCTGAACGCCTGGCTGCTGTTCCTGATCATCTTCCTGTGGACCCCGCCCCACTCCTGGGCGCTGGCCCTCTACACCACCGGCGACTACGCCAAGGCGGGCGTGCCGATGATGCCGGTGGCCAAGGGCGCGGCCTCCACCCGCCGGCAGATCCTGCTCTACAGCCTGCTGTTCGTGCCCGTGGCCATCGCGCCGGCCTTCACGGGCCTGGGCGGGCCGATCTATCTGGCCGTCTCGGCGCTGGGCGGCGCGGTGTTCCTGCTGCTGGCGGCGCGGCTGGCGCTCAGCACGGCGGGCGACGGCGACGATCCGCGCAAGGCGGCGGGCCTTTACGGCGTGAAGGCCGACGCCAAGCCGGCGCGCAACCTGTTCGCCGTCTCGATCCTGTACCTGTTCGCCCTGTTCGCGGCGCTCCTGGCGGAGCGGATCATCGGCCTGGCGCCCCTGGATCTGATCCGATGAGCGATCCGCTGCGCGAAGACCCCGAGGCGGCCAAGGCCCGCAGCCGGCGCAACTGGGTCCTGGCCGGCGCCCTGTTCCTGTTTGTCGCGCTCGTGTTCGTCGTGACGCTTGTAAGGCTTGGTAATAATGTCGCCGCCGTCCCCTCCTGAACCTCGCCCCGCTGCCCCGGCAAGTCGCGCCACGGCCGGGTGGCGCTGGCGCTGGTCGGGATCGTGGCGCTGATGACCGGCGCCGGCTTCGCGGCCGTGCCGCTGTACAAGGCCTTCTGCCAGGTGACGGGATTTTACGGCACTGCGCGGCGGGTCACGGCATCGTCCGGCAAGGTGCTGGACCGCGAGCTTCAGATCTACTTCGACACCAATGTCGCGAACGGCATGCCGTGGACCTTCAAGGCCGAGCAGCGCAAGCAGCAGGTGAAGATCGGCGCCACATCCATCGCCTTCTTCAAGGTGACGAACAATTCCGACCAGCCGATCACCGGCCGGGCGGCCTACAACGTCAGCCCGAACCAATCCGGGGCCTATGTGCGCAAGCTGCAGTGCTTCTGCTTCAGCGAGCAGACCCTGGCCGCGCACCAGACGATGGAATTCCCGGTGGTCTACTTCATCGATCCGGGCTACGCGACCGATCCAGAGACCAAGGGGTGGGGCGACCTGACCCTCTCATACACCTTCGTCGAAGTCGCGCCGAAGCGCGCTGCTCCGGCGCCTGAGAAGATCGCGACCCCAAAGCGCGCCGTGGGCCTTGGCTCCACGCCCGCCAGGGGGCTATAGGCATTGCGGCCCTTGCCGGTTCGGATTCGACGGACGGGGCGACTTAATTTCGAGGGGACGACGCCGACATGGCCCACGAAGGCGTAAAGCACGACTATCACCTGGTGAACCCGAGCCCGTGGCCCTTCGTGGGCTCGGTCGCCGCCTTCGTTCTGGCGTTCGGCGCGGTGATCTACATGAAGGGCCTGTTGGGCCTGCCCAAGCACACCTGGTGGGTGGCGGCCGCGGGCTTCCTCGGCGTGATCTACACCATGGTCGGCTGGTGGACCGACGTGGTGAAGGAGGCGAATGAGGGCGATCACAGCCCCGCCGTCGCCATCGGCCTGCGCTACGGCATGATCATGTTCATCGCCTCGGAGGTGATGTTCTTCGTGGCGTGGTTCTGGATCTTCTTCGAGATGGCCCTGTTCCATCACCACCGCACCCTGTCGCCGGTGGCGGAGGTGGCCAACGCCTGGACGACCTTCCCGCCGAAGGGAGTCGAGACGGTCGACGCCTGGCGGCTGCCGCTGGTGAACACCCTCACCCTGCTGCTCTCGGGCACCACGGTCACCTGGGCTCACCACGCGCTGCAGGTGGGCGACCGCAAGAGCGCCAAGATCGGCTTGTTGCTGACCATCCTGCTCGGCATCCTGTTCACCTCGATCCAGGCCTACGAGTACCGCGAGATCCTGGGCGAGCACTTCTTCTTCTCGGCCGCGTCCCAGGGCGGGCAGCTGTACGGATCGTCGTTCTTCATGGCGACGGGCTTCCACGGCTTCCACGTCATCATCGGCACCATCTTCCTGACCGTGTGCCTGCTGCGGCTGATCGGCGGGGCCTTCACGCCCAAGCACCACTTCGGCTTCGAGGCGGCGGCCTGGTACTGGCACTTCGTGGACGTGGTGTGGCTGTTCCTGTTCGCGTTCATCTACGTGATCTTCGGAAGGTAGGCGGATGGCGGCAGGCCCCAACCCGGTTCTCGCCGGCCTGGCCTGCCGATGCCCGAACTGTGGTGAAGGCCCCCTGTTCGTGGGCTTCCTGAAAGTCAGCCCGCGCTGCGAGGCGTGCGGCTTCGACTTGGCCAAGGCCGACAGCGGCGACGGGCCGGCGGTGTTCGTGATCCTGATCGTGGGCTTTCTGGTCTGCTTCGGCGCCCTGTTCACCGAGGTCGCGTTCCACCCGCCGGTGTGGGTGCACCTGATCATCTGGCTGCCGCTGGGCGCGATCCTTTGCCTGGCGCTGCTGCGGCCCTTCAAGGGCGTGATGGTCGCGATGCAGTTCCACAACAAAGCCTCCGAAGCCGGCGGCAAAGACATCTAGCATCCGCCTTGAGACGTCCCCCGGTCGCCACCACCATCTTCACGGTCCTCGGGCTCTGCCTGCTGGTGGGGCTGGGCGTGTGGCAGCTGAAGCGGCTGGCGTGGAAGACCGACCTTCTGGCCCGCATCGACGCCCTGAAGACCGCCCCTGCCAGGCCCGTCGGCGACGCACTGGCCGGCCTCGCCGCCGGCGCCGACGAGGGCTATGTGCGGGTGGCGGCTTCCTGCCCCGACATCGAGCGCACGCCGGTTCTGCGGCTCTACGGTGTCGTGAACGGCCAGGCCGGCTATCGCATGATCGCCGCCTGCCCCCTGAAAGCAGGCCCCTATCGCGGCCTGCTGGTCGATCGGGGCTTTGTCACCGGCACCGAGGCCCCGCCCCAGCCGGCGCCCGGCCCGCGGCTCGACCAGCCGGTGATCGGCGTGCTGCGCACGGGCGGCGAGCGGACCATCGTGACCCCGAAGAACCAGCCCGGCCAGAACCTGTGGTACTGGCGCGACCTGCCGGCCATGGCCCGGGCGCTGGGCGCGAACCGTCCCGCACCGATGTTCCTGGCGCTGGAAAGCCCGGCGCCGAAGGGCCCCGGCCCCGTTCCCGCGGCCCTGCCGACGAACATCCCGAACAACCACCTGGGCTATGCGATCACCTGGTTCGGCCTTGCCGCGGCCCTGGCCGGCGTCTATCTCGCCATGCTCTTTGGCAAGGGGCGGCGATAATGCGTTACATCTCGACGCGCGGCGGCGCGCCCGCGACGGGCTTCCTGGAAGCGGTGCTGGAAGGCCTGGCGCCAGACGGCGGCCTGTACATCCCCGAGAGCTGGCCGACCCTGACCGAGGCGGACTTCGCCGCCATGGCGAAGATGAGCTACCCCGCGCTGGCGGCGGACATCCTCGGCCGCTTCGCCGGCGACTCCATCGATCCCGCCACGCTGAGGCGCATGGCCGAGGACGCCTATGCGCCCTTCACCCACGCGGCCGTCACGCCCTTGAAGCAGTTGGATACCGGCCTGTGGCTGCTTGAGCTGTTCCACGGCCCGACCCTGGCGTTCAAGGACGTGGCCATGCAGCTGCTGGCGCGGCTCTACGACCACGCGCTGGGCCAGCGCGGGCGAACGGCGACCATCCTGGTGGCCACCTCCGGCGACACGGGCGGGGCCGCGGTGGAGGCGTTCAGGGGCCGGCGCAACGTCCGCCTGATCGTGCTCTACCCCCACGGCCGCATCTCGGAGGTGCAGCGCCGCTTCATCACCACGGCCGATGAAGACAACATCCAGGTGCTGGCCATCGACGGCGTGTTCGACGACTGCCAGGCCATGGTGAAGACGATCTTCCAGGACGGCGCGATGCACAACGCCGGCCTGTCGGGGGTGAACTCCATCAACTGGGCGCGGATCGCGGCCCAGACGGTCTATTATTTCTACAGCGCCCTGGCGCTGGGCGCGCCGTTCCGCCCCGTCTCCTACGCCGTGCCGACGGGCAATTTCGGTGACGCCTTCGCCGGCTATGTCGCCAAGCAGATGGGCCTGCCCATCGAGCGGCTGATCGTCGCCACCAACGGCAACGACATCATGTCGCGGGTGGTGGAGCGGGGCCGCTACGCCCGCTCGCCGGTCCTGGCGACCCAGAGCCCGGCCATGGACATCCAGGCGGCCTCCAACTTCGAACGGCTCTATTTCGAGGGCGTGAAGCATGAGGGCCTGGATACGGCCCGGGCCATGCGCGCCTTCGCCGAGACCGGCGTCATCGACGTGCCCCCCGCGGCCATGGCCATGATCCGCGACCTGTTCCGCGGCGCCACGGTGTCGGAGGACGACACCGCGCGGCTGATGGTCTCCACCCACAATCTGACCGGCGAGCTGATCGATCCCCACACCGCCGTGGGCATGGCCGCCGCGCGCAAGATCGGGCCGGCCAAGCCCGGCACCCCGCTGGTCGTGCTGTCCACCGCCCACCCGGCGAAGTTCCCCGAGACCGTGAAGGCGGCCACGGGCGTGGAGCCGATCTGGCCGCCCCAGGCCCGCGCGGTGATGGACAAGCCCGAGCGCTTCGAGCGCCTCGCCAACGATGTCGAGGCGGTGAAGGACCGGGTGCGCGAGACGATGGGACTCTAGCGCCGCCGGCCACGCTCGCGGCTGTAGGGCGGACTCATATGGCGTGCTAGGATGGTCTGTGAACGGCGGAGAGGCGTCCGATGGCCGTCCTCGACTGGAAAGGACCTGACCGCGGCCTCGCCTTGACGGGCGAGGGGGTGAAACTTCGCCCGCCGCGCATGGGCGATTATCAGGCATGGTCCGAACTGCGGATGCGCTCTCGCGACTTCCTGCAGCCGTGGGAGCCCACCTGGCCTTCCGACGACCTCACCAAGTCCGCCTTTCGCCGCCGGCTCGCGGCCTATGCGCGGGACATGGATTCCGACCAGGCCTATCCATTCTTCATCTTCCGCGCCCAGGGCGACGCGCTGGTCGGCGGGCTGACCTTGTCCAACGTGCGGCGCGGCGTCGCCCAGATGGCGTCCATGGGCTACTGGATCGGCCAACCCCACGCCCGCAAGGGCCATATGCTGGCCGCCGTGCGCGCCACGGCGCCTTTCGCCTTCCAGCGTTTGGGCGTGCACAGGCTGGAGGCGGCCTGCATTCCCGAGAACGTCGCCTCGCGCGAACTGCTGCTTCGCGCCGGCTTCCGGTTGGAGGGCGAAGCGCGCGCTTATTTGAAAATTAACGGCGTTTGGCGAGATCATCTCCTGTTCGGGATGCTGGCCGGCGATATTTCGTCGCGGGCCTGACCAGGCGGCGCCGCGCCGCCGATGGCGCGAGGCGCAGTAAATGCCGCATAGGCCGCCAGAGCGGTTCACCTGGGACGCCACCGCAGCGCTCGAAGCGCTGGGGGCGGCCGACGTGGCGCTGTGGACCTGGGACCCGGTCGCCGATCGCCTGAGGATGACCGGCGCCGCGCGGGCGCTGGGCCTGGGCCCGCTGGCCCCGGAGTGCGGCTCCGCGGCGCTGATGGCCCTCACCATGCCCCAGGACCGCGAAGCGATCCGCGAGCTTCTGACCCCCCAGCCGCCGGGCGTTCCCATAGTCGGCCGCCTGCGTATGCAGGGCGGGCAGGCCTGCGTCTGGCGCGGCGTGTGGCTGGAGGAAGGCGGCGAACGCGCCGCCGGCGTGATCGCCGCCGAGGCCCAGTTCGCGGCGACCGAGCGGGACTCGCTGACCGGCCTGCTGGACCGCCGCAGCTTCGTCGCCCTGGCCCGCCAGCGGCTGCAGACCGCTGGCGACCACACGCTGGTGGTGGCCGACCTTGACCGCCTGCGTCGCCTGAACGAGGCCCTGGGCCATGAGCGCGCCGACCTGGTGCTGGCCGCCCTGGGCTCTCGCCTGGCGGCGTCCTTCTCGCGCGAGGCCGTCACCGGCCGGGTGGGCGAGGACGAGTTCGCCCTGATGGTCGGCCCCGAGACGTCCCGACGCCGCCGAACGTCTGCGCGAGGCGCTGGAGCAGCCCCTGCGGATCGCGGGCTTCGACATCTATCCCACCTTGTCCATCGGCGCGGTGCAGGCCCAGGGCGGGCCGGACGCGACGGAGGCCGCCGAACTGCTGCGCCGGGCCGAGCTGGCCGTGGAGGCCGCCAAGACCGTCGGCCGCGGCGGGGCGGCCGCCTATGGCAGCGGCCTGGAGACCGACAGCCTGACGCGGCTGGCGCTGGAGGCGGACTTCCGCGGCGCCATCGCGCGCGGCGAGATCTGTCCGTTCTACCAGCCGATCGTGCGTCTGGCCGACGGCGCCATCTCCGGCTTCGAGGCCCTGGTCCGCTGGCGCCACCCCCGCCGCGGCCTGATCATGCCCGACGACTTCCTGCCGCTGGCCGGCGACATGGGCCTGCTGCACGAGATCGGCTCGCACATGATGAACGCCTCGGCCCACCAGCTGTCCGAGTGGCGCAAGCGCCACCGCGCGGCCGGGGAGCTGACGGTGAGCGTCAACCTGTCGGTGGGCGAGATCGACCGGCCGGGCCTGGTGGAGGACGTGGCCCGCCTCCTCGCCGAGACCCAGCTGCCCTCGGGCGCCCTGAAGCTGGAGATCACCGAAAGCGACATCATGCGCGACCCGGACGGCGCCGCCGATGATCCTGCAGCAGCTGCGCGAGGCGGGCGCCGGCTTGGCGCTGGACGACTTCGGCACCGGCTTCTCATCGCTTTCGTATCTCACCCGCCTGCCCTTCGACACGCTGAAGATCGACCGCTACTTCGTGCGCACCATGGCCGCCAACGAGGGCTCGGCGAAGATCGTCCGCTCGGTGGTCAACCTCGGCCGCGACCTCTCTCTTGAGGTGGTCGCCGAGGGCGTGGAGAACGCCGAAATGGCGCGCCAGCTGATGGAGCTGGGTTGCCACTACGGCCAGGGCTTCGGCTACTCCCCCGCCCTGTCCGCCCCCGAGGCGGAGGTGTACCTCAACGAGAGCTATGCCGACGGCACCGCGCCCATCAAAGCGCGCGGCTAGTGCGTGGTTCGAGACGGGCGCTTGCGCGCCCTCCTCACCATGACGAACCTTGGTGCGATCTTCTGAATTCGTCATCCTGAGGAGGCCGCAGGCCGTCTCGAAGGACGCAGGGACGTCGCGCGAGATGCTCACGCCCGCCCGCTCTCCACCGACAGCCGGTCCGCCGAGACGCCGATCTTGGCCAGCGCCCTGGTCCACTTGTCGTCGTAGTCCGTGTCGAACAGCAGGGACTCGTCCGGATCGCAGGTGAGCCACACGCCGGCCTGGAGCTCCCGCTCCAGCTGGCCGCCGCCCCAGCCGGCGTAGCCCAGGGCCACGACGGAGCGGCGCGGCCGGCGCGCCGGATCGGCCAGGGCCTCCAGCGCGTCGCGGGTGTCGGAGAAGGACACGCCCTCGGCCACCGGCAGGGTGGAGCCGGGGCTGTAGAAGTCGTCGGTGTGCAGCACATAGCCGCGCGCCCGCTCCACCGGCCCGCCCAGCAGCACCGGGCCCTCGGCCGCGTCCCCCGCCTCCATGCCCAGACGGTCCAGCAGGCCGCCGACGGTGAAGCCCTCCATGGGCCGGTTCACCGCGATGCCCATGGCCTGCTCCTCGTCGTGCAGGCAGATCATCACCAGCGCCCGCTCGAAGCGGGGATCGTCGATGCCGGGCATGGCGATCAGCATCCGCCCCTGCATGAAGCCGCGGTCGGGCTCTGGCGCGCGGGGCCATTCGGGCTCGGAAGACGGGGCGGACCCAGCCGGCGGGGACTTGTCCATGCGCCATGATTCACCCGCCCCGGCCCTCGCGCAAGGCGAGAAGATATGAGAACGCTTTGCAGCCGCACGCCTGGCGATCTATTGATCCTCAAACGCCGGCCCCCAGCGTCCGGCCCAACCCAGCGGAGATGACCATGACCGTCAAAGTCGGCGACAAGCTGCCCCAGGCGAAGTTCACCACCATGGGTCCGGATGGCCCCAAGCCGCTCACCACCGACGACGTGTTCAAGGGCAAGACCGTGGCCCTGTTCGCGGTGCCGGGCGCCTTCACCCCCACCTGCTCGGCCAAGCACCTGCCGGGCTTCAAGGAGCAGGCCGCCGCCCTGAAGGCCAAGGGCATCGACGCGATCGCCTGCGTCTCGGTGAACGACGTGTTCGTGATGGACGCCTGGGGCAAGAGCCAGAACGTCGGCTCCGACGTGCTGATGCTGGCCGACGGCAACGGCGATTTCGCCAAGGCCGTGGGCCTGGAACTGGACGCCTCGGGCTTCGGCATGGGCCCCCGCTCCCAGCGCTACTCCATGGTGGTGAAGGACGGCGTGGTCACCCAGCTCAACGTCGAACAGGGCGGCGCATTCGAGGTGTCCTCGGCGGACTACATGCTGAGCAAGCTTTAGCACCATCGCGGCGCCTGAAGCATTCCCCTCCCCCTGGCAGGGGGAAGGGAGCGGTGCGTCTTGCCAAGGCCCTACCCCTTCCTTCGCCCGCCGGGCGCGAGGCGGCGGCGCAGCTTGGCCAGGCGCCGCAGCGTCTGCTGGCGCAGCGCCTTGATCCGCTTCACCGATGCGCCCCGCCAGGCCCGGCCCTCGCGCGCCATGGTCCGGGCCATCTCCAGCGCCCGGACGTCGTCGCCGCGCAGATTGCGGATCAGCACGGTGGCGTCGGCGACAATGCGTCCCTTTCGCCGCCGGCGGGGCTTGGGTCGGGTCGTGGGAGTCCTCCTCCGGTGAAGTCCAGGCGAGCGCCATCGCCCCCAGGCTTGCGCTCCGGAGCTGACATGGGAGGGCGGGGCGCGGGCGACGAGCCCGAGTCCGTTACGTGTTCTTGAGCGCGGCGTCCGCGCCCCGCGCGATCGTTTTGCGCCAGCTTCCGGCAGGCGGCGCTGTTCGCGCCTACCCGGTCTCCCGGCCCCCGGTCCCGAGGCGTGCGCGGATGCGCGACCTCGGGCGGCGGGACGGGCGGCGCCGGGCCCGCAGGCGTACCGGCGCCAAGCCGACGACGGGCGGGCGCGCCGCACTGCGCGTCCCCGGAGAGCGCCAGCGTTCCCACCGCCGGCCTTCTACGTCCCCCATCCGTCGCGCCGAGAAGCGCCCCGAAGGGCCGGCCCCCCGAGGGGCCAAGGTCGCGGGCAAGCCGCGGCCCCAGGCTTCGAGCGTGACGAACAGCGGCCTGCCAATCTCGCGCCCACCGGGCGTGAGGAACGACAGGAATTCTCCCGTTCGATCGCGACCCCGGCGGCGGCTCAGGTGCGGTACCGAGCGCCCTCCCTGCCGCAGGGGTCGAGGGGAAGTATGGGGGTGGCGGGAAGGCCGGGGATAACTTTTCCGCGCGTTCACGCGCGGCGCAGGTCGGCGCCCAGGCGTTTTGGCTGGAAACACGGGCGGTTCAGGAAGGAGCCTGGGTCCCGACTTTCGGCGGGAAGAGCGGGACTATGAGGCGCTCGATCTGCGTCTGCCAGGGCAGTGGGCGCAGAGTGAGACCGGCGGCCTGCATCAGAATGGCCTCAGAGATTACGACCCTGCGATTGGCCGATATATCGAAGCCGATCCATTTGGAGTTGAGGGTTGGCAGAACCTTTATGCGTACGTCGAGAATAATCCCCTCGATCTAAGCGATCCGTCAGGGCTCGATGCATGGCTAATCACCCGTCCGATAATTGGTGGCTTTGCTTCCCATGCTTTCGTCGCTGTTGCTCCCAAACTTGGTGCCAACGGCACCCAATTCTCATATGGTCCCAGCGGTCCCATTTATGCACCAGGCTTCTTGTGGCCTCTCACGGAAACGCAAACACAGACCGATAGAGATGATAGGACGACTTGGCAGAAGCTCGCCTTGGCCTGCATTCCGGGCATCAGTGTCACGCGGATCAATGCATCCGACCAAGCGGTGCTTTGGGCGGGGGCTCGAATGAACCGCGCATTAGTACACAATTTTATCCCCTATAGCGCTGTGCCATATCCGTTCCGATCGGCGAATAGTAATTCTGCCGCTTATGGGGTCGCAAACGATGCATTGAACTATTCTCGGGCACAAGGCACATCGACTCAGCATATTCCATACAGTATTGGAGTGCAAAATGTCATAGGATATTATGCTTCAATTCTTATACATAGATAATTATGACTAAGAATTTTGCTAAATTATTTATTATATTATTGTTGGTAATTGGAATATCGGCATTTTTTTCCTCAGAACGTAATAGATTGGTGTTCTTTGATGGGGTAAATTCGATTAAAGCCCCCAGTAAGCGCAG
This sequence comes from uncultured Alphaproteobacteria bacterium, assembly GCA_963761065.1. Taxonomy (GTDB): domain Bacteria; phylum Pseudomonadota; class Alphaproteobacteria; order Caulobacterales; family Caulobacteraceae; genus JANWHQ01. The sequence continues at coordinate 253,121 of CAVXFP010000003.1, read as the reverse complement.
TCTGATGGGCATCAAATTGGGTATACCAGCTGGTGAAGCAATGAAGCGGCTGCAGAGCCATGGCCTAAGCCTGAATACAGACGTATTCGGTCCGAATATGAGCTGCGTGCCTGGGCAAAAGCCTAGCGAAGGCATCTTGAGCTTCAGTGATCAATCCTGGCGACGAGGGACGGTCTGTCTGTCAATTGTCCGAGGTCGCGTTTCTCAAATAGCGTGGTTCTATAATCCGCTCTCACCGTAACGAGCATACAAATGTCCGGGCGGTGATGGATTGACGTATTGATCGAACCCTCTTGAGCTTCACGGACCGGTTGGCGACGGTTGAGTAGAGTGGGAGCCCCAATTTCATGAGCAATATGAGGCCATCTGAACCACGTTGACCGCTCAGGCGCGCACGACGTTCAAGGCCGCGGTCCCTTACGGGTGGTAATATCCGTCGCTCAATTCTACCTTTGCCTATACCCCTCCCCTTGCGGGAGAAGGTGGCGGGCGAAGCCCGACGGATGAGGGGTCGCGCGGGACTGTCCGGCGAGGCCGGTGTTCGTCGCGGCGGGGGCCTTCGACCCCTCACCCGGTCGCTGCGCGACCACCCTCTCCCGCAAGAGGGAGAGGGTAAGCGACTACTCCAACCCCACCGCCATCAGCGCCTCGGCGCCCGCCGTCGCGGCGGCCGCGTGGGCGGGGGCGTGGGGCAGCACCTGCTCGGCGTAGAAGCTGGCCAGGGCGATCTTGCCGTTCAGCCACGCCGCATCCGGATCGCCGGCGTCCAGGCGCTGGGCGGCGGCCAGGGCGCTCTTGGCGAGCATGTGGCCGCCCAGGACGTCGCCCATGAGGCGCAGGTAGGCGTCCGCGCCGGCCAGGGCGTCGGGGTTCGACTTGCGCTCGGCGAACCAGGCGGAAGCCTTGGCGGCGGCCTTCACGGCGGCGGTCAGGGGGGCGGCGAGCGCGGCCGTGGCGGGCGTGGCCTGGAGCTGCGCCGGCAGGGCGGCCATCTCGGCCAGCAGGGCGGTGACCGCCGCGCCGCCGGCCATGGAGAGCTTGCGGCCGACCAGGTCCATGGCCTGGATGCCGTTGGTGCCCTCGTAGATCGGGGCGATGCGGGCGTCGCGATAGAACTGGGCGGCGCCGGTCTCCTCGATGAAGCCCATGCCGCCGTGCACCTGCACGCCGAGGGAGGCGACCTCCACGCCCGCGTCGGTGGACCAGGCCTTGGCGATGGGGGTGAGCAGCTCCGAGCGCAGGCCGGCGGCGGTGCGCGCCTCCTCGGTTTCGGCCAGGCGGGCGAGGTCGGCGGCGACCCCGGCGGCGAGGCAGATGGCGCGGGCGGCCTCGGTCTTGGCCTTCATGAGCACCAGCATGCGGCGCACGTCCGGGTGCTCGATGATCGGCGCGGGGCCGTCGGAGCCCGGGGCGCGGCCCTGATAGCGCTCCTTGGCGTAGTCCAGGGCCCGCTGATAGGCGCCCTCGGCCACGCCGACGCCCTGCACGCCCACCGCCACGCGCGCGGCGTTCATCATGGTGAACATGTGGACGATGCCCTGGTTCAGCTCGCCCACCAGCTCGGCCCTGGCGCCCTCGTGGATCATCACGCAGGTGGGCGAGGCGTGGATGCCCAGCTTGTGCTCCAGACTGGCGGCGTGCAGCGCGTTGACCTCGCCGAGCGTCCCGTCGTCGGCGACCATCCGCGAGGGGGCCAGGAAGAGGCTGAGGCCGCGAACGCCCTCGGGCGCGTCGGGCGTGCGGGCGAGGACGAGGTGCAGGATGTTGTCGGTGAAGTCCTGGTCGCCCCAGGTGATGAAGATCTTCTGGCCGTGGATGAGCCAGCCGCCATCGCTGTCGGGCCGCGCCTCGGTGCGGATCTGGGAGAGGTCCGAGCCCGCCTGCGGCTCGGTGAGGTGCATGGTGCCGGTCCATTCGCCGGAGATCAGCCGGGTGAGATAGAGCGCCTTCTGGCGGTCCGAACCGTGGCGGGACAGGGCCTCGATGGCGCCCTGGGTGAGGGTCGGGCACAGGGCGAAGGCCATGTTCGCCGCGTTGATCATCTCGAAGACGGCCAGCTCCAGCGCCTTGGGCAGGCCCTGGCCGCCGTGGGCGGGATCGGCGGCGAGGCTGTTCCACCCGCCCTCCGCGAACGCCTTGTAGGCGGCGGGAAAGCCGTCGGGGCTGATCACCCGGCCGTTCTCCAGGCGCGAGCCCTGGATGTCGCCGGAACGGTTCAGGGGCTCCAGCACGCCGGCCGCCAGCTCTCCGGCCGCATCCAGCACGGCGGTGAGCACGTCGGCGTCCAGACCGTCGAAGCGGGGCAGCAGCGCGTCGAGCCCCGCCGCGGTCATCAGCGAGAACACCAGATCCTTGACGGGGGGACGATAGGCCATGGCGCGCTCCGGGCCGGCTTCGCGCCGAGCGTGCCGCAACTCGGGCCGGCGCGCCAGAACCACCTGCATCACCCGAATGCGTTGGCGAACGGGGCCAAGCCGGGCTAGGGTTCGTGGGGGCCAAGAAAATTCTCACCAGACCTGGAGACCGCCCGATGCACCGTCCCGTCCTCGCCGCCTTCGCCGCCTTCGCGCTGCTCGGCGGCGCCGCCATCGCCCAGCCATCGATGACCATGCCGCCGCCGGCGATGAGCCCAGCGGACCTGCCGGCCGGCCACTACGTCAACGATCCGAACCACACCGCGCTGATCATGCGCGTGCAGCACATGGGCATGACCCATTCGACCTTCCGCATGAACAAGGTCGTCGCGTCCTTCGACTACGATCCGGCCCATCCGACCGCCTCCAAGGTGACCGCCACCATCGACGCCAACTCCTTCGACCAGGGCGATCCGGCGATCTCGACGCGCTTCGCCAAGGAATTCCTGGGCGCGGAAGCGAACCCGACGATCACCTTCACCTCCACCTCGATCAAGGTGACCAAGGGCAACCAGGGAACCATGACCGGCGATCTGACGCTGGAGGGCGTGACCAAGCCGGTGACGCTGGACGTCACCTTCGACGGCAGCCGCCCCGCCGGCGGCATGGGTCCGGCGCCGCGCGGGCTTCTCGGCCCAGGCGTCGTGAAGCGTTCGGACTTCGGCAAGCTGTCGATGCCGACCGCCATCGTGGGCGACGACGTCGACGTCACCCTCGAGATCGAGTTCACCAAGGCCGGCTAGCCGAGCTAAGTCCGCGCCGATGAACGACGATCCGGCGCGGACCCCTTCGGCCGACGAGATCGCCCGCGCGGCCAAGGCGCTGGCGGCGGGCGAGCTCGTCATCCTGCCCACCGAGACGGTCTATGGCCTAGGCTGCGACGCGGGGAACCCCCGCGCCGTGGCGGCCGTGTTCGCGGCCAAGGGCCGGCCGCGCTTCAATCCCATGATCGCCCATGTGACCGGGCTGGACGCGGCCTTGCGGATCGCCGCCCTCGGCCCGCGCGCGATCAAGCTGGCCGAGGCGTTCTGGCCAGGGCCGCTGACGCTGGTGGCGCCGGTCACCGATACGGCGGCGGTGTGCGACCTCGCCCGCGCGGGGCTGGACACCGTGGCGGTGCGCGCACCGGACCATCCCGTCGCTCAGGCCGTGCTGGCCGCGTTCGGACGGCCCGTTGCGGCGCCCTCGGCCAACCGCTCGGGCCGGCCCAGCCCCACCTCTTTCGCCGACGCCATGGAGGAGACCGGCGCCTTCGCGGGCGCGGCGCTCGACGGCGGGCCGTGCCGCGTGGGGCTGGAATCCACGGTGGTGGGCGAGTTCGACGGCGAGTTGGTGCTGCTGCGCCCCGGCGGAGTGTCGCGCGAACAGATCGAGGCGGCGGCCGGCCCCCTGTCGGCGGGCGCGGGCCATGCGGAACGCTCCCCCGGACGCCTCGCGCGCCACTATGCGCCGGACGCGCCCTTGACCCTGGACGCCGCCGGCCCCACGCCCGGCCGCGCCTTCCTGGCCTTCGGCCCGGGCGCCGGCGCAGGGGCCGCTGACGTGGAACCTGAGCCCCTCTGGAGACCTGGCCGAGGCGGCGGCGAACCTGTTCGGCTTCCTGCGCGCGGCGGACCGCTCGGGCGTCCCGGGCATAGATATCGCCCCCGTACCGGACACTGGGCTGGGCGAGGCGATCAACGACCGTCTGCGCCGCGCGGCGGGTCTTGTGGGCTGACTTGCCCCGTGCTGGGGCGCCGGCGCCCAATCGCGAGGCGCCGCAACGCCCGTCGCGGCCACGGTTTCGCCTGTCAGGAGCACGTCGTGGCGCCGATCCTGCAGCTTGTGGATGGGTATCTTAATCTGGCGCCGCGCGTCCGGCGGCGACGGGCATTTGGGGAAGTAGCGCATGTGGGGACGGTTCATCGGCCTTGTGGCGGGCCTCGCCCTTCTGGCTGAGAGCTATGTCCTGTGGCGACCGGGCTCCATCGGCGCCTTTGGCGCGCCGGATCTTGGACCCTTCTCGCCGTACCGCCCGGTGATCACCGTCCTGGCCGCCGTGGTGGGCGTGATCGTGCTCGTGGCCGCCCTGATCCGCACGCGCTCGGAGATGCGCGCGGCCTGGCGCGCCAAGCACCCGCCCGCCGTCGCCTGGAGCGCCGAGAAGCCGCCCGCCGAGGCGCCCGCGGCCCACGACGACTTCCTGCCCGACGCCTTCGTCTCCGCGCCGGAGCCCGAACAGATGGAGGCCCTGGCGCCCTTCCTCGTCGCCGATCCTGATCCGGAACCCGAACTGGTTCACGCAGGCGTTGCTCCCGAGCCCGTGCAGGCGCCAGAGCCAGAGCCGGCGCTCGCCCCGTACGCCTTCGCCGACCACGTCGACGCACCGGAAGACCTCCACCACGACGAGGCCGCCGAGACGCCGCACGAGGCCCTGGCGGAAGCGCCCGAGGCCTTCCACGCCGAGCCCGCCGCCCAACCTGTTGTCGCGCAGGTGTCGGACGCCGACCGCGCGCCGTTCCTGACCGCCATGGACCAGGGGAGCCGCCTGCGCGACGCGGACAAGCTGGACCAGGCCCTGGACAGCTACAGCCACGCCCTGACGCTCGCCCAAACGCGTCACGCCGAAGCGCCGAACGATCCCCTGGCCGCCGGCGACCTCGCCCGAGCCATCACCGCCGTCGGCGACATCCACGACCGCGAGGGCCGGCTGGACTCCGCCCTGGACCTGCACGAGCAGAGCCTGGCCATCCGCCGCGTCCAGGCCGCCGAGGCGCCCGACGATCTTGCCGCCCAGCGGCGGCTGTCGCTGGGCCTGGAGCGGCTGGCCGACACCCGCGAGGCGCGCGGCCATCGCAGCCGCGCCCGCGACCTGCTGCGCGAGCGCCTGCCGCTGATCCAGCGCCTGTCCAACGCCGCCCCCAGCGACAGCGCCCTCGCCCAGGACCTGAAGACCACCCGCGAACGCCTGACGGAGCTCGATCGGGCGCTGGCGCTTTAGAGGTCTTCGACCCTCCGCCGACGGAGCCGAAATCCTCGTCCTTCGACAGGCTCAGGATGAGGATTTCTACTGAGCCCGCATTCGCCCTCATCCTGAGCTTGTCGAAGGACGAGGGCGGCCCCTCACAATTCGCGGCGCGCCCGCTGGCGGGCCGGGCCTCGCGCGCCTAATTTCGTTCCATGACCGCGCCCGTCCCCGCTGACGTCCTCTCGCGCCTGAAGGCGGTGCTCGGCCCCAAGGGCTGGAGCGAGGACCCCGCGCGGCTGGCGCCCAAGCTGGTGGAGTGGCGCGACCGCTGGACGGGCACGACGCCGATCCTGCTGCTGCCCGCCTCCACCGCCGAGGTCTCGGCCGTCGTGGGAATCTGCGCGGAGTCCGCTGACGCCCGTGGTGCCCCAGGGCGGCAACACCGGGCTTGTGGCCGGCCAGATCCCCCAGGGCGAGGTGCTGCTATCGCTGGAACGCATGCGGGCGATCCGCGACATCGATGTCGCCGACGACGTGCTGGTCGCCGAGGCCGGCGCGCCGCTCGCGGCCGTGCACGGGGCGGCCGAGGCGGTCGGCCGGCGCTTTCCGCTGTCGCTGGCGTCGGAAGGCTCGGCCACGGTGGGGGGGCTGGTCTCCACCAACGCCGGCGGAACCCAGGTGCTGCGCTACGGGACCATGCGCGAGCTGGTGCTGGGGCTGGAGGCGGTGCTGCCCAACGGCGAGGTGTTCGCGGGGCTGAAGCGGCTGCGCAAGGACAACACCGGCTATGACTTGAAGCAGCTGTTGATCGGCGCGGAAGGCACGCTCGGCGTGGTGACGGCCGCGAGCCTGAAGCTGTTCCCCCCCTCGTCTCGCGGGCCGTGGCCTTCGCGGCGGTGGACGATCCGGCCGCCGCCGTCGCCCTGCTGTCGCGCGCCAAGGCCGAGAGCGGCGGCGCGGTGGAGAGCTTCGAGCTGATCGCCGCGCATCGGCGTGGACTTCGCCGTGCGCAACATCACCGGCGTGCGCGCGCCGTTCTCTGACCCGCATCCCTGGTTCGTGCTGATCGAGATCGCCTCGGGCGAGCCCGGAGCGGCGGAAGCGGCCATGGAGCGGGTGCTCGCCGGCGCCCTTGAGGACCATCTGATCCGCGACGCCGCCATCGCCCAGAGCAAGGCCCAGGCGGCCGACTTCTGGCGCCTGCGCGAATCCCAGTCCGCCGCCCAGAAGCCCGAGGGGGCGGTGTGGAAGCACGACGTCTCGGTTCCGGTCTCCAAGGTCGCGGTCTTCATCCCCCAGGCCACCGCGGCGCATGGAGCGGTTCGCCCCCGGCTGCCGGGTGCTGGCGTTCGGCCACGTGGGCGACGGCAACATCCACTTCGACGTGCTGCAGCCGGCCGGCGCGGACGGGGCGGCGCACACGGCCCGGCGCGAGGACGCCGCCGCGGATCGTGGACGACATCGTGGACGGCCTGGGCGGCTCGATCTCCGCCGAGCACGGCCTGGGGGCGATGAAGACCACCGAGGCGCTGCGCTACAAGTCCCCCGTGGAGGTGGCGGCCCTGCGCGCCGTGCGCGCCGCGCTCGACCCGAACCGGATCATGAATCCGAGGGTGCTGTTCTGACGCGGCGGCGCCGTCCTTAGCACTGCTTAGGAGCGTGACAGCCCATCCGAAGCAGAGGCATGTTGCCGCCCCGGGGGCTGGGCCGTCGAGAACCGACTGAGGATGCTCTGATCCATGATCCTGGTTGTCTCGCCCGCGAAGAACCTGAACTTCGCGCCGGCGCCGGAGGCGCTGGTCACCGCGCCGATGTTCCCCAAGGAGGCGGCCAGCCTGGCGCGGCTGGCGCGCAAGCTGAAGGCGGCGGACCTCAGCCGGCTGATGGGGATATCCGCACAAGCTGGCCGAGCTGAACGTCGGGCGGTTCAAGACGCTTCAAGCCGGATGCGCCGGAGGGCGTGCAGGCGGCCTTCGCCTTCAACGGCGACGTCTATCGGGGCCTGGACGCGCGCAGCCTGGACCCGGACGCCCTGGCCTTCGCCCAGGACCACCTGCGCATCCTGTCGGGCCTGTACGGCGTGCTGCGGCCGCTGGACCGCATCCAGCCCTACCGGCTGGAGATGGGAATCGGCCTGGAGAACGCGAAGGGCCGCAATCTCTACGACTTCTGGGGCGACCAAGATCGCCCGCGCGCTCAGCGCGGCGGCGGCCGGCCAGGCGGACCCGACCATCGTCAACCTCGCCAGCAACGAGTACTTCGCCGCCGTGAAGGTGAAGGCGCTGAAGGCGCCGGTGCTCACCTGCCGGTTCCTGGAGGAGGAGGAAGGCGGCCGCACCCGGATGATCTCCTTCTTCGCCAAGCGGGCGCGCGGGCTGATGGCGCGCTACGTCATCGACGGGCGGCTGGAGAACCCTGAGGACCTGAAGGGCTTCGACCGCGAGGGCTACGCCTTCCGCCCGGACCTGTCCAAGGCCGCCGACTGGGTGTTCGCCCGGCCCGCCAAATGAGCGAGGCGCATCGTCCCACGCCGGCCGCCGGCGTGGTCTGCCTGCGCGGCGGCGATGTGCTGCTGATCCGCCGGGGCAAGCCGCCGCGCGAGGGCGAATGGAGCCTGCCGGGCGGACGCATCGAGTGGGGCGAGACGGCGGCGGACGCGGCCCTGCGCGAGCTTGGCGAGGAGACCGGCGTGGAGGCCGAGCTGCTGGGCCTGCTGGACGTGGTGGACGGGCTGTTCGCCGGCGCGGACGGAACGCTGGAGCGGCACTACCTGCTGGTCGACTACGCCGCGCGCTGGATCGCGGGCGAGCCGGTCGCCGGGGACGACGCGGCCGAGGCGCGGTTCTGGCCGGCCCAGGAGGCCGTCCGAACTCGTCGACTGGTCCGAGACCAAGCGGATCATCCGCCTGGCGGTGGAGCGCTTCGGAGGCCCCGGCGCGTCACACGCCCGCTGATTGAGCGATGTGCTATACTTCGCCTGTCGAACGAGACGGGCAAGGAGACGCGAGATGAAACGCTCGCTCGCATTCGCCCTGGCGGCGGGGTTGCTCTGCGCCGCATGGACCGGCCGGGCCACGGCCGGCGTCACCGTGATCGGCGCCGGCTTCGCGGGGGACTGCTCGAGATCGGCCGAGGCCGTGTCGATGAGCGCGCCCCCGGCCTATGAGGCCGTGCACATCTGCACCCGGGCCATCGAGGACGACCTTCTGAACCCCCACGATCTGGCCGGCACCTATGTGAACCGGGGCATCCTCTATTTGGCCGACCGGCAGTTCGACAACGCGATCAAGGACTTCGACACCGCCGCCAACGTGCTGCCCAGCCTGGGCGAGACCTACGCCAACCGGGGCGCGGCCCTGGTCGGCGTGGGGCGCGACGCCGAAGGCATCGCGGACATCGACAGGGGCCTGGCGCTGGGCGCCTCGGAGCCCGAGAAGTCCTACTACAACCGCGCCATCGCCAAGGAGCGGACCGGCGACGTGACCGGCGCCTATTACGACTATCTGAAAGCCTCGGAGCTGAAGCCGGACTGGGACGCGCCCAAGACGGAACTGTCGCGCTTCACGGTCACGAAGAAGTAGGATGCGCCGCGCCGCCGCCCTCGCCGTCGCGGCCGTGCTGTCGGCCGCCGCCCTGCCCGCCTCGCTCGCGGCCCAGGAGCACGGGCCCGACCAGCAGCAGGCCCTGACCGAACTCTCCCGCGTGATCGGCGAAAGCCACGCCCTGCGCCAGGCCTGCGAGGGGCCGAGCGATCAGGTCTGGCGCGACCGGATGCAGACGCTGCTCCGCGTCGAGTCGCCGGACGCGGACCTGAAGACCCGCCTCGCCCAGGCGTTCAACAGCGGCTTCGCCGTCGGCCGCCGGGGATTTCCGGCCTGCGACAGGGCTGGCCGCGCCGAGGCCGCGCGGATCGCGGCGCGCGGCGAGACCCTGGCGAACCAGCTCGGCGCGCCATAGCCGCCGCTCGCCTGTCAGGTTAATCTGGGCTCGCCCTCTCGGGGCTTGGAGGACTCAAGATGTCGCTTGCCGTGTCTGCCGTCTTCGTGATCCTGGCGTTGGTGGTGCTGTTCGGCGCGGTGAAGATCGTGCCGCAAGGCTTTGAATTCACGGTGCAACGCTTCGGCCGCTACACGCGCACCATGAAGCCCGGCATCACCATCCTGACCCCGTTCATCGAAGGCATCGGCCGCAAGGTGAACATGATGGAGCAGGTGCTGGACGTCCCCAGCCAGGAAGTCATCACCAAGGACAACGTGGGCGTGAAGGTGGACGCCATCGTGTTCATCCAGGTGATGGACGCGGCCGCCGCGGCCTATCGGGTGTCGACAACCTGCACCAGGCCATCACCCAGCTGACCATGACCAACCTCAGAACCGTCGTCGGCTCCATGGAGCTGGACGCGGTGCTCTCCCAGCGCGACCAGATCAACACCCGCCTGCTCGACGTGATCGACGCGGCGACCGGGCCGTGGGGCGTGAAGGTGGCGCGCATCGAGATCCGCGACCTGTCGCCGCCGCCCGACATCACCAACGCCATGGCCCGCCAGATGAAGGCCGAACGCGAGCGTCGCGCGGTGATCACCGAGGCGGACGGCGACAAGATGGCCCAGATCGCCCGCGCCGAGGGCTCCAAGCAGTCCGCCATCCTGCAGGCCGAGGGCCGGCGCGAGGCCGCCTTCCGCGACGCCGAGGCCCGCGAACGCGCCGCCCAGGCCGAGGCCAAGGCGACCGAGATGGTCTCCAAGGCCGTGGAAGACGGCAGCGTCAACGCGCTGAACTACTTCGTGGCCCAGAAGTACGTGGACGCCTTCGGCAAGCTGGCCGAGTCGCCGCACCAGAAGACGGTGATCGTGCCGGCGGAGATGAGCGCCCTGGTCGGCACGCTGGCCGGCATCCAGGAGCTGGTGAAGAGCGGCGCGGTTCCACCAGCCTCCCCGCCGCCGGCCGCGACTCGCCGACCGCCCGCGGGCTCGGACTCCCGCCCGGCGGTTCCGCGTACGGAGTAGGCCGATGGAAGCCCTTCTCCTCGCGCATCCGTTCTGGGGCTGGATGGTCCTGGGCGCCGTGCTGCTGGCGCTGGAGGTGGCCACCGGCTCCGGCTACCTGTTGTGGCCCGCGGCGGCGGCCGGCGTGGTGGCGCTGCTGACGGGACTGAAGCTCGGCCTGCCGGTGGAGCTGCTGATCTTCGCCCTGCTGACCATCGCGGGCGTGCTGCTGTCGCGCCGCTATCTGCCCAAGCCCTTCCGCGCCGAGGGCCATGACGTCACCGATCCAGGCCACCGGCTGGCCGGCCAGCATGGCCATGCGGTGGACGCCTTCACAGGCGGCGTGGGACGGGTGTTCGTCGACGGCAAGGAGTGGGCCGCGGAGCTGGACGGCGAGAGCGACCTCGCCGCCGGCGCCAAGGTCAAGGTTTCCGCCGTGCTGGACGGCGCGCGGCTGAAGGTGAAGGCCGCCTGACGGCCAGTCGGAGCAGACTTGCATGCCAATCAACTGCACCCACGCAGCGGACATCCGCACGGTGACGCCCAGCGCGCTCGGCTGCGAGGAGTGCCTGAAGATGGGCTCCCGCTGGCTGCACCTTCGGCTCTGTCGCACTTGCGGGCACGTCGGCTGTTGCGACAGTTCGCCGAACCGGCACGCCACCAAGCATTTCCACGCCACCGGCCACCCGGTCATCGAAGGCTACGACCCGCCCGAGGGCTGGGGGTGGTGCTATGTGGACGAAGTCATGCTCGACCTGTCCGACCGCGCCACGCCGCAGAACGGCCCCATCCCCCACTACGACGGCAGGCCCTGAAGGACAGGGCGATCGGCCGGGGCGTCATCGCTTCAGAGGTCCACCTGCCGCATCTGATGCTCGCCATAGCGGCCGCCGGCGATGGCGGCGGGCGGGATGGCCGCGTCGATGGCGGCGTGATCCTCCGCAGTCAGAACGACATCCAAGGCGCCCAGGGTCTCGGCCACCTGGCGGCGGGTGCGCATGCCCAGCGTCGGCACGATGTCGTCGCCCTGAGCCAGCGCCCAGGCGATGGCGAGCTGGGCGGGCGTGCAGCCCTTGGCCTTGGCGACGGCGGCGAAAGCTTCCACCAGTTGGTTGTTTTTCTTGAGGTTCTCGCCTGCGAAGCGGGGCATATGCGCGCGCATGTCGCCCGGCCGCATGGGCGATCCGGCGAGCAGGCCGCGCGAAAGCACGCCATAGGCCGTCAGCCCCGCGCCGATGCTGCGCAGCGCCGGCATCTGGCGGGTCAGCGCGCCGCGCTCGATCACCGAAAGCTCATACTGCAAGGCCGTGACGGGATGGACGGCGTTGGCGGCGAGGATCGTCTCGGGCGCCACTTCGGAGAGGCCCAGATGGCGCACGTAGCCCGCCTGGATCATGTCGGCGATGGCGCCGATCGTGTCCTCCAGCGGCACGTCCGGATCGCGGCGGGCGGGCATGTAGAGGTCGATGTAGTCCGTGCCCAGGCGCTTGAGGGTATAGGAGAGCGCCGTCTTCACCGCGGCCGGACTGGCGTCATAGCCGATCCAGGCGCCGGAGGGCTCGCGCTGGGCGCCGAACTTCACCTGGATGAAGGCCTTGTCGCGCCGACCCTTGAGGGCCTTGCCCAGCGTCATCTCCGACACGCCCATGCCGTAGAAATCGCCGGTGTCGAACAGGGTCACGCCCGCGTCGAGCGCCGCATGGATCGCGGCGATCCCCTCGGCCTCGTCAGGCTGGCCATAGACGTCCGACAGCCCCATGCAGCCGAAGCCGATGGCGGAGACCTCAGGGCCCTTGGCGCCCAGACGGCGGGTTTTCATGAACCTCTCCAGTAATTGATCAATATGCTCAAGTTATCAATATAACCAAGCCGCCTCGACGACGCCCACGCACACGGTCGGTTCGTGAAAGCCTCGCGCGCTTGGGTCGCCGCGACAACCCCCGGCGACGAAGAGATCGGCGCGCGGCCGAGGCCTTGACGCCAGCCTCCCCCGGCCGGAGATTTCGCCGATCGAACACCGGGGGACGGCGTCATGGGTACGGGCAGACTGGTTGCGGCGGGCGTCGTTTGCGCGGGGCTGTGGACGGGGGCGGCCATCGCGGCCGAGGCGCCCAGCCTGTGCCCGGCGGCGTCCTACGCGGGGCCCTCGCGGATCCTGCTTTCGCAGGTCGACCTCTATAGCGGCGACCCGGCCGACAACGCGACCCTGGCGCCGGACAAGTCCAGGGTGGTCGGCTCGACCGTCACCAACACCTGGAAACTGGCGCCCGGCGACAAGATCACCATCGGCTGCAGCTATGGCCCCCGCCCCCGCGTGATGGTTCCGGCGCCCGCCGGCGCGACCGTCTGTGTCGCCAAGATCAAGCAGACCGGCGGGGCCGTGCCCTATCTGCCGCTCAGCATCACCTGCAAATAGGGCGGCGCGCGACGGCGCTCCTCACCCGCCCATAACCAACCGCAGGAACTTCTGGGTCTGCTCCTGGCCGGCTTCGTAGGACTGCTGGCCGGCGGGATCGGCGATGCGGGACCAGTTGTCGCGCACCTCCTCGGCCGAAAGACCGCCTTCGCCCAGATAGGCGCCCTCGGTCTCATAGATGCGGGCCACCGCGAAGCCGCCGGCGGCGGCGGTGAGGATCACGCTGGTCGGCCCCTCCTCGCTGGCCAGATAGGCCACGCCAGGCGAGACGTACTCGGGCTTCAGCTTCTCCAGGATCGGCGCCGGGATGATGTTCTCGGTCATCCGCGTGGCGGCGACCGGGCAGATGGCGTTGACCTTGATGTTGTCGCGCGCGCCCTCGATGGCCAGGGTCTTCATCAGGCCCACGAGCGACAGCTTGGCCGCGCCATAGTTGGCCTGGCCGAAGTTGCCGTACAGGCCCGTGGACGAGGTGGTGACCACGATCCGCCCGTACTTCTGCTCGCGCATGATCGGCCAGGCGTGGTGCAGCGGCTTGACCGTGCCCATCAGGTGGACGCCCAGCACCGCCTCGAAATCGGCGATCTCCATCTTGGAGAAGGACTTGTCGCGCAGGATGCCGGCGTTGGCGATCAGGATGTCCAGCCGGCCGAAAGCGTCCACGGCGCGCTTGACGAGGTTGGCCGCGCCCGCGTCGTCGGTGACCGAGCCGCCGTCCGCGATCGCCTCGCCCCCGGCGGCCTTGATCTCGTCCACCACCTTGCCGGCGGCCTCCGAGGAGCCTCCCGAACCGTCCAGCGCCGCGCCCAGGTCGTTGACCACCACCTTGGCGCCCCGCCGCGCCAGCTCCAGCGCGTGCTGACGTCCGAGCCCCCCGCCGGCCCCGGTGACGATGGCGACCTTCCCGTCAAAGCGGATATCGGCCATGGCGCGCTCCTTTTTCGGATGAACGCCTAGGGGTAGCGCGCCGCGCTCGCGCGTCAAGCGAAGCCCTCGCCAGGGCGCCGACACCGCGTCGCAGGCGCCGACGCCGGATAGCCGTTTCCATTCAATGTTTACGCTTTTTGCTTACCACGTTGGGCTAAGAAGCGGGGGGATGCGTCTTGAAGGATTCAAGGACGAAGCGGCCGTCGATCTGGCCCGTCGTGCACACGGCGACTCGCTCGCCGGCCCCGCTGGCCTTCTTCGACCTGGACCGCCGCCTGATGGCCGCCAGCCGCAGCTTTGAGCGGATCGTCGGCATCGAGGGCCGCGACTACCTCGGCAAGCGGCTGGATGAGGTGATCCCCGACCTCGCGCCCGAACTGATCGATCTGCACCGCCGCACCGCCGCCGGTGAGAACCTTCTCCACGACGAGGAGGTCTATGTGGACAGCCACGGCGAGCAACGCTGGATGTCGTGCGAGTACCGGCCTGTTCCCGACCCCAGCGGCGAGGACGCGTTCCTAGGCTACTTCGTCCACGGCCACGACGTCACGCCGATGATCAAGGCCCGGCGCGAGGCCCAGAGCAACTCCGACCGCCTGCGCATGGCCATGGACGCCGCCCGCGCCGGCGCCTTCGAGGTGGACTACAAGGGACGGTCCTTCTGGTGCTCGCCTGAGTTCGTCCAGATCGTCGGTCGCGAGATGGTGTTCGACGACGTGTTGGCCGCCTGGCCGATGGTCGTGCCTGATGATCTCGAGCGGCTCCACGCCGTCGCCCAGGAGAGCATGCGCACGCACCAGCCGGGACGGGTTGAAGTGCGCATCGCGCCGACTCCCGGCGAAGAGCGCTGGATCGAGATGAGTGTCGAGCCGCAGTTCGACGCGCAAGGAGAGCTTGAACGGACGGTCGGCTTCGTCATCGACATCGACGCGCGCAAGCGCCAGGAACTGGCGCTCAACGAGGCGCGCCGGCAGGCCCAGGCCAACGCCGAGCGGCTGCGCTTGGCGCTGGGCGCGGCGCGCGCGGGGGTCTGCGAGCTGGACCTGGTCGCCAAGACCATCTGGTATTCCCCCGAATGGATCGAGCTGGTGGGGGCTGAGGCGTCGTTCCGCGAATTCGCCCTCAATCCCTGGCCGATGGCTCACCCGGACGACCGCCCCGCGATCGACAGGGTGCTGGCGGAGTGGACCGAGCCGCGCCACGAACCCTTCGACTTTCGCGTCGTGCTGCCCACTGGCGAGACCCGCTGGGTGCAGGGCCTCGGCGAGCAACAGGTGAACGAAGAGGGCAAGCGCACCAAGATCGTCGGCCTGCTGCTCGACATCGACGCGCGCAAGCGCCAGGAGCTGGCCCTGCTGGAGACCCGCCAGGAGCTGCAGGCCAACGGCGAGCGGCTCAAACTGGCCATGGACGCGGCCCAGGCCGGCGCCTTCGAGACCAATATGAAGGATGGGACCTTCTGGTGCTCGCCCGAGTTCGTGGAGATCGTCGGGCGTCAGATGACCTTCGAGGAGGCCATGGGCGTCTGGCCGATGAGCCATCCGGAGGACGTGCCGAAAGTCCAGGCCCAGATCGACAACGTCCACACCGGGGAGACCAGTTCCAATCTGGAATGGCGGCTGGTCATGCCCAATGGCGAGCACCGCTGGATCGACGGCCGCTCCATCGTGCACCTGGACGAGAACGGCGTGCCCGAAAAGGTCGCCGGCCTTGTCCTCGACATCGACGCGCGCAAGCGCCAGGAACTCTCGCTTGAGCAGGCCCGCGAAGCGGTCCAGGCGAACGTCGAGCGCCTGAAGCTGGCTCTGGACGTAGCCAGGGGCGGCGTCTTCGAGACCGACTTTGAAAACCGGACCTACTGGGCCTCGCCTGAGCTCTGCCAGATGATCGGCAAGACGCTCACGTTCGAAGAGGCGACCAGCGGGTCGCTGCCGATGTGCCACCCTGATGACGCCGAGTGGGTAAGCAGGGAGATCGTCGAGGCGCTTGCAAGCGACCGCGCCGAGCACAGCCTGGAGTGCCGCATCATGCGGCCGGACGGCGAAACCCGCTGGCTGGACTGGCGGACCTTGGTGCACCGCCGGGAGGATGGGACGGTCTCCAAGGTGATCGGCCTGGCTCTCGACATCGACGC
This sequence comes from uncultured Alphaproteobacteria bacterium, assembly GCA_963761065.1. GTDB lineage: Bacteria > Pseudomonadota > Alphaproteobacteria > Caulobacterales > Caulobacteraceae > JANWHQ01. Next base: position 237,299 of record CAVXFP010000003.1, on the reverse strand, counting down.
CCGTAAACGTCAGGAGTTGGCCCTGACCGAGCTTCGGCGCGTGGCGCAGATCAACGCCGATCGCCTGGGCCTGGCCATGAGCGCCGCCAAGGCCGGCGTCTGCGAGATCGACTTCGCCGCCAAGAGCATGTGGTGCTCGCCGGAGTTCGTGGAGATTCTCGGCCGCGAATACGCCTACGAGGATTTCGTCGGGACGCCCTGGCCGATGTGCCACCCGGACGACCGCGGCCAGATCGACAAGATGCGCGAGTCCTGGGGATCGGGGCGCCACGAGCCGGTCGAGTTCCGCATCGTCCTGCCCGACGGCGAACCCCGCTGGGTGCAGGTGCACGGCGAGCGCATGATGGGCGAGGACGGCCAGCTAATCCGGACCGTCGGCCTGCTGCTCGACATCGACGCGCGCAAGCGCCAGGAGCTGGCGCTGGTCGAGGCCGAGCGCGCCGCCCAGGCCGCCGCCGACGCCAAGTCCGAATTCCTCGCCAACATGAGCCACGAGATCCGCACCCCGATGAACGGCGTGCTTGGCGTGCTTCACCTGTTGGCCAGCGAGAACCTGTCCGAGGAAGGCCGCAAGCTGCTGGACGAAGCGGGCAACTGCGGGCGGATGCTGTCGCAGCTGCTGGACGACGTGATCGACTTCTCGCGGGTGGAGGCGGGCCGGCTGGAGCTGTCGCCCGAGCCTGTGAACCCCTCCCAGGTGCTGGAGAGCGTGGTCGGGCTGCTGCGTCCCAACGCCCAGGCCAAGGGCCTGGCCCTGCGCGTCCAGATCGACGGCAAGGCCGACGACGCCTGGATCCTGGCCGACCCGGTGCGGATACGCCAGGCGCTGTTCAACCTGATCGGCAACGCGGTGAAGTTCACCACCCAGGGCCATGTGGAGGCGCGGCTCGCCATGAGCGGGCGCGGCAAGCGCCGGCGCCTGCGCGTGGAGATCGAGGACACCGGCGTAGGCATCCCCGAGGCCGCCCAGGCCTCACTGTTCGCCCGCTTCCAGCAGGCGGACGGCTCCACCTCGCGCAAGTTCGGCGGGTCTGGCCTGGGCCTCGCCATCACCCGCCGCCTGGCGGAGATGATGGGCGGCGGCGTCGGATTCGCCAGCAAGGAAGGCGAAGGCTCCACCTTCTGGTTCGAGATCGTCGCCGACCGGGCCGAGGCGCCGTCCATCGACCTCGATCCGGCCGAGCTGGACCTGACGGGCCTGAAGATCCTGCTGGTGGAGGACAATCCCACCAACCGTCTGGTCGCCGGAAAGATGCTCGAAGCCATGGGCATGAGCGTCGCCACCGCCGAGCATGGCGGGCTGGGGGTGGAGGCCGCGAAGGCCGAGCCCTACGACCTGATCCTGATGGACGTGCAGATGCCGGTGATGGACGGCCTGGAGGCCACGCGCCGCATCCGCGCCCTGGACACGCCCGCCGCGCGCACGCCGATTCTCGGGCTCACCGCCAACGCCATGGCCCACCAGAAGGCCGCCTATATGGCCGCGGGAATGAACGGCGTGGTGGCCAAGCCGATCTCGCCGGCGGCCCTGGTCGCGGAGATGGCGCGGGCCATGAGCGAGCACCAGCGCGACCTCGACGTCGCCGCCGCCTGACCCTTTCGACTGTGCGATTTTTGCCGCGACCGCGCGCGAAGAGTCGCGTGCAATTCATATTGCAGTGCAGCAGAAATTTGCGAATCGGCCTCATTGAGGTCATACTTCATTAGCAATTGAACCACCGGTCGGCCCGTGCGCCGGCCATGCCTCCGTTCCGGCACGCCTTGGAAGCGTGAGCGGAACGTTGATGTCGGGGGGCGTATCGCCCTCGCCGAACGGGACACGAAATCTTTGTTAGAGTTAACTCGAACGCGTGCGAGCGCGTTAGCGGGCGCGGTCGCCTGCGGCGTGGCCTTGGGCGCCACCATCGGCGGATCGCAGATGAACGGCCCGGGCCCAGCAGGCCCGGTTCGCGAACGCCGCCGCCGAAGGCTTTTCGGAGCAGGCGCTGCGCCAGGAGGCGGCCGACATGGCGCCTGGCGCCCTGGCCGTGGCGCGCCGGCACGACCCGTTCACCGCTCCGGGCGCCGCCCGGCGCGACCGCATGACCGCCGTCCTGGTCTCCCGACTGGAGCTTCGACGCTCCGTGGCGCCCAGGCTCCGAGCCCCGATCGTGACGCCAGCCTCGCCGCTGCGCATGTCCGTCGACAATCCGATCGAGGGCGCGCGCGCGCTCGATTGTCTCAGCCAGGCCGTCTATTACGAGGCGCGCGGTGAAAGCGCCGCCGGCCAGGAAGCAGTCGCGCAGGTGGTGCTGAACCGCATGCGCAGCCCGCTGTATCCCAAGTCCGTCTGCGGCGTCGTGTTCCAAGGCGCGCAGACCCACGTCTGCCAGTTCAGCTTCGCCTGCGACGGCTCGATGAACCGCCACTTGAACCCGGTCGCCTGGCGGCGGGCCCGGGCCGTGGCGTCCCGCGCGCTCGGCGGATTCGTGATGGCCGAGGTCGGCCACGCCACCCACTTCCATGTGGTGGGCATGGGCCAGATCTGGGGCGCGCGGCTGCAACGCGTGGCGCAGATCGGCGACCACGTATTCTACGCCTTCACCGGACGGCGCGCGACACCTGAACGGCGGGCCGGAGGTCTATACGCCGGCCTCCGAGCTGGCTGACGCCCCGGTCTACGCCGAGCAGACCGCCGACCCACGACCGCGGACCGAGCCAACGCGCCGACGATGATCTTGGCCAGCGCCGTGACCACGACGCCGCTGGGCGCAGGCGGAGCCTCCGCAAAGCCGGTGGAGCCGGCCTCCGCGTCCCTCGCCAAGGCTGACGCGGCCGCGGCGACCGCCAAGCCAAAAGCCGGCGATGCGAAGTCGAGGCGAAGGCTGGCGGCCGCGAAGGTCGCGGTCGAGGCGAAGGCCGAGCGCGCCACCCCGCCGACCGAGCCAGGTGGCCGACCGCGCCGCGCCCAAGTCCGCCCGGGCAATACACGCCGGTGGCCGCGCCGCGCGCGTCCGATGGACGACGCCGCCGCGATCGACGACGGCTCGCAGTCCGATGCCAGGGCCGTTCAAGCCTGCTGGTTGAGGGTGATCGCCGTCGCGGCGGCCGGCTGGGCCGTGCGCGCGCCGGGGCCGTAGCCCGCCCCGGCCTGTCGGTTGGAGGCCACCTCCTCGGCGATGGCCCGGACCACGCCTTCGGTGACTTCGCGCGCGGCGAACAGCGCCCGGCCGTGCCGCGCCAGCACCGCCTCGAAGGCCTCGCTGGCGAGCTCCAGGCGGTGGCGCTGGTCTAGCGGCGCGCGCGCGACCAGGGTCGGATCGCTGCGCACCCGCACCACTTCGTGGCGGTAGACGTTGGCGAGCCGCGTGGTCTCCTCCAGCCGCTCGGCCGCCTCGTGCGGACGGCGCACCTCGAAGGCGTGGGAATTGACCGCCAGCCGCTCGGTCAGCCGCTCGGTGAGGCCGATCAGATGTTCGACAGTGTCTTGGCGTGGTCGACGCTCATCTCGGCCTCCTCATTGAAGTCCCTGCATTTTCAGCATCTCGCGGGCGACCGGCGCGGCCAGGCCCACGCCGCCGGCCTTGGCGACCTGCTTGCCGATGGCGTCGAGCAGGAAGCCGCGGAAGGTCTCCTCGCCCATGCCCCCGCCGAAGGGGCCGGACGTATTCAGGCCCTCGAACATCGGCTTCATCATCATCGACAGGAGCTGGGCCTCGAACGCCTGGGCCGACGCCTGGATCTTGGCCCGCTGGGCCGGGCTGGCCAGCGGCGGGCCGGCGGGCGCCGCGGAAGCCGGGGCCGGCGTCTGGGCCGTGAGGGCGCTGGCGTCGACGGCCATCACATCACCTGGATTTCGGCCTGCAGGGCGCCGGCGGCCTTGATGGTCTGCAGGATGGAGATCATGTCGCGCGGCGTGACGCCCAGCGCGTTCAGTCCCGCCACCAGCGACGCCAGGGACGCCCCCTCGTGCACCATGATCAGGTGCTTGCCCTTCTCCTCGTCGACCGAGACGGTGGACTGGGGAACGGTGGTGGTCTGACCCTGGCTGAACGGCGCGGGCTGGCTGACGCGCGGCGTCTCCTGCACCGAGATGGTCAGGTTGCCCTGGGCGATGGCGACCGTGGAGATGCGCACGTTCTCGCCCATCACCACCACGCCGGAGACCTCGTCGATCACCACCTTGGCGGGATCGTCCGGCTCCACGCTGAGCTGCTCGATCTCGGTGATGAAGCTGACCATGTCGCGCCCCGGCGGCGGGCGTCAGGGTGACGATGGTGGGGTTCTCGGCCACCGCCGTGCCCGGATAGTGGGCGTTGATCACGTTCTCGATGCGCCGGGCGGTGGTGAAGTCCGGATTGCGCAGGGTCATGCGCAGCGAGGTCATCTTGGCGAGCTGGAAGCCGATCTCGCGCTCGACGATGGCGCCGGCGGCGATGCGGCCGGCGGTCGGCACGCCCCGGGTGATCGACGAGCCGGACGCCCCCGAGGCGGAAACCGAGCCGGTCTGCACCGTGCCCTGGGCCACCGCATAGGCCTGGCCGTCCGCGCCCATCAGCGGGGTGACCAGCAGGGTGCCGCCGAGCAGGCTCTTGGCGTCGCCCATGGCCGAGACCGAGGCGTCGATCTGCGAGCCGGAGGCCGAGAAGGCCGGCAGCCGCGCGGTGACCATCACGGCGGCCACGTTCTTGGTGTTGAGGTCGGCGTCGCGGACGTTGACGCCCAGCCGCTCCAGCATCGCCTCCAGGCTCTGCTTGGTGAAGGGGGCGTTGCGCAGGGTGTCGCCCGTGCCGTTCAGGCCCACGACGAGGCCGTAGCCGACCAGCATGTTGTCGCGCACGCCCTCGAACTCGACGATGTCCTTGATGCGCGACTGGGCCAGCGCCGGCGTCGCCGCCGCCAGGACGGTCGCGAGCACCGTCGTCATCAAGGCCAGGGCCGGAGCGACTCGCCGCGAACGAAGGAACATGACGCTTCCCAAGACTCCCGCCCGCGCGCGTGGCGGGCGAGCTTGGGACTGCGAGGGCCGTGCCAGTTTTGGCCGGGAATATATCGCCTTCCAATTCAAATGATTATGGATAGGCGCGAAGGGCGCCACACGCCGTTCGGCAATTCCTGCCGGGCATTAACCATGCCGCAACGCGGCTTGCCCACAGTTTCCCACAGAGCCGCCTACGCGGCCATGTGAACGAGGTTGGCCATGAAGGTCACGAGGACGAACGGCGCCAAGGCCGCGGGCGCGACGCAGGGCGCAAAGCCCGCCACAGCGTCCGGCTTCACCCTGTCCGAGCCGGAGGCGGCGGGCGGCGCGAGCGCGCCCACCGGCGTCGCCGGGGTCGGGATGATCGGCTCCATCGACGCCCTGTTGATGCTGCAGGAAGCCGAGGGGCCCCTGGGCCGCCGCCGCCGCGCGATGGGCCGGGCCGGCCGGCTGCTGGACGTGCTGGACGAGGTGAAGCTGGCGATGCTGTCGGACGGCCCCTCCTCCACCCACCTGCAGCGCCTGACCGCGGCGGTGCGCGAGCAGCGCGCGGATACCGAGGATCCAGGCCTGGAGGCGCTGCTCAATCAGATCGAGACGCGCGCCGCCGTGGAGCTGGCCAAGCTGGAAACCTCGCGCCAAGCCGCCTGACTGACCATCGGCGCGCCATCTTTCCCCTTGCGGCGCGAGCTCGATTGAACCGGGTTTCGGTTCTGCTATAAGCGGCGCGCCCGTTGAATTTGGGGGACGGGCGTGGTGGCGTGAGGCGTTGATGACCTCGACCGCTGTGGGCGTGCAGACGGATTCTGTATCGTCCTTCGGACGACGAACCGTTCATGAACGAGCGTCAACTCGAGTACTTCAAGCAGAAGCTGCTGACCTGGAAGGATGACATCCTGAAGGAGTTGCGCGAGACGCTGTCGCACCTTCAGACCGACACCGAAAACCATCCGGACATCGCCGATCGCGCCTCTTCGGAGACCGACCGGGCGCTGGAGCTGCGCACCCGCGACCGCCAGCGCAAGCTGATCTCCAAGATCGACGACGCCCTGCGCCGTATCGAGGATGGGATCTACGGCTACTGCGAGGAGACCGGCGAGCCCATCGGCCTTGCCCGTCTGGACGCGCGGCCCATCGCCACCCTGAGCCTGGAAGCCCAGGAGATGCACGAACGGCGCGAACGCGTCCACCGCGACGAATAGGGGCCCTTCCCGGCCCCAGGTCCGAAGCCCGAAGCCCTAGAACAGCCCGGCCAACAGATTGATGGTCAGGGCCAGCACCACCGTGTTGAACACGAAGGCGAACACGCCGTGGGCCGTGCCCGTGCGGCGCATGGTCTTGGAGGTGAAGGCGATGTCGGCGGTCTGGCAGGCGACGCCGATGATCATGGCGAAGTGCAGGAAGTCCCAATAGTCGGGGTCCTCCCCGCCCGGGAACAGCAGGCCGCCGCGCGGGGGCAGCTCGCCTTCCGCATCCGGGTCGAAATAGTAGCCGTGGGCGTAATGCAGGGCGAAGACGAACTGCACGAAGGTCCAGGACGCGGCCACCGTGGCGAAGGCCAGGGCGACGCGCAGAGCCTTGATCAGGCCCACGTCGTGCTTGGCCAGGGACAGCTCCCCGGCGATGGAGACGATGCTGGCGGCCGCGGCGATCACGGTCAGGGCGAGGATGAAGTGCTGGCCCTCGTCCTGGTTTGCGGCGCGGGCGCTGATCTGCCGTTCGTCGCAGTCGGCCATCATCGATGTCGCCAGGGCGATGAAGCTGATGCAGCCCACGTCCCAGGCGAGGATGGCGTCCGTATTCCAGCTCAGCCCCGGCGCCAGCGCGACCAGGCCCGCCCCGGTGATCAGGCCGAGGGCGATGGCGGCCGGCAGGCGCGGCCGGCGCCCGACGGTCCCGCGACGCGCGCGAGGGCGCCGCTCATGTCAGGCTCTCCGTGAGGCGCGGATCCATGCCGCCGCGCCCCTCCGCCGCCATCCGCGACAGGGCCGGCAGGATGTCCTCCACCCGCTCCACCGCCTCCCAGCAGTCCTTGAATTCGGGCGGGGTGAAGCCCTGGCTCACGGTGTGGTCGATCAGCTCGAACAGGGGCGTCCAGAAGCCCCGGGCGTTCAGGAACACCACCGGCTTGGCGTGCAGGCCGAGCCGCGACCAGGACAGCACCTCGATCGCCTCCTCCAGGGTGCCCACCCCGCCGGGCAGCACCACGAAGCCGTCCGCCTCGCGGAACATCACCGCCTTGCGCTCGTGCATGGAGGGCACACCACCAGATCGGCGGCCTCATAGGCCACCTCGGCAGGCGCAGGAACTCCGGGATCACGCCCAGCACCTGGCCGCCCCCGGCCACGCAGGCCCGCGCGCAGGCGCCCATCAGCCCTTCCGCCCGCCGCCGTAGACCAGCCTCACGCCTGCATTCGCCAGGACGCCGCCGAAATGGGCCGCCCCGTCCGCCAAGGCCGGATCGCCGCCCTTGGCCGAGCCGCAGAACAGGCCGACGGAGCGCAGGGTGGAGGTCTCGCCGGTCACCAGGTCCGCTCGCGCCCTATCGCTGGAGAATGAATTGCATATATCAGGTCCACCCGAGGATCAGGAAGCGCGGGTAACGGTGAGGCGAAGGACAGTCTGGGCGATGATCGCCGCGTCGACGGCGCTGGTCGCGGCGTGCGGTCGGTCCGCGCCGCGCGCGCCGGACGAGTCGAACATGACCGCCAGCCAGGCCCGCGCCGAATACCTCGCGCCGCCGTTCATCGTCTCGGCCGTGCGCCAGGCCTCCGGCGCCGTCGTGCTGACCGGCCAGGGCCAGCCCGGCTCGCGCATCCGCCTCGCCTCGCCCGACGGTTCGGCCATCGGCGCCACGGCCTCCGACGCACGGGCGCCTGGAGCCTCACGATCGCCGCCGGCCGACGCGCCGCGCCTCTATTCCCTGTCGTCCGACGTCGCCGGCCGGCTGCTGCGCGCGCGCGGCTATGTGGCGACGACCCCCGCGCCCGGCCCCGCCGCGGCGATGCTGGCGCCGGGCGAAGGCGCCCGGGCGTTCGGCTGGCCCTCGCTCGGCGTGAGCATCCGGGCCGTGGACTTCGACTCCAGCGGCGCGGCCGTGGTCTCCGGCGGCGCGCCAGCCGGGCGACACGGTGCGGCTGAAGCTCGACGGCGCGGACGCCGGCGAGGACCAGGCCGACGCCAAGGGCGACTATTCGGTGTCCATGTCCCGCAGCCTGACGCGCGGCCGGCGCGAGATCGCCGCGCGCTCCGCCCACGGCTCGACCGCCGAGACGCTGGACGTGCGCCGCGCCGACGCGCCATCGCCGCGCCGCCGCTGGCGGCCGCACGGATCGAGGGCGCCTGGCGGCTGGACTGGACGCCCCCCGGCGGCGGCGTGCAGACCACCGTGCTGTTCGACCCGCCCGCCTCCAGCCGGGCCGCGCGATGAGGGGCCCCCGCCACGGCCGCCCGGCCGACCAGGAGGTCTCGCCCCGGGACGTCAAGCTGAAGACCCTGCCCGTGCTGACCGACCTGGTGCGCCTGGTGCTACGCTCGCGCGCCAGCGGGCTGGGCTGGCGGCTCAGCGCGGCCGTCGGCCTGACCCTGTTCGGCGCCGTGGCCGGGGTTCTGGCCCCGCTGCTGCTCGGCAAGGCGATGAATGCGCTGGGCGCCGGCCAGAGCGCCGCCGTGCAGGTGAGCCTGGCCTTCGCGGGCCTGGCGCTCGGCTGGGCGGCGATCCGCTTCGCCTCCGCCGCCGCGCCCCAGCTGCGCGACGCGATCTTCACCCCCGTGGGCCAGACCGCCGTGCGCCGGGCCGCAGGAGAAGCCTTCGCCCACGCCCTGTCGCTGTCGCTGGACTTCCACCAGACCAAGCGCACCGGCTCGCTGGCCCGCACCATCGACCGGGGCGCGCGCTCCATCGACTATCTGATGCGCCTGCTCGATCTTCAACATGGGCCCGACGGTGCTGCAGCTGATCATGGCCGCCGCCGTGCTGGCGCGGGCCTACGACTGGCGCTTCGCGGCCACGGCGGTGGTGACGGTGGTGATCTATGCGGCGGTCAGCTTCGTCATGTCAGACTGGCGCATCCAGCACCGGCGCGACCTCACCCTCGCCGACTCCGAGGCCGCCGGGCGGGCGGTGGACGCCCTGCTGAACTACGAGACGGTCAAGAGCTTCGGCGCGGAAGACCGCGCGGTGGAAGGCTATGACGAGGCGCTGGGCCGCTACGCCAACGCGGCGGTGAAGGCCAACACCTCGCTTGTGCTGCTGAACATCATCCAGTCCGCGATCATGAGCCTGGGCCTGGGGGTCATGGCGGTGCTGGCCGGGTTCGAGGCCGCCGAGGGCCGCATGGGCGCGGGCGACGTCACCGCCTCGATCCTGATCCTGCTGCAACTCTATGGGCCGCTGAACATCCTGGGCTTCGCCTATCGCGAGATCCGCCAGTCGTTCATCGACATGGAGGCGATGCTCGCCCTCACCCGCGAGAAGCCCGACGTGGCCGAGGCCAAGGACGCCCGCGCCCTGCCCCCGGCCGAGCCCGGCCACGGCGGCGAGCTGACCTTCGAGGGCGTCGCCTATCGCCACTCGGCGCGGGCGGCGGGCCTGCGCGACATCAGCTTCCACGTGCCGGCCGGCCGCACCCTGGCGCTGGTGGGGCCCTCGGGCGGGGGCAAGACCACGGTGGTGCGCCTGGCGCTGCGTCTGATCGACCCGCAGGAGGGCCGCGTGACGATCGACGGCGTCGATCTGCGCGACATCCGCTTCGGCGCCCTGCGCCACGCCGTCGCCCTGGTGCCGCAGGAAGTGGCCCTGTTCAACGACACCCTGAAGACCAACATCGGCTTCGCCAAGCCGGACGCCACCGAAGAAGAGATCTGGGCCGCCTCGGAAGCCGCCGAGCTCGGCCCCTTCATCCGCGCCCTGCCCGAGGGTCTGGAGACCAAGGTGGGCGAGCGGGGGCTGAAGCTCTCCGGCGGCGAGCGCCAGCGCGTCGGCATCGCCCGCGCGCTGCTCGCCGACCCGCGCATTCTGATCCTGGACGAAGCCACCAGCGCGCTGGACGGCAAGACCGAGGCGGCCATCCAGGCCACCCTGCGCCGCGCCAAGAAGGGCCGCACCACCCTTGTGGTCGCCCACCGCCTGTCCACCATCTCCGACGCCGACGAGATCCTGGTGATCAAGGCCGGCAAGATCGTCGAACGCGGCGCCCACGCGGCCCTGCTCGCCAAGGACGGCGACTACGCGGCGCTGTGGCGGCGGCAGGTGCGCGAGGCGTAGGGGCAAGACCCCGCCACCCAAAGCTCCAAACAAGAAAACGGCCGCGCTCCCGAGGGAGCGCGGCCGTTCTTCGCAAACCGGGGAGGGAGAGGCTCCGGTCAGCGGTACTGCTGTATGCGCGTGGTCCTTAGGCCGGGCATGCCATAGCGGTCGATAGACGCCTGCCAGGCCAGAAACTCTTCGTTTGTCAGCTGATATCGCTCGCAAGCCTCGTCGAGGGTGAGCAAACCCCCTCGCACGGCGGCCACGACCTCCGCCTTGCGCCGGATGACCCAGCGTTGGGTCGACGGCGCGGGCAGATCTTTCAGCGTGAGGGGCGCGCCAGTCGGGCCGATCACGTATCGTTCTCCCCTGCTATTCACGCGTTCCTGCGCCTGCAACATTGCAATCACGCCTTTCCCACCATCTTTGTTGAGGGGGAAGATAGCCGTGACCTCATAACAGGCGCTTAATCCGCTTAGTAAAGAACTAGCTAACTAGACCCGCCATGCCGCAACTCGCGCCCTTGCGCACCTCGTTAACAAACATTTCGATCCGTTAATCAAGCTTACTACCTAATTATACTTATAAGTTCTTGCAGCATCTGGTCCGCCGTCGTGATAATCTTGGAAGATGCCGAATAGGCTCGCTGGGTCGTGATCAGTCCGGTGAACTCCGCCGACAGATCGACGGTGGACGCCTCCAGGCTGGAGGGCGCGATCTTGCCGGTGCCGATGGAGCCCGGCGCCTTGAGCGTGAACCCCCCGAGTCCAGGGAGACCTGATAGGCGTTGCCGTTGGCCGGCGTCAGGCCGTCGGGATTGGGCACGGTGGCCAGGGCCACCTGGGCGATCCGACGGGTGGTGCCATTGTCGTAGACGGCGGTCACGAAGCCCTGGTCGTCGATCGAAACCCCGGACATGGCGCCGAAGGCCGTGCCGTTGGTGGACACCGAGTTGACGTTCGAGACCGCCGAGAACTGGGTCATCTTGCCGATGTCCAGGGCGATGTCCTGCGCGTTGACGCCAAGCGCGTTGGACCATTGCACCGCCGCCTCGCCGGAGCCGGAGGCCGGCGCGGTGGCGCTGGAGGCGCCCACGGAGATGGTGGACGGCAAGGTCGTGTTGGTCGTGTCCAGACTGCCATCGGGATTGAAGGCCACGATGCCGCTGGTGATCAGGCCGGGCGTGAGGGTGGGATCGGTCTCCACCAGGTTCGCCGGGTCGGATCGCACTTCCGCGTACCACTGGTTGGGCGTGGCGCTCTTCAGGAAGTCGACGGTCAGATTGCGCTGACCGCCCTTGGAGTCCGACACCGGCACGGTGATGGAGAAGTCCGGCTTGACCCCCGTGGTGGTGTCGTTGGCGTACTCGGCCATGTTGACCTGCACGGCCGGCGAGGTCGACGGGTCCACGTCCGGGTTGTAGATGGCGGCGGCGCCGTTGACCGTCTGGTCGGCGTTCAGGTTGCCGTTGATCGCGCCCTGGGTGGTGGGGGTCGCGGTGTTGGAGACGTCCAGCACGTTGATCGAGCTCAGCCGCGTCAGGTTGGCGGAGTCGGGCGTCACATTGCCGTTCGCGTCGGCGGTCCAGCCCTGAAGATAGAGGCCGACCGGGCTCTTCAGATAGCCGTCCGCGTCGATGTTGAACGACCCGGCGCGGGTGAAGTAGCGCGGGTCTCCGGCGAGGACGCCGGTCGACTTGTTGGTGGTCACGAAGAAGCCGTTCCCGTTTATCGCCAGGTCGGTGGGCGAAGAGGACGACTGCAGCGTGCCTTGCTGGTTGATAAACTGGGAGGTGTGGGTCTGGACCCCGCCCGCGGCATAGGCGGACTTGGAGTTGCTGTTCACCAGGGAGCTGAAACTCACCCCCGAGCGCTTGTAGCCGACGGTGTTGGCGTTCGCGATGTTGTCGGAGATCGCGGCGAGGGCCGAGGAATTGGAGACCAATCCCGTAACGCCCGCCAGCATGGCGCTGTTGATCGTCATTGGGTTCGCCCTTTCTGAATTTCGCGCGTCGGAGGGAAGCTGAGGCGGTTCACGCGCCCGCTCCGATGGACATGATGCTGCTGGCGGGCACCTTGACGCCCGCCACGTTGATCAGGACCTGGCCGCCGGTCTGGTCGACCGAGCTCGCCACGCCCTTCTGATAGACGCTGGAGGTCACGTCGGCGCCGCTCGCGTCCTTCGCCGTGACCTGGAGGGTGTAGATTCCGCCGTCCGGCTGTTGGATGCCGGAAAGGGACTTGCCGTCCCAGGAGACGGTGTGCTCGCCGGCCGTCTGGCGCGCCCGGCGTCGACTGCCACACGACGCGGTTCAGGTTGTCGAGCACCTGCACCGAGACGTCCTTGGCGGCGCCGTCCAGACTGTAGGCCCAGTTCGCCTTGCCGCCTTGCAGGGCCGCTGAGGGCGTGGAGGCGGTGACCGTCTTGCCGATCAGATTCACCGGGTCGATGCTCGACTGGCTCTTGATCAGCTGGTTCATCAGCTGGTTGGTCAGGATCTGCTGCTGCACGCCGGTCATCACCACCAGCTGCTGGGTGAACTGGTTGGCGTCGAGCGGCGACAGCGGGTCCTGGTTCCTGAGCTGGGCGGTCAGAAGTTTGATGAAAGTGGTCTGATCGCCCGCCAGCGACTGCTGGGCGTTCTGGATGTTGGAGTCGGTGCTGGACGTTGCGGATGTGACGGCGGTCATGGGCGGGCTCTTTTCATATCCGGACGTCCACGCCGCCGGGGCCGCTGGCGGCGGTCGCCAGGGCGATGGGCGCGGCGTCGATCGCCACGGCGGCGAGTTGGGTGAAGGGCTGCGACCAGGCCTGGCCGCTCGGGTTGCCGCCGGGCGAACCGCCGGCTCCGCCCGATCCGCCTCCGGTAAAGCTGAGCGCGCCGCCGTTCAGGCTGAACCCGGCCTGCTCCAGCGCCGTGCGTAGCTCGCCGGCGCGGGCCTTCATGGCCTCGGCGGCGTGGGAGGTGTCGAAATTGAGCGCGGCGGTCATTACGCCGTCGGCGCCGATGTGGACCTTGACGTCCACCTTGCCGAGGCCCGCCGGATCCAGGGCGACATCGAAGCGCGTGGATTTCGATCCGAACTTGCTGGCGATGTCCGCGGCGAGGCGGCTGACCGTCTGTCGGCGCCACCTGGGCCAGCGCGGTCGCCGAGGTCTGGATCGTCGCCGAAGTCTGCGCGGGCGTAGCCGCGAGGTTGGTCCTGGCCGCGGACGTATCGAACCGTGACGAGCCCTGCTGGGACGGGTCTCCCCCGTTCCCGTCCGGCGCCTGGCCCGAGGCGTCCTGGCCGCCGGACTTGGCGGCCGCGTCGGCGGCGGCGGCCAGAACGACAGAGGCGGAGGCGGCGGGCTGGGCCGGCTGGGCGGGCGTATTGTCACCGCCCGCCTGGGCCTGAGTCTGGGCGGTCGCGGCGAGGACCGGCGCGGCGACGGTCTGGGCGAGCTGGCTGGAATTCTGAGCCATGCCGGTTCCCGCCGTCAGGGCGGTCTGTGTCGACGGTGGCGGCGCGGGCGCGTCGGTGGCGGGATCTGGCGTCTGCGCCAGTGTTTGGGCCGTGAGGGCGGCGGTCGGGACCAGCTCTTTGGCGGGCGGCGCGGTCACGGCGGCGGTCACGACCGGGCCCTGGACGGCCTGACCGGGCGCCGGCGGTGTCGCGCTCTGGGCCTGGGCCTGGGCCTGGCCTGGGCCTGGGCCTGGGTTTGGGTTTGGGTTTGGGCTTGAACCTGGATTTGTGTCTGAGCTTGAGCCTGATCGGCCGTCTGGGCGCCTTTAGCGGACTTGGCCGCGCTGGCGGCGGCGCCGGCCTTGCCCGCGAGGGCGGCGGCGATCTCGTCGGCGACAGCGGCGACCAGCGGGGACCCGTCGCTCGGCGCGGTCTTGGAGGGCGTGGAGCCGGCGGACGCAGGCGTCGGAGCTGGCGCGGGAGGTTGGGCGGCGTTCGCGACGGCCTGAGCGTTCGCGGCGGTCTGGGCGGCGGCGGAGGGATCGACGGACGCGGCGGCGGCCACGGCCCCGGAATCGCTCGCCTGCGCCTGAGTCTGGCCCTGAGTCTGGCCCTGAGTCTGGCCCTGCGTCTGGGTCTGGCCTTGGACGAGCGGCGCGACGATCCCCAGGGCGGCGGCCAGCATCTGGGCGAAGGCGTCCGCGACAGGCGTCTGGGTCGCTGTCGCCCGGCTTGCCCTGCCCCGGCTTGCCCCCCTGGGCGCCGAGCAGGCCGCCGAGCGCGGACCCCTCGCCGTTGGGGGCGAGGGTCGCGAGCGCGGACGTGATCAGCGATGAAGTCGCAGCTTGCATGCGGGCGGCGCCGTCCGAATTGGGCCGCGCGTGCTGCGCGTAAAGGTTCGACCTGCTGTAGCAACGGCCGCGCCAACCCGGAATTTCGGCTTAACCTATTGAATTCTCATGCACCTATTCGCCGGGCGCCATCCGGGCGTTAACCCTGGGCGCGGCGGAATTTGCCGGGCGGGAGGCGTCTGGCGCCGGGCGCCTGCACGCTTGCGGGCCTGGCGGACGCAACTTGGCGCCGCTCTTGCGCCTGTGTTAGGCGGGTGAAGCCGCCCGCAGCGAGCAGCTCTATGAAAATCAATGGCTTAGTCGAGGACCAAGGCGCAGCACGGACCGCGTTCGGGCGAATTCTGCCGAGCGGACCGTCAAGCTTTGCCGACCGGAGCGCCCTGCGATGAGCTTGAACGGCATCATGGGGGCGGCCGTCTCGGGGCTGCAGGTCTCGCAGATCCAGCTGCGGACGATCTCGGACAACATCTCCAACGTCAACACGCCCGGATACGCGCGCAAGACCGTCGACCAATCGTCCCAGAGCCCGGGCGGCAGCGTTGGCTCGGTGACCGCCTCGGCGGTCCGGCGGGTGGTGGACTCCTTCCTGGCCCAGGCGAGCCTGACGGCCAACGCCGGCGCCGGCGCGGCGGGCGCCGTCTCGGACCTGACCGACCGGGCCCAGGCCCTGTTCGGCGACCCCAGCACGGGCACGGGCTACTTCAACCAGCTCGACCAGGTGTTCTCGGCGTTCAGCTCGGCGGCCGGAGATCCGGCCTCGAACATCACCCGAAACCAGGCGCTGGCGGCGATCAGCGACTTCCTGAGCCAGTCCAACTCCGTCTACGCCCAGGTGCAGAGCCTCTCGACCGAGGCCCAGAGCCGGATCGGCGCCGACGTCTCCCAGGTGAACGGCCTGCTCGGCCAGATCGACACGCTCAACAAGGAGATCCTCCGCCAGACGGTCGCGGGCGGCGATGTGACGGACGCCCAGAACGCCCAGCAGCAGGCGATCAACAAGCTGTCCTCGCTGATCGACGTCTCCGTGGCGCAGCGGCCCGAGGGCGGCGTGGACATCCGCGGCGGCGGCGCCCTGCTGCTCAGCCGGGGCGGCCCGGCGACCCTGTCGCAGTCCAACACCGGCCAGATCCTGGCCGCGCCCGCCGGCGCAACTCCGAAGGCCCTGAACCTGACCTCCGGCGAGCTCAAGGGTCTGGTGGACATGCGCGACACCGAGCTGCCGGCGATGTCGAGCCAGCTCGGCGAATACGTCACCCGGGCGGTGGACGAGATCAACCGCGCCCACAACGCCGCCGCCGCCGTACCGCCGCCCAATACGCTCAACGGCCGCAACACGGGCCTCGACCTGCCCACCGCGATCGGGGGCTTCACCGGCAAGACCACCGTGGCGGTGCTGGACTCCACCAACGCGGTCACGGCCCAGGCGGCGATCGACTTCACCGCGTCGACCATCAATGGCGCGGCCTTCACCCCCGCCAACTTCCTGACCGTCCTGAACACCCAGCTTGGCGGCGCCGCGACGGCCAGCTTCTCCAACGGGGCGCTGAGCATCACGGCGGCCTCGTCCACCAGCGGCGTGGCGGTGCAGGACGACGCGACCACGCCCTCGGCCAAGGCGGGGCGCGGCTTCAGCCAGTTCTTCGGCCTGAACGACCTGATCACGTCATCGGGGATGCCCTACACGGCCACCGGGCTGACGGCGTCGGACCCGCACGGCTTCACCGCCGGCGGAGTGATCACCATGCGCCTGACCGACGCCTCGGGCGCGACGGTGCGGGACGCGGCCGTCTCCATCCCCGCGGGCGGGCAGATGAGCGACCTGCTGACGGCGCTGAACGACCCGGTGACGGGCGTGGGCCTGTACGGCGCCTTCAGCCTGGACGCCAACGGCCGGCTGGCCTTCGCCTCCGGTTCGTCGCCGGTGAAGCTCGGGGTGATCAGCGACACCACCCAGCGCGGCGCGGGCGGCCCCTCGATCAGCACCCTGTTCGGCATCGACCCCAAACAGGCGGCCGGACGGGCCAACACCTTCCAGGTCCGCTCGGACATCGCCGCGGACAGCTCAAAGCTCTCCCTGGCGCAGCTGGACCTGACCGTGGCCCCCGGGCAGCCGGCCCTGGCCAAGGGCGACAATCGCGGGGCCCAGATGCTGGCCGCCGTCAGCAACGCCCAGACCCAGTTCAACGCGGCCGGCTGGAGCGGCGACCAGACGCTCACCCTGCCCGAATACGCCGCCCAGATGGCCGGCCAGATCTCCCAGAAGGCGGTGGCCGCCGACACGCGCAAGACCGGCTCGGAGGCCGTCGCCAGCGAGGCGACCGCCCGCCAGGCCTCGACCGAGGGCGTCAATCTGGACGAGGAGATGGTCAAGCTGACCACCTATCAGCAGTCCTACAACGCCGCCGCGCGGCTCGTTCAAGCGGTGGCCGACCTGTACACAACGCTGCTGAGCATCAAGTGAGGCGAGCATGATGGACCGTGTGACCACCCAGACCGCCTACAGCACCCTGCTCGGATCGCTGATGCGCTCCGAGGTGCGCCAGGCCGACGCCCAGCGGCAGGTCTCCACCGGCAAGGTCGCGTCGGACCTGAAGGGCTTTGGCTCCAACGCCGAGGCGCTGACCGCCACCCGCACGGTGAAGGCCCGCGTGGACGGCTTCGTCCAGAACGCCAAGGACCTGTCGAACAAGCTCAGCGCCCAGGACCTGGCCCTGACCCAGGTGTCCGACGCCGCCTCTGGCGCGCGCCAGGCCATCGCCAACGCCATCGCCACGGGCCACGGCGACGGGCTGATGAACTCGCTGAAGAGCTATCTGGACCAGGCGTCCTCGGCCCTGAACACCCAGTACAACGGCCAGTATCTGTTCGCCGGCGGTCGCGTGGACACCCCTCCGGTGGACGCGACGCACACGTTCCAGAACGACCAGAACGCCACCGTCAGCCGCCTGGACGAGTCGACCACCGTCACCACCGGCATGGTCGCCAGCGACGTGGGCGGGCCGCTGTTCACAGACATCGCGGCGGTCGTCGGCTATGATGCGGGCGGCACGGGGCCCCTCAGCGGCCAGCTCACTCAGACCCAGATCGACTATCTGACCACCACGCTGGCCGGCTTCGACTCGGCCAGGTCCGGCATTGACGACAAGGTCGCCCAGAACGGCATGATGCAGAACCGCGTCACCAATGTGCAGACGGTCCAGCAGGACCGCCAGATGGCGCTGGAGACCATGATCGGCAACGTCGCCGACGCGGACATGGCCAAGGCCGCCTCCCAGCTCAGCCAGTCGCAGGTGGCGCTGCAGGCCTCCGCCCAGGTGTTCTCGACCTTGCAGAGCACCTCGTTGATGAACTTCCTGAAGGTCGGCGGCTAGCGGCGCACCGCCGGCGCCCTTTTCGCGCCCGAACTCTCTGATTTGCAGGCGGCCAAACCGCTCTAGAGTGCCGCGCATGTCCGCTCGCCCCGACCATCATCATCACGGCCATCACCACGCGCCCGCCGGGGCGGGGGGCGACCATCGATGGCTGATCGGGATCGGCCTGAACCTCGCCTTCGTGGCGGTGGAGGTCGTGGCGGGCCTTTACGGCCACTCGACGGCGCTGCTCGCCGACGCCGGGCACAATCTGTCGGACGTGCTGACCCTGGTGCTTGCCGGGGCGGCCACATGGCTGGCGGCCCGTCCGCCCAGCGCACGGCGCACCTACGGCTTCGGCAAGGCGACCGTGTGGGCGGCCCTGATCAACGCCGGCGTCTTGGTGTTCGCCTGCGGCGCCCTGGCGCGCGAGTCCATCGGCCGCTTCGGCGCGCCGAGCGAGCCCCTGCCCGGCCTGATGATGGCGGTGGCGGGCGCCGGCGTGCTGGTCAACGGCCTGACCGCCTGGCTGTTCAGCCGCGGACGCGGGGACGACGTGAACGTCCGCTCCGCCTTCCAGCACATGGCCGCGGACGCGGCGATCTCGGCGGGGGTGATGGTCTCAGGCGCCCTGATCGCCTTCACCGGCCAGGCCTGGATCGATCCGGCGGCGAGCCTGGCGATCCTGGCGATCATCCTGTTCGGCAGCTGGGGCCTGCTGAAGGAGGCCTTCGACCTGGCCATGGACACCGCCCCCGCCCAGCTCGACGTCGGAGCGGTGCGGGCCTTCCTGGAGACGAGCCCGCAGGTGACCGAAGTGCACGATCTGCACGTCTGGCCCCTGTCATCCAGCGAAACGGCGCTGACCGCCCACCTGGTGCGGCCCTGCGGCGGCGAGGACGGCTTCGTGAAGACCGTCGCCCAGGCCCTGCACGACCGCTTCGGCATCCGCCACGCCACCTTGCAAATCGAGTGCGAACGGCTGGTGGAGTGCGAGGACATGCACGACTAGGGCGGGGTTCGAGACGCGATCCTGAGGGATCTCTGCTCACCATGACGAAGGTCTTTGCAGCCAAACCACCTCGTCATCCTGAGGAGCCGTCCGCGAGGACGGCGTCTCGAAGGACGCACGGCCCGGCGAACAGCTGTCCGTTCAGCCCCAGTTGCGCTCGAACAGGGCCATGACCTCGGCGGTCAGTTCCGCGTCCTCGGGCGCGCCGCCGCCGAAGCCGCCGTGGGGCATGGCTTCCCAGACGTGAAGCTCGGCCCGCACGCCGGCCCGACGCATGGTCCGGTGCAGGCGCACGGTGTCAGACAGCAGAAGGTCGCGCGTGCCCGGTCTGCAGCAGCACGCCGGACGTCAGGCCCGAGAAGTCGCCATAGACCGGCGACAGGTAGGGGTCGCCCCGGTCGGCCTTGCCCGCATAGACCGCCCAGAAGCCGGCCATGGTCTTGGCCTTCAGGAAGTCGAGCTGATCGTTGACGGTGAAGCTGTCGCTCAGCAGCCGGCCGTCCGAACAGGGCGTCAGGATGGCGAAGGCCGCCGGCTGGGGCAGACCCTCATCCTTGATGCGCAGCGCCAACGCCGCCGTCAGATTGCCGCCCGCCGAGCCGCCAGAAACCACGATGTTGTTCGCCGCGTAGGTCTTCAAGAGCTCGCAATAGACCGCCACGCAGTCGTCCAGAGCGGCCGGGAAACGGTGCTCGGGCGGAATGCGGTAGTCCACCGAATAGGCGGTGACGCCGTAGCTGGTCGCCTGCACCGCCGCCGCGCCGCCGCAGGCCTCGCCGCCCATGTAGGCCCAGCCGCCGCCGTGGATGTGGATGTGGGCCTTGTCCTTGCGCTCGGCGGCCAGGTCGCGCGGGGTCCCCACATAGACGGTGACGCCGGCGATGGAGGTCTTCTGAACATCGGCGTTGGAGTTGGCGTGCATGGCCTCGACCATGGACGCGGTCATGGCGTCGAGCTGGGCGACGGCCTTCTTCCAGCCCTCGATGTCGTCCGGGTGCGGATCCTCCCGCTCGCCGGCCCAGAAGGGGGTGTTGAGGTACTTTCGCGCCTCGGGACTCGCCGCCTGGGGCTCGGGGACCACGATCGGCCCGAGCTTCACGCCGCCGCCCGCATCCAGCTTGCCCGCATCGTCCATGGCCGTCTCCTCTATCGCCTCGCGCCGAGCTTATGGCGCCCGCACGCCCGTCGTCATCATGCCTGGCCGAACCGCGCCCGATCGTGCGGCTGGTCGAAGTTTCACCGGCGTTCCCTTGGGGATCACGCCGCCCGCGTTCACCCGCTCCAGGGAATAATAGTTCTGCACATAGAGCCTCGGCTTCACCGTCTCGGCGATGCCGGGCGTGGCGTACAGATCGAGCGTGTAGTTCCACAGGTTCGGGAAGTCGCGCAGCTGCTGGCGGTTGCACTTGAAGACCGAGAAATAGGCCACGTCGAAGCGCACCAGGGTGGGGAACAGCCGCCAGTCCGCCTCGGTCTGCCGCGAGCCACACAGGTAGCGCTGGCGCGACAGCCGCGCCTCCAGCACGTCCAGCGCCGAGAACAGGCCGTCGTAGGCCTCCTCATAGGCGGTCTGGCCCTTGGCGAAGCCGCAGCGGTAAACCCCATTGTTTACATTGGGATAGATGAAGGTGTTCAGCTCATCGATCTGGGCTCGCAGCGACGGCGGATAGAAGTCCAGGTCGTTGCCCGCCACGCCGACGAACTCGTCGTTCAGCATGCGGATGATCTCGGAGGACTCGTTGTTGACGATCGTCTTGGTCTGCTTGTCCCACAGGGCCGGGACCGTGACCTTGCCGGTGTAGCCGGGGTTCGCGGCGGCGTAGGCCTCGTAGAGGTAGTGGAAGCCGTTGACCTCGTCGGCGGTGCAGTCGGGGTAGTCGGGCCGGGCCTCGTAGGTCCAGCCGTTCTCGCGGAACCAGGGCAGGCAGTAGGAAACGCTGATCGCATCCTCCAGCCCCTTCAGGGCGCGATAGATCAGCGTCCGATGCGCCCAGGGACAGTGGTAGCCGACATAGAGGTGATAGCGCCCCGCCTCGGCCTTGAACCCGGACGATCCGTCGGCGGTGACGCGGCCGCGAAAGGCGCTGTCGATGCGCTTGAACTCGCCGGACGCCCCGGTCTCGACCGGATCCTCGTCGGTCCACTTGCCCTCGATCAGATAGCCCATGATGCTGTCCCCATGATCCCGGTCACCCCTGACATAACCCTCGAAGACGACGAGATCGAAGAGAAGTTCGTCCGCGCCTCCGGCCCCGGCGGGCAGAACGTCAACAAGGTCTCCACGGCGGTGGAGCTGCGTTTCGATCTGGAGGGCTCCCCTTCCCTGCCGGACGGCGTGCGCGCGCGGCTGAGGCGGCTGGCTGGGCGACGGCTGAATCAGGAGGGCGTGCTGGTGCTGCTGGCCCAGCGCTTCCGCACCCAGGACATGAACCGCCAGGACGCTCTGGAACGGCTGCTGGAGCTGATCCGCAAGGCGGCCGAGCCCCCGCCCCCGCCCCGCAAGAAGACCCGGCCGACCTACGCGTCGAAGCTCAGGCGGCTGGAGGGCAAGAGCCGGCGAGGCGCGATCAAGTCCACGCGGGCCAAGCCCGTGGACTAGTGATTTCGGGCGCCTGTTCGGATTATACTCGCGCCAGTTGATGCTGAAGGGCGTTTGGTCTCGATCCTTTGATGTGGGGGAATCGGCCATGTCCACCGAGGCGATCAGGCGAAGGTCGACCGGGCCCCGCGCGGGCCTCGGCAAGGGCCCCCGCCGGATTTTCCGGCTCGGCGTGGCCGGGGGCGTCGGACTGGCCGTGGTCACCGTGCTGGCCATCGGCGCGCGCACCTATCATGCCCAGGCCGTCGAAAGAGCCTACTGGCTTCCCGCCGGGCCGCCCTGCCCGGTCAGCTCGCCCGCGCAGATCGCGGCCAGGCGCTTCCCGCTGCAGCAGAGCTTCGCCTTTCAGGGCGTTCAGTTCGCGCGCAACGCCGGCTGGGCGTCGTGCAGCGGCGTGGCCGAGACGCTATTGCCGCTGCACAGGTCGTTCTACGTCTGCCAGTTCACCAGCCCCATCGTTCTGTCCGCGAGCGCCGGGGGCCAGACCCGCTACTACTTCCTCGGTCCGGCCCGGCCCGCCACGATCACCTACAGGCGCGGCGTGTTGAGCTGCGTGGCCGCGTCGAACTACCGGGCGGTGCTGTGACGATGCGACCTCGACCTCCCGGACGCGAAGTCGGCGCGTCTTGACCGGGCTTGCGCGGCGCCTGAGGAAGCCGTCATGCGCATCTTCGTGGACGCCGACGCCTGCCCGGTGAAGGACGAGGTCTATCGCGTCGCCGGGCGCTACGGCCTGCCGGTGTCGGTGGTGGCCAACGCCTTCATCATGGTTCCCAAAGAGCCGCTGATCGAGCGGGTGGTGGTCGACGCCGGCCCGGACGTGGCGGACGACTGGATCGCGGAGCGCGCCGGCGCCGCCGACATCGTGATCACCTCGGACATGCCGCTGGCGTCGCGCTGCCTGAAGACGGGCGCCACGGTGCTCAGCCCCAAGGGAACGCCCTTTGACGAAGGCTCCATCGGCATGGCGCTGGCCGGGCGCGAGATCGCCGAGCACCTGCGCTCGTTCGGCCAGGTCACCGGCGGGCCCAAACCCTTCGGCCCGGCGGACCGCTCGCGCTTCCTGCAGGCGCTGGACCAGGCGGTGAACCGCATCAAGCGGCGGCGCTAGGCCGAGCGGCGGCGCGCGAGCACGGCGGGGGCGGACTCCGGCGTCAGGATCGCGGCGAGCAGGCCCACCGCCAGGGCTGCGGTCCAATACCAGGCCGGCGCCAGCGGGTTCCCGGTGACGCCCAGCAGCCACTTCACCGTGAATTGGGTCGAACCGCCGAATACCGAGATGGCGAAGGCGTAGACGATGGCCACCGCGCCCGAGCGCACCGCGCGCGGCAGGGACTCGGTCAGGGTCACGAGGATCGGCGCGTTGGCCATGAAGAACAGGAACGCCACGGTCGCGATGCAGCCGTACAGAGTCAGCGGCGACGGGTAGCCCGAGATCAGCATGAACGCCGGAACCGCCAGCAGCAGCGCCCCGGCGAACGGCCAGATCATCAGCGGTCGCCGGCCGAACCGGTCCGACAGCCAGCCGCTGAGCGGCAGGGCGACGATGCCCGCCGAGGCCGACGCCGCCGTCGCGCCGAACGCCCAGCCCGGGTCGATGCCCAGAGTGTCGATGGCGTAGGTGGTCATGTAGTTGATGACGTAATTGCCCACCGTACAGCTCACCAGCAGCAGAAAGCCCAGCACGATGGGCCTGACGTAGGGGCCCAGCGGCGGGCGGGGGCGCGAGGCGCCGCCAGAAGCGTCCGGCGCCAGGGCCGCGTCCTCGGCCGCATGCAGCGTCTCGGGCAGGTCGCGCCGCAGCATCAGGCCGAACGGCACGATCGCCACCCCCGCGAGGAAGGCCAGGCGCCAACCCCACGCCTCCAGCGCCGGCGCCGGCATGATCGCGGTCAGCAGCAAGCCCATGGCGCCGGCGGTCAGGTTCGCGGTCTGCTGGGAGGCGAACTGCAGCGAACCATAAAAGCCCCGCCGCCCGGGCGGCGCCGCCTCGATCAGATAGGCGGTGGTTGGCCCCACCTCAGCCCCCAGCGCGAAGCCCTGGATCAGCCGGAAGGCCAACACCAGGATCGGCGCAGCGATCCCGATCTGGGCGTAAGTCGGCGTCAGCGCCAAGCCCGCCATGCCCGCGCCGATCAGGAAGAAGGAGATCAGCATCACCGGCTTGCGCCCGATACGGTCGCCCAGCGGCCCCAGCACCATCGCCCCGACGGGCCGAGTGACGAACCCCGCCCCGAAGGTCGCCAGGGCGATCAGCAGGCCGGCCGATCCCGGAAAGAATGCCTTGGCGATATAGACCGCGAAGATGGCGTAGGTCAGAAAGTCGTAGAACTCCAAGGCGTTGCCGGCGAACACCGCCGCCACGTGACGGACCGGAATCCCCCCGGCTTGGGAGGCCTTCGTCGGTTCAGCCATGGGCCTGCATCCTCGCCAGCTCCGCGCGATCGGCGGTGGAGAGGTCCATGCCGGCGGCGGCGGCGAACTGCGCCTTGGCCTCGTCGGTCCTGCCGAGCTTCACCAGGGCCTCGCCCCAGCGCAGGTGATTGCGGCCCCAGCGGGGGGCGTGCTTGTCGGCGCGCTTGAACTTTGCGACGGCGCCGGCGTAGTCGCCCTTCTTCACCAGCGCCTCGCCCCACAGCTCCAGCGGGTCGGCGAAGTGCGGACCCTTCTGGTGCGCCAACGTCAGCTTGGCGATGGCGCCGTCCACGTCGCCCTTGGCCAGGAGCGCCTCGCCCCAGGCGGTATTGGCGAATGGAAGCGAGGGCGACTGCCTGGCGGCCTCGGCAAACCACCGGTCCATGCCGGCCCAATCGTGCGCCGCGGCAGCGACCTGTCCCCGGGCCTCAAGGCAAGGCTCGCAATCGAGCGGCGCGTCCGCGATCAGGGCCTGCGCCTCGGCGATCCGGCCAAGGTGGGCATAAGCGAGGGCCAATTTAGGAGCCTGGTCGGCCTCGAACCCCTGACGTAGCGCGGGATCGCCCGCCGCCTTGGCCACCTGCGGCTCTAGGACCGACGCCGCCTTCGGCCAGTCGTCCAATTCGATGGCGGCGAGGCCTTCAAGCTGGGCCTGCAAGCCGCTGTTGAACTGCCCTGTGGCGCCGCCCACGTCCTGCGCCATCCGGCGAGCGTTCGTGACGTCGCGCAGATTGACCAGCTCGTTGGCCTCAACCAGCCGGGTCTGGAAGAAGTCAGACTGTCCTTCGAAGTTGAAATTGCTCATGGAATCCATGATGCGTCTGGCTGTCAGGGCGTCGCCCAGGATCGAGGCGATCGACGCCTTGGTGATCGGGAGCGCCGCCACGTCCGGCCGCGAGCGCGCCATGATCTGATATGCCTCCTCGTTCCGTCCGAGCCGGCGGTCGGCGAGGATCAGAATTCCTTGGCCCGAGGTGTTGCTCGGATCAAGTTTGTAGGACATTCGGGCTGGCCCGAGCGCCCCGCGTTCGTCGCCGCGGGCGAACAGCAATGTCGCCCAACCCGCATAGGCCCAGGGCCGGTCCTCGACCGACCCCGTCCTTGCGAGCCTTTGATACGCGGCCAGCGCCTCGTCTGACTTGCCGTGACTGGAGAGATAAACGGCGTAGCGATAAGGCTGGGTGGAGGCATAGAGCGCCTCGGCCGCCTGGGAGGTCAGCGCGTCGATGTCGCCCTCGGCGCCCTGGACGGTCTTGCCGGGCGCCGACCCCGCCCGCGCGGTCACCGACAGGCCCGAGGCGGTGCGCACCACATCGCCGGTGATGCGGGTCTCATGGCCGAGCCATTGGCGCAGGTAGGCGTTCAGCTCACCGAGGGAGACGCCGGTCTCGGGGATCTCCACCTTGATGTCGTCGCCCCAGTTCTCGGCGTAGGTCGAGGCCGGCCGGGCCGACACCGTCTGGCCCTGCAGCTCCGACAGGCGATCCAGCACGCGGGCGGCGACCACCTGGCCGGTAAGGCCGCGCTGGGCAAGGTCGGGCGGCACGGAGAAGGCCGCGATGGTCAGCCCGTGGTCCTCGTGCGCCTGCCAGGCCATGACGGCGATGACAGCCACCACCGCCAGGCCGACGAACGCCGTCATCGTCTGCAGGGCGGCCTTCATGCGGTCGCTGAACCGGCCCCAGCGCAGGCGGGAAAGGATAAGCGCCCGCTGCTCGTGCAGATGCTCCATCTGGACGTCGAGCATGCGGCTCTGTTTCGCGAGAAACTCCGCCGCCTCGGCGGGCAGCTTGGCGCCCGGCCGCGCCTTTCCGAGCGAAAGCGCAATCCCCGCCGCGACTCCGCCGTCCGAGGGCGGCGCAATCGGAGATTCAGAGGCGCCGCCTGACTCGGGGGCTTCGTGCTCAGCCATGGGCCTGCATCCTCGCCAGCTCCGCCCGATCGGCGGTGGAGAGGTCCATGCCGGCGGCGGCGGCGAACTGCGCCTTGGCCGCGTCCGCACGGCCGAGTTTAGCCAGCGCCTCGCCCCAGCGCAGGTGGTTGCGGCCCCAGCGGGGGGCGTACTTGTCGGCGGCTTGAACTTGGCGGCGGCGCCGGCGTATGTCGCCCTTCTTCATCAGCGCCTCGCCCCACAGCTCCAGCGGATCGGCGAAGTGCGGGCCCTTCCGGTGGGCCTCCTTAAGCTTGACGATGGCGCCGTCGAGGTCGCCCATGGCCAGCAGCGCCTCACCCCAATCGGCCGCGAAGTTCGGAATCTCGGGCGAACGCTCGTCAATGCAGGGCGAACCAGCGGTCGACGGCGATCCAGTCGCCCACCACTGCGCAGCGATCTGGCCGCGCACTTCAGCGCATGGATCGCAGTCCGGCGGAGTGGTCAGCGGCCAGCGCCTGCGCCTCGGCCAGTCGCTCCTGTCCTGGCGTAGCCGAGCGCGAGGTTCGGGCCAGATGCGCCGCTCGAGGTCAGTCGCGTTTCTGCGCGCCGGCCGCTTGCGCTTGCGCCTGCTGACCTTCCAGGTCGGCGACGAACGCGGCCCAGCCGCCCGTCTGCTCCACTGCGCTTCGCTCGATCTGGCGAGGCCTCCGACCTGAGGCGGCTGTGGGGGGAATTCGCCTTCCCGGACCCAATCCGGCCAAGGCGAGCCCTTCGTCACCTCATGATCGCCGACAAGGGCGTTGGCCTGGAAGTAGCGGGCCGCCAACGGCCGCCTGCCCGCCTTCCGTGGTGATCGTCAGCCTTGGGGGTTCGAAGCCACGGCGGACTTGAAGTCGCCGGTCATGCGTGCATCAGACCGGGGCTTCCAGGATTGGATCCCAACTAGGCCGGCGAGAGACGAGGGCGTTGCCGGCCGGCCCATCGGCCTCGCGTCCTTCAGACCCAGCGTACTGGGCCGTCTGGAGTGGCCTGGGTGCGCCGCAGAGCCGTCGGTGTGGCCCGAGTTCAGGCCTCTTCGCCCGCCACGACTTCGGTCTCGAACAGTGGAGGCCCGCGCCTCACGCCTTCGCGGACGTACGCCTCGGCGCCGCGATTGTCCCCGCGCTCGATCAGGATTTCAGCGACCAGCCGGCGTAGGCCCATTGCTGGTCGTCGGGGGACCGCGACCGGGCCAACCGCTGATAGGCGGCCAGGGCCTCATCCGGCTTGCCGTGCGCTGCAGATACTGACGCGTAGCGGTAGGGCTGGGTCTGGGCATAGGTCGCCTCGGCCGCCTCGGCGACCAGGGTGTCGAGACCGGCCGCCGGCCCTTCGAAGGTCTTTGGCGGGATCGGCACCGGCACGCGCAGTCAACGAGAGGCCTCCCGGCGTGCGCACCACCTCGCCGGTGATGCGGGTCTCGTGGCCCAGCCCTGGCGCGATACTTTTCAACTCGCCGAGGTCAGACGCCGGTCTCGGGAATCTCCACCTTGATGTCCTCGCCCCAGTCGTTGCTGGAAGCTGTTCGCCGGCCGGCCGGACCGGTCGCGGCCTGCACTCGTTGAGCTTGTCGAGCACTCGGGCGGCGACCACCTCGCCGGTCAGTCCGGCCCGGGCGAGATCCGGCGGCACCGAGAAGGCGGCTATCATCAGTCCGTGGTCCTCGTGCGCCTGCCACGCCGTGACCGCCAGCGACGCGGCGAAGGCGACGCCGATGAGGATGGCGAGCAGTTTCAACCCGACGGTGAGCAGCTTGTCGAAATGGCCGAGCCGGAGATGGTGCATCTCCAGTTCGAGCTTCTTGCTCTCGGTGGCGAGAAACACGTCCTCGGCGCTCGGACCAGCGGCCCGCGACGCCCGGCGGCGGCGCGATTTGCCAAGGGCCAGCCCCACCGCCAGCTCTTCGCCCGCGCCGGACGGCTCCTCGATTTGCTCGCCTTCCGACACGCCGCCCCCAACGACAATCTCGGACGGAAGCTGTAGCCCACGGAGGGCCGCGCGCAAGGGCACACGATGCGGGGCGCCTAGAAGCTTGTGTTGCCGATCGGCCACACCTACATCGGCTAGGCGCCGGTTGTGCTTGATCAAGGCGGCCGGCGCGGATTCGCCCAATGGGGAACGCATGAACATCGACCTTTATTCAGACCGCGCCAAACAGGCCGTCCAGTCGGCGCAATCGCTGGCGCTCGCCGCCGTCACCAGCAACTCGCGCCCGAGCATCTGCTCAAGGTGCTGATGGAAGAAAAGGACGGCCTCGCCGCGCCGCTGATCCAGACCGCCGGCGGCAAGCCGCGACGCAGGCCGATCACCGCCGTCGAGGCGCTGCTGGACAAGACCCCCAAGGTCGAGGGCGGGCGGCGTCAGCTCTATCATGAAGCCCGAGACGGCGCGGGTGTTCGCCACGGCCGAGGAGGACGCCAAGAAGGCAGGCGACTCCTTCGTCACCACCGAGCGGCTGCTGTCGGCATCGCCAAGGAAGGCGGCGAGGCGGCCGAGGCCCTGAAGAAGGCCGGCGTCACCGCCTGCGGGCATCGACGAGGCCGCGCACGGCCTGCGCAAGGGCCGCACGGCCGACACCGCCTCCGCCGAGGAGGGCTATGACGCCCTGAAGCGCTATGCTCGCGACCTCACCCAGGCCGCCCGCGACGACAAGCTCGATCCGGTCATCGGCCGCGACGAGGAAATCCGCCGCACCATCCAGGTGCTGGCCCGCCGCACCAAGAACAATCCCGTGCTGATCGGCGAGCCCGGCGTCGGCAAGACCGCCATCGTCGAGGGCCTGGCCCTGCGCATCGTCAACGGCGACGTGCCGGAGTCCCTGAAAGACAAGAAGCTGCATGGCGCTCGACATGGGCAGCCTGATCGCCGGCGCGAAGTACCGCGGCGAGTTCGAGGAGCGGCTGAAGGCCGTGCTCAACGAGGTCACCGCCGCCGAGGGCTCGATCATCCTGTTCATCGACGAGATGCACACCCTGGTCGGCGCGGGCAAGTCCGATGGCGCGATGGACGCCTCCAACCTGCTGAAGCCCGCCCTGGCGCGCGGCGAGCTGCACTGCGTCGGCGCCACGACGCTCGATGAGTACCGCAAGCACGTGGAGAAGGACGCCGCCCTGGCGCGCCGCTTCCAGCCGGTGTTCGTGGGCGAGCCGACGGTGGAGGACACCGTCTCGATCCTGCGCGGCCTGAAGGAGAAGTACGAGGTGCACCACGGGGTGCGCATCTCCGACAGCGCCATCGTCGCCGCCGCGACGCTTACCAACCGCTACATCACCGACCGCTTCCTGCCCGACAAGGCCATCGACCTGATCGACGAGGCGGCCAGCCGCGTGCGCATGGCCGTGGACTCCAAGCCCGAGGAGCTGGACGAGATCGACCGGCGGCTGATCCAGCTGAAGATCGAGCGCGAGGCCCTGAAGAAGGAGACCGACGACGCCTCCAAGCGGCGCCTTGAACGCTCGAGGACGAACTCACCGAGCTGGAAGGCCAGTCCGCCGGAGATGACCGGCCGCTGGAAGGCGGAGAAGGACAAGGTCGGCTCGGCCGCCCAGAGCCGCGAGGCGCTGGACCGTCTGCGCGCGGAACTGGCCCAGGCCCAGCGCACCGGCGACCTTCAGAACGCGTCGGAGATCATGTACGGCGAGATCCCGGTCATGGAAAAGCGCCTGGCCGAGGCCGAGGAGACCGCCAAGGACCAGATGACCCCCGAGGTGGTGGACGCCGAGCAGATCGCCCAGGTCGTCACCCGCTGGACCGGCGTGCCGGTCGAGAAGATGCTGGAGGGCGAGCGCGAGAAGCTGCTGCGCATGGAGGATTACCTGCGCGCCCGCGTGGTCGGCCAGGAGGAGGCGCTGGTCTCGGTGTCCGACGCCGTGCGCCGCGCCCGCGCCGGGCTGAAGGACCCCAACCGGCCCATCGGCTCGTTCATGTTCCTGGGCCCCACCGGCGTGGGCAAGACCGAGCTGACCAAGGCGCTGGCCGAGTTCCTGTTCGACGACGAGGCGGCGATCACCCGCATCGACATGTCCGAGTACATGGAAAAGCACTCGGTCAGCCGCATGATCGGCGCGCCCCCGGGCTACGTCGGCTACGACGAGGGCGGGGCGCTGACCGAAGCGGTGCGCCGGCGGCCCTATCAGGTGGTGCTGTTCGACGAGATCGAGAAGGCCCACCCGGACGTCTTCAACGTGCTGCTCCAGGTGCTCGACGACGGTCGTCTGACCGACGGTCAGGGCCGCACGGTCGATTTCCGCAACACCCTGATCATCATGACCTCCAACATGGGCGCCGAGTACCTGGCGGGCCTGGAGGACGGCCAGGATGTGGAGTTGGCCCGGCCGATGGTGATGGAGGCGGTGCGCCAGCACTTCCGGCCGGAGTTCCTGAACCGGATCGACGAGATCATCCTGTTCAAGCGCCTGGGCCGCGAACAGATGGACGTGATCGTCAAGATCCAGCTGGAGCGGGTGGAAAAGCTGCTGGCCGACCGGCGCATGACGCTGGATCTGGCCCCCGCCGCCGTCCACTGGCTGGCCGAGCGCGGCTACGACCCGGTCTATGGCGCGCGCCCGCTCAAGCGCGTGATCCAGAAAGAGCTGGTCGACCCCGTCGCCAAGAAGATTTTGGCCGGCGAAATCGCCGACGGCCAGGTGATCCAGGTGGGCGCCGGAGACGACGCCCTGACCATCGGCAAGGCGACGCTGCAGTAGCGGCGTCGCCCGGCCCGGGCGGCCGGCTTAACTAAATCCGCCAATTTCGCGGCGATCCATGCTAAGAGGATGATCAATCATCCTATTTCAGTTGCACGGATTGGAGATTTCATGGCCGAAGAAGGCTTTGTGCAGATGTATGTCCACGACTTCGCGACCCTGGCGGCCAGGGCCGAAGCCGGATCGGACGTGGAGGCGGCCGTCCGCAAGCGGGTGAGCGACGCGCGCTCCCACGCCGCGTTGATGGACGCCCGCAAGGAACCCGGCCACCTCGCCGCCGTCGCCGATCGTCTGAAACTTGAAGCCAAGCAGAGCTCGCCGCGCCATATGCGCCAGAGCCTGGACCCCGACGCCGTGCAGCGTCGCGAGGCGTTCCTGATGGGCGTGGCCGATCTGCTGGACGCCGATGCGCCCGAAGGCGAAGGCGCGCCCGGCGACGCCCGCCGCTGGGCCAAGGTCGGCTGAGCCTAGGCCGGAAACGGCGAAGGCGGCCCGCTCACGCGGACCGCCCTTTCCAGTTTGCTGATGACAGGCCGGCTCGGCGACGAGCCGGCCTCGTCGTGCGCGCCTAGCGCCAGCAGCGGGTGCGCTGGGTGTATTCGCCCCAGTAGGGATCCCAGACCGTGCGGGTGACGCAACGGCGGTGGTCGTAGTAGCCGCGGCGGTCGTAGTCGCCGTAGGCGCGGGCCGGCGTGCGGTAATAGTAGCCGCTCCGGTAGTCGCCGTAGCCGCGGTCGTAGCCTCGGCCGTCGTAGCGGTCATGGTCCGAGGCGAGCGCCGCGCCGATGGCCAGGCCGGCGATCCCCGCGGCCACGGCCGCGCCGGACCCGTCATGATGACGATTGCCGCCGCGCCACTCTTCGGCATTGGCGGAGGCGGCGCCGAGGCCGCCGGCGAGGGTCAGAGCCGCCAGGCCCGCTGTGATGATCTTGCGCATGGAGAGCCTCCTGTCGCTGCTGTCGCCGCCCTCTCCACAGTGGCGAAGGCGGGGCCCTGAACCGCTGCGGGTCCATGACCATGACCCGGAGGCTAAGACCCCTCGCCTGAGCCCGACCTGAACGGCGTTGTACAGCTTCCGTTCAGGTTCCTGACGCGATGCGCCCCCGGGGCCGGGGAGACTCCAGGCGCGTTCGAGCCGCCCATGGGAGGGCTCGATAGGTCGCGGTCATTCGGATGCCAGATCAGCGACGGCGCCAGGCGCCTACGGCAGGACCACGGCGTGGGACTTGCTCGCCCGCACGGCCACGCGCTTCATCATCGCCAGCGGCTCGCCCTGTCTGTCGGACCGGGCCACGGCCACCAGGAACCAGCCGCCCGCGGGCAGGCCCTTGAACTCGAAGCGTCCGGAGGCGTCGCACGTTCCGCTGCGCACGAAGGCGGAGTACTCGTCGCGCGGCCGGCCAGCCTGGCGGCTGCGCACTTCGGCGACGGTGAGCACGGCCTTGTCCGCCGAGCCGTAAAGCGAGGCGATCCGGCCTCGGCTGTAGGGCGCGTCGGGGATCAGGATCACCGGTTGGCTCGCGCAGCTGTAGCGCTCGCCGCCGCTGCGATAGACCACCGAGCCGTAGATGGAAGCGGTCCCCGCCTGGGCGGACCAGGCGAAATTCTGTTCGTGGAAGGTCGTCGCCGCGGGCGCCGCCGGCGGCGGGGGCGGCGGGGGCGGTACCGTCGTGGCTCACAGGCCGCGAGCGCGGCCGACCCCAGGACGATGAGCAAGGTCCGTTTCATCATCGATCCGCTATAGCACCTTGAACGGGTCTGTCGCGACTCCTCAGCCGCGCTCACAGCAGATCTCGCAGATAAGCCGCCAGCGGCCCGTCGGCCGGCGGCATGGGAAGCTCCGCCAACTCGGCCGGTTTCACCCATTTCAGCGCCGCGTGCTCACGCTGCTGCACGAACCCCTCCCAACGACGGCACAGGTAGAGCGGCATGAGCAGATGGAAGTCCTCGTAGCTGTGCGAGGCGAAAACGAAGGGCGCGAGGCAGGCCTCGGCCACCGTGATCCCCAGCTCCTCGTCCAGCTCGCGAATCAGACAGGCTTCGGGCGTCTCGCCCGCCTCGACCTTGCCGCCGGGAAATTCCCACAGCCCCGCCATCTGCTTGCCGGGCGGCCGCTGGCAGACCAGCACCCGCCCGTCGATGTCGATCAGTGCGCAGGCGACGACGAGCAGGATGGGCGCGGGCGTGGTCAGGACCGGTAGTCCGCGTTGATCTCGATGTAGCGCTTGGTCAGATCGCAGGTCCACATGACGGCCGAGGCGCGGCCGACGCCGACGTCCACCGCGATCTCCAGCTCCTGGCGCTTCATGTAGGCGCTCATCTTGGCCTCGTTGTAGGTCGGGGAGACCGCGCCGTCCTGGGCCGCCCACAGGTCGCCGAAGCGAATCGACAGCCGTTCGCGCTCGATCGGCTCGTCCGCCCGGCCAACGGCCATGACGATCCGGCCCCAGTTGGCGTCCTCGCCGGCGATGGCGGTCTTCACCAGGGGCGACTCGCAGATGGTGCGGGCGATCTTCTTGGCCGATGCGGGCGTCTCGGCGCCGGAGACGGTGACCTTGACGAACTTGGTCGCCCCCTCGCCGTCCCGCACCAGCTGCAGGGCGAGGTCGAGCATCACCTGCTCCAGCTTCTCGCGGAAGTCGGCGAGGCGCCGGTCGCCGGCCCGGCCGATGCGCGGCGCGCCGGACTGGCCGGTGGCGAACAGCAGGCAGGTGTCGTTGGTGGAGCGGTCGCCGTCCACCGTGACGCAGTTGAAGGTCGAGCGGGTATAGAGCCCGACCAGGGTCTGCAGGGCCGCCGGCGAGATCGCCGCGTCGGTGGCGACGAAGGCCAGCATGGTGGCCATGTCCGGCGCGATCATGCCCGAGCCCTTGGCGATGCCCGGCGATGCGCACGGTCACGCCGTCGATCTCGGCCGTCGCGCAAGCGCCCTTGGGGAAGGTGTCGGTGGTCGATGATCGCCTTGGCCGCGGCCAGCCAGTTGTCGGCGGCGAGGCGGGGCTCAAGCTCAGGCAGGCGGGCGATGATCTTGGCGTCGTCCAGCGGCACGCCGATCACGCCGGTGGAGGCGAGCATCACGTCACGCTGACGGCAGTCCAGCCGCTTGGACGCCGCCGCCGCCACCCGCCGCGCCGCGTCCGCGCCCAGCCGGCCGGTGAAGGAATTGGCGCAGCCGGAGTTGACCACCAGGCCCCGCACCCCCTCGCCGCCCGTGGCCTCAAGATGCCGTTTGCACCAGTCCACCGGCGCGGAGCCGACGCCGTGGTTGGTGAACACGCCGGCGCAGGTGGTGCCCTCGGCGAACCGCATGAGCAGCAGGTCGTCGCGCACCTGCTTGTAGAGGCCCGCCCGTCCAGCCGCGAGCTCCACCCCCGCCACCGGCGGGATCGTCGGGAACGGCACGGCGAGCGGCGAGACCGGGGCCTGAGACTTGGACGCGGGCGGCGCCGGGGTCGCGGGGGTGGAGAACTGGCGGTTGTCGCGGTCGGCCCGCTGCAGGGCGGCGCGCTTCAGCACGCTGGCGAGCGGGTCCAGCGCCCGCTCCAGGGTCTGGCCCACCTGAACGACCAGGTCCGGCCCCTTGGGCGTGGGCTCGACTGTCTTGGCCCGCGCCTTGGCCTTGACCTTGGCCTTGAGGCGCGCGCGCGCGGCGGGCCGGCGGCCCTTGGCGGAGGGCGGGCGGCTCACGGCTTGCCTCCCCGCAGCGACGGCGCCGCCTTGGCGTCGGGTTTGGCGGGTGCTGGCGTGGACGCGGCCGGCGCGTCGGGCGCATCGTCCTTCGCATCCGGCGGGGCGTCGCCCGATCCTTCCGCATCCGCGGGCAGATCGGACGCGGGCGCGGAGGCCGGCTCGGTGGGCGCGCCGGGCACGTCGGTCGCCTCGCGGACCAGCAGCTTGACGTGGGCCTGTTCGCGCAGCCGCTTCAGCAGGTCGCGCACCTCGTCATAGGTCAGGAACCGGACGATCTGGGGCCGGGCCTGCTCATAGGTGACCGGCTGTTCGGGACGCCGATCGTCCACGCGCACGATGGCCCAGCCGTTCTCCACCTTGATCGGCCCGACGATGGCGCCCTTCTTGGCGTTCTTGAGAGCCGCTTCGTAGGCGTCGGGCATCACGTCGGTGGTGAAGTAGCCGAGGTCCCCGCCGTTGAAGCGCGTGGCCGGGTCGATAGACCGCTCCAGCGCCAGACCTTCGAAGGCGGCGCCCGCGGCGAGCTGCTTCTTGATCGTCTCGGCGTCCGCCTGGGTCGGCACCACGATCTGACGGGCGTGGATTTCGTCGGTGAGCTTGGAGCGCTTGAGCTGCTCGTCATAGAGCGTCTGGATCGCCTGGTCGGTGACCGCCCGGTCCACGACCCCTTCCACCAGCATGTCGCCCAAGATCCGCTCGCGCGCGGCGGCCAGCCGGCGCTGGGCTAGCGGATCCTTGTCGAGCTTGCGCTTGAGCGCTTCGCCGGCCAGCAGCTTCTGGTCCACCACCTCGTCCAGCATCTGGCGGAACAGGTCAGATGAGACGTCCAGCGGCTCGCCTTCGCCGATCATGCCCTGGGCCACCGCCTCGCGCTTGACGTCGGAGGTCCAGACCGTCTGGCCGTTGACCGTCGCCACCGCGCGGTCGCCGGCCTCGGGCGGCTTTTCGAACGCCGGTTTCTGGCTGCACCCAGCGACGACGACGAGCGCACGCAGCCAGAGCCAAGCCGGCCCAAAGGCTCCGTCCTGTCGCGTCCAGTCCGCCATGAGGCCTGGCCATGCCGCCCGCCTTCCTGTGCAAGTCCTGAGATCGAGTCGGAGCGTCTGCCGCCCACGCCGCGTATACAACGACAAGCCCCCGCAATGGAAAGCGCCTATGGGCCGCGTTGACAGGGACGGGAGCCGTTCTTAAGTCTCGCGCGCGCACGCCGAGCGGAATCCCGCTAGGAATTCGGCGCTTCGTTCCCGGCCGAGACTAGGGCCGCCCCACGCTCCGGACCCCTCATGCTCGGCTTCGCCAAACGTATCTTCGGCTCATCCAACGACCGCACGGTCCGCCAGCTTCGAGCCGCACCCAGGCCATCAACGCGCTGGAGCCCAAGTTCGAGGCTCTGTCCGACGAGGAGCTGCGCGGCAAGACCGCCGAATTCCGCGAACGGCTGGCCAAGGGCGAGACCCTGGACCAGCTGCTGCACGAAGCCTTCGCGGTGGTGCGCGAGGCCTCCAAGCGCACGCTGGGCATGCGCCACTTCGACGTGCAGCTGGTCGGCGGCATGGTGCTGCACAAGGGCGGCATCGCCGAGATGCGCACCGGCGAAGGCAAGACCCTGGTCGCCACCCTGCCCGTCTACCTCAACGCCCTGGCCAGCAAGGGCGTTCACGTGATCACGGTGAACGACTACCTGGCCCAGCGCGACTCCGAGTGGATGGGCCAGATCTACCGCTTCCTGGGCATGGAGGTGGGGGTGATCGTCCACGGCCTGACCCAGAACGAGCGCCAGCGCTCCTATGGATCGGACATCACCTACGGCACCAACAACGAGTTCGGCTTCGACTATCTGCGCGACAACCTGGTCTATGACCCGCGCGAGATGGTCCAGCGCGGCCACAACTTCGCGATCGTCGACGAGGTGGACTCCATCCTGATCGACGAGGCGCGCACGCCGCTGATCATCTCCGGCCCCACCGAGGACCGCTCGGAGTTCTACCGCACCATGGACGCCCTGGTGCGCGAGCTGATCAAGGACCCCGAGACCTACGAACACGACGAGAAGCAGAAGCAGGTGATGCTCACCGAGCTTGGCTCCGAGGCCATCGAGCAGCTGCTGGAGGACGGCGGCCACCTGGTTCCGGATTCGGCGGGCCTGTACGATCCGGCCAACATCTCGGTGGTGCACCACGCCAACCAGGCGCTGCGGGCCAACGTGCTCTATCTGCTCGATCGCGACTACATCGTGCGCGACGGCGAGGTGATGCTGATCGACGAGTTCACCGGCCGCATGATGCAGGGCCGACGGCTGTCGGAGGGCTTGCACCAGGCGATCGAGGCCAAGGAGAAGACCGAGGTCCAGCCCGAGAACCAGACCCTCGCCTCGGTCACCATCCAGAACTACTTCCGCCTCTACAACAAACTGTCGGGCATGACCGGCACGGCCGCCACCGAGGCGCAGGAATTCGGCGACATCTACAAGATGGACGTGGCCGAGATCCCCACCAACGTGCCGGTGGCGCGGATCGACGACGACGACGAGGTCTATCGCACCTCCGACGAGAAGAACCAGGCGATCATCGCCCAGATCGAAGACTGCTACGTGCGCAGCCAGCCGATCCTGGTCGGCACCGTGTCCATCGAGAAGTCCGAGCAGCTGTCGGAGCTGCTGAAGACCCACAAGTTCGAGATCGACGGGAAGAAGCGCACCGGCATCCCGCACCAGGTGCTGAACGCCCGCTATCACGAACAGGAAGCCTTCATCGTCGCCGAGGCGGGCGTGCCCGGCGCGGTGACCATCGCCACCAACATGGCCGGCCGCGGCACGGACATCCAGCTGGGCGGCAACCTCGACATGAAGATCGAGCGCTGGCGCCACGAACAGCGCGGGCTCGGCATCGAGGTCACGCCGGAGATGGCGCTGGAGCAGCGCAAGGAATTCGAGCCCGAGGTCCTGGCCCTGAGGAACGAGGCCCTGGCCGCCGGCGGCCTGTACGTGCTCGGCACCGAGCGGCACGAGAGCCGGCGGATCGACAACCAGCTGCGCGGCCGCACCGGCCGGCAGGGCGACCCGGGCCACTCCAAGTTCTTCCTGTCCTGCGAGGACGACCTGCTGCGCATCTTCGCCGGCGACCGGCTGGATTCGATCATGCGCACCTTCGGCGTGGCCGAGGGCGAGGCCATCACCCACCGCTGGCTGAACGGCGCCATCGCCACCGCCCAGAAGAAGGTGGAGGCGCGCAACTACGACATCCGCAAGAACCTGCTCAAATACGACGACGTGGTGAACGACCAGCGCAAGGCCATCTTCGAGCAGCGCCAGGAATTCATGGAGGCCGCCGACCTCTCCGAAGAGATCGCCGAGATGCGCCGCGACGTGGTGGCCGATCTGGTGAAGCGCGCCATGCCGCCCAAGGCCTATGCCGAGCAGTGGGACGTGGACGGCCTGAACGAGCGGCTGAAGGAGCTGCTCGGGCTTGAGCTGCCGGTCAAGGACTGGGCCGCCGAGGAAGGCGTGGCCAGCGAGGAGATCGAACAGCGCATCGTCCAGGCCGCCGACGCCCGCGCCGCCGAGCGCGAGGCCATGATCGGCGCCGAGCACATGCGCGGGCTGGAGAAGAACTTCCTGCTGCAGACCATCGATCTGGAGTGGCGCGAGCACCTGATGCACCTCGACCACCTGAGGAACGTCATCGGCCTGCGCGGCTACGGCCAGCGCGACCCGCTGAACGAGTACAAGACCGAGGCCTTCTCCCTGTTCGAGAAGCTCTTGGGAGACCTGCGCGAGAACGTCACCCGCTGGTGCATGACCATCGAGTTCCGCTTCGAGGAGCCGCCGCCCATGCCGGCCGCGCCGCTGGGCGAACTGGTGGAGGTGCACATGGACCCGCTGACCGGCGAGAACGAGGCCCAGAGCGCCGCGCGCCTGGCCAGCATCTCCAACGACCAGCGCGCCGCCCTGCCCCTGTCGGCCTTGCCGGCCGGCTGGGAACGCACCGGCCGCAACGCCCCCTGCCCCTGCGGCTCAGGCAAGAAGTTCAAGCACTGCCACGGAGCGTTGGTGTAGGCGCCCACGCCAAACGGCAGCCTTGGGTTGAATTTCAGATAGCTCCCGTGTTTTCTGTCCCCAGCGTTATGCTTGGGGGACATCGAGATGAAGCAGAATCGTCGCGGCGGCGATAGCCATTGCTGCGGCTGGTGGGTCAGCTGTCTTGGCGGCGGCAGCCAGCACAGCAGATCACAAATCCAGACTGGTTGAGAATTCCGACCGCTGAAGATTTGAGCGGTGCATTTCCGGCCTCCGCTATACGGTCAGGCATCAGCGGGCTGGCGACAATATCCTGTATCGTGAACGCCCAAGGCATTCTTACGGACTGCAAGGTTGTTCAAGAGACGCCGCAAGGACATGGCTTTGGTAGCGCGGCCTTACTGCTTTCCAAGCGGTTCCTGATGCGCCCAAAGACGGTTGACAGGAAAGCGGTCACCGGGGGCACAGTGCGAATTCCGATCAACTTCGCGGGGGGTGGCGGAAGCCATAACGGAGGGGGGTACGTCGATGACGTGCTCGTCATTACCAACCCGCTTTGGCTCTCGGCGCCATCCACTCAGGACATTGAGAGCGCCTACCCGCAATCATCAAAGGTGGCGGGCCACGTCGTTTTGCGTTGCCATGTGAACCCCGATGGCGCCGTTCGGGATTGCCTTGCCCCGTCGTCGAACCTTGACGACGGCCGCTTCGGAAGGGCGGCGCGATCCTTGACCAAGTTCTTCAAGCTAAGCATGGAGTCGCAGGACGTCGCCACTCTGAAGAAGCTGCGGGTCGACGT
Organism: uncultured Alphaproteobacteria bacterium; assembly: GCA_963761065.1. GTDB lineage: Bacteria > Pseudomonadota > Alphaproteobacteria > Caulobacterales > Caulobacteraceae > JANWHQ01. Next base: position 198,296 of record CAVXFP010000003.1, on the reverse strand, counting down.
GCCGATCTATTTCCCTCCACCCGGCCAACCTTTGGCTGAAAGGACCATCAGCGAGCCTGAGTGGGTCCGCACCGGCCGCATCCGACAGCGCGCAGCAGATCTTTCCGCCCAAGGCCGCCGACGCGGGGCTGAAGACCGGGCGGGCGGTGCTGGACTGCGTGGCCGACGCCCACGGCATGATGACCAACTGTCAGGTCTTGAGTGAAGACCCTGTCGGGCATGGATTTTGGCCCCGCGGCAGTGCGCGTTGCGTCCGCCATGGGTGTCAACCCGTGGACCGATGACGAGTCTTCCGGCCGAAGGCGCGCATGTGAAATTCGCCCTTCGCCTCAACGACAAGGAGCCCGCACCGACCGCGGCGAACACCGCGACGCAGTCTCGGAAAACTCAGTGACCTGGGCGCCAGCGTCGGCGTCGAGGAGATGGCCGGGCCTCTGATCGGGGAGCGCGCCAGCCGCGACGCTCCCAACCTGCGGCTCAGGCAGGACGTTGAGCCCCGCCACGGGCGCCGCAAGGGGCGGTCTCAGGTTGAGTTTTGTCGTCGTTGCGCGATCATTCTCCCAAACAGCTAGGGAGAGGATCGCCATGAGGCTTCGATATATGGGGCTCGCCGCGGCCGCGCTGGTCTGTCTGGGCGTTCCGGCAGCCCAGGCGAAGGGCCCCGTCGTGCTGCCGCAAGTGATCTGGGCCAAGGCGCCGAGCAGCGCGGATGTGGACAAGGCGTTCGCCGACGCGTCGGCCCGGCCCGGGGCTAAGGTCCCCTTGATCTGCCGCATCACCTTCGACGGACGCCTGAGCAGCTGCGACGTCGAGGCGGGCGCGCAGAGCGCCGGCGGCGCGGCGCGGGCGGCCCGCGAGCTCGCACGCCTGTTCAGCGTAGACCTGGACCCGCTCGGCGGCGCGAACATCAATCAGCTGAGGGTCCGGCTCGTTGTCCGGGCGCCTGATCCGGCCGGCCCGCACACCATCACCAGCCCCGAATGGATTCGCACCCTGTCGGCGGACAAGGTTCAGGAGATATTCCCGCCCAAGGCCGCCGACGCGGGACTGAAGACCGGACGGGCGGTGCTCGACTGCGTGGCCGACGGCCAGGGCATGATGACCGCCTGTCAGGTGCTGAGCGAGGACCCCGCCGGCATGGACTTCGGCCTGGCCGCCGTCCGCGTGGCGTCATCCATGGGCGTGAATCCGTGGACCAAAGACGGCGAGCCCGTCGAGGGCGCGCACGTGAAGTTCGCCATCCGTCTGAACCGCCAGGAGCCCGCGGCGCCCGCGTCTTGACCTAAAGGGCGGTAAGGCGCCGGCCGCCATGCTAGGAGGCCGGATGGCCCGCTACGACTTCGCTTCCGACAACACCGCCGGCGCCGCGCCCGAAGCCATGGAGGCCCTGGTCGCGGCCAACGCGGGCTTCGCGTCGGGCTATGGGAGCGACCACGTCACCGCCGAGGCGGCGGACGCGGTGCGCGCCTTCCTGGACGCGGACGTGGAGGTGCGGTTCCTCGGCTCGGGCACGGCGGCCAACGCCTTGTCGCTCGCGGCCCTGTGCCAGCCGTTCGAGGCGGTGCTGGCCCACGTCGACGCCCACGCGGCCACCCATGAGACCGGAGCGCCGGCCTTCTTCGGCCACGGCCTGGGCGTCGTCGGCCTGCCTGGCGCCTCGGGCAAGATCGACCCCGCCGCGCTGGCCAGGGCGCTGGACGAGCCCGAGGTCTCCTACATCCAGTCGCCCGCCGCCCTGTCGCTCACCAACGCCACCGAGTACGGGACCGTCTATGAGGCCGGCGAAATCGCGACCCTGACCGCCGCCGCCAAGGCCAAGGGGCTGGGCGTACACCTGGACGGCGCGCGCATGGCCAATGCGGCCGCCGCAGGTTTCGATCCCAAGGCGCTGAAATCCCTGGGTATCGACATCCTGGTCTTAGGCGGCACGAAAGCTGGCATGCCGCCTACCGAGGCCCTGGTGCTGTTCGACAAGACCCTGGCGCGGCGCCTGGACGCGCGGCTGAAACAGGGCGGCCAGCTGCCCTCCAAGGGCCGGTTCTTCGCCGCGCCGTTCATCGGCATGCTGAAGTCCGGCGCCTTCGTGGAGCGGGCCCGCCACGCCAACGCCATGGCCGCCAGGCTCGCCGCCCTGATGCCCTTCCCCATCGCGCACCCCGTGCGGTCCAACGGCGTGTTCGTCCAGATGGACGAGGCGCGGCTTCAGGCCCTGACGGCCGCCGGCTGGTCCGTGCATCGCTTCACGGACGGCACGGTGCGCTTCATGTGCTCGTGGGCCACCACCGCAGAGTCGGTGGAGGCCCTAGGCGAGGCGCTGAAAGGCGATCGCCTAGTTTGCGGGCGCTGCCCCGTCGGGCGGATAGCCTTCAAGCTCGATGGTGCGCTCGACGGTGCGGCTGAGCACGCAGTCGTTGGCGAACACCCGCGACATCGTGCCCCAGTCCTGATCCTCCTGCGCCGCGCAGTCGGCGTCTCGGAAGGCGATCCAGGCGCGCTGGGCGGCCTGGAGCTTGGTCTTCTGGCCTGAGGTGAGCTCGCCCATGGCCTTGCGGTAGGCGGCGTTCAGACGGCCGTCCTGGATCTTCAGCTCCGCGCCGATGCAGCCGATCTGGCCCATGGTCGAGGCGCCGGCATCGGAGTCCAGGCACGTCTGGAGCGCGGGCGTGTAGTGTTTCTCGATCTCGGCGTTGGACGCCGCCGCCGCCGCGCTGGCGACGGACAGACCCGCAACAAGCGCCGCCGCCGACAGAAGAACCCGGCTCATCCCAGATTCCTGCCGATGGCGTAGAAGCGCTCGGCGCGCTGGGTCCGCAGGGCTTCGGGACTGAGCACCGAAAGGCCGCGCAGCTCCTCCTCCACCGCGTCGCCCACCGCCTTGATAGCGGCCTCGGGGTCCGCGTGGGCGCCGCCGGACGGCTCTTCCACGATGCGGTCGACGATGTTCAGGCCGATCAGGTCCTGGGCGGTGATCTTCATCGCCTCGGCGGCGTCCTGGGCGCGGGCGTTGTCGCGCCACAGGATCGAGGCGCAGCCCTCCGGCGAGATCACCGAATAGATCGAGTGCTCCAGGATCAGCACCTTGTTGGCGGCCGCCAGCGCGATCGCGCCGCCCGAGCCGCCCTCGCCGGTGATGGTGGCGATGAAGGGCGTCGGCAGGGTCAGGCCCCGCTCGGTGGAGCGGGCGATAGCCTCGGCCTGGCCGCGCTCCTCGGCGCCCACGCCCGGATAGGCGCCGGCGGTGTCCACGAAGGTGAGCACCGGCAGGGCGAACTGCTCGGCCATGTCCATCAGCCGCACCGCCTTGCGATAGCCCTCGGGCCGCGCCATGCCGAAGTTGTGCTTCAGGCGGGTGGTGGTGTCGTGGCCCTTCTCGGTGCCCATGACGACGACCGGCTGGCCCCGGAAACGGCCCAGCCCGCCCACGATGGCCTGGTCGTCGGCGAACTTGCGGTCGCCGCGCAGCTCCACGAACTCCTCGATCAGGCCGCCGATGTAGTCGAGCAGATGCGGGCGATCCGGATGGCGGGCCACCTGGGTCTTCCGCCAAGGATCGAGGTCGGCGTAGGCCTCCTCGCGCAGGACCGCCGCGCGGGCGCGCAAGGAGGCGATCTCCGAATCGAACGCGCCGGGGCCCGTGGTCTCGGAGAGCTTGTCCAGCTCCTCGATCTTGGACTCCAGATCGCCGATCGGCTTTTCGAAGTCGAGGTAATGGCGGGGGGATGCGGACATTCGGTGCGCGGGCGCTCGGGGAAGCGGGAGACTTAGGCGTGATCAGGGCGAGGGACAAGCACGGGGCCGGCGCCTGGCTGGCGTCCTATTGCTCGATCCAGCTCATCATCGCGGCGTTGTAGCGGTCGCCGGCGACCTCATCGGCCGGGATGGCGCGCTCGATGGCGGCGAGGTCGGCGCCCGACAGGGCGATCTCTGTGGCCGCCACGTTCTCGGCCACCCGTGAGGGGCGGCGCATGCCGGGGATGGGGACCATGTCCTCGCCTTGCGCCAGCACCCAGGCGATGGCGAGCTGGGCGGGCGTGCAGCCCTTCTGCTTCGCCACAGCCTGAAGGTTTTCGACCAGGGCCTGATTGCGCTTGAGGTTTTCGCCCTGGAAGCGGGGCATGGCCGCGCGGCGGTCGCCCTCCCCGATCGCCAGACCGCCGGCCAGGATGCCCCGGCCGAGGGGGCTGTAGGGCACGAAGCCGATCCCCAGCTCGCGACAGGTCGGGATGATGGAGCCCTCCACCTCGCGGGTCCACAGGGAGTATTCGCTCTGCAGCGCCGTGACCGGGTGGACGGCATGGGCGCGGCGGATGGTGCGGGCCGAGGCCTCCGACAGGCCGTAGTGGCGCACCTTGCCCTCGGCGATCAGGTCCTTCAGGGCGCCGACGGTGTCCTCGATCGGCACGTCGGGGTCGACGCGGTGCTGGTAGAACAGATCGATGCGGTCGGTCTGCAGCCGCTTCAGCGACGCCTCGGCGACCTCCTTCACGTGCTCGGGCCGGCTGTTGCGACCGAAGGAACCCGGGTTCCCGCCGCCCGACTCGGTCCCCTGCGGAATGGCGAAGCCGAACTTGGTGGCGATGAACAGCTTGTCGCGGAACGGCTTCAGCCCGCGCCCGACGACCTCCTCGTTGTGGAAAGGCCCGTAAACCTCGGCGGTGTCGAAGAAAGTGATCCCCAGCTCCACCGCTTTGTGAAGCGCGGCGATGGACTCCGCCTCGTCCGGCGCGCCGGCCCCATAGGCCCAGCTCATGCCCATGCAGCCCAGCCCGATGGCCGAGACGGACGGCCCCTTGGGGCCCAGGGTTCGCATCTTCATGGGGAAGCCTCGCTCGCGTGTTCGATCATTCGGCCCAGCCGGCAATCTAACCGGCCCGTCCAGCGGAGGCGAGCCTAGTCCTTGCGGCCCAGCGGATGCTTGGTCTGCACCACCTCGCGCAGGCGGTCCTCGGCCACGTGGGTGTAGATCTGGGTGGTGGAGATGTCGGCGTGGCCGAGCAGGGTCTGCACCGTGCGCAGGTCCGCGCCGCCTTCCAGAAGATGCGTGGCGAAGGCGTGGCGCAGCACGTGCGGGCTGACCCGAGCCGGATCGATCCCCGCGTCCGCCGCCGCTTCGCCCAGGAGCTGGGAGAACCGCCGCGCCGTCAGCCGGCCCCCTGCCCCGCGAGAGGGGAACAGCCAGGGGCTGGGCGGGCCGTGGACGAAGACCGGCCGAACCTCCAGATAGGCCTTCACCGCCGTGCGGGCCGCGTCGTTCAAGGGCGCCAGCCGCTCCTTGCCGCCCTTGCCCATGACGATCAGATAGGCCGGATCGCGCGCCAGGGCCGCCAGCGGCAGGGATAGCAGCTCGGACACCCGCATGCCCGAGGCGTAGATCAGCTCCACCATGCAGGCGAGGCGCAGGCCCTGGGCGCCGTCACGGGCGGCGGCGGCGGCGATCAGCCGCTCCATCTCCTCGCGGCTCAGCACCCTGGGCAGGGGCCGGCCCTGGCGCGGGGCGTCCACCCGGCGCGAAGGATCATCCGCCCGCCAGCCCTCGCCCAGCACGAAGCGGTAGAACTGGCGCAGGGCCGCGCGCCGCCGCGCCGCCGTGGACGCCGACAGGCCGCGCGCGCCGAGGGACTCGAAGTAGGCCTCCACGTCCTCGGCCGAAGCGTCAGACAGGCTGCGTCCCCGCCCGGCCAGGAAGCCGCCGGCGTCGGCCAGGTCCTTGCCATAGGCGGTCAGGGTGTTGCGCGCGGCGGCCCGCTCGACCGCCATCATCTCCAGGAAGGCTTCGGCCCAGCCCTCTCCGCTCATCGCGGCCCCTGGAGCTGGACGAGCCCCTCCACGGCCAGGGCCTTGGCGTCCGCCGTCAGGCCGGCCTTGTGCAGCGCCCCGATCAGCGCCGCGCGGTCGGCGGGGGCGAGGCCCTGGGCCCCGCTATGAGCGGCGATGGCGAGGGCGTAGAGGGCCGCATCGCCCATGCGTCCCTGGTCGGCCGAAAGCTTCAGCGCCATCAGGCGCGCGGGCGAAGCTCGGCCGGGCGACAGGGGCGCCATCGACAAGGCGTAGCGTTGCGCCGGCGAGAGGACCGCGCCATCGGCGGCCAGCTCGGCCATGGCGGCCCCGATCCGAACGCCGCCGGCCACGTCAGCGCCCGCCGACGCGGCGGCGACCGCGCCAAGCGCATCCGCAGGACGGCCGGATGAAGCGTCGATCAGGGCGTCGAGCAGGGCGAGGTCCAGCGGCGCCGGCGAGGCGCTCCCCTGACCCACCTGGGCGCGGGCCGTGCGGGCCGAGGCGGCGTCGCCGGCCGTGGCGGCGGCCATGGCGATCAACACCGGCTCGCGGAACACGGCCCCGGCGGCGACGAGCTGGGCGATCTGAGGCTCGGCCAACCCAGCCAAAGCCTGGAACTCGGCTGGCGTCTGGGCGCGCTTCAGCAGGGCGAGCGTTGCGGCCTCCTTCACGCCGAGGTCCTGCGTCGTGGCGGCCAGGGCGACCAGCGCGGCCTCGCCGGCCGGGCCGGGCTGATTGGCGGATGCGGCGATGTCGGCGGCCGAGGGCGGCGAAGGCGCGGCGGGTGGAGGCGCTGACCCATCGGCCGGCGCAGGCGGAGCAACGGCGGGCGCGGGCGGAGGAGCCAGAGGCGGCGGCGCGAACCCGGCGTAGGCGCCCGGCTGCGGCAGGCCCAGGCGGGCGGCCCTCGCAGCCGCCAGGATACGGGCGGCGGGCGGCGACATCGGATCGCGGGCCAGGGCCACGGCGATGGCGGCCGGCGCGGCGTCGAGGCCCTGGGTCCAGTCTGCGGCCACGCGGCGCGACAGGGCATAGTCCAGCCCGTCGTCCAGGGCCGGCGTCTCGCCCGCCGTCTTGGCGAGAAGCGCGGCCATCAGTCGCGCGAAATCGGGCTTTGAACTCTGCTGGCCGGCGAGCTGGAGGGTGAGCTGGGCCGCCGGCTGTTGCCCCGCCAACACCTGGCAGAAGGCGCGCAGCCTCAGCCAGTAGGGCTGGTCGCGGCCGATCGCCAGTGACTCCTCGATGGCGCAGGCCTTGTCGTCTTGGCCGAGGTCCAGCGCCGCCTCGGCGCCCGCCTGGGCGAGCGCCGGCTTCTGGCCGAGACTGGGCGTGCGCGACACGATGGCCTCGACCGCCGCCGCATCGCCAAGGCCCAGCAGCGCCAAGGCCCGCGCGCCGGCGAGATCGGGGTCCTGCCCCGCGCCTTCGGGGCCGATCGCGCCGGTGGACAGCACCCGCCGCGCCAAGGCCGCCGCCGCCGGAGACAGGGCCGCGCCGCCGAGCGTCGGGATCACCGCGCGCGCCAGAGCGCCGGAGGAGCCGGTCCAAAGGCTGTCGGGAAGCTGGCCCGTCCCTGAGCCGGCGGAGAACAGGTCGGGCGCCGGCAGGGTCTGCACCTGCACCTGCGCCCCGGCGGGGCCCGTCGCCGCCGCGACGAGCGAAACGGCCACGACGGCGGCTGACAGGCGCTTGCGCCTCGCCGCCCGCCATGGCGGCCTGCGAACCGATCGTGTAAAGGCCATGCCAGCCATGACTGGGCTCCCAACAGACGCCGACGCCGCATCCTTCAAGGCCGGCCTTAAGGCCGGAACAAGGCGGCGGCGACGCCCGCCCCGAGAGGCGCGCGCATGACCGCGCGATCCGCCTTGCGTGAACGCACCATAGCGCTCGTGGGCCTGATGGGCGTAGGAAAAACCACCGTCGGGCGAAAGCTCGCCCAGACCCTGGGCCTGCCCTTCCACGACGCCGACCACGAGATCGAGGTCGCCGCCGGCTGCTCGATCCCCGAGATTTTCGCCGAGATGGGCGAGGCGGAGTTCCGCGCGGGCGAGCGGCGGGTGATCGCGCGGCTGCTGAAGTCGGGCCCGCACGTGCTCGCCACCGGCGGCGGCGCCTTCATGGACCCTGAGATCCGCGCCCTGATCGAAGCGGACGCGATCTCGGTCTGGCTGAAAGCGGACCTCGACGTCATGGTCCGGCGGGTGGGCCGCAAGGACACCCGCCCCCTGCTCACCGGCAAGGACCCCCGCAGGTGCTGACCGCCCTGATGGCCGACCGCTATCCCGTCTACGCTCTCGCCGACATCACGGTGGCCGCCGACGACCGGCCGGTGGGCGAGGCGGTGAAGGCCATCGTGGCGGCGCTGAACAAACGCCTGGAGACGCCCGCGTCATGCTGAAGATCAAGATGGGGCTGGGCGAGCGCGACTTCATCGAGGTCGGGCTGGGCGATCGGGCCTATCCGGTCGTGGTCGGCCCGGGCCTGATCGCGCGCGCGGGCGAGCTGTGCGCGCCGCTGCTGACGCGCGGACGCACGGCGGTCGTCACGCGACGAGACCGTGGCCGCGCCTGCACGGCGAGCGCCTGACGCAGAGCTTGGCCGCGGCCGGCATCGACGCGTCGATGATCGTCGTGCCGCCGGGCGAGCAGACCAAGAGCTTCGAGGGCCTGGCGGACCTTTGCGACCGCCTGCTGGCGCTGGAGCTGGACCGCGGCGACCTGATCGTGGCCTTCGGCGGCGGGGTGATCGGCGACCTGACCGGCTTCGCCGCGGCGATCTACAAGCGCGGGATCGACTTCATCCAGATCCCGACGACCCTGCTGGCCCAGGTCGATTCCTCGGTGGGCGGCAAGACCGCCATCGACACCGCCGCGCGGCAAGAACCTGATCGGCGCCTTCCACCAGCCGCGCCTGGTGCTGGCCGACCTTGACGTGCTGGACACCCTGCCCGACCGCGAGATGCGCGCCGGCTACGCCGAGGTGGTCAAGTACGGCCTGCTGGGCGACGCGGACTTCTTCGACTGGCTCGAAGCCAACGGCGCAGCGGTGCTGGCCGCGCGACCCCGAGCCGCTGACCTACGCCGTGGCGCGCTCCGTGGAGATGAAGGCCGAGATCGTCGCCGAGGACGAAAACGAGAGCCGGCCGCCGCGCGCTGCTCAATCTCGGCCACACCTTCGGCCACGCCCTGGAGGCCGAGACCGGCTACGGCGATGCGCTGCTGCATGGCGAAGCCGTCGCCCTGGGCTGCGCCATGGCCTTCCGGTTTTCCGCCGGCCCAGGGCCTGTGCTCCGACGAGGACGCCGCGCGCGCCGAGGCGGCCATCGCCGCCGCCGGCCTGCCGACGCGCCTGGACGACATTGCCGGCGGCCGTTTCCCGGCCGAGCGCCTGGTCGCCCACATGGCCCAGGACAAGAAGGCCGAGGCCGGCCGGCTGACCTTCATCCTGGCGCGCGGCATCGGCGAGGCCTTCACCGCCAAGGACGTCGACCCCGAGGCCGTGCGCGACTTCCTGATCGCCGAAGGAGCCCAGGCGTGATCGCCGACCCTCAGCGTGGTGTTCCTGCCCATCATCGCCCTGCTCGACCGTCTCGGCGCTGTTCTCGGCCGCCGAGACCTCGATGACCGCCGCCAGCCGCGGGCGGATGCACCAGCTGGAGCGCGACGGCGACAAGGCCGCCCGGCGGGTCAACAGGCTGCTGCGGACCGCGAGAACATGATCGGCGCGATCCTGCTCGGCAACAATGTGGTCAACATCCTGGCCTCGGCCCTGACCACCAGCGTTATTACCGAGGCCATCCCCGGCGCCCTGGGCGTGGCGATGGCCACCGGCGTGATGACGGTGCTGATGCTGGTTTTCGGCGAAGTGCTGCCCAAGACCCTCGCCATCACCCGGCCCGACGACGTGGCGCGGGCCCTGTCGATCCCGACCGTTCGTTCGTGCGCATGTTCGGGCCGATCGTGGACGCGGTGCAGTTGATCGTGCGCCAGACGCTGGGCCTGTTCGGCATCGAACTTCGACATGGAGATCGACGTGCTGGCCGCCCACGAGGAAATCCGCGGCGCGGTCGAATATCACCACTCCGAGGGCGTCGTGGAGAGCCGCGACCGGCGGATGCTGGGCGGGGTGCTGGACCTGTCGGAGATGGACGTGTCGGCGAGGTGATGGTCCACCGCCGGCCGATGGACATGATCGACGCCGACCTGCCGCCGCGGAGCTGATCGACCAGGCGCTGGCCAGCTCCCACACCCGAATGCCGCTCTAGCGCGACGATCCGGACAACATCGTCGGCGTGCTGCACGCCAAGGACCTGCTGCGCGCGCGTCGCCGAGCCGGACGGGCGCCTCGACGACCTGGATGTCGACCGCCCTGGCGCGCGAGCCCTGGTTCATTCCCGAGACCACCAATCTGAAGGATCAGCTGAACGCCTTCCTGAAAACCAAGAGCCACTTCGCCCTGGTGGTCGACGAGTACGGCGCCCTGCAGGGCCTGGTGACGCTGGAGGACATCCTCGAAGAGATCGTCGGCGAGATCGAGGACGAATACGACCCGCCGCCCGTCCAGGCCTGCGCCGCCAGCCCGACGGCTCGGTCCATGTCGAAGGGGCGGTGCCATCCGCGACCTCAACCGGCCATGGACTGGGACCTGCCCGACGACGACGCGGTGACCATCGCCGGGCTGGTGATCCACGAGGCCCAGACCATCCCCGAACCCGGCCAGACCTTCATCTTCCACGGCCACCGCTTCCAGGTGCTGCGCCGCCAGCGCAACCAGATCACCGCGATCCGCGTCAGCCCCGCCCGGAGACGGCGGAGGAGGCTTGAGGGGCCAAGTCGCAATCTTCGCCGTCGTTCTGGCGAGCGTGCTGGGCGGCGGAGCCCTGTCCGGCGCCGCGCAGGCGCAGGATGCCCCGGCTCTGCGCCCCTTCTGTCCGGACCGGCCCTCCAAGGGTACGGCCGTTTGCACGGTGGACGCCGGCCATTGGCAGATCGAGAGCGACGTCCTCAACGAGACCCACGGCGTATCCGGCGGGGTGACCACCGACGCATGGCTCTACACCAATCCGACCCTGAAGCTCGGCCTGACCGACAGCTTCGACATCGAAGCGAACATCGCCCCCTACGCGCGGGTGCGGACCCAGGGCCCGGCCGCTGGCGCGGCCTCGACCGTCTCTGGCGTCGGCGACCTCTATCTGCGCGCCAAGCTGAACCTGGTTGGAAACGCCGGCGGGGCCTTCGGTCTGGCGCTGGAGCCCTTTGTGAAAGCGCCGACCGCGCGACCTGGGGTGGGAAACGGCGAGTGGGAGGGCGGCCTGCTGATCCCCACAGCCTTCGCCCTGCCTGGCGGATGGTCTCTCGGCCTGGCGCCGGAGGCCGACATTCTGGCGAACGCCTCGGGCTCAGGCCGGCATCTGGCGCTATCTCTGCCCGTGGGCCTGGGTCACGCCGTCGGCCCGCTCCTTGGAACGGTGGAGCTCTGGGCCCAGGAGAACTTCGATCCAGCCGGCTCGACGCGCCAATATTCGCTCGATTTCGCCGCCGCCTGGGTTCCGAAGCGCGCGCCGGATGTCCAGTTCGACGGGGGCGTGAACCTCGGGACTCAATCGCGCGACCCCGGACGCTCAGGTCTACATAGGCGCGGCTCGGCGGTTCTAGGCTCGGCCCCAGGGCGGACGGAACCCAACCGAACGAGTTCCCCTTGCCGCCGCGCCGATTCCAGACAAGATGCCCCCAATCACGGTCGCCGTGACGCCGTGAAACCGGGGGAATTCGTAATGCCCAGCGTTATCAACGCGCTTCTCAAGGCGCGCGCGTTCCATCTTGTTAGCTCGCATCCTGCTTTACGTGCCGTTCTGGGGCGCGGGAATTCAACACGCCGTCCAGTGGTCCACGATCCCGGGGGAGATGACCCACTTCGGCCTGCACCCGCCGGCGGTTTATGGCGTGGCGCTGATCGTCACCTGCCTCGTTGGCTCGCTGGTGGTGATCCTGGGCGGGAAGTGGACCTGGCTGGGCGCAGGCGCGCTCGGCGTGTTCACGGCCCTGACCATCCCCATCGCCCACGCCTTTTGGGCCCTGTCAGGGCGACGCGGCGATGACCGAATTCCGCACCGTGATGGAGCACGTCTCGATCATTGGCGGGCTGATGGTGGTCGCGGCCATGGAAGCGAACCGCGAGGCCTAGGACCGCGCCGCCTACTCCCCTGGCGCGAGGGCCTTGATCGACAGGGCGTGGACCGGACCGGCCAGTTCCTCGGCCAGGACCGTGTTGATCCGCCGCTGACGTTCGACGCGGTTAAGGCCCTCGAAAGCCGCGGACACGATGGTGAGGGTGAAGTGGCTCTCTCCGCCTTCGCGCGCACCGGCGTGGCCGGCATGGCGAGAGCTATCGTCTACGAGCTCCAGCTTCTGGGGCGAAAACGCCTCAGTCAGCTTGGAAGAGATGCGCCCAGCCGTTTCGCCCACGAATAAACTCCTTCGGTCCTTGAACCCGCGCGCCCGCGGCCCATACTTCGCGTCTATGAGCAGTACGTTTCAATACCGGCCCAAATTCGTGGACATCCGCGTCAAACCCCCGCGCGAGGGGGAGGAAGACGTGATGGGGCTGAAGCCGGGCGAGCGGCGCTGCGATCATGCCGGCTGCATCGCCGTCGCCACCGCCAAGGCGCCCAAGTCGCGCGAGCGGATGGACGACCACTACTGGTTCTGCCAACCGCACGCGGCCGAGTACAACAAGACCTGGAACTTCTTCGCTGGCATGAACCGAGTCCGAGGCGGACACGGTGCGCGAACAGGCGTTCACCGGCGATCGGCCCACCTGGGCGTTCAAGGCCTCGCGCACGTCTCGCGAGGCGGCGGCGTTCGCGGCCGGGGCCGGACGGACCGCGCGCGATCCCTTCGGCCTGTTCCGCGCCGCCCGCGCCAAGGCCGACGCCGAGGCCGAGGAGCATGCCCGCCGGCTGGGCCGGCTGGAGCGCATGGCGCTGGCGGACCTGGACCTGGAAGTGACCGCCACCAGCGTGAAGATCCGCGCCCGCTACACCGAGCTGATCAAGCGCTGCCACCCGGACTCCAACGGCGGCGACCGCTCCGCCGAGCATAAGCTCCAGCGCGTGCTGAAGGCCTACAAGACCCTGCAGAAGGCCAAGCTGGTCTAAGAGCCGCTCTCAATTCCGTCATCCCCGGACTTGTTCCGGGGACCCATGCTTAGCAGGCGACTCCTGCAAGGGCGGTGTTCATGGGTGGCCGGGACGAGCCCGGCCATGACGACTGGAATTGCTTGAAGCGACTAGGCTTCGGCCACCGTGTTGTCGGCGCCGTGCGCGAGGCGCTTGAGCAGCGGGCTGAGCACGAGGAACAGCACGCCGAAGCCGATCCCCCACCAGCCGATGGTCTGGAACACGCCCGAGCGAGGTCTTCAGCGCCAGGGCCGGATCGACCACCTGGCCGCCGATCGTCTCGGATCCCGCCAAGCCCGCCACCCAGCCGCCGATGAACTGCGGCCCAGGAGCTGGCCAGGAACCACACCGCCATCATGGTCGAGACGATCATGGCCGGCGACAGCTTGGTGATCTCCGACAGCCCCACGGGCGACAGGCACAGCTCGCCGGTGGTGTGCAGCAGATAGGTGACGCCCAACAGGATCAGCGGCAGGCGGAAGGCGGCGTCCGCCGTGCCCGCGCCCCACACCAGCACCAGGAAGCCCAGCCCCACCTGCAACAGGCCCAGGCCGAACTTGAACAGCGGGTCCGGCTCCCTGCCCGCCTTGCCGAGCTTGGCCCACAGCGCCGCGAACATCGGCGCGAAGATCAGGATGAAGCCGGCGTTGAAGGACTGGGTCTGGGCGGCGGTGACGGTCATGTCCACCCACAGCACCTTGGACGCATCGATCCCGGCGGCGGCGAGCTGGGCGGCCGTGCCGAACACCACCTTGCCGAAGGGGGCGCTCCAGGTGACCGGCGCGGCGAGCACGTTGAGGTCGGTGTTGCGGTTCGCGAACAGGTTCAGCGAAGTGCCCGCCTGCTCGAACAGGGTGAAGAACACCACCGCGCCCAGCACCAACAGCATGGCCAGCAGCAGCCGGTCGCGCTCCACCCGGCCGCACTTGGCGACCATGTGCCAGCCCACATAGGTCAGCACGGCCACCGAGCCGGCGCCCAGCAGATAACCCACCCAGTCGTAGCGCCGCACCAGCAGCCACACCGCCGCCAGCCCGACGAAGGCCAGGATGTAGATCAGCCACTCGCGGCTGATCGGGCCGATCAGGGGCGCCTTGAGCTTGACCGGGTCGGGCGGCTCGCCATGACCTTCCAGCAGCGGCTTGCCCAGCACGAAGACGATGATAGCCCAACGCCATGCCGACGCCCGCAAGGCCGAAGCCGTAGCTCCAGCCATAGGTCTGGCCCAGATAGCCGCACAGCACCGAGGCCCAGAAGGCCCCCAGATTGATGCCGTAGTAGTAGAGGGTGAAGCCCGGATCGCGGCGGGGGTCGCCCTGTTTGTAGAGCTGGCCGACGATCGAGGAGATGTTCGCCTTCAGGAACCCCACGCCCATGATGATCAGGGAGATGGCGAGGTAGAAGATCCCGACGAACTTCTGATCGCGGACCGTCGTCATGGCGAACGAGCCCTCGGGCAGCACCGACGGCAGGGGCGCGGCGGCCGGCAGGCCCTCGATCTTCAGCCCGCCGCTGTCGTCCGAACCGAAGGCATAGGCGCCGTCGCCCACCTTCAGCTTGCTCACCGCCCCGGCGCGGCCGTCGGCCGCCTGGACCGCATAGGTGTGACCCGCATAGGTCAGCGTCTGCTGGGCCGGCGCGCCCTCGATCGCCATGGTCAGGTGGCCGGCCACCAGCAAAAGAGCGCCGAAGGCGATGGCCTTGCGCGTGCCCAGATAGCGGTCCGCCAGCACCCCGCCGATCAGCGGCAGCAGGTACACCAGCGAGCTGTAGGCGCCGTACTGGCTGCCCGCGAACTTGTCGTCGAACAGGAAGTGCTGGGTCAGGAAGAAGATCAGCAGACCCCGCATGCCGTAGAAGGAAAACCGCTCCCACATCTCGGCGAAGAACAGGACGAACAGGCCCTTGGGGTGCTCTCGCCGCAGCTGGATCAGCACCGGTATGCCGGTGACGACCGTGATGATCACGCCCAGCAGGATGACGATGTTGTTCATGCGCGGCCCGCGACCATCCGGCGGAGCCGCCCGTCAGCCCCCTGCCCTCGCGGCCGAGATGACCATGCGTCGGGGGCTTGCACAAGCAAGGCGGCTGCTTAGCTGTTATGGGTGGAATGGCTTGCCCGCGTGCGATGCGGGAGCCCCGGGAGCACGCCCATGACCGACACATCCACGCTGATGCTGATCCCTGGACCTGACCACCCCATGGCCATCGCGCCCGCGCCGGCGCGCATGATCGCCGCCCATGGCGGGCAGGTGATCGCCGACAGCACGCGGGCGATGGTGCTGCGCGAGGCCAACTATCCGCCCTGCTACTACTTCCCGCGCGAGGATGTGGTGATGGACAGGCTGACCCGCACGGATCGTTCGACCCATTGCCCCTACAAGGGCGACGCCAGCTATTTCACCCTGACCACCGACGCCCTGACCGCCGAGAACGGCGCCTGGTCCTATGAGAAGCCCTATCCGTCGGCGATCGACGTGACGGAGATGATCAGCTTCTACCCCAACCACGTGAGCGTCTATCCGGCGGACGTCTCCGCCGACGCCTGACCGCCCCCGACGAGCGCCAGCCACTCGTCCTCGCTCAGCACCTGGATCCCCAGCTCGGCGGCGGTCTTGAGCTTGGAGCCTGCGCCGGGGCCGGCGACCACGAGGTCGGTCTTCTTGGACACCGACGAGGCCACCTTGGCGCCGAGGGACTCCGCCTGGGCCTTGGCCTCGTCACGGGTCATGCGCTCCAGCGAGCCGGTGAACACCACGGTCTTGCCGGCCACGGCCGTATCGGCGCGGGGCTGGGCGGCGGGCAGGATGTCGAGCTGGTCTGACGAGGTTCTGGACGATGCGGCGGTTGTGGTCCTCGGCGAAGTAGGCGGCGACGGCGTCGACCACCGCCTCGCCGATCTGGTCCAGGGCGTCCAGCTCGGCCATGGCGGCCTCGTCGCGCTCGGCGACCTTGTCCATGGCGGAAAGGAACGCGTCCTTGTCGCCATAGCCGCGCGCCAGGGTGACGGCGGTGGCGTCGCCCACGTGGCGGACGCCCAGGGCGTAGATGAAGCGGTCCAGCGGGATGGTCCGCCGCGCATCGACGGCGGCGATGAGGTTGCGGACCGAGGTCTCGCCATAACCCTCACGCTCGCGCAGCACGGCCAGACGCTCCTCGTCGCGCACGAGCTTGAAGATGTCGGCGGGCTCTCTGATCCAGCCCTCCTCGTAGAAGGCCTGGATCTGCTTTTCGCCCAGGCCCTCGATGTCGAAGGCGCGGCGCGAGCAGAAGTGCTTCAGGTGCTCCACCCGCTGGAACGGGCAGGCGAACTCGCCGGTGCAGCGGCGCACCACGCCGTAGATCGGCTGGCCGTCGGCGTCCTCGCCCTGGACGTCGCGCGCCAGCGGCGTCTGCAGGGAGCAAGGGCAATGCGTGGGAAAGACGTAGGGCTCGGCGCCCTTGGGCCGCTCCTCGGTGACCACGCTCACGATCTGGGGGATCACGTCGCCGGCGCGCTGGAGGATGACGGTGTCGCCGATGCGCACGTCCAGCCGCGCGACCTCGTCGGCGTTGTGCAGCGTGGCGTTCTGCACCACCACCCCGCCGACGGTGACCGGCTTCAGCCGCGCCACGGGCGTGACCGCGCCGGTGCGGCCCACCTGCACCTCGATGTCCTCCAGGATGGTGCGGGCCTGCTGGGCGGGGAACTTGCGGGCGACGGCCCAGCGCGGGGAGCGCGACACGAAGCCGAGGCGGCCCTGCCAGTCCAGCCGGTCAACCTTGTAGACCACGCCGTCGATGTCATAGCCGAGGTTCGGCCGCAGCCGCTCGAAGTCGCGATAGGCTTCCAGCAGGCCCTCGGCGCCGACCACCCGGCGCGCCTCGGGCGTGGTCTGGAAACCCCAGGCCTTCAGCTTGCCCAGCGCCTCCCACTGGGTCTGCGCGAACGGCGCGCTGAGATAGCCCCAGGCGTAGGCGAAAAAGCGCAGCGGCCGCTTGGCGGTGATGGACGAATCGATCTGGCGCAGGGAGCCGGCGGCGGCGTTGCGCGGATTGGCGTAGGTCTTCTCGCCGGCCGCCACGGCCGCTTCGTTCAGGGCCGCGAACTCCGCGTGGCCGAGATAGACCTCGCCGCGCACCTCGATCACGTCGGGCCAACCCTCGCCCTGAAGCCGGCGGGGAATTTCCTTGAGGGTCTTCAGGTTCGCGGTGACGTCCTCGCCCACGCGCCCGTCGCCGCGCGTGGCGCCCTGCACGAATTCGCCGTTCTCATAGCGCAGGGAGGCGGACAGGCCGTCGATCTTCGGCTCGGCGGTGAAGGCGATCTCGGCCTCCCCCAGCTTCAGAAAGCGGCGCACCCGCGCCTCGAACTCGATCGTCTCCTCTTCGGAGAAGGCGTTGTCGAGCGACAGCATCGGCACGCCGTGCGTGACCGGCGAGAACGCCGCCGCCCGCGCCGCGCCCACATGCAGCGACGGCGAGTTCTCGCGCACCAGATGCGGAAAGCGGGCCTCGATCTCGCCGTTGCGGCGCTTCAGAGCATCGTAGTCCGCGTCTGAAATCGTCGGCGCATCATCTTGGAAATAAAGGATATCGTGGCGCGCCAGCTCGTCGGCGAGGCGGGTCAGCTCCTCGGCGGCCTCCGCCTCGGAGAGATCGGCGACGGGCTTGGGATCAGGCATGCATCAGCGCCCGGGCGGCGGCGCGGGCCGCGTCGGTGATCTCGGCGCCCGCCAGCATTCGGGCCAGCTCTTCCTCGCGGCCCGGGGCGTCCAAGGTCTGAACCGTCGTGCTCACCTGATCGCCGTCGCCGCTCTTGGCCACCCGCCAGTGGGCCGCGCCACGGGCGGCGATCTGGGGCGAGTGGGTGACGACCAGCACCTGGCCCTCGCCGGCCAGGCGCTTCAGGCGCAGGCCTACAGCGTCTGCCACCGCGCCCCCGACGCCCTGGTCCACCTCGTCAAAGATCATCACCGGCGACGGCCCCTCGCCGCGCCCGGCGAGCGCGGCCTTCAGCGCCAGGGCGAAGCGCGCCAGCTCTCCGCCGGACGCGATGGCGCCCAGCTCCCCGAACGGCGCGCCGGGGTTGGTGGCGACCTGGAACTCCACCCGGTCCGCGCCCTGGGGGCCGGCCTTGTCCTCGCCCAGCGGCTCCACGACCACGCGGAAGCGCGCCTTGTCGAGCTTGAGCGGCGCAAGCTCGCCCTCCACCATCGCGGCGAGCCGTTCGCCCGCCGCCGTGCGCGCGGCGGTCAGGGCCTCGGCGGCCGCGAGGTAGGCGGAGCGCGCGGCGGCGGCCCTGGCGTCGGCGGCGGCCACGGACTCCTCGGCAGACTCCAGGGCCTGCAGGGCCTCGGCGATGCGCAGGCGCTCGGCGGGCAACTCGTCCACCGCCACCACGAGCTTGCGGGCCAGGGCGCGCAAGGCGAACAGCCGCTCCTCGGCCTTGTCCAGGGCCCCGGGCTCCACCTCGAAGGCGGCCGCGGCCGCATCGATGGCGGCCAGGGATTCGCTGGCTTCCGCCAGGGTGCGATCCAAGGCGGCGGCGGCTTCCGCGATCTGACGGGCGGCGGCGGCGCCCTCCCCCGCTCCGGCCTGAACGACCCGCTCGCGCGCGTGTTCAAGCGCCCGCAGGGCCTGGCCGAGCCGATGAGTCAGGTCGTCGCCGCCCAGGGCCTCGCGGGCCGCGTCGATGTCGGCCAGCGCCTTCTCGGCCGCGCCCAGCACCGCCCGCTCCTCGGCCAGCCGCGCCTCCTCCCCTTCGCGGGGGTCCAGACGGTCGAGCTCGGCCAGGCGCGCGGTCAGCTCCTCGGTCTCGGCGGCGGCCCGCTCGGCTGACGCGCGCAGGCTCTCGGCCGCCTCGCGCGCGGCGCGCCAGTCGGAGAAGGCGGCGGCGCAGGCGGCGGTCTCGGCCTTCAGCCCCCCGAAGGCGTCCAGCAGCGGCCGGTGGGTGCGCGAATCGAGCAGGCCGACGGTCTCGTGCTGGCCGTGCACCTCCACGAGCAGGGCGCCGAGCTCGCGCAGCACGCCGACGCTGGCGGGCTGGTCGTTGACGAAGGCGCGCGAGCGGCCGTCGGCCGACAGCTGGCGGCGCAGCACCAGATCTTCGTCTTGGGCGGCGGGCAGGCCCTTCTCCTCCAGCACGGCCCAGACCGGGTGGCCCGGCGGCGGCGCGAACACGGCCGTGGCGGTGCCCTGCGGCCGGCCGTGACGGACCAGGCCCGCGTCGGCGCGCGCGCCCACGGCCAAGCCAAGGGCATCGAGAATGATGGACTTGCCGCCGCCGGTCTCGCCGGTCAACGCCGTCAGCCCCGGCCCCAGCTCAAGGTCCAGGGACTCGATCAGGACGATGTCGCGGATGCCCAGGCCGGTCAGCATGGGATGAGGATGGCCGGCTTCGCCCGCCAGAGCAAAATCCGATTTTCTTGAATCGGAATTTGCTCAGATGCTTTTGACGCTAGACCATTCGCTTCGCCGAACCGGTGGCCGCTTCGGCGGAAAATGGTCGGGCTCAACCGATGCCGAGCTTCTCGGGAAGGCTCGGCCTGGCCGCGGGCGGGGTGGCCGGGCGCAGGCTCTTGCTGGTCATCAGCCGATAGGCGTCCTGGTACCAGCGGTCGCCGGGGAAGTTGGCGCCGAGGGTGGCGGCGTTGCGCAGGGCGTCTTCGTGCAGGCCCAAGGTCAGGTCGACCTCCACCAGCCGGTACAGCGCCTCGGGCGTGTGCGAGGTGGTCTGATAACGGTCGATCACGGTCTTGAACCGGCCCATGGCCGCCACCGGATCGCCCTGGCGCAGATAGAAGCGGCCGATGGTCATTTCCTTGCCCGCGAGCTGGTCGTTGACCATGTCGAGCTTCAGGCGCGCATCGGCGGCGTATTGCGAGTGGGGGAAACGGCGTATGACCTCGCGCAGCGAGACCAAGGCGTTCTCTGTCGCGGCCTGGTCACGGCCCACGTCGATGATCTGCTCGAAGTAGCAGACCGCCTTCAAATAGTAGGCGTAGGCCGCCGAGGCGTTGCCCGGGTACAGCGAGATGAACCGGTCCGCGTCGCCCACTGCCTCATCGTAGTTGTGGGCCTGATAGTGGGCGAAGGCGGTCATCAGGATCGCCCGGCGCGCCCACTCGGAATAGGGATGCTGCCGCTCCACCTCGCGGAAATAGTCCACGGCGCGGTCCCAGCGCCGGCGATCAAGCTGCTCGGCGCCGGTGGAGTAGAGCAGGTTCACCGGCCGCTCCACGTAGGAGAGGTCAGTCTTGTGCTTCTTCTTCAGGCCCGCGCACCCCGTCGAAGCCAGGGCCGCCGCCAGAAGCAGAACAAGGACCGGCGCGCGCGCGGCGGATTTGGATATCACAGCCTCAACCTCGACTCTCGCGCCCCCGGCGACCCCGGTCGGAGTCGCGCCTTGACGGCTTTTACACGACGGCCACCGGCGCGCCAATGCGGCGTTGGAGATCAGACCGCCTGCGCCAAGTCCAGCGTGGCCGGGCGCAGCCGCCAGGCGTCCGGCCGGCCGAGCACGGCGCGGACCAGGGCGTTGTTCAGGGCATGGCCGGCGAAGCTGCCCTCGTAGCGGCCGATCAGCGGATGGCCGAGCAGATAAAGGTCTCCCACCGCGTCCATCGCCTTGTGGCGCACGAATTCATCCGGCCGGC
Organism: uncultured Alphaproteobacteria bacterium; assembly: GCA_963761065.1. Taxonomy (GTDB): domain Bacteria; phylum Pseudomonadota; class Alphaproteobacteria; order Caulobacterales; family Caulobacteraceae; genus JANWHQ01. The sequence continues at coordinate 177,704 of CAVXFP010000003.1, read as the reverse complement.
GCAAGCCCTCGGGATTGAGCAGGCGGTCGCCGTCCACCACCACCGCGTTGTCGAGTGAGCCGCCCAGCGCCAGGCCGGCCGCGCGCAGGGCCTCGACCTCGTGCAGGAAGCCGAAGGTGCGGGCCTCGGCCAGATGGTCGCGGAAGGCGGTCTCGTCCATCGCCAGCTCGATGTTCTGGCGGCCGACCGCGGCGGTGTCGAAGGCGATCTCCACGGCCACTTCGAAGCGGGGTGCGGGCAAGAGGGCGGCGCGCTTGTCGCCGTCCACGACCTCGACGAGCTCCAGGACCTCCAGATAGCGCCGCGTCGCGTCCTGGGCCTTGAGCCCGACCTGGTCGATCAGGCGGATGAAGGGCTCGGCCGAGCCGTCCATGATCGGCGCCTCGGGCCCGTCCAGCTCGATCAGGACGTTGTCCACGCCCAGCGCGCACAGGGCGGCCATCAGGTGCTCGACGGTGGCGACGCTGACGCCGGCCGCATTACCGATCACGGTGTTGAGGCGGGTGCTGACCACGTTGCGCCCGGTCGCCGCAATGCGCCCGTCGCCCTTCACGTCCGTCCGCAGGAAAACCACGCCCGTGTCGGCCGGAGCCGGCCGCAGGGAGACACGCACGCGCTGGCCGGTGTGCAGGCCGATCCCCGCGAAGATGGCGGAACCGGCCAAGGTGTGCTGGCGGGTCGAAGCGGTCACCGACGAACTCTTGCCTAACGGGGGCAGATCAAGACGTCCCCAGTCGGCAATACCGCGTCATGCTGCGCCGCCGCAAAGCAACAGATGTTTCGCCGTGTTTCGCCCGTCGTCCCTCAGCCTTCGATCGAGGGGCGCGAACGGACCGCTAATTCGCCAGGCGGCGCAGGAAGGAAGGAATCTCCAGGTCGTCCTGTTCGCCTTCGGCGGCCGGCTGGGCCGAGGAGGCGGTGCGCACCTGCGTCGCCGACTTGTTGCGGAACTGAGGAATACGCTCCTCTTCCACCTCCTCATAACGCGGACGCCCGCCGAACAGGCTCATCCAGCCCGCCTTTTGCTGCTGGGCGGCAGGCCGCTGTTCGGGGATGTAGAGCGGCCCGTCGTCAGTCTCTTCGGCCGCGTCGTCCGGCTGGGTCCGGGCGAAGATCCGCGGGCGCTGGGCCTCGGGCTCGGCCGGGAGCGGAAGGTCGAGCTCCGCGTCCATCTCCTCGACCGAGGGATCGACGATCTTCAGCACGCGCTCGGATTCGGCGGGCGCCGACGCGGCGACAGGCGGAGCCGCTACCACGGGTTGAACCTCGACGGGCTCGTCCGCCGCGTAATCGTCCAGGTGCAGCTCGGGCTCGGGCTCGGCCTCGGGCTGTTCGACGGGCGCGGGCGGACGGTGCTCGGCGGCGGCGTAGACCGGACGAGTCTCGATCGCCTGGATGGATGCGCCGTCCATGCCCGTGGCCACGACCGACACGCGGATCATGCCCGTCAGGCTGTCGTCAAAGGCCGCGCCGAAGATGGTGTTGGAGTCCGGATCGACCTCGGCGGAGATCGCCATGCAGGCCTCGTCCACCTCCAGCAGGGTCATGTCCGGACCGCCGGTGACGTTGACCAGCACGGCCTTGGCGCCCTTCAGGGACACTTCGTCGAGCAGCGGGTTCTGGATGGCGTTCTGGGCGGCGGTGACCGCGCGGGCCTCGCCGGAGGCCTCGCCCGTGCCCATCATGGCCTTGCCCATCTCGGTCATCACCGTGCGGACGTCGGCGAAGTCGAGATTGATCAGGCCCGGCTGCACCATCAGGTCGGTGATCGAGCGCACGCCCGAATGCAGCACCTGATCGGCCATGGAGAAGGCCTCGGCGAAGGTGGTGCGCTCGTTGGCGAGGCGGAACAGGTTCTGGTTGGGGATGACGATCAGGGTGTCGACGTAGCGCTGCAGCTCGCTGATCCCGGAGTCGGCCAGGCGCATGCGATGGCGGCCCTCGAAGTGGAAGGGCTTGGTCACCACGCCGACGGTCAAGATGCCCTTCTCGCGGGCGCACTTGGCGATGATCGGCGCGGCCCCGGTGCCGGTGCCCCCGCCCATGCCGGCGGTGATGAACACCATGTGACAGCCGTCGAGGTGTTCGAGAATCTCGGGCGTGGACTCCTCGGCCGCCGACATCCCGATCTCGGGATGGGCGCCGGCGCCCAGGCCCTGGGTGACGGTGACTCCGAGCTGCACGCGCTTGTCCGTCTTGGCGAAGGACAGCTGCTGGGCGTCCGTGTTCGCGACCACGAAGTCGACGCCCTGGAGTCCGGCGTCGATCATATTGTTCACGGCGTTGCACCCGGCGCCGCCAACGCCGAACACGACAATGCGCGGCTTGAGCTCCGTCGTGCGGGGCGCGGAAAAGTGAATGGCCATGACGAGCCGCCCTTCGACCTATAGGTTCGGCGACCGTTCCGCCGAACGTCCTTTGACGGACAAGGTTAACTACAGAACCATCATCCTTAACTCAGGGTTAAGGTGCATAAGCTAGTCGCCCGGCGCGCTAGACGGGTGAAAGCGTCGGATTGACATTATAGCCGCCGCAACGGCACGAGGCGGGTTTGCGTAGCGTTGTCAGGGAGCGCAGATGCTCAAGATCGAGGGTGTTGACGCGCTGGCCAATCGCAAGGCCAACCCCCGGCGCAACTGGAACAGCACGCCCTCCTCGTCCGTCCGCAGCGCAAACAAGGGCGACGCCAGCGCGCGCATCTTCGAGGGCTATGCGGACGTTCGGGCCGACTATTTCGGACCCCGCCTGGCCCTGACCGATCCGGTGTTCGCCATGGGCTCGTGCTTCGCGCGCGAGATCGAGGACGCACTGATCCGCCAGGGCGGCCACGTGGTCAGCCTGGACGAGCGCATCCAGCGGCCGGAGTTCCAGGACGGCGACGGCAAGGCGCGGTTCGGCTTCTTCCACCGCTATACGCCGCCCTCGATGCTGCAGGAGTTCCAGCAGGCGTTCGGCGAGTTACCCGGATGGACCAATAAGTCCCTGGTGTTCTGGACCCACAAGCACAAGGCCGCGGACTTCAACTACGCCACCGTCCCGGGGGCGGACCCGACGCTGAACGCGGTGATCACCCGCCGACGGATCGCCGCGGAACTGGTGCGCCAGGCCGCCACCGCCAAGGTGATCATCCTGACGCTCGGCCTGATCGAGAGCTGGCTGCACAAGCCCACCGGGTTCTATGCGAATGCGCCCTCGGCCCAGGCGCTGGCCCAGCAGCCGCAGGACTTCGAGATGCGGCTGGTGGACGCCTTTGACACGGTCGAGTGCCTGGAGGGAATCCACGACCTGCTCACCCGCCACCACGCCACGGGCGACTTTCGCATGGTGGTCACCGTCTCTCCGGTGCCCATGGCCGCGACCTTCACGCCAAAGGACATCGTGGTGGCCAATGCCGAGTCCAAGGCCGTGCTGCGCGCGGCGGCCGGCGCCTTTACGGGCCGACACGAGAACGTCGACTACTTCCCGTCCTATGAGATGGTGGTGAACTCCGACCCCGCCATGGCCTGGCGGCCCGACCGGCTGCACGTCAACGGACGAGATGGTCCGCCGCATCGTGCGCAGCTTCATGCAGGCCTATTACGTCCCCGAAGCCTGACCCCCATTACGATGATTTCATGGCGGAGCCAGTATCCCCGCCTCCCGATTGGCACTAGCTTGCGCCGGGGCCGAGGAATGGGGAGAGAAACATGCGCGGATTATTGATTTCGGTCGCGGGCGCGATCGGCGCGGCGGCGTTGCTGGCGTCGCCGGCGGCCGCGCAGCAACCGCCAGGGGCCATGGTCCAGATCGCCGGCTCGGTGCAGTCGCTGAACGGCGACACCCTGGTCGTCGACGAGAACGGCCAGCCGACCACCATCACCATGCCGGCCGCCGTCATGGTGTCGAAGATCAAGCCGATCAGCGTCGCGGACATCAAGCCGGGCAGCTTCATCGGCACCACCAACGTGGACCGGCCGGACGGAGGCGGGACCTCCACCGAGGTGCACGTGTTCCCGCCGGGCGTGAAGATGGGCGAAGGCCACTACTCCATGGGTCAGGGCGACAACATGATGACCAATGGTTCGGTGACCGCGATGGTGACCGACGCTAAGGGCGAGGAGATGGACATCAAGTACGACGCCTGTCCGCCGACCGCCTCGGACTGCATACCGGGCGGCACACGCCACGTGGTGGTCCCGCCAGGAACGCCGGTGATCGCCATCGAGAAGGTGGACCGCTCCGAGCTGACGCCCGGCGTCAACGTCATGGTGGTCGCCAACAAGGACGCCGCTGGCGCCCTTACGGCTATCGCGGTGAACCTCACGCCGCCGCCGCCCGCGAAGTAAGTCCAAGCGCATTAAGCGGGGTGTCGACCCTGCCAGCGGAGGCGGACCCGACTGGGGCCGGCGCAATGAAGCGTGGGATTGGCGATCCTTAATCTCCCGGCCATGCGCCCGAAATCCCAAGGCTGACATGAACTGCGTGCTGGTGGGGCCCATCACGGAGTTCGACTATGAAGCGTCTTGCGATTTCGGCCCTCGTTCTGGCTGCGGTGGGCGTCTGCGCGCCGACGGCCTTCGCCACGACCCCGGCCGCGTCCGCGCCGACGTTCGCCGGCCACCAGCTGGCGGGCGCCGCCAGCGTGTCCCTCGCGCAGGCCCGAACCATCGCCCTGAAGGCCCGGCCCGGCGACGTCACCGACCAGGAGCTCGAAAAGGAAGGCGGCGGCAGCGGCCTGCGCTATTCCTTCGACATCAAGAGCGCCGGCGTGACCTATGAGGTGGGCGTGGACGCCAAGACCGGCGCCGTTCTGGAAAACGCCCGCGAAGGCAAGAACCCGGACTACGGACTTCACGCCGCAGGCCAAGCTCGGGCAGGATCGCGCCATGAAGCTGCTCATCGTGGAAGACGACAAGGAGGGCGCCGCCTATCTGAAGCGGGCGCTGTCCGAAGCGGGCCACACCGTCGATCACGCTTCCAGCGGCCGGGACGGCCTGCTCCTGGCCGCTGGCGAGCCCTATGACGTGATCGTGCTGGACCGCATGCTTCCGCAGACCTGGACGGTCTGGCGATCCTGCGCACCATCCGCGCGTCGGGGGTGAAGACCCCGGTGCTGCTGCTCACCGCGCTCGGCGGCATCGACGACCGGGTGGAGGGGCTGGAGGCGGGCGGCGACGACTACCTCGTGAAGCCCTTCGCCGTCGCGGAGCTTCTGGCGCGGATCAACGCGCTGGCCCGACGGCCTCCGCAGCAGGACGTCCAAACCACCTTGCAAGTGGCCGACCTGCGGATGGACCTGCTCAAGCGGACCGTGACGCGGGCCGGCGCGCGTATCGAGCTGCAGCCGCGCGAATTCCAGCTTCTCGAATACCTGATGCGCCACGCCGGGCGCGTGGTGACCCGCACCATGCTGCTGGAGAGCGTCTGGGACTTCCACTTCGATCCCAAGACCAACATCGTGGAAACCCACATGAGCCGGCTGCGCGGCAAGGTCGATCGCGGACACGCCAGCGAGCTGATCCACACCGTGCGCGGCGCCGGCTACTGCCTGCGCGAGCCGGACTAGATGTTCCGCTCCACCAGCCTGCGCCTGGCGGCGCTCTACACGGCGGCCTTCGCGCTTTCGGTCGTGGTCCTGGGCGCGATCACCCTGCTCACCACCCGCGCGGCCCTGACCCAGCAGTTCGACGCCCGGATCCAGGCCGAGGCGTCCGCCCTCGCCCAGGAGTATCGGACCGAGGGCCTGACCGGCGTCCTGCAGGCGGTGCGCGAGCGCGACGAGACGCCGGGGGCCCTGGACTACGGGCTCAATGGCCCAGGGGGCGAGCGCCTGGCCGGCCGGCTGAACGGCGCGACCACCCCGCCGGGCTGGTCGAACCTGACGACACGCCAGAGGCGGGGCGAGACCGAAACCATCCGGGTGCTGACCACGAACCTGCCGGACGGCTATCGCCTCGTGGTCGGCGACGACGACGAGCGCACCGAGGCGCTGCAACGGACGGTGCTGCAGGGCTTCGCCTGGGCCTTCGCGGGGGTGGTGGTGCTGGGCATCCTCGGCGGCTTCGGGCTGAGCCGCGACGTTCACCGCCGCCTCGCCGCGATCTCTGGAACCGCCGAGGCGATCATCGACGGCGATCTGGCCCGGCGCGTGCCGGTGCGCGGCTCCGGCGACGACCTGGATCGATTGGCGGTGACCTTCAATCGCATGCTGGACCGCATCGCCGCATTGATGGAGAGCCTGCGCCAGGTCTCCAACGACATCGCCCACGACCTGCGAACGCCCCTCACCCGCCTGCGCCAGCGGCTGGAGACCAGCCGGACCCTGATCGAGACGAGCGAACGGTCCGAAGCGATCGAGGGCGCGCTGGAGGACCTGGACGCGATCATGGACACCTTCGCGGCCCTGCTGCGCATCGCCCAGATCGAGAGCGGCGCGCGGCGCGCGGCGTTCCGGCCCAACGACCTGACCGAGATCGCCCGCACGGTGGTGGACGCCTTCGCGCCCTCGGCGGAGGACGCGGGCCAGACCCTGGTGCTTGAGGGCGTGGACGAACTGGTGGTCGAGGGCGACCGCGACCTGCTCACCCAGATGCTCGTCAATCTCGTGGAGAACGCCCTGCGCCACGCGGGTCCGAACGCCCATGTGCGGGTCCGCACGCTTAAGCAGGGGTCGGCCGCCGTGGTGTCGGTGATCGACGACGGCCCCGGCGTGCCCGAAGCGGAGCGGACCAAGCTGTTCAGCCGCTTCTACCGGCTGGAACGCAGCCGCTCGACGCCCGGCAGCGGGCTCGGCCTCGCCCTCGTCGCGGCGGTGGCGCGTCTGCATGGCGCGCAGGTCAGCCTGGAGGACGCCAAGCCGGGGCTTGAGGCGCGCGTCGCCTTCGCCCGCGCGTCGTGACCGCCCAACATTGGGAATTCCCAATGTTCCGGACATACCGCTGTCGGCCGAAGCACCGTAACACCGCGACTGGGCCATGGACGTCCTGGGACGTTCCGGGCGAGCGCGCGCGCTTGTGCGGGAGCGGAATGGTGCAAGCTGACCGGCGCGCGGGCGTGCGCCGACTGGCGGTCTTCATGGCCCTGGCGGCCTCGGTCGCCGGGTGTGCGTCGTCTCGCACGCCGACGGCCGACTCCCTGGTCGCCACGACGCTGCAGACCCCGCCCGGGGCGGTTGCCGAGCTGGCCGCCGGTCCGCTGGACGACCTAGCCCTCGCCGCCCTGGCCGTGCGCTACAATCCCGGCCTGCAAGCCGAGCGGGCCAAGGCAAAGGTCGCCGACGCCCAGGTGTTCTCCGCCGGCCTGCTGCCCGATCCGCAACTCCAGCTCAGCGGCGATCATCCGATCAGCGGGCCGGACGTCCTCAACGGCTACGGCGCCAGCGTCGGGCTCGACCTGTTGAACGCCCTGGCCCAGAGGCCGTCCGCCGTCGCCCAGGCCAAGGCCGCAGGCGCGGCAGGTGCGCGACGATCTGCTGTGGCAGGAATGGACGGTGGCCGCCCAGGTCCGCGACGCGGCGCGGCGGTATGTCTATCTGGGCGAACAGGCCAACGTCGTGCGCCAAGCGCTGGCGGAGGCGACCACGCGGCGCGATCTCACGGCGGCGGCTGTGGACCATCACGACGCGACTCTCGACGCGCTGTCGCTGCGGCAGGTGGCGGTCGTTGACGCGCGGGCGCGCCTGGGCACGTTGGAGTCCGATCAGGCGAAGGCGATGTCCGAGGTGCGGGCCCTGTGCGGCCTGTCGCCCGATCAGGCCGTGCGACTGGCCGACCCGCCCCCGCCGCACGACCCGGCCGACTTGGACCCCGAGGCGCTGTTCCAGCGCGCCCTGGCGACGCGGCCGGACCTTCAGGCCCTGAAGGAGGGCTATGAGGCCAACGAGGCGGGGCTGCGCCTCGAACGGATCAAGGGCCTGCCGATCCCCGCCCTGAGCCTGTCGCGGGCCCGCGACACGGCCGGGGCCAACACGGTCGGGGGCTCCATGAGCCTGATCCTGCCGATCTGGAACCGCAACCGGGGCGCCATCCGCGTCGGCGAGGCGACCCGGGCGCAGCTGCAGGCGGAATACGCCGCGCGGGCGGCGGGCGTTCGCGCCGACATCGCCAGAACCGTCGCCGATCTGCGCCGGCTCGCCGTGCAGCGCCGTGCATCTGGACGCCGACGTGGAGCGTCTGTCGGCCGAAGGCGACGCCCTGGCGCGCGCAGCCGACCACCACGACGTCTCCCTGGCGACCTATGAAACCGTCCGCGCCTCCGTGCTGGACAAGCGCGAGACCGCGCTCGCCCTGCGCGCCGCCCAGTCCCAGGGCGAAGCGGCCCTGGAAGGCCTGGTCGGGGCGTTGATCTGGACTCCCGGAGCCGTGAAATGAAGTCCCTGGCCGCCATCGTCATCCTCGCGGGTCTCCTCGCCGCCTGTTCCAAGGGCCCTTCGGACGAGGGGGCGGCGACCAAGACGCCAGTCGAGTTCGCCAAGGCGGAGGCGGGCGTCGGCCGGGACATGCTCACCGCCTATGGGACGGTCGAGGCGTCGCCGGACGGCGTGCGGACCCTGTCGGCCCCGTTCGACGCGCGTCGTGACCGCCGTTCCCGCCGCCGTCGGAGATCGCGTGGCGGCGGGCGCGCCTGTGGTCGTGCTGACGCCTCTGCCGGCCGTCGAGGCGTCCTTGCAGAAGGCCGAAAAGGATCTGGCCGGCGCCCAGGCTCAGGCGGCGCAGGCCAAGCGCCTCTACGACGGAAATCTGGCGACCAACGCCGATCTGGCCGCCGCCGAATCAGGCGCTGGCCTCGGCCCAGGCGACGGCGGACGATCTGCGCCGGCGGGTCGGGCGCGGCGGCGCTCACCGCATGACCGCTCCCGCCAGCGGCGTGGTGCTGAGCTTGACCGCCCAGCCCGGCGCCCAGGTCATGGCCGGCGCGCCCCTCGCCTCCATCGGAAACGCCGGCGCGATCCAGGCGAGCATAGGCTTGCCTCCCGAACAGGCGATCAGGGTGCGTCGGGGCGACCTCGCGACCGTGACCGTGCTGGGCGCCTCGGCGGTCATTTCGGGCCGCGTCAGCCGCGTGTCCGGCCAGCTCGATCCGCAGACGCGGCTCGCGCCGATCATGATCGCCCTGCCGGCGAACGCCGCGACCCTGGGAACGGCGATCGAGGCCCAGGTCGCGGTCGGCGCGTCGCACCCGATCGTCTGGGTTCCGCAGGCGGCCGTCGCCGCGAACGGCGCCGAGCCTGCCGTCTTCGTCGTCGAGAAGGGGATCGCGCACCGACGAACCGTGCGGCTGGGTCAGGAGGACGGCGACCGCGTGGCGGTCCTCGTCCGGCGTCCCGGCCGGCGCTGTCGTGGTTGCGACCGGCGCCGGAACGCTCGATGACGGCGCGGCGGTGTCGCCGCGAAGGCCGCGCGATGATCGACTGGCTGTTCGCGCATCGCCGCTCGCTGCTGTTCCTGCTGGCGGTGCTGGCGGTCGGAGGCGGGCTGTGGGCGTTTCGCATGCCCGTGGCGCTGTTCCCGCAGATCGACTTTCCGCGGGTGGTGTTCAGCATCGACGCCGGGGATCGGCCGGTCGGACCGCATGGTGGTCGAGGTCACCCGGCCGCTGGAACAGGCCCTGCGGCAGACGCCCGGAATCCGGCACATCCGCTCCACCAGCACGCGGGGCTCGGCCGAGATCGCCCTGACCTTCGGCTGGCGGACGAACATGACCGAGGCGCTGCTGCAATCCGAGGCCATGGCCGCGCGCGCCCTGCCCAATCTGCCGGCGGGGGTCGCCTACGACGCCCGGCGGATGGACCCCACCATCTTCCCCGTGCTCGGCCTCAGCCTGACCTCGCCCAAGGGCGACCTCGTGGCGCTGCGGGACCTGGCCGTTCTGCGCTTGGCGCCCGCGCTGTCGTCGATCCAGGGCGTGGCGCAGGTGCATGTACTGGGCGGCCGACAGGCGGAGTTCCAGGTCGCCATCGAGCCGGGCAGGCTGGCGGCGCTGGGCATGACGCCGGACGATGTCGCCAAGGCCCTGGCCGCCAACAACGTGGTCCGCGCGGTCGGCCGGATCGAGGACCGCTACCGGCTCTACCTGACCCTGGCGGACGGGCCAGTGCGAACGCTCGCCGACCTGAAGGCGCTGCCGATCAAGGCGGACGCGGTGGGCGTCGTGACCCTGGGCCAGGTGGCGGACGTGCGTCTGGGCGAGAAGCCGGAGTACACGCGCGTCACCGCCGACGGCCGCGACGCGGTGCTGCTGAACATCCGCCAGCAGCCCGGCGCGAACACCGTGGCCCTGGTCAAGGCCGTCCAGGCGGAGCTGGACCAGTTGCGTCCCACGCTTCCGGCCGGCGCCACGCTCAGCCCCTTCTATGACCAGTCCGAACTGATCACCCAGTCGGCGGGGCAGCGTGCGCGACGCGATCCTGATCGGCGCCCTGCTGGCGGCGGTGGTGCTGTTCGCCTTCCTGCGGCAGGTGTGGCTGACGGCGGTGATCGCCGGCCTGCTGCCGCTCACCCTGGCCGTGGCCGTGCTCGGCCTGGGCGCGCTCGGCCAGAGCTTCAACATCATGACCCTGGGCGGCATGGCGGCGGCGGTCGGGCTGATCGTCGACGACGCGGTGGTGATGCTCGAACACATCGCCAAGCGCTTCGCCGGCGGCGGACACGCCAACATCGGCCCGGCGGCGCGGGAGATGTTCAAGCCCCTGACGGGCTCCTCGATGGCCACGATCGTGGTGTTCGCGCCTCTGGCGTTCCTGGACGGCGTCACTGGAGGTTTCTTCCGGGCGCTGGCCCTGACCATGGCGATCTCGCTGGTCGTGTCCTATTTCGCGGCCCTGCTGATCGTGCCGATCGCGGCCCGTCGCCTGCTCACCGTGAAAAACGCCCATACCCTGGAACATGGCGGTCCCCGGCTCGCCCGGGTGAGGGAGCGCTACGGGGACGGCCTCGCCCGCCTCCAGGCCAAGCCCTGGATCGCGGGCGCCGCGGTGCTTGTCCTGCTGGGCCTGGGCGCCCTGGCCTTCACCCACGTCGGGTCGGGCTTCATGCCCAAGATGGACGAAGGCGGCTTCATCCTCGACTACCGGGCGCCGTCCGGCACGTCCCTGACCGAGACGGACCGCCTGCTGCGCCTGGCCGAGGTCGAAATCCGCGCCACGCCCGAGGTGCGCAGCTATTCGCGGCGGACCGGCTATCAGCTCGGCGGCGGCCTGACAGAAGCCGACGAGGGCGACTTCTTCATCCGCCTGAAGGCCAAGCGGCACCGGAACATCGAAGCGGTGATGGCCGACGTGCGCCATCGGATCGAGGCGCGCGTCCCGGGCCTGCAGATCGAGACCGCCCAACTCATGGAAGACCTGATCGGTGATCTGATCGCCAACCCGCAGCCGATCGAGATGAAGCTCTCCGGGGCGCCGGCCGCCGAATTGCGGCCCCTGGCCGCGCGGGTCGCCAAGATGGCCGAGGGCGTGCGCGGCGTGGTGGAGGTCAACGACGGCGTGCGCGTGGCCGGCGACGCCATCCAGATCAAGATCGACCCCATCCGCGCCGTGCTCGCGGGCCTGGACGCCAACTCCATCGCCACACAGCTCGACGCCCAGATCGGCGGCGCGGCGGCGGCCAACGTTCAGCTGAGCGAGAAGGTGATCGGCGTGCGGGTGTGGGACGGCGGCGACGTGCGTGCGCGCATCGCGCGGCTGCAGGGCCTGCCGATCAAGACCGCCCAGGGCGCCAGCGTGCCCCTGTCGAGCCTGGCGAAGATCGTCATCGCCCCTGGACAGGCGCAGACCGTGCGCGAGGACCTGCGCGACATCGTGCCAGTGACCGCGAGGCTCGAAGGCCGCGATCTCGGCTCCGCCGTGGCGGCGCTGAAGCAGGGGCTGAAGACCCTCGCTCTGCCGCCCGGCGTGCAGGTGAGGTTCGGGGGCCTGTATCAGGAGCAGCAGAAGTCGTTTCGGGACCTGATGGTCGTCCTCGGCGCGGCGGTCCTGCTGGTCTCCGCCCTGCTGCTGTTCCTGTATGAGAACGCGGCCATCGTGATCAGCATTCTGGCGGTCGCGGCCCTGTCGATCGTGGGGGTGTTCATCGGCCTGTTCATCACCGGCGTGGAGCTGAACATCTCGGCGCTGATGGGCATGACCATGATCGTCGGCATCGTCACCGAGATCGCGGTGTTCTATTTCGCCGAGATCGACCCCGCCGTACCGCCCACCGCTGACTCGCTGGTGGCCGCGGGCAAGGCGAGGCTGCGGCCCATCCTGATGACGACCTCCATCGCGATCCTGGCCCTCATGCCCCTTGCGTTGGGGCTGGGAGCCGGGTCGGCCATGCAGCGGCCCCTGGCCATCGCCATCATCTCCGGCCTGATCCTGGCCGCGCCGCTGGTGCTGTTCGTGATGCCGACGATCTACGACCTGCTCGGCCGGCGGATCGGCCCCAGACCGACCAAAACGACATAATGAGGAGACGACCCATGGCGACGTTCCGTTCCATAGCCGCGAGCTTCGCGGCGGCTGTCTGCTTCGCTTGCCCCCTCGCCGCGCACGCGGGCGATGGAGGCCTGAAGATCGTCCAGCGCATCTCTGGACCGGGCGGGTTCTGGGACTATGTCAGCTTCGATCCGGTCCACCGGCGCGTCTACGTCTCACACGGCGACGCGGTGATGACGATCGACGCCGACACCGGCAATGTGAACCCGCACTTCGCCGACGCGGCCCGTGGCCATGCGGTGCTGCCCCTGTTCGGCGGGCGCGAACTGCTCACCACCAACAGCGGCGACAACACCGCGCGTCTGTACGACACGGCGACCGGCAAGTTGGAGGCGAGCATCCCCACCTCCGAGGACGCGGATGGGGCCAGCTACGATCGGGCCAGCAAGCACGTGTTCGTCATCGACGGCGACTCCGGCGACATCACCGTCATCGACCCCGTCGCGCGCAAGGCCGTGGACACCATCAAGGTCGGCGCGCCCCTGGAGTTTGGCGCGCCAGACGGCAAGGGCCGGCTCTACGTCAACGGCGAGAAGAACAACGAGGTCGTGGTCATCGACACGCGTACGGACAAGGTGCTGCACCACTATCCCCTGGCGGGCTGCAAGCGGCCCACGGGTCTGGCCTATGTGGCGCCGGGCCTCACCATCTCCGCCTGCGGCAACGGCGTGGCCGACGTGCTGGACGCCAAGACCGGCAAGCTGGTCGCCAGCCTGAAGGTCGGCCCGGGCCCGGATGCGGTGATCTATGACGCCGCGCGCCACCGCGCCTACATCCCGTCGGGCGGCGACGGCACGCTGTCGATCCTGTCAATTGAAGGCCGGACGGTGCGCGTGGCCGGCGTCGCGACCACCCAGATCGGCGCCCGCACCGGCGCGCTCGACCCCAAGACCGGCCGCCTCTACCTGCCCACCGCCAAGTTCACGCCCCCGCCGGCGCCCGGCCAGTATCCCGGGATTGTCCCCGGATCCTTCGAGGTCCTGGTGCTCGGGACCCAGTGAGCGCAGACGGGCGCCCAATTGGTCGATGTCGGATCACGTCCTAATCACGCCCCGCGGATGTGCTGAAGCCCGGAGACCAAGCCGGCGAGCCGGTCACAGCCAACCGCCGCTGAACCCGGCCCGGCGCAGTCCCGTCTGGATGTACGGGCACTCGCGCATCAAGCGCCACGGAAGGCCGGTCAGATGGTTCTCGATCATCAACACGATCGGTCCCTGATTGATCCCGACGTGCCATGGCGACACCCACCAGCCATAGGGATTGCCGGGTTCTCCGGGGTGGGTGGCGTTGAACGCCGCCTTGAAGCCATAGGCGTTGGACGCCTTCAGCTTCGCCTGATGGACGCAGAAGTGCAGCGCCTCCAGCACGATCTCGGGCGCGAAGGGCAGTGAGGCGACGACGGTCCAGGGAGCGATCGTGCCGTCATCGGGTCCGTTGGGCGCGCCGCGGGCCAGATAGCCGTAGAATTTCCGCCTGACGCCATCGAGCTTCAGGACGGCCGGACCGGGCCCCTCGCTCGCCGTGATCCCCCAGGACGCTTCGCCGTAGTGCGCGAACTTGCCGGGATTATCGATCGCATAGCGCCGCTGCACATGGGTCGCCCGCCGGCTGTTCTCGAAGTAGTCGATGCCCTTGTCGCGCATGAAGGCGTCCTGGATTCCGCGAAAGTCGATCCAGACGTGAGACAGCTGATGGATGAACAGCGGGCCGGCGTACAGATAGTCGTAGCCGTAGCGGCTCTCCCATCGATAGCTTTGCGCCCAGGCCGCGTAGCTGCTTTCCGGGAGGGCGTGGGTCGGAGACCCGAGCCCGAGCACGTACAGCAACAGCGCCTCGTCATAGCCCTCCCACCGGTACTTGAGAAAGCCTCTGCCCGGCTTCCAGCCGTGGGTCACCGTCTCGCCCCGGTTCTGCGCCCATCGCCAGTCGGCGCGCCGATACAGGGCGTCGGCCAGTTCGCGAATTTCCCGCTCGTCCGCCGTCTCGGCGTCGAAGTAGGCGGCCGCGGTCAAGGCGCCGGCCAGCAGGAAGGCGCTGTCGACCGTGGACAGCTCGCATCGCCAGGCCCGCCGGCCGGTCTGCATGTCGAGGAAATGATAGTAGAAACCGCGATGTCCCGTTGCGTCCGGCTCAGGTCCATGGGGGCTGGACCAGAAGAAGCGCAGCGTCGTCAGCGTGCGCCGCGACGGCGGCGGTGCGCGTCATGAACCCGCGCTCCACGGCGACAGGATAGCAGGCGAGCGCCAGGCCGGTGGCGGCGATGCTGGCGGGCCAGTTCTCTTCCGTCTTGTCGCGGACCAGCCCGTTGGCCGGATTTGTTTCGTTGAGGAAGTAGTCGAACGTCTCGCGCTGGAGCGTCTCCAGTTCCGCGGGGTCAATGCTGGGCCTGGTGTTCATGGCGTCATCCACCCCCACAGCCAGGCTGAAGGACCGACATGCCCCGCGCCACGGGTCTGACGCCGTGGTTGATCTTCGTCAACGCGAACCGTGAGAGCGTCCACTAAGCTCTATGCGGTCGAACCGCAACGACCAGCGAACGCCGACGTAACGCCGACGCCATGCTTTCGTCGCAGCCGGCTGCGACCATGGAGTTCGACAATGCGGCAAACGAGCGCCTTCTCGATCCTGTTGACATTCGCCATCCTCGTCGTCGGCGGAGCGATCGTCTATCCATTTCACGGCGCACTTGGCCTTATCTGGACGCCTATACTCGGCGCAGGCGTCATCTTTATTGCGTTTGTCACGTCCTCGGCCATCAAAGTGGTGGATCAATGGCAAAAGATCGTCGTTCTACGCCTTGGCCGCTTTCACGCCCTGAAGGGGCCGGGCCTATGTGTGATCATCCCCGTGGTCGACACCATTCCCTACTGGATCGACCTGCGAGTCATCACCTCGTCGTTCAAAGCTGAAAAGACGCTCACGAAAGACACGGTGCCCGTGGATGTGGACGCCGTGCTGTTCTGGAAAGTGGTGGACCCCAAGAAGGCCGCCCTGGACGTCGCCGACTATCAGGCGCGCGATCGGGTGGGCCTCGCAGACCGCCCTGCGGGACGTCATCGGCAAGACGATGCTCTCGGACATGCTGGAGGGCCGCGACAAGATCAGCACCGAACTGCAGCGCATCATCGACGAGCGCACCGAGCCCTGGGGCGTCAACGTCATCTCGGTCGAGGTGAAGGACGTCCTCATCCCCTCTGCCCTGGAGGACGCCATGTCCATGCAGGCCCAGGCGGAACGGGAACGCCAGGCCCGCGTGATCCTGGGGAACTCCGAGCGCCAGGTGGCCGAGAAGTTCGGCGAGGCCGCGAAGACCTACCGCAACGACCCCGTCGCCTTGCACCTTCGCGCCATGAACATGCTCTACGAGGGGCTGAAGCAGAACTCGACCATCGTCATCGTGCCGAGTTCGGCCGTCGACACCATGCAGCTCGGCGGCATGGCCGGACTGACGGCTCTGACCATGGGATTGGGCGGGGACCAGGCAGGCGGCGGAACGGTCGCCTCGTCGCACGCCCCATCGCCTGATCTGTCTGGTCCCTCCGCGTCGCCAGCCGACATGCTCGGGGATTTGATCCCGCCCGCCGCAGCCGGGCCCCCTCAGTAGCGTCTTGGGCCGCTGCTCACCCGGTCCGGATGTACTTCGTTTCGCCCTGAATTTCGTCATGCAGCCACGACCGCCGAAATGCCCAACGCACCTCCACTTCGCTGATCTGACGGCGCCTTCGCACGTCACGCCTCCGGGGGGCGCACTGGCAGAAGGACTAATTTGTATGGCGCGCCATGCCGCTCGATCGAACGCTTCGCAGGCCAAGCCCGCGTCAAAGTCCGACGCGAAGGACGATCTGAAATCCCTGCCGCTGGCGGACGTGGAGAAGAAGCTGGGCTCGTCGCCGAAGGGCCTCACCCAGGCCGAGGCGAAGAAGCGGCTGACCCAGTACGGGCCCAACGAGATCGCGGAGAAGAAGACCAACCCGCTCCTGAAATTCCTCACCTACTTCTGGGGCCCGATCCCGTGGATGATCGAGGCGGCCGTGATCCTGTCGGCGGTCGCCCGGCATTGGCCGGACTTCGGCATCATCCTCGTGCTGCTGCTCGCCAACGCCGTCGTCGGCTTCTGGGAAGAGCGCCAGGCCGGCAACGCCATCGCCGCCCTGAAGGCGCACCCTGGCGATCAAGGCCCGGGTCAAGCGCGACGGCAAATGGACCAACCCGGCGGCGCGCGAGCTGGTGCCGGGCGACGTCATCCACGTGCGTCTGGGCGACATCGTGCCGGCCGATGCGCGGTTGCTGGCTGGCGACCCGGTGGAGGTGGACCAGTCGGCGCTGACCGGAGAGTCGCTGCCCGCCACGCGCAAGTCGGGCGAAGCGATATTCTCCGGCTCGATCCTCCGACAGGGGGAGATCGACGCTCTGGTCTATGCGACGGGCGCGAACACCTATTTCGGCAAGACCGCCGAGCTGGTGCAGGGCGCCAAGAGCATCAGCCATTTCCAGCGCGCGGTGCTGAAGATCGGCGACTATCTGATCGTGCTGGCGATCACCCTGGTGGCGGTGATCGTCGCGGTCTCGATCTATCGGCGGCGACCACATCCTCACCACCCTGCAGTTCGCCCTGGTGCTGACGGTGGCCGCCATTCCCGTGGCGATGCCGACGGTGCTCTCGGTCACCATGGCGGTCGGCGCGCGCCTGCTCGCCAAGAAGAAGGCGATCGTCACCCGGCTGGTGGCGATCGAGGAGCTGGCCGGCGTCGACATCCTGTGCGCCGACAAGACCGGCACCCTGACCCAGAACAAGCTGACCCTGGGCGATCCGTTCGCCCTCAAGGGCATCGCCGCCCGAGCAGGTGATCCTCGACGCCGCCCTGGCCTCGCGCGCGGACAACAACGACACCATCGATCTGGCCGTCCTCGGCGGGCTGAAGGACGACAAGGCGCTGAAGGCCTACAAGGTCGGCCATTTCCAGCCCTTCGACCCGGTGCACAAGCGCACCGAGGCCACGGTCAAGGGGCCCGACGGCAAGGCCTTCAAGGTGACCAAGGGCGCGCCCCAGGTCATCCTGGCGCTGTCGGCCAACGCCGAGGCGGTGAAGGCCGCCGTCGACAAGGCGGTCGACGCCTTCGCCGCGCGCGGCTTTCGCTCCCTGGGCGTGGCCCGCGCCGAGGGCGATGGCGACTGGCGATTTGTCGGCGTGCTGCCGCTGTTCGACCCGCCGCGGGACGACGCCAAGGCGACCATCGCCACCGCGCAGCAGATGGGCGTGAAGGTCAAGATGGTGACCGGCGATGCGCTGGCCATCGCCCAGGAGACCGCCAAGAAGCTCGGGATGGGCGCGAACATCCTCGACGCGACCAGCCTCGGCGACGCGAAGAACACAGGCGACCACAGCGGTGGCGAAAGCCATCGAGGAGGCGGACGGCTTCGCCCAGGTCTTCCCCGAGCACAAGTTCCACATCGTCGACGTCCTGCAGAAGCTCGGCCACATCGTCGGCATGACCGGTGACGGGGTGAACGACGCCCCGGCCCTCAAGAAGGCCGACTGCGGCATCGCCGTCTCGGGCGCGACCGACGCGGCGCGCGCGGCGGCGGCGATCGTGCTGATGACGCCGGGCCTGTCGGTGATCATCGACGCGATCAAGGAGAGCCGCCGCATCTTCCAGCGGATGAACAGCTACGCGATCTACCGCATCGCCGAGACGCTGCGGGTGCTGCTGTTCATGACGCTGGCGATCCTGGTCTTCAACTTCTATCCCGCTGACGGCGGTGATGATCGTGATGCTGGCGCTGCTCAACGACGGCGCCATCCTGTCGATCGCCTACGACAATGTTCACTACAAGAATCAGCCCGAGGCCTGGAACATGCGCCTGGTGCTGGGGATCGCCACGGTGCTGGGCGTCGTCGGGCCCGCTGGCCGCGTTCGGCCTGTTCTATCTTGGCGAGCGGGTGTTCCACCTCGACCGACCGCATCTGCAGACGCTGATGTACCTGATGCTGTCCGTGGCCGGTCACCTGACGATCTTCCAGACCCGCACGCGCGGCCCGTTCTGGTCCATACGGCCCGCGCGGATCCTGTGGATCGCGGTGCTCGGCACCCAGACCGTTGCGACGCTCATCGCGGTCTATCGGGCTGTTCATGACGCCGCTCGGCTGGGGCTGGGCCGCGTTCGTCTGGGGCTACGCCCTGGTGTGGTTCCTGGTGACGGACCGCGTGAAGCTGCTCGCCTATCGGGTTCTCGATCCCGTCAAAGCGGAGGCGCCGGCCGTCTTGAAGGCGCAGGCGGCGTGACGGCGCCGTCGGCTCTCTGGGCGACAGGGCCGCTGCGGCGGTTCGCACCACCGGAAGGAACGTGATGAAAATACGATTCGAATGACTTTCGAGTGCGGGAAGCGGATCAGGTCGACCTCAGCAAATGGCCGACGATCGTGAAACCCGTCTACAAGTCGAAGAAGCATTACAAGAAGATGCTGGAAGAGCATGTCGAGCAGCTGAGCGAGCTGCAGCGGCTGCATTATGCGTCCAACCGCCACGCCTTGCTGCTGATCTTTCAGGCCATGGACGCGGCGGGAAAGGACGGCGTCGATCAGGCATGTGATGTCCGGGGTCAACCCCCAGGGCTGCCAGGTCTTCAGCTTCAAGCATCCCAGCCCCGCCGAGCTGGAGCACGACTTCCTGTGGCGCACCACGCGCGACCTGCCGGAACGCGGCCGGATCGGCATCTTCAACCGCTCCTACTACGAGGAGGTGCTGATCGTCCGCGTCCATCCGGAGATTCTGCGAGAGCGAGGGCCTCCCGGACGCCCTGACCGACGAGAAGCAGGTCTGGCGCGACCGGTATCGTTCGATCGTCGGATCTGGAGAAGCACCTTCACGCCAACGGCACCCGCATCGTCAAATTCTTCCTCCACCTCTCCAAGGAGGAGCAGCGCAAGCGCTTTCTGGCGCGCATCGACGAGCCCGAGAAAAACTGGAAGTTCAGCCTCGCGGACATCGAGGAGCGAAAGTTCTGGCCGCAGTACATGAAGGCGTTCGAGGAGTGCCTCAGCGCCACGAGCACGAGCGATACGCCCTGGTATGTCGTTCCAGCCGACGACAAGGAGAACGCCCGGCTGATCGTGTCCCAGATTATCCTCGACACGTTCGAGGGGTTGAAGATGGCCTACCCCAAGACGACCGCGAAGCGCCGCAAGGAGTTGCTGGCGATCCGCGAGGAACTCTCGAAGTGAAAGCGTCGGTTCATGGGCCCGCCGCCGAGCCGGAAGGATAGACGATGAAGCGCATATTGGTCGCCACGGACGGATCGGAAGGCGCGGGGCGAGCCGTCGACTTCGCCGCCGCCCTGGCGAAGGACGTGAAAGCCGATCTTCTGATCGTGAACGTCATCGGGGGCTATGGCCTGCCGGGCGAGGTCTTCAGACGGTTCACCCAGGCTCAGAGCGTCTGGCTGGAGCAACTGCTGAGCGCCAATTCGGCCGAGGTGCTGACCGAGGCGAGGACGCGCGCGCTCGGACTTGGCGCGGCGACCGTCGAGATCGAGTCTCGATCCGGAGACGTGGCGCGAACGCTCGCGGACATCGCCAAGGAAAAGGGAGCGGATGCGATCGTGGTCGGCAAACGCGGCGCTGGCGGCGTCGAGGCGATGCTGCTTGGGAGCGCGGCGCATAAGCTCGTCAGCTTGGCGCACTGCGCGGTCATCGTCGTGCCGTGATCTCGAAGCGGCGTCGCCGCGCCGCTAGGTGACGATGGATGGACCTGCCCGGCCGGTCCTGCCCTCCACGTCGGCGATCTTGACGGCGAAGGCGGCAAGGCCCGCGAGGGCGTCCTTCGCGGTGAGCGCTTGGCGCGCCGGATCGGGTTCGAAACGCTCCAGATAGAGCCGCAGGGTGGCGCCCTCGGTTCCGGTTCCCGATAGACGGTAGACGATCCGCGCGTCAGCCGAGAACACGATCCTTATGCCCTGGTGCTCGGTCATGGTGTGATCCACCGGGTCGGTGTAGGCGAAGTCGTCGCACTGACTGACCCGCATCGCCCCAAGGGCGGTCCCCTTGAGCTGCGGAAGACGCCGCTCCAACGCGCCCATGAGATCCTTGGCCGCGGCGACGTCGAGGCCTTCGTAGTCGTGACGCGCGTAATAATGGCGGCCAAACCTGCGCCAATGCGCCGTGACCAGCTGTTCGACGCCCTGGCCGCGCACAGCCAGGATGTTCAGCCAGAACAGCACCACCCACAGCCCGTCCTTCTCGCGCAGATGGTCAGAGCCGGCGCCGAAGCTCTCTTCGCCGCAAAGCGTGATGCGCCCGTCGTCGAGCAGGTTTCCGAAATACTTCCAGCCCGTGGGCGTTTCGTAGCAGGCGACGCCAAGCTCGGCGGCGACCCGGTCCACCGCCCGGCTGGTGGGCATGGACCGCGCCACGCCCTTCAAGGCCTTGGCATAACCGGGAACGGCGTCCGCGTTCGCCGCCATGACCGCAAGGCTGTCGCCCGGACTGACGAAGAAATTCGCGCCGAGGATCATGCAACGGTCGCCGTCGCCGTCCGATGCGGCGCCCAGATCCGGCGCGTCGGGGCCGTTCATCGTCTGCACGAGGTCGTGCGCGTAGACGAGATTCGGGTCCGGATGGCCCCCGCCGAAGTCCGGCAAGGGCTCGCCGTTGACCACCGTGCCCTCCGGCGCGCCCAGCCGCCGTTCGAGGATCGCGTGGGCGTATGGACCGGTCACCGCGTTCATCGCGTCGAAGCGCATCCGGAACCGGCCGGAGGACAGCAGCTTCGAAATGAGATCGAAGTCGAACAGGGACTCCATCAGCTCCGCGTAGTCCTGAACGGGATCGATGACCTCGACGGTCATGGCGCCGAGCGCAAATTGGCCGATGGTGTCGAAGTCCACGTCGGCGGCGTCGAGAATGCGATATCGCTCGATGCGCCGGCTCACCGCATAAATGGCCTCCGTCACGGCCTCGGGCGCGGGCCCTCCGTTCGCGGCGTTGAACTTGACCCCGAAGTCGCCATCGGGGCCGCCGGGATTGTGGCTGGCCGACAGGATGATCCCGCCGCACGCGCCATGCTTGCGGATCACGCACGAAGCCGCCGGCGTCGACAGGATTCCGCCCTGGCCGACCATGACCCGTTTGAAGCCATTCGCGGCCGCCATCTTGAGAATGGTCTGGACCGCGACGCGATTATGAAAGCGCCCATCGCCGCCCAGGACGAGCGTCTCGCCCTCGCGTCGCTCCAGGCTGTCGAAGATCGACTGAACGAAGGCCTCCAGATAGCCCGGCTGCTGGAAGACCCGCACCTTCTTGCGCAGGCCGGAGGTTCCGGGCTGTTGGTCCTGGAACGGTGAAGCCTGAATGGTTCTGATCATGCGGTCGGTCATGCCAATTCATCACGGCCTATCTTTGACGACAACGCCAAAGGTCAGCAGGTGCGCGCCAGCTGCTCAGCCGCCGAAGTCGTAAATATGTCCAGCCATTACAATATCCTGCGTGGCCAGATCTACGCCTTCTCGAGATTCTCCTTCAGCCACCCCATGGCCCGCGTCAGGGGGCCTGCCCCCTCGTAGGGGTCGGGCGGACGCGGCTTGCCGTCGATCAGTGAGCGCGAAGACACCGCCTCGCGCGGGCCGAACGCCGCGCGCTGCAGCACGCCGGCCGCCGCGCAGTAGGCCGGGCCGGCGGCGGCGTCGGCCAAGTGTGGCGTGCGCCGGGGCCGGCCAAGCCGCACCGGCCGGTCGAACACCCGCACCGCCGTCTCGCGCACGCCGGCGAGCTGGCTCGCGCCGCCGGTCAGCACGATGCCCGCGCCCGGCTCGATCGGCACGCCGCACGCCTTCAACCGGTCGCGCAGCAGTTCGAAGGTCTCCTCCACGCGCGGGGCGATGACGCCCTTGAGCATGGAGCGCGGCGCCACCACCGGTCCCGCGCCCGGATCGTCGCCGCGCGGCGGCGCTTCGATCATCTCGCGGTCCTCGCCGTTCGACGCGATGGCCGAACCGTGCAGGGTCTTGATCCGCTCGGCCCCGGCGATGGTGGTGGACAGGCCCTTGGCGATGTCCTGGGTGACGTGCCCCCCGCCCACGGGAATGCTGTCGAGATGCGCCAGAGAGCCGTTGGCGAACACCGCCATGGAGGTGGAGCCGCCGCCCATGTCGATGCAGACGCAGCCCAGGTCCATCTCGTCCTCTTCGAGGGCGGAAAGGGCGGACGCGAGAGGGGCGGCGACCGCGCCCTCGAACCGCAGATGCGCCCGCTCGACGCAGTAGCAGAGGGTGGAGAAGGCGGTCTCCTCCATGGTCACGACCAGAAGGTCCAGCTTCAGATCGCGCCCGGCCATGCCGCGCGGATCGCGCACGCCCTTGTGGCCGTCCACGGTCCAGGAGATGGGCAGGAAGTGGATCGGCCGGCGCCCGGGCGCGCGCAGCTTGGCGATGGCGGCGGTCACGGCGCGGGCGCAATCGGCCTCGCACACCGGACGCGCGCCGATGGACACCTGGCTGACCACGCGCTGGCTGCCAAGATCGCCGCCGGCCGTGGACACGGTGACGCCGGACACCTGGACCCCCGCCAGGGTCTCGGCCCGCTCGACCGCCTGGGCGATGGACTCGATGGCCAGCTCGGTGTCGGTGATCACCCCGGCGCGCACGCCGCGGGACTGCACATAGCCGACGCCGGCCGTCTGCAAGGTGCGTACGGCGCGGTTCACGCCCTCCGGACGCAGGATGAAGCAGGCGACCTTGGACGTGCCCAGATCGACAGCCGCCACCATCGGCTGGCGCGACGGCCCCAAAGCCTTCAAGCCGCTACGCGTCTCGCGAAGCTCCTCTAAACGCGACATCACCAATCCCTTCGAACCGCTTCTCGGTCCCCAGACCACTCGACAATCACCAGTCCGCCTGGCCGTTCAGGCCCCAGCGGACAGACTCCCCTATGCGGCCCCATGACGCGGCCGCACCACCACCGTCCCCGGATCGCGCAGGTCGATCCGTTCAAGTCCCAGGTCCAGGATCCGCTGATCCTGGTCGAGCCTGTCGAGCTGGATGAGGGCCAACTCCTGGTCCTCCGCCGGAAGCTCGATCAGGGTTCCGTCCTTGAGCCGCAGGTCCCACCGGCGCCCGTCCACGCGCACCAGCGCCTCCAGCTTGTCCATCAGTCGCGGGCGCGCACGCACCAGCGGCAAAATCTCCGTCGACGCCTCGTCGGCCCCCTCGCCCACCACCAGCGGCAGCATGACGAAGTTCGCCGGATCGGCCTCGGGGATCACCTGGCCTTCGGCGTCCACCACGCGGGTCTTGCCGTTCATCTGCCAGACGGCGGCGGGCTTGCGCTCGGTCACCGAGATCACCACCACGCCCGGCAGCAGGCGCGCCACGCGGGCGTCCTTCACCCAGCCGACCTGCTCGATGCGCGCGCGCACCTTGTTCAGGTCCAGGCCCAGGATCGGCTCGCCGGCATAGAGGGCCGAGGCGCGCAGAATGTCCGGCCGCGCGCGGGACGAGGCGCCCGCGATGCGCACCGTCGCCACCTTGAAGCCCAGGCCCGCCATCTGCACGTCCGCCGCGTGCGCCACGGCCGCCGCCGCCTGCTGCAGGCGCTGGCCGGTGAACAGCACGACCAGAAGGCCGAACACGATGACGCCGCCCGCGACCGCGAGCGCGACGCCCGGCCGCAGCCCGACGCCCTGGGCGGCCCTCAGCTTCGCGGGAGAATAGTCCCCCGACGGCTGGGCCTGCTTGGATCGGCGCGCGCCCTTGCCGCTCGCCGGTTGGCGAGGCGCAGGCGCGGTCTTGGACGCCTTTCTGGCGCGCGGCTCTGAGCCATAGCCCAGCACTCCCCGCATTATCGCGGGCATGAGGCGTCCTCCGTGATCCATCGGACAAGGTCGTCGTAACCCACCCCGAGATGAGCGGCCTGCTCGGGCACGAGCGAGGTGGGCGTCATCCCAGGCTGGGTGTTGACCTCCAGTAGGACCAGAAGGTCCTTAAGGTCGTCATAACGGAAGTCCGCCCGAGTAACGCCTCGACAACCAAGAGCGACATGCGCGCGCTCGGCCATGCGCAGGCAGGTCTCGAAAATCGCGGGCGGAATGGGGGCCGGCACGACGTGGCGGGAGCCGCCCTCCCCGTATTTTGCCTGGAAATCGTAGAAGCCCGTGGCCGCGATAATCTCGGTGACGGTGAGCGCGCGCGGGCCGGCCGCCTCGCCCATCACTGTGACCGCCAGTTCCTTGCCCGCGACGTAGGGCTCGATCATCACCTGCTCGCCGTAGGTCCAGGCCGGCGAGGCCAGCTCCTGGGGCGGGGAATTGGCGCCTTCGAACACCAGGAACACGCCCACGGACGAGCCCTCGGAGTTGGGCTTCACCACGTAGGGCGGGGCCATCACATGCTCGCGCGCCGCCTCGAAGCGGTCGAACAGGCCCCCGCCGGGCACCGGCACGCCGGCCGCGGCCATCACCGCCTTGGCCTTGTCCTTGTCCATCGCCAGAGCCGAAGCGAGCACGCCGGAGTGGGTGTAGGGAATGCCCAGCACCTCCAGCACGCCCTGGACCACGCCGCTCTCGCCCCAGCCGCCGTGCAGCACATTGAAGGCGACGTCCGGCTTCAGGGCGGCCAGCACCTGGGCCACGTCGCGGCCGACGTCGACCCGGCTGACCTTGGCGCCCAGCCGCTCCAGCGCGTCCGCGCACCCGGCCCCGGTGGTCAGGGACACCTCGCGCTCCGAGGAGAGGCCGCCCATCAGGACAGCGACATGGGTTCCGGAAAGTGGCTTGGCCACGCGCGCGCTCCACCGTTCGCGGGCACGCTAGCGGCGGATCGGAAAGACCTCGTTAAGGCTGACGCCGGGAAGGAGGAGAATTGAGGTCTTACCTAACCCGTCATGGCCGGCTTCATGCCGGCCACCCATGAACACCGCCCTTGCAGGAGAAGCCTATGTGCATGGGTCCCCGGGACAAGCCCGGGGATGACGAATTGGGATCACGGATGTTCGGGCGCCGGCGGGGCGGCGAGCGCTCGGAAGTCGATGTCGCTGTCAGCGATCAGATAGACCAGCGCCGCCCAGGCCGCGACGTTCTGACGGATGGCCACGGGATCGACCTTGTCCAAGGTGTCGTCGGCCGAATGGTGCCAGTCGAAATAGCGGCTGGCGTCCTGGCGGTAGGCGAAGGCCGGCACGCCCGCCAGCGACAGCTCCGCGAAGTCCGAGCCCGAGAACCGCGCCGGCTCGCGGGCGATGAATATCTTCAGCGGCGCCAGCACGCTCGCCAGGGGCCTCAGCGCGGGCGCGTCGATGGAACCCGCCGGAAGTTGCAGGCTCCAGATCGCGTCGGCGCCTACGTCGCTCTCGCCGGTGGCGACGATATGGGCGGTCTCGTCCTTGTGTGCGTCAGCGTAGGCGGCGCCGGAGAAGTCCATTTCCTCGTCGCCAAACATCACCACGCGGATGGTGCGGCGCGGAGGACGCGGCAGGCCCATGATCAGTTTGGCCGCGGCCGTGGTGATCGCCACGCCGGCCCCGTCGTCGATGGCGCCCTCGCCCGGGTCCCAGGAGTCCAGGTGGCCGCCGATGACGACGACCTCGTCCGGCTTCTCGGAGCCCGGAATCTCGCCCGACACGTTCCAGGCGGGCGCGCCCGGCGTGGAGGTCTCGGTCATGGATAGCTTCAGGCGGACCGGCTGGCCCATGGCGGTCATGCGATCCAGCAGCTCCGCGTCCGGCACGCTGATCGCGGCGGCGGGGATCTGGGGGACTTCGTCGGCGTAGCGCATGGCGCCCGCGTGCGGCAGGCGGCTGTCAGCGGTGGAGATCGAGCGCACGAGATAGGCGACCGCGCCCCGCCGGGCCGCTTCTGACGCGCCGTGCGTGCGCGCGGTCACCGCCGCGCCATAGCCCGAGCCGTCCTGGGTGCGGGTCATGGGCTGGTCCACCACGGCGATCTTGCCGGTCAGCGAGCCCGGCGCGGCGGCCAGCATCTCCGCATAGGAATGGAACAGGACGACCTCCGCCTCGATCCCGCCCGGCGGGGTGGAGACCGAGCGGCCCAGGCCGAGAATCTTCAGCGCGTGCGGATAGGGCGCGGTCACCTCGGCGGACTCCGGCCCGCGCGCCCAGGCGGTGATGGTGAAGGGCTCGGCGTGGACGTTCTGGAAGCCCAGGGCCTTCAGCTTGGCCAGGCCCCAGTCGCGGGCCCGGGCGGCGGCGGACGAGCCGGCCATGCGCGCGCCGACCTCGGTCGTCAGGGAGCTGACGATCCCATAGGCCGTGGGATCGTCCAGCGCCGCGTCGCGCAAGGCGGCGGCCGTGGCGGCCGGGTCAGGCGCGGGCGCCGGCTTGGGCGTTTTGGCCAGCGCCGGTCCCGCAAGGGCGGACGTGAAGATCAGCGCGGCGGCGATCTGGCGGATCATGGCGGACTCCGAACGCGAGGAGAGTCTCCATAGCACTCAGCGCGACCGCGAACAGACCCGTGCGGCGTCAGGCCGCTTGCGCGCTGCGCTCCGCCCGCGGCAACGCCACCCAGAAGCAGGCGCCGCCCAAGGCGCCGTCCTCGACGCCGACCGCGCCGCCCTGCAGCTCGGCCAGCTCGCGCACCAGGGCCAGGCCGACGCCCGCGCCGTCGATCTCGGAAGTCTCCGCGCCGGAGCGCTCGAAGGCGTTGAATATCTCGTCGCGGCGACCGGGCGCGATGCCGGGGCCGTTGTCGTCGATGGTGAAGCGCACAGTCCCCCAGCGCCGGCGCGGCGACGGCGTCGATGCGCACGACCGGCGGGCGGCCGCCGTACTTGGCGGCGTTGATGATCAGGTTCATCAGCATCTGGCGCAGCCGCATGGGGTCGGCGACCACCGACAGGCCCGCCCCGACGCCTTCGCCCATCTCGACGGTCGCCTTGTAGTCGCGCAGCCGGAAGCTCGCCGCCGCGACCGCTGTCTCCAGCGTCTGGGAGACCTCGACGATCTCCTTGCTCATGGACGTCTTGCCAGCCTGGATCGAGGCGGCGTCCAGCAGGTCGCGCGACAGGGCCTCGATCTCCGATCCGCTCTCGGCGATGCGGGTGATCATGTCGAGCTGGCGCGGGGTGAGCTGGCCCAGGGCGCCCTGGCGCATCATCTCCGCGAGGGTGACCACCCCCGACAAGGGCGTGCGGATCTCGTGGCTGACGTGGGCCAGCAGCTTGGTCTTGTTGCGGCTCTGCGCCTCGGCCATGTCGCGGCGGCTATCGAGCTCGGCGATGGCGGCGTCCAGCCGGCCCAGGGCGGCGGTCACCGGTTGCACGGTCAGCACGAGCGCCGCGATCGACAGCTGGGCCATCAACATCGGGTCACGGCCCATCGAGCCGGCCACATGAATCAGACCGCCCTCGCCCATGGCGGTGGCCGCCAGGGCGATGAGGGCGATCGTGGCCAGGGAGATCGCCGCGCCCATCTCGCGGTAGACGAACACCGACGCCATCACGAACGGCAGAACCAGCAGGATGGAGGGCAGCGGCGCGAAGACGTAGACATAGACACCCACCGCCGCCACCGCGAGCTGCCAGCCGAGGCCATGCAGGAGCCGGCGCCGGTCGGCGCGGATCTTCGCCCAGGAAGCGCCGGTGGTCATGGCGAAGGGAAGCACGATCGCCATGCCCAGACCGTCGGAGGTCACCCACCTCGCCAGCGACGGACCCAGGGCCTCGGCGGGCGATCCGGCAGCCGTCACCGCCGTGGCGATCAGGCCGGACAGCGCCGGCGCCAGCACAGCCGCCCCCGCCAGCAGGCGCACATAGTCCGAAGGCTTGGCCAGCGGCGGCGTCACGGGGCGCAAGACCCAGGCGGCGGCCATGATCTCCGCCAAGTTGGCGAGCGGATAGCCTATCGACAACGCGGCGTCGCGGCCGATGGCGATGTTGGCGAGCAGCATCGCCCCGGCCGCCGCGACGGCGATTCCGACGGCGCCTTTGAGCCCCTGACCGCTGCGCAGGATGTAGGCGACCACCAGGGCGTTGGCGGGCCACACCGCTGCGATGATCGTGCCGCCGCGGGAATAGGTCAGGCTGAGCCAGCACAGGGCGAACACCGCCACGAGCAGCGCGCCCAATTGGCCAATCCGTCGAATGCCCATCGCCGCCCCCAAGTGCTGTCCGCGAAATTCCGAGCGCTACTTAACCCGGCTAGGTGATTCGCTAGGCCGTTCGCCCGATCCGTTTGATCTCCCACTCCAGATCGACGCCGAACTGGGCGCTTACGTCGGCGCGGACGGCCTCGCCCAGGCCCTCCAGGTCCGCCGCCGTGGCGTCGCCGGTGTTGATCAGGAAGTTGGCGTGCAGCGGCGAGAACATCGCCTGGCCGAACAGCTTGCCGCGCCATCCGGCCGCGTCGATCAGCCGCCAGGCGGAGTCCGCGGGGGGATTCTTGAAGGTGGAGCCGCCGGTCTTTTCGCGGACCGGCTGGCTGGCCTCGCGTTTGGCGGTGATCTCCTCCATGCGGGCCGTGATGGCGGCCGGATCGTCCGGGCGGCCCTCGAACACCGCGCCGGTGAAGATCAGCTCGCCCGCCGCCGCGGCCGCGGCCTTGCGATAGGAGAAGCCCATCTCGGCGTTGGTCAGCACGACGCGCTCGCCCGCGCGCGTGATGGCCTGAGCCTCGGCCAGCACGTCCTTGGTCTCGGCGCCGTAGCAGCCGGCGTTCATGACCAGGGCCCCGCCGACGGACCCCGGCACGCCGCGATAGAACTCCAGCCCGGCGATCCCGGCTTGGGCCGCTTCTCGCGCCAGAACAGCGTCCAGCGCCGCCGCGCCGGCGAAGATGCGCGTTTTCCCGCGCGGCTCGACCCGGGCGAAGACGTGGCCCAGACGCACGACCACGCCCTCCAGCCCGCCATCTCGCACCAGGACGTTGGAGCCGACGCCCAGCGGCGTGACCGGCACGGCCGGGTCCAGCGCCTGAAGGAAGTTCGCCAGGTCCGCCTCGTCGTGCGGCAGGAACAGCACGTCCGCCGGCCCGCCGACCCGCAGCCAGGTGTAGGGCGCAAGCTGAGCGTTCGGGACCAGCTTGCCGCGGACGGACGGGAGGCGTTCGCGCCAACTCATGTCGGATCTTCAGGGTGTTCGGTGTCGCTTGGATAGGGAAATAGCAGCTCGTTTCCGTCGGGATCGTGAACGATCATGACCCGATAGCCCCACCAGCCGTCCTCCACCTCCACGCCTGCGGCTTCGAACTCGCGCCGCGCCGTCGTCCAGCACCTCCGGATCGAGCGAAACGAACACCCGTCCTTGGCCCACGCCGTCTGGCCACTGGGCCGACAGGATAAGTTCGCAGCCCTGCCGCGTCCGACCTGGGCGACCAGCGGCTTGCCGTCTTCCTCGAAGCGCCAGTCCTGCTTGAAGCCGAGCTTGCCGATATAGAAGTCCTGGGCGCGTTCGACGTCGGCGACGGACGTCACCGGACGCGCGTACCAGCGGTTCATCGCTTCAGCGCCTCCAACTCACCGGGCAAGGCGGCGGCCCAAGCCGTGATGTCGCCGGCGCCGAGGCAGACCACCAGGCCCCCGCCCGCGCCCAGTTCATCGGTGACCAACGCCGGCAGGTCGGCCGGGCTGTCCAGCGTCAGCACCCGGCGGTGGCCGTGGCGGCGCAGGCCCTCGACCAGGGCGGCGCTTGTCCACGCCTTCGATGGGCGCTTCGCCGGCGGCGTAGACGTCCGCGACGATCACCGCGTCCGCCTCGTTGAAGCAGGCGCAGAACTGCTCGAACAGGTCGCGCAGGCGCGTGTAGCGGTGCGGCTGGACCACCGCGAGCACCTTGGCCTCGGTGATCGAACGGGCCGCCTTCAGCACGGCGGCGATCTCCTCGGGGTGATGGGCGTAGTCGTCGATCACCCGCACGCCATTGACCACGCCCGTGGTGGTGAAGCGGCGCCTCACCCCGGCGAAACCGGCCAGGCCCTCGCGGATCGCGGTCTCGTCCACGCCGAGTTCGCGCGCCACGGCGATGGCGGCCAGGGCGTTCAGCACGTTGTGCTGGCCGGGCATGGGCAGGCGCAGATCCTTGATCTGGGTCGGCTCGCCCTCGCGCGGCCTGATCTCGACGTCGAAGCGCGCGCCCTCGGGGCCCATGGAGATGGCGTCGGCGCGCACCTCGGCCTGGGGATTGACGCCGTAGGTGACCAGCCGGCGGTTCTCCACCTGGGCGGCCAGGGCCTGCACCTCCGGATGGTCCAGGCACACGGCGGCGAAGCCGTAGAAGGGGATGTTCTCCACGAAGTCGCGGAAGGCGCGCTTGACCGCGTCGAAGTCGCCGTAGTGGTCCAGGTGTTCGGGATCGACGTTGGTGACGACCGCCACCGTGGACTTGCAGCCGCAGGAAGGTGCCGTCGAACTCGTCGGCCTCCACCACGATCCAGTCGCCCTCGCCCACCTTGGCGTTGGTGCCGTAGGCGTTGATGATGCCGCCGTTGACCACGGTGGGGTCCAGCCCCCCGGCGTCGAGCAGCGCGGCGATCATCGAGGTGGTGGTGGTCTTGCCGTGGGTGCCGGCCACGCCCACGGAGAACTGAAGCCGCATCAGCTCGGCCAGCATCTCGGCCCGGCGCACCAGGGGAATGCGGCGGGCGCGCGCCTCGACGAGCTCGGGATTGTCCGCCTCGACCGCCGTCGAATAGACCACCGCCGACACGCCCTCGACATGCGCGGCGTCGTGGCCGACGAACACCTTCGCGCCCAAGTCCGGCCAGCCGCTCGGTGTTGGCGCTGGCGCGGGCGTCGGAGCCCTGCACCTGATAGCCGATGCGCAGCATGATCTCGGCGATGCCGCTCATGCCGATGCCGCCGATGCCGGTGAAATGGACGGGGCCGATGGCGAAGGGAATGGCGCGGCGGTTCATGCCCCCGCGACTATCCGATCTTGGAGGCGGGTGAAATCCCTTCCGGTCCTGACGTCCGAGCTCGAGATCGCCTTGCGCGGCCCCCGGATGCGCGACAGATTTCCCGGGACGCCGCGTCGCGGCCGCCTTTGGCCCGGATAATGTCCGCGAAGGCATGTCGTTCGCCGCCTTGAGGAAACGCGCCATGGCCGATGTCGTTCCAGCACCCATCGTCGACAACGGGCCCCACACCATGGGCGGTCTTTTGAACCCTTTGCGCGATATCGGCTGGAGGCCCGGGGCGATCATCGACATCGGGGTCGAGATGGGCACGACCGGCCTCTACACCGCCTGGCCGGACGCCCAGATTTGCCTGATCGAGCCGTCGCCCGAGGCCGCGCCGTACATGAAGGAGATCGCCGAGGCCTATCCCCACGTGCAGACCTTCAACGTGGGCGCCAGCGAACAAGACGGGCGAAATCAAGGCTCGCCACCATCCGTCCAT
The DNA here is from genome assembly GCA_963761065.1 of uncultured Alphaproteobacteria bacterium. Taxonomy (GTDB): domain Bacteria; phylum Pseudomonadota; class Alphaproteobacteria; order Caulobacterales; family Caulobacteraceae; genus JANWHQ01. The sequence continues at coordinate 145,918 of CAVXFP010000003.1, read as the reverse complement.
GCTGAACATCTCACATGGGGACGGGCAAGGGCAAGTGGCCGGAGACGTCCATTCCAGTGCGAACCTGCGACGACATCGTCGCCGAAGCGCGGCTGACCCCGCCGTTCGTCTACAAGCTGGACACCAACTCGCACGAGCTGGAGATCCTGGAAGGGTCGGCGAAGACCCTCGAACAGACCGAGCTCTGCATCATCGAGCTCAATCTCTATTACGGCCTCAAGGGCATGGCAACGCCCGCGGATATCTGGAAAGTCATGACCGACAAGGGCTTCGCCATGTTCGGCGTGGGCTCGTCCAGACTTCGCGGACTCCGGGCTGATGAAATGCGTGGACCTCGCCTTCGCCCGCGAAAGATGGCGACCTGTTCCGCCTGGCCGCGAAGAATCTGCGGCAAGCGGCCCAATCCGGCCTATCCGCAGCACACGCGTCTGTGACGCGGGAAACGCGCTAAGCGGCGCGCTCCACCAAATCCGCCAGCTTCTCCGCCGCGTCGGGAACGGCGATGGAGCGCGCCGCCGGCGGCCATGCGCTTCAGGCGCTCCGGATCGGCTCAGCAGTTCCTGCAGCATTCCCGCCATGCGCGGCGCGGACAGCTGCGGCTCGCGCACCACCAGCGCCCCGCCGGCGTCCGCCATCACCTGGGCGTTGCGGCCCTGGTCGTCATCGAGCGCCACGCCCAGCGGGATCAGGATCGACGGCCGGCCGGCCACCGCGAACTCGTTGACCGTGCCCGAACCCGAGCGGCCGACCACCAGATGCGCGGCCTTCAGGCGCGCTGCCATGTCGGTGAAGAAGGGCGCGATCTCAGCCTCGACCCCGGCCTCGGCGTAGACCTCGCGGGCGTGCGTCCATCGACTCCGGGCGGGTCTGCTGCTGCACCTTCAGCCGCTTGCGGATGGGCTCGGGCAGGCGCGCGATGGCCTCGGGAATGGTCTCCGAGAGCAGGCGCGCGCCCTGGCTGCCGCCGGTGATGAGCAGGCGCAGCGGCCCCTCTTCGGCCGGCGGCTCGTAGGGCACGTCGTAGAGGGCGCGGATCTCCGGCCGCACGGGGTTGCCGACCACCATGGCGCGGGCGGCGTCCTTGGCGGGGGCCTTCTCCAGGGTCGGAAAGGCGCAGGCGACGGCTTTGACGTAGGGGACCAGCCAGCGGTTCGCCCGGCCCATCACCGCGTTCTGCTCATGCACCACGGTAGGCAGGCCCATGGAGACGGCGGCGAGCAGGCCGGGCGCCGAAGGGTAGCCGCCGAAGCCCACCACCACCGCCGGCTTCAGGGTCCTGAACGCCTTGCGGGCCTGCAGCACGCCGCGCGCGACATGGAATCCCGCCCGCGCCATGCCGACGAGATCGCCCCGGCGGAAGGTGGCGGCGGACAGGCCGATGCGGCGCTCGGCGGGAAAGGCTTCCGCCAGGCTCGCCACCCGGTCGTCGCTGGCCAGCGCGATGCGCCAGCCGCGCGCGATCAGCGCCTCCGCGAGCGCCTGGGCGGGAAACAGGTGCCCGCCTGTGCCTCCCGCCGCGACGACCGCGAGCCGTCCGCTCATGCGAAGGCGCCCGACGGCGCGAGGCCCTGCTCGTGGACATAGGCGCCCGGCCGCCGCGCGGTGAGCGCCAGCGCCATGCCCAGCGTCAGCCCCATGGCCAGCATGGAGGAGCCGCCATAGGAGATGAACGGCAGGGTCATGCCCTTGGTGGGGATCAGGTTCAGGTTGACGGCGATGTTGATCACCGCCTGCTGGCCCACCAGCACGAACAGCCCTGCGGCGGCCACCTGGGCGTAGGAGTCCGCCAGGCGCGAGGCCCGGCTGAGCCCTCGGATCACCAGAAAGGCCATCACGCCGATCAGGGCCAGGCTGAACACCAGGCCGTACTCCTCGGCCGCCACCGAATAGATGAAGTCGGTGTGCAGGTCAGGCACATGGCGCTTCATCACGCCCTCGCCCGGACCCCGGCCCCACAGCCCGCCGGCGGCGATGGCGTCCAGCGCCTTGTCGACCTGGTGGCTGTCCGAACCGTCGGGATTGAGGAACCTGTCGACCCGGCTCGCCACGTGCTGGAAGGAGAAATACAGGCCGAGCATCCCTACCGCCGCCGCGCCGCCCAGGCCCAGAATCCAGCGGATCGGCACGCCGGCCATGAAGAACACCGCGCCGAATGCGATGCTGACCAGGACCGTCTGGCCCACGTCCGGCTCCACCAGCAGCAGGGCCACGGACGCGCCGTAGAGGCCAAAGGCGATCGACACGCCCGGCACCCCCTCGCCTTTCTGGCCCTCGCAGAACATCCAGGCGCACAGCACGATCAGCGCCGGCTTCATGAACTCCGACGGCTGGATCGAGAAGCCCATGAACTGCAGCCAGCGCGAGGCGCCCTTGGCCTCGTGGCCGATGAACGGCAAGGCACCAGCATCGCCAGCATGGTCAGCACGTAGATCACCGCCGCCACCCGCCGCACGCCCCTGGGCGTCAGCATCGATACGCCCAGCACCATGGCCGCTCCGCCCGCGCCGAAGAAGCATTGGCGGATGGCGAAGTGGGCGGGGTCGGCGATGTTCATCCGCGCCGCCGCCGCCGGGCTGGAGGTGAAGGACAGCACCACCCCGGTCACGATCAGGATCGCCACGGCGCCCAGCAGCCAGCGATCGGTGCGCCACCACCATAGGCCCAGCGCCGTGCGGTCGTTGCGATGGAAGGCGTGGGGATGGTCGGCCTTGGCGCGTCGGGCGAGCGCGTCGACAGGTGGGCATCGGCCAAACTTTTGTCGAGCAGGGGCGCTCGCTCATCCGACAGCTCCCCGGACGGGCCGTTCGGCGAGGTCGTTGACGGCGGCGCGGAAGGCCTCGCCGCGGGCCTCGAAGTCGGTGAACTGGTCGAAGGAGGCGCAGGCCGGCGACAGCAGCACGACCGCGTCCTCCCCGCTCTGCGACGGCGTCGGCGTAGGCGGCGGCGACCGCGGCCTCCAGCTCGCCGCATCGGGCGACGGGGGCTTTGCCCTCCAGGGTGCGGGCGAACTCGGCCTCGGCCTCGCCGATCAGATAGGCCTTGGCGACGCGGGCAAAGAGGTCGGTCAGGGACGAGATGCCGCCGGCCTTGGGCACGCCGCCGGCGATCCAGTAGACCTTGGGATAGCACGACAGCGCCTGGCGCGCGGCGTCGGCGTTGGTGGCCTTGGAGTCGTTGACGAAGCGCACGCGGCCGATCTGGCCGACGCTCTCCATGCGATGGGCCAGGCCCGGGAAGCTCATCAGGCCCCGCGCGGCCTCCTCCGGCGTCAGGCCGAACGACCGCGCCGCGGCATAGGCCGCCGCCGCGTTCTGCCAGTTGTGCCGGCCGGGCAGGGAGCGGGCGCGGGTGAGGTCGCAGATCTCCACTACCCGGTCCCCGGTGGCGTCATAGAGCACGCCCTGCAGGGCGTAGACGCCGCGGCCCAGCGACTTCTGGGACGAGATCATGCGGATGGTGCGACGGTTGGCGGCGGTGATCTCGGTGCAGATCTTCTGGCACCAGGGATCGTCCACCCCGATCACGGCGGTGTCGCCCTTGCCCTGGTTCAGCAGCACCCGGCGCTTGGCGGCGACATAGCCCTCCATGCTCCCGTGGCGCTCGATGTGGTCGGCGGAGATGTTGAGCAGGATCGCGGCGTCCGGATGCAGGCTGGAGGTCAGGTCGAGCTGATAGGACGACAGCTCCAGCACATAAACCGCGCCGCCGTGCATGTCGGGCAGGTCCATCACGCCGACGCCGATGTTGCCGCCCACCCGCGCGTCCATGCCCGCACCGGCGAGCAGGTGGCCGAGCAGGGCCGTGGTGGTGGACTTGCCGTTGGAGCCGGTGATCGCCGCGATCTTGGGCTGCTTGAAGATCGGCGCGGCGTTGGCGGCGCGGGCGAACAGCTCGATGTCGCCGAGGACTTCCACGCCCGCCGCCTTGGCCTTCTGCACGGTCCAGTGGGGCTTGGGATGGGTCAGCGGCACGCCCGGCGACAGCATCAAGGCGGAAAAGCCGGACCAGTCGGCCTTGTTCAGGTCCACGACGTTGAGTCCCTCGGCGGACGCCTTGGCCCGGGCCTCGGACTTGTCATCCCACAGGGCGACCTCCGCCCCGCCGGCCATCAGCGCGCGCGCGGCGGAAAGGCCGGTGCGGCCGAGGCCGAACACCGCCACCTTTGCGCCCGAGAAGCCGACAGCCGGGATCATCGCCGCGCCCTCCCCTACCTGATCTTCAGCGTGGCCAGGCCGAGCACGGCCAGGACGATGGAGACGATCCAGAAGCGGATGACGATGGTGGATTCCTTCCACCCCAGCTTCTCGAAGTGGTGGTGGATCGGCGCCATCAGGAAGATGCGCTTGCCGCCGGTCGCCTTGAAGTAGGCGATCTGGATCATCACCGAGCAGGCCTCCAGCACGAACAGGCCGCCGACGATGGCCAGCACGATCTCGTGCTTGGTGGCCACCGCCACCGCGCCCAACGCGCCGCCCAGCGCCAGCGAGCCGGTGTCGCCCATGAAGATCTTGGCGGGCGGGGCGTTGTACCAGAGGAAGCCCAGGCCGGCGCCGATGATGGCCCCGCAGAAAGGCAGGAGCTCGCCCGCGCCAGCGACGAAGTGGACCTGAAGATAGTCCGCGAACTTCACATTACCGACCACGTAGGCGATCAGGCCGAAGGCCGCGGCGGCGATCATCACCGGCGCGATGGCCAGGCCGTCCAGGCCGTCGGTGATGTTTACGGCGTTCGACGCGCCCACGATCACCACGGCGCCGAAGACCAGGTAGAACCAGCCGAGGTTCCACAGCAGATCCTTGAACAGCGGGAAGGCCAGCGAGGTGTCGAATGGCGCGACGTGGAAGGCCGGCTTGCCGAACCAGACCATGACGAACACGGCCGCCACGCCCACCAGGGTCTGGACCACCAGCTTCATCGAACCCCGTACGCCGGTGCTCGTCTGCTTGGTGACCTTCTTGTAGTCGTCGATGAAGCCCAGCAGTCCAAAGGCGCCGGTGACCAGGATCGCCACCCAGACGTAGGGGTTCTTCAGGTCGCCCCATAGCAGGATCGAGACCAGAAGGCCCGCCAGGATCATCAACCCGCCCATGGTCGGGGTGCCGGCCTTTTCGATGACGTGGCTCTCGGGCCCATCGGTGCGGATCGGCTGGCCCCGGCCCTGTTTGGTCCGCATCCAGCGGATGAAGCGCGAGCCCAGGGCCACGCACACCAACTGGGCCGTGAACATCGCGATGCCCGTGCGGAACGTCAGGTATTTCAATAGGTTCAGGACCGGGATGTAATGGTCCTGCGCCGCGAAGTACTGGTACAGCAGATAGATCATCAGGCGGTCCCCCTCGCCTCGGCCAGCGGCCTGGGCGATCAGCCCGGCCTTGGAGCCATTCGATCCCTTGACCATCACCGCGTCCCCCGCGCGCACGGCCGAAACCACGTCGGGCGCCAGCTTCTGCGGCGGTGTCCGCGTAGGCGCCCTTGCTGCCGGCGGGCAGCGCGTCCCACAGCGCCTTCATCAGCGGGCCGGCGCAGAACACCAGGTCCACGCCCGCCTCAGCGATCGGTTCGGCCAGCTCGGCGTGCAGACGCGGGGCGTCGGCGCCCAGCTCCAGCATATCGGTGAGCACGGCGATCTTGCGGCCGTCCGCCTTGCGCGCGCCGAGGCTCTTCAGGGCCGCGCGCATGGACATGGGATTGGCGTTGTAGCTCTCGTCGATCAGCACGAAGGCGCCGTCCGGTCCCTGCACCGTCCGCTCGGTTCCGCGCCCGGCCAGGGGCTCGAACGCGCCGAGCGCCTGCGACGCCGAGGTCGAGCGCCACGTCCAGGGCTTCGAGCAGCAGCAGCGTGCACAGGCTGTTGGGGCCCCAGTGCGCTCCGGTCTGCAGAATGGGAAACTCCACCTCGCGGCCGTGGATGGAGGCGCGCACCACGGCGCCGCCCTCGCCGGCCTCGATGCCAAGGAGCCGCGCGTCGCAACCCTCGGCCGCGCCGAAGCTCAGCACCTTGGCGCCGGCCCTCTCCGCCTCGCCCTTGAGGAAGTCGAACCAGCGGTCGTCGGCGTTCAGGATCGCCGCGCCGCCCGGCTTCAGCCCGGCGAAGATCTCGGCCTTGGCGCGCGCCACGCCGGCCTCGCCGTCGGGGAAGGCCTCTGTGTGCACAGCGCCGACGGTGGTGATGGCGACCGCGTCGGGCTTCACGAGCTTGGACAGGGGCCCGATCTCGCCGGCGTGGTTCATGCCGATCTCGAACACCGCGCGGGCGGTCTCGCGCGGCATGCGCGCCAGGGTCAGCGGCACGCCGATCTGATTGTTGTAGGACTTCACCGAGCCGTGGGCGGGACCTGCGAGGGCGAGGCCCGCCTTCACCGCCTGGGTGACGCTGGTCTTGCCGACCGAGCCGGTGACCGCCCCTCGCCGCGCGCCGCAGCGTTCGCGCGCGACAATGCCCATGCGTTGCAGCCCGATGAAGGTGTCGGGAACCTCGATGTTGGGGCCGTCCACCGGCTGGGAGGCCAGGATTCCGGCCGCCCCGGCCTTGAGCGCATCATAGGCGAAGGCGTGGCCGTCGCGCGCGCCCTTCAGCGCCACGAATAGATCGCCAGGCTGAAGCGTGCGGGTGTCGATGCTGACGCCCGTGACGTTGAAGGACGTTCCCGCCAGCCAGCCGCCGATCGTGGAGACGATCTCCTGGGCGGTCCACAAAGGCGTTTGGGGGGGCGAGCTGCGCGGTTCAGCCATGGTCGGGCTCCAGACCCAAGGCCGCGCGGGTCTCCACAATGTCGTCGAAGGGGTGGGTCACGCCGGCGACGATCTGGCCGCGCTCGTGGCCCTTGCCGGCGACCACCAGAACGTCGCCGTCTTCCAGCATGGCGCAGCCGGCGGCGATGGCCGTGCGGCGATCACCGATCTCCTTGGCGCCGGGGGCGGACGCGAGGATGGCGGCGCGGATGGCGGCCGGCGCCTCGGAGCGGGGGTTGTCGTCGGTGACGATGGCGACGTCGGCCAGGCGCGAAGCGGCCTCACCCATCAGCGGGCGCTTGGTGCGATCCCGGTCGCCGCCCGCGCCGAACACCACGATCAGCCGCCCGCGCGCGTGGGGGCGAAGCGCGCTCAGCACGGTCGCAAGGCCGTCGGGGGTGTGGGCGTAGTCGATATAGGCCTCGCCTCCATGCGGGCCGGAGCCCGCGCGTTGCAGACGCCCGGGCGCGCCTTCGATGTGTTCCAGCGCCGCCAGCACGTCCTCGGCCGCCTCGCCCGTCGCGATGCACAGGCCCGCCGCGATCAGGGCGTTGGATGCCTGAAAGGCCCCGACCAACGGCAGCTTGATGTCGAAATCGCGGCCCTGGGCGCGAACCGTCAGCCGCTGGCCGTCGGGCGTCGGCTCGCGGCCGATCAGGCGCAGGGCCTGGCCGTGCTCGCCAGTCGACAGCACCGTCTGGCCGCCGATCATCGCGGCGGCGGCGAAGGCCGGGAAGGCGTCGGAGTCCGCGTTCAGCACGGCGGTGCGGCCGCGCGGCAGCAGGGTCTCGAACAGCCGCAGCTTGGCCGCGCGATAGGCGCCCATGGTGCCGTGATAGTCCAGGTGGTCCTGGCTGAGGTTGGTGAAGCCGGCGGCGGTCAGCTCCACGCCGTCCAGGCGCCGCTGGTCGATGCCGTGGGAGGAGGCCTCCAGCGCCAGGTGCGTCACCCCCCGCCCCGCGAGGTCGGCCAGGATGGCGGAGACTTCCGCCGCGTCCGGGGTGGTGAGGCCGGGGCCCGTCAGCTCCTCGCCGTCCGCCGTCACGCCGAGCGTGCCCATGCTGGCGGAGCGCTTGCCCAACCGCGCGAAGATCTGGCGGCAGAACACCGCCACGGAGGTCTTGCCGTTAGTGCCGGTCACCGCCACGCAGGTCGCCGGCTGGGCGCCGTAGAAGGCGCGGGCGGCCAGGGCATAGGCCCGGCGCAGGTCCGAGGCGTGGATCACCGGCGCGGAGAGCCCCGCCACGTCGTCCGGCGCCAGCACGGCGGCCGCGCCAGCCTGAAGCGCGCCGGGGATGAAGCTGCGTCCGTCCACCTTGGAGCCCGGCAGGGCGGCGAACAGGAAGCCGGGCGCCACCTTGCGGCTGTCCGCCGTGACGCCGGTGATCTTCGGATCGGTCGGCAGGTCGCGCTGGATCAGATCGGACAGGCGCACGGCGGTCATAGGGCGGCCTCCGCGGCGGCGGCGGCGGACTTGCGGGCCCGGGCCGCTTCCGGCGAGACCGGAACCCGTGCGACGCCCAGGAACGGCGCGATCCGGTCGATCACCCGGCCCGCCGCCGGGGCGGCCGTGGCCCCGCCCGTGGGCCGTCCGCCGTTCTCGCCAATCTTGGGCTCGTCGAGCAGGATGAACACGAAGTAGCGCGGCGCCGCCAGCGGGCCGTCGGTGGGGAACACCGCCGCGAAGTCCGACACCAGCCGCTCGCGGGCGTATTGGCCGTCGATGGCCTTTTCCGCCGTACCGGTCTTGCCCCCGACCCGCAGGCCCGGCGCGTCAGCGAAGCCGCCGGTTCCCTGCTCGACGTTCAGCCGCATCAGCGCCAGCATCTCGCGCGAGGTGGAGGCCTTGATCACCCGCCGGCCGCGCGGCGCCTGGCCCGGCGTCCAGCTTGCGGATGGTCAGGGGCACATAGATCCCGCCGTTCAGCACCGCGCCCATCCCCGCCGCCACGGCGAGCGGCGACACCGCAATGGCGTGGCCGAAGGAGGCCGAGGCGATGGAATTGTCGTTCCACAGCCGGGGCAGGATCGGCCGGGCGGACTCGTCCAGCTCCACCGGCGCCGCGTCGAACAAGCCGAACGCCTTGAAATACTTGGTCAACAGATCGCGCCCGGACTTCAGTCCCAGCTCCGCGGCCGCCGATGTTGGAGGAGTGCAGGAACACATCGGTCAGGGTCATCGGCCGATTGAGCGCGTGATAGTCGGTGATCACGCGATCGCCGATCTTCAAGGGTTGGCCGGTGGGGAACATGGTCTGCGGCGTCGCCACGCCGGCGTCGATGCCCATGGCCAGGGTGAACACCTTGAAGATCGAGCCCATCTCGTAGCGGGCGGCGGCTGCGCGGTCGTACTTGGCGTCGGCGGAGGCGATCTGCGGATTGTTGGGATCGAAGTCCGGGGCGCTGGCCATGCCCAGAATCTCGCCGGTGTGCACGTCGGTGATCAGGCCCACGCCGGCCAGGGCGTGGCGCGAGGCCACTTCCTTTTGCAGTTCGTCCTCCAGCGCGGCCTGCACCCGCAGGTCGATGGAGAGCGCCACCTTCTGACCGTCGCCGTCACGGCGCGCCACCGTGTCGAGCGCCCGCTCCGCCCCCGCCAGGCCGACGCCACCGGTGTCGGTGAAGCCGATCAGGTGGGCGGCCATGGGGCCCTGCGGATAGACGCGGCGATCCTCCGGCGCGAAGGTCAGCTCGGGCAGGCCCAGCGCATGGACGCGGTCCCTCTGGGCCGGGGTCAGCCCGCCGATCAGATAGACCCGCCGGCCGGCCTTCAGGGCGCGGTCCAGGCGTTCAGGCGGAAGCTGAGGCAGGGCGGCCAGCAGGTCGGCGCGGGTCTCGGCACGGTTCCAGGTCTGACGGGGATCGATGCTGACGCTGTAGTGAACCAGGTCCACGGCCAGAAGCCGGCCATTGCGGTCCACCAACTCCGCGCGGGCGCCGGGCAGCGGGCCGGCGCTCACCGTCGGGTCCTCGCTTGCGAACAGCGCCTTGTTCGCCGCGCCCGCCGCCATCAGCGAGAAGGCCAGGACGAAGGCGGCGAGCACCACCATGATGCGCAGTCGCGCGTCGTCTTCGCGGCGGCTGGCCTTGGCGTGTTCGAAGGCGTGCTCCATGCCCAGCAGCCGCTCGGTCAGCCACTGGCGCACGGACGAAGGCCGGTAGCGGATCAGATCGGCGGGGGTCATTGGGCGACCCCCTGGGCTTCGGCGGGTTGGACTTCAGCCGGAGGAGCCTCATCCGCCTGGGCCTGGACGGTCTTGACGCCGGCGATGCGGGGCAGGTCCTGGGGCGTCACCTCGCGCGCGCCCGGCGTCGGGCCCATGCCGAGCTGCTGTTCGGACAGGCGGGCGATCCGCTCGGGCTGCTCGAGGTAGGCGACCTCGGCGTTCAGCAGGTGGATGCCGCGGCTTTCCTCGGCGATATCATCGGTGACCTGGGCGATCTCGGCGCGTTCGCCCCAGCCCAGGCCCTTGATCATGTAGAGGCCGCCGACCAGGGCCACCAGCACGGCCCAGGCCCAGATCTCCACCAGACGCACGCCCCGGACTCTTCGCGTGAACAGCTTCGGCGGGGTCATGCCGCCTGCCTCCAGGCCGGGGCGGCCGTGCGCTCGGCGGCGCGCAGCTTGGCCGAACGGGCGCGGGGATTGGCGGCGAGCTCGGCCTCCGAAGGCGTGCGGACTCCGCCGAACAGCAGGGTGAAGCTGGGATCGGGCCCGGCGGCGGCCGGCGGACGGTGGCGCGAGCCGGCGGGGCGTCGCCCTGCGCGGTCGTTCAGGAAGGCTTTGACGATGCGGTCTTCCAGCGAATGGAAAGTGACCACCGCCAGCCGACCGCCCGGCGCCAGGGCCCGCTCGGCGGCCGCCGAGGCCCGCCTCAAGCTCGTCCAGCTCCTCGTTCACCGCGATGCGCAGGGCCTGGAAGGTGCGGGTGGCCGGATGGACCTTGGCGCCGCGGCGGCCGCCCACGCGCCCGCTCGACGGTTTCGGCGAGGTCCAAGGTGGTCAGGAACGGCCGTTCGATCCGGCGGCGCGTCAGCACCTGAACGATGCGGCGCGCCTTGGGCTCCTCACCGTAGAGCCGCAGGATACGGACCAGCTCTCCGGGCTCGGCGGCGTTGACCAGGTCCGCGGCGCTCTGGCCATCGGCGCCCATGCGCATGTCCAGCGGCCCCTCGCGCATGAAGGAGAAGCCCCGCTCGGCCTCGTCCAACTGCATGGAGGAGACGCCGAGGTCGAAGGTCACGCCCTCGCAGGCGTCACGGCCGGCTTCGACCAAACGTCTCTCGACGTCCGAAAACCGGCTGAGACTCCAGGCGAAGCGGTCCTTGAATTCGGCCTTCAGCGGCTCGGCGTAGCGGGCGGTGGAGGGGTCGCGGTCCAACGCCAGAACACCGGCGCCGGCTTGCAGAATGGCGAGAGTGTAGCCGCCAGCGCCGAAGGTTCCGTCCACGATCAACCGGCCCGGCGCGGGCTGGAGTGCGTCGAGCACTTCGGCCAGCATCACCGGGGCGTGGACGGGCCCTGTCATGCGGCGCCCCCCGAACGCTGGAGCCGTTGCTGGTTGCGCAAGGTCGCCAGGCCCTCGCGCGCGGTCAGGCGCTGGCCGGCGCGGTGGGCGCGGAAGGCGTCCCGCTCCCAGATCTGGAACCGGTCGCCGAGGCCAACCACGGCCACCCAGTCGGTGAGCCCGAACTGCTCGCACAAGGCCTCTGGCAGGGTGACGCGGCCGGCGGTGTCGAAGGACAGCTGGTTCATGCCGCCCAGCACCGTGGTCTCCAGCGCCGAGCGCAAGGGGTCGCCGAAGGCCAGCTCGTCGATCAGCCCGCCGTAGAGATCGAACAGCGCCTTGCCGCCGCCCTCGATGCAGTCGGCCTCGATGGAGGGAAAGCAGAAGACCCCGTCGAAGGGGCCCGACGCGGCGGCGCGGAAATCCTGCGGCACGACGATGCGGCGCTTGGCGTCCAGCTGCTTTTCAAAGGTGGAAAGAAACACCCCGGCCCGCCCTGACTAACTCTGGCGGAACAGCCCCGCCCGCCCGAAGGCGCCGTCAGAGACACGGGCGAAAGCCCATACTGCGACGCCGCCAATTGGGTTAACATGGGCTGAATTGGGATGCAATGACACTTCGGTAAGGATTTGAGCGTATTCCGAGCCTGATCATGGGCCGAAAGCTGTATCACAGCCACGTTATCCACAGAACATACAAAGAACAATTGGTTAATCGCAACGCCCTCGCCCATTGCGCGGGCGGAATGGACTCACCTGGAAGGCTGAGGGGACCAGACGGCCTGTAAGCCGGGTTCTGTCTGACGCCCGAAGGCGCGAGGCGATCATTCCTCTGGACCGCCCATTGCTGGACGGTTCTCGCGACCTACCCGGACGGCTCGGGCCGGCGAGGCCCTGCCCCGGATTGCTCCGGGGCGCGTCGTCCCTATTCGGTCTTGCTCCAAGCGGGGCTTGCCATGCCGTCTACGTCACCGCAGACGCGGTGGGCTCTTACCCCACCCTTTCACCCTTACCCCCGGCCGAGGCCGAAGGCGGTTTGCTTTCTGTGGCGCTATCCCTGGGGTCGCCCCCGGCGGGCGTTACCCGCCGCCTTTTCGCCGTGGAGCCCGGACTTTCCTCGACCCGCCCCGAAGAGCGCCGCGACCGCCCGGCCGTCTGGTCCGAGGCGATAGGTGGGCCCTCAGCCCGGATCGGTCAACTGTCCGCCGCCAGCCGCAGCAGCGCCATCAGCCGCGCGCGGGTCTCGCCGTCGGCGCGACCGTCGAAGGTTTCCGGCCGCCAGTGCCGCTGGAAGGCGGTGACGATCATGGCGGTATGGTCGTCGTACCGGCCAGACGGCGCGCTGTCGTAGCCCAGCCGCGTCAATCCAGCTTGAAGGGCGAAAACGCCCGGACCCTCGTCGCCCACGCCCAGCGGCGCGCCGGGCGCAGGCGCGGGCTCGGCCCACAGGCCATGGCCGGCCTCGGCGAGGCGCTTCCAGGGGAACAGTTCGCCGGGATCCTCCTTGCGGTCCGGCGCCACGTCGCTGTGGCCGACGATGCGGGCGTCCGGAACCTCCCAGCGGGTGCGGATGTCGCCGAGCAGAGCGATCACAGCCTCGATCTGGGCGTCCGGAAAGGGGCGATAGCCGAACTCGTGGCCCGGATTGACGATCTCGATCCCGATGGAGACGGCGTTGCAGTCCATCTCGCCCTTCCAGAACGACCGGCCCGCGTGCCAGGCGCGGCGCTCCTCGGGAACCAGGCGAAACACCCGCCCGTCCTCCTCCACCACATAGTGGGCCGACACCTTGGCGGCGGGGTCGCATAGCCGCGCGACAGCCTCTTCGCCGGTCTGCATGCCGGTGTAGTGCAGGACGATCATGTCCGGCGGCGCGCGCCGGGCGTCGAAGTTGGGCGAAGGCGCCTCGATCAGATCCATGGCCCCGGTCTAGCGGGGATGGGCCGTAAGTCTAGTTGCCCGGTGTTCGCGCTCTCGGACGGCGAACCGGCTCCCACTTCGCCTGAGAGCGCTCAGCGCCCGCGCTTGTCCCAGCTGTAGGCGACCCAGGTGTGGCCGCCGACGTTGCGGGCCTCGATGATGGTGTCGTCGTCCTTAGGGCGCGCGCCCCGCCGCATGCGGTAGGCGATGCCGCCCAGCCCGATCACCACCAGGGCCAGAACGCCGATCACCACCACGGTCGCGGCGGCGAACACGGCCAGCAGCGCCCCGACTCCGGCCGCCGCGAGCCCGGCGAGACCCGCGCCGATCCATGCGAGACCGTTTGGCCGCTTAGATAGGCCGGCGTTGGTGATCGTCTCCATGCGGCTCTCCAGGAGCTGGGCGCCCCCTCGCCTGCTGAATGTTGGAGCCTAAACCCGCGACGTCAACCGCGCGAGGGCCTATCGGATCACACTGACTGTGAAGCGAGCAGGTCGTGGCGTTCGCGCATCACTTGATCGAAGGCCGCGTTCAGGGCGGCGGAGCGGGCGTGCGCCTGACCGCGGGCGGCGTCCGCCTCGTCGACCGAGGCGCCGTGGGCGGCGGCGCGGTCGGGGTGAGCGGCCTTCAAGGCGGTCTTCCAGGCGTCGCGCACCGCCGCATCCGTAGCGTCCGGCGCTACATCCAGCAGGGCGTAGGGATCGTCGGCGTCCAGGCCCAGGTGCTCGGCCTTGATGCGGCGCACGGTGAGCGGCGACAGGCCGAACAGGCGCGCCACGTCCTCGATGTAGGCGATCTCCTCGCCGGTCACGGCGCCGTCGGACTTGGCGATGTGGAACAGGCCGCCCAGCACGTCGTGCAGCACCTCGGGGCAGGCGCGGTAGCGGCGGGCGAGCTGGCGGGCGTAGCTCTCGAAGCCGCGGGTGGTTTGGCGCGCCAGGTCGTACAGGCGGTGCACGTCGCGCTCGGCCTTCGGCGCGGGCTGGAACACCTCGGAGAAGGCCAGGAACTCGCCCTCGTCGGCGTGGCCGTCGGCCTTGGCCAGCTTGGCGCCCAGCGCGGTGACGGCGGCGGAGAAGGCCGGGTCCTCTCCAGGCAGGCCGTCGGGACAGCCGGCGCAGTTGCCGCTGGCCGTGCGCGGCTTGGCGAGGCTTGATATGGCGCGCAAGAGATTCATCGGAATAGGGGCATTCTAGGGTTGCTGCAGCGCAATGCCAATTAAAAGCGAGACAGGTGCGGCGGCCGGCCGTTGGGAGTTCTGGATCGACCGGGGCGGCACGTTCACCGATATTCTGGCCAGATCGACGGCGGCGCATTACGGTCGCTCAAGCTGCTGTCGGCCTCGCCGGCCTATCCGGACGCGGCGGTGGAGGGTATGCGCCGGCTGCTGGGCGCCGCGCCGGGCGAGCCGTTCCCGGCCGAGCGGGTGGCGAAGATCAAGCTCGGCGCCACCGTGGCCACCAACGCGCTGCTGGAACGCAAGGGCGCGAAGACCCTGCTGGTCACGACGACCGGCTTCGCCGACGCGCTGCTGATCGGCGACCAGGCGCGCCCGTCCCTGTTCGCGCTCGACATCGAAAAGCCCCCGCCGCTGCTACGCCGGCGTCGTCGAGGCGGACGAGCGGCTGGACGCCACGGGCGCTGTGGTCGCGACCGCTGGACGCCGGCGCCCTGGCAGAACGGCTGAAGCAGGCCCGCGGCGATGGCTTCACCTCGGCCGCCATCGCCTTCCTGCACGCCGACCTGAACCCCGCCCATGAGATCGAGGCGGGCGAGATCGCCCGGGCGGCCGGGTTCGATTGCGTCGTGTTGGCCCACGAGGCCTCGCCCCTGCCCCGCTTCATCCCGCGCGCCGAGACGGCGGTGGCGGACGCCTATCTGACGCCGGTGCTGCGGGCCTATGTGGACGGGCTGGTGCAGGCCGTGCGGCGGCGCGCCGCTGTGCTTCATGACCTCGGCCGGCGGACTGGTCGAGCGCCGCCGCCTTCCGGGGCCGCGACGCGGTGCTTTCGGGCCCGGCCGGCGGCGCGGTGGGCGTCGGCAAGACCGCCGAGGCGGCGGGCCGCGCGGCCGTGCTGGGCTTCGACATGGGCGGCACCTCCACCGACGTATGCCGCTACGCCGGGGCCTTGGAGCGGCGCGACAAGGCCCAGATCGCCGGCGTGAAGCTGCGCGCGCCCATGCTGGACGTCCAGACCGTGGCGGCCGGCGGCGGCTCGATCCTCACCTTCGACGGCCTGCGCGCCCGGGCGGGACCGGAAGCGCCGGCGCCGACCCCGGCCCGGCCGCCTACGGCCGGGGCGGCCCGGCCACGGTGACCGACGCCAACCTCGTGCTCGGCCGGCTGGACCCGCGGCGGTTTCCCGGCGGTGTTCGGGCCGAACGGCGATGCGGCCGCTGGACGTGGAGGCGGCGCGGGCGCGGCTGGGCGAGCTGGCGGCGGCCATGGGCGCGGCGAGCATCGAGGCGGCGGCGGAGGGCTTCGTCGCCGTGGCCGTGGAGCAGACCGCCCAGGCCATCGGGCGCATCTCCACCGAGCGCGGCTTCGATCCGCGCGGCCACGCGCTCGTCGCCTTCGGCGGCGCGGCCGGTCAGGTCGCCTGCTGGGTGGCCGACGCCCTGGGCTGTCGACGGAGGTGCTCTGCCCCCGGTACGCCAGCCTGCTGTCCGCCTGGGGGATCGGCCAGGCGCAGGTGACGAGCCTGAAGGAGGCGGGCGATCGAGCGGCCGCTGGACGCCGAGGGCCTGGACGCCGCACCGGACGGCGGCCCGCCGCCTGGAGGTCGACGCTCGAGGCCGCGCTCGCTGACCCAGGGCGCGGAGGTCGGCGAGACGCGAACCCGGCTGATGCTGCGCTACGACGGCGCGGACGCGGCCCTTCCCGTGGCGATGTCCGGACGTCGCAGAGGCCAAGGCCGCCTTCGAGGACGCTCACCGGCGGCTGTTCGGCTTCGTGGAGCCGGAGCGGCACGGTGATGATCGCCAGCGTGGAGGTGGAGGCCCTTGCGGCGGCCCCACCGCTTCGACAGGCGCGGGACCGAGGCCGACTGGCGGTCCGATCCCGTTCAACCCGACAGCGAGCCTGGCATCCTGAGCCTGTCGAAGGATGAGCGTTCGTTTATCCTCGCTGTTCGCCAACGGCGCGGCCCACGAGGCCCCCGTGATCGAGGCCGAGGCCATGACCGCTCCCCTGCCCGGCCCGGCGCTGATCGTGCGCGGCGACACCCAGATCGCCGTGGCGCCGGGATGGCGCGCCGATTCCGGAAGCGGACGGCCTGATCCGTCTTGAGCGCGCGGCACTCTGCCGCCCGCGCCGCGCCGGAGGCCGCCTGACGGCCCGACCCGGTGACGCTGGAGCTGTTCAACCGCCGCTTCATGGGCGTGGCCGAGGCCATGGGCGCGGCGCTGGAGCGCACGGCCCACTCGGTGAACATCAAGGAGCGGCTGGACTTCTCCTGCGCCCTGTTCGACGCCGACGGCGGGCTGGTGGCCAACGCCCCGCACATGCCGGTGCACCTGGGCTCCATGGGGGCGAGCGTGCGGGCGGTGCGCGACCGCCACCCAGTCCTTCACCCCGGCGAGGCCTTCGCGCTCAACAACCCCTACGCCGGCGGCACCCACCTGCCGGACATCACCGTGGTCATGCCGGTGTTCATGGCGCGCGAGACGGCGCCCACCTTCTACGTCGCCGCGCGCGGCCACCACGCGGACGTGGGCGGGGTGCAGCCGGGCTCCATGCCGCCGTTCTCGAAGACCATCGACGAGGAAGGCGTCATGCTCGACGCCCTGCCGATCATGCGCGAGGGGCGACTTCCTGGAGGACGAGACCCGCGCGGCGCTCATCGCCGGGCCCTGGCCCGCGCGCAACGCCGGACCGCAACCTCGCCGACCTGAAGGCCCAGATCGCCGCCTGCCAGGCCGGCGCGGCGGCGGTCGAGGCGATGATCCAGGCCCATGGCGCGCGAGACCGTCGCCCGCTACATGGGCTTCGTGCAGGACAACGCCGAGGCCTGCGTGCGCCGCGCGGTCTCCAAGCTGAAGGACGGCGAGGCAGGGGTTCCCATGGACGCCGGCGGCGAGATCATCGTCCGCATCGCGGTGGACGCCGAGGCCGGCGAGGCGGTGATCGACTTCGCCGGGACCAGCGCCGTGCAGCCGTCAAACTTCAACGCCCCGACCTCGATCGTGCATGCGGCGGTGCTCTATGTGTTCCGCACCCTGGTGGACGACGACATCCCGCTGAACGCCGGCTGCCTGAGGCCGCTGAAGATCCTCGTGCCGGACGGCTCGATGCTGGCGCCCGCCCCGCCGGCCGCCGTGGTCGCCGGCAATGTGGAGACCAGTCAGCACGTGGTCGACGCGCTCTATGCGGCGCTCGGCGTCATGGCCAACAGCCAGGGGAGCATGAACAACTTCACCTTCGGCGATGCGACCCGCCAGTACTACGAGACCCTGTGCGGCGGGGCCGGCGCGACGGCCAGCGCCCCCGGCGCCTCGGCCGTCCACACCCACATGACCAATTCGCGGCTCACCGATCCGGAAATCCTGGAGCGGCGCTTCCCCGTGCGGGTGGAGCGGTTCGCGGTGCGGCGCGGATTCCGGCGGGGGCGGCGCGATGCCCGGCGGCGAGGGCGTGACGCGCCGCATCCTGTTCCTGGAGGGAATGGAGGCGGCGCTTCTTTCCACTCGGCGCATCTTCGCGCCCCAGGGGATTTGCGGCGGCGGCCCCGCCCAGCCGGGACGTGCGCGGTTGATCCTGCCGGACGGAAGCGTACATGAGCTTGAAGGCTGCTTTTCGCTGACCGTGCGGCCCGGCGAGGCGATCGAGATCGAAACCCCGGGGGGCGGCGGTTTCGGATCGTTCCGCCCGTAGTCCGCGCGGTCCCTGACCGGAGACTCTCCATGGCGCTCGCCGCCCTCATCGCCGCCACGCTTCTGGCCGGAGCCCAGCCCGCCCAGGCGGCGCCCGTGCTTCGCCTCGCCCAGGCGGACGCCGACGCGCCGCAGACCACCGGCACGTCGCCGGAAGACCAGGCCAACGCCGACGCCCTGGCGGCGGGCGAAGACCCCTACCCGGCCGGCGCGCCGACGGACGACTACGGCCTGGTGGCCTGGTGCTACGGCGCCCTGTCGCGGCACATGGAGCTGCGAACCAAGGTCTGGCCGGAGGTGGAGCGCATCGAGGCCGAGTTTCCCGAGCCGGGCGTGCCCCTGAAGGATGCGCTGGCCACCTACGACCAGCAGGAAAAGGCCGGCCAGGCGGAGCTGGACCTTTATGCGCGGGCGCTGGACCTGGCGGAGGTGGCGCACGCCGATGGGGCCGCCGACCGGGCCACCGTCGTGCAGAAGGGCCGCGACGCCTGGAAGGGCGCGGACGCCCTCACCGCCAAGGCGCTGGCGCCGCAGTGGATGTCCTGGGCCCTGCCGGCCCGGTGCGGCCAGACCGCGCGGAAGATGCTGGGCGAAAAATAGATCAGGCGGGCTTGCGGTCGGCGGCCCAGATCTTCACGGTCAGGCCCTCGGCGTCACGCGCCGGCAAGGTGGTGGTCTTCGGCGGCTGCAGGCCGGCGGCGGCGAGCCAGCGCTCCATGTCCTCGTCCGGAAAGCCCAGGCGCCTGTGCTGATGCGCCTCGCGCAGGCCCTCCAGGTCGTGGGGGGCGAAGTCCACGATCAGCAGGCGCCCGCCCGGCGCCACCAGCCGTCCCGCCTCGATCACCGCCGCGGCCGGGTCGCCCAGGTAGTGCAGCACCTGGTGGACCACGACGAGATCTGCGCAGGCGCTGGGCAGGCCCGTGGCGAAGATGTCCCCGTGGCGCAGGTCCACCCCCGGCAGACCCGCCTCGGTCACCCTCAGGCGGGCGATGTTGAGCATCTGTTGGGACAGGTCGAGCCCCAGGGCGCTCTGCGCGCGATCGGCCAGGAGGATCAGCATCCGCCCCGACCCGGAGCCGAGGTCGATCAGCCGGCCGATGGGCCCGGCGGGCGCCGCCGCCAGGATCGCCGCCTCCACGTCGGCCTCGGACACGTACAGCGAGCGCAGCTGGTCCCAGCGCGGGGCGTTGCGTTCGAAATAGCCCTCGGCCTCCGCCGCGCGTTTCTCCCTAACCGCGGTCAAACGGTCTCGATCTCGGGCTAGCAAAGCGTCGTCGGGATCGACAATCGACAGGACTTTGTCGATGATGGATTGACGCGACGGTTCGGCTGCGAGCCGATAGAATACCCACCCCCCGTCCGGAAACCGTTCGGCGAGTCGAGACGCGGTGAGCAGGCGAAGGTGGCGCGAAACGCGAGGCTGGCTCTGGCCCATGATCTGGCAAAGCTCCATCACCGCCAATTCCTCGCGCGCCAACAGGGCGAGGATACGCAGCCGCGTCGGCTCGCCCGCCGCGCGCAGCACATCAACGGTTTCACTCACCCCCATCAGCATCAGGGGATCAGCATGTCGTTATGCACGGCTGTCAAGGTGACCGTGTGAGCGAGTCCGCGAGTTCCGCCGAGTTCCTCACGACCGCGCGCTTTGGTCTGCGGCGGATCGGCCTGGGCGGGGGGCTGGTCATGGCCATGGCGCTGGCCGTCGGGGCGAGCGCCGCGCGAGCCGTCGAGGTTCCGCAGGACGTCTCTACGGACGCCGTGCAGGTGGAGGACCCGCTGCGGCCCCTGAACCGCGGCATGTTCGCGATCGACGCCTTCGTCAACGACACCCTGGCCGGGCGCGGACGCCTGCTGCCGACGGCCAAGTGGATTCCGACGCCCGTTCGCGCGGTGCTCTACAACGTGCTCGACAACCTCGATGAGCCGGCCACCCTCGCCAACGACCTGTTCCAGCGAAAGGCGGGCCGCGCGGTTCGCACCGGCGCGCGCTTCGGGGTCAACACCACCATCGGCGTGTTGGGGGCCTTCGACCCAGCCAGCGGCATGGGCCTGAAGCGAACCCGCGAGGACTTCGGCCAGACCCTGGCGATCTATGGCGTAAGCTCGGGCCCCTATCTGTTCGTGCCCTTCTCCGGGCCGAGCAACTTTCGCGACCAGACGGGCCTTTTCATCGACGGCGTGTTCAGCCCGCTGCATTGGGTGAGCCTGGGCCTGCTGGAGCGACGGGCGATCAAGACCGGCAAGGTGCTGGTGAAGCCCGCCACCATCGGCATCCGCCAGGAGGCTCGCGCGGCGGCCGCGGCGGGCGAGACCAGCAACGAGTACAACACCTTGCGCGGGCTCTACGCCGAACAACGCGCCGCCCAGATCGCCGACTTGCCGAACCTGGCCGACAATCCCATCGCGGCGATCAACGAGCCGGAGCTGCGCCCGGCGGTGACGCCCTAGCGCTGGGGCGTCACCGGCCGAACTTCTGGAACTTGATGCGCTTGGGGATGAGGCTGTCGGCGCCCAGGCGGCGCTTCTTGTCTTCCTCATAGGCTTCGAAGTTGCCCTCGAACCATTCCACATGGCTGTCGCCCTCGAAGGACAGGATGTGGGTGGCCAGCCGGTCCAGGAACCAGCGGTCGTGGCTGATCACCACCACGCAGCCGGCGAACAGCTCCAGCGCGTCTTCCAGGGCCTGCAGGGTCTCGATGTCCAGGTCGTTGGTCGGCTCGTCGAGCAGGATGACGTTGCCGCCTTCCGCCAGGGTCTTGGCCAGGTGCACGCGGTTGCGCTCCCCGCCCGACAGCTGGCCGACCTTCTTCTGCTGGTCGGCGCCCTTGAAGTTGAAGCTGCCGACATAGGCGCGGCTGGCGATCTCCCGCGAGCCCACCTTCATCACGTCGGTGCCGCCGCTGATCTCCTGCCAGACGTTGTTGTTGGGGTTCAGGGTGTCGCGGCTCTGGTCGACGTAGGCGAGCTTGACCGTCTCGCCCAGGCGGATCGCGCCGGCGTCGGGCGTCTCCTGGCCGGTGATCATCTTGAACAGGGTGGACTTGCCCGCCCCGTTGGGCCCGATCACGCCGACGATGCCGTTGGGCGGCAGGCTGAAGGAGAGGTCCTTGATCAGGACCTTGTCGCCGTACTCCTTCTCCAGGCCTGAGACCTCCAGCACCATGTTGCCCAGGCGCGGGCCATGCGGGATCTGGATGGCGGCGAAGGTCTGGGCGCCGGTGGCGGTCTCCTGCTCCTGCACCATGCGCTCATAGGCGGCCAGACGGGCCTTGGACTTGGCCTGCCGCGCCTTCGTGCCCGAGCGCACCCAGTCCAGTTCGCGCTTGATGGCGTGCTGGCGGGCCTCGCTCTCGGACTGCTCGACCTCCATCCGCTTGGCCTTCTGCTCCAGCCAGCCGGAATAGTTGCCCTCGTAGGGCACGCCCTTGCCGCGGTCGATTTCCAGGGTCCAGTTGGTCACCTGGTCGAGGAAATAGCGGTCGTGGGTGACCAGGATGACGCAGCCGGGGAAGGCCTCCAGGTGGTGCTGCAGCCAGGCCACGGACTCCGCGTCCAGGTGGTTGGTGGGCTCGTCCAGCAGCAGCATGTCGGGCTTGGACAACAGCAGCCGGGCCAGCGCCACGCGGCGCTTTTCCCCGCCGGACAGATCGTCCACCGGCCAGTCGGCGGGCGGGCAGCGCAGGGCCTCCATGGCCATCTCGATGCGCGCGTCGATATCCCACAGGTCGTCGGCGTCGATCTTTTCCTGAAGGGCGGTCATCTCCTCCATCAGCTCGTCGGAGTACTCCTCGCCCATCTTGGCCGCGACGGCGTTGAACTGGTCGAACAGCTTCTTGTCCTCGCAGTCGGAGATCACGTTGCCCCAGACGTTCAGCTGGGGATCCAGGTTCGGCTCCTGGGGCAGATAGCCGCGCTTGACGCCCGCCGCCGGCTTGGCCTCGCCGGAATACTCGGAGTCGAGCCCGGCCATGATCTTCAGCAGGGTGGACTTGCCCGAGCCGTTCACCCCCACCACGCCGATCTTGGCGTCGGGATAGAAGCTGAGCCAGATGTTCTCGAACAGCTTCTTGTTGCCCGGGAAGACCTTGGTCAGGCCCTGCATCTGAAAGATGAATTGTGCGGCCATGGGGGATCGGCGCTCGCGAGTTCGAGGAGGTGTGACGGGAGAGCGCGGGAGATAGCCGCGAAGGGGGAACAACGCAACGGGGCTGGCTTGGCCCCCTCCCCGCGCCGGGAGACGGCGGCGCCCGCGATGCGGCGCTCGATCTGTTGTTTGCAGGAGCTCCGGAGAATTCTTGGTGGACAGACTAATTAAGCGTACTTCTAAAGGTGATGGAAAACTTGATGCAGTATTGAGGTTCCGACCATGAGGCGGGGCCTGTCTACATGCAAGTGTTCAAGTCTGTGGACGGCGCGCGCAGCCTGAAGAGCATCGCTGCGACTGCATCATCGGCGCGGTTGCTGGATTTGCATTCCATCGCCGGCGAGAATCTGGAGAACCCGGAATATCTCGAACAGCCGTTGTTCATGCACCCGGTGCTCAACCGGTCGATCATCGTCAAGCACAACATCTATGCGGAGGACGGCGACAACCTGGCGCCGCGCCGCTGCACCGCGACCAAGATCATCTTCCCGTTCGACAAGGCCGACCTGAACCTGGGCGGCCAGTACCTTTTCGTCGACCAGACCGACTTCATCGGCCTGCTCACCCGCCACCTGGACTACACGGACCGGCCGCTGGATCGCGACCTGGCGGTGCTGCGGTCCGTGGACAAGCTTCCGACGCTGGATCCCTTCCTGGTGCGCGAAATCCTGAGCCAGCAGCGGATCGAGGTGGGCCGCTGCTACTATCAGTTCAGCAAGGCCGACAAGGCCGAGATGCTCCACTTCGTCGCCGGCGAGATCGAGGCCCTCATCCGGATGTGCTTCGGGGAGCTGAAGTCCAACGACAAGCGCACCCAACGGCTGTCGCAGCTGTTGCTGGCCGACCAGGACAGCCCGGAGCTCGAACCCCTGCGCGAAGCGTTCGGCATGGCGGCGGACGAGTTCTCGGAGGCCATGTTCTCCTGGAAGGCCTTTCTGTATTACCGCTGGCGCAGCCGCACCCTGGCGCCGATGCTGAAGGCCACCTTGAGGACGGTCGCCTCGGTCCCGTCCAGGCGATACGAGCGCAACGACCTGGCGTTCGTGCTCCGGGCCAAGCTGCTTCTGGAGAAGACCATAACCTCCTCCTGGCGGGAGGTCGGGCAAAGTCTGCGGCTGTACGACCGGGCCTTCGCCTCTCTGACCGAAAAGGAAAGTTCGGAAAACTTCCGGACCTTCCTGATCAACAGTTCCAGCCTGTTCGTCGAACTCGGCGAACGGATCGGACGCCTGGAGCAGGCGGTCAGCTTCTGGAACCACCGGCTCGGCGGCGAGCGCGTTTCGAACCTGACGCCGGAGGAGCTGCTCGACGGAATGCGCGACCTGCTCCAGGCGCTGAGGATCAGGGTCGAAGAACGAGCGGTGTGGTAGGCGCCCCGACCCGCCCCGGGCGCCCGCAAGGCGCGGGTTATCCGCCGGATTGACGCGTACGAACCCGCCCTCCCCGCGCGCGGACGCAGGGGGGCGTGCGCGTGGGAGCGCGGGCGCCGGCGCGCGGGGACGCGCGGGGGCGCACACGCGGGCGCGCCTGGGGCCGCGCTTGGGGCGAACCGGAGCGCGGCGGCGAGGCGGAGGATCAGGCCGAGGAGGGCGAGCAGGAGGCGGGTCATCCGCCCAGCATAGGGCCGGCCGGCTGAGCGGGGATTGGCGCGGGGTTATCCCCGCATTGGGGCGTCCTCGGAGTGTCGGTTTGTCTTGGGATATCTCGGGCGGGGCGTGTCCCTAATCGAGGTCCAGCAATTCGATTTCGTGGCCTTCGGGGTCCGCCACGAGCGCGACCCGCGCGTTGCCCGCGCTGCGGGGGGCGGATTGCGAGACGGCGCCGGCGGCCATGGCCCTGGCGTAGGCCGCGTCGACGTCCTTGAGGTAGAAGCCGATGGGCCCGTTGGCGTTGCCCAGGGTGATCTTGCGGCCGTCCTTGTAGAACACCAGGGCGACGTCGGCCCCCTTGGGGCTGGTGAGGATGACCTCGGTGTTGGCGGGATTGTCCAGACGCTTCTGCTGGGTCATGCCGAAGGCCTTCTCATAGAAGGCCTGCATGGCCGGCAGGTTCGACACGGTGAACTTCAGGAAGGACGGGCCGAGAGACGCAGGATCGGCCGGGGCCGCCTGAACCTGTTGAACGCTCGACGCGAAGGCGAGGCTCGACGCCATCACAAGAGCCAGGCCGACACCACTGTATTTTCTCATTTTTATCTCCATTGCCTGCGTCTGAAACGCAGCTCTCGTCTGATGGGCCGCGCGCGCCCGAGCTAGGCCACCGCGGGCCGGGCGGCCCGCGCCGAAGGCACATGGCGGTTGATGATGAAGGCGGCGACCAGGATCAGCAACGCGCCCACCACCAGGACGGCGAAGAACGGGACCACGCTGCCGTGTCCGAAATCGAGCAGGGCCCCGCCTAGGCCGCTGGCGGAGATCGCCCCCACACGGCTCACGAAGACGCCGAAGCCGATCCCGGCCGAGCGGCACGACTGCGGGTAGCCCAGCGCCATGATCACATACATCGTCGCCATGGCGGCGCTGAACACCGCCGCCGCCCCGCCGATCAGGACGAGAACCACCAGGCGCTGCGCCTCGGTGGGCATCGCCGGCAGGGTCTCCACCACGAAGGCCGAGCCCACGAGCAGGGCCGCGAGCGTCACGCTCACCGCGATCATCACGAACTTCGACCCGAACCGGCGGCACAGCTCGCCCGCCGCGATCGAGCCGACCATCGAGGTGATCCCGGCCACCGCCACCACATTGCCCGCCTGGCCGAGCGTGAACCCCGCCGCGGTGAGGAAGGTCGTCGCCCAGCTGAGGATGGCGTAGGCGACCAGCGCCGAGGCCGCGAAGGCGACGCCGACGCCGATGTTGAGCCGCAGGTTGGTGCGATGGAGCACGCCGATCGAGGGGCCGGCGTCGGTGTCCGTATCGTGGCGCTCTGGCACGAGCTCCACGTCCTGCTTCAGCACTCGCCGCGCCGCGCGCACGGCCTGCTGCGCCTTGCCCCGCGCCAGCAGGAACGACGGGCTGTCGCGCAGGACCACGAGGATGACGATCATCACCAGCAGGGTCGCGAAGCCGAACGTCAGGAAGGTCCCGCGCCAGCCGTAGTCCGCCGCGAGGCTGGGGCCCACCCAGCCGACCACCGTGCCCCCCAGCGGGGTGCCTACCGACAGCGTGCTGACCGCCACCGGCCGCCAGCGCTCAGGCAGCCATTCGCTCGCCATCGCCAGGGCGTTCGCATAGGCCGCGCCGAAGCCGAGCCCGCTGACGATGCGCCACCCCGCCATGTGCCAGACCCCGTCGGCGCTGCTCGCGCCCACCGTGCCAAGCGCGAACACCAGCGCGGCGAGCGCCAGCGTGTAGCGCCGGCCGATGGTGTCGCCGAGCCGGCCTCCGCTCCAGGCGCCCAGGCCAAATCCCACCAGGGCGGCGCTCATGGCGATGCCGAAGGTTCCGCGATCGACGCCGAAGTCCTTGATCACCAGGGGCGCGACGATGCCGAGCAGCTGCATGTCGATGCCGTCGCACACCAGCACCAGCAGGCAGACGATCAGGGTCATCCACTGGAAAGCGCGTATCGGCGCGCGCGAAACCGCTTCGCCGAAAGTCATGGCCTTCACCGCCGACATTGCGGCTTCCTCCCCTGTTTGATGTGTTCTGTAGCCAGTTGCGCCGCGTCTGTCGAAGGCGCGGCCGGGCGCGGTCACTTCGCCCGGCCCAGATAGCCTTGGGCCTGCATGGGGATGGCGATCAGTCGGGTGCGGGCGGCCGGCGATCCCCATCCGCCGTAAAAGACGATGCCGTAGAGCGTGCGCTTGTCCTTGCCGCCGAACGCCACGCCGTGCAGCCCTTTGGGGCCCGCGATGGAGCCGAGGAAGTCTCCGTCGGGCGAGAAGACATCGGCGGCCTCTCCGGTCGCGACGTAGAGCCGCCCTTGCGAATCCACCGCCGATCCATCCGCGCCGCGCCCGGTGTGCAGCCTGGCGAACTCGCGTTGATGGGTCAGCGCGCCATCGCTCTGAACGTCGAAGACCGCCACGACGGGACCGCTCCCGACGTAGAGCTTGCGCTCGTCCGGGCTGAGGATGATGCCGTTGGCGCCGTCCATCCCCTCCCCGTACTTCGACACCACGCCCGCCGGACTGGCGTACAGCAGCCCGCCGCCGGAGACGGCGACATAGACCCCGCCGCGGCTGTCGGCGGAGATGTCGTTGATGACGCCGCCCGACGCACTCCAGCGGCTCGCCGTCGAAGGTGTTCGCCAGCACCTTGCGGGTTGGCTCCAGCTGGACGATCGCCTCGGGCAGACCGCGCTCGCCCACGAACAGCGCGCCGGTCTTGCTGCGCGACACCGCGCCGGCGGTGTTCGCCGTGTAGAGGATCTTCGCGCGCCCCGTGGCCGGGTCGAGCCGCATCACGCTTCCCGCGTCGTTGTTGGCGAACAGGATCGCGCCGTCCTTGCCCGCGATCGGGCCGTCGATGTTGTTGCCCTCCCACGCCCAGACGGTGGTCCAGGTCTGGCCCGCGGCGATCACGCCCGGGATGGCCGCCGACGGGGGCGGGAAGTCGAGCTTCGGCGGCTCGGTCATCTTGGAGATCGGGATGCCGAACGGCTTGGGCGGCGTCTTGCACCGCGAGACCAGCTGGGCGTAGCCGGGGTTCTGCCAGGTCTGCTGGCCGTGGCCCCGGTCGAATGTCGACGATGGGCTCTGAGCCATCGCGGCGGCGGCGTTCAGAGCCAGCGCAAGGCTCAGCGCGGCGACGCCGGTCGTCTTTGCGAAGGTCGGCACATGTTCCTCCCAGGCCGGACTTGTCAGATCGCCGGGCGGTTTTGCGGATGTCCCGTGCGACGACCCGCAGTTTGACGACGCGGCGGCGCGAAGGACAAGTCCGCACCGCCAGGGCGGCCGGGGCATGGATACTCGCCAAACGCGCGCCATTTACAATGTCGGCTCGGGGCGCCTAACCTCCCAAAATAACGACGGCCGCAAGCAAGCGGCCGAACACAACAAAGCCGGTGGGAGGGCTCCATGAAGTACGCCGTGTGGTTTGTACGGCTGATATTCGCGGCGTGGATGATACCCGCCGGCCTCAATCATTTCGTACCGCTGTTTCCACAGCCGATGGGCAGCCAGCCCCTCAGCCATGAACTGATCGTGGCCCTGCTCAACAGCCACCTGTTCGACATCGTCAAGGCGGTGGAGTTCCTGGCGGGGGTCAGCGTGCTGACGGGGGTCTACACCCCGCTGGTGCTGGTGATGTGCATGCCGGTCTCCTTCTGCGTGTTCTACTGGGACATGCCGCTGGAGGGGGCGGGCAATCCCTTGGCGCAGGCCGCGATCTTCGGCGAGGCCGTCCTGCTCTGCAACGTGCTGCTGTGCCTGGCCCACATCAAAAGCTACCGCGCGATGTTCACCTTGCGCGCCAAGCCTTTGGCCCTCGGCGCCTCGCGCGCGTCGGCGGCCACCCAGCCGGCGGGGGCCTGACCATGAACCAGCTTGTCCTGATCGGGCGCGTGATCTTCGGCGCCTGGATGCTCGCCAACGGCGCCAACCACTTCTTCGGCCCGTTCTATCCCGAGCCTGTCGGCCACGAGCCGCTCGCCATCCAGCTGATGGCCGCCCTTGTGCACAGCCGGCTGTTCGACGTCGCCATGGCGATCCAGCTGGTGACGGGGGCGCTGATCCTCACGGGCTTCCTCGTGCCGGTGGCGCTGTGCGTGGTGATGCCGATCTCCACCTGCGCGCTCTACTGGTCGGCGGTGCTGGACCAGCAGCCCCTGGGCGCGGGCCTGGCGCTGGCCGCCTTCGCGCTCAACGGCCTGCTGATGCTGGCCTACCTCGACTACTACAAGGGCGTGCTGCAACGGCGCGCCCTGACCCTTGGCGAAGCGTGAGGAGGGCGTCATGAACTATGAAACTCTGTTCGTGAACCCGATGGGCCGCACCGCGCGCGGCCGATACGTCGGCGCCATGATCCCGCTCTTGGCGGCTGTGGCGTTCTACTACTTCCTGGTGAAGGGCGTGAACGGCCAGTGGTGCCTGACGGTGCTGCTGATCCCGGCCATGGTGCTGAACGCCCGCCGCCTGAACGACATGGGCAAGACCGGCTTGCTGGTGCTGATCCCCGCCGCCCTGCTCGCCCTGGCCAGCTGGCTGACCCTGTTCAACCCCGGCGCCTCGTACAAGACCGGCGTATACGTGGCCGCGGTTGTGCTCGCCGCGGCTTTCGCGGCCTGGGGCCTTCTCGGCAAAAGCCGGACCTAAGCCGATCGGTTCGCGGCGCCGGCTGCGGCTTAGGTCGCGGTCGGCGCCCCCTCCGCCTGCGCGAACGGCAGGTCCTCGGCGGGCATCCAGGCGCCGTGCGTTCCTCCGCGCAGGCGGAAGGGCAGCTTGACGGTCGCGAGCGCGCCGTCCTCCATCCGCTGGGCGTCCACCACCACGAGGTCGGAGGTCATGTCGGCGTAGTTGCTCACCACGCCCAGGAGGTAGCCGTCGCCTTCGTCCGCGCCGGCGCTCCTGGGGGCGAAGCAGCATTCCTGCAGGCTTTGATGGTCGCCCACATAGAAGACGCCGGCCTGCCCGCCGGTGACGTCCACCCGCCGCCAGGTGTTGTTCAGCCGTCCGCGCAGCGCCGGATTCAGGCCCTGGGCCACGGGGCGCGCGGCGTCCGCGTGGCCGCTGTAGGCGTAGCGGTACGGCAGGGAGGCGAAGCGGTCGTCCATCCGCACCAGAAAGCCGTTGGCGTCGGACACCGCGGTCTCGCCAAAGGCGTCGTCCTTGGAGCCGAGATCGAAGCTCCAGCGGCGGATCGAGGAGGGCGAGCCCATGCGGTCGGACACCGGCAGGTCCATCTCGATCCTCTCGCCGCGCTCCACCGCATTGATGAAGTGCAGGGTCATGCGCGCCGGACCCTTGAACCAACGCACGTCCTCGGCCTCGCCGTCGCGGGGCAGCACCCCGACCATGGTGGGATAGTCGCCGTTCCAGTCCCACATGGGCTCGCCCGCCTCCAGCCGCTCGCGGCTGGTCACCAGCGGGATCAGCGGGATCAGGACGTGCTTCGTGGTGATGGCGATGTCGTGGATGATCCCGATGTAGGGCGACTTGATCCACACCTCGCGTACGATCCGGCCGGCGGGATCGATGGTGTAGACGGCGATGTCGTCGGTCAGGTCGCCCTTGGCCTGATAGGCGTAGGCGATCATTTCGCCGGTCAGCGGGTCCACCTTGGGGTGGGAGGAGAAGCTCGTGGCGGTCAGCTTTCCGTCGAAGTCCCAGGGGCCGATGGTGTCCAGGCTGTGGGGGTCGATCAGATAGGGGTGGCTGTCCTCCTTCAGCACCATCATCCTGCCGCCGTGCCAATAGATGTGGGTGTTGGCGGCGCTGCGGTTGATCCCCGCCACGCTGGGGTCGTCGGTGAGGGGGTTGCGATACACGCCGAACAGCCGCCTGCGGGCCGCGCGCTCGGCCATCAGCCGCTCGGTCTTCACGAACTTGCCCCGATAGTCCACGTGCCCGTCGGCGAAGCGGAACAGGCTGACGTGGCCATCGCCGTTGAAGCCGGACATCCACTCGTTTTCCGGCGGGCGATAGGCGAAGTCGCACTGCAGCCTATAGAAGCTGCCCTTCAGGTCGGACGGGATCGTCCCCTCGACCTCGCAGTCGAACACCTCCGCCTCGAAGCGGGTGGGCCGGTTGAAGCCGCCGCCGGCGAACAGTGGATGGCCGGTGAAGTCGACGGACATGGCGGTTGATCCCCCCGGGGCGGTCGACGGCGTCTGTGGCGGCGGGGCTACAGCCCCTCGAACAGGGCCGTTGAGAGATGCCGCTCGGCGAAGCTGGGAATGATGGCGCCGATCAGCTTGCCCCGACCGGCCCGGCGATAGCGCGCGGCGTCGCAGGCGGGGTGCGAGGTCCCTTCCATGACGGCGTTTCCTCCAAGGCGGCGCGCTGCGGAGTTTATAGGACGGCCGGTTGGCTTTGTCTTCGCCCCGAGGCGGGAGGAATTCGGGCGGCGGCGATGCGGCCGAGCCGGTCGATCCGGCTAAACTGTTGCTTCGGCCATCGATCTGGCCGACGAATTTGCACTTGAAGACAGGCGCGACGGAACGCGCGGGAGACGGACATGCGGAAACTCTCAGGAATGATCGTGGCGCTCGCGGCGCTCATGGCGGCGGCGTCGTTCGGCGCGCGGGCCGAGGCGGCGGCGGCGAAACCTTGCGGGCGCCAGTGCCTCTATGGCGTGCTCGACGCCTACCTCGGCGCGCTCAAGGCCAAGTCGCCCGATCGCGCGCCCTGGGCGAAGGGCGCGCGCTACACGGAGAACAACGTCGCGCTGACGCCGGGCGACGGCGTGTGGGGCACGATCACGGGCCTTGGCGACTACGACCTGCGCTTCGCGGACACAAAAACTGGCGAGGTCGGCTTCTACGGGGTGGTGGACGAAAGCGACGACGCCTCGCCGTTCGCGCTTCGGCTGAAGGTCGTGAACGGACGCATCGCCGAGGCCGAGACCGTCGTCGCGCGGATACAGGACGCGGGCGTGCCCTTCCTGACCGGCAAGCTTGCGCCGCGCCCCGAGATGAACGACGTGCTGCCGCCTGGTCAGCGTAGCTCGCGCGCCAAGATGATCGCCGTCGCCAACGGCTACTTCGACACCCTGCAGCGCAACGACGGGACGCTGCACACCGCGTTCGAGGACGACTGCAACCGCCGCGAGGACGGGATGCAGACCACCAACAACCCCAACCCGACCTATCCGACCATGGCGCTGGGATGCGCGGCCCAGTTCAAGCTCGGCCTCTACCGCTACGACGACGAGCTAAGGGCCCGCCGCTACATGGTGGTGGACGAGGCGCGGGGCCTCGTCATGGCCGCGGGCTTCATCGACCACTCCGGACGTCTTGGCCACATCACCCTGACCGACGGGACCACGGCCAAGTCGGTCTTCCGCCGGCCGCACTCCTATTGCCTTCTGGAGACGTTCAAGATCAGGAACGGCAAGATCCAGGCGGTCGAGGCCGTGTTCACGACCGTCCCCTACCACATGCCGCCGGTCTGGGCGGCGCGGGCGAGCCATTGAGAAAGGGGCGGAGCGAGCGCGGCTAGGCTTCGCCCCAGATCTCCCGCGCGCAGTCGACCACCAGCTCCAGCTTGCGGCGCTGGTCGTCGAAGGAGACGTCGTTGCCGTGCTCGGTGGAGGAGAAGCCGCACTGGGGCGACAGGCATAGCTGCTCCAGCGGCACGTGCTTGGCCGCCTCGTCGATGCGGCGCTTGACCTCGTCCTTGGTCTCCAGGCGCGGCGACTTGGAGCTGATCACGCCCAGCACCACGAACTTGTCCTTGGGCACGAACCTGAGCGGGGAGAAGTCGCCCGAGCGCTCGTCGTCGTACTCCAGGAAGAAGGCGTCGATGTCGATCTCGTTGAACAGCACCTCGGCCACCGGGTCGTAGCCGCCCTGGGCCACGAAGGCGCTCTTGAAGTTGCCCCGGCACAGGTGGATGGCGGTGGCCATGTCGTCCGGCTTCGACGCCAGGGAGTTGTTGATCAGCTTGGCGTAGAGCGCCGGCAGGGCGTCCGGGTCCTGGCCCATCTTGCGGGCGTTTTCGCGCATGGCGTCGTCGCACAGATAGGCGAGGTTGGTGTCGTCCAGCTGCAGATAGCGGCAGCCGGCGTCGGCCAGGTCCGCTGACCTCCTCGCGATAGACCCGCGCCAGGTCCTCGAAGAAGCCGTCCAGGGTCGGATAGGCCGCCTCGTCGATGGCCCCGCGGCCGCCGCGGAAGGCCATGGAGGGCGACGGGATGGTGACGCGCGCCGTGCCGCCCTTGGTGATGTTGGCGGCGATCACCTCGTAGTCGCGGCGCATGATCGGATGAGTGCGGGCGAGCTTTCCGGTGATCTTCAGCTTGGGCGGGCTGAAGTCGAACACCTCGCCGCCGGCCGTGCGGAAGTGCGAGGCGCTCTGGTCGACATAGGTCTCCATGCCCTCGATCTGGACCAGGAAATCCAGGTGGAAGTAGGCGCGGCGGAACTCCCCGTCGGTGATCGAGCGCAGGCCGACCGCCTCCTGCAGGGCCACGGCGTCGGCGATGGCCGCGTCCTCGACGGCCGTCAGGTCCGCGCGGTCCATCTCGCCCTCGGCGAAGCGGGCGCGCGCCGCCTGCAGCGGCAGCGGACGCAGCAGACTGCCCACGTGCTCGGCCCGGAACGGCGGCCGGCGACGGCTCGGAGCGGGATCGGCCTGCATGGCGGGAATGGCGGAGACAGGCTTGGCGCGGGGTTGGACGGCGACGGTCATGATTATCCTTAAACTGGTGGTTTCACTTCCAGGCTAAGGGGTTCCCGATCGCATGTCCTTGCGGATCGCGGCGTCTGGATTGCGAAATCAGCAAGGATTCCGTATGTTCAGCATGCAATGAGCAAGAAACCTGCGCGATCCAAGATAATCCAGCAATCCCCCGGCGCGCGGCGGCGCCCCGTCGCGACGCTGGACGACTTCGACCGGCGCATCCTGGCGGTGCTGCGCGAAAACGCCCGCGCCTCCAATGTCGAGATCGCCGAGACGGTGGGGCTGTCCGAAGCGCCCTGCTCGCGGCGCATCCGGCGGCTGGAGGCCGAGGGCGTGATCCGCGGCTATTCGGCGCGCATGGAGCCCGAAGCCATCGGCATCGGCTTCGTGGCCTATGTGACCCTGGTGCTGGACTACATCACCGCCTCCACCGCCCAGGAGTTCGTGGACCGGATCGGCGAGATCCCGGAGATCGTGTCCTGCTACATCGTCTCGGGCGGCTACGACGCCATCCTGCACGTGGCGGCGCGCGACAGCCGGGCCTATTCGGACATCGTGTTCGAGAAGCTGAGGCGCATCCCCGGCGTGAAGGACGTGCGCTCGTCCTTCGTGATGCGCACGATCAAGGAGAGCCCGGGCCTGCCGCTGCTGGCGCCGGTGGAGTGACGGCGCGCGCCCGGGCCGATCGACATTCATCGCTGGAAGGCGTTTCGAGCGCTCGTGAATCGCCCTCGTCCTTCGACAAGCTCAGGATGAGGGCGAATGGGCGGCGAGGAAGGGCCCCGCGCGAAGGCGCCGTCTAGAAATCCTCATCCTGAGCTTGTCGAAGGACGAGGATTTCGGTCCCGCCGATCGAATGTCGATCGGACCTAACCGACCCAGCCGAACGCCCGGCGGACCTCGGCGGCGCCGTTCGTCTGATACCAGCGGCCGTGGGCGAGGATGACGCGCTCGGGATCCCAGGCCAGCATCTTGCGCACCACCTCGCGCAGGCGGCGGCGATGTCGCCAGAAGCTGAGACGCATGTCGTAGGGCGCCGAGCCGTTGGGGTCCGCGCAGCCGGATACCTTCATCAGCCAGCGCCAACGGCCGCAGACGCGGTCCGGCTCGAAGTTCTCGATCAGGTCGGTGAGGATCAGGGTGCGCGAGGCGCGGTGGAAGAACACCGCCTCGTCGATCACGTCGCCGGGGGCCAGGGTCTGGTCGATCTCGGCCGCCCACTCCGGCTCTGGCGCATCGCCGAGGTCGCGGTCCCAGGCGGTGAAGCGGTCCCGCGAATTATGCCGCACGCGCGGGGCGGCGAAGCACAGGGCGTCCGGCCAACGGGCCTTCCACTCGTTCACCCACCACCAGTGGATGGAGTTGGGCGCGATCAGGAACGCCACCGGCCCCAGGGCCTCGATGGCGAGCGCCAGGGGCTCGGTGAGCTGTGTCGGCGAATGCACCCACAGGCGACCGTCGCTCAGCCGGACCACCGTGGAGCGGGTCGGAAAGGGCATGGTGATCGGCCCGTAGTCCATGCGGATTTCTGGGCCGTCGACGATCCAGACGTCGGGCGTGACAGGCTTGGGGATATCGAGGGGTTCGTAGAGGACGTGGCAGGGCGCGTGGGCCACTACCCCACCTCGACCCGATAGCTTTCGATCACGGTGTTGGCGAGCAGGCGGTCGGCCATGGCTTTCGCCTCGGCCTCGGCGGCGGCGCGGTCGTCGGTGGAGAGGTCCAGCTCGATGGTCTTGCCGACCCGCACCTTGGAGACGTCGGCGAAGCCCAGGCCCTGCAGGGCGTGCTCGATGGCCTTGCCCTGGACGTCCAGCACGCCGGGCTTGAGGAACACGTGAACCTTGGCCCGCACTAGGCCATGCCCCCTTGGATCACCGTCGGCATCTCCTTCATGATCCCGAGGCGGCGGGCCACCTCGGTGTAGCTCTCGATCACATTGCCCAGGTCGCGGCGGAAGCGGTCCTTGTCCAGCTTCTCGTTGGTCGCGGAGTCCCACAGGCGGCAGGAATCCGGGCTGATCTCGTCGGCCAGCAGCACGCGGCTGAACTCGCCCTCCCACACCCGGCCGTACTCGATCTTGAAGTCCACCAGGGTGATGCCGACCGCGCCGAACATGCCGGTGAGGAAGTCGTTCACCCGCAAGGTGAGCGCCAGCATGTCGTCGATCTCCTGGGTGATGGCCCAGTTGAAGGCGGTGATGTGCTCCTCGCTGACCAGCGGGTCGTGCAGCTTGTCGTCCTTGTAGTAGAATTCGATGATCGAGCGCGGCAGGGGCTGGCCCTCGGGAATGCCGAAGCGCGTGGAGATCGAGCCGGCCGCCACGTTGCGGCAGACCACCTCCAGCGGAATGATCTCGACCTCCTTGATCAGCTGCTCGCGCAGGTTCAGCCGCTTGATGAAGTGGTTGTGCACGCCGATCGAGTTCAGCCGCGTCATGATGTATTCGGAGATGCGGTTGTTGATCACGCCCTTGCCTTCGAGCACGGCCTTCTTGGTCGCGTCGAACGCGGTGGTGTCATCCTTGAAATACTGGATCAGAGTGCCGGGCTCGGGGCCCTCGTAGAGGATCTTGGCCTTGCCCTCGTAGATCTTCTTGCGGCGGGTGGTCATGGGTCTTGCCTGCCCCAAAACGGGGTGCGGCCGCACCGGAAAAGCGCCGCCGCGCGGGCTGCGCGCGACTCGGCCACTCTCCTGGATTGGACGCCGCGGACCCTAGCGGAACGGCGGTTGCGGCGCAAACAAGCTGTCGGCGCCCTGGCGCACAAATGCGGATCGGATAAAGCTCGGGCCATGGCGCACAAGACCCCTCGCCGGACCGCGACTGACCACGGCGCGGCCGCTCGGCCGCGCTGCGGACCGAACGGGCGCCGCTGACCGACATCTATCACGCCGTGCTGGCCCTGCCGCTGTCCGGCGTGATCGGCCTGATGGCGGCGGCGTTCCTGGCGCTGAACCTGCTGTTCGCGGGCCTGTACATGCTGGCGCCGGGCGGGGTGGGCAACCTGCGCGCCGGGGACTTCTGGAACGCCTTCTTCTTCAGCGTCCAGACCTTCGGCTCCATCGGCTACGGCTACATGTTCCCGCGCAGCTACACCGCGGACGCCATCGTCACGCTCGAGAGCTTCACCAGCCTGGTCTATGTGGCGCTCGGCACCGGCCTGGTGTTCGCGCGGGTGTCGCGGCCCACCGCGCGGGTGAGCTTCAGCCGCGTGGCGGTGATCCACGACTTCGACGGGGTCCCGACCCTGATGTTCCGCGCGGCCAACCGGCGCTCCAACCAGATCCTGGAGGCGGAGGTGATGGTCAGCCTCGCCCGCGACGCGGTGACCCGCGAAGGCCACGCCATCCGCCGCTTCGAGGAGCTGAAGACCGCCCGCGCGCGCTCGCCGCTGTTCGCCCTGAGCTGGTCGGTGATGCACACGATCGACGCCAAGAGCCCGCTGCGCGACGCTACGCCTGAAATCGTTAGTGCGCGATCACGCACAACTCGTGGTAGTGTCTGAGCGGCGTGGACGACCAATTCCACCAGCGGGTTCACGCCCGGCACCTGTACGACGCGGGAGACATCCTGTGGGGCAAGCGCTTGGCCGACATCATCCAGGTCCTATCCGGACGGGCGGCGCACCATCGACTTCACCCGCTTCCATGACGTGGAGGATGCGTGAAGCCGCCGGTTCAGATTGATCGGGGGACGGGGGCGGGCTATTGACCTGCGCCCCTGGCGAAAGAGTGCAAACGAATGACGACGTTCGACGAACGTGAACAGGGCTTTGAAGCCAAGTACGCCCACGACGAGGAGCTGGAGTTCAAGATCAGCGCGCGGCGCAACCGGCTGCTCGGCGAATGGGCCGGCGGGCTGATGGGCCTGCAGGGCGACAACGTCGAAGACTACGCCAAGGCGGTGGTGAAGTCCGACTTCGAACAGCCCGGCGACGACGACGTGCTGCGCAAGGTGTTCGGGGACCTGAAGGGCTCCGGCGTCCAGGTCACCGAGACCGACGTGCGCAACAAGATGGAAGAGCTGATGGCCATCGCGCGCGACCAGCTCAAGACCGGCCGCTGACCCAGGACCGCCTGCGCGGCTTGACGGCGCCGCCCCGGCCGGCCGAGCCTGGGCCGTCGTCAGTCGCCGCGAGTCCTTTTCCGTGAGCTACGAAACCGAACGGCGCCTCGCCGACCCGCCCAGGATCCGCCGGGCGCGCGAGGACGACGCCATGGACGTGGTGTTCTGGTTCACCGACCGGGACGCGGCCACGGCCTGGGGCGGCGACCAGCCTGCCCCACCCCCTGGGCGCGGATTGGCTGGCGGCGGAGTTCGTCTCGCCGGTGCGCGAGCACTACGCCATGATCGACGACGAAGACCGGCTGATCGGCATCTTCGGCCTGCGCTTCCACGAGCGCGAGCGGCGGGCCCACCTGATCCGCGTGGCCATCTCGCCCCTGCGCCGGGGCGAGGGCCTGTCGGGCGTGCTGCTGAAGGGCGCGGCGGACCTGGCGCGCGAGCGGCGGTCCCTACGGCTGACGCTGAACGTCTACGGCTCCAACGCGGACGCCCGCGCCGCCTATGAGCGCGCCGGCTTCTTCCCCTACGAATACGCCAAGGCCCAGGGCGACGGCAGCGGCATGATCGTGCGGATGCTGAAGCCGCTGTAGGGGCGGCGCGGCCTACTCGGCCGCGCGGACCGCCGCGGCGTCCTTGCCGAACACCCGCTCGAACACGTCGTCCATGTGCTTGAAGTGATAGGCGTCGTCGAACAGGTCGGCGAGTTCGGCGTCGGTGAGATGCGGGCGCACGTCCGGATCGGCCTTCAGCAGGTCGATGAACGCCCCCTCGTCGCGCCACACCTTCATGGCGTTGCGCTGGACCGCCGCATAGGCGTCCTCGCGGCTGACGCCCTTCTGGGTGAGGGCCAGCAGCACCCGCTGGGAGTGGACCAGGCCGCCCAGCCGGTCGAGGTTCTTCGCTCATCCGCTCGGGATAGACCACCAGCCGCTCCATCACGCTGGCCATGCGGCGCAGGGCGAAGTCCAGGTGCACGGTGGCGTCCGGGCCGATGCCGCGCTCGACCGACGAGTGGCTGATGTCGCGCTCATGCCACAGGGCCACGTCCTCCAGCGCCGGCACCACCGCCGAGCGCACCAGCCGCGCCAGGCCGGTGAGGTTCTCGGTGAGGATCGGGTTGCGCTTATGCGGCATGGCCGAGGAGCCCTTCTGGCCCGGATCGAAGGGCTCTTCGGCCTCCAGCACCTCGGTGCGCTGCAGGTGGCGGACCTCGACCGCCAGGCGCTCCACCGACGAGGCGACCACGGCCAGGGCCGCGAAGAAGGCCGCGTGACGGTCGCGCGGGATGGTCTGGGTGGAGTGGGTTTCGACCTCAAGGCCCATGGCCTTGGCCACGTACGCCTGCACGCGCGGATCGACGTTGGCGAAGGTGCCCACCGCGCCGGAGATGGCGCAGACGGCGATCTCCTCGCGCGCGGCGATCAGCCGGCGGCGGTTCCTGGCGAACTCGGCGTAGTGGCCGGCGAGCTTGAAGCCGAAGGTGACCGGCTCGGCGTGGATGCCGTGGCTGCGCCCGACCGTGGGCGTGAACTTGTGCTCGATAGCCCTGCGCTTCAGGGCGGTCAGCACCAGATCCACGTCCTCGATCAGAAGATCGGCGGCCCGCGCCAGCTGGACGCCGAAGCAGGTGTCCAGCACGTCGGACGAGGTCATGCCCTGGTGCAGGAAGCGCGCTTCGGGGCCCACCACCTCGGCCACGTGGGTCAGGAAGGCGATGACGTCGTGCTTGGTGGTGCGCTCGATCTCGTCGATGCGATCGACGTCCCAGACCGCGTCCTTGCCCTTGGCCCAGATCGCCTGGGCGGCGGCCTTCGGGATGACGCCCAGCTCGCGCCATCGCGTCGGCGGCGTGGGCCTCGATCTCGAACCAGATTCGATAGCGGGTCTGGGCCGACCAGATGTCTGCGGCCTCGGCGCGGGCGTAGCGGGAGATCATGGGGTGTGGATGAGCCCGGGCCGCAAAGCTGTCAAGATTCCCGCCCTCGCCCGGGTCAGGCGCCGGCCGGGCCGCGGTCGTGGATCGCGCCGGCCGCCAGGCCCGCCAGGAAGTCGCGCTTGCCGATCTGAACGCCCTTGTGGCGCAGGATGTCGTAGGCCGTGACGACGTGGAAGTAGAAGTTCGGCAGCACCCAGTCCCTCAGGTGGGCGAACCCCTTCTGCTCCAGCACGAGGGTCCCCTGCAGGGGCATGACCACGTCCCTGTCCTCGGCCCCGTCGAAGGCCGAGGCCGGCAGGCCCTCCAGATAGGCGACGGTCTTGGCGATGCGGGCCTTCAGTTCCTCGATGGTGGTCTCCGTGTCCTCGAACCGCGGCGGCTGCACGCCGGCCAGCCGCGCAGCGCCGTTCTTGGCGGTGTCGCAGGCGATCATCACCTGGCCGGACAGCGGGATCATGTCCGCGCGACAGCCGCGAGGTCGCCAGTTCGGTGGGATCGAACCCCTCGGCGACGGCGTGCGCCGCCCCTTTGTCGAGCAGGGCGGACAGGGTCCGCAGCATCGGGGTGAAGGTTCCTGATCGCGAGGGCGTGGACGGGGTTGTTCATGGCGGTTCGATCCTCTTGGCCTGCGGCGTCCGCTAGGTGCGCCTGTGCGTGGCGCGGGGCAAGGCCGGACCGTCGGCTGCGGCCGCGCGTGCGGGAAACCTGGTGCGCCGCCGCCACTTGGCGGGGGCGTCGCGGCGGGCGTATTGCGAAAGGCGAACGCGAAGGAGACTCGGACATGGAAATCGTCATCGGCACCCGGATCTGGTCGAGCTGGTCCATGCGGCCGTGGCTGGCGCTGAAGCGCACCGGCGCGCCCTTCACCGAGACCATGGTCCCGCTGCGCCAGGCCGAACGCCACCGAGGCGGCCATCGCGGCGCACTCCCCTTCGGGCTGGTGCCGGCGCTGAAGGACGGGGACCTGGTGATCTGGGACTCCCTGGCGATCTGCGAATACCTGCACGAGCGGTTTCCCGAGGCCACCCTGTGGCCCGCCGATCCCGCCAAGCGCGCGCTCGGCCGGGCGGCGGCGGCGGAGATGCACTCCGGCTTCAACTCCCTGCGCGGGGAGTGCCCCATGGACCTGACGCTGACCTCCGCGCCGGACCTGTCCGAGGCCACCGCCAAGAACATCCGCCGGATCGTCGATCTGTGGCGCGACCTGCGCACGCGGTTCGCCAAGGACGGGCCCTACCTGCTGGGCGCCTGGTCCATCGCCGACGCCTTCTACGTCCCAGTGGCCACGCGGTTCAAGAGCTATGGGGTGCACCTGTCGGACTACGGCGATACGGGCGAGGCCGGCGAATACGCCGAGGCCCTGCTGGAGACGCCGGAGTACAAGGCCTGGGAGGCGTTGGCGCTGAAGGAGGGCTGAGGAGCCCTACCCCTTCACCACCTCCCGGAACGCGGCGCGCGCGGCGGTTCTGACGGCTTTGAGGCGTTTCTCCAGCACGGCGAAGTCCGCCGCGCCGCCGGCCTTGGCGAGCAGGGCGCGGAAGGGCGTGGGCTCGGCGGCCGGGTCGGCGTCGTCCGGCAGGGCGAGCTTCAGCAGCTGGGACAGGTCCTGCTGCAGGGTCCAGGCGTCGCGCAAAGCCGCAGATCCGGTCTTTCGGCGCGAGGCCGGCCTTGGCCAGGGCGGCGAGCGCCTGCCCGGTGTTGGCGACAAGCGGTCCGCCCTTGGCCGCGTGGACGATCTGCAGGAACTGGGCGGCGAACTCCACGTCCACCAGGCCGCCCGGCGACAGCTTCAGGTCCCAGAAGCCCGACGGCGGGCGCTCACGCTCCATCAGGGCGCGCATGGCCCGCACGTCCTTGGCGGCGGCCTTGGGATCGCGCGGACGGCGCAGGGCCGCCTCGACGGCGCGGGCGGCGACCTCGCCGAATTCCGGCGTGCTCGACCACACGACGCGGGCGCGGACCAGGGCGAGCAGCTCCCAGGTGTCGGCCCCGCCGCCCTCGTAGTAGCGCTGGAAAGCCGCAAGGCTCACCGCCACCGGCCCGGCGGTGCCGGAGGGGCGAAGCTGCAGGTCCACCTCATAGAGCTCGCCCTCGGCCGTCGGCGCGGACAGGGCCGCCACCAGCCGCTGGGTGAAGCGGGCGTAGAAGGTCTCGGCCGCCCAGCCCTTGCCGGCGGATACGGCGTCGGTCGTCGGCGCGGTAGAGGGTCATCAGGTCGAGGTCGGACGTCGGCGGTCATCTCGCGCGAGCCGCACTTGCCCAGGGCGATGACCGCGACCTCACCGGGGAAGGCGCCGCCCAGCGCTCGACCTCGTGACAGGGCGGCCGGCGCCAGGGCGCGGATGCAGGCGTCCGCCAGGCTGGCGAAGGCCTCGCCCGGCGTCCTCGGCCGTCGCCGTGCCGGACATCACCTGCACGCCCACGCGGAAGGCCTGCTCGCGGTGGACGCGGCGCACGGCGTCCATCGAACCCGTCGGCGACGCCGGCCGGCGCGGCGCGGGCGGCCTCCTCCACCGCGCCGGCATCCTCCGCCGCCACCGGCTCGAAGAAGTCGGGGTCGAACATCGCGTCCAGCGCCGCCGGCCGCCGGGCCAGGGTCCTGGCCAGCTGCGGCGCGAAGGCCAGCACCCGCACGATCAGCTCCAACAGCTTGGGCTGGGCCAGCAACAGCGACTGAACCTGCACCCCGACGCTGAGCCCGGTGAAGAAGTCCGAGAACCGGTTGAAGGCGGCGTCCGGCGCGCCGGTGGCGTGAACCGCCGTCGAGCAGGCGCGGGACCAGGCGGGTGAACAGCTCTCGCCCGCGCTCGCTGCGCGTCGGGCCGATGCGGCCGTGATGCCAGGCGCGGATCGTCGGCGACACCCGCTGCGGGGCTCGACAAAGCCCATCCGCGCCAGGGTCGCCAGGGTCTCCGGATCGTCCTCCACCCCGGTGAACACCAGGCTGCCGAAGCGCGACGCCAGCTCCTCCTCCCCCGCGAACAGCTCGCCGTAGCGGCGGTTACGAGGTGCAGCAGGTCCGACACCTCGCGTCGAACGCGGCGAGGTCGGCGCGGCCGGACAGCGCCGCCACGCGCAGCCGCTCGGCGTCGGCCTCGGGCAGGCGGTGGGTCTGCTCGTCGGCCAGCATCTGCACGCGGTGCTCGAGCGCCGCGCAGACTCACATAGGCGTTGGTCAGCTCTCGCGCGGCGTCGGCGGGCACATGGCCGGCGGCGACCAGGGCCGCCAGCGCGTCCAGGGTGCGCGAGGACGCAGGTCGGGATCACGACCGCCCAGGATCAGCTGCTGGGTCTGGACGAAGAACTCGATCTCGCGGATGCCGCCGGCGCCCGAGCTTCAGGTTCGCGCCCGCCGCGACGAGCGCTCGCCGCCCCCCTCGGCGTCGGCAGTCGCGGTGCACGTGGATCTGGCGCTTGATGGAATGGATGTCGGCGATGGCCTCGAAGTCCAGCCGCCGG
Source organism: uncultured Alphaproteobacteria bacterium (assembly GCA_963761065.1). Lineage (GTDB taxonomy): Bacteria > Pseudomonadota > Alphaproteobacteria > Caulobacterales > Caulobacteraceae > JANWHQ01. The sequence goes on along the minus strand of CAVXFP010000003.1, from coordinate 104,003 downwards.
CGCCAGATGAAGGGCTCCAGCGCCTCCAGGAACGCCGCCGCGCGCGGCAGGTCGCCGGCCGCAGGCGCGGGCCTTGATGAAGGCCGCCCGCTCCCAGTTCTGGCCGACGGTCTGGTAGTAGTCGATGGCCGCGTCCACCGGCACGGCGGGCGGCGTGGCGGCCGGGATCGGGCCGCAGGCGCAGGTCCACGCGAAAGACGTAGCCGTCGGCGGTGCGCTCCTGCAGCAGGCGCGCGAACGTCTGGGCGAGCTGGACGGCGCAGCGCTTGCGGCTCCACGCCGGCGGCCACCGGCAAGGCGTCCGGCTCGTAGAACAGCGAGACGTCGATGTCGCTGGAGTAGTTCAGCTCGAAGGCGCCGTGCTTGCCCATGGCGATGACGAACAGGCCCGGGATCGGCCCGGCCGGATCGCCCTCGCCGGCAGGACCAGCTTGCCCCGCCCGGCGGCCTCACGCGCGGCGAGCCGCAGGGCCGCGTCGACGCGCCGCGTCGGCGAAGCGGGTGAGCGCGCCGGTGACCGCGTCCAGGTCCCAGACTCCGCCCAGGTCGCACAGGGCGGTGAGCAGGTGCAGCTCGCGCCTTCAGCTCGCGCAGCCGCACGCCGCCGGCCTCGGGGTCCAGCGCCGCCGGCGGCCGCCGTGTCGTTCAGGATGGCGTCCAGCCGTTCGCGACGGCGCCGCGGCCAAGATGGCGCGCAGACGTTCCGGGCGACGCACGGCCAGGCTGGCGAGATAGGGCGAGGCCCCGAACACCGGCGCCAGGGCCGGCCAGGCGGCCTTCAGCAGCGCGGACCAACCGCCCCGCCCCGCCGCCTCATCCAGCCCCTCGTGCGCCCGCGCGGCGGCGGCGGCGTCGACGACGGGCCCGCAGGGCTTCAGCGGCGGGCCGGCCGGAGCGGTCACGAGACCTTCGGCGGAATGAGGATCACCGGCCGGCCTTGATCGCGGCCTTCAGGGTCTCGTCGATGCGGCTCTGCCAGCCGGGCCCGGTCGCGCGGAAATGCTCCACCACCTCCTGGCTCGAGGCGGATGGAGACGGGCCGCTTGGTAGGGGACTTTTGCGGGCCAGCGGCCGACGGCGTCTACGGAACTGGGCGAGGATTGCCGGCGGCAAGAACTTCCTGGGCGGGCCTAGCGCGCGGCGAAGTCCTCCTCAGTCCATTCGGGATTCTCTTCATCGATGACGATGTCGTCGTCGTCTTCAGGGATGGCGCGACATAGCGTCTGATCTCCTTCATGCGGCGCGCGTCGCAAACTGATGGCGCGGACGTCATCGCCTCGCGTGACGAACACCAGACAGTAGGGCCGACCGTCCAGTCAGTCCGAAACCTCGACTACGGCGTTCGCCATAGTCCAGACGTCCATCTTCGACGCACGATATCGATTCCGAGGTCGAACGCCCGCGACAACGAAACCCCGTGCTTGGCGATGTTGGCCGCGTCCTTGGCGGGATCGAAGATCAGCATCGCGTAGTTTGTATATACGATTTAATGGCGAGCATGTCCAGCTCACCCCGCCCTGGGCAGCACCAGCGCGGCTCTCAAGCCCGGGCCGGTTCCGTCCACCGCGCCGGGGCCCTCGTCGATCTCCAGGCGGCCGCCGTGCGCCTCGGCCACCGCGGCGACCAGCGACAGGCCCAGGCCCGCGCCCGGCTGGCTTCGGCTGTTCTCCAGACGCACGAAGCGCTGGACGATGCGGGCGCGGTCGGCGTCCGGCACGCCGGGGCCGTGTCGGTGACGGAGAACTCGATCTCGCCGGAGGAGCGGCGACGCATGCGCAGCATCACCGCCCCGCCGGGCGGCGTGTACTTCACCGCGTTGTCGAGCAGGTTGGCCAGGGCCTGGGCGATGAACTCCCGGTCGCCTCGGGCGACGAGCTGAGGGGTCAGCTCGGCCTTGAAATCCAGGCCCTTTTCCTCGCACAGGGGCTCATAGAGCTCCACCAGGTCGGCGGCGAGCTGGCCGGGATCGAAGGTGGCCTGGTCCGGCGCGGGGCCAGCGGCCTGCAGCCGGGCGATGGACAGCACGGCGCCGAAGGTCTTCAGCACGGCCTCGACGTCGTCCACGGCCTGAACCAGGGCCGCCTCGGCGTCGCCCTTGCCGGCCTCCACGGCGAGCAGCGCCGCCTCCAGCCGCGCGCGAAGCCGGGTGAGCGGCGAGCGCAGGTCGTGGGCGATGGCGTCCGACGCATGGCGGATGCCGGCCATGGACCGCTCCAGCCGGTCGAGCATGTCGTTCAGCCCGGCGGCCAGCTCGTCGAACTCGTCGCGGGCGCCGCGCACCTTGGCGCGGGCGCGCAGGTCTCCGGCCTTCACGGCGGCCACCACCTGGTTCAGCTCGGCCATGGAGCGGCTGACGTTGCGGCTGACGAACAGGCCGCCCACGAGGCCCAGCAGCACCATCAGGGCGCCCGCCCCCCACAGGGCGCGCACGATCTTGACCACGAAGGACTCCGCCTGGCCGATGTCGGCGCCGACCAGGAGGCGCTCGCCGGTGGGCAGGAGCACCTGCTCGGCGCGGGCGGGCTGGCGCGTCTCGGCGCCGGAGGGGTCGGTTTCGGTGACGCGGAACTGGATCCAGGCCACGTCCTCCTGGTCCTCGCCCGGAGCCAGGGGCGAGTCCGCGATCGAGCCGGTGATGCGCTTTCCCGCCTTATCCTGCAGCAGGTAGATGAACGGCCGCCCGTCGGCCATGCGCTCGATCAGGGCCTGGTTCAGCGCCCCGGCCCCGCCCTGGCGATAGACGGTCTCCAGCGAGCGCATCTCGGCGGAAATCTCGCGGTCGGCGCGGCCGGCCACTTCGCCTGCGGTGACGGCGTAGATGTAGAAAAGGAAGGCGGCGGCGGCCAAGGCGAAAGCCGCCACGAACATCAGCGTCAGGCGGAACGGCGCGGTGCGGAAGGGAGCGGGAAGACGCACCGGCGCGCGCCGCTACGCTTCCAGCCGGTAGCCCGCCCCGCGCACGGTCTGCAGCATCGGCCGGTCGAAGCCCTTGTCGATCTTCGAGCGGAGCCGCGAGACGTGAACGTCGATGACGTTGGTCTGGGGATCGAAGTGGTACTCCCACACCTTCTCCAGCAGCATGGTGCGGGTCACCGACTGGCCGGCGTGGCGCATCATGAATTCCAGCAGCTGGAACTCGCGCGGCTGCAGGTCGATGTCCTTGCCCTGGCGACGGACGATGCGATGGATCAGGTCCATCTCCAGGTCGCCGACCTTGAGCACGGTCTGCACCGAGCCGGTCTCGCGGCGGCGGGACAGGGCCTCGACCCGGGCGATCAGCTCGGCGAAGGCATAGGGCTTGACCAGATAGTCGTCCGCGCCGGCCTTCAGCCCGGTGACGCGGTCGTCGATCTCGCCGAGCGCGGAGAGGAACAGCACCGGCGTGCGGTCGCCATCGCGGCGCAAGGTCTCGACCATGGCCACGCCGTCCATGCGCGGCATCATCCGGTCCACCACCATGACGTCGAACTCGCCCTGGCGAGCGGCGTCCAGGCCCGCGCCGCCGTCAGGCGCGTGAATGGTCTCATGGCCGGCCTCGGTCAGGCCCCGCGCCATGGCCTCGGCGGCTTCATGGTCGTCTTCAACAATAAGAATTCGCACGTCGAGCCCCCACGCTGACGGTGACGCCGGACCCGCTTTCACGGGCCCGGCGATCCGATACTAGACCCCACGCGGCGAATGCGAAGGCCTGTAATGGGTTAACCCGCGAAAGAACGTCGCTAGGGCTCGATCTTGATCGGCACGAACAGGTTGCGGCCGTTGTGGTGGACCTGCAGCAGCACGCTCGGGCGCTTTTCCTTCTTGGCCTCAGCTTCCGCCGCCTGGACATCGGCGGGCGAAGACGCGGCCTTGTCGCCGGCCCGCACGATGACGTCGCCGGGCTTCAGCCCCTTCTTGCCCGCGTCCGAGGACGCCTTGACGCCCTCGATCACCACGCCCTTGACGTCGGCGGGCAGGCTGTAGCGGTTGCGCGCGGAGTCATCGAGGCGTCCGAGGCTCATGCCCAGGGCGACCGGACGCTCGGCCTGCTTGCCGTCCGGAGCGGTGCCGCCCTCGTCGGAGTCATCCTGGCTCGAGCGCTTCAAGGCCTCCTCGGAGGGACGCACGCCGGCGCGGATGTCGACGGTGATGGTCTTGCCGCCACGCAGGATGGTCAGATGCATCATGTCGCCGGGCTTGGTGTCCGCCACCAGGCGCGTGAGCTCGGAGGCGTCCTTGACCGGTTGGCCGTTGACCGCCTGCACCACGTCGCCGGGCTTCACGCCGGCCTTGTCGGCGGGCTGGCCGGGCACCAGTTCGGCCACCAGGGCGCCCTTCTTGCCCGGAATGCCGAGGCTGGCGGCGATCTCGGGGGTGACGGGCTGGATGGTGGCGCCCATGTAGCCGCGCGAGACCGAGCCGGCCTTGATGAGCTGCTTGGCCACCGTGTCGGCCACGTCGGCGGGAATGGCGAAGCCGATGCCCACCGAGCCGCCGGACGGCGAGAAGATCGCCGTGTTCACGCCGATCACGCGGCCGTAGATGTCGAAGGTCGGGCCGCCGGAGTTGCCCCGGTTGATGGGCGCGTCGATCTGGATGTAGTCGACGAAGGTCTCGCCGATGTCGCGGCCGTAGGCGGAGATGATGCCGGCCGTGGCGGTGCCGCCCAGGCCGAAGGGATTGCCCACCGCGATCACCCAGTCGCCGACGCGCGGCTTGGCGGAGTTCTCGAAGTCGACGAACGGGAAGTCCTTGCCCTCGACCTTGACGACCGCCAGGTCGGTGGCCTCGTCGCGGCCGACGATCGTGCCCTTGAACTCGCGCCCGTCCTTGAGCATGACCTTGATGTCCGTGGCGTTTTCCACGACGTGGTTGTTGGTGACGATGTAGCCGTCGGGCGAGATGAAGAAGCCCGAGCCGGAGCGACATGGCCTGGGGCGCGTTGGCGCCGTCGCTGTCGTCACCGCCCCTTGGAGGGCGGGGCCTTGCCGCGGCCCTTGGGCACGATGTCGAAGGGGAAGTTCTCGAAGCCGGGGATGGCCCGCAGGGCGCTGGTGTCCACCTTGGAGGTGACGTCGATCGACACCACGGCGGGCGAGACCTTGTCGAAGATGTCCGCGAAGGAGAGCGGCGCGCCGGGCGGCGGCGCGAAGATCGGGGCGGTCGAGGCGTTGATAAGATGCGGTCTCTGGTCGGCCATGGCGTGCGGCCAGCTCAGCCCAGCGCCCGCCAGGGCGGCGGCGGCGACGCCCGCGCCCGCGATCGCACCCACGATGTAGCCCGTCTTACGTGCAGCCATCTTAAAGCTCGTCCTCATCCACATAAATGCGCGCGGCATATTACCTAGGCGCCATGCCGCTCCGCGCCAATCCTGCCAAGTTACGTTTCCGTCATCCCATGGGTCTTCCTGAGACCGATATTTGGCGGAAGCGTGTCCGAATTGTCCCCACCGGCCAATTGGGCCAGCCGCGTCTCCTCCTCGGCCGTCAGGACCGGCTCCAGGTCTTTGGCTCGTCTCGCCTTGAATGCAAAGACCGCGCCGCCGACCAGCACGATCAGCGCCGGGGCGAACCACAGGGCCGCGTTGCCCAGCGAGACGACGGGCTTGAGCAGGATGAACTCGCCGTAGCGGTCCACCAGAAAGGCGCGGATCTGGCTGTCGCTTTGCCCGGCCGCGACCTTGTCGCGGACGATGCGGCGCAGGTCGGCGGCCAGGGAGGCGTTGGAGTCGTCGATCGACTCGTTCTGGCAGACGACGCAGCGGAACTGCTTGAACAGGCGCCGGGCGTGGGCCTCCTGCGCGGGGTCCTTCAGCCGCTCGGCCGGATCGGAGGCGGCGGCGATGCACAGCACGCCCGCCAGCGCGGCGAGCAGGACGCGGGCGCGTCTCACTCGGCCGGCTCCAGGGCCGCCGGCGCCGGGGCGCGCTTGGGCAGGGCGAAGCGCAGGCGCCGGTCCGACAGGGAGATCAGTCCGCCCAGCGCCATGATGATCGGCCCGAAGAAGATCAGCCGCGCCCAGGGGTTCACATAGGCGCGCACCACCCAGGTCGGCCCCGCCGGGCCGTCGGCGCGATCACCCAGGACGAAGTAGAGGTCGTCCAGTCCCTGCGGGCAGATGGCGACTTCGGAGGTGCTCTGGTTGCTGTCCGGATAGAACCGGCGCTCCGGCTCGGGCTTGCAGACCGGCGCGCCGCTGCGCGTGACGACGGCGATGGCGCGCTCGGCCTCGTAGTTCGGCCCGTCAGCGTCGACCACGCGCTGGAGGTTCAGCTCATAGCCGCCGATGTTCATCTGGGCGCCGAGGGCGAGGTTCTGGGCCGTCTCGACCCGGAAGGCGGTCTCGAAGCAGGCGCCCAGGACGAACAGGCCCAGCCCCAGGTGCGCCAGGGTCATCCCCCAGGCCCCGCGCGGCAGGCCGGTAAGGCGGCGGCGGAACTCGGCCAGGGGCGCACGGCCCAGCCGGGTGCGCTCGGCCAGCTCGGTCAGGGCGCCGAACACCAGCCAGGCGCCCAGCGTCACGCCCGCAGCGGCCATCAGCTTGGTCGGGCTCTTGATCAGCAGCACCGCGCCGCCGGCGAGCAGCGCCAGCAGCGCCGCGGCCCACAGCCGCTGAAGCGCGCCCAGCGCGTCGGCCCGCTTCCAGGTGAGCAGCGGCCCGGCGGGCAGGATGATCAGGCACGCCGCCATCAGCGGAACGAAGGTCAGGGCGAAGAACGGCGGGCCCACCGAGATCGACTGTCCGGTCAGGGCCTCGCGGATCAATGGATAGAGCGTGCCCAGCAGCACCGTCGCGGTGGCGGCCGACAGGAACAGGTTGTTCAGCACCAGCGCGCCCTCGCGGCTCACCGGCGCGAACAGGCCGCCGGGCGCGAGCTTCGGCGCCCTCCAGGCGAACAGGGCGAAGCCGGAGCCGGCCGCCACGGCGAGCACGCCCAGCAGCAGCGAGCCACGCTTAGGATCGAGCGCGAAGGCGTGCACCGAGGTCAGCACGCCCGAGCGCACCAGGAAGGCGCCCAGCATCGACAGGCTGAACGCCAGGATGCCCAGGAACGCCGTCCAGGCGGCCATGGCGCCGCGCTTCTCGGTGACGATGGCCGAGTGCAGCAGGGCCGTGCCCGCCAGCCAGGGCATGAAGCTGGCGTTCTCCACCGGGTCCCAGAACCACCAGCCGCCCCAGCCCAGCTCGTAATAGGCCCAGTAGGAGCCCAGCGTGATGCCGATGGTCAGCAGGCTCCAGGCCGCCAGGGTCCACGGCCGCACCCAGCGCGCCCAGGCCGCGTCCGCCCGCCCCAGGATCAGGGCGGCGAGCGCGAAGGAGAACACGATCGAGAAGCCGACGTAGCCCGCGTAGAGGAACGGCGGATGGATCGCCAGGAACGGGTCCTGCAGCAGGGGGTTCAGCGAGCGCCCCTCCACCGGCGGATTGGCCAGCCGCACGAAGGGGCTTGAGGCGATGGCGGTGTAGCCGATGAACAGCACGCCCAGGCTTCCCTGGATCGCCACCACCAGGGACTTCAGCTTGGCCGGCAGGCCGCGCCCGGCGAGCGCCACCACCGCGCCATAGCCGGTGAGCGCCAGGCACCACAGCAGCATGGAGCCCTCGTGCGAGCCCCACACGCCGGCGATCTTGTAGAGCAGCGGCTTGGCGGTGTGGGAGTTCTCCGCGACGTTGGACACCGAGAAGTCCGAGACCACGAAGGCGTACATCAGGGCGAAGAAGGCCGCCGCGATGGCGATGAAGGCGCCGATGGCCGCCCCCTCCCCGCCGCCTTGCAGGCTCGGCGAGCGGCGCGCGGCGCCCAGCGCCGACAGGACCGCCTGGGCCAGCGACAGACCCAGCGCCAGGAACAGGGCGAAGGCGCCGAGCTCCGCGATCATGAGGCCGCTCCTGCTGGCGCCGTGGCCGCTGGCGCCACGCCTTCACGCTTCCACTCGCCGGATTCCTTCAGCGCCTTGACCAGTTCCTTGGGCATGTAGCGCTCGTCGTGCTTGGCCAGCACCTGCGAGCAGTGGAACACCCCCGCCCCGTCGAAGGCGCCCTGGGCGACCACGCCCTGGCCCTCGCGGAACAGGGCCGGCGGCTCGCCCTTGAACTCGGCCTTCACGGCGCTGGCCTTGTCCGCGATCTTGAAGATCAGCAGGCCGTCCGGCCCGCGCGCCACGCTGCCCGGCTGGACCAGGCCGCCCAGCCGCACCGTGCGGCCGGCGGGCACGCCCTTCATCTTCGCCTCGGTGGGGCCATAGAAGAACACCACCGCGTCGCGCATGGCGTACAGCGACAGCGCCACCGCGACCGCCAGCACCGGCGCCGCCACCGCCAGCACCATGAGGCGTCGGCGGGCCTTTCGGGACTTAGGGACGAGGGACATGGACGCGAACCGCTGGGGGATGGATGCACTCTAGGCCGGAGTCGCCCGTTTGTTGCGCGCAGGCGGCCGACAAAAGCAACAAAGAACGACAACCTTATGGCCCCGCCCTCGCCCCGGCGGCGCTGCAGGCCCCCGGCGGTCGACGCGCCGGCCGGCCTCGCGTATAGGCGGCCAAACCGCCTTGAGAGCGCCCGTGATCCAGACCGGCCTGCGCCCCACGCCGGCGCCCCTGCTGCAATCGGACTTCGAGGCGTTCTCGCGCGCCTTGATGGATTCCTTTCGCGAATACGGTTTCGCGGTGGTCAGCGAGCACGGCCTGCCGGACGCGGTGACCCAGGGCGCCCTGGCCGCCGCGACCGCCTTTTTCGCGCTGCCGGACGCCGAGAAGCGCCGATTCCATATTCCCGCCCAGGGCGGCGCGCGCGGCTACACCCCCTTCGGGATCGAGACCGCCAAGGGCGCGAAGCGGCACGACCTGAAGGAGTTCTGGCACGTGGGCCGAGAGCTGCCCGCCGGCCACCCCTTTTCCCGCTACATGCCGGCCAACGTCTGGCCCGAGGGGCGGGAGGGATTCCGCGAGGCGCAGCTCGCCCTCTACGCGGCGCTGGACGCCCTGGGATCGCGGCTGCTTGAAGCCGTGGCCCATGGGCTCGATCTGGAGCGCGGCTGGTTCGCGGATAAGACCGAGCTGGGCAACAGCGTGCTGCGCCTGGCCCATTATCCGCCGGTGCGTCCCGACGATCAGGGCGTGCGCGCCGCCGCGCATGAGGACATCAATGTCATCACCCTGCTGCTCGGCGCCGAGGAGGCGGGGCTGGAGGTGCTGACCCGCGAGCGGCGCTGGCTGCCGATCAATCCGCCGCCCGGATCGCTGGTGGTCAACGTGGGCGACATGCTGCAGCGGCTGACCAACCACGTGCTGCCGTCGACAACTCATCGCGTCGTGAACCCAGCCCCTGAAAGACGAGGTGTTTCAAGGCTCTCGACGCCCTTCTTCCTGCACTTCGAACCGGACTTCGAGATCCGCACCCTGGAGTCCTGCGAAGGCCCAGGCCGGCCGAACCGCTATCCCCAACCGATCACGGCAGACGCCTATCTGCAGCAGCGGCTGCGCGAGATCGGCCTGAAGCGCGAGACCGCGCCGACGATCTAGCTTGCGTAACGGCTGGCGGGGCGCGGCAGACCGAGGTTCTCGCGCAGGGTCGCGCCCTCGTACTCGGTCCGGAACAGGCCCCGGCGGCGCAGCTCGGGCAGGACCAGTTCGACGATGTCCCTGAAGGTCCCGGGCAGGGTCGCGGGCTGCAGGTTGAAGCCATCGCAGGCGCCGTTCACGAACCACTCTTCCATCATGTCCGCGATCTCGGCGGCCGAGCCGTGCACGCTGAGCCCGGCGAGGGAGCCGGCGGTCTTCAGGGCCAGCTGGCGGATGGTCAGGTTCTCGCGCCGCGAACGCTCCACCATGGCCTCGACGCCCGAGCGTGAGCCCTCCGTGGCGAGCGTCGTCTCGGGGAACGGCTTGTCCAGGTCGAAGCCGGAAAGGTCCATCCCGCCCATGCGCATGGACAGGATGTTCAGCGCCACCGGCCAGGTGAGCAGCGACTGGAGCTGTTCGAACTTCTCCCTGGCCTCCGCCTCCGTGCGCCCGACCACGGGCGCGAGGCCTGGCATGATCTTCACATGGGCGGGGTCGCGGCCGGCGGCGGCGGCGCGGGCCTTCATGTCGGCGTACTGGGTCTGGGCCAGGGCGAGCGACTGGGGGGTCGTGAACACCATCTCCGCGTAGCGCGCCGCGAAGTCCCGCCCGGCGTCGGATGCTCCGGCCTGGACGTGCACCGGATAGCCCTGGGGACAGCGGGCCACGTTCAGCGGCCCGCGCACGTTGAAATATTTCCCCTTGTGATCAAGCACATGCAGCTTGCTCATGTCCGAGAAGATCCCGCTCTGCCGGTCGCGCACGAAGGCGTCGTCGTCCCAGCTGTCCCACAGGCCCCGGCAGACCTCGACGAACTCCGAGGCGCGCTCGTAGCGGGCGTCGTGGGCGATGGGGGCGCCGCCGAAGTTCTCCTCCTCCCGGTTGGTCGAGGAGGAGGTGACGATGTTCCAGCCGGCGCGGCCGTGACTCAGATGATCGAGCGAGGCGAACTTGCGGGCCACCTGATAGGGGTAGTTGTAGGTGGTCGAGGCCGTGGCGATCAGGCCGATGCGCCGGGTGACCGCCGCCAGCGCGGACAGCAGGGTCAGCGGCTCGAAATTGGCCACGTACTGGGCCACGCGCCCCACCGCTTCGGGGTCGCCATGGCGGACGCTCTGGTTGTCGGCCAGGAAGATGGCGTCGATCTTCGCCTGCTCGGCCAGCTGCGCCAGCTCGATATAGTGGTCGAGGTTCACGCCGGCGTCCGCCTGGGCGTCGGGATGGCGCCAGGCGGCCTGGTGATGTCCGGTCGGATTGATGAAGAGGTTGAGCCTCATCATCGGCTTGCTCGCAGCCGCCATCCTAGCCCTTCCCCCACGGGTCGCCTCGCTACGGGCAGACCTTGAGCTTGGGCCGAGGGCGGTGGCAAGCCCCTGAGCGGGCGCGGCTAGGCGGCGTGGGCGTCGGCCGGGAGTTCGGCGGGGGCGTCGGCGGAGCCGTCCATATCCATGGGCGGGGCGGGCGATTCCAGCACGTGGCGCAGCACGATGTCGCAGCGCTTGGCCAGGGCCTGCAGCTCGGCGGGCGCGTCGTCGGGCGACTCCGACACGAACTGGCGCAGCTCGCGCGCCAGATTGAGCAGCTTCGGCGCGGCGGCGATCAGGCGCGCCTGGGCCTCGATCTTGCGTGGATCACGGTCGTATTCGGCGCCCGGCACGCGCCAGCCGCCCCAGTCCTGGGGATCGGTGACCACCACCGGATAGGTGCCAGGAAACGGATGGTGCGGGCAGTCCTCGGGCTGCTGCCACTTGTTGCGGGCGCGCAGCAGCCGCCATGAGCTCTCGGGTCTCCGAGGCCGGATCTTCGGTGAGGTCCTCGGCGCGCAGCTCACCGCCGCTGAACTCCCGTCCCAGACCGACGTCATAGGTGATCTTCACCGGCTCGTCGAAGCCGCGGGTCCAGATCGGGATGACCTTCTCGATCACCGCCCAGGTGCCGACGGTGGCCACCCAGACCTTCTGATTTCGATGGAACTGCGCCTTGGCCATTGCGTGCGCCTTCAAGACTTCAAGGCCGCCAATGTGGACCAAGAACCTTGACGGGCGGTTAGGGCCTCAGGCGGAGAGCTTCGCGGGCGCTCCGGTCAACAGGTCTCGGCCCAACAGCTCGCCATAGACGCCCGCCAGGCCCTCGAAGGTCCGCGCCCAGCTGTGGCGCGTCTCGGCGCGGCGGCGCGCGGCGGCGGCGACGGCGGCCAGGTCGCGGGCGAACAGAGCCTCGATGGCTTCGGCCAGGCCCGCGGCGGTGGCGTGCTCGGCGCGCTGGCCCACCTCCTCGTCGATCAGTTCGCCGATGCCGCCGGACGCCGGCCCCACCACCGGCAGACCCGCGGCCAGGGCCTCCAGCACCACCAGGCCGAAGGGCTCCTGGTCGTTGGCGTGCACGAAGGCGTCGCAGCTGGCCAAGAGGCGCGCGAGCTGAATCGGATCGCGCTCGTAGTCCAGGCAGATGGCCCGCCCGTCCGGCGGCAGGTCCCGTCCCGCGCCGATCAGCAGCAGGTGATGGTCGCCGCCCAGAAGCTCGGCCGCGCCGATCAGGGCCTCCAGGTTCTTCTCCCGTGCAGGCCGGCCGGCGAAAACGAGCAGGCGCGCGTCAGGGCCGAGGCCCAGCCGCCGGCGCACCGCGATGCGGTCGGCCCGGTCGGGGTGAAAGAGGTCCACATCCACCCCCAGCGGCTGCAGGCGCACGCGGTCGACCCCGCTGTCGATCAGGCGGCCCAGGATGTGGCGGCTGGGGGCGATCACCCGGTCGAAGCGGGCGTAGAACTTCGCCCAGCGCTTCTGGGTCGGCTGGGCGGCCCACTCGCCGAAGTGCAAGGCCGCCAGGGCCGCCGGGTCCGAATGGCAGAAGCCGACCGTGGCCGCCCCGATCTGCTCGGCCGCGTCGAGCGCCGCGTGGCCTGGCACATAGGGATCGCCCGCCTCGATCAGGTCCGGCGCGAGATCGGCCAGAGCGCGGGTCCACTTGCCCAGGTTCGTCGGGCAGCGATAGCCGTCCCCGAAGGGCAGCAGCGGCGCGGGCAGGCTCACCACGCCGCCCGCCCGTCCGTGCAGCTTGGCGCCGGGCGCGACCAGGGTGTGGCGCAGGTGCGGCCGGCCAGCCATCCAGTCGCGCTTGGCCATCAGATAGCGCTTCACCCCGCCGCTCTTGGGCGCGAACAGCATGGTGGCGTCGACGAGGTGGATGGGCCGGGCAGAGGCGACGGAAGTGTCGAGGGGGAAGCCGCCGAAGCCGCTGTCGGGCCGGCGGCCGAAGATGGTCTGGACTGGTTCGGTCAACCGCGTGTCCTTCCGCGCCGATCCGCCGCCTCTAGGGTGCTTCCGTGACAATAGCCTGACAAGGCGCGCCCGGGCGGTCTCAGGGGTCGGCTCGGTCCAGGGCGCGGGTCAGGTTGAAGGCGGCGTTGATCAGGCCGACGTGGGAGAAGGCCTGCGGAAAGTTGCCGACCATGCGGCCGCTTTGCGCGTTGAACTCCTCGGACAGCAGCCCGACGTCGTTGCACAGCCCGACCAGGCGCTCGAACATCCGCCGGGCGTCGTCCGTGCGGCCCATCAGGGTGTAGGCGTCCACCAGCCAGAAACTGCACGCCAGAAAGGCGCCCTCGTCCGGTGGCAGGCCGTCCGTTCCCGCCTTGGTGTCGTAGCGCATGACCAGGCCGTCACGGACCAGCTCGCGCTCGATCGCGGCCACCGTGCCAACGAAGCGGAGGTCGTCCGGGGCCAGGAACCCGACCTGGGCGAGCTTGAGCAGGCTGGCGTCCAGGCCGTCCGCGCCATAGGCCTGGACGAAGGTGTTGCGCGCCGGATCGAAGCCGTGCGCGCAGACGTCCTCGTGGATGCGCTCGCGCAGGGTCCGCCAGGCGTCCACGTCGCCCTCGACGCCCTCGACGCCCTCGACGCCCGAATCTGCTCCGCGGTCTTGACCGCCCGGTCAAACGCCACCCAGGCCATCACCCTGGAGAAGGTGAAGCGGCGCGGGCCGCCGCGCGTCTCCCAGATGCCTTCGTCGGGCCGGTCCCACACCTCGCCCACGTGCTCCAGCAGCACGTCGGCCATGGCGCGCGCGTCGGTGTTGCGCGGCAGTCCGCCAAGCTGGGCCTGGTGCAGGGCGTCCATCAGCTCGCCGTAGACGTCGAGCTGGAACTGCTCGCCAGCGGCGTTGCCGATCCTGACCGGCGCGGCGCCCTGATAGCCGGGCAGCCAGTCCGGCGACCATTCGGCCAGCCGCCGCTCGCCGCCGACCCCGTACATGATCTGCATCTGGCCCGGCGCGCCGGCGACCGCGCGCAGCAGCCAGTCGCGCCACGCCAGGGCCTCGTCGTAATAGCCGGCGTTCATCAGGGCGAGCAGCGCCAGGCTCGCGTCCCGGATCCAGCAGTAGCGGTAATCCCAGTTGCGCACCCCGCCCAGCTTCTCGGGCAGCGACGCCGTGGGCGCCGCGACCAGCCCACCGGTGGGCTCATGGGTCAGCGCCTTCAGGGTGATCAGCGAGCGCTTGATCGCGTCCTCCCAGGGGCCCGCGACCTTGCTGCGCCCGATCCAGTCGCGCCAGAACGCCTCGGTGGTCGCCAATGCGGCGGCCGCGTCCATGGGATTCGGCGGCGGCAGGTGCGAGGGGCCGTAGGCGCAGGCGAAGGAGACGGTCTCGCCCGCCTCGACCTCGAACGTCCCAACCGTCGTCAGGTCTTTGCCGGTCAGCTCAACCGGCGTGCGCAGCACCAGCATGTCGGGCCCGGCGATGGCGCGCAGAGCCTCGTCGGGAAGCCGGCTAACCCAGGGGACCACTCGACCGTAGCCGAAGCGGACCACGAACTCGGTGTGCATCCTCACCTTGCCGGTCAGGCCCCGGACCAGGCGCACCAGATGCCCGCCCCCGTTCCTCGGCGGCATGAAGTCCGTGAGCACGACCGACCCCTCGGCGGTCTCGAAGGTGGTCTCCAGGATCAGGGTGTCGTCGCGGTAGCGGCGGCTGGCGCACGCCCCGCCGCCCTCCGGCGCGATCAGCCAGCGGCCGTGCGAGCTGTCACCCAGCAGGGCCGCGAAGCAGGCGTCCGAATCGAACCTCGGCCAGCAAAGCCAATCGATGGAGCCGTCCTTGCCGACCAGGGCCGCCGTCTCGCAGTCGCCGATCAGGGCGTAGTCCTCGATCCGGCCCGCCATCAGGCGTCCAGCTTTGCGAAGTCGAGGATCACCTTCACGTCCCCCGCGCGCCGTTCGAACGCCTCGCGCCATCGCTCTAGCGGAACGCGGCGGGTGATCAGGCGACGCAGCCAGGCGCGGTCCGCCTTGGCCAGGGCGGCGGCGGCGGCGCGGTAGTGGTCGAGATTGGCGTTCACCGAGCCGAACACCACGATGTTCTCCAGCACCGCTGAGCGGTTGAACGCGCCGGCGTCGAAGTCGAGCACCCGCCCGGCCGACGACACGCCCGTCAGGCAGACGATCCCGTCGCGCGCGGTGCAGGCCATGGCGTCCAGCGTCACCTCCGGCGCGCCGGTGCACTCGATCACCACGTCCGGCGCGATGTCCTTCAGGTCGTGGGCTTGGCCGCTGTGATAGGCGCCGTCGAGGTCCTTCACCAACGCCGGCTTGGGGCCGTCGGTCTCGCGGTCGAAGACGTGAACCTCCAGCCCGCGCTGGCGGGCCATCATGGCGGCGAGCAGACCCACCGGCCCGGCGCCGGTCACCAGCACCTTGCCCGGCGACCAGCTGCGCGTGCGCGCGCCGATGCGCTCGATGTGATCCCACGCCTTGGCGAGCACGCTGGTCGGCTCCAGCAGGACGCCGGCTATGCCCAGGGCGGGGTCGACCTTCACCGCGAAGGCGGGCTCAAGGCGGAAGCGCTCGGCGCCATAGCCGTCACGCTGCTTGATGCCGCGCTCGGTGTACTGGCCGTTGCGGCACATGTCCCACTCGTCGGCCGCGCACGCCACGCAGGGAACCGGATCGGGGCGGCGAACCACGCCGGCTACGTGGTCGCCCGGGCTGAAGCCCGAGCCTTTCGGCGCGTCGATCACCCGGCCGAGGGATTCATGGCCGAGCACCAAGCGCTCGCGTCCAGGCGGCGCCCAGCCGTAATGGCCGGCCAGGATCTCGCGGTCGGTGCCGCAGATTCCCAGCGCCAATGTCTCGACCAGCAGGGAATCGGCCTCCTCCTTGGGGTCTTCGAGGTCATCCAACGTCGCCGACTGGGCTTTGCCGGGCTCCACGGTGATCGCCTTCATCCGGGTTCCTCCGCTGCTGTCGTCACCGCTCGCACCTGCGTGGGCGCTGGCCGCAACGTTTGGCCGAGGCCGCGCCCTTGCAAGGCTTCGCCGCGCCGCCTAACGAGGTCGTGACCTCGTCTGTGTCTCGCGCGACGCAAGGCTGGGATAAACGATATAGGGATGACGCAGCGGATGGGTCGGGTTCAGGACAAGATCGCCCTGGTGACAGGCGGCGCGGGCGGTCTGGGCGGCGCCACGGCGCGGCGGATGGCCGAGCAAGGCGCCACGGTGGTGATCTGCGACGTGGCCGACGAACCGGGCCAGGCGCTCGCCAAGGAGCTGGGCGGCGACTACCTGCGGCTCGATGTCACCAACGAGGACAACTGGGCCAAGGTCGCCAAGGCCGTGGCGGACAAGCACGGCCGCATCGACATCCTGGTGAACGGCGCGGGCATCGAGGGCGACTTCGTCAACGGCTCGCCGGAGACCACGGACCTCGCCCAATGGCGCAAGGTGCTGTCGGTGAATCTCGACGGCACGTTCCTGGGCTGCAAGCACGTGCTGCCGATCATGAAGGCGGCCCGCAAGGGCTCGATCGTGAACATCTCGTCGATGGCCTCGTTCCTCGGCACCCCGGTGAACGTGGCCTATGGCGCCTCCAAGGCGGGGGTGCAGCAGCTCACCAAGTCGGTCGCCGTGCATGGCAGCCGCGACGGGATGAAGATCCGCTGCAACTCGGTGCACCCGGGGGTGATCCGCACCCAGATGCTGGAGAAGATCTACGCGCAGATCGGCCAGGTCGCGAACGTGTCCAAGGCCCAGGCCGAGGAGATGTCCTTGAAGCAGGTGCCGTTCGGCGAGGTGGGCGAGCCGGACGACGTGGCCTATCTGATCCTCTATCTGGCCTCGGACGAGGCCAAGTACGTCACCGGTTCGGAATTCATGGTCGACGGCGGCTGGCACCTGGTCGACGCGCGCTAGAGACAAGGGAAACACGCATATGAAAGCCGCAGTATTCCAAGGCGTTCACAAGCCGCTGGTGGTCGAGGAGGTTCCCGACGCCAAGGCCGGCGCCGGCGAGGTGGTGATCAAGGTCGGGCGCTGCGGCATCTGCGGCTCTGACCTGCACATTTCCGAGGACCCGATCTTCGGCGTGCCCGCCGGCGCGGTGCTGGGCCACGAGTACGCCGGCGAGGTGGTCGAAGTCGGCAAGGGCGTCACCACGATCAAGGTGGGCGACCGGCTGGCGGCCTTCCCGCTGGAGTCCTGCGGCGAGTGCGGCCCGTGCAAGTCCGGCGAGCCGGCCTGGTGCGAGAAGGGCATGATCGTGGGCGGCGGCGGCTACGGCCAGTTCTCCCGCGTGGCCGAGCACCAGTGCGTGCGCATGCCCGACGGCGTGTCGCTGACCGACGGCGCCCTGGTGGAGCCCCTGGCGGTGAGCCTGCATGCGGTGAACGTCTCCAAGATGCGCTCCGGCGCGCGGGTGCTGGTGGTGGGCGCGGGGCCGATCGGCCTGGCGGCGGTGTTCTGGGCGCGACGCATGGGCGCGGGCAAGATCGCGGTCACCGCCTCCTCCACCCGCCGCGCGGAGCTGGCCATGGAGATGGGCGCGAGCGTGTTCATGGAGCCGGAGGACAACGGCCCGGACGCCGTGAACCGCGCGCTCGGCGGACCGCCGGAGGTCGTGTTCGAATGCGTCGGCAAGGTCGGGCTGGTGCAGAAGTGCATCGAGTACGTCGCCCCGCGCGGGACGGTGGTGGTGGTCGGCCTGTGCACCGCGCCGGACACCTATATGCCCTTCGCCATGGTCTCCAAGGAGTGCCTGCTGCAGCCCTCGGCCTTCTATGAGGTGCGCGATTTCCACACCGCGCTGGACGTGCTGGACGCCGGCATCCTCACCCCGCACGAGATGGTGACAGACGAGGTGTCGCTGGGCTCGCTGCCCGAAGCCTTCGAGGCGCTGAAGCAGCGCACGCACCAGTGCAAGGTGATGGTCAACGCCTGGAGCTGAGCCTCTCCGTTTCGTCATCCCCGGACTTGTTCCGGGGACCCATGCGCACAGGCTTCTCCTGCAAGGGCGGTGTTCATGGGTGGCCGGGCCATGACGGGTTAGCTGATAAGAGTAGGGAACCCCAATGCAGCTCGGTTACTTCGCCATGCCCGCGCACCCGCCCGAACGGGACCTGCGCCAGGGGTTCGAGTGGGACCTGCAGGTCATCCGCTGGCTGGACGAGCTGGGCTATGCCGAGGCCTGGGTGGGCGAGCACCACACCGTGCCGTGGGAGCCCAACCCCGCGCCCGACATCCTGATCGCCCAGGCCATCGCCCAGACCAAGTCCATCCGCCTGGGCCCCGGCGGGTTCCTGCTGCCGTTCTATCACCCCGCCGCCCTGGCGGACCGCATCTCGCTGCTGGACCACATCTCCGGCGGGCGGATCAACTTCGGCATCGCGGCCAGCTCCATCCCCACCGACCAGGCGCTGTTCGGCGTCGACCCGTCGGAGATCCGCGACCGGACCCGCGAGTCGCTGGACATGATCCTGCGCCTGTGGGCCGCCGATGAGCCGTTCACTCAGCAAGGCAAGTTCTGGAAGATCGCCCGGCCCGAGCCGCAGCTGGGCGACACGTTCCGGCCCTTCCTGAAGCCGGTGCAGGCGCCGCACCCGCCCATCGGCGTGGCCGGGCTGAGCCCCAACTCAGAGACCCTGCGGCTGGCCGGCGAGCGGGGCTTTTTGCCCATGAGCCTGAATCTCAACGCCGGCTACCTCGCCAGCCACTGGGCGGCGGTGGAGGCGGGCGCGGCCTCGGCCGGGCGCGCGGCCGACCGCAAGGACTGGCGGATCGTGCGCAACATCCTGGTCGCCGACACCGACGCGGAAGCCCGCCGCCTGGCCGTCGAAGGCTGCATGGGCCGGATGGAGGCGGAGTACGCCCTGAAGCTGGTGCGCACCTTCGGCATGCTCGGCTTCCTGAAGCATGATCCGGACGTGCCCGACTCGGACGTCACCCTCGATTACATGGCCGATCACAACTGGATCGTCGGCTCGCCCGCCACGGTGGCCGAGAAGCTGGAGGCCGTCCACGCGCAGGTCGGCGGCTTCGGCCAACTGCTGGCGCTGGGGTTCGACTACGCCGAGAACGCCGGGGCCTGGCGCCACTCGCTGGAGCTGTTGTCCGGGGAGGTGCTGCCCATGGTCAACCGGGGGCCGGCCGGGCGCGGCTGAACCAGCGCGGCGGCGGCGCCACGCGGACGCCGACTCCCGGGCGCCGAAGCGTTCGGGCTAGGCGCCGCCCATGGCCGCCTTTCTTAACAAGAGCTTAGCGCATCGACCTCCGCTTCCGCGCGAAGCCCGAACCGCCCGGCCGGGCCCCCGAAAACGAAGGTGTGGCCCAAACGCATCAGGTTGTCGGCAAGGCCTTTGCGGAGGTTTGACAGCATCAACCTCATCGGCCATTGGTTCCCTACAAAGTTGTCATCGAATCGAAGATGAGCCGTTAGGCCGCGTCATCAGGGGAAACGAACAGGCCGTCCAACCCGTAGCCCGATGGTTAGCATGCTCCGAATTCGGAGCTGCCGGTATCGGCGTATTCGGACTCGACGATCTTGGCCCCAGGGGCGGCTTCGCGAGCGAACGCGAAACGACAAATCGTACTTCAACCATGGACGGCGGCATGGCGCACATGCCCGGGTCGCCGCCCGAATTACTGGGGAGACACCAAATATGAATGCTGAAATCAGGTCACGCCGGGTGACCAAGGCGCTGCTGATCGGCAGTTCCGCCTTGATGGCCGGCCTCACCATCGCTGCGGCCGGCGCCGCCTACGCCGCCGACAACAGCAGCACGGTTTCGGAAGTGGTGGTCACCGGCTCGCGCATCGCGAAGCGGGACTTCACCTCCTCCAGCCCGATCGTGACGGTCGGGTCCACCAACTTCGAGAACACGGCGAACGTCGCCATCGAAGCCACGCTGAACAAGCTGCCCCAGTTCACGCCTGACCAGAACCAGACGGGCGTTCAAGCCCAGGACGTGCAGGGCACCTCCACCCACACGGTCGGCATCTCGACCTTGAGCCTCCGCGGCCTCGGCCCGAACCGCAACGTGGTCCTGATCGACGGCCGCCGCGCCATGCCGATGAACGGCGAGATGGTCGTGGACGTCAGCGCGATCCCGTCCGCCGCGATCGACAACGTCGAAATCATCACCGGCGGCGCTTCGGCCGTGTACGGCGCGGACGCCGTGGCCGGCGTGGTGAACTTCAAGCTGAAGAAGGACTTCCAAGGCGTCGACATCGACACCCAATACGGCATCACCCAAGCCGGCGACGGTCAGGAGTTCAAGGCCAGCGTCCTGCTGGGGACGAACTTCGCCGACGACAAGGGCAACGTGATGTTGGGCCTCGAGCACTTCACGCGCGCCGCGTCCTACCAGAAGAACCGCGACTTCTACACGAAGGGCTGGGCTGACCCGAGCGTCGGCACCAACGAATTCTTCGACACGGGCGCGTTCTACAGCCCGACCTTCGGCGCGCCGTCGCAAGCCGCCGTGGACGCTCTGTTCTATGACCGCGCCCCGGGCTCGGTCATTCCGAACAACGTGATCGGCGAGTTCGGCATCAACAAGGACGGCACGATCTACACCGGAGCGGCCGGCCTGTTCGGCAGCGGCGGGGCCGCTGGCGCCTATCGCTATAACGGCACGGTCGACGGCAAGAAGGTCGCCTACGTCAACGTGATCGACGCGTACAACGGCGGGGTCACCGCCCGGGCGATCAAGGACAACCAGACCAACTACTATGTGACGGCTCCGCTGAACCGCTGGTCGATGTTCGGCAAGGCCAACTACCAGTTCAACAACGATCTGAGCATGTTCGTCGAAGGCAACTTCGCCCAGACGCACACGCATACGATCCTGTTCCCGACGCCGTTCATCACGGGCTGGGGCGTCCTGATCCCGCACGACGCGGCGCACCCGGTGTCGCCGCAACTCGAGGCCCTGCTGAACAGCCGCACTGGCGTTCTGGACAACAGCGGCTTCCACGTCGGCCCCGCCGCCGCCGCCGCGGCTTGGGAACTGTTCCTGATCCCCGACCCCAGTGGCTGGATGCCGCCGCGTTCAACGGACGTGACCAACCGCGTCTGGCAGATGACGGCCGGCCTGGACGGCAAGCTGCCGGTTTCCGACTGGAGCTATGAACTGTACGGCTCGCACGGCGAGGCGTCGTCCTACACCCTCGGCCTCGGCTACGCGTCCCTGAACCGCTACCAGGAAGTGCTGCAGTCTCCGAACTACGGCGCAGGCCAGACGTTCACGGGTAACGCGGAAGCTCCGAACTTCGGCTTCGGCGTCGCCAGCGCCCATTGTACGTCGGGCTTCTATTCCGCGATCTTCCAAGGCGGCACGCCGTCCAAGGACTGTATCGACGCCATTACGGCGAACCTGCAAAGCATGACGACGATGGAGCAGAACATCGTCGAGTATCGACATGCAGGGCGGGCTGTTCAATCTTCCCGCCGGTCAGGTCCGGGCTTCGCTGGGCGCGTCCTATCGCGACGACACCCTGATCTTCTCGCCGGACATTCTGCAAAGCACGTCGTCGTTCCAAGACCAGGTGGCCGGCGTCTATCCGGCGGCCTACATGAACGCCTCGACGTCCGCTCGGGAAGGCTACGGCGAGTTGCTGGTTCCTGTGCTGTCCAACGTTCCGCTGGTGCAGCAATTCAACCTGGAACTCGGCGCCCGCTACTCGACCTACACCGCCAACGACCACCTGAACGGCGTCAGCATCAATCCCAAGGGTGGCTGGACCTACAAGATCCTCGGCGACTGGACGGTCAACGACTGGCTCCGGCTTCCGCGGCGGCTACAACCTCGCGGTCCGCGCGCCGAACGTGGGCGAACTGTTCCTGGGCAAGCAAGAAGTCTACGCCGCCGGCGCGGCGACGGCTTACGGCGACCCCTGCTCGCTGGCGGCCACTGCGCCGTTCGGCGCGGGCGGCGCTGGCGCCGACCCGGTGACCCGCACTACTGCGGCCGTGGTCAACACCGGCGGACTTGCCGGCGCGCAAAGCGCGCTGAACATCTGTAAGGCTCTGATGGGGGCTGCCGGCACGGCTCAGTACTACAGCGCACCAGCAGGCTCCGGGCCAACCGTCGCCGTTCGGCTTCGTGTATCAGCAAGGCCAGCAGAACCTGACCTCTGAAAAGGCCAAGACCTGGACCGCCGGCGTCGTGTTGCGTTCGCCTTCGCAATCGCCGCTGCTGAGCCGGATCACCGCGTCGATCGACTGGTATCGGATCGCCATTGATCGGCGCCGATCGAGTTCCAGTCGGTGGACAACGTGAAGGCCGCCTGCTTGACCCAGAGCGCGCCTGACGCCGCCACCGCGGCCGTCGTCGCTGCTTCACCGGCCTGCCAGTTGCTCTCCCGCAACACCGGCACGGGCGCGGAAGCGCCGACCACGATCATCTACGACAACCTCGCGACGATTAAGACCTCGGGCATCGACGTGCAGTTCAACTGGGCGGCCGATTTCTCGGACATGGGCATGGACAGTGTTCCGGGCAGCCTCAGCCTGAACGTCCTGGGCAACTGGCTCGACTACTACGACACCCAAGCCGCTCCTGGCCTGGCGTGGCGTCAGTGGGCCGGCACCCTGGGCCCGAACCTGAACGGGACCAACCCGGGCGCGTTCAAGTGGAAGCTCAACACGACCCTGACCTATCTCGTCGGTCCGGCCACGGTCAGTGTGAACTGGCGGCACCTGCCGAGCGTTCACTCGCAGACCTACGGCCAGAGTGGGAGACAACACCCTCGATACGCCGTCGCATGACGAATTCGGGCTCTCGGGCACCTGACTCGTTCAAGAACTACATCCTGCGTGCGGGCGTGGATAACCTGTTCAACGCCCAGCCTGAGATCACCGGCGCGAACACCGGCCATACGCCGGGTTCTCGCTGCCGAACTCCGGCCAAGGCACGACCAACGAAGGTCTCTATGACGCCCTCGGCCGTCGCTTCTACGTCGGCCTGAAGGCCAAGTTCTAAACCGAGACAAAACTCGGTATCCTTTGGGGGCGGGCCGCAAGGCCCGCCCCTTTTTCTTTGTGCGGACGGGGACGGGCGCATGGCGCTTGCAGACCTTGAAGGCAAGGCCGCGGCGGGCGACGTGGGCGCGCAGATCGCCCTCGCCGAACGCCTGGACGGCGAAGGCCGCCACGAGGACGCCATCAACTGGCTCGCCCGCGCCGCCAAGGCCGGGAACGCCGAGGCGCTGACCCGCATCGGCAAGCGGCTGATCACCGGGCAGAACGCGCCCGCCCTGCCCGCCCAGGGCGCGGGCCTGCTCGTGGACGCGGCCGGCCGTGGCGGCGGCGAGGCGGCCGCCATCCTCGCCGTGCTCATGGCTGTCGGGTTCCATTGCCCGCAAAGCTGGCCGAACGCGCTGGACGGCCTGCAGCGCTCGGCCGAACTCGGCTGGGCCCCGGCCCAGACGCAGCTGCGCATCCTGGCGGGCGAGACGGCGGGACTCCACGGCGCAAGACTGGCGGGCCCTGCGTCAGGCCATCGACCTCGGCCCCTGGCTGACCCCGGCGCCGCCGACCCGGACGCTGTCCGAAGCTCCCCGCATCCTGACCTTCGAGGCCTTCGTCTCGCCGGCGGTCTGCGACTGGGTGATGGCCAGGCCCACGCGCGGCTGGTGCGCGCGGAGATCTATGCGGCGGGGCCGAGCCGGTCGCTGGAGGACCGGGCCCGCACCAACACCACCGCCAACTTCACCCTGGTCGAGACCAACCTGATCAACCTGCTGATCCAGGCCAAGATCGGCGCGGCGGCGGGCGTCTCACTGGCCAGCATGGAGGCCTTCAACATCCTCCACTACGATGTGGGCGAACAGTTCGTGGACCACTTCGATTTCCTGGATCCGGCCGTGCCCGCCTACGCCGCCGAGATCGCCCGCATCGGCCAGCGGGCCGGCACCTTCCTGCTCTATCTGAACGGCGACTACGAAGGCGGCGAGACGGCGTTCACCAAGCTCGGCCTCTCGCATAAGGGCACGACGGGCGGCGGGCTGTTTTTCTCCAGCGTCCATGCCGACACCGGCAAGCCCGACGTGCGCTCGGCCCACGCCGGCCGCACGCCCACCAGGGGCGAGAAGTGGGTGCTGAGCCAGTTCATCCGCAGCCGGCCGGGCGTGGGCCCCGGTTCGTCCGGGGTCTGATCAAGCCGGCGCTAGCGTGCGCCGCGCGCGATCGTTCACATACGCGGGGCCCATGGAGTCTTCGCCTTCCAACAATCCGCGCCTGATCGCGGCCATCGTCGCGTCGGCGCTGTTCATGGCGTCGCTGGACGCGACCATCATCGCCACCGCCCTGCCCCAGATGGCCGTCTCGTTCCACGCCGCGCCCGTGGACCTGAGCCTGGGGATCACGATCTACATCCTGGTGATGGCGGCGTTCCTGCCCATGTCCACCTGGACGGCGGACCGCCTGGGCGCGCGCAACGTGTTCGCCGGCGCCATCGTCGGCTTCGCCTTCGCCTCGGCCCTGTGCGGGCTCAGCCACAACCTCGTGGAGTTCGTGGGCGCGCGGGCGCTGCAGGCTTTTTTCGCCGCGCTGATGACGCCGGTGGGCAACCTGGTGCTGCTGCGCGCCACCGCGAAGAAGGATCTCATCACCGTCCTGACGATCTCCACCACGCCGGGGCTGGTGGCGCCGGTGATCGGCCCGGCCATCGGCGGCTTCATCGTCACCTTCGTGGCGTGGCCCTGGGTGTTCTTCCTGAACGTGCCCATCGCCGTGGTGGGCGTGCTGTGCGTCCTGCGCTTCATCCCCAATCTGCGCGGGCAGGAGTCCAAGCCGTTCGACTGGCCGGGCTTCCTGCTCACCGGCGCGGCGCTGGCGGGGGTGATCTATGGCCTGGACCGCATCACCGCGCCGGGGCGCCTGGGCTGGGAGGTGTGGGCCGCGCTGATTGTCGCTGGGCTGGGCATCGGGGTGCTGGCGGTTCGCCACAGCCTGCGGGCGGCCCACCCGCTGGTGTCGTTGTGGCCGCTGCGCCTGATCACCTTCCGCACCATCGCCCTGACGGGCGGCGCCCTGGTGCGGATCCCGTTCCGGGCGCTGGGCTTCATCCTGCCGCTGATGTTCCAGGTGGGCCTGCACATGAGCGCGTTCCAGTCGGGCCTCCTGCTGCTCGGCTACAACGGCGGGGACCTGTTGCTGAAGTCCGTGGCCGGACAGGTGCTGCGAGCCACCGGGTTCCGTATCGCCCTGGCCGCCGGCGCCGCGGTCACGGCCGTGGCGATCGCGGGCTGGGCGCTGTTTTCAACGACGACGCCGTTCTGGGTGATCTTCGCGGTGCTGGCCCTGAGCGGTGCGGCCCGCTCGGTGCTGTTCACCGGCATGGTGTCGCTGGTGTTCGCCGACGTGCCCCACGAGCGGATCGGCGACGCGACGGTGCTGTCGAACCTGTTCAACCAGACCACCGGCGCGGTGGCGATCGGCATGGCGGTGGTCGTGCTGAACCTGAGCGCCATCGGCCGGGGCGCGGCCGCCGGCCAGACGAGTTTGGCGGACTGCCGCGTGGCCCTGGTGGTCATGGCCCTGATCGGCCTTTGCTCCCTGCCCTGGTTCCTGCGCCTGCCGCGCGACGCGGGGGCGGAGGTCTCCGGCCACCAGGCGCGAGCGACAGCCTGAGCTCTACTTTGCGGGCGCGGGCGCCGGGCCGAGCACGGGCGGATGCGGCGGCGCCGGGGTCAGCCGCATGCGCGCCAGACCGGTGACCGGATCGGCGAACTCGCGGTTATCCTCGCAGACGTACTCGTACATGTGATAGCCGGGCCGGCGCTTGTACATCCACGTCCAGGTCCACGGCCCGGTCAGGTACTCCGGATCGGTGACCGTGATCTGGTCCTGGAAATGGTCCGCGTCCAGCACCTTGATCCGCTCGTGGATGCGCATCTTGTCCGAGTGCGGAACGTCGCGGAAGCGCACGTAGTCCTTGATGCCGATGGTGTCGACCACCAGGGTGTCGCCCTCCCAATGGCCGGACGAGTGGCCCCAGAAGCCGGGCTCCGCGTCCTCGATCGGCGGCAGCTTGTAGTTCAGATAGATGCGCCGGACCTGGTTGTAGGCCTCCTGGATGATGGTGACCTGGCCCTTGGTCTGCAGCACCTCCATGGGGAACATGCCCATCATCATCGCGGGCATGCCGTCCGGCTGGCAGTGGGTGTAGCCGGTGGCGATGGGCGCGCCCTTGGCGTTGGCCTCGGCCACCGCCTTCATGTGCGCCTCGTAGGGGCCGAGGTATTCCGGCTTCAGCGGCGGCGCAGAGGTGTCGGGCTTGGGCGGCTTGACGGTGGGGTCGCGGCCGGCGTCGCCGGGCTTGGGATAGCGGTCCCAGGTTCCGGTGAAGTCGAAGGGGTCGAACTTGCCGGCCTTGGCTTGGGCGGCCTTGGGCTGGTCGGCCTTCGCCGGCGTGGCGGCGTGAGCGGGCGCGGCGCCCGGGCCGCTGGCCAGCGCCAGGACGAGCATCAGGCCCCCGAGGGCCGGCGCCGCCGCGCGTGCAGCTTGGAACGTCATGGGCGTCTCCCCCAACAGACCCCGCGGCCAGGCCGCTATTTGATGGTGGCCGGACCGGCCGGCGCGCCGTTGTTGAACACCCGCCCGTCCGGCAGCGTGATCTGCTTGAGCAGGGCCCCCGGCTCGCCGGTCTTCAGCGGGGCGACGATCACGACGATCTTGTCGCCCGCCTTGACCATGTTCCACTTCCAGCCGACGCGGTCGAGGATGCCGGGGTTGGCGCACTCGATGGTCCACTGCTTGGGCAGCTGGCCTTCTGCCTGCGGCGTCTCCAGCTGGATGTAGACGTGCGGGTTCTGCCAGGTGAACTTGCTGACCGTGCCCTCCAGCTTGATCTGGTGGTCGTTGTCGAACATGGCGAAGGAATGATGCGCCAGGGCCGGGCCGGCCGCGCCTGCGACGGCCAGGGCGAGCGCGGCGCCGAGGGCGGCCCCCAGGGCGACCAAAGGCCGTTGCGATGAAGACGTCTTCACGAGCATCCACTCCCTCTCAGCCGCGATCTGCGCCGCAGCCTCATGTTCGATCCTATCCCCTCGCGCGGCGCGACGGGAAGGCCCGGTTCACTGGCCGCCGAGCCGCAGCTGGGTCTGGCCCTTGTCGTCGACGTATTCGCGATTGTCCTCGCAGACGTACTCCAGCATCTCGTATCCCGGCATCCGGCGATAGGCGTCCGTGAATTTCCACGGCCCGGTGAGCACGGCCGGATCGGTGACGGTGATCTCGTCTTGCAGGATGTCCGGCGCCACGAGCTTGATGGCCTCGTGGATGGCCAGCTGGTCGGAGTGCTTCACGCCCTTGAACACCTCAACCACGTCCTTGATCCCGACCGTGTCGACGTTCAGCGTGTCCCCGTCCCAGTGACCGACCGAATGGCCGAAGAAGCCCGGCGCCACCGAGTTCCGCAGCCGGCGCCGGCTTGTCGAGCCAGATCCGGCGAACCTGGTTGTAGGCCTCCTCGATGATCGTGACGCGGCCAGGAGTTTGCAGGATTTCAAGAGGATAGATGGCGAACATCATGGTCGGCATGCCGTCGGGCAAACAGGCGATGGAGTTGCCCCCCAGGGGTTCGCCGCGGGCGTTGGCCGCCTTCTCCGCCGCCACGCGGGCGTCGTACTGGGCCTTGAACTCCGGCTTGAACGGCGGCACGGGCGGCGGCGGCGGGGTGAGCCGCGGGTCGAGCTTGCCCGTGTCGTGAAAGGCGAAGACGTGGCCCCAGGCGCCGGAGATGTTCGCGCCCTTGAGCGTCACCACGAAGGTCGACTTGGCCTGCGCGCCCGCCGGCGACAGGGCCAGCACGAGGGCGGCCAGCGCCGCGCCCGTCGCTGAGGCTCTGATGGGTGTCATGGTCCGGTCCCCCCGGGGTTGGCGGCTGAACATCACCGGTCGAACGAGCCATCGGGCGGGTTGCTGTCGGACAGCACCCGGCCGTCGGCCAGCGTCGCCTCCTGCAGCATGCCGCCCGGATCGCCG
This sequence comes from uncultured Alphaproteobacteria bacterium, assembly GCA_963761065.1. Lineage (GTDB taxonomy): Bacteria > Pseudomonadota > Alphaproteobacteria > Caulobacterales > Caulobacteraceae > JANWHQ01. The sequence goes on along the minus strand of CAVXFP010000003.1, from coordinate 76,207 downwards.
TTCTTCAGCGGGTTGATCAGCAGCGTGACCTTGTCGCCGGCCTTGATGGAATTGAACTTCCAGCCGACGCGGGTGAGCACGTTGGGGCTGGCGCATTCCACCGTGTAGTGCTTGACGCCGCCCTGCCCGTCCGGGATCGCCAGCTTGATGTAGCTGTGGGGGTTGGTCCAGGTGAAGGACTCCACCGTGCCGGTCAGGGTAATCCGGTTCTTGTAGTCGAACATGGCGAACGAATGGTGGGCCTGGGCGACGCCCGTCGCGGCCATCGTCATGGCGGCCGCGGCCAGAATCGCCGCGCACGCGCCGGTGCGTTTCATAGGCATCTGAGGCATCGACTCCCTATCCCGGCTTGCCGCCGGTTGTATGACGTATGTTTCGCCGCCAGGACGGCGCGCCGCATACGCGGCCTATCTAGATCATACGTATGTTCGCGGCCCAAGCCCTCGCTGGACGCCCCCGGCGCCTCTGCTAGGCTCCCCCCGCCTCGGGGACGTGGCGGAACCGGTAGACGCAGCGGACTTAAAATCCGCTTCCTGCAAAGGAGTGTGGGTTCGAGTCCCACCGTCCCCACCAGGCGCTATGGAGGACCTGGCTAGGACGCGCGCGCCTTTCGATGGCCGCGGACGAGCGTCAGGACCGCCTCCAGGACCACGGCCAGGGCGTAGAAGCCGACCAGCCAGTCCAGATGGGTCGGATCGGTCCGCCAGACGTGCCAGAACAAGGCGCCCAGCGCGCCGAGCGACAGCACCACGCCCAGCATGGGCGGGACCGCGCGGATGCCGATCTTCTTGCGCAGGCGCCAGGCTGCGAGATTCACCGCCGCGAAGATGATCAGGAAGGTGGCGCTGGCGAAGGTCGAGATCACCGTCAGGTCGGCGAGCAGGGTGAACGCCACGGTCGCCCCCGTCAGCACCACCAGGGCCACCCATGGGACCGGACGCGTGCGCTCCAGCGTCGAGAATATCCTGGGCAGGGCGTGGTCTCTCGCCATCGCCATGGCCAGGCGCGACGAGCCGAACAGGGTCGCGTTGATGGCCGAGGCCGTGGACATCAGCGCCGCCACGCCGATCAGGGCGAAGCCGAACTGGCCCAGGGTCGGCTTCGCGGCGACGGCGAGGACGTATTCCTGGTCGTGCGCGATCTGCGGCGGCGTCAGATTGCCCAGGGCGACCAGGGCCACCACCACATAGATCACCGTGGTGATGACGATCGACAGCATGAGCCCGCGCTTCAGGTCCTTCTCGGGATTGCGCATCTCCTCGATGGCGTTGGGGATCAGCTCGAAGCCCTCATAGGCCACGAAGATCAGGCCGGCGGCGACCACGGGGGCCGCGAAGCCCTTGTCGAACACCGGCAGGGCCAGGCCCGCGCGGAAGGTGTACAGGCCCGCCGCCGCGAACACCGCCAGGATCAGCACCTTGATGACGACGATCACCAGCTCCAGCCGCCCGGAGGTCTTGGCGCCCGCCAGATTGACGCCGAGGAACACCCCCAGGACCAGCAGCGCCAGGCCCTTCTCCATCCAGGAGGCCGCGTGCGCGCCCGCCAGCATCGCCGCGCCATAGGCGCCGAAGGCCGTGGCGTAGAGCGCCAGGGTCCCCACATAGCCGGCCACCAGCAGCCAGCCGGCGACCCCGGCCACGGACGCGCTTTTGAACGCGTGCTGGATGTAGGTGAAGCTGCCGCCGTCGTCCCGGAACGCCAAGCCGAGATAGGCGAAGGAATAGCCGGTGAGCAGCGCCAGCACGCCGCTGAGCGCCAGGGCGATGGCGACCGCGTGCCCCGCCGTGGTCATGGCGAGCCCCAGCACGGCGAAGATGCCGCCGCCCACCATTCCGCCGACGCCGATAGCCGTGACCTCGGCGAGATTCAGCTTCTGTGCGGACTGCGTGGACGCCATCGTTGCTCCGTGTCGCCGTCACGAGTGCGGACCAACCACGAGTCGCCCGCCGGCGCCCCCGAACCATTCCACAGGCCGCCGCCCGCGTCGAAGTCGTTTGACAGCGGCGGCATTGCCCCTGATTGAATCGGTCAACGCGCCAGCATCAGAGCGCCGGGAGGATCGTTGATGGCTTCTGCTGAAACCACCGCTGCGCCTGGCGCGCCCGCTCCGTCCGGCGCCAAGGACGCGGCCGGCTTCTCCAAGGGCTACCGCACCTGGCTGCTGTTCGTGCTGCTGCTGGTCAATGTGCTGAACCTGGCCGACCGCCAGGGCATCGCCGCCACGGCGCCCGCGTTCAAGGCCGAGCTGCACCTCAGCGACGGACAGCTGGGTCTGGTCCAGGGCCTGGGCTTCGCGATTTTCTACGCCCTGTTCAGCCTGCCGCTGGCGCTGATGGCCGACCGGATCAACCGGGCCAGGATCATCTCCGCCTGCATCGGCGTCTTCGGCCTGTTCGCCGCCGCCTGCGGCCTGGCGCAGAACTTCTGGCAGATGATGCTGTTCCGGGTCGGCATCGGCTCCGGCGACGCCGGCTTCGGCCCGCCGGTCAACTCCCTGCTCGGCGACCACTTCCCGCCCAGCAAGCGCACTTCGGCGCTGACGGTGATCTGGCTCGGCGCCCCGATCGGCGCGGTGGTGGGTTCCGTGCTCGGCGGCTGGTTCGCCCAGAACCTGGGCTGGCGCAGCTGGTTCTTCGCCCTCAGCGTGCCGGCGCTGATCATGGCGGCGATCGCCTTCTTCACCCTGCGTGAGCCGAAGCGCGGCCTGCACGATCCCCAGGGGCTCGCGGTCGGCAAGCCGCCCTCCGTGTGGACCGTGTTCAAGTTCCTGATGTCAAAGCGGTCCTTCGTCCACGTCCTGATCGGCGCGGCCCTGGCGGCCACGGCCATGAACGGCATCGGCCAGTTCCTGGCCCGGTTCCTGGTCTCCAACCGGCACGTGGGCTACGCCGAGGCGGGCCAGATCCTCGGGACCATCGCCGGCGTCTCCATGGCCACCGGCCTGGCGCTGGGCGGGTTCGGCATGGACTTCTTGGGCAAGTTCGACCGGCGCTGGTACGTCTGGGGGCCGGCCATCGGCCTGGTGCTGACCACGCCGCTGTTCATCATCGGCTTCCTGCAGACCCAGCTTCTGGCCCTGATCCTGATCCTGATCGCCGGCCACGTGACCCTGTTCATCTACTACACGCCGACGCTCGGCATGGCGCAGAACATGGTGGGCGCCAACATGCGCGGCTCCTCGGCCTTCGTGGCCTCGCTGGTGCTGGGGCTGGTCGGCGTGGGCCTGGGACCGACCCTCGTCGGCTTCCTCAGCGACTTCTTCGCCCAGCAGGCTTTCACCGGGGGCGACTACAAGCTGATCTGCCCGCCCGGAGCGGCCCAGAGCCTGTCGGAGGCGTGCACGACCGCCTCGGCCACGGGCGTGCGCCACGCCGTCATGGCGGTCGCCCTGCTGTGCGTCTGGGCCGCCGTGCACTTCCTGCTCGCCGCGCGCACCCTCGGCAAGGACCTGGACACCCACTACGAGCCGGCCGCGGCCTGAGTTCGCGCCGGCGAGGAGGCATCCGATGGACTATCGCAGCGGCGATCTGCGCCTGGAGCACGTGTTCGACATCCGCATCGACTTCAAGGACCGCTGGATGTGGGGCCCGATCCATCCCGGCGGACCGAGCCACGGCTATACCTCGGTGCTGAAGGGCCTGGTCGAGGGACCGAGGCTGAACGGCAAGGTGGTGGACGTCTCCGGCGCGGACTGGCCGGTGGTGCGCACCGACGGGGTGATCGAGCTGAACGCCCACTACATGCTGGAGGCCGACGACGGCGCGAAGATCTACATCCGCAACATGGGCTACATCTACGGCTCGGTCGATAAGCCCGGCTACTTCCGCTGCACCCCCTACTTCCGCGCCCCGGACGGCCCGCACGGGTGGCTGAACCGCACGGTGATCGTCGGCGGCGGCGAGCGCCATCCGGCCGCGGAGGGCGATGTGGACCACACCATCTTCCGCTACTGGGCGGTGTCCTAAGCGCCGCCCTTGAACTTCGCGGCCAGGGCCGTGGTCTGGCGCATCAGAATCCCGACGTCCGTGCCCACGGCCACGAAGGTGCAGCCGAGCTTCAGATAGCGCGCGGCCCACTCGTTGTTGGACGTCAGGATGCCGGACGCCTTGCCGGCCTTGGCGATGCGGACGAAGGCGTCCTCGATGGCCGCCTGGACCTCAGGGTGGCCGGGATTGCCGGCGTGGCCCAGGGCGGCGGACAGGTCCGCCGGGCCGATGAAGACGCCGTCCACGCCTTCCACAGCGCAGATGGCTTCGAGGTTCTTCAGCGCCGTGGTGGTCTCCGCCTGGACCAGCAGGCAGATCTCCGCGTCGGCGGTGGGGATGTAGTCGGCGATGCGGTTCCAGCGCGACACCCGCGCCGAGCCCGCGCCCACGCCCCGGATTCCGTTCGGCGGATAGCGAACCGCGCGCACCATCTCGGCGGCCTGCTCGGCGGTGTCCACCAGGGGGATCAGCAGGCTCTGGAAGCCGATGTCCAGGTACTGCTTGATCAGCCGCACCTCGCCATAGGGCGGGCGGCCCACCGAATGCACCGGATAGGGCTCCACCGCGCGAAGCTGGTCGAGCAGCAGAGGGATGTCGTTAGGCGAATGCTCGCCGTCGAACAGCAGCCAGTCGAAGCCCGCGCCGGCGCAGATCTCGGCCGTCGTCGGATCGGCCATGGATTGCCACAGGCCGATCTGCGGCGTGCGGGCCTTCAGGGCGGCTTTGAACGGGTTCTTGGGAGCGGGCACCCTTGCCTCATGTCAGATGAAAAGCGACCGTGACGACGACGTCTACAGCCTTGCGTCGTCGGCCCCAAGCCGGGGCGTAGGCCGCGGCGCCCGTTCGCGCCAACTTCAACCCGACGTCACCCGTGCGGGCCAGTCGTTAGCATGATATGTGATTTGCGGGGGACGCGGGCTTGGGCATACCGGGGGACGATCATGTCGGCTGAACAGATCCACGTGCAGGACGCCGCCGAGCGGCATCTCCAACCGTTCCCCCATTCCCTGCCGGCCATACTGACCCGGGCGCGCGAGGTGGTGATGGCGCGGGTGCGCCCGACGCTGCGAAGCCTACGACCTCACCGAGCCCCAGTGGCGGGTGCTGCGCACCTTGGGCTCAATGGAAGAGATCACCGTCACCCACCTGGCGACCCTGGTGGTGCTGTTGCCCTCCAGCCTGTCGCGGATCCTGCGCGACCTGTCGGACCGGGGCCTGATCCAGCGGCGGACCTCCGAGTCGGACCTGCGCCAGGGCCTGCTGTCGGTCAGCGACGACGGCATGGCGCTGATCGAGACCATCGCCCCGGAAGCCGCGCGGGTGAGCGGCGAGATCGAGGCGCTCTACGGCCCGGAGCGCCTGGTCCGGCTGCGCGCCTTGCTGGAAGAGCTGGAAGAGACCCTCGGCTGGACCCAGCCCGAGGCCTAGGCCGCCGCCCGCGCGCCCTTGGTGGCGATGAAGGCCGCGACCAGAGCGCCCGCCGAGCAGATCGCCACCACCCACGCCATGGCCAGCGCCGTCTGGTGCGCCACCACCCCGACCGACCAGGTGGCCACGCCCGCGAAGGCGAACTGGCCGGCGCCGAACAGGGCCGAGACGGTGCCCGCGCGCGAGGGGTCGGTCGCCAGCCCGCCGGCCATGGCGTTGGTGGACACCAGGCCCAGCGACGCCACCACGAAGAACAGCGGGACCATGACGCCCAACACGCCGCCAAAGCCGCTGAGCGCGTCCGCGATCAACACGAGCGCCGCGAGGGCCGACCCGATGGCGCCGCGGCGCAGGATCAGGTCGGCCGGGAGGCGCTTGAGCAGGCGGCGGTTGATCTGCGAGGCGGCCATGAAGCCGGCCGCGTAGATCGCGAACACCCAGCCGAACCAGAGCGTCGGCACGCCGTACTGGCCGATCACCAGGTAGGGCGCGGCGGCGATCCAGGCGAACATGCACGAGAAGTTCAGGCCGTTGGCCATGAGGTAGGCGAGCAGCCCGGGCCGCTTCAGGGCGCCCAGATAGGCGCCGATGGCGCTTTCCGTACGCGCCCGCTCGGCCACGTGCTCGGGCCGGCTCTCCTTCATGCCGATGAGCACGCTGACCCCGATCAGGAGGCCGAATCCCGTCAGCGTCCAGAAGATCGCCCGCCAACCGAGGAAGGTGACCACCAGCCCGCCCACGATCGGCGCGATCATCGGCCCCAGCCCGCGCAGGAACAGGATGAAGGACAGCACCCGCGCCGACTCCTGATGGTCGAAGCGGTCGCGCACGATGGCGCTGGAGACCACCACGCCCGAACAGGCCCCGGCCGCCTGCAGGAAGCGCAGGCCCACCATGGCGTCGATGGAGGTGGTCAGGGCGCAGCCAAGGCTGGCGGCCAGATACAGCGCCACCCCGATCAGCATCGGCGGCTTGCGCCCGATGCGGTCCGCCCAGGGGCCATAGAACAGCTGGCCCGCGCCCAGGCCGACGAAATAGGCCGCGAGCGTGTGCTGGCCCTGGGCGACGGTGCCGTGAAGGTCCGAGGTCAGCTGCGGCAGGGCCGGCAGGTAGATGTCGGTGGTGACCGGCGGAAAGGCCGACAGCGCCCCCGCGAACAGCAAAAAGCCCAGCGTCGCGTGCGATCGCTGCGTGGTTGAAGCCGTCACGATCCCCGCCCGAATCCGCCCAAACGATCGTTCACACTCGACTATCGGCCGCCCAAGCGCCAGCGCTCGATTGGACGGCCCGCGCCGCCTTTCCAAGCCCGCCCGGTCTTGTTAACGCGTGGACGCAGCAGCCGGAGGACGACGCCATGAAGACCAAAGCCGCCGTGGCCTGGAAGGCGGGCGCGCCGCTGACCGTCGAGACGGTCGATCTGGAAGGCCCCCGCGCCGGCGAGGTGCTGGTGGAGATCATGGCCACCGGCATCTGCCACACCGACGAGTTCACCCTCTCGGGCGGCGATCCGGAGGGGATCTTTCCCTCCATCCTGGGCCACGAGGGCGCGGGGATCGTGCGCGAGGTCGGCGCGGGCGTCACCAGCGTGAAGGTCGGCGACCACGTGATCCCGCTCTACACGCCCGAATGCCGGCAATGTAAGTCGTGCCTCAGCCGGCGTACCAACCTCTGCACCGCCATCCGGGGCACCCAGGGCCAGGGCCTGATGCCCGACGGGACCAGCCGCTTCTCGCTGAACGGCAAGCCCATCGCCCACTACATGGGCTGCTCCACCTTCTCGAACTTCACCGTGCTGCCCGAGATCGCGGTGGCCAAGGTCCGCGCCGACGCCCCCTTCGACAAGATCTGCTACATCGGCTGCGGCGTGACCACCGGCATCGGCGCGGTGATCTGGACCGCCAAGGTGTGGCCGGGCGCCAACGTGGTGGTGTTCGGCCTGGGCGGCATCGGCCTGAACGTGATCCAGGGCGCGCGCATGGCCGGCGCCGACAAGATCATCGGCGTGGACCTCGAATCCCTCGAAGGTGGAGATGGCGCGCAAGTTCGGCATGACCGACTTCGTGAACCCCGACGAGGTGGGCCGCGACAAGGTGGTGCAAGCCATCGTGGACCTGACCGGCGGCGGGGCCGACTTCTCCTTCGAGTGCATCGGCAACGTGAACACCATGCGTCAGGCGCTGGAGTGCTGCCATCGCGGCTGGGGCGAGAGCATCATCATCGGCGTGGCCGGCGCCGGCCAGGAGATCGCCACCCGCCCCTTCCAGCTGGTCACCGGCCGGGTCTGGCGCGGCACGGCGTTCGGCGGCGCGCGCGGCCGTACCGACGTTCCCAAGATCGTGGACTGGTACATGGAGGGCAAGATCGACATCGACAGCCTGATCACCCACACGATGCCGCTGCCCAAGATCAACGACGCCTTCGACCTGATGCACGCCGGCGAGAGCATCAGGAGCGTGGTGGTGTACTAGTCCTTCATCGTCGGGACCGATCAGGAGCGGCGCGGATGACATCCATGGAGAGGAACGCGATCCTCACCGCGATGCTCGCCGCCGTGACGCTGCTCGGGCCCGCAGGGAGCATGGCCATGGAAAAGGGACGGGCGTCGGCGGGGTGTTCTTCCGCGCCAAGGACCCGAAGGCACTGGCCGAATGGTACCGGGTGCATCTGGGCGTGGAGGCGGGCTACACGCCCTGGAACACCCAGGCGGGCATGACGGTGATCGCGCCCTTCCCGGCCGACACCGACTACTTCGGACGGCCCGAGCAACAATGGATGATCAACTTCCGAGTCGGAATTTGGACGCCATGATCGCCCAGCTGCGCGCCGCCGGGATCGCGGTGGAGACCCGCGCCGAGTGGGACGATCCCAAGACGGGCCGCTTCGCCCACATCCATGACCCCGAGGGCAACCCCATCGAGCTGTGGGAGCCTCCGGCTGAGCAGTGAACCGGCGCTCCGCCCGGACGGCGCCTGACAGCGCCCAAGTTTCCTGCTTACATGCTCCCAGACACCGGCGGCGAACGTCGGGCGGCCATAGGGAGTGATGTTCATGACGGCGGTTTACCGGGCCGACCATGTCGGCAGCCTCTTACGGCCCAAGGCGTTGCTCGACGCCTGGGATGCGCATGATCGCGGCGAAGTGAGCGACGAACGGCTGAACGAGATCGAGGACGAGGCGATCCTGCGCGTGCTGAAGCTGCAGCGGGACTCCGGCATCGACGTGGCCACCGACGGCGAGTATCGGCGCCTTTCCTGGCTGTCCAACCTGCCCGACGCGACGGACGGCCTGACCCGCTCGGACGAGCCGGGCTTTCCGCCGTTCTGGCACGGGCCGGGCGAAGAGGTCGCCAACGCCGAGATGCCGGTGAAGACCATCATCTGCACCGGCAAGCTGAAGGCCAGGCAGCGCCTGTGCGGCCACGAAACCCCCTACCTGGCCAAGCACGCCGGCATGCCGTTCAAGACCAGCATCGCGGCTCCGACCATGCACCTGCACCTCTATGTCGAGGGGGTCTCCGACAAGGCCTATCCGGACATCCAGGAATACGTGGACGACATCGTGCGCATCTATCAGGACGAGGTGGACGCCCTGCTGAAGGACGGCCTGCGCTACTTCCAGCTCGACACCCTGCGCTACTGCCAGATCATCGGCGGCATGAACGACATGCTGAACGGCCAGACCTATGAGGAGGCCGCCGAGCAGACCCTGGCGTCGGACAACGCCGTGCTGGCCCGCGCCAAGGCCGGCGGCGCGACCACCGCCATCCACATCTGCCGCGGCAATCACCGCAGCGCCTGGGCCGCCGAGGGCAGCTACGAGGAGGTGGCCGAGGGCCTGTTCACGCGAACGGAAGCTGACCGGCTGCTGCTGGAATACGACGACGAGCGCTCCGGCGGGTTCGAGCCGCTGCGCTTCGTGCCCAAGGGCAAGACCGTGGTGCTCGGCCTGGTCACCACCAAGACGCCGCAGCTGGAGGACCAGGACATGCTGCGCCGGCGCGTGGACGAGGCGGCCAAGTACGTGCCGCTGGATCAGCTCGCCATCAGCCCGCAGTGCGGCTTCGCCTCCACCCACCAGGGCAACCTGCTCACCGAGGACGACGAGCGCCGCAAGCTGGAGCTGGTGGCGGACACGGCGCGGAAGATCTGGGGGTAGGAGCTTTGCCGTCGATCCTGATCGCGGGCGCAGGGATAGGGGGGCCGACGCTCGCCTATTGGCTCGTGCGGCGCGGCTGGGATGTGACCATCGTCGAGCACGCACCCGAGCTCAGGACCGGCGGCTACATGATCGACTTCTGGGGCGTCGGCTACGACGTCGCCGAGCGCATGGGGCTGATCCCGGCGCTGGAGGCCGCCGACTACCGCATCAGAGAGCTGCGCATGGTCGACCGCCGGGGCCGGCGCGTCGGCGGCATTGGCGGAACGGTGTTCGACGCTCTGGCCGGCGGCCGGTTCATGAACATCCTGCGGGCCGATCTCGCGCGGGGCATCTACGACCTGATCCAAGGCCGAGTGGAGACGCTGTTCGGCGACAGCGTCGCGGCGATCCAGCAGGACGCGGACGGCGTGACCGTCGCCTTCGAGCACGCGAAGGCGCGCCGCTTCGACCTCGTCGTCGGCGCCGACGGGCTGCATTCGGCGGTGCGGGAGGCCGCGTTCGGCCCCGAGGCGCGGTTCGAGCAGCCGCTGGGCTACTGGGTCGCCTCCTTCGTCATCGACGGCTATCGCCCGCGCGAGGAGCACGTCTACGCCACCCACACCGAGGTCGGGCGGCAGGTCGGCCGCTATGCCTTGAGGGACGACCAGACGGCGGTGCTTTTCGTCTGGATTCGCGGCGATGAGCCCGAGCCGCCGCACCACGATCTGGAAGCGCGCAAGGCCATGGTCGCGGAGGCCTTCGGCGGCGTCGGCTGGGAGTGTCCGGCGTTCCTGGAGGCGTTGCGGACGACGGACGATCTCTACTTCGATCCCGTCAGCCAGATCGTCATGCCCGCCTGGTCACGCGGCCGTGTCGCCCTGCTCGGCGACGCGGCCTTCTGCCCAACGCTGTTGGCGGGCCAGGGCTCGGCCTTCGCCATGGCGGGGGCCTACCTGCTGGCCGGAGAGCTCGGCGACAGCGCGGACGACTACGCCGGCGCCTTCGCCCGCTACGAGGCCCGGTTCAGGCCGTTCGTCACGATGAAACAGAAGGCCGCGCGACGGCTCGGCGGCTGGTTCGCGCCAAAGACCGCGCTCGGCCTGGTCGTCCGCGATCAGCTGACGCGGATGATGAACATCCCCGGTCTCGGCGCGCGGCTGGTCGGCGGCTCGCTCGTCGACAAGTTCGACCTGCCCGACTACAGCGGCTGAGCCCCCAGGAGAGACGCCATGGACCTGAACCTCGCCGGCAAGCGCGCCCTGATCACCGGCGGCTCCAAGGGCATCGGCCGCGCGACCGCCCAGCGGCTGGCCGAGGAGGGATGCGACGTCGTGCTCGTGGCCCGCACGGCCGAGACGCTGGAGGCTGCGGCGGCGGACATCCGGGGTCGCTTCCAGGTGAAAGTCGACGCCATCCCGGCGGACCTTTCGCGCCAGGCCGAGATCGAGCGGGTGAAGGGCGAAGTCGGCGAGATCGACATCCTGGTCAACTGCGCCGGGGCGATCCCGTCCGGCGACCTGCTGGCCATCGACGACGCCAAGTTCCGCGCCGCCTGGGACCTGAAGGTGTTCGGCTACATTTCCATGAGCCGGGCGTTCTATGAGGGGCTGAAGGCTCGCTCGGGCGTGATCGTCAATGTGATCGGCGCGGCGGGCGAGTGGCTGGACGCGGGCTACATCGCCGGCAGCACCGGCAACGCGGCGCTGATGGCCTTCACTCGCGCGCTGGGCAAGGGCGCGGCCAAGGACGGCTTCCGCGTGGTGGGGATCAACCCCGGCATGACCGCCACCGACCGTATGGTCACCCTCATGAAGGCTCGCGCAGAGAAAGAGCTGGGCGACGAGGACCGCTGGCCGGAGCTGACCAAGTCCCTGCCCTACGGCCGCCCGATCAAGCCCGAGGAGATCAGCGCCGCGGTCGCCTTCCTGGCCTCGCCGCTGTCCGGGTACACGTCAGGCACGATCCTGACGGTGGACGGCTCGATCCGCTAGCCGAGGTCGGGCAATGGGCGCGGGCGGCGGGCTTCGTCGATGGCGACGTAGGTGAAGACGGCCTGCGTGACCCGGGCGACCTCCTCGCTTTCGCGGTGCCGGCGCCAGGCCTCCACGGATATCTTCATCGACGTCCGGCCCTCGTGGAGCAGCCGGGCGAACAGGCTGACCTCATCGCCGACCCAGACCGGACTCAGAAAGCTCATGCCGTCGACGGCGATCGTGGCGCACCGGCCGCGCGCACGGCGGGTGGCGACGGAGCCAGCCGCCAGGTCCATCTGGGCCAGCAGCCATCCGCCGAAGATGTCGCCCGCGGGGTTGGCGTCGGCTGGCATGGCTGTGGTGCGGATCACGGGCGGCGCGTCGGGCCAGCCCAGACCGCCCGACGTCTTAGTTGAACTGATCGACACGCGCTTCTCCTCGCCCCCCGGGCCGCCTACTCGAAGAACGCCACCGAGCGGCTCTCGATGCTTTCGCGCACCTTGCGGTCGGGGAAGCTGGTGTCCCAGAAGGCGGTGTGGGGCGTGCGCCAGGCGACCGAGTGGTCGAAGTCGTGGAACTTGAGCAGCAGCACCTCGTCCCGGGTCATGCCGGAGAAGTACCACCAGCGGTGATCGGGGCTGTACCTGAAGATCGCCGCCGCCGGCTGGTCCGCGTCGGGCATGGGGGCGAACATCGCCTCGCCCTCGGGGATCTTGTCGACGATGTACATGACGTTCGGCACGCCCTCGTCGTCACGGACGCTCTTGTGGTCGCAGACGGCCAGGGGGCAGTCCTGCGGCGGCTCCGAGAACGTCCGCCAGAAGCTGGAGTAGATGAAGCGCTTGAAGCCAGGACCGTTGGGCCGGAACTTCTCGTAGATCGCCCGGGCGTGGCGGTCGGCGCGGGAGGGCTCGGTGTCAATGTGGGCCTCCCCGGCCGGCGGCTGGATGCCGCCGGAGTGGGTGTAGGGGCCCTCGGGGCGCTTGAAGCCGGACAGGTCGCCGGAGTTGCGGATCATCCAGCCCATGGGGAAGACGCAGGACGCGCCGGTGAGCGCCTTCACGCCCTCCTCCACCTCCTTGGGATACAGGCGATCGACCTGTTCCTTGTCGTAGAAGTCGGTGATGGCGCTGACGTTGTCGGCCAGGACGAAGCCGTGGGTGTCCAGGGTGAAGTGCTTCTTGATCGCGCGGCCGTCGCGCACCTTCACCTTGAAGGGGCCATAGGTCCCGGTGTTCAGCTCCACCCCCGCCGAGACGAAGCGGCGGTTGATGTCCGGCCCCGGCAGCAGGTAGTTGATTTCCGCCTCGACGGAGCGGACGCCGGCTTCGATGTCGCCTTCCATGACGCTCATCTGATGTCCTCCGAAAGCTCGTTGTTCAGCGCGCGTGGCCGGTGAAGGTGCGCAGCGCGGGGTTGGTGTGGTCGGGCATGGCCAGGGCCGCCTTCACGCCCGGGCGGGCGCGCACGCGCTCGATCCACTCGACCATGCGCGGCGTGCGCTTGGGCGCGTCCAACTCGGGGAACATCCGCGCGACCGCGAAGCCGCAGTGGGCGAAGAAGTTGATGTCGGCCAATGTGAACATGTCGCCGGCCAGCCATTCGGTCTTGGCGAGCTGGGCCTCGACCTTGTCGATGGCGACCTCGATCTTGCGGGTGGCGTTGGCGAGGTCGGCCTCCGAGAAGCCCGAGCGCGCGGTCCTCCACTTCTCGCGCTGTTCATGCAGCGGAATGCGCGCGACCATCTGCTCGAACTCGCCGCTCTCGATGCCGCGCGCGAGCACGCCGACCATGCGGTGCCAGCCGTGCATGGAGACGTAGTTCATCACGTGCTCGTCGACGAACTTGTTCCAGTAGCGCATGCGCGAATTGCCCTTGGGCTCGTTAGGGCGCAGCGGCGGGGCGTCGGGAAAGGCGTCCTCCAGGTACTCGTTGATCACCGTGGTGTGGGTGACGATGAAGCCGTCGTGGTCCAGCACCGGCACCTGGCCCTCGGGGTTGATCGCGGTGAACCACGGCTGGTGCTGCTCGAACTTGTGCAGGTCCACGTAGACGCTCTCGAACTTGAGCCCCTTCTCGTGCAGACGGAATGAGGGACTTGAGCGAGTTGGCGGCGGGCTCGGCGTGATAGAGCTTGAGCATCTTGCGACGGCGTCCTTGTCCGGCCTTGGGTCCGCAAGGTTCTAGCCGAGGCCTGCGCGCGCCGCCACCGTGACGGCGAGGGCCCGCCGTCCGCTCCAGCCCCCTTCCCGGCTTGCGCGCTTCGCGCCCCAGGCGGGCCGTCACACCAAAAATTAAGTCCGGGGCGGGACAATGCGAGGGCAGACTGTGTCGATGAAGGCCATGCCGATGGGCGCCGGCTCCACCCGAAAGACCAGGCCGCGCGCAAAGGCGCAGACGGCCGCCCCTGCCGGGACGAAAGTCCGCGCGGTTCCGCGCGTCGAGGCTCTGGCCGCCTTCATCGAATCCGCCCCGATGGCGGTGGCCGTCACCGATCGCGAGCTGCGGTTCCTCCAGGCGAGCCCGCAGTGGATAGCGGACTTCGGCGTTGAGTGGGCGTCGCTGGCCGGCCGCAGCTCCTACGACTTGGTTCCCGAAACCCGCGAGCGTTACGAGCCCCTGCACCGGCGCGCCCTGGCTGGCGAGCATGTGCTGAGCGAGCCCGAGCGGGTGGTGCTGCCCACCGGCGCGCATCGCTGGATGATGTGGGAGGCCTCCCCCTGGCGCGACGACGACGGCGAGGTCGGCGGGCTTCTGATCATCTCGCGCGACGTGACTGCGCTGAAGCAGGCCGAGGAGGACGTGCGCGACGCGCGGGCCTATGCGGCGACCATTCTCGAGAACGTGCCCACGCCGCTGATCGTCAAGGACGCGGCCACCGGCCGGATCATGACCATGAACCGCGCCATGGAGGACCTGTACGGCGTCCAGCGCGAGGAGCACGTCGGCAAGACGATCAGGGAGATCGTGCCCGAACCGTTCGCAACCCAATTGGCGGCCGAGGACCAGCGGGCCATCGAGAGCCGCGAGCCCATGGTCATGGAAGACGTCGCGATGCAGACGGCGCGCGGCGAACGCCTCAGGATCCGCAAGACCAAGATCGCCGTCGATGGCGGCGGCGGACGGACCTATCTGCTCTCGATGAGCGAAGACATCACCGAGCGCAAGAAGGCGGAGGAAGACCTGCGCGACACGCGCGCGTTCATGCAGACCATCCTGGAAAACGTGCCCTCGCCGCTGGTCGTGAAGGACGAAGGGGGCCGCGTCCTTCTGATGAACCGAGCGATGGAGGAGTTCTTCGGCGTCTCGCGCGAGGACCACATCGGCGGCGACGTCGACGAACTTCTCTCCGCGGACGACGCGGCCGCAGTGGCGAAGGAGGACAGGCAGGTCCTGGAGACCGGCAAGTCCATGGTGATCGAGGAAGCGCGGATGATGACCGCGCACAAGGGCCCGCGCTATATGCGCAAGGTCAAGGTCCCGATCCTCAATCCCGACGGCACGCGCTACCTGTTGGCCATCAGCGAGGACGTCACCGAGCGGCTGCAGGCGCAGCAGGACCTTGAACGGACCCGCGCCTTTCTGACCAACGTGCTCGATAGCGCTCCGATGCCGATGTCGGTCAAGAGCGCGCGCGATGGCCGGATCATCATGATGAACCGCGCCAATGAAGAGCTCATCGGCCGGTCGCGCGAGGACCTGATCGGCAAAACGGCGCTGGACCTGTTCCCGCCCGATCAAGCCAAATTGTTCATCGAGCAGGACCGGGCCGCCCTGGAGTCAGGTGAAGTTCAAATCATCGACGAAGCCAGCATCGCTTCCGGGCCAAGAGGCCCACGAACCTTGCGCCTGATGAAGGTCGGCCTTCGCGATCCCGACGGCGAACCCTGCCTGATGACGATCTCCGAGGACATCACCGAGCGCAAACATGCCGCCGAGGAGCTGCGCCGCGCCGAGGCCTTCCTGCAGACCATCATCGAGAACATGCCCGCCGGCCTGACGGTGAAGGACGCGGAAACCGGCCGGTTGCTGATGCTCAATCCAGCGGTCGAGGAGCTCTACGGCGTGGGGCGCGGCGAGAACATCGGCAAGTTCGCCAGGGATATCTTCCCGCCCGAACAGGCCGAGCGCTCCGCCCGCCAGGACCGCGAATTGGTCCAGGCCGGCGGCATCAAGATCCTGGACGAGGAGCAGACCTGGACCAAGAGGGGCATCCGCTTCATCCGTAAGAAGAAGATCGTCATCCACAACGCGGAAGGCCCGGACTACCTGCTGTCCATCTCCGAGGACGTCACAGACCGCAAGCTCGCCCAGGACGCCCTGATCGAGGCCGTGGCCCGGGCCGAGGCCGCCAGCGTCGCCAAGAGCGAGTTCCTGGCGAACATGAGCCATGAGATCAGGACGCCGCTGAACGGCGTGCTGGGCCTCGCGGACGCCCTCTCCCACATGGACCTGCCGCCCCGCCAGCAAGAGATCGTGCAGATGATCCTCAGCTCCGGCCAGGCGCTGACCATGCTGCTGGGCGACGTGCTGGACCTGGCCAAGGCCGAGGCTGGCGCCCTGTCCCTGAACCCCGACGGCTTCAGCGTGCGCGAGACGGTCGGCCAGGCCGCCTTCCTGTTCGAGCGTGTCGCCCGCGACAAGGGGCTGGACTTCAAGGTGACCTTCGACCCCGACGGGCCGGATCGGCTGGTGGGCGACCCGCTGCGGATCAAGCAGGTGGTCTCCAACCTGATCTCCAACGCCGTGAAGTTCACCTCCGAGGGCGAAGTCGTCGTCGAGGTGAACACCACCGCGCCGCGCGGCCGGGGCAAGGCGGCGCTGCGGGTGACGGTGCGGGACACCGGGCCGGGCATTCACCGAGGAGACCCGCGCCAAGCTGTTCAGCCGCTTCGAACAGGGCGACGGCTCGATCACCCGGCGTTACGGCGGCACGGGCCTGGGCCTGTCGATCGCCAACACCTTGGCGAACATGATGGGCGGCGCCATCACCTGCTCGGCGACCCCCGGGGCGGGGGCGGCCTTCGAATTCACCGCGAAGCTGAAAGTGGACCGGCAAACGCCCGCCGAAGCGGCCGCCGCGCCGGTGCGTGAGCTGGACGCGGACCGGCCGCCGCGTGTGCTGCTGGCCGAGGACCACGTGGTCAACCAGCGGGTCATCCAGCTGATGCTCGGCGAGTTGACCGAGTTGATCATCACCGGCGACGGCCAGGCGGCCCTGGACGCCTTCCTGGCGGGACCGCCGTTCGACGTGGTGCTGATGGACACCCAGATGCCGGTGATGGACGGGCTGACGGCCACCAAGCGCATCCGTGAGGCGGAGGCCCGCGGCGGCCTGACCCGCACGCCGATCATCTCGCTGACCGCCAACGCCATGGGTCACCAGGTCGAGGCCTGCCTGGCCGCGGGCGCGGACCTGCACCTGGCCAAGCCGGTCACGTCCGCGGATCTGCTCGGCGCGATCAACACGGCCCTGGCCAGCGGCGAGACCGAGGCGTCGCGCCAGTCGGCCTAGGCTTCAATCGAGTCTGGCCCACCACCCGGAATATCTGTGTGCCGGGCGTGCGCGCGAACCGGACTTCCCTGACCTCCGGATAGAGCTCGCAGGCGTGGATGGCGTCGGCGTCGGCGCGCAGGAATATCTTCACGTGCAAGGCGCCGTCGTCGGTCTGGATCACACAGCCTTCCTCGCGACGCGGCCAAGCCTGGGGATCGTAGGCGATCGTCGCGCCGGACGCGGCCCAGGGCCGCAGGCAGTCGTCGGACATCCTCAGGAAGCGGACCGCGGGCGTCAGCAGGTCGGCGAGCCTTGTCTGGCGGGTGACGTCGAGCGCCGGCGCTTCATAGGCCGCGCCCGTCTCCGCGACGCCTTGGGCAAGCGGCGCGGCGGCAGGCTGCGCCGGTTGGAGCCGCGCGTCTGAGCCAGCCACCTGATCGCGCGCCAACCATAGATCCTCGACGCTCGCGCCCACGGCCCGCGCCAGGCGACGCTGGATGCTCGGCCGGAACACGCCCGGCGCCCGGCCCGATTCGTACTTCTGCCAATTCTGGCCGCTGACGCCGAAGGCCGCCCCGGCGGCCTCCTGGGTCATCTGCGCCCGGACGCGCAACTGGGCCAACGCCCGGCCCAGCAGCCTCTGCTCAACCCGATCCTCATCGGCGCGCGCCATGTCGGAAAGCTGATGCAGGGGCAAGGTGAGTTCTACAGATTGAGCGGTTGCTTTTCACAACTGATTAGTTGTGAAACCCGACGGATTGGTATTGACTGCCGTCTCCGTGATCGGGGCCACGGCGCCCAGGAAGAACATCACCGCCGTTCGCGGCATGGGTGCATGGGGATGCCATGAGGACCATGGACGGGCTCTTGCTTACGCCGGCGGTCCTGCTCATCGCCGGTTCGTTGCTATGGGCCTCTGACGCGGCCCCGCCCTATGTCGTCTGGCCAGCGGTCTGCGCCGGATCGTTCGTCAGCCTCGTGGCCTACTGGCGCATGTCGCGCGGAAGCCGGTAGCCTCAGGCGCGCCCTAGGCCGCGCCCATATAGCCCGGCAGCCAACCTTCGTTCGCCTGGCGCAAGTCGGACAGCGGCGTCTCGAACAGGCCGCCCACGGCCAGGGCCTCGCCCCGCGCGGCGCCGACGATGGCGACCGGCACGCCCGCGCGCACGGCCGCGTCCATGATCGCCCTGGGCTCGGAGGTTCCGATCAGATACCGGCCCTGGTCCTCGGCGAACAGGAAGGCGTGGGCGGGCAGGTCCTGGACGGCGTTCAGCACGACGCCCACGTTCGAGGCCAGCGCCATGTCGGCCGCCGCGCCCACCAGCCCGCCGTCCGACAGGTCGTGGCAGACGCTCACCGCGCCCGAACCGATCAGCCCGCGCACCAGCTCGCCGTTACGCCGTTCGACCGCGAGGTCCACCGGCGGCGGCGCGCCGTCCTCGCGGCCCAGCACCTCGCGCAGATAAAGGCTCTGGCCGAGCTCGCCGCGGGTCTCGCCGATCAGCACCAGGGTGTCGCCAGACTTCAGCCCGCCATAGCCGGCGCGGCGGGCGTAGTCCGCGATCAGGCCCAAGGCGCCCACCGTCGGGGCGGGCGGGATCGCGGCGCCGTTGGTCTCGTTGTAGAGGCTGACGTTGCCGCTCACGACCGGGAAGTCCAGCGCCCGGCAGGCCTCGGCCATGCCCTCGACCGCGCCGACGAACTGTCCCATCACCTCGGGCCGCTCGGGATTGCCGAAGTTCAGATTGTCGGTGATGGCGATGGGGTCCGCCCCCACGGCGGTGAGGTTGCGCCAGGCTTCGGCCACCGCCTGCCTGCCGCCCATGCGCGGGTCGGCGGCGACGTAGCGCGGCGTGCAGTCCGACGTGATGGCCAGGGCCTTTCGCGTCCCGTGCACGCGCACGAGCGCGGCGTCCGCGCCGGTGGAGGAGTCGGCCAGGGTGTCGGCCATCACGTGGTGGTCGTACTGCTCCCAGACCCAGCGCTTGGAGGCCATGTCGGGGCAGGACACGAGCTTCAGAACCGCCGCGGACCAGTCGGCGGGCGCGGGGACCGAGGCCGGGTCGAGCCGCGCTGGCGGCTCGCGGAACCTTGTAGGGCCGGTCGTAGTTGGGCGCGTCTTCGGTGAGCGGATTGAGCGGCAGGTCGCAGACCATCTCGCCGCCATGCATGAGCACCAGCCGGCCGGTTTCGGTGGTCTGGCCGATCACCGCCGCGTCCAGGCCCCACTTGTGGAAGATGCGCCGCGCGTCGTCCTCGCGGCCGGGCTTCAGGATCGCCAGCATCCGCTCCTGGCTCTCCGACAGCATCATCTCATAGGCGCTCATGCCCTCTTCGCGCTGAGGCACGGCGTCGAGATCCAGCTCGATGCCGAGTCCGCCCTTGCCGGCCATCTCCACGGCCGAGGAGGTGAGGCCCGCCGCGCCCATGTCCTGGATGGCGGCCACGGCGCCGGATTGCATCAGCTCCAGCGTCGCCTCGATCAGCAGCTTCTCGGCGAAGGGGTCGCCCACCTGAACGGTGGGGCGCTTTTCGTCGGAATCCTCGCCGAACTCCGCCGAGGCCATGGTGGCGCCGTGGATGCCGTCGCGCCCGGTCTTGGAGCCGAAATAGACCACCGGCAGGCCCGGCGCCGGGGCGGCGGAGTAGAAGATCTTGTCCGCGTCCACCACGCCCACGCACATGGCGCCGACCAGGATGTTGCCGTTGTAGCCGCGCATGGAAGGTGGTCTCGCCGCCCACCGTCGGCACGCCCACGCAGTTGCCGTAGCCGCCGATGCCGGCCACCACGCCTGAGACCAGCCGCCGGGTCTTGGGATGGTCCGGCGATGCCGAAGCGCAGGGCGTTCAGCAGCGCCACCGGCCGCGCGCCCATGGTGAAGACGTCGCGCATGATGCCGCCCACGCCCGTCGCCGCGCCCTGATAGGGCTCGATGAACGAGGGGTGGTTGTGGCTCTCCATCTTGAACACGGCGGCCTGACCGTCGCCGATGTCCACCACCCCGGCGTTCTCGCCCGGCCCCTGGATGACCTTGGGCCCCGAGGTGGGGAACTTGCGCAGGTGCCGGCGGCTGGACTTGTAGGAGCAGTGCTCGCTCCACATGGCCGAAAACACCCCCAGCTCCACGAGGTTGGGCTCGCGGTTCAGCCGCTGGATGATCAGGGCGTACTCGTCGGGTTTGAGGCCGAAGGCCTCGGCGAGTTCGGCTATGGGCTGTTCGTGAGACGTCATGGCTCGCAGTTAGCGGATTCACGGGCGCCTGTCAGGCGGCGCGCGAGGCCGCCCGCGCATTGTCCCCTCCGCGCCAATTCGCGCGCCGCTGATGCAAAAAAACGACACGCTGTCACGTTGGCCGATACAATCTTGATATTATAGGATTTTGAGGCCGGTTCACACGCCACGGACGACGTGCAACGAAAAACTGTACCGCTGAACGACACATAATTATCCTTGTTAAGTATTGAATTCGCCAAAATTTGATCGATGATTGAATCAACCAATATCGAGGGGGACAGGCCGCAACGACGGCGCCGTAGCGATCCGCCTGGCTGATTCAGCCGGGAAGATCCACGCACCGGATTGTGTGCCCAAGCCCCCCTGAAATTCAGGGATTCAGGGAGGCAATCATGACTACGAGATGCGGCCGGCGCTGCGTGCGCTGCTTGTCACCACGGCGCTCGGCGCGATCGGGCTGAGCGGAGTCGCCTACGCGGCCGACAGACAGCGGCTCTCAGGTGAAGGAGGTGGTGGTCACCGGATCGCGCATCGCGCGCTCGACCTTCACCACGCCGAACCCGGTGACGGTGATCAACGAGGAACAGATTCAGAAGCTGAATCTCTCCAACGTCGGCGACGTCGTCGCCCAGCTGCCGCAGAACTCCAACTTCTTCGCCGGCAACAACGTCGGCCTGGGCAACTTCAACGTCGGCGCCCAGCTGGTGAACCTGCGCGGCCTGAACCCGTTCTTCGGCACCCGCACGCTGACGCTGATGAACACCCAGCGGGTGGTGCCGACCACCGCGGGCGGCGGCGTCGACGTGACGCTGATCCCGTCGATGCTGGTCGGGCGGGTCGACACCGAGACCGGCGGCGCCTCGGCGGTCTATGGCTCGGACGCCGTCGCCGGGGTCGTCAACATCATCCTCGACACCAAGCTCACGGGCTTCAAGGGCCAGATCGACTACGGCCAAACCAAGTACGGCGACGGCAAGAACTACCACGCCTCCGCGGCCTACGGCCACGGCTTCGCCAACGACAAAGGCCACTTCATCGTCGGCGGCGAGTTCGAGCACAGCCAGTCGATCGGGATCTGCTCGTACGTGCGCTCCTGGTGCGCCACCAACTACGCGACCTTCACCAATCCCGATTACAACACGCCGGGCGCGCCGGGCTACGGCCAGCCGCACTACATCGTCGGGCCGAACGGAAGGAGCGCCAACGCGAACCTGACGGGGCTCCTGGCGCCGGTGGCGCAGCTCGCGCCAATTCCTAATCGGGGCGGCCCGTGGATCGCGCCGTTGGGGCAGATGCAGTTCAACGCGTCAGGCAGCGCCCTCACCTCTTACACCCCGGGCGCCTACGCCGCCGGAGCCTATCCGTTCGGCTACCAACAGGGCGGCAATTCAAACACCGCCGGCGCCTACGACGAGACGACCATGAAGCCGGACGTGCGCAGGTACACCGCCTTGGCGCACGTCGACTACGATCTGACCGACCGGATCACGGGGTCATTGGAGGGCTGGTTCGCGCGCAGCATTGCGGTGAACGAGGTGGCCAACGGCGCCATCGGCCCGGGATCGCTGCAGATCGCCGACGCGCCCACCCTCTTCATCCTCAACCACCCGATCGCGGACGACAACGCCTACCTGACGCCCGCCGAGTCGGCGTACGTCAACTCCTTGGGCACGCACGTGGCCGAGTTCGGCCGCAACGTGATGAACCTCGTCGAGGCCCAGAACCGCACCAACAACGACACCTGGCGGATCGTCGGCTCTCTGAAGGGTGACCTTGGGGGGAGCTGGGGCTGGGACGCCTATGCCGAATACGGCAAGACCACGACCCAGCAGCGGCTGTACCACAACGTCGTCAACTCGTTCATGAACTACTCGCTGGACGCGGTGAACTCGGGGGGCAGCATCGTCTGCGGCGTGAATGTTCCAGGCCGGGTCAACCCGCTCACCGGCACGCCCTATACGGCGACCGATGTGGCGATGGCCGCCCAGAACGGCGGCTGCCAGCCGATGAACCTGTTCGGCGCCAACAACGCCAGCAAGGCGGCGCTCGACTACGTGTTCCCGACGCTCTACGAGGACGTGGCCTATACGCAGAGCGTGTTGTCCGGGAACGTTCACGGCGACATCTTCCAGGGCTGGGGCGCTGGTGCGATCAAGCTCGCCGCCGGCGCGGAATACCGGCACGAGCACGGCGACGTCACCCACAACCTCGCCAACCAACCCTGGTACAAGCAGTACTTCCTCAGCTACGGCCTGGACTACAGGGGCTCCATCGATGTGATCGAGGGCTACGGCGAGTTGAACGTACCCTTGTTCAAGGACGTTCCGTTCGCCCATTACGCCGAAATCGACGGCGCGATCCGGGAAACCTACAACAAGGCCAGCAACGATAGCACCGAGCCGGGGGTCTTCGTCGTGAATACGCCCGCCGACGCGGGCCACTCGGCGAGCCACACCTTCCCCACCTGGAAGGTAAGCGCCATCTGGGACGTGACCGACTGGCTGAGGTTCCGCGGCACCCGTTCGCGTGACGTGCGGGCGCCGCAGTTCCGGGAGCTGTTCCAGAGCTATGCGGTGTCTTCCGCGGGCCCGTTCGCGTCCGTGAACAATCCCTGGCAAGGGGGGATACCGCAACAGACCAATGTGGCCACTGGCGGCACGCTCGCGCTGACGCCCGAGACGGCCGACACCTTGACGGGCGGCATCGTGCTCTCGCCGAAGTCTGGCGGTCTGAACGGGCTTCGGCTGTCGGCGGACTGGTACCAGATCGAAATCAAGGATCCGATCACCGGACCGCCGTTCGGCATCGGCGCCCAGAACATCGTCAACGGCTGCTTCGCGGGCTCAAGCTTCTTCTGTTCGCTGGTCACACGGGACGCCAGCAACAACATCCTGGGCGTGAACAACTCCGCCGCCAACCTCGGCAAGTACACGACCCGCGGTGTCGACTTCGAAGGCGACTACGACGTGCCGGTCGGGTCGGGCGACCTGAGCGTCCGGGTGCTGGCCTCGTACCTGTACGACATGGTCATCGACACGGGCCTTGGCGGGCCGGTCATCAACTACGCGGGGCAATCGGGTCCGACCGGCGGCGTTCGGGGGCTACAACACCTCGCCGAAGTGGCAGGCCAATAGCTTCTTCACCTACTCGAAGGGGCCGTTCAGCGGCACGGTTTCGGTGCGATACATCGGCTCCGGCAAGTTCCTGGCTCGCAGCGCCTTCGGCGGTGTTGCGATCGCGCCCGGCGATCCCGGCTACACGACGACCGACCCGAACAGCATCAGCGAGAACCACGTGCCGTCCGCCTGGTACGTGAACCTCTCGGGGTCCTACGACATTCGTCGTAACTTCACGCTGTTCGCCAACATCAACAACCTGTTCAACAAGGCCCCGCCCATCGCGCCGGGCGGCAACGGCTACCCCACCAACCCGGTCTATTTCGACACCTACGGAATGACCTGGAAGGTCGGCCTGCGCGTCCGGTACTAAAACCGGCCAATGCCCCGGCGGCCTTCGCGCCGCCGGACCTGGGGCCGCTCCCGTCGCGAGACGGGGGCGGCCTTTCTCTTTGGTCTGGAGGTCGGAGGCTTCACGCGCGGCGGAGGGCGCGACGACTGGCGTTCAGCTCGCCTGGAGCTTCTGTTTGACCTTCTCGGCCAGGGACTTGATGTCGATGGGCTTGGACAGGAAGGTGATCCCCGGCTCGTCCTCCAGCACGTCGGACAGCTCGCCCTCGGCATAGCCGGAGATGAACATCACCGGCGCCGAGCCGAGGTAGGGGCGCGCCTTCTTCAGCATCGAGGGGCCGTCCAGCCCCGGCATGATCACGTCGGAGATCAGAAGGTCGATCTTGCCGGCGTTGGCTTCGGCCAGGGCCAGGGCCTCCTCGCCGTCGGCCGCCTCGATCACCTCATAGCCGCGCGCGCGCAGCAGGCGGGCGGCCACGGTGCGGACGGTCTTCTCGTCCTCCACGAACAGGATGCGCCCGGCGCCGGACAGGTCGCGCGCCTTGGGCTTGGGCCGCACGGGCTGGACCGGCGGGGCGGCGCTGACGGCGGGCGCGACGTAGGCCGGCAGAAAGATGCGGAAGGTGGCGCCTTCGCCCAGCTTGGACTCCACGTGGATCCAGCCGTCCGCCTGTTTGACGATGCCGTAGACCGTGGCGAGGCCCAGGCCCGTGCCCTCCCCCAGCGCCTTGGTGGTGAAGAACGGCTCGAAGATCTTGCTCATGGTCTCCGGCGCCATGCCGGGGCCGGTGTCGGCCACCTCGATCATGCCGTACTCGCCCTCGGGCGGGGCGGGATAGCCGAGCGACATGGCCTCCGCGCGGCTGACGCCGGCGCACCTTGATGCGCACCACGCCCCCGCCCTGGCCGCGCATGGCGTCGCGGGCGTTGACGGTGAGGTTCATCACGGCGGTTTCGAGCTGGGCCTTGTCGGCGCGCACCGAGGGCAGGTTGCGGCCATACTCGGTCTTCAGCTTGACGTCCTCGCGCATCAGCCGGCGCAGCAGCACCTCGAACTCGCCGATCAGCTCGCCCAGCTCCAGCACCTCGCGCTGGACGGTCTGCTTGCGCGAGAAGGTCAGCAGCTTCTTGACCAGGTCGGCGGCGCGCACGGCCGTCTGGCGGATCTCGTTCAGCCCCTCGTAGGAGGGATCGCCCACCGGGTGGCGGGTGAGCAGCTCGTCGAGCCAGTACTGGATGGCCTGCAGCAGGTTGTTGAAGTCGTGGGCCACGCCGCCGGCCAGCTGGCCGATCGCCTGCATCTTGCCGGCCTGGAACAGCTGAAGCTCCAGCTGCTTCTGCTCGGAGACGTCCACCAGATAGGCGATCAACCGCCCCTCGGCGTTGGCGAGATACAGCTGCGCGGTCCTGGGCGGCGTCCCGGCGAGCTTCACTTCGACGGGCCCGCCCCGGGTCTTCAGCCGCTCGGACGCCTCGACGCGCGAGGCCGGCTCGATCAGGTGGCCCAGAGAGCGGCCGATCAGGGTCTTGTCGCCCGCCATGGCCTGAAGCGCGGGATTGGCCTGGACCACCTTGGCCGTGAACGGGTCCGCCCCGTCCAGCAGGGCGGCGCCGAAGGGCGCGGCGGCGGCCAGCATGTCCAGCGTCTGGGTCTGGCTCGGCGGAGCTATCCGAGAGCGGCGCGGCGCCGGCGCGGGGGCCTCGGCCGCCGGGGCGTCCGCCAGCCGGATCAGCAGCATCCGCTCGCCCAGCGCCGCGGCGCGCACCAGCCGGGCCTCGCCGCCCAGCTCCAGCGTCGCCTCCGACGAGCCGTCGCGGCGGGCGGCGGCCAAGCAGGTGTAGAGCCCGGGCGCGGAGGGCAGACGCGCCGAGCCGCCCACGGCCGCGCGCCAGGCGGCGTTGGCCTCGGCGACGCGGCCCTCCATCGAGACCGCCGCCGCCGGCTCGGCCAGAGCGGCCAGAATCTCGGCCAGCCCAGGCGCGTCCACGGCCGGCGCGCCCGAACCGAACAGGTCCAGAAGGCCCGAACCCCGGCGTCGGGGCGGCTTGGCGGCGATCTGGCCGGTCACGGCGAGAGGCGCTTTGCGCGAATCATCTGGTGCAAGGATAGCCCAATGTGTCCACAGGCTAGACTCGGGCCTTGCGGGCGCCGCCCATGACGAAGCCGATGATCTTCGCCACCGCCTCGTAGTGGGCTGTGGGGATGGTCTCGTCCACCTCCACCGCGCCGTAGAGGGCGCGGGCCAGCGGCGGATCCTCCACGATCGGCACGTCCGCCTTCTCGGCCGCCTCGCGGATGCGCAGGGCGATGAGGTCCAGCCCCTTGGCCACGCACACCGGCGCGGCGGTCTCGCCGGACTCGTAGCGCAGAGCGACGGCGTAGTGGGTCGGGTTGACCACCACCACCGTGGCGGTGGGCACCGCCTGGATCATCCGACGCCGCGCCCGCTCCATGCGGATCTGCCGCTGGCGGGCGCGCACGTGCGGGTCGCCCTCGGACTGGCGGGAGTCCTCCTTCAACTCTTCGCGGCTCATCTTCATCTTGGCCATGAAGCGGTGGCGCTGCCAGAACCAGTCCAGCCCTGCGAACACGCCGGTCACCGCCAGCACGGCCATCACCAGCCGCCGCAGCAGGTCCGACGAATAGGCCAGCACCCCGACCAGACTCCATGCCGACCAGCTTGAGCACCTCGCTGGAATGAGGCTTGACCACCATCCAGGCGACGAAGCCGACCAGCGTCACCTTCAGCGCCGACTTCAGGAATTGCATGAAGCCGTCCAGGCCGAACAGCCGCTTGAACCCGGCGTTCAGGGAGACGCGCTCCAGGTCCACCCCCAGCTTGGAGGGCGACCATAGAAAGCCGTGCTGGATCAGGTTGCCCGCCACCCCCGACGCCGCCGCGGCGCCGAGCACGATGATCAGCGCCGGCGCCAGCGCCATGACCGCGAGGCGCGCCACCCCGACGGCGCCGCCGCCCTCCAGGTGGAACGCCTCCGGCCGCTCCACGAAGGGCCGCAGGCGTGAGGTGAGGTCGCGGGCGATCCAGCCGCCCATGATCGCCAGAACCCCCGCCGCGCCCGCCAGCGACGCCCACTGCGCGACGTCCGGAGACTTGGCGACGTCGCCTTTTCGTCGCGCTTCCTCGAGCCGCCGTGGTGTCGGCTCTTCTGTCTTTGCGGAGGGATCGTTGTCTTCGGCCACCGCGCGGTCCTAGTTGAACACCCGAAGGACGTCCTGGTAGCGGTCCAGCCACGTCAGGGCGCCCGCGCCCAGGCTCAGGGCGAACAGCGACAGGCCGAAGATCAGGCTGAGCGGGGTCGCGGCGAAGAAGATCTGGAACTGCGGCATCACCCGCCCCACCAGGCCCGAGGCGATATTGAACACCAGCGAGAACACGATCACCGGCCCGGCGAGCTGCACGCCCAGTCCGAAGGCCGCGCCCGTCTCGCTGACCGCCACGGTCACCGCGTCCTGCACCAGCACGTGCTTGGCCGGGGCGAACAGGGTGTAGGAGCGCGCGATCGCTCCGATGAACATGTGGTGCAGGTTGGTGGCGAAGATCAGGGTGATGCCCATCAAGGACAGGAAGCTGCCCACCGACGACGACGGCTGGGCCTCCATGGGATTGGCGGTCTGGGAGAAGGCCAGGGTCGTCTGCATCGATATCACTTCGCCCGCGACCTGCAGGGCCGACAGGGTGACCTTCATCAACGCGCCCAGCACCAGGCCGATCATCAGCTCCTTGATCACCTGGCCGGCGAGATCGCCCACGGTCGCGGGCATGGGCGGCAGGGTCGGCAGGGCGATCTGCGCGAGGCACATCGAAAGCAGCAGAGCGAAGGCCAGCCGGATGCGCGGCGGCACGACGGCCTCGCCCAGGCCCGGCAACAGCATCACCACCGCCCCCACCCGCAGGAACACCAGGCCCGCGGCGTGGATCTGGGCGGGAAGAGCGTAGGGCTCCATCTGGTCCCCTACATCCCGGCGATCTTGGTGGCGATCTGGCGCATGAAGCCGCCCATCAACGCGCCCATCAGCGGCAGGGTGACCAGCAGGGTCACGAACACGGCCAGGATCTTGGGCGCATAGATCAGCGTGGCTTCCTGCACCTGGGTCAGGGCCTGCAACAGGCCGATCACCACCCCCACGACCAGGCCGACCAGCAGGATCGGCGCGGACAGCTGGATGGTGAGCCAGATGGCGTCGCGGCCAATGTCGATAACCTCGGCGCCGTTCATGATTTCATGCTCCGCGGCCGGGGGTCGCCGTCGGGCGACAGATCGGCCGACATGGTTAACGAAAGCTTGCCGCGACCGGCGGGCGGCCCCCTAGATCTGCATCCGCATGACCTCCTGGTAGGCGGAGATCACCTGGTCGCGCACGGCGATGACGGTCTGCAGGGACGTCTCGGCCGAGGAGATGGCGGTGACCACGTCCACCAGGTCCGCCTTGCCCTGCACGCCCGCGGCGATCTGGGACTCGGCGGTCTTGGAGGTCTGGATGGTCTGGTTCAGCACCCCCTTCAGCACCTCGCCGAAGCTGGTGGGATCGGCCTTCGACGTGTCCAGCGCGGGAGCGCCCGAGGCCTGGGCCTGGGCGGCGGCGTAGACCTTGGCGGCGATGGCGGGGCTGATCATGCTCAGCCGCCCTTCAGCAGGTCGAGGGTGCGCATCTGCATCGACCGGGACGTCTCGATGACGTTCAGGTTGGCCTCGTAGGCGCGCTGGGCCTCGCGCATGTCCAGCGCCTCGATCAGGGGATCGACATTGGGCAGCTTGACGTAGCCGTCCTTGTTCGCGGCCGGGTTGCCGGGGGCGTACTCCAGCTTGAAGTCGGTCTGGTCGGGGGCCACCTCCGACATCTTCACCCCTTCCGCCCCGGTCGCGACCTGGGTGGGCTGGAAGATCGGCGACTGGCGCCGGTACGGATCGCCGCCCGGCGTTTTTGCCGTGGAGTTGGCGTTGGCGATGTTCTCGGCGATGATCCGCATTCGCGCCTGCTGGGCGCGAAGGCCCGAGGACGCGATCGCCATGACGGCGGAAACGTTCTGATCGGGCATGCTCTAGCCTCCTGTCACTTGCCCGGCGCCTTGGTCGCCAGGCGGATAAGATCCAGGGACTTCTGGTAGAAGCCGATCACCGCGTCGTAGTCCATGCGGGCCTGGGTCATCTTGCTCATCTGGTCTTCCAGAACGACCTTGTTGCCGTTCAGCGTGGCCTCGGAGTCCGGCGTGGCCACCGGCTTCCAGGTCGCGCCCGACGCGCCCGCCCCCGCGCCCTTGCCGGCGAAGTCGGCGGAATGTGTCCGCACCAGCTGGAGCACGCCGCCGGTATTGAGCGCGCCGGCCTTGGGCAGGACGAAG
This sequence comes from uncultured Alphaproteobacteria bacterium, assembly GCA_963761065.1. Taxonomy (GTDB): domain Bacteria; phylum Pseudomonadota; class Alphaproteobacteria; order Caulobacterales; family Caulobacteraceae; genus JANWHQ01. The sequence continues at coordinate 47,118 of CAVXFP010000003.1, read as the reverse complement.
GGCTTCAGATCCTGGGGCGTGTAGCCGGCGGTGTCCGCGTTGGCGACGTTCTGGGCGATCAGCCGCTCGCGCTGGCTGACATAGCCGAGCCGGCTCTTCATCATCGCGAACAGCGGAATGTCGTTCAGATTCATCGGTCGACGTTCACTTCTCCTACCCGAAGGTGAACGGACACGGTTAACGAGGTCTTTCCGGCGCGAAGATCATGGTTAATCGCTCGTTAAGGGGCGCGCGCCAGACGGGGTCCATGGACCTGGCGCAACTGGCCCGCATGATCGCCGCCCTGGCCGTGACGCTCGGCCTGATCGGCCTGGCGTACGCGGCCGCGCGCCGCTTCGCACCCCTGGCGCTGTTGCGCCTGAAGACCCCCTCCGAACGTCGGCTGAAGGTGGTGGAGAGCCTGATGCTCGACCCCCACCGCCGGCTGGTGGTGGTGCGCTTCGACAATGAGGAGCGCCTCCTGCTGCTTGGCGAAGGGCGGATGCTGGCGGCCGGCCCCGCCCCCGGCCAGCCGCCGACCGCGCTCGAAGCCGAGACGACGCCCGCGCTGGAGACCACTGGATGATCCGCCGCCTGCTCGCCCATATCCGCCGGACGGTCTGGCCCGTGAATCGCGAGGACGTGCGCCGCGCGGCGATCATCGCCCTGCTGTCGGGCCTGGCCGGGCTCGCCTTCCCCGCCCTGGCGCTGGCTCAGGCCGCGCCGGGGATCAGCATCAACCTCGGCACGGGCGCGGGCTTGACCGACCGCGTGGTGCAGATGGTCGGGCTTCTGACGGTGCTGTCGCTGGCGCCGTCGATCGTGATCATGACCACCTCGTTCGTGCGGATCATCGTGGTCCTGTCGCTGCTGCGCACGGCGCTCGGCCTGCAGCAGAGCCCGCCCAACTCGGTGCTGATCAGCCTGTCGCTGTTCCTGACCGCCCTGATCATGGCGCCGACCTTCCAGGCGTCCTACGCGGCGGGGATCAAGCCGCTGCTCGACCACAAGATGGAGCTGCCCCAGGCGTTCGGCGCGGCCGCCCAGCCGGTGAAGACCTTCATGCTCAGCCAGGTGGACGAGGACGACCTGGGCCTGTTCGTGCGCCTGTCAAAGATTCCCCGCCCCAAGACCGCCAAGGAAATTCCCCTGCAGGTGGTCACCCCGGCCTTCATGATCTCCGAGCTGAAGCGGGCCTTCGAAATCGGCTTTCTGCTGTTCGTGCCGTTCCTGGTGATCGACCTGGTGGTGGCCAGCGTGCTGATGAGCATGGGGATGATGATGCTGCCGCCAGTGGTGGTCAGCCTGCCGTTCAAGCTGATCTTCTTCGTGCTGGTGGACGGCTGGCGGCTGGTGGCGGGAAGCCTTGTGGAAAGCTTCCTGCACCGAGCGGGGGGCGGGTAGCGCCCCTCACACCATCAGAACGGCGAGAAGCTTTCCGCCAGCGCCTGGCCGGCCGGCGTCTTTTGCACCCGCGAAAGGTCGCCGCGGCCGCCGTAGTAGATGCGTGCTTCGGCGATCTGGGTCTGGCGGATGGTGTTGGCGGCGGAGATGTCGGCCGGGCCGGACCATGCCGCTGATGGTCAGGTCGCGCAGCTCGTTGTTGGTGCGCACCTCCTGGCTGCCCTGGATTATGAGATTGCCGTTGGGCATCACGCCGGTGACCACCGCCGCCACGGTGAGCGAGATCTGCTCCTTGCGGTCCAGCGAGCCCTGGCCAGCTGAGCTGGTGGTGCCGCTCTGCTCGATCATCTTGGTCGGGTCGTAGGCGCTGGGCATGTACTTGCCGACCGCCTGCTCCAGCCCGAAGAAGTGCGGCACGCCGCCCGTCGTCCCGTTGTTGCGCGAGGAGCTGGTGCTGTTGGACAGCTTGGCGGAGTCGTCGATCTGGATCAGCACGGTCAGGATGTCGCCGACCTGGTGGGCGCGCTGATCGATGAAGAAGGCCCGCGCGCCTGGCCGCCACAGGGAATTGGCCGAAGCGCCGGGCAAGGGTCCGGGCGGAAGCGTCGGCGCGGTCGCCGAGATGATGGCGGGAGCGGGGGTCTGGGAGGCGGCCAGCGCCGGCGCATCGGCGGCCGAGAGCTTCGGACCCCGGATCGCGTCCGCGGCGGTGGAGCAGGCGCCGAGGCCTAGGCCGAGACCGACAAGGGCGATGATGGCGGGCGAACGCATGGTGGGGCCTTTCAGCGGATCGAGGCGATGAGTTGCGGATTGGCGTCGGCGGCGGCCCTCAGGCGCTCGGCCTCGGGGCCCACCACCGCCGCGCCGGGGCCAGCGGCCACGGCCTGGATGGTCTTCTTGGAGGCCGGGTTCACGACATTGACGGCCTGGCCGATCGTGGCGTCCGACATGGCCTGGGCCTGCAGCACCAGCTTGATGCCGTCCGCCTCGTAAGAGACCTGGACGACGTCGCCGCGCTTGATGACCACGGGGGCGGACACGTCGTGCAGCGAGGCGGCCGCGCCTTCACGCAGCGGGCGGCGGGCGGCCATGCCGATCACCTCGTCCGCATCGTGCGGCGCGTCGAGCGGAACCCCCATGCCCGGCGGGGCCCAGACCAGGTCCTGGGCGCGAACGATCTCGCCGGCGGTGATGTCGCGCGCATAGGCCAGGGCCCGGGTGCGGCGCGCTGGCGCGCGGGCCGCGCCGGGGCGCCGCTGACCGCGAGCGGGGCCGCGGAGCCCATGATGTCGGCGCGGGCGATGATCCGGCGCACGCCGCGCTCATTGGTCCAGTCGAGCCCGTGGGCGCGAGCCAGCATCTGCACGCGGCCGGCGTCCAGCACCAGATTGGCGCCCGGCGTCGCGCCCGAGGCCACGACCACGCCCGCCGCCGCGCCGGCCCCGTCGAACAGGTCGCCGAGCGTCACGCGCCCGTTCTGCATGCCGATCTGGGGCTTCAGCGCCACCGGCTGGGAGGCCAGGGCGGAGGCCGCGAGGGCCATCCACAGCGCCGCGGCGATGCTCAGGACCTTCATGGCCTAGCCCTTCAGCTGCGAGGTCGCCGCCAGCATCTGGTCGGCGGCGGTGACCACCTTGGAGTTCATCTCGTAGGCGCGCTGGGCGGTGATCAGCGCGGTGATCTCGGTCACCGGATCGACGTTCGACGCCTCGGTGTAGCCCTGCATCAGCGAGCCGAAGCCGGGGGACGCGCGGATCACCGATCACCGCCGCGCCCGACGCCGCGCTCTCCATGAACAGGTTGTCTCCCTGCGCCTCCAGCCCCGCCTCGTTGGTGAAGCTGGCGAGCTGCAGCTGACCGACCACGGTGGGCGCGGTCGAGCCGGACTGGGTCACTTGCACCTGGCCGGTGGGCGAAATGGTGACGTCCGTCGCGTTCTGCGGAATGGTGACCTGGGGCTGGATCTGGATAGCCGTCGGAGGTGACGAGCTGGCCGTCCTGGTTGACCGACAGGTTGCCCGCGCGGGTGTAGGCCGTCTCGCCCGACGGCATCAGCACCTGGAAGAAGCCGCGCCCCTTGATCGCCAGGTCGAGCTTGTTGCCGGTCTGGGTCATCGAGCCCTGCTCGGTGATGCGATAGACCGACCCGGCCTTCACGCCCGCGCCGATCTGGATGCCGGTCGGCGCCACGGTGCCGGTGCCGGAGGTCTGCGAGCCGGCCCGCTCCATGTCCTGGTACAGCAGGTCCTCGAACTCCGCGCGCTGTCGCTTGAAGCCCACGGTGTTCATGTTGGCGATGTTGTTGGAGATGACCTCGACGTTCAGCTGTTGAGCGGCCATGCCCGTCGCGGCGGTGGATAGGGCTCTCATCGGGGCGTCCTCAATTTACCCGTCCGAGCCGGTCGATCGTCTGGCTCGAAAGGTTGGCGGTCTGGTCCATCATCTTGGAGATGGTCTCGTAGGCGCGGCTGACCTCGACCAGCTTTGTGATCTGGCTGATCGGATCGACGTTGGAGCTCTCGATCATGCCCTGGAGGATGCGGGTGCTCGGGGCAGGCGTGGGCTGCAGGTTGGAGACGTTGCTGTAGAAGCCGTCCCCGTCCTTTGAGAGGGCCGAGAGCGAGGCGAAGTCCGCCACCCCGATCTTGCCGGCGGTCAGCGTCCCCTGGCTGATGGTGCCGTCCGAGCCGATCTTGGGCGGGCCCTTGCTGGGGTCCAGCGTGATCTCACCGCCGCTCGAGTCCAGCACCGGGTGGCCGGACGAGGTGACCAGGCGCCCCTGGCCGTCCAGCGAGAAGCGGCCGTCGCGGGTGTAGCGCTCGCCGTTCGGCGTGGAGACGCGGAAGAACCCTTGGCCTTCCAGCGCGACGTCCAGGGTGGCGCCGGTCTCCTTCAGGGCGCCCTGGGCGAAGTCGCGCGCCACGCCGCCGTCCAGAGGGAAGTGGACCGTCGCGGGCGCCGGACCGGCCGCCGGCAGGGTCTCGGTGTCGGTGCCGACCATCAGGGACTCCACCTTGAAGCCCACGGTGTCGACGTTGGCCACGTTGTTGGCGATCACGTCGAGCTCCCGGCGCAGAGTCATTTGGCGCGCAAGACCGACGTAAAGGGCGTTGTCCACGAGGCGAGGCTCCGAAGGGGCGGTTCCGCGCTTGGCGCTGCAACCCTCGGGCCAAGAAAAATCCCTGTGATTTCAATGCACCAGAAAGTTAACGCGGCCAGCCGTGCCGATCCCGCCCGGCAAGTTTTGCAGGGCGGAAACATGGTTAAAACCCATCCTTAACCATTCCACCCCGATGAACGGTCGAGGCTCTTTGGACACCGCGCGCGAGGTGTCCGCGAAGCTTGGCGGGGCAAGCATGGCGTTGTTCAAGAAAAAGCCGAAAAAGACCGACGGCGCAGCTGCGGCCGAAGGCGAGGACGCGGCCGCCGCGCCAGCTCCGGAGGGCGGCGCTGCAGGCGAAGGCGCCGAGGGCGAAGAGGCGGCCAAGAAGAAGGGCCCGCCGCTCAAACTGATAATCATCGCCGCGGCCGCCGTGCTGGTGCTGGGCGGCGGCGGGACGGGCGCCTTTTTGATGTTCGGCCCCAAGGCCGCGCCCTCGGCCGATGCCCACAAGGCCAAGCCCAAGAAGGAAAAAAAGAAGAAGGAAGACGCCGGCAAGCCCGGCGACAAGAACGCGCCCCAGATCGCCGACGGCCCGGACGGGGTGGTGTTCTACACCCTGCCCGACCTGCTGGTGAATCTGCAGACCGCCGACGGCAAGCCGACGTTCCTGAAGCTGAAGCTCACCCTGGAGCTGCCGGACTCCGACACCCTGGACGTGCTGGAGCCGAACCGCCCCCGGCTGGACGACATGTTCCAGACCTTCCTGCGCGAGCTGCGGCCCGAGGACCTGGCCGGCAGCCAGGGCAGCTATCAGCTGCGCATGGAGATCCTGCGGCGCGTCAACCTGGTCATCGCCCCCGCGAAGATCAAGGCCGTGCTCATCGAGGAGATGCTGATCAACTAGGCGAGTTCGCCTGGTCGATCCAACCGTCATGGCCGAGGATCTGGAAGCCCCAACCGAGACCGTCGAGAATCTCTCGGCCGGCGACGTGGCCGCCGCCATCGGCGAAAACGGCGGAGGCGTGCCCGAGCGCATCCTCGACCAGGACGAGATCGACAACCTCCTGGGCTTCGACGTCGGCTCGGAGGACAGCGCCGAACGCACCGGCATCCGCTCGATCATCAACTCGGCCCTGGTCTCCTACGAGCGCCTGCCGATGCTGGACATCGTGCTGGACCGGCTGGTGCGGCTGATGACCACGTCCTTGCGGAATTTCACCTCCGACAACGTCGAGGTGAGCCTGGACAACATCTCCTCGATCCGCTTCGGCGACTACCTGAATTCCATTCCCCTGCCCGCGATCCTGGCGGTGTTCCGGGCCGAGGAGCTGGACAACTACGGCCTGCTGACGGTCGATTCCAACCTGATCTACTCGATCGTGGACGTGCTGCTCGGCGGGCGGCGCGGCTCGGCGGCCATGCGCATCGAGGGCCGGCCCTACACCACCATCGAGCGGGCCCTGGTGCAGCGGATGGTCGAGGTGGTGCTGCACGACGCCACCGTGGCCTTCGATCCGCTGACCAAGGTGTCCTTCAACCTCGACCGGCTGGAGACCAACCCTCGCTTCGCCGCCATCGCCCGGCCGGCCAACGCCGCCATCCTGTGCAAGCTGCGTATCGACATGGAAGACCGGGGGGGCCGCATCGAATTCCTGCTGCCCTACGCGACGCTGGAACCGATCCGCAAGATGCTGCTGCAGCAGTTCATGGGCGAGAAGTTCGGCCGCGACAACATCTGGGAAAGCCACCTGGCCTCCGAGCTTTGGACCACCCAGCTGGAGGTCCGCGCGGTGTTGGACGAACTGCAGATGCCGCTGGGTCGGGTGCTGAACCTGAAGAAGGGCGACACCCTGATGCTCAACGCCACGCCTGACAGCCTCGTCGAGCTGCGCGCCGGCTCCATCAAGCTGACCCAGGCGCGCATGGGCCGTCGCAATCACTCGATCGCCGTGCGGGTGGAAGCCCCGCTCTCGCCCCTCGCCAAAGAAGCCCTGCAGGCCGTCCGATGATCTCAGCCGCCATGGATCTGTTGCTCGCCGGCCTGCTCCTGGCCGGACTGGTCGTGGGCCTGCGCCTGGAGAAGCGGCTACGCATCCTGCACTCCAGCCACACCTCCTTCGCCGCCGCCGTGGCCGAGCTGAACCAGGCCGTCGCCCGCGCCGAGGAAGGGCTGATCGCCCTGAAGGCCGCCACCAACGAGGCCCAGACGCTGCTGGTCGATCGCGTGCACGACGCCCGGTCCGCCGCCGCCAAGCTCGACGAGAAGCTCGCCAGCGCCGAAACCGCGGCCCAGAAGCTGGAAAGCCGCATGGCGTCGGCCGCACAGTTCCGCCCCGCCCTCGCCCGGGCCGGCGAGCCGCGCGGGATCGAGCCGCATCCCCCGTCTGACGCGGCGACGGCCGCCCGCGAGGCCGAGCCGCTGATGCTGAACCCGCGCCTGCAAGTGCGTTCGCGCGCGCGGATCGACGACGACCTGTTCGACGCGCCCGCTGGCCGGGTCGCCGCCGGAGGCCGCCGATGAGAACGCCGCGCCTCCTGCCGATGATCGGCATCGCCGTCGGCGGGGTGCTGGCGATCAAGGCGCTGAGCGGCGTCACCGCCGCGCCGGAGCTGTTCCAGGGCGCCAAGGCCTTCGCCGAGGGAAGCCTGCAAGGCCGAGGCCAGCGATCCCAAGTCGTCCGCCTCGCCGCTGCCGCCAGGATTCTCGGCCGGCAAATCCGGCCCGGCCCCGACCGCCGCTCCGGCGCCGATGGCGTGCGGACCGGACGCCGCGGACCTGGCGCGCCAGGCCGGGCTGTCGCCCGCTGAGCTGCAGATTCTCCAGAGCCTGCAGAGCCGCCGCGGCCAGCTGGACGCGCGCGCGAGCGACATGGACGCCCAGATGCAGCTGCTGGCCGCCGCGGAGGCCAAGCTCGACGCCAAGCTGGGCGCCCTGAACACGCTGAAGGGCCAGCTGAAGGACATCATCACCCAGGCCGACCAGGAGCGCGACGCCGAGCTCGCCCGGCTGGTGACCGTCTACTCCCAGATGAAGCCCAAGGACGCGGCCGCGCGCATGGCCGTGCTCGACGACTCCGTGCGCCTGCCCATCGCCGCCAAGATGAAGGAGCGGGCGCTGTCGGCCATCCTCGCCCAGATGTCGCCCACCGACGCCAAGACCATCACCGAGAAGCTCGCCAAGCGGATGGAGACCCAGACCCTCGCCGACGCACGCTCGGCCGTGGCGCCGCCAGCGCCCCCCGCCGCCGCGACGCCCGCTGGAAAGCCTGGCGCCAAGCCCGCGCGCAAGACCGCGGCGGCTTCGCCGGCCGCGAAGGCGGGCTAGGCTCCGGTGTCCAGGTCTCGCGTCCTGACGTCGGCCGCGGCGGCGTTGTCGATCCTGGCGGCGGCCGGCGCGGGCGCCATGGCCCAGGCGCCCCTGCGCGTGGCGGCCGTGGCCGGGCCCCTGACGATCCGGGTCGGAGAGGCCAAGGATCTGTCGCACATCGAGTTCCGCTGGGCCGGCGGAGCGAAGATGAGCGCCCGCCGCGACGGCCAGACCCTGACCCTGCGCTTCAGCCGCGACGCCCATCCGGACCTCGCGCGCCTGCGCGTGGACCCGCCGCAGTTCCTGAAGACCGCCGAAGCCAGGACCGTGGGCGGGCGCCTGGAGCTGCTGCTCACCCTGGCGGACGACGCGGACGCCAACTCCGGCTTCGCGGACGGCGCGGCCTATGTGAACCTGTTCAAGAAGGCCGATCAGCCGGCCCCCGCGCCGGTCGAGACGCCGGTCGGACAGACCCGCCCCGATCCCACGCCGGACTCCGGCGTCGTGGTCGCGCAGGCCGCCAAATCGGGCGTCCAGATCACCGTCAACTTCCCCTGGAAGAACACCTTGGGCGCGGCCGTGTTCCGGCGTGGCGAGGCCGTCTGGATGGTGTTCGACGGCAAGGCCCGCCTGGACCTGAGCGCGCTCCATAAGCTCGCCCCGCAGTACGCCCTTCGCGAGGTGGACGGGCCGGACTTCACCGCCCTGCGCATCGTCACGCCCCAGGACCTGCCGTTCAGCGCCTCGGGCCTGGGCGCGACCTGGACCCTCGTCCTCGGCCCGGGCGCCCAGGCGAAGACCGATCAGATCGCCCTCGGGCGCGACAAGGACAGCGATGGCCCCCCCGCGCTCGCGGCCAAGGTCGCGGGAACGACGCGGATCGTGTGGCTGGACGACCCGGTAGTGGGCGACCGGCTGGGCGTGGCGATGGCCCTCGCCCCCTCCAAGGGCGTGCTGCAGCAGCGCGCGTTCGTGGACCTGACCGTGCTCGCCTCCGCCCAGGGCCTGGCCATCGAGCCGGCCGCGGATGGGCTTCAGCTGTCCTCCGACGGCGACGTGGTGCGGATCGGCCGTCCGGACGGCCTGCGCCTGTCCTCCTCGATCAGCCAGACCCTCACCGCCGGGACCGCCCTGCCGCAACGGGCGTCGATGCCCGGCCTGATCGACTTCGCCCGCTGGTCGGACACCGGAACGGGCAGCTTCATAAACCGCTACGAGGCGCTGATGAGCGCGGCGGCGGACGAGACAAACCGCCAGGCGGTGGGCGACAAGACCGCCGGCGTGGCCGCCCGCATGGGCCTGGCGCGGTTCCTCGCCGGCAGCCAACTCGCCTTCGAGGCCATCGGCGTGCTCGACATGACCGCCAAGAGCCACCCCGAACTGCTGACCAACGCCGAGTTCCTGGGCATCCGCGGCGCCGCCCGGGTGATGGCCGGCCGCTACAAGGAGGCGCAGGCGGACTTCTCCTCTCCGGCCCTGTCGGGAGACCCCGCCTCCGCTCTGTGGACGGGCTATGCGGACGCCATGCTCGGCCAGTGGACCGACGCGCGCCAGGCGTTCCAGAGCGGCCTGTCCGCCCTGCCCCAGGTCAGCGGCGTGTGGAGCGCCCGCTTCGCCCGGGCCGACGCCGAGGCGGCCCTGCGGCTGAATGACTTCGCCACCGCCACGAAGGACCTGAACGTGGCGCTGCAGTACCAGTCCGACCCCAAGGAGCTGCTGGCGACCCTGTTGATCAAGGCCCGGCTGGTGGAGGCCCAGGGTCATCCCGACAAGGCGCTGCCGATCTACGACGCGATCGCCCGCGCGCCGCTGGACCAGCTCGCCGCGCCGGCGCTGCTGCACGCCACCCAGATCCGCCTCTATGACGGCAAGATCAGCCCGGACCAGGCGGCCAACACGTTCGATTCCCTACGGTTCCGCTGGCGCGGCGACGCCACGGAGCTGGAGGTGATCCGCGCGCTGGGTCAGCTCTACCTCGCCCAGGGCCGCTATCGCGACGCGCTGGAGGTTCTCCGCTCGGCGCGTCAGACGAGGAGCGACCTGCCCGAGGCCCTGCAGATCCAGGCCGACCTCTCCGGCGCCTTCCGCGACCTGTTCCTGAACGGCAAGGCCGACGGGCTGGAGCCGATCCAGGCGCTGGCGCTGTTCTACGACTTCAAGGACCTGACCCCCATCGGGGCGGATGGCGACGAGATGGTGCGCCGGCTCGCCCAGCGACTGGTCAACGTCGACCTGCTCGACCAGGCCGCCGAGCTGTTGAAATACCAGGTGGACAACCGGTTGGACGGCGTGCCCCGGGCCATCGTCGCCACCGACCTGACCATCGTCGACCTGATGGCGCAGAAGCCCGAGGACGCCCTGGACGCCCTGAACAACACCCGCACCACGTTGTTGCCGACGGCTCTGCAGGCCCAGCGCCGCCTGCTGGAGACCCGCGCATGGCTGCAACTGGGCCAGCTCGACCACGCCTCGGAGATCCTGGGCAAGGACAGCTCCGCGGAGGGCGTGGCCCTGCGCGCCGAGATCGCCTGGAAGCGGCGCGACTGGCCCGCGGCCGCCAAGGTGTTCGAGGACAGTCTGGGCGATCGCTGGAAGGACCAGACCCAGCCCCTGGCCCCAGAGGAGGAGTCCAAGCTGCTGCGCGCCGCCACCGCCTACAGCCTCGCCCAGGACGATGGGTCGCTGACGCGTCTGCGCGACCGCTGGAGCGGGTTCGTGGACAAGGCCCGCTGGCCCGACGCCCTGCGCGTGGCCCTGTCGGGCGTGGACGTGGAGCAGCTCACCACCGCCACCTTCGCCAAGGCGATCTCGGACGATCAGACCTTCGAAAGCTGGGTCTCAAAGATGCGCAAGCACTTCCGCGACCGGCCCCTGGGCGGCGTGGTCCCCGCCCCGACCCTGCGCCCGCTCACCACCGCTGACGCCGACACCGACACCGCCCCGCCGCCCAAACCCAAGAGCCGCAAGAGCTAGGGCTCAGCCCGTCCAGGCGACCACTGGCAGGATCACCACCGTGCGGGTCAGGCCCGCCGGCCGGCGGCCGAGACGTCCTTGAGGCCGAGCGCGGTCAGGGCGGCCTTGGCGATCCCTTCCGCGTCCAGCCCGGCGTCGGCGTACATGACCTCGGGCTTGTCCTGGTCCTGGAAGCGATCCGGCAGAGTGAGGGTGCGGACCTTCAGGCCCTGGTCGAGCGCCCCGCGGCGGGCCAGGGCGTGCAGCACGAAGGCGCCGAAGCCGCCCATGGCGCCTTCTTCCACGGTGATCAGCACCTCGTGCTCGCGGGCCAGGCGCATGACGAGGTCCTCGTCCAGCGGCTTGGCGAAGCGGGCGTCCGCGACGGTGGTGGAGGCGCCGCGCGCGGCGAGCTGGTCGGCGGCCTTCAGGCACTCCTGCAGCCGCGCGCCGAAGGACAGGATGGCGACCGAGTTGCCCTCGCGCACGATGCGGCCCTTGCCGATTTCCAGCGGCTCGGCGAGGTCGGGGATCGCAACCCCCGTGCCTTCGCCGCGCGGATAGCGGAACGCCGAGGGGCCTTCGTCATAGGCCGCGGCGGTGGCGACCATGGCCGCCAGCTCAGCCTCGTCCGCGGCCGCCATCAGCACCAAGCCCGGCAGGGCGCCCAGATAGCCGACGTCGAAGGAGCCGGCATGGGTCGGCCCGTCCGCGCCCACCAGGCCAGCCCGGTCGATGGCGAAGCGCACCGGCAGCTTCTGGATCGCCACGTCGTGGACCACCTGGTCGTAGCCGCGCTGCAGGAAGGTGGAATAGATCGCCGCGAACGGCTTCATGCCGTCCGCCGCCAGGCCGGCGGCGAAGGTGACCGCGTGCTGCTCGGCGATGCCGACGTCGAAGGTGCGGTCCGGAAAGCGCTTGGCGAACAGGTCCAGGCCCGTGCCCGAGGGCATGGCGGCGGTGATGGCGACGATCTTGGGGTCCAGCTCGGCGCGCTTGATCAGTTCCTGTGGCGAACACCTTGGTGTAGCTGGGCGCGGCGGCGGGAGCCTTGGCCTGCTTGCCGGTGACCACGTCGAACTTGACCACGGCGTGGTACTTGTCGTCGGCGGCCTCGGCGTGGACGTAGCCCTTGCCCTTCTGGGTGACGGCGTGGACCAGCACCGGCTTGTCGTCCATCGCCTTGACGTTCTTCAGCACGGTGACCAGGTCGCCGAGATTATGACCGTCGATCGGACCGACGTAGTAGAAGCCCAGCTCCTCGAAGAAGGTGCCGCCGGTCGCCATGCCGCGGGCGTATTCCTCGGCCTTGCGGGCGGCGTCCTGCAGCTGGCGCGGCAGGATGGCGCCGGCGACCGTCTTGCCGAGCTTGCGCAGCGACCGATAGGCGCTGCCGGACACCAGCTTGGCCAGATAGGCGCTCATCCCGCCCACCGGCGGGGCGATGGACATCTCGTTGTCGTTCAGGATGACGATCAGCCGGTTGGTGGTCTCGGCGGCCTTGTTCATCGCCTCATAGGCCATGCCGGCGCTCATCGCCCCGTCGCCGATCACGGCGATGACGCTGTTGCTGCGGCCCTGGCTGTCGCGGCCGGCGCAGAAGCCCAGGGCGGCCGAGATGGAGGTGGAGGCGTGGGCCGTGCCGAAGGGGTCGTATTCGCTCTCGGCGCGCTTGGTGAAACCCGACAGGCCCCCGCCCTGGCGCAGGGTGCGGATGCGGTCGCGCCGGCCGGTGAGGATCTTGTGCGGATAGGCCTGGTGGCCGACGTCCCAGATGACGATGTCGTCCGGCGTGTCGAACACGTGGTGCAGGGCGACCGTCAGCTCGACCACGCCCAGGCCCGCGCCCAGGTGCCCGCCGGTGTGGGAGACCGCGTCGATGGTCTCCAGCCGCAGCTCGTCGGCCAGCTGCTTCAGCTGTGCGAGGTCCAGGCCCTTCATGTCCGTGGGCGAGTGGACGGTGTCGAGCAGCGGGGTGTCTGGCATGGAGCGCGCCTGAAGCCGGAAGAACTAAGCTCGGCGGTCTAGCACGAAATCAACGCTGTCGCGCAGGTATATGGCCCGCTCGCCGAAGGGGTCCAGATGCGCCCGCGTCTGCTCGGCCAGCAGCGCGACCCGCTCGCGCGCGGCCTCGGCGCCCAGGATCGTGACGTAGTTGGCCTTGCCCTTGGCGGCGTCCTTGCCGCCCGCGGCCTTGCCCAGCAAGTCCTCGTCGCCCTCCACGTCCAGCAGATCGTCGACGATCTGGTAGGCGAGACCCAGGTCCTGGGCGAAGCCCATCAGGGCGTGCCGCTCCGCCTCGCGGGCTCTGGCCAGCACCAGCGGCAACTCGAAGGCGCAGGCGATCAGCGCGCCGGTCTTCATCCGTTGCATTCGCGCAACGCCCCCCAGGTCCTCGCGCGGGCCCAGGATGTCGATCATCTGGCCGCCGCACATGCCCTTGGCCCCCGAGGCGCTGGCGAGCTTGCGCACCAGATCGGCGCGCACGGCGCCGTCCTCATGGGTGTCGGGATGGGCCAGGATCTCGAAGGCGATGCTCTGCAGCGCGTCGCCGGCCAGGACGGCGGTGGCCTCGTCATAGGCCTTGTGCACCGTGGGCCGGCCCCGGCGCAGGTCGTCGTCGTCCATGCACGGCAGATCGTCGTGGATCAGGGAGTAGGCGTGGATGCACTCCAGCGCGCAGGCCGAGCGCAGCACCGCGCGTTCGTCCAGGTCGAACATCCGCGCCGTCTCCAGCGCGAAGAAGGGACGCAGGCGCTTGCCGGGCCCCAGGGCCGCGTAGCGCATCGCTTCGGTGAGGCGCGCCTCGGGGCCGTCGGCGCGGGGCAGCAGATGGTCGAGCGCCACGGTCACCAGATCGGCGACCTCCGCGATCCGCTCGGCGAGGGTGAGCGTCCGCTCCGGCGCTTCCATCGACGGGCTCATGGAAACTCCGCGGGCTCCGCCCGTTCGGCCTGGCCTTGCGGCCCCATGACGATCTTCTCGACGCGCAGGCGCGCGGCCTCCAGCTTGGTCTCGCAGTGCGCCTTCAGCGCCGCGCCGCGCTCATACAGCGCGATGGAGTCCTCGAGCGCCGCCTGGCCGCTCTCCAGCTCGGCGACGATCTTCTCAAGCTCGGCCAGGGCCTGTTCGAAGCTGAGGCCGGCGATATCGGGGGTGTCGGTCATGGCCCTTCCCACAATCGAGGCCACCATAGGCGAGCAGCCCGCGGACGCAACGGCGACCGGTCTCACGCCTTACGGAAATACCGGGTCGACCAGTATTTGTACCCGCGGCCCTTCACGCAGCGCCAGCCGAGGCGGCGCAGCTCCGAGCCGATCATGGCGTTGAAATAGCCGTGGGCGGTGACCAGCACGTCCTGGCCGCGCCGGGCCAGATCGTCCAGGGCCCGCGCCACCTCGGCCGCGCGTTTGCGGGCCTGGCCCCGGCTCTCCTCGCTCCCATGCTGGCCCAGCCACCACCAGATGCGCGAGATCACCCCCCAGGCGCGGGGGAAAGCTTGATCCAGTCCGGCCAGGGCGGCGGCGGCAGGGGCGCCTCGATCAGCCGCTCGTCGGTGTCGAACTTGCGCCCGTCGGCCAGCAGCGTGGCCGTCTCGATCGAGCGGCGGCGGGTGGAGGAGATGATCACGCCGACTTGCCCGCCGCGTCCTTCAGATGGTCGGGCGGCGACTGGCCTTCCAAGATCCCGCCGACCTCGTAGCATCGCCCACCAGCGGCGGTACTCCTCGGCCGATAGGCGGACCTTGCGCGAAAGCGCCGGCTCGCCGTGCCGTGCGATCACGATGGCGCCGACGCGCGCGGCGGCCGACGCGCCCGGCGGGGCGGGCGTCTCGATGATGTGGCCTGGGCGGGCGGTTTTGGTCGGCATGTTCCGGGCGGCGACGCGTTCGCTTGGGGCGTGCGGCGCCGTCAGTCCTCCTGCAACGCCCGAACATGGGCCAGGGCCGAGCGGCCCAGCGCTTCGAGGTCGTAGCCGCCCTCGAGCGATGAGACAATCTTTCCCCCGGCGCGGGAGCGGGCCACATCCACTATGGCGCGAGTCGCCCAGGCGAAGTCCTCCGCCTCCAGGGCCTGCTGGGCCAGGGGGTCGCGGGCGTGGGCGTCGAAGCCCGCCGAGATCAGGATCAGGTCGGGCGCGAAGGCGTCGAACGGCGCCATCAGGCCCTCGAACGCCGCGCGCCACGCCTCGCGCGGGGCCATGGCGGGCACGCCGGCGTTGACGATCTCGCCGCTGCCGGCCCGGCTCGCCGGTGCCCGGATAGAAGGGCCACTGGTGGACGGAGGCGTAGAACAGGCCCGGCCCCTGATCGGGTCCCTGGCGAGCGACGGCCTCGGTGCCGTTGCCGTGGTGCACGTCGAAGTCCACCACCGCCACGCGCTCCAGGCCCGCCGCCTGGGCCGCGCGGGCGGCCACCGCGACGCTGGAGAAGAGGCAAAAGCCCATGGGCCGGTCCGGCTCGGCGTGGTGGCCGGGCGGACGCACGGCGCAGAAGGCCCGGTCCATCTCGCCCGCCGCCACGGCCCGCACCGCCTCCACGACCGCCCCGCAGGCGCGTCGGGCCGCATCGAGGCTGCCGGGCGACATGGCGGTGTCCGGGTCCAGCCGCACCAGCCCCCGCTGCGGCGCCGCCTTGGCCATGGCGTCGAGGTAGGCCTGGGGATGGACCCTCAAGAGGTCCTCGTCCGCCGCCAGCGGCGCCTCGCGCAGGTCCAGCCCGGTCAGGCCGTCGCTCAGGGCGTCGGTCACCGCCCGCAGCCGCTCGGGGCGCTCCGGATGGCCGGGGCCGGGCGCGTGGCCCAGCATGTCGGGATGGGTGAAGACGGCGATCGACATGTGAGGACGCCCTCCTTGGCCCTGCCGGCCCTCCGGTCTAAACGGCCGAGATGACCGTTTCCACCATCCGGCGCGCAAGCGTGGACGACGCGGAGGTCCTGGCCGACCTCGGCCGGCGCACCTTCGTGGACACCTTCGGCCACATGTACCCGCCCGAGGACCTGGAGGACTTCCTGGACGTCGCCTACGCCCCAGACACCTTCGAGGCCTTCCTCACCCGCCCCGGGCACGCGCTGTGGGTCGCTGAGGCCCCGGACGGGCGGGCGATCGGCTTCGCCCAGGCCGGGCCCTGCGCCCTGCCGCACGAGGCCGTCACCTCCGGCTGCGGCGAGCTGAAGCGGCTGTATGTGGACAAGCCCGACCAGGGCCACGGCGTCGGCTCGGCCCTGCTCAAGACCGCGCTGAAGTGGCTCAAGGCCCCCGGCCGCAAGCTGTGGATCGGCGTGTGGTCTCAGAACCTGGGCGCCCAGCGCCTGTACGCCCGCAACGGCTTTCGCAAGGTCGGCGAGTACTTCTTCCCGGTCGGCGCAACCCAGGATCACGAGTTCATCCTGCGGCGGGACTAAGTGGTTGTTTGAGCAACGGCCTTGTCCGGGTTAAGCGAAGCCGTGGCCTCGATTCCGACCCCTGAAGATTTAGAACAGCAGCCCGCCGGCGAAGTGTCCGCCCTCGGACGGCAGCTGGCGATCCTGGCGGTCGGCAGCGCCCTGTTCATGCAGTTCATCGACGCCACGGCCCTGTCCACGGCGCTGCCGACCCTGGCGACCGCCTTCCACGTCGAGGCGGTGAACCTGAAGCTGGTGCTCACGGCCTACATCCTGGTCCAGGCGGTGGTGGTGCCGGCCAGCGGCTGGGCGGCCGACCGCTGGGGCGCGCGGCGCGTGTTCATGGCGGCCATGGCGCTGTTCCTGGTCGGCTCGGCCCTGTGCGGCCTGTCCAGGAGCCTCGGCGAGCTGGTGCTGTTCCGCATCCTGCAGGGCGCGGGCGCGGCCATGCTGATGCCGGTGGGCCGGATCATCGTGGTGGGCCAGAGCCCGCGCGAGCATCTGGTGCGCTCCATGGCCCTGCTCACCACCCCGGCCATGGTGGGGCCGATCGTCGGGCCGGTGCTCACCGGCGTCATCCTGAAGTTCGCCGACTGGCCGTGGATCTTCTATATCAACCTGCCCGTCGGCCTGCTGGGCATGTGGGCGGTGTGGACCTTCGTGCCCAGGCGCCGCGAGCCGCACCCCGGCCCCTTCGACACCCTCGGCTTCGTGCTGGCGGGCCTGGCCATGTCCTGCATCATGGGCCTGACCGAGACCCTCGGCTTCGATCTGGTGCCCTGGACCGTCCAGGTCGCGGCCCTGATCGTGGCGGTGGCGGCCGGCGCCGCGTTCCTGACGCACAGCCGCCGGGCCGAGCGGCCGGTGCTGGACCTCGGCCTGTTCCGGCTGAAGACCTTCACGGCCAGCATGTTGGGCGGCACCCTGGTGCGATCCGGGCATCGGCGCGACGCCGTTCCTGATGCCGCTGCTGGTGCAGATCGGCCTGGGCTGGACCCCGCTGCAGGCCGGCTTCCTGATGATCGGCATGGCCATCGGCGCCCTGGCCTCGCGCCCGCTGGCGCCGATGATCATGAAGCGCTTCGGCTTTCGAAACACGCTCGTGGTCACCGCCGTGATGATCGCCGCCCTGACGGTGGCTGCCCGGATTCTTCCGGGCCTCGACCCCGCCGTGGCTGATGTTCCTGGCCCTGGCGGCGGGCGGCTTCGTGCGCGCGACGCAGTTCACCTCCTCCAACGCCCTGTCGTTCGTTGAGGTGGATCAACGCAGGATCACCGCCGCCAGCACCTTGTCGGCCGTGGTCTTGCAGCTCGCCATCGCCATGGGCATCACCGTCGGCGGCCTCACCCTGCAGCTCGCGCGCATGGGCCATGCGGGGGCGATCACGCCCGACCAGTTCGTGCTGCCGTTCGCGGTGGTGGGTCTGATGTCGCTGTTGGCGACGCCGGTCTATCTGGCCCTCGTCGCAAGACACCGGCTCGGACATGACCGGCCACCGGCGTCCGCGGATATGAGACACTAATAAGATTGCGAACTATTCGCAGTTATGCAAGGAAGCCCTCGGTTCGCCCCCAATGCCGTCGAGTACGCCCATGTCCCGCCGCGCCCTGCCGATCGTCCTCAGCCTCGCCGCCCTCGCCCTGGCCGGCTGCGGGGGCTCGCGGCGGCGGCAAGGACAAGGTGCTGAACCTCTACACCGCGCGCCACTACGACGCGGACCAGCAGATCTACGACGCCTTCACCAGGAAGACCGGGATCAAGGTGCGCTGGCTGGAGATGGCCGCGCCCCAGCTGATCGAGCGCGTGAAGGCCGAGGGCGCCGCCTCCCCCGCCGACGTGATCCTGATCGCCGACGCCGGCTCCCTGTGGCGGGCCGAGCAGGCGGGGCTGCTGCAGAAGATCGACGCGCCCGAGCTCGACAAGCGCATCCCGGCCGTCTCGCGCGACCCGAACGGGCTTTGGTGGGCCTTTTCGCGCCGGGCGCGGGTGATCGCCTACGACAAGTCCAAGGTGACGCCCGAGCAGGTGGCGACCTACGAAGCCCTCGCCGGGCCGCGTTCAAGGACGGCCTGTGCATGCGGTCGTCCGACAACGAATACAATCTGTCGCTCATGGCCTCGTTCATCGCCCACTGGGGCAAGCCCAAGGCGCTGGCCTGGGCCAAGGGCGTGGTCGCCAACTTCGCCCGTCCGCCCCAGGCCGGCGACATCGACGAGATCCGGGCCGTGGGCGCGGGCGCCTGCAAGGCGACGCTGACCAACACCTACTACTATCTGCGCATCGCCGCCTCGAAGGCGCCGGAGGACAAGCGCACCGCCGCCGCCGTGGCCCTGGCCTTCCCCGAGCAGGCGACCACCGGCACGCACGTGAACATCTCCGGCGGCGGCGTGGCCGCCCACGCGCCGCACAAGGCCAACGCCATCGCCTTCCTTGACTTCCTGGCCAGCGACGAGGCCCAGAACATCTTCGCCGAGGACAACCACGAATTCCCCGCTGTCCCCTCCGTGAAGCCCCGCCGCCGGACGTGGCAGCGATCTCCAACTTCAAGGCCGACCCCCTGCCGCTGTCGGCCTCGGCGAACGCCAGGCCGAGGCCCAGGACGATCTACGACCAGGCGGGCTGGCGCTAAGGCCATGACCGCGGCCGCGCATGACCTCGCGCCCGCGCGCCGGACGAGGCGGGCCTGGCCGAGGCCTTCGCCCCTGAAGATCGCGCGCCTATGCCGCCGCCGCCCTGGCGATCCTTCCCATCGTCTCGATCCTGTCGCTGGCTGCCACCGACCCGGGCGCGACGACCATCCCGCTCCGGCCCTGATCGCCCGCTATGCCCTCGACCTCGCGATCCTGGCGGTGCTCGTCGCAGTTGGCACGGTGCGCTGGGCGCCTCGGCCGCCTGGCTGGTGGTGATGCACCGCTTTCCGGGACGAGAGTTTCTTCACCTGGGCCCTGGTCCTGCCGCTGGCCGCGCCCACCTTCGCCCTGGCCTATGGCTACACCGACCTGTTCGACGTCGCCGGCCCGCTGAGGACGGCGCTTCGCGTTGGACTGGGGACCGACGCCTTCCCCTTCGAGGTCCGCACCCTGCCCGGCGCGGCGGTAATGATGACTTTCGCCTTCTACCCTTACGTCTACCTCACCGCGCGGGCGGCCTTCATCAACCAGTCGGTCTGCGCGCTGGAGGCGGCGCGCACCCTCGGCGCCAAGCCTTTCGAGGTCTTCTGGCGCGTGGCCCTGCCGCTGGCCCGTCCGGCGCTCGTGGCCGGCGCGGCCCTGGCGGTGATGGAGACCCTGGCCGACTACGGGGCGGTGCACTTCCTCGGCGTTCAGACCCTGACCACCGGCGTGGTGCGCGCCTGGTCGGTCTTTGGCTCGCCGGCCGCGGCCGCGCGTCTCTCCCTGACCCTCCTCGCGCGCGGCGGCGTTCCTGCTCTGGCTGGAGCAGCAGGCTCGCCAGGACCGGGCCTATGGGTCCGCCAGCGCGCCGCTGGCGGGTGCTCGACGCCACCCCGCTGACGGGCCCTCACGGGCTGGGCGGCGACGGGCGCTTTTGCACCCTGCTGCTCTTCTTCGGCCTGCTGCTTGCCCGCCGGCTGGCTGGCCGTGAAGGCGGCGGGGCTTTCCCCGATCCTGGACCACCTGATCCGCGCGGGCGTGGTCTCCTGCGGCCTGGCCCTGGCGGGGGCGGCCCTGACGGTGCTGCTGGCCTCGCTGCTGGCCTTCGGAGAGCGCAAGGGCCGCTGGGCCAAGCGGATCGCCAGCCTCGGCTACGCCACCCCCGGCGCGGTGATGGCCGTGGGCCTTTCTGGCCCCCGCCGGCCTGATCTGGCGGAACGCCGGCTCCATGGGCTCGGGCGTGGCGACGGGCCTGATCTTGCTGCTGCTCGCCTACGCCGCGCGGCTGATGGCCTCGGCGCTGCAGCCCATCGAGGCGGGGCTGGAGCGGGTGACCCCCTCCATGGACCACGCCGCGCGCAGCCTGGGCGAAACCGAGGCCGGGCGCTGTGCGGCGCGTGCATGCGCCGCTGGTCTCAGGGCGCCGTGTGGACCGCCGCGCTGCTGGTGCTGGTGGACGTGCTCAAGGAACTGCCCGCCACCCTGATCCTGCGCCCGTTCAACTTCGACACCCTGGCGGTGCTGGCCGACCGCTACGCCGGCGACGAGCGGCTGGGCCAGGCGGCCTGGCCGGCGCTGATGATCGTGCTGGCGGCGGTGGGCCCGATCGTGTTCCTGTCGCGCCGAGTGATGGCGTCACGGCCCGGCGAGCAAGCATGAACGATACGGCGGCCCCCCCGGCCATCGAGGCGCGCGATGTCCGCAGGCTCTACGGCGCCAAGGCGGCCGTGGACTGGCGCCTCGCTGACCCTGCACGCCGGCCGCATCGCCTGCCTGCTCGGCCCGTCCGGCTGCGGCAAGTCGACCCTGCTGCGCCTGATCGCGGGGCTGGAGCCGGTGGATGGCGGCGAGGTGCTGGGCGAAGGCCGCGTGCTCTCCGCGCCGGGGCGTCCAGGTGCCGCCCGAGGGCCGCGACATCGGCCTGGTGTTCCAGGACTACGCCCTGTTCCCGCACCTGAGCGTGCTGGACAACGTCGGCTTTGGCCTGCGCGGCGTTCCGGCCGCCGAGCGCAAGGCGCGCTCCATGGCCCTGCTCGACCAGGTGCGCCTAGCCGACCGCGCCGGCGCCTATCCCCAGGCCCTGTCCGGCGGCGAACAGCAGCGCGTGGCCCTGGCCCGGGCGCTGGCCCGCAGGCCCCGGGCGATCCTGCTGGACGAGCCCTTCTCGGGCCTGGACGGACGGCTGAAGGCGGACGTGCGCGACACGACCCTGGCCGCCCTGCGCGCGGCCGGGGCGGCGGCCCTGCTCGTCACCCACGACGCCGAAGAGGCCATGCTGATGGCCGACGACCTGATCCTGATGCAGGCCGGGCGCATCCTGCAGTCCGGCCCGCCGCGCGCCTGCTACCTGGAGCCCGCCAGCCCCGCCGCCGCTCTGCTGCTCGGCGAGGCGAACCTGATCCCCGCCGACAGTCCCCTGGGCCGCACGCTCGGCGCGCCGCCCGCCGATCCCGCCGTGATCCTGGTCCGGCCCGAGGGCCTGCGCATCGTCGAGGCGGACGGCGTGAAGGCCCGGGTCGCGGACGCCCGCTTCGCCGGGGCGCTGACCGTGGTGACCCTGGACGTGGACGGCGCGGCGCTCCTGTGCCGTGTTCCTTCCCAACGCGCGCCCGCCGCCGGCTCGACCGTGGGGCTGAGCCTCGACCCGACCTTCAGCACGATCTTCCCAGCACCGGCGGCCTGACCCCGCCTGTCCATCCGCAACGCGATTTGCGCTCGCTCAAGGACAGGCGCCTCGCCCCGAGCGAGCCTCATTCAATGCGCATCCTTGCGGCGCAAGTGGACGGAGGCCGATCCATGTCCAAGCTCAAGACCCTCGTCGGCACGGTCGCCTGCACGGCCCTGCTGGCCGGCGCGACCCTCGCCCAGGCCCAGCCGGACCCCGGCTCCACCCCGCCCCCGGGCTACGAGCCCGGCTACGCCTATGGCGACGCCGCCCCGCCGCCGCCGCCGGAAGGCTACAGCGCGAGCGACCGCGAGTATGCGGACACGGCGCGGGCGCGCGAGGAGGACCGGCGATACGCGGAGTCCATCGACCGCTGGTCGGCCGAGAACTGCGTGGACCAGCGCAACGACAACGCCGCCGCCGGCGCCATCATCGGCGGCATCTTCGGCGCGATCCTGGGCTCGAACCTCTCCGGGCGCGGCGACCGCACGGGCGGCGCGGTGGCGGGCGGGGTTCTGGGCGCCATGGCCGGCTCGGCCATCGGCGCCAGCTCCGACAGCCCCGGCTGCCCGCCGGGCTATGTGGTGCGCAGGGGCGCGACGCCGTTCAACTGGTCCGGATTC
Organism: uncultured Alphaproteobacteria bacterium; assembly: GCA_963761065.1. Lineage (GTDB taxonomy): Bacteria > Pseudomonadota > Alphaproteobacteria > Caulobacterales > Caulobacteraceae > JANWHQ01. Next base: position 25,091 of record CAVXFP010000003.1, on the reverse strand, counting down.
TACGGCGGCTATTACTACGCCGCGCCCCCGGGATACCGGCCGTGGATCTGGACCAGCGGGCGCTGGGTCTATCGGCCCTATCCCTACCACCGCTACTGGTATCGCTATGAGAGTCGCCGGGGCGACTTCGACGGACGGCGCGGCCGCCGCGGAGACCGCTACGGTCGTCCGGGCCGCTAGTTCGCGAACATCGGCTTTTCGGCCTCGATCAGGGCGGCGAACGACGGCCGCGCGTGCATGGCCGCGAGATAGGCGGTGAGCTTGGGATAGGCCTTGGGGTCCGGGATCACGCCGATGTGGGCGAGGTTCACGAACGGGCTGGCCACCGCCAGGTCCGCCAGCGTCAGCCGGTCGTCCACCAGGAAGCCGGAGCCTGGGATCACGCCTTCGATGTAGGCGTAGATCGGCGGCAGCTCCTCGGTCTCGGCCTTCTCGGCGACCTCCAGATCAGCCGGCCGGCCGATGCGCGGCGCGACCCAGCGATTGAAGAACACCTTCACCCCGGCGGAGGTCAGGATGGTGTCGCTGAACTCGTCGAACCAGACCGTTCGCGCGTGGGCCTGCGGCTCGTCGGGGATCAGGTCGGGATCGGGGTGCATCTTCTCCATGTAGCCGACGATGGCGCTGGAATCGGCGAGCTTGAAATCCCCGTGCTGGAAGGCCGGCACCTTGCGGAAGGGGCTGGCGGCGAGGAAGTCCCGGTCGGGGCCCGCGCCTGGCGTCGAGCTCGGCCGATGGTCGACCGTAATCCCCTTCTCCGCCGCGAACGCGAGCACCTTGCGTACATAGGGCGACACCGCCGGGCCGAACACGATCATAGCGCCTCTCCATGATTTGGCGGCGCGAGCTAAGCCCGAACGCGCGACCACCGCAAGCACGGCGCGACGCTTGACCTGAACGCCCCTCAACCTATTGATGGCGCCCCGAAATGGAGGCTCCCGTGGCCGAAGATCCCAAGACCTGGCGCCTGCAGACGAAGCTGGTTCGCGGCGGTCTGCACCGCTCGCCGTTCGGGGAGACGGCCGAGGCCCTCTACCTCACCCAGGGCTACGTCTACGACAGCGCCCAGTCCGCCGAGGCGCGCTTCAAGGGCGAGGAGGACGGCTTCGTCTATTCCCGCTACGCCAACCCCACTAACAAGATGTTCGAGGACCGGCTGGCGCTGCTCGAAGGGGCCGAGGCGTGCCGGTCGACGGCGTCCGGCATGGGCGCGGTGCATCTGGCGATGATGGGCCTGCTGAAGGCGGGCGATCACGTGGTCGCGGGGCGGGCGCTGTTCGGCTCGTGCCGCTGGATCATCGGCCAATGGCTGCCCCGCTTCGGGGTGGAGACCACCGTGGTGGACGGCCGCGACGTGGAGGCGTGGCGCGCGGCCATGCGGCCCAACACCAAGGCCGTGTTCATGGAGACGCCCGCCAATCCGATGCTGGAGCTGGCGGACGTGAAGGCCGTCTGCGACATCGCCCACGCCGTCGGCGCCAAGGTGGTGGTCGACAACGTCTTCGCCACGCCGGTGTTCCAGAAACCTCTGGAGCTGGGGGCGGACATTGTCGTCTATTCGGCCACCAAGCACATCGACGGCCAGGGCCGGGTGCTGGGCGGGGCGGTGTTGGGCAGGGCCGATCTGCTGGAAGAGGCCTATCGCGACCCGATCCGCCACACCGGCCCCACCCTGTCGGCCTTCAACGCCTGGGTGTTGCTGAAGGGGCTGGAGACACTGGAGCTGCGCGTGCGGCGCCAGGCGGAGACGGCGCTGAGGCTGATGGACGTGCTCACGTCGCATCCGAAGGTGAAGGGGGCGCTCTATCCCTTCCACCCCAGCCACCCGCAGTACGAGCTGGCCAAGCGCCAGATGACCGGTGGCGGCACCGTGGTGGCCTTCGAGATGGCGGACAAGGCGGCGGCGTTCAACGTGCTGAACGCCTTCGAGATCATCGACCTGTCCAACAACCTCGGCGACGCCAAGTCCCTGGCCACGCACCCGTCCACCACCACCCACCGTTCGCTGACGGAAGAGGAGCGGCTTACGCTGGGCCTAACGGACGGCTGCATCCGCCTGTCGGTGGGGCTGGAGGATCCGGTGGACCTGGCGCGCGACCTCTCCCGGGCGCTGGACCGGGCGTAAGGGCCCCAAGAAGAGACGTTGAGGACCGCATTCACACTCCCTTCCCCCTGGAGGGGGGAAGGGCCGGGGATGGGGGTGGCGCCGCCGCAAGATGAGGCGCGGGCGCCCAGCGTCTTCTGACCAACCTTCGACCCAGCATCGCTGAGAGGGCGCCACCCCCACCCTTCATCCCTCCCCCCTCCAGGGGGAGGGAACGGGGTTGCGGCCTGCCTCGCGCCCAAGCCAGCTTCACCCTTGCTCTTCAACTCTTCGCCAATTCCCGCGAACGGTTGGCGGCGGCGGCGGCGGCCTGTTTCAGGAGCGGCCCGAGCCCGCCCTCGCCCATCAGCACCTTCAGCGCCGCCTCGGTGGTGCCGCCGGGCGAGGTGACCTGCCGTCGCAGCTCCGCCGGTTCCTCCGGCGAGGCGCCCAGCAGCGCCGCCGCGCCCACGATGGTGGCCCGCGCCAGGGTGTTGGCGGCGTCTTGCGACAGCCCCTCGGCCACGCCGGCCGCCTGCAGGGCTTCGACGAAGGCGTAAAGATACGCCGGCGCCGAGCCGCACACGGCGGTGACCGCGTCCATCAGGCCCTCGTCGTCCACGTCGACGACGCCGGCCACCGGGTCGAACAGGGCGTGGGCGCGGGCGCGGGCCACGGCGTCCGGCGCGAATACCCCCGCCGCGCCTTTGGCTACAGCGATGGCGGTGATCGGCATCACTCGCGCGACCGGGCGGCCCTTGAACGCCTCGGCGATGTCCGCCGCCTTCACCCCGGCCGCCACCGACACGATCGCCGCGTCCTTGGCCAGCTTTGGCTCCAGCGCCGCCGCAGCCTCGCGCCACATCTGCGGCTTGACCGCGAGCAGCACCGTCCGCGCCTCGGCGATGACGGCGTCGGAGGGATTGAGGCGCGCGCCCTCGGCCGCGAGGGCCTGCGCCTGAGGCCCCGGATGCGGGTCCACCACGATCAGGTCGTCCGGCCGAAACGCGCCCACAGCCATCCAGCCGTCGATCAGCGCCCCGCCGAGCCGGCCGGCGCCGAGAAGCAGGATGGGTGTGGTCTGGGACATGGATGGGCTCCCTGGGTCGCGCGACGCGCACCCTGAGCATCGGACGATCTAGGAAGAAAAGCGCAGAGGCGTCGGCCTCAGGCCTGGCCGACCGTCTCGAACATGCAGGCGGTCATGGCGTCGGCGGGGGTCTTGCCGCCCTTCAGCAGGAAATCGAAGGCCGGATAGAAGCGGTCCGCCGCCTCCACCGCCGAGTCGATCATCGAGGCGGCCTGGGCCATGGTGGGCCGGTCGCCGTGCGGCAGGGCCATGGCGTTGCGGAAGATCACCTCGCCCTCCTCGACCCACAGCTCGAAGTGCCCGATCCACACCCGGGGGTTGACCAGGGTGAGCAGAGCCTGGGTGGCGCTGCGCTTGGATTTGGGCGCGCGCAGGTCCAGCGAGACGCACAGCTGCAGGCAGTCCGCCTCGGGCCGCCAGGCGAACCACATCTCGTAGTCCTTCCAGTCGCCCGCCAGGGAAAAGGCCAGATCGCCCTCGTCGGAACGGTCGAACGGCAGGTTCTCGGCCGCCAGCACGCGCTCAACGACGTCCAGGGGATCCAGTGCGAATTCCATGTCTTCTTCCGGCTGTATCTGGTCCATGGATGCGTCCCCTCAGACAGGACCCGCCAGGGCGCGCCCCGACGAATCGCCTCCAGTGCTCAAACTAATCTGCTTCGCGCCGAAGGTCTCAACCAGCTTCTTGTGCCGAGCGAGCTTTGCGCCCGCCTTTCCCCTTGAGGCCGTCGACAGTCGCCTGTAGCGCGGCGACCTGGGCCTTCAGCGCCTCGTACTCGTCGCGGCGGACGAAGTCCATCTCGGCGGCCAGCCGGTCCACCTGGGCGCGGAACGTGGCCTTGGCCTCCTCGCCGGCGGCCTGGGCCAGGCCGATGGCCGCGGTGGTCAGCTTGGAGAACTCGTCGAGAAAGGGATTTTGCGTCTGCATCGCCAAAGCCTTGCGGGGGAAGGGCCCTGTATATGGGAAACCTGCGGCGGATGCGAAGGATTCGATAACTCTGATCCGCCGCGCGCCCGGGTCTCCCCTCCGTCGCGGCGGCCTGATACATCTCGCCCGACTGGAAGGACGCGGCCGTGCAGTTCCCCGACATCAATCCCTTCGTGCCCCTGCTGGGGCCTTATGAGTTCACCATCGCGGGGGCGCACATCGGGCCGCTGGGCGTGCGCTGGTACGCCCTGGCCTACATCGCCGGCATCGTGATCGGCTGGCGTTACGCCCTCAAGCTCGCCGCGACGCCGCGGCTGTGGGGCGGCCGAACGGCGCCCGCCAACAAGCTCCAGATCGACGACCTCGTCCTGTGGCTGACCCTCGCCGTGGTCGGGGGCGGCCGGCTGGGATCGATGCTGTTCTACAACACCCACACCCTGCTCACCCATCCGCTGGAGACCTTCCAGATATGGAACGGCGGGATGAGCTTCCACGGCGCCCTGATCGCCGTGATCATCGCGGTGATCCTGTTCTCCCGCGCCAACCGCATCGACATGCTGCGCCTGGGCGACCTGATCGCGCCGTGCGTGCCCTTCGGCCTGTTCTTCGGGCGCATCGCCAATTTCATCAACGGCGAGTTGTGGGGCCGCGTGACGGACGTGCCCTGGGCCATGGTGTTCTGCAACAAGACGATCATGAGCGAGTACGGCCAGTGCCCGGCCGGCATGCTGCCCCGCCATCCCAGCCAGCTGTACGAGGCGGGGCTGGAAGGCGTGGTGCTGTTCCTGGTCCTGCGCTGGGCGACCCACCGCGCCGGCTGGCTGAGCAAGCGCGGCGCCCTGACCGGCCTGTTCCTCGCCGGATACGGCCTGGCCCGCATCAGCCTGGAGAACGTGCGCCAGCCAGACGCGGACATGCCGGTGTTCCCCATGGGTCTGACCATGGGGATGATGCTGTCGGTCCCGATGGTGCTGGCCGGCGCATGGCTGATCTGGCGGGGTCTGCGCGAACCGGCGCCGGAACCGGGGTCTGAGTCCGAGCCCGAGGCCGGGTCGAAGCCCGCCGATCCGGCCGCATGAGCCTGATGGACCGTCTGAAGGCCGAGATCGGCCAGACCGGCCCCCTCACCGTCGCCCAGTTCATGGCCCGGTGCCTGCACGATCCGAAGGGCGGCTACTACGCGACCCGGCCCCGGCTGGGCGAAGCGGGCGACTTCATCACCGCGCCCATGATCTCCCAGATGTTCGGCGAGCTGATCGGCCTGTGGTGCGCCGAGACCTGGGCGCGCCTGGGGCGGCCGGGGCGCGTGCTGTGGGTCGAGGTCGGCCCCGGCGACGGGACCCTGATGGAGGACGCCCTGCGCGCCTGCCGCGCCGCCGCGCCCGACTTCCTGGCCGCCGCGGAGCTGTGGCTGGTGGAGACCTCCGCACCCCTGGCCGAGGCCCAGCGGCTCCGGCTGACCGGCGCCGCCCCCGCCCCGCGCTGGGCCGCACGCCTGGCCGAGCTGCCCGGCGACGCGACGGTGATCCTGGTCGCCAACGAGGTGCTGGACTGCCTGCCCGTCCGCCAGTTCGTCCGCGCCGAGGCCGGTTGGGCCGAGCGTATGGTGGGGCTGGACGCGGCCGGCGACCTGCCGTTCGGCCTGGCGCGCCGCCCCGCGGACGCCCTTCTGCCCGAGGCGGCGCCGGGCGCGGTGTTCGAGCTGGCCCCCGCCCAGGAGGCCTTCGGCGCCGAGCTCGGCGCCCTGGTCGCGCGCCAGGGCGGGGCGGCGCTGCTGATCGACTACGGCCGAGACGCGCCCGGCTTCGGCGACACCCTGCAGGCGCTCATGGGCCATGAGAAGGTCTCCCCCCTCGCCTGCCCCGGCGAGGCGGACCTCACCGTGCATGCCGACTTTCCCGCCGTGCTGGCCGCCGCGCGGGCCGAGGGCGCCGAGACCTCGTCCATCCTCACCCAGCGGGAATTCCTGACGCGCCTGGGGATCAAGGCCCGCGCCGACGCGCTCGCCCGCGCCCGGCCAGACCGCGCCGCCCTCATCGCCCGTCAACTGGACCGCCTGATCGGCGAGGACCAGATGGGCGCGCTGTTCAAGGCGGCCTCAGTCCACGCGTCCGGCCTGGTCCCGCCCGGGTTCGAGGCGGCCTGAGATGATCCAGACGATCCAATCCCCGCTGCTGGCCGCCGCCCACGGGGTGCGCCACGCCTTCTTCACGCGCAATGGCGGGGTCTCCACCGGCGTCTACGAGAGCCTGAACGCTGGGCCGGGCTCGGACGACGATCCGGCGGCCGTCCAGGAGAACCGCGCGCGGGCGGCGGCCGTGTTCCGCGTGGGCCCCGAGCGGCTGCTCACCGCCTATCAGATCCACTCCGCCGAAGTCGTGACGGCCGCCGAGGCGCCCTGGGCCGAGCGGCCGCGCGCGGACGGGGTGGCGACGGCCACGCCGGGGCTGGTCTGCGGCGCCCTGGCGGCGGACTGCGCGCCGGTGCTGATCGCCGACCCGGAGGCGCGCGTGGTCGCGGCCGTCCACGCGGGCTGGCGCGGCGCGCTGGGCGGCGTGGTGGAGGCGGCGGTCGCGGCGATGACGACCTTGGGCGCGGAGCCCTCGCGCATGGCGGCGGCCGTGGGTCCGTGCATCGGCCCGGACTCCTACGAGGTCGGCGAGGACTTCCTGGAGGCGTTCCAGGCCGGCGCCCCGGGCGCGGCGCGGTTCTTCAGCCCCGGCGCGCGGGCGGACAAGCGGATGTTCGACCTGCCCGGCTTCGTGCTCTCGCGCCTGGCCGCCTGCGGGGTGTTCAACGCCGAATGGGTCGGGCGCGACACCTATGCGGAACCCGAGGTCTTCTACTCCAACCGCCGCGCCGTGCACCGGGGCGAAGTCGGCTACGGACGGCTGCTGTCGGCGATCATGTTGGAGGCATAAGGCCGCGCGTCCCCACCTGTTGCCGCCAGAACACTTGCTCCGGCCGGCTCGGCTGTTAGAAGCCCTGAGCGACAGCCCCGGGAACCCCGCACACGATGAAGCTGATCGCCGGCAATTCTAACCTCAAGCTGGCCGAAGCCATTGGGGCGCACCTCGACCTGCCCCTGGCCAAGGCGCAGGTCCGGCGATTCGCCGACAACGAGGTGTTCGTGGTGATCGAGGAGAACGTCCGCGGCGAGGACGTGTTCGTTATCCAGTCCACGTCCTATCCGGCCAACGACAATCTGATGGAGCTGTTGATCTGCATCGACGCCCTGACCCGGGCCTCGGCCAAGCGGATCACGGCGGTGATGCCCTACTTCGGCTACGCCCGGCAGGACCGCAAGACCGGCGGGCGCACCCCGATCTCGGCCAAGCTGGTGGCCAACATCATCACCCGCGCCGGCGCCGACCGGGTGCTGACCATGGATCTGCACTCCGGCCAGATCCAAGGCTTCTTCGACATCCCCACCGACAACCTCCTGTCGACGCCGGTGCTGGCCGCCGACATCCAGAAGAACTACCCCAAGTCCGCCGAACTGATGATCGTCTCGCCGGACGTGGGCGGGGTGGTGCGGGCGCGGGCCCTGGCCAAGCGCCTCGACGCGGACCTGGCGATCGTCGACAAGCGCCGCTCCGGCCCGGGCGTCAGCGAGGTGATGAACATCATCGGCGACGTGAAGGGCCGCCGCTGCATCCTGTTCGACGACATCATCGACGGCGGCGGCACCCTCTGCAACGCCGCCGAGGCCCTGAGCAACGAGGGCGCCGAGGAGGTCTCGGCCTACGTCAGCCATGGGGTGCTGTCGGGCGGGGCGGTGGAGCGCATCTCCGGCTCGGCGCTGAAGGAAGTGGTGGTCACCGACTCCATCGACGGCGGCGACCAGATCCGCAAGGCCAGCAAGGTCCGGCACGTCACCGTCGCCCCCCTTATCGGCGAGGCCATCCGCCGAATCGCCAACGAAGAGTTGGTGTCAAAGTTGTTTGATTAGCCTTCGGCGCAGAGTCGCCCTATGGTGGGTCCAGTAGCGTTTTCCGCCCCTGGGGCTTGTATTCATGAAATCTTTCCTGGCCCGCGCCTTTGCTCCGGGTTGCGCCGCGGCCATCGTGGCGGCGCTGGCCGCCGCCTTCGCGCCGACCCCCGCCGCGGCGTTCTCGCTTTTCGGCAAGAAGGCGCCCCCCGCCCCGCAGGTAGAGGCCGAAATTCCCGTCGGCCCGCCGGTGCTGGCCTCGCAAGTGATCGACCGGGCGGCCGCCTACGCCATGTTCATGAAAGACGCGGGCGCCATCTCGCCGACCTTCGCGGACGGCGCGGCGGTGTCCAGCGCCCTCAGGACCGGCGTTCACTCCGAGCAGCGCCAGCTCCAGCAGGGCATCGTGGCCTATGCGGCGGTGGTGGCTCTGCAGGACAAGGCCTTCACCGACGCGGTGCGCGAGTTCGCCAAGCACAAGAGCACCCGCGACGCCATCGTGCGCTACATCCTGGCCGACCCCAACTACGTCCTGACCCTGAACGGGCACGACAGCGCGGCCGGGCTGATCGTCGCCACCATCGGCGCCCAGGCCGCCCAGGTGCGCGACGCAGGCGCCCTGGTGCGGCAAGCCGCCTATGACATCCAGCTCAAGGCCAAATGGTCCAAGAAGTCCGTACCCGATCCGGCCGGCCGCCTGGAAGAAGCCAAGACGCTGTCGGCCAGCCCCCTGACGCCGCCCGAAGACTTGCGTTCCGCCCTGACCAAGGCCTCGGTCGGCGAGGCGCCCCTCAACGTCACCGAAGGTCCCGCCCAGCCGCCCTACACCCCAGCGGTGGTCCGCGGCATGGCCATCGCGGCCCTGGCGGTGCTGGGCGCTGCGGGCGACGACGACATGGCCAACATCTCGGCGCTGATGGTCAACGACGGGGACGGCTTCTGCTTCAACATGTCCAAGCTGAACCTCTATCAATGTCTGTCGGTGGCGAAGCCGTATTACGAGGACATCTTCTGCCTGGGCCTGCACGCGATGATGGACACCAGCCAGTGCGTCATGTCGTCCGTCGGCTCGGGAACCGATGCGTCGGGCGCGCCGACCCTGATCGCGGCTGCCGCCGCCACGGGTGACGAGAGCGAAGCCGCCGCGGATCCTCCTGCCGCTCCCGCGAAGAAGGGCAAACACCGGCGGCGCTGACGCCTCTTTCGCGCGCCCATGTTGCGCGCCTGGAGCGATGCGTGTATCTAGCCGCGCCCCCGTCGGATAAGGGCGTCCACCCGCCGCGCGTCCGCGCGGCGACTTTGTTTTGAGGCGTGGCCATGGCCGAGATCGTTCTGAACGTTGATGTCCGCGAAGGCGCCGGGTCCGGCGCCGCACGCGCCGCGCGCCGCGAAGGCCGCGTGCCCGGCGTCTTGTATGGCGGTCCGCTCGGCCCGGTGTCGATCTCGGTGAAGGCCCCGGAGTTCTCCAAGGCCCTGTACACCGGCAAGCTGCTCGGCCACCTCGTCACGCTTAAGCACGGCGCGGAAACCCAGCCGGTGATCGCCAAGGACGTGCAGTTCCACCCGGTCACCGACGCGCCGATGCACTTCGATCTCTACCGCGTGAGCGAACACCAGCTCATCCGCATCAACGTGCCAGTGCACTTCCGCAACCAGGAAGCCGCGCCGGGCATCAAGCGCGGCGGCACGCTGAACATCGTGCGCCACGAGCTGGAAGTGAGCGCCCAGGCCAACTCCATTCCCGAGGAGCTGGTCGTCGACCTCACCGGCATGGAGATCGGCGACAGCGTCCGCATCTCGGCCATCACCCTGCCCAAGGGCGTGGAGTCCTCGATCGCCGATCCGGAATTCGTGATCGCCACCATCTCCGGCGCCCAGGCCGAAGAGGTCGAGGAAGTCGTGGAAGGCGAAGCCGCCGCGGAAGAGACCGAAGCCGGCGAGGAATAGGCGCGGCGCCTTTCGCCGGGCCGCGACCTGGGCCATCCTTCACGGGCGCGGCCTCCCCGCCCATGAAGAGACCCCGCCATGCTGATCCTGGCCGGCCTGGGCAATCCGGGCTCAAAGTACGAAGATAACCGCCACAACATCGGCTTTCGCGTCGTGGACGAGATCGCCGATCGCCATGGATTCGCCGCAGAACGGGCGCGCTTTCTGGGTCTGACCCGGCAAGGCCGAAATCGACACGCCCGAGGGTCCGGAGAACGTCCTGGTCCTGAAGCCCCAGACCTTCATGAACGAGAGCGGCCGCTCGGTGGCCGACGCCATGCACTTCTTCAAGGAGGAGTCGGCGCAGGTGGTGGTGTTCCACGACGAGTTGGACCTCGCGCCCGGCCGCTTTCGCATGAAGGCCGGCGGCGGCGCGGCGGGCCACAACGGCCTGCGCTCGATCATCGACTGGATCGGGCCGGACTTCCGCCGCGCGCGCATGGGCATCGGCCACCCGGGCGGCAAGGAGCAGGTGCTGGGCTACGTGTTGTCGGACTTCGCCAAGGCCGAGGAGCCGTGGGTGGACACGCTGTGCAGGGCCTGCGCCCAGGCCGCGCCCCTGCTGGTCGCCGGCGAGGACGAGCGCTATCAGGGCGAGGTGCTGCGCCTCGCCCCCGCCGAAAAGGCCGATCCGCGCCAGCCGCTCCGGGAGGCGGACGGATGATGGGCATGGGCGGGTTCGGTCTGCCGGCCTTCGGGCTGTCGCTGATCTTCTCGATCCTGCTGAGCGTGCACGTGGTGCGCAGCGGCCGGGACATGTTCTGGCTGTGGATCATCCTGTTGTTCCAGCCCATCGGCGGGATCGTCTATGTGGTCGCGGTCCTGCTGCCGGAGATGATGAAGGGCCCGACCGCCCGCAAGCTCGGCCAGGCCACCCGCGAGACCCTGGACCCGGCGCGGACCTATCGCGACGCCAAGGCCGCCTACGATCTGGCCGCCACCGTGCAGAACCAGATGCATCTGGCCGCCGCCGCCGCCGAACTCGGCCGCCACGACGAGGCCGAGGCGCTGTACCGCGAGGCGCTGTCGGGCGTGCACGCCGAAGACCCGGCCCTGCTCATGGGCCGCGCCCGCGCTCTGATCGAGCTGAACCGCCCGGCCGAGGCCCTGGACCTGCTGATCCAGCTCGAAGCCCAGGGCGCGGAGGGCCATACGCCCCAGGCCGTGCTCTCCAAGGCCCGGGCCCTGGACGCGCTGGGCCGTACCGAGGAGGCCGACCAGGCCTACGCCTGGGCCGCGCCGCGCCTGCCCGGCATGGAGGGCTCGGCCCGCCACGCCGCCTTCCTCGCCCACCACGGCCGCGCCCAGGAAGCGCGCGAGGCCCTGGCCGACATCGACAAGCGCCTGGCCAACGCCAGCCCCCACTACCGCAAGGAAGCCCGCGCCTGGCGCGACTTCGCCGCCCAGGCCCTGGGCGAGGCCTAGGGGCCAAGACCTCCCCGCTGGCGTTAAGCGCGCCGCTCGCTCATAAGAGCGCCCTTCAAGCCTTCGAGGACGCCCTGTGGCCCTGAAAGTCGCCATCGTCGGACTGCCGAACGTCGGCAAGTCCACATTGTTCAACGCCCTGACCGAGACCGCTCAGGCTCAGGCGGCGAACTATCCGTTCTGCACCATCGAGCCGAACGTCGGCGAAGTGGCCGTGCCCGAATCCCGGCTGGAAGGCCTGGCGAAGATCGCCGGCTCCAAGGAGATCATCCCGGCCAAGATCACCTTCGTGGACGTGGCCGGCCTGGTGCGCGGCGCCTCGCAGGGCGAGGGCCTGGGCAACCAGTTCCTGGCCAACATCCGCGATTGCGACGCCGTGGCCTTCGTCGCCCGCTGCTTCGAGGACGGGGACGTCACCCACGTCGAAGGGCGGATCGATCCCCTGGCCGACCTCGACATCATCGAGACCGAGCTGATGCTGGCGGACCTGGAGAGCCTGGAAAAGCGCAAGGACAGGCTGGAGAAGCTCGCCAAGGGCGGCGACAAGGAGTCGATCAAGACCCTGGCCCTGGTCAACCTCGCCCTCGAACAGCTGAACGCCGGCCGGCCCGCCCACAAGGCCACGGTCTCCGCCGACGACGAGAAGGCCTGGCGGATGCTGCAGCTGCTGACCACCAAGCCGGCGCTCTACGTCTGCAACGTGGATGAGGCCAGCGCCGGGACGGGCAACGCCCAGTCGGAAGCCGTCGTCGCCCGCGCGGCCAAGGACGACGCCAAGGCCGTGGTCATCTCCGCCAAGATCGAGGCCGAGATCGCCCTGCTGGACCCCGCCGAGCGCACCGACTTCCTGGAGGCCATCGGACTGGAGGAGCCGGGCCTGAACCGCCTGATCCACGAGGCCTACGCCCTGCTTGGCCTGCAGACCTATTTCACCGTCGGGCCCAAGGAGGCGCGCGCCTGGACCATCCCGGTGGGCGCCACCGCGCCGCAGAGCGCGGGCGTGATCCACACCGACTTCGAGAAGGGCTTCATCCGCGCCGAGACCATCGCCTATGACGACTACGTCCGCCTGAACGGCGAGACCGGCGCGCGCGAGGCGGGCAAGATGCGCCTTGAAGGCAAGGAGTATGTGGTGCGCGACGGCGACGTGATGCACTTCCGCTTCAACGCGTAAGGAGGAGACCCCATGGGCGAGATGATCACGCTGAAGAGCAAGGACGACGGCTTCGAGTTCGCCGCCTATCACGCGAAGCCGCCCGACGCGCGGCGGGCGGCCTGATCGTGGTTCAGGAGATCTTCGGCGTCACGGACGGCATCAAGGCCATCGCCAACTCCTTCGCCGAGGAGGGCTACGAGGTGATCGCCCCGGCCATGTTCGACCGGTCGCAAAAAGGCCTCGACGTGGCCATTCCGGACGCCGACTTCGCCCAGCTGCGCGATTACGCCGGCGCCTCCTGGCCGCACGTGCCGGGCGATATCCAGGCCTGCATCGACGCCCTGGCGCCGCCCGTGTTCATCGCGGGCTTCTGCTACGGCGGCACGGTCGCCTGGCTCGCCTCGGCGCGCTGCGAGGGCCTGGCGGCGGCGTCCGGCTTCTACGGCGGCGGGATCGCGGGCCAGTTCCTCGACGAGGAGCCCAAGTGTCCGGTGATCCTGCACTTCGGCAAGAAGGACGCGCACATCACCCCCGACCACTGGGAGAAGATCGGCGCCCGCCATCCGGACGTGCCGCTGTATCTCTACGACGCCGACCACGGCTTCTTCTCGCCCGACCGGCCGCCGACGATCTATGAGCCCGAACTCCGCGAGCCTGGCGCGGCTGCGCACGCTTCAGATCTTCCAGCGTTCGGCCGGCGGCAAGGCGGAGAACTGATGACGGGCCAGGCCCTGCAGATCACCGCCCGGGGCCCCCGCGCCGAGGCGGAGGCCGCCGCCGCGGCCGTCGACGCGGACCCGGCGTTGGAGGGCGCGACCTATTCCATCCTGGAGGAGGACGAGGCGCGCGCGATCTGGCGCATCGACGCCTATCCGACCACGGACGAGGAGGCGCGCGGGATCGAAGCCGTGCTGGCGGACTTTCCGACGCTGCAGGTCAAGACCGAGCCCCTGGCGGACGCGGACTGGCTGGCCATGGCGCTGTCGGGCCTGCCGCCTGTGCGCGCCGGGCGGTTCTTCGTCTATGGCCTGCACGACAAGGGCCTGGCGCCGGCCGGAACGGTGAACCTGCGCATCGAGGCGGGCGCCGCCTTCGGCACCGGCCACCACGGCACCACGGTTGGTTGCCTGATGGCGCTGGACCGCCTGCTCAAGGCCCGCCGCTTCGAGCGGGCGCTGGACGTGGGCTGCGGCACCGGGGTGCTCGCCATAGCGGCGGCCCGCTGCGGCGCGCGTGTGGTTGTCGGCACCGACATTGACGCGCCCTCCGTCCGCATCGCGCGGGAGAACGCCGCCGTGAACCGCGCCAAGGCGACCTTCATCGAGGCGTCGGACCTGAACTCTCCCGAGGTCCGCGCCGGGGCGCCCTACGACCTGATCTTCGCCAACATCCTGGCCCGGCCGCTGATCGAGCTCGCCCAGCCGATCACCGAGGCCCTGGCGCCGGGCGGGTCGCTCATCCTGTCGGGCCTATTGCGCGGCCAGGAGCGGATGGTGAGCGCCGCCTACGCCTCGCGGGGGCTCAAGCTGGAGTTCCGCGTGCGCCGCGACGCCTGGTCAGCGCTGGCGTTGCGGAAGGGCTAGCGCGCAACCCTTCTCGTCATCCCGGCCGCAGCGAAGCGGAGAGCCGGGACCCAGGGCGGTGCGCACGGCCCCTGGGTCCCGGATCGGCCTTGCAGGCCGTCCGGGATGACGACGGATAGGGTTTCGCGGCAACAGTCAGCCCAGCGGATACGCCAACCTGCTGAACGGGATCGGCTCGGCTGGCTCCCCCTCGCCGTCATCCAGCGTCATCCCCCACCAGCCCACGTCGCGCCAGGCGCCGAACTTGAACCCCGCCTCGCGGTAGACCCCGACCGGCGCCATGCCCACGGCCTCGTGCAGGCCGACGCTGGGGGGATTGGGCAGGGTCACCCCCGCGAACACCGCGTGAAATCCCTGGCGGCGCAGGATGTCGAACAGGGCCGCATAGAGGATCGTGGCGAGGCCTTTGCGGTGGAACGCGGGCGCGACATAGGCCGTCACCTCCGCGGACCAGCGATAGGCCGCCCGCGGCGCATGCCGGCCGGCGTAGACGTAGCCGACCGCGCGACCTTCCGCCTCCCACACCAGCCAGGGATAGGTCGGCAAGGTGGCGGCCACCCGCTCGGCCATCTCTTCGGCGGTCGGCGGTTCGAGCTCGAAGCTGATCGCCGTGTCGCGCACGATCGGCGCATAGATCGCCGCGAGGTCCGCTCCGTCCTCTGCCCTGGCGACGCGGATCATCGGCGGCGGCTCAGGCGATGGTCTGCACCGAGCCGTCCAGGGCCATCAGCCCCAGCTCGACGCCGATGCTGTCGTGCCGTTCGGCGATCTGGGCCTTCAGGCGCTTCAGATAGTCGGTATGGACCGCCAGCTCCTTGGCCGGGTCCTTGGCGAAGTCCTCGCCCAGGAAGGTCTTGTAGGCGCCGCAGTCGCGGTGATCGAGCACCATGACCTCGTGCACGTGATGCAGCTGGATGGAGATGTCCAGGTGCTGCCAGAAGGTGGGCGCCCAGTCCGGCTTCTGGTCGGTCAGCACGCCCAGCGACGCGCCGGCCAGCACCACGTGATCGTATTTGTCGCGCAGGCCCCGGCCGTCCATGTAGGCGAGGATCTCGTTCTCCAGCCGGTAGTCCATGCAGGTGAGCAGCAGGGCGTCCACGTTCCCGGACGCGAAGGCGCGGGTTCCCAGCATCATGGCGACGCCAGATCCCAGAGCGACGGTCTTCATGAAGGCGCGGCGTGAGTGCGCCCTCGGCGCGCGGCCGATGTCGCAGCAGTCGTGCATGATAGGGCCCCTTCCAGCCTGAACAGGCCCGATCATCGCCCAGCTTGG
The DNA here is from genome assembly GCA_963761065.1 of uncultured Alphaproteobacteria bacterium. Taxonomy (GTDB): domain Bacteria; phylum Pseudomonadota; class Alphaproteobacteria; order Caulobacterales; family Caulobacteraceae; genus JANWHQ01. Next base: position 9,637 of record CAVXFP010000003.1, on the reverse strand, counting down.
CGCGGGGCGCCACCTCCACGGCGCTTGCGGCCGGCCCGCCATGGATTAGGTTCGGCGCATGCGTCAGACCTTCGAGGATCATGCCGACCCGTCCTTCGGCGCCAAGCACCTGCCCCTGATCCGCAAGGCCATGGCGGCGCGGGGGCTGGACGGCCTGCTGGTGCCGCACGAGGACGAGCATCAGAACGAATACCTGCCGGCGGCCAACGACCGCCTGGCCTGGGCCACGGGCTTCACCGGCTCGGCCGGGGCGGCGGTGATCCTGAAGGACGCGGCGACCCTGTTCGTGGACGGCCGCTACACCCTGCAGGCCAGGGACCAGGTCGATCCGGCCCTGTTCCAGGTGCGCGACCTGATCGACGGCGGGCGTGTCGGCCTATCTGGAGAGCGCCGCGCGCAAGGGCTGGAAGATCGGCTTCGACCCGCGCCTGCATTCCCCCGACGCCGTGGAGAAGCTGAAGGCCGCCGCCGCAAAGGCCGGCGCCGAGCTGACCCCTGTCGAGCCCAATCCCCTGGACGAGGCCTGGGGCGCCGAGCGTCCGGCCCAGCCCCAGGCGCCGGTGGTTCCCCACCCCCTTGAGTTCGCCGGCGAAGACTCCGCCTCGAAGCGCGCGCGGATTGGCGTGGCGATCGCGCAGGCGGGGGCGGACGCGGCGGTGCTCACCGCGCCGGCCTCCATTGCCTGGCTGTTCAACATCCGCGGCGGCGACGTGATCAGATCGCCCCTGCCTCTAGGCCAGGCGATCGTGGACGCGGACGGCCACGCCCGCCTGTTCCTGGACCCCGCCAAGGTGACCCCCGCCCTGCCCGCGTGGCTCGGCAATCAGGTGACGCTGGAGCCGCCCGCCGCCCTGCGAGCCGGCGCTGGGCGGGCTGGAGGGCCGGCGGGTGCTGGTCGACCCGGCCCAGTCGGCGGCCTGGTACGGCGAGGTGCTGACCGCGGCGGGCGCCGCGTGGTGGTCCGCCGACCGACCCCTGCGCGCTGCCGCGCGCCTGCAAGAACGCCGTGGAGATCGAAGGCGCCCGGCGCGCCCACGTCCGCGACGGGGCGGCCCTGTGCGCCTTCCTGCATTGGCTCGCCACCGACGCCCAGACGAGCCTTCCGGACGAACTGGACGTCGTCGCCAAGCTGGAGTCCCTGCGCGAGGCCACGGGCGTCCTGAGCGACCTGTCCTTCGACACCATCGCCGGCGCCGGGCCCAACGGCGCCATCGTCCACTATCGCCCCACGCGCCGCACCGTGCGCCGCGACCGAGCCGGGCTCGCTGCTCTTGGTGGACTCCGGCGGCCAGTACCTGGACGGCACCACCGACGTCACCCGCACGGTGGCCTTCGGCGCGCCCGTCAGCTGAGATGCGCGAGCGCTACACCCTGGTGCTGAAGGGCCATTTGGCGCTGGGCCGGGTGCGCTTTCCGGCCGGAACCACGGGCTCGGCGTTGGACGCCCTCGCCCGCGCGCCTCTGTGGGCCCACGGCCTGGACTACGACCACGGCACCGGCCACGGGGTCGGCTCGTATCTGGGGGTGCACGAGGGGCCCCAGCGCATCGCCAAGACCGACAACCGCGTGCCGCTGAAGCCCGGGATGATCGTCTCCAACGAGCCCGGCTACTACAAGACCGGCGCCTACGGCATCCGCGTGGAGAACCTGCAGTTCGTCACCGAGCCGGCCGACATCGCGGGCGGCGAGCGCAAGATGCTGGGGTTCGAGACCCTGACGCTCGCGCCCCATGAGCGGGCCTTGATCGAGGTCGGGATGCTGACCGATGAAGAGCGCGCCCAGGTCGACGCCTATCACGCGCGGGTGCTGGCCGAGATCGGGCCGCTGGTCGAGCCGGACGTGCGCGCCTGGCTGGAGGGCGCCTGCGCGCCGCTCTGACTGTCCCGACCTAGTCGATCCGGGTCCAGGTCTGTGACTTGCACAGGATGATCAGGGCGCAGCCCTTGACCTCCAGGTGGCCCTCGTCGAGCAGGGTCAGGCTGCCGTGATAGAAGTTGCCGTCGCCGGGATTGTAGAGCCGCCCGCCGGTCCACTTCACCGGCCCGCCGGTGAAGCCGGTGATCAGCGTCGAGCCCACCATCTTACGGCTGCGCAGCGCCGGGTCGTGGTTGTTCACGTCCAGCAGCAGTGGGTTGGACTTGGCCGGCTTGGCGTAGAGCACCGTGCCGCAGACGCCTTCGCCGCAGGTGTCGATCCTGACGAGCGCGCCACGGGACTGGGCCTGCCACACCCCGCAGATGTCGCCGCCTTGCCCCTCGGTCGCCGCCAGGGCGAGACCGGAAACCGCTAGCGCCAATCCAAGGGCAAGGCCAAGTACGCTGGCCCGGCTCGTCCCAAAAATTCCCACTCCAGCCTCCGCTGATCCACAGCGGCAATATAGTGAGCAAAATTCGTGACGAAATACGGGCGACAGCTAATAGGCGAATTTAATAGGCGAAATCGTCAAAGGCGTTTCGCACTTCGCCGCCCCAGGACCCGTGGAAAAGCTCCAGAAGATGCTCGGCCGGGGTGATCCCGCTGGCGGCGATCTCGTCCAGCGGATTGAGATAGCCCGCTTCGTCCGCCATGCCCTCGCGCCCACGCCGGCGGGCCTTCAGCCCCTCGCGGGCGATGGCCAGAAGATCGCGCGCCACGTCCTGCACCGAGCGTCCGGCGACCTCGGCCTTCAGGCCGATGCGGGCGACATCGGCGCGCAGCTTCGCCCGATCCTCGCTCGTCCAGCCCTTGCAAAGGTCCCAGGCCGCTTCCAGGGCCGCCGCGTCGTAGAGCACCCCGGTCCACAGCGCCGGCAGGGCGGCGAGGCGATCCAGCGGGCCGGAGTCCGCCCCGCGCATCTCGACGTACTGCTTCAGCCGCACCTCGGGGAAGATGGTGGACAGGTGGTCTTCCCAGTCCTTCAGCCCGGCCCGATCTCCGGGAACGGCGTCCAGTCCGCCGTCAGCGAAGGCGCGGAACGACTGGCCGGCGACGTCGATGTAGCGGCCGTCGCGCTTGACGAAATACATCGGCACATCGAGCGCGTAACGGGCGTAGGTCTCGAAGCCGAAGCCGTCCTGAAACACGAAGTTGAGCAGGCCCGTGCGGTCCGGATCGGTGTCGGTCCACACGTTGGCGCGGGCGGACAGGAAGCCGTTGGGCTTGCCCTCGGTGAAGGGCGAATTGGCGAACAGGGCCGTGGCGATCGGCTGCAGCGCCAGGCTGGTGCGGAACTTGGCGACCATGTCGGCCTCGGAGGCGAAGTCGAGGTTCGCCTGCACCGTGCAGGTGCGGAACATCATGTCGAGCCCCAGGCCGCCGACCTTGGGCATGTAGGCGCGCATGATCTTGTAGCGGCCCTTGGGCATCACCGGGACCTCGGCGCGGGTCCAGGTGGGGATGAAGCCGAGGCCGAGGAAGCCGATCCCGAGCTCCTGGCCCACCGCCTTGCATTCCGCCAGGTGCTGGACGGTTTCCTCGTAGATGTCGTGGATGGTCTCCAGCGGGGCGCCGGACAGCTCGAACTGGCCGCCGGGCTCCAGCGACACGTTCGCGTCGCCGCGCTTCAGGGCGATCAGGGTGGAGCCCTCGCGCACGTCCTCCCAGCCGAACCGGCGGAGGCCCTCGAGCAGGGCGCGAACGCCGTGGTCCTCGTAGGGGACCGGCTCCAAAGAGCCCATACGGAACAGGAATTTCTCGTGTTCGGCGCCGACGCGCCACGCCGACGCAGGCTTGCAGCCAGACGCCAGATGGGCCGTCATCGCGTCCAGCGTCAAAGGCGCGTCGTCTACCATCGCCCGCCCCATTCGCCCTCCCGTGGCGTTATAATCGAGGCGGCCCTTCCCCGTCGCCGACTCCTGTAGTCGCAGAGCAGATGGGCGCCAAGCCCGGCGCGCTCAAGGGCTGGCCTATCGCCAATCGCCGAGCGCCGCCTGCAGCAGGGTCAGGGCGGCGATGGCGGCGGTGTCCGCGCGCAGGATCCGGGGCCCCAGGGTGACCGGCGTGACGAACGGGAGACCCCGCAGCCGCGCCCGCTCCTCGGGGCTGAACCCGCCCTCGGGGCCGATCAGGACCGACCAGGGGCGTGCGTCCTTCGAGACGGCCGCTTGCACGGCCTCCTCAGGATGACGACGGTCCGGATTGGCATTGAGTTCGTCATGGTGAGGAGCGGACCGTAGGTCCGCGTCTCGAACCACGCACCCCAGCGCCTCCAGCGCAGGCCGCGCGCGGCCTTCGGGGCCGCCCCACTCCGCTTCTGGATCGTCGCCCGCCTCGTCGCAGAACATCAGGCGCCGGCCCCTGTTCGCTCTGCCAGCCGTCCAGCACGTCGCCGAGCTTGTCCGGGCCCGGTGACCTCCGGCACGTCCAGCCGCCCGGTCTGCTCGGCCGCCTCCGTGGCGATGGCCTGCAGCCGCTCCATCTTGTCCGCTCGGCGTTGGTGCGGGCGGTGAGCACCAGCCGCACGCGCGCGCAGCCCAGCTCGGCCGCCTTCTCCACGATGGACTCCAGCCGCGCGCGCTTCACCAGCGCCACGATCAGCTCGACGTCCGGCGAGGCCGCCTGGGGCCGGGTGCTGGCCTCGACGTCCAGCCGACAGCCGCGCTTGCCGGTCATCGCCAGCCTCGCGCGCCACTCCCCGTCGCGGCCGTTGAACAGCAGCAGTTCGTCGCCCGCCTTCAGCCGCATGACGTTCAGCAGATAGTGGGCCTGGGGCGCGGCGGGCGCGATCTGGGCGCCCGGACCCAGGTCGTCAGGGACGTGAAGACGGATCATAGCGCCTTCCTTCTCCCTTCCCCCTGGAGGGGGGAAGGGCCGGGGATGGGGGTGGGACACTCTCCGGACAGGACACGGACGTCGATCATGCTCAGAGCCGCTCCTTCGCAAATCCTGGGCGCAAGTCTCGGCGAATTATAGCCAACCGCCTCGCCGCCGATATGGCGCCACCCCCATCCCTACCCTTCCCCCCTCCAGGGGGAAGGGAGCGCCTCTCGCTTCACGGCCGAGGAGCTGGTTCTATCCTCCCCCCATGACCGACGCCGACATCGCCGACGCCCCCTCGCCTTCCGGCGGCCTGCCCCGCCCGCACACCCAGGACGGGCCCGCCGTGCGGCTCTATCTGGTGGATGGCTCCGGCTACATCTTCCGCGCCTATCACGCCCTGCCGCCGCTGACCCGCAAGTCCGACGGCCTGCCGGTCGGCGCGGTGGCGGGCTTTTGCAACATGCTGTGGAAGTTCCTGGGCGACATGCGCAACGAGCCGGAGGCGCCCACCCACCTGGCGGTGATCTTCGACCATTCGGAGAAGACCTTCCGCAACGATCTCTACCCCGAATACAAGGCCCACCGCCCGCCGGCGCCGGAGGACCTGGTCCCCCAGTTCCCCCTGGTGCGCGAGGCCACCAAGGCCTTTGGCGTGCCGTGCATCGAGCTGGCCGGCTATGAGGCCGACGACCTGATCGCGTCCTACGCCAAGGCCGTGCGCGACGCCGGGGGCGAGGCGGTGATCGTCTCCTCCGACAAGGACCTGATGCAGCTGGTCGGCGAGGGCGTGTCGATGTTCGACACCATGAAGAACCTGCGCATCGGCCCCGAGCAGGTGGCCGAGAAGTTCGGCGTGCCGCCGGACAAGGTGGTGGACGTGCAGGCCCTGTGCGGCGACAGCGTCGACAACGTGCCCGGCGCCCCCGGCATCGGCGTCAAGACCGCCGCCCTGCTTGATCAACGAATACGGCGACCTGGACTCCGTCCTGGCCCGCGCCGGCGAGGTCAAACAGGACAAGCGCCGCCAGACCCTGATCGAGTTCGCCGACCAGATCCGCCTGTCGCGCGAGCTGGTGAAGCTCACCAGCGACGCCCCCCTGCCCGAGCCGCTGGACGCCCTGGCCATCGACGATCCGGACGGCCCGACGCTCGCCGCCTTCCTGGAGAAGATGGAGTTCAACACCCTGGCCCGCCGGGTGGCCGGCGGCCATGCCGAGCGCGAGCCCGGCGCGGGCCTGCACGGCGCCGCCCGGCCCGCGCCCAAGGCTCCGGTGATGGACGCCCGCCGCGCGCCCCAGCCGGTCTCCGAGCGGCCGGCGGACGAGGCCCCCATCGACACGAACGGCTATGAGTGCGTGCGCACCGAGGCCGATCTGGACCGCTGGATCGCCGAGGCCCGCGCGGTCGGCGATCGTCGCCTTCGACACCGAGACGGACGCGCTCTCCTCCGCCAACGCCAACCTCGTGGGCGTGTCGCTGGCCGCCGCGCCCGGCAAGGCCTGCTACATCCCCGTGGGCCACGAGAACCAGGCCGAGGGCCTGGCGCTGGAGGGTCCGGCCGAGGCGGTGGACCAGCTGCCGCTGGCCCTCGTCATCGAACGGCTGAAGCCCCTGCTGGAAGACCCGGCGGTGCTGAAGATCGCCCAGAACGCCAAGTACGACATGGCGGTGCTGTCGCGCTACGGCGTCGCCGTCTCGCCCATCGACGACACCATGCTGGTCTCCTACGTGCTGGAGGCGGGGCTGCACGGCCACGGCATGGACGAGCTTTCCAAGCTGTGGCTCGGCCACGAACCCATCCCGTTCAAGCAGGTGGCCGGCTCCGGCAAGGGCGAGATCAGCTTCAAGCACGTGCCGCTGGACAAGGCCGTCGCCTACGCCGCCGAGGACGCGGACGTCACCTTGCGCCTGTACAACCGCCTCTACCCGCGCCTCGCCGCCGAGGGCCTGCTGACCGTCTATGAGACCCTGGAGCGGCCCCTGCCGGCGGTGCTGGCCCAGATGGAATGCGACGGCGTGCGCGTCGATCCGGACGCCCTGCGCCGGCTCTCCAACGAGTTCTCCGTGCGCATGGGCGAGTTCGAGGCGGAGGCCCACAAGCTGGCCGGCCGGCCCTTCAACCTCGGCAGCCCCAAGCAGATCGGCGAGCTGCTGTTCGGCGAGCTGGGCCTCGCCGGCGGCAAGAAGACCGCCAAGGGCGCCGCCTCCACCGACGTGAAGGTGCTGGAGGACCTGGCCGCCCAGGGCCACGCCCTGCCCCGCGTGATCCTCGACTGGCGCCAGCTCTCCAAGCTGAAGGGCACCTATACCGACAACCTGGTGGCCGCGATCTCGCCGCGCACCGGGCGGGTGCACACCTCCTTCGCCCTGGCCTCGACCACCACCGGCCGGCTCGCCTCGTCAGACCCGAACCTGATGAACATCCCGATCCGCACCGAGGAGGGCCGCAAGATCCGCCGCGCCTTCATCGCCGACCCGGGATGCGTGCTGATCAGCGCCGACTACAGCCAGATCGAGCTGCGCCTGCTCGCCCACATCGGCGACATCGCCCAGCTGAAGCGCGCCTTCACCGAGGGCCTGGACATCCACGCCATGACCGCCTCGGAGATGTTCGGCGTGCCGGTGGAGGGCATGCCGGCCGACGTGCGCCGCCGGGCCAAGGCGATCAACTTCGGCATCATCTACGGCATCAGCGCCTTCGGCCTGGCCAACCAGCTGGCCATCCCCCAGGGCGAGGCGGCCGCCTACATCAACACCTATTTCGAGCGCTTCCCCGGCATCCGCGACTACATGGACCGCATGCGCGCCGAGGTGCGCGAGCACGGCTTCGTCTCCACCATCTTCGGGCGCAAGGTGAACGTGCCCATGGTCCGCTCCCAGTCCGCCGCCGAGCGCCAGTTCGCCGAACGCGCCGCCATCAACGCGCCTATCCAAGGCTCGGCGGCGGATGTGATGCGGCGCGCCATGATCAGGATGCCGCATGCGCTGAAGGACGCCGGCCTGAAGGCCCGCATGCTGCTGCAAGTCCACGACGAACTGGTGTTCGAGGCGCCCGAGGCCGAAGCCGACGCCGTCTGCGCCCTGGCCAGGAAGGTCATGAGCCGCGCGGCGGAACCGGCCGTGGCGCTATCGGTCCCCCTCGAGGTCGAAGCCCACGCGGCGGGGAACTGGGACGAGGCGCATTAGGGGGCGGGCGTCGACCACAAGCGCACCTGCCCAGCACTTGGCTAGGAATGACCATCCGAGTGACCTCCAGAGCTTTAGCCCGCCGATTACGACGCTGAGCATCGGCGCAATGACAGCACAGGTTAGCACGAGAGGGTGTTCCTTGGCCCGTGTGAGCGCCGCCTGCACCCACGACGCGATCCCGCCATGGCGCTTGTGTCTTAAGTGAGCCGTCATTTGCTTTGGTAGCAATGGCGTAAAGCAAATCCACGCGATTAAGAAGTGAGCGAGTGACGGACGCATAGTCACGCGGGCGAGGGTCTCAGCTTGTTGCCCACCGTCAATGAGATGTCGCATGGCAAGGCCGTTGCGGGCCGCGAGAGCACGCAACCGGTTCTTTTGGTCTGCATAGTTATCGCCGTAGAGATCAACCATGCGCGAAGCCAGATCAATTCGGTATTGATCAGGGATCAGAACCACGTTGCCGCCAAGAACCTTCTGGCGGTTCTGCAAAGCTAGGAAGCCAAACGTTAAGTCCCGCATGTTCCAGTGCAGCCAATAGTGATCCTTGTGGTTGCGCACAAAGGCGTAGAATGCGTCAAGCATCTTGCGTTCATACAAATCGGACTCAGGCAGCCGAGGCCGTAGCAGGCTCAACGCCTGCCAGACGGAGCTCACTTTCCAGTTCGAAGCATTCGGTCACGCCGGTGCCGAATTCCTCGCGGCGATCGCCGTCACCCGCCGCGCAGGCACCTCAAACCCTTCGCACGCATAGTGGACGACATAGGCGTGCCGGCGGAATTTCAGAGCGCGGGCGATGTCATCACGGGCTGCTTTGCGCCGTTCGGGCGTAGTACTCATCCCTAACCCTCCTTGATCGCAGCCGCCTTGGTCTTGGGCGCACTCTTGTGTACGGCCGCAGTGCGAGCCGTCTCCACTTCCTTCTCCACGGCCTTGAGATCATTGACTACTACCTCAAGGCGTTCGACCAACGGAACCAAGTCGTAGCGATTGGAGGTCTGGCCGCCATGCGCACGAAAGCGCGGCTCCGCCCGGATGAGGCCCCGTTCAGTCAGGCGTTTGATCGACCGTTGAACAGTCTTTTCCGATACTCCAAGCAGTTGTGCGAGCTTAGATTTGGCGGGCCATGGCATGTCGGCCGGCTTCCACCAGAAGTCTATTAGGACGATCAGTACTGCGAGTTCAGCCGCGCGCACACCCAGGCTTGGGAGATGTCGTAATAGGACCGACGGTACTACTGTGTAGCCACCATCGAGACTCGATTTCCATTTCTGGCGGAGAACCTTCTCGGTCTCAGGCTTGGGACGATGATCGGATAAGTGGACCACCTTTTCGTCTTCTTCGTCGGACATAACGATCTCCAGCTACGGTTGTGCTTGGGGATATCCGTCCAAGAACCGCCCAATTCCAGAGACGCAGCGGGTCTTTGCTAGGTCGAGACTGACCTGGCCCCCAGGGCGAAATCGGCACCCCGCCCGTCCCATCAATGTCCCCCAAAATCATAACCCGTGGCTCAACACGCATTGCGTCAAGACGCCCATGACCCAGGACCCCCGGTCGAATTGACCCGGCATGCGGCGTCCAAATCAATGGAGCTCCGTCTCGCCATCCGGAAACCGCGCGAACTAATCCCCGCCTCCGCCGTCGGCCGCATAATGGGGCATGGCCGCCGTTCGCAAAGTCCGCAATTGCACCATCTGCACTAAGTGCACCC